>NZ_LR733413.1:1342500-2542500 GCF_902506345.1 Flavobacterium sp. 9R | reverse complement strand
CGGCTGATTTGTATTTCAATTTGGGTAATTGTTATTACAAGCTCAATCAGGTAGCGCCAGCGATTTATAATTATGAAAAAGCTTTGGTCTTAAAACCTAATGATACAGAAATTCTAAACAATTTGAAATTTGCCCAAAAGAAAACCATTGATGAGATTAAAGTGGTTCCCAAAGTAGGTTTTGAGAAACTAGTACACGATTTTACCGCTTTCTTTCATTATGATACTTGGGGATGGATTGCGATTGGTTTTGCTGTGGTAGTGCTATTACTTTTTTTAGGGTATTACTTTACTCAAACTTCTTTAGCGAAACGAGTTTTTTTCTTTGGGATGTTTTTTGGATTGCTACTCGTTTTGATAAGCGTTTTTGCGGGTTATTTTGAACAAAGTCATTTTAAAAATGATCGACCAGCCATTCTTTTTGCTGCTATGACGGAAGTCAAAAGCGAGCCGCAGAACTCCAGCCCAGCTGTTATAATGCTTCACGAAGGCGCCAAAGTCTATGTGTTGGAAAATTTAGAGCAATGGAGAAAAGTGCAACTTACCGATGGGACTGAGGGGTGGCTCAATGCTAGTGCGATAAAAGAAGTAAAGTAATTAATGATTATATACAAAAGCGCCCTTGAAATTCAATATTCCAAGGGCGCTTTTGTATACTTTAAATAAAGAATCTTATTTTTTAGCTTTATCGTATAGCTTTTCTAGTGAAGGAAAAATAAAAGCAGAAGTTTTTTGTATCGGATTAAAAAATAGTGATTTATCCAAGGTCTCTTTTTTAGCTAAGAAATTATGGTAATTGATTTTTTCGAAAATGGTCAAAAATACACTGATAATTAGTACAAATTTCAACACTCGAAATACGCCACCACCTACTTTATTGATCCAACCTAGATAAGCAAAATCGGCTAGACCTGTAAAAAATTTACTAAGCATATAGATACCCACGACCACCACAATGAAGGTGAGTATAAAAGCCACTATTTGTATTGTATACGGATTCCATTTTACAATACTTGAGATTATGGATGCCATAAGTGCTGAGAATTTTACCGCTACGTAAATTCCAATTAACAAAGAAACTAAAGAAGCCAATTCGGCAAAAAGTCCGTTTTGAATGCCTTTGAACAAGGCATACGCCAATAAACCACCGATTAAAAGATCAAAAAAAGTCATATTTTTAGGGTAAAAATTAAAACGGCAAATATAAAAGAAATAGGCGATACCGTAACTCAATTTTCAAGTGCTTATCTTTGCCGAAAATTATTTAGCATTAAATGATGGTATTTGTTCTCAAATCCTAATTTTTTTAATCCTAATTCCTAAATTTTAAATAATGTCTAGAGATATACAGTTAAAAGAACGTTGGGAACGCTTGGTTTCCTTATTGTCAGATCGATTTTCGCAAGGTGAAGATTTGGATTTAGACGCTATAATTTACCTTATCGGGGTTCAGGAGTTGGGGCAAGTGCACCGCGAGTTTAAGAAAGATGAAAAGGTAAACCTGATGCACATTGCTATTTGCAGATTGCTGGAACCTTATGGATTTTATGAATTCGATTTTTTTGATGAAGAAGGTTGGCCACATTACAAAGTCAAGGAAGAGTTACCACCTTTGAAAGCCGGTGAACAAACCGTTTTGATGAAAGAAGCCATTGTGAATTATTTTGTAGAACGCGAGGTGATTGAATAAATGTACCCTAAAAAGCAATTGGCTTCTCTTTAGCCCCGATTACTATGATATATACAAACTAAAAATTTATTTATTTTTTAGTTTAAAAAAAAGACATAACAAGCCTTCGAATAAGAATTACACGAAGGTTTGTTGTGCCTTTCATAAGTTATTTTTATTCGTAAACATCATAAATTTATCAAGATAGGTTTCTTTNATGTTTGTGATAAATAGACTTTATTAACTCTTTTATTACTTGATATTTATCGACTGATTTTACTTTTTTTTGATGATAATAAAAATTGCTGCGTGCCATATTGGTTTGCTTTAAAAGTAAATTCAAATCAAACTCATGCCTTAATTCCATTATGGCTTGCGCTTTCTGGCTTTCTCTTCTGCTTGAATTAAGGCTTGCAACTTTTTTAGCAATTCGTTCTCACAACGCAATGCTTCATTCTCTAATAGAAGTTCTTCTTCCCTAGTTAAGGGTTTGTCTGATTTTCGCTTTTTTCTTTTATTGGTGTCCATAAATGTTGGTCTGCCTCTAGTTTTTGGTTGTAAGCCTACTAAGCCAAAAGTAGTGAAATCCTTCTTCCATTTAACAATAATACTAGTGTCAGGTATATTAAACTTAACACTGGCGGCTCTCAAAGACAATGAGTTGTTATTAATTGCTTTTAATACTTTCAATTTAAAAGCAACCGAATAACTTTGGTTTTTTCTTGGCAGTAAACCAATACTGCCATATTGCTTATAAAATCGAACCCATTTACGAATATTAGACTCATTTAGACCTTTTTGATTAGAAACATAATTACACGAATAATGTTTTTCTAATACTAATTTTACGCATTCAAGTTTAAATGCAGCATCATATCTGACTTTTCTTTCCATAAAAATACCCCCAAATAGTGTCTAACTTTTTGGGGGCAGTCTACAAGTGCTTTGAAAGGGTTTTTCTTTTACAGATAGATTGGTTAATCGTTTAACTGATTAACTGTTTAAACTTTGTGCGGTTAAGTTTTTTACCACCAAGAAACACGAAGAAGTCACGAAGCTACACAAAGGAATACTCTTGAAATTTGCGTCCTTTGCGTAAATCTTTGCGAACATTGCGGTTAAATTTTCACCACAAAGCAAAACAAAGAAGTCACGAAGCTACACAAAGTAAAAGAGTTTTATTTTATAGGAATCAGCTAAAAACTTCTATGTCCTTATTTGTCTTATATGGTTTAAAACACGGAGCTTATTCTCAAAAAAACTTCTTTGACTTAAATGTTTTTTCTTATAAACTTCTTGCGGTTAAATTTTTTCGGTGTCTTTTATGGCTTTTTCGTTTTTGTAATCAATCCATGCCTGTCCTTTGACTTTTCTCATAATGCTATCAAAATAGCGCATAAAGAAAACATTATAAACTGCTTTTGATAGATTGTTAAGTCTTCTAGGAAAGGCTCTTAAACTCATTGAAAATCCAGGAGTCAAGTATTTCATATAGTGCCAATAGCCTTCAGGCATATAAAGCATTTCACCATGATTCAGGGTTGTAATTAGTCCTTGTGCCTTTTTTAAAGCTGGAAATTTTTCAAAATCAGGATTGTCAAAATCGATGTCTTCTCTAGCTATAAGTGCATGAGGGACTTTGTATAGAAAGGGAGTTTGGTCTGGAGCAAAAAGCATGCATTGTTTTTTTCCATGAAAATGAAAATGTAAAATATTGGAATAATCAATATCGTAATGCATAAACACCTTAGAATTTTCTCCTCCAAAAAACAACATGGGCAATTGTTTTACTAAACGTAGCCCTATTTTAGGCCATTTAAAGTCATTTTGAAGCACAGGGACTTCTTTCATTAAGTCGTATAGAAAAATGCGATAATTTGTGGGTTTTGATTGTAAAAGGTCGATGTAGTCGGCCATTTTCATAGTGGCGTGCGCTGCGTTGAAGCCATCCTTATGAGAAACTGGACGATCATCATACAATGGAACAATTTTGTCGCCAGCAATAGTTTTGATGTAATTGAGGTTCCACTTTTCGTAAGCGGGCCAGTCTTTGGTCAATTTTTGGATTACTAAGGGTTTTTGTTTTTTAATGTAGTGCTTATAAAAATCCTCTTTTGAAATAGTTTCAACACGTTCAATTTCAGTAAGATTCAGTTTCATAGAAGGAAATTAAAAATTAAAAAAAAAGCTCTTAGTTTTTTGGACTAAGAGCAAAGTTAATAAAGCTTTAATTTATGGTAAAATATTTTCTACTTATTCTTACTACTAGCTTCTACATTTCTTTCGATAGTATGACCTGGTCTAGACCATTTTGGTTTTTCTCCAAGTGCATTATACTGAGAGTCTTCTGCTTCTACCGTTTCAGGTTGCATGATTTTTATAAATGGTTTTTGCGGTTGCAATCCTAACATTTCAAACATTTTCATGTCTTCGTTCACATCGGGATTTGGTGTAGTTAGCAATTTATCTCCAGCAAAAATAGAGTTTGCTCCAGCAAAGAAGCACAAAGCTTGTCCTTCTCTACTCATATTCATTCTTCCAGCAGATAAACGAACTTGGGTTTCTGGCATTACGATTCTTGTTGTGGCAACCATTCGAATCATTTCCCAAATTTCAACCGGTTTCTCTTCCTCCATTGGAGTTCCTTCAACGGCAACTAAAGCATTGATTGGCACAGATTCTGGTTGTGGATTTAAAGTAGAAAGTGATACCAACATTCCTGCACGATCTTCGATACTTTCTCCCATTCCAATAATTCCTCCACTACAAACGGTAACATTTGTTTTTCGAACATTTTCTATAGTTTGTAAACGATCTTCAAAACCACGTGTAGAGATAACTTCTTTATAGTATTCTTCAGAAGTGTCTAAATTATGGTTGTAAGCATACAAACCAGCTTCGGCTAATCTTTTGGCTTGATTTTCTGTAAGCATACCCAAAGTACAGCATACTTCCATATCCAGTTTGTTGATGGTACGAACCATTTCTAGTACTTGATCAAATTCAGGACCGTCTTTTACATTTCGCCAAGCGGCTCCCATACAAACTCTTGAAGATCCTCCAGATTTTGCTCTTAAAGCTTGTGCTTTTACTTGGCTTACAGACATCAAATCATTTCCTTCAATTTCTGTATGGTATCTTGCTGCTTGTGGACAGTATCCGCAATCCTCAGGACATCCTCCAGTTTTTATAGATAGCAAAGTAGAAACTTGTACGACATTCGGGTCATGGTTTGTTCTGTGAATAGATGCTGCTTCATAAAGCAAATCCATTAATGGTTTATTATATATCGCAATGATTTCTTCTCTGGTCCAATTGTGTTTTGTACTGCTCATAGGTGCATTTTTAGTGCCACAAAAGTAATCAATTTGTTTTGAAGTAACAATCTAGGCAGGCTAAAAGCGGTATTATTTGGCGAGAAGTTAGTCCGTTACCAATCTATTGTTCCAATATAATAGAAGTAGCATTGTTACTACAACGGTTGAGGCAATTCCTTCAAATAACAAACAAATACTATAGGTCATCACAGAAGGATTTCCGCCAAAAAGAAATGTTTTAGAGAGTGATTGTACGTATTGATCTCCTCCTTGCAAATAGCTAAAAACAATCAATCCTATAATGCTGAGGAAAACGCCAATTAGTGAAGTTTTCATGGCTGATTTTGCATTGTTAGCCAAAAATACTTCCCCATCGTGAATGTTCATCATAATTGATCGATTCACACCATACAATACAAAAAGAGTGTTGAATAAACGCAGGTAGAAAACATCCGATAGGCCAACTAAGTTCATCAACAAAAAATAAATGGCAATACCCAAAAAAATGAGAAAGCCGTTCTGAAATTCTTTTGAAATTTTCATAATGTAGTTTTTTAAGTTAGAGTTTAGTATATTGAAAATGAATTCAATAGCCATAAAGTTACTCAAAAAAACTACTGTAATTTTATTTTAAGAAAGATTAACTTTTGTTAATCGTCTGATGGGTAGCGATGTATTCTCTTGTTGTGTTTTCATCAAGTGCTAATTGCGCTTTTAGAAAATCAATGTTTTGAAATTTCTGTTCAGAACGCAAACGATGCAAAATGGAAATTTTAACGGATTGATTGTATAAATCTTTGTTGAAATCTAAGAAATGAACTTCTATGCTTTGTTTTTCGCCTCCTACTGTCGGATTGGTTCCAATGTTCATCATTCCATAAACCAGTTCTTCGTTTATGAAACTGCTTACAACGTATACTCCGTTTTTTGGAATTAATTTAAAATCTTCTGCTATGGCAATATTTGCTGTAGGGAAGCCAAGGGTTCTACCTAGCTGTTTTCCTTGAATAACCTGACCTGAAATAGGATAAGGATATTCTAAATAGGCGTTGGCTAACTCTATTTCACCTTCTAAGATGGCAGTTCTTATCTTGGTTGAACTAACAGAAATTGCATTGATTTCTTGAGCTGTGATTTGTTCAACTTCGAAGTTATACGTTTTACCATAGGTAATCAAGTCATTAATATCGGCGGTTCTATTTCTGCCAAAACGATGGTCATATCCAATAATGATTTTTTGAATATTGAAACGATTGACTAAAAAATCTCTAACAAATTCCTCGGCAGTTAATTGTGAAAAGGTTGTGTCAAAAGGATGAATGATCAAATTTTCGATACCTAAGTGCTCCAATAATTCTATTTTTTCAGCAATAGTGTTTAACAATTTTATACCCGATTTTTCTTGGAGTACCATTCTTGGATGTGGAAAAAAAGTAAGTACTACACTTTCGTAGTTTCCATTCATCGTACCTTGTGTTACTTTTTTCAAAATGGTTTTGTGCCCAAAATGAACGCCGTCAAAAGTGCCTAAAGTTAGAATCGTTTTTTTGGTAGCAACAAATTCGTTTATGGAGTGAAAAATCTTCAAAATGACTAATTTATAAAGCTGCAAATTTATACTATCTATTTTGAAAAGCGGCAATGTTAAAGCATGATTTTGAAATAAGATAGAAAGGATTTTTGATTCTATTTATCGCTCAAGATTACTATTTTTTTGAATTAATTGGATTAGAGCATAACAAGATTTTTTAATTGTTTTGTTTAGTAGGATTTTTTTACTTTGGGTTATAGGGAATATTTTTGTTAAAATTGTTTACTTTTTTCAAAAAAATACACAACAATTTGCAATGTTTCTATTCGAAAGGTAGTGGGTATAAAAATAAAAATAGTAACTTTAATGTCTCAAAACCATCATTTAATGAAAAAAAAGATACTTTTTTTGGTTTTATTTTGTGTTTCAACTCTTGTTCAAGCTCAAGATAAAGTTTTTTGGAAACGTGTTTCGACGGCTGCAATTTCTAGTAGAACATTAGCCACAGATCAAAGATCCAATGAAGGGTTGTATGAATTGAATGTTGAAAATTTGAAGGCAACTTTGGCAATAACCAAAGGAAAAAAAGAAGAAGTAGCTAAAGAAATAATTAGTTTTCCTAATGCTGATGGTACAATGGAACGTTTTTTAATTTGGGAAACTTCCAATTTTGATCCTATTTTGCAAGCTAAATTCCCAACGGTTCAATCGTTTAGCGGAAAAGGAATTACAGACCCTAATGCCACAATTTATTTCAGTACTTCAGAAAAAGGGATACAAACTATGGTTTTGCGAAGCAATGGCCAACCAGCTGAGTTTATGGAACCGATAAAAGGGGAGACTCAAAAATATGTTTTGTACCGATCGGATAAAAAAGCCAAAGGAGAATTGCCTTTGAATTGTACCACTGATGAAAAAGAAATAGCATCTAATTTATCTGAAAAAGCGTTTAATACAAAATCTAGTGATCGTGTTTTTCGTACGATGCGTTTGGCCTTGTCTTGTACTGGTGAGTATACTGCTTATCACGGAAAAAGTGTCCAAGGTGCTTTGGCGGCTATGAATGCTACAATGACTAGAGTCAATGGGGTTTTTAATAGGGATTTGGCTTTAAAATTGATTATTATCGCTGATTACGACAAAGTTATTTTTACTGATGCTGCCACAGATCCTTATACAGCGGTAACTGGAGGTAAAGCGCCTACTGCTTGGAATCAAGAACTTCAAACTACTTTGACGAATACTATTGGTGAAGGAAGTTATGATATAGGTCATTTGTTTGGCGCTTCTGGAGGAGGAGGAAATGCTGGTTGTATAGGTTGTGTGTGTGATACAGGTAAAGGAAGTGCTTATACTTCTCCATCGAATGATAAACCCGAGGGAGATACTTTTGATATTGATTTTGTTGCACATGAGTTTGGGCATCAATTGGGGGCTACCCACACTTTTTCGCATGAAATTGAAGATACGGGAACTAATGTTGAACCTGGAAGTGGTTCAACCATTATGGGGTATGCAGGTATTACAGATTATGATGTTCAATCCAATTCGGATGATTATTTTGCTTATGCTAGTATTGCTCAAATTCAACAAAATTTAGCTCCGAAAGAATGTCCAGTTCCAACAGCTATAACCAATGCTGTATTTGGCGTAAATGCGGGATCAGATTATACCATTCCTAAAAGTACTCCATTTGTATTGAAAGGAACTACAAGTGGAACTGTCAACGGTTCTTTTACCTATGTTTGGGAACAAAATGATTCAGCAGTCACAACAGCTGGGGCGAATAGTATAGCTATTCCAGATAAGGCTGATGGTCCATTATTTCGTTCTTTTCCTCCAACAGCCTCGTTGACTCGTTATTTTCCAGCTTATAATAACGTTTTGATTAATAGATTCAATAGTACATGGGAATCCTTAAGCAGTATTGCAAGAACAATGACATTTGTCTTTACTGCTAGAGATAATGCTGCTTTAGGTTCGGGTCAAACAGCTTCTGATGAGATGTTGGTAACTGTGAGTGGTACTGCAGGCCCCTTTGAAGTAACTTCTCAAGCGAGTACCGACTTAAGTTGGACTCAAGGGGCTACGCAAACCGTTACTTGGAATGTAAATGATACTAATATATTATCTGGTGCAGCCAATGTGAACATTAAATTGTCTACTGATGGAGGTCTTACGTTTCCAATTACCTTGGTTAGTAACACGCCAAACGATGGTTCGCAATCAATTGTAGTGCCTAATGTAACTGCTTTGAAATGTAGGATTTTGGTAGAGCCTACCAATTCTATTTTTTATTCAATGAATCCTACTCCATTTGCTATTGGATATACTACTGTTTCTGCTTGTAATACCTATACTTTTACAACTCCAATTACTATTCCTGATGGGGTAAGTAGTTATACGACAAGACAAATTGTAGTTCCTGCAGATTTGGGTAGTATCATTAATGTTGATGTTGAGGTTGCATTGTCTCACACTTATATGTCTGATGTAGAATTGGAAATTGTAAGTCCACAGAATACGACGGTGCGATTGCTGCAAAGGGTTTGCGGTAGTTCAACAATTCCACTTACTTTAAAAATTGATGACAGTGGAAATGTTGTGGATTGTGCCAATAGTGCTTTCCAAATCATCACACCAACTGATTTATTGAGTGGTTTTAACTCCCAAGAGCCAGCTGGGACATGGACTTTACGAGTTAGAGATGCTTATGTCAATGATAGTGGAACAATTAGTTCGGCTTCAGTGACGATTTGTACTCAAAAAGCAACTTTGGGAACAGAGCAATTGGGTATTGCCGATTTTAAATTATTCCCTAATCCTTCGGATGGTAATTTTAAAATTGAATTTTCTAGTGTGACTAGTTCGCCAGTTGTGGTTTCGGTAGTGGATGTGTTAGGGCGAAAAGTATTCCAAAAACAATACGAAAACGCGTCTAATTTTAGTGAAACTTTAGATTTGAAAAAGATAATGGCAGGAGTTTATGTAGTCACTGTTGAAGATGGTGACAGAAAAGAAGTGAAAAAAATAGTTGTTCAATAACTGTTATTTAGGTCTTTATAAAAACAGAAAAGGGAAACAAAATAATGTTTCCCTTTTTTTATTTTCCATTGAAGCTATTCATCGTATTGTTAAGTCCAGCGGTGCCAAACGATTTGATAATTTCGGTGCTTATTTCTAATCGTTCAGGAAGCGCTGCTTTTTCTTGTTCGTCCCATTCGCCCAAAACATAATCTACTTGTTGGCCTTTTTTGAATTGGTCGCTTATGCCAAAACGGAAACGCGTATAATTTTGGGTATTTAGAACAAGGTTGATGTTTTTTAATCCGTTGTGGCCGCCATCGCTTCCTTTGCCTTTGATACGAATAGTTCCAAAGGAAAGATTAAGGTCGTCCGTAATTACCAAAATGTTTTCTAGTGGAATGTTTACTTGGTCCATCCAGTATTTTACGGCTTTGCCACTCAAATTCATATAGGTATTGGGTTTCAAAAGCAAGAAAGTTCGCCCTTTGAACTTGTATTCTGCCAAAGCCCCAAGTTTTACGGTTTGAAAATCTAGACTTTCTTTTTTAGCCAAAAAGTCGAGTACTTTGAAACCGATGTTGTGACGGGTATTGACATATTCGGCGCCAATGTTGCCTAATCCTACTATTAAAAACTTTTTACTCACTTTCTCAATATTTTTTTTGGTGTTTGTGAACCACCAGTTTTATTATGCTTTGTATCACTGCTTTTTTAGTGATGGAAACAAAACTTGAATCTATTTTATGATGCTGCAAAAATAGTGTATTTGGTGCAGAAGTTAAATTGAAAGTCTATAATTGTTATGGAAAGGAGTCGTGTAGTGTAGCCCTGATGGGAGCGGCATCCTTTGCTGACGGGGTTCGGCAGTAAAGATATAGCGGACAGCAGGAGGATTCGTGATTGATAGAAGAGAGGTGTGCTTCTTATTTGAATCATAGAATCTGAAACAAGTTCAGATTAAAACAAGTTCAGAATAAAAAAAAGCGCCAGTTGTGTAACTGACGCTTTGATATAATGATTGAAAAAAATTATTTTTTCTTTCCTTTTGCAGGAGCTTTTGCTGCTTTTGCTGCTTCTTGAGCTGCTTTCATAGCCGCACGAGAGATCTTCACTTGACAAATTACTGTATTGTCTGGGTGCATGATTTTGAAGTTTGGTGTAGGTACTTTAGTAACGTACAATTTGTTACCCATTTCAAGTGGAGTAATGTCAGCTTCAACAAAATCTGGAAGATTTTTTGGTAATGCTTTTACTTTTAATTTACGGTTGTTCATACGTAAATCACCACCAGCCATAACACCTTTAGAGTTACCAATAACTTTTACAGGTACTTCCATTGTAATTTCTTTATCCTCGTGGATTTGGAAAAAGTCAATGTGTAAAATTTTGTCAGATACTGGGTGTACTTGAATGTCTTGTAACACAGCATTGAAAGATTTACCATTTCCAAGTTCAATCACAACTGTGTGTGCGTTTGGAGTGTAAACCAAGTTTTTGAATGCAATAACTTCTGCTGAGAAATGCACTGCTTGATTTCCTCCGTATAATACGCAAGGAACCAATCCAGCATTACGTAAGGCTTTAGTTGACACTTTGCCCACGCTTTCTCTTTCTGATCCTTTAATTGTAATCGATTTCATTGTAAATATTTAAATAGTTATTAATTAAACTCTTCTTTATAGTCCTTAGTGGTAAGTTTTTAGTTCTTAGAAGTCGACTAATCACTAAGGACTAATCACTCGGAACTAAAAAATTTACATTATAAACTTCCCACTAATGGAATTGTTGTGGTGCACCATGTGCATTACTTCTGCAAAAAGTGGTGCACAACTCAACACTTTTATTTTATTAGATTCTTTTCTTAAAGGAATAGAATCTGAAACGATTAACTCGCTTAATTTTGAATTCTCAATTTTTTCGTAAGCCTCTCCTGATAAAATGGCATGAGTACAAATGGCTCTTACGCTCAAAGCACCTTTTTCGATCATCAAATCGGCTGCTTTTGCCAGTGTTCCTCCAGTGTCAATCATGTCGTCTACTAGAATTACATTTCTTCCTTTTACTTCACCAATCAATTCCATTGTGTCAATTACGTTAGCCATTTTTCTTTGTTTGTAACAAATAACAACGTCTGATTCTAGGAATTTAGAATACGCATAAGCTCTTTTTGAACCTCCCATATCTGGAGAAGCGATGGTCAAGTTTTCTAATCCTAGACTTTTTACATAAGGTAAAAAGATTGTAGAAGCGAATAAATGATCTACTGGTTTTTCAAAGAAACCTTGAATTTGATCTGCGTGCAAATCCATGGTCATAATTCGGGTTGCCCCTGCAGCATCTAATAAATTAGCTACTAGTTTGGCTCCAATTGGAACTCTTGGTTTGTCTTTTCGGTCTTGTCTTGCCCAACCAAAATAAGGAATTACTGCTGTAATGTGTCTTGCTGAAGCTCTTTTGGCTGCGTCAATCATCATTAATAATTCCATCAAATTGTCTGCCGTTGGGAATGTAGAACAAACAATAAATACACGTAATCCTCTAATTGACTCTTCGTAAGAAGGTTGAAATTCTCCGTCGCTGTACTTAGCTAGGGTAACTTTTCCCAAAGGAATTCCGTAATTTTTTGCAATTTGCTCTGCAAGATATACACTTTGTGAACAAGCAAAAATTTTAGCTTCAGGTTCTAGGTGTGACATTTAATTTGTTGTTTAATTCCGATGGTTACTACAATTGATCTTAAAAAAAATATTTAAAAGGTTATTGTATTTACCTCGGGTGTAGTTAGTTAGTGTGTGTCGTTTTAACGAGGTGCAAATTTAGAAAATTTATTCAAGACTGAAAGGAAAAATTTAAGTATTTTTAGTTGAACATTTAATTTTATTTTTTACATTTGCACCGTGTTAAAGAAAAAAGATATTTAGCTACCACTAATTATCTCTTTATTGCGAGAAATAACTGTTGTTATTTCAGTCTGCTAAGCCCGGATGGCGGAATTGGTAGACGCGCTGGTCTCAAACACCTGTGGGAAACCGTGCCGGTTCGACTCCGGCTCCGGGTACAGAACCGCTTCGAAAGAAGCGGTTTTTTTGTTTCTAGACTTTTTTCTAAATAAAACACAATCAACCTTCTAAATTTTACAGCCAATCGCTATTTTAACTCCTTTTTTTGTTGTAAACTTGTAAGTGTAATAAAAACACTTAAAAAATGAAACAAGTTCTCACTTTAGGAATAGTACTGTTGTTTTTCACTTCGTTTACGGTGAAATCCAGTCCTCATATTTTGGTCAACGCTGATAAAACTATCGAAGTAGCGTTTGAGTTGTCTCCTGAAAAAACAGCTATTTATCGGGTTTTCTATAAAAATAAATTGGTAATCAATACCTCGCAATTAGGCATTATCCGTGAAGATGCCAATTTTTACTCGGATTTAAAAGTTGTTGCAATTTCTAGGGCTAAAAAAGTAAATGATCATTATACCATGCTTCAGGGCAAACGAAATGAAATTTCTTATTCGGCCAATCAATACATTGTAAGTCTTGTAAATGGCAAAGGCGAACCGATGGAGATCATTTTTCAACTTTCGAAAGATGGCGTGGCTTTTCGTTATTATTTTCCTTCCCATTCTAAGGATATTAAAAAAATAATTGAAGAAAAAACGACCTACAATTTCGATTCTACTACCAAATCTTGGTTGCAACCTATGGCCAAGGCCAAGACGGGATGGAAAGAAACCAACCCATCTTACGAGGAACATTATGCCATGGGAGTCCCTGTACTTACTCAACCAGAGATAGGCGAGGGATGGGTGTATCCAGCACTTTTTGAAACTAATGCTGCATGGGTGTTACTTTCAGAAACTGGACTACACGATAAATACTGTGGTTCAAGATTGGTTTATAACGACAATGCACAGGCATTGCAGGTTACTTTTCCACAAAAACAAGAAGTTTTTCCTAATGGTGCGCTACAACCTGAATCTGTTTTGCCTTGGCGCACCCCTTGGCGTCTCATAACTATTGGTACTTTAAGCACAATTACCGAAAGTACTTTGGGAACCGATCTGGCCGAACCAGCTATCAAAATGGACACTTCTTTCATAAAAGGAGGACTAGCTTCATGGAGTTGGGTGCTATTGAAAGACGAATCGGTTAATTATGCTATTACGCGTCAGTTTATAGATTATGCGGCGAGTATGAATTGGCCTTACTGTTTGATAGATGCTGATTGGGATACCCGAATTGGCGTTGATAAACTCAAAGAATTGGTTGAATATGGAAAAACCAAGAAAGTAAAATTACTAGTTTGGTACAATTCTTCTGGGAGTTGGAACGGAACAGAATACCATCCTAAAAGTAAACTCTTGACGCCAGAAAGTAGAGCCGCTGAATTTGGAAGGTTGAAAGAAATAGGCATTGCGGGAGTCAAAATAGATTTCTTTGGAGGCGACGGCCAATCGATGATTGCTTATTATCACGAACTACTGAAAGCTACAGCTAAATACCAGTTGTTGGTTAATTTTCACGGAGCTACACTTCCTAGAGGTTGGCAGCGTACCTATCCTCACTTGTTGACTACTGAGGCCATCAAAGGGGAGGAGTTTATTACTTTTGGACAACCCGATGCCGACAAACAGCCGACACATTGTGCTACCATTCCGTTTACACGTAATGTTTTTGACCCTATGGATTTTACTCCCATGGTACTCGATGCGATACCTGGAATCACGCGTAAAACAACTCCTGCCTTTGAACTGGCACTTCCTGTTTTGTTCTTGTCGGGAATCCAACACATAGCCGAAATTCCTGAAGGAATGGCCAAAATGCCTAGTTATGTTGTAGATTATTTAAAAGATATACCAACGAATTGGGAGGACTCCAAATTTATTGAAGGCTATCCTGGAAAGTATATCGTAATGGCAAGAAAGAAAAATAACATCTGGCATATTGTGGGCATCAATGCCGAAAACGTAGCTAAAACAATAACAATCGATTTGTCATTCGTAACCCAAACAAACGGCTTTTTAATTACTGATGGTGAGAATGGTTTTGAAAAGCTTCCTGTTACTAAGGCAAAGCCACTTTCGGTAACCATACAACCCAACGGCGGATTTGTGGTAAAAATATAATCGCAATGAGGATTGTATAATTTATGATAAAACAAATTTGGTTGGTTTTTCTTCAGGATCTTTGCTAATGTTCTTATGAACATCCTTTTGATTTTGAATAAGAACCAACCAATTTTTCTTTAAAATAGTAACGAACTTCTTCGATAGGAATTAGAATTTAAATCAATAAAAAACCCCGAAAGTATAACTCTCGGGGTACTAACTAATACCATAATTACAAGCAATAACCAGTTGACTTATTTATGTGTAGAAAAATTCAATCTATAATTAGTTAGGGTTTTTTTTGATAGGTTGTTCTGATTTCGATGATTGTATTTACTAAATAGATGTATTCAAAAAATCAACTTTACTTATCGAACCCAGATTATTTATTTTATTATTTAACCGAAAACTTAAAAGTGGTTTTTGTTTTATAGTTTTCCCCAGGATTTAAGACTGTTGTTGGGAAATCTTTTTGATTCGGCGAATCTGGATAATGTTGTGTTTCCAAGCAAAATCCAGTTCTATGTGCATAGGTACCGCCGTTTCTCATTGGCAAAGTTCCATCCAAAAAGTTACCAGAGTAGAACTGAATTCCAGGTTGGTCTGTGTACACTTCTAATACTCTTCCGCTTGTAGCATGATAAGCTGAGGCTACTAATCGTTCTCCTTTGTTTTGGTTGTTCAAGACCCAGCAATGGTCATAACCCAATCCGTTTTTCAATTGTTCGTCTTTGGCTTCTATTGCTGCACCAACCAATTTCGGTTTTCTAAAGTCAAATGGAGTATTGGTAACATCCGTCAACTGTCCAGTTGGAATCAAAGTTGCAGCTACAGGAACCAATTTGTCTGCATCAATCATGATTTCGTGGTCTAAAATAGGTTTAGAAAAATCAGCAGACAGATTGAAATACGAATGTTGTGTTAGGTTTACGATCGTTTTTTTATCGGTAGTGGCTTCATACAAAACATCCAAAGCATTGTCTTTATTCAAAGTATAGGTTACAAAAACCGTCAAGTTGCCAGGATAACCTTCTTCCATGTCTTTGGCTACATACTTCAATTTTAGCGAAGCAGTATCGCCTCCTTTGGCTTCTTCGGCAGTCCAAACCACTCGGTGAAATCCTTCAGGACCTCCGTGCAAGGCATTTGGGGTGTTGTTGATCGCCAAGGAATATTGTTTTCCATCCAAAGTAAATTTACCTTTTGCAATACGGTTGCCATATCTTCCGATAAGTGCTCCAAAATACGGATTAGGCTTCATGTATTGTTCCAATGAGTTAAAACCAAGTACCACTTCCTCGGATTTCCCCGCTTTGTTAGGCACTTTTAGAGAAGAAATAATCCCACCAAAAGTGATGATGTCAACTTCCATTCCTTTTTGGTTTTTCAATGTATAGCGGTCTATTTGTACCCCTTTATCTGTTTTACCATACATTGTTTTGGCTATAGATACAGCATCTGTAGCTTTCGTTTCAAGTGCAGTTTCCGCTGCATCTGTTTTTTTTTCTCCTTTGCATTGCACATTCATACTCGCTAAACTTAAAATGGAAATTCCATAAATACAACGTTTTACTAGATTCATATATTTGTTTTTTTGGTTTTTAGAAATAACTATAAACAAAAATTTTTGTTGGGCGTGCCCCTCCGTCTCGTCGGAAAAGACGAGACAGAGGGTCGTGCTGTACGTTCCCGCTTTTTTTTGATTCCGAAAAAACGGAATCAAAAAAAGAGCTCCACTGCCATCACTCACGCAGACAGTGCTAACCTACACTTTTTTCTTTTTACAAGCCATGTTGAAACAAATGAAAGTATGCTTCATTAGCATTAAGCTTGTCTTTAAAGTCTCTTATTGTTGTTTTTTCATCAATTACCAATAATTCGATACCAGCAATATCTGCAAAATCTTCCATAAATTCGGTAGTTACTGCTTGGCTATAAACCGTATGATGCGCCCCACCAGCAAGAATCCAAGCCGTAGCTGCAATATCAAGGTTTGGTTTACAATCCCATACGACACGCGCCACAGGAAGTTTTGGTAAATCAGCCATTGGTTTTACAACCGTTACTTCATTTACAATCAGTCTAAAACGAGTACCCATATCTACCAAAGATACGTTGATGGCATCGCCAGCTGGAGAATTAAACACCAAACGGGCTGGATCTTCTTTCCCACCAATGCCTAACGGATGAACTTCACAAGAAGGTTTTCCATCTGCAATGGAAGGACAAATTTCTAACATATGTGATCCTAAAACATACGATTTTTGTGGAGTGAAGTGGTAGGTATAATCTTCCATGAACGAGGTTCCTCCTTCAAGGCCTACATTCATAACTTTCAACGCTCTAACCATTGCAGCTGTTTTCCAATCGCCTTCGCCACCAAAACCGTAGCCATCGGCCATCAAACGTTGGGTTGCAATTCCAGGTAATTGTTTCCAAACGCCTAAATTTTCAAACGTATCCGTAAAGGCTCCAAAACCACCTTCTTCCAAGAAAGCTCTTAGTCCTAATTCTATTTTTGCGGCATCTACTAGTGATTGTCTTTGTGCTCCACCTTCTTTCAAAGAAGGAGTCAAAGTATAAGAGGCTTCATAAACCGCCAATAAATCGTTCAGTTGTTTGTCGGTTACTTTCTCGATATGTTTGGTCACATCCGATGAGTCATAACCATTTACAGATACTCCAAAACGTATTTGAGCTTCTACTTTATCCCCTTCGGTAACGGCAACTTCTCGCATATTGTCGCCAATACGAGCTACTTTTAGGTTTTGCAATTCATTCCAGCCTAAGGCTACTCTTGTCCAATTGCCTAATTTGGTTTGTACTCTTTCGTCCTCCCAATGACCTACCACTACTTTGCGTTTTTTGCGCATTCTAGACATGATAAATCCAAACTCTCGGTCTCCATGAGCGGATTGGTTCAAGTTCATAAAATCCATATCAATACTAGCCCAAGGGATTTCGGCATTGAATTGAGTGTGTAAATGGCATAAAGGTTTGTTCAAAATACTCAAACCACCAATCCACATTTTGGCTGGAGAGAAGGTATGCATCCAAGCGATGATTCCAATACAGTTTTTGTTGGTATTCGCTTCTAAGCACACATTCGTAATTTGTGCAGGAGATTTTACAACATCTTTATAAATTAATTTAACAGGTAACTTTGCAGAAGCATCTAGTCCTTTTGCAATAATTTGTGAATGTTCGGCTACTTTTCTCAGGGTTTCTTCACCGTATAATTCTTGGCTTCCTACTACAAACCAAATTTCTTTTTGAGAGATATCTATCATTATAATATTTTTTTAAAATTGTTTAAAGTTTAAAATTGTTTAAAGGTTTGTTTTAGTTTAAACAACTGTAAACCAAAGAAACCTTACACTAAAATTACTGACCGTAATACGAATCTTTTCCGTGCTTGCGCTCGTAATGTTTTTTGATTAAAGAATCCTTCAATCTAGGGGCGTTTGGATTGATTTGTAAAGTCAGATACGCCATTTCGGCAACTACTTCAAGTACTTTGCTGTTGTAAACCGCTTTGGCAGCGTTTTTTCCCCAAGCAAAAGGTCCGTGGTTGCCTATCAATACCATTTCCACTTCTTCATAAGAAAGATTTTTTTCTTTGAAACAATCCAAAATTTGGATTCCTGTATTGTGTTCGTAATTTCCTTCAATAAGTGAATCGGCCATTGGTGGCGCACAAGGGATATCAGCCGTTAAATGATCGGCGTGAGTGGTTCCAAAAATCGGAATATCGAGTTGCGATTGAGCCCAGGCTACAGAGTAAGTTGCGTGGGTATGCGCTACTCCGCCAATGTTAGGCCATTTTTTATACAAATAAGCATGCGTTTTGGTGTCCGATGACGGACGCATAGTTCCTTCGATGATATTGTTGTCAAAGTCAAGTATCACCATATCTTCGGGTTTTAAGTCTTCATAAGGTACACCACTTGGTTTGATGGCAAAAACCCCTTTTTCTCGATCTACTGCACTTACATTGCCAAAAGTATAAACTACCAAGTTCAAAGCATTCAGCTGCATATTGGCTTCATAGCATTCTTGTTTCAGGTCTTTATATAGCGTGCTCATAGTGTTGGTTTTTTAGAGATGGATCGGCAAATTGACTTAATTGTTCGTAGGCTAATAGCAGTTTATTGTAAGCGGCTACTTTGTCTAGCTGTGGTAAATATTCGCTTTCGAAATCGCTTCCCATTTTTTGACTGGCTTCGATTACGTTGGGGTAAATACCTGCGGCAACAGCGGCATAAATAGCGGCTCCCAAAGCCGGAGTTTGATCTGAAGCAGCCACTTTGATGGGTTTGTTCAGCACATTTGCCAAAGTTTGCATGATAAAAGGCGATTTTCTTGCTACACCACCAATACCAATAACGCTATTGATTTTTACGCCTTCTTCTTCAAAGCGATCTACAATTTTTTTAGAACCAAAACAGATGGCATTCACTAATGATTTAAATAAATGTGGGGCTTTGGTACCCAACGATAAATTGGATAGCGCACTTTTCAATTCTTGATTGGCATCGGGAGTTCGTCTTCCGTTAATCCAGTCTAAAGCAATGGGCACACTTTCGGATAATGGAATTTTTTCTGCTTCGGCAGTTAGTTCTATAATAAGTTTGTCACTGATTTCTGTTCTTAACGCATCTTTTTGCGAAGGTGTCAAAAGGGTAGAAGAGGCCAACACTTTTTCTGTAGGCCACATTAGTAATTCTTTGTACCAAGCCAATAAGTCACCAAAGGCAGATTGTCCTGCTTCTAGCCCAATAAATCCTGGGATTACAGAGCCATCTACTTGTCCGCAAATCCCACGAACAGTTTTGGAACCTATTGATGCCTTGGTATCTACAATGATATCACAAGTTGAGGTTCCCATAACGCGTACCAAAGTATGTTCTTCGATTTTTGCACCTACTGCTCCAGAGTGCGCATCAAATGTTCCAACCGCAATGAGTGTATCAGTGGTAAGTCCCAATCGAGTTGCCCATTCTTGACTTAGATTTCCAGCTACTACATCCGAAGTATAGGTTTCGTCGTAGAGTTTCCCTCTCAAAGAGGCCAAATAGGGATCTAATTTTGCCAAGAAGTCTTCTGGTGGAAGGCCGTTCCAGTCTTCATGCCACATTGCTTTATGTCCGGCGGCACAACGAGAGCGTTTGAATGTTTTTAAATCTTTGGAATCAATTAGTAAATAAGTCATCAAATCACAGTGTTCCATCCAAGTATAGGTGGCATTTTTTACGGCTTCATCTTGACGAGCAATATGTAAAATTTTGGCCCAAAACCATTCCGAAGAATAAATTCCCCCTTCGTATTTGGTGAAATTTTCTCCTCCCCAGTTGGCCGCTAGTTCATTGATTTCGTTGGCTTCATTTATGGCAGTGTGGTCTTTCCAGAGAATCATCATGGCATTAGGATTTTCCTCAAAACCTTTGGTAAGCGCAAGAGGAGTACCGTCTTGAGCTACTGGAATTGGTGAAGAACCTGTGGTGTCAATGCAAATACTTTTGATTTGTGAAGGCGATACATTTTCTGAAGCAACTACTTGTTTTATAGTGTTTTCTAATCCTTCGATATGATCCAAAGGATGTTGGCGAAATTGGTTGATTGCAGCGTTACAATATTGTTTGTTTTTCCATCTTTGATAATAATGAACATTAGACGCTATTTCTTGCCCGTTATCAGTATCAATCAATACTGCACGAACAGAATCTGTTCCATAATCAAGACCTATTACATAGTTTTTCATTGTCATATTCTTTAAATCTGATAACAAATATACTCTTTTTTATTTTATAAGTGTACAATAAACACTTAATAATTTGTGACGATTATCTTTTTATTAAATGCTAAGTAAATCAACGTTTTTTGAGGTAAAGCCTATGCTTTTTATAACCTACTCTTTGATTTACTACGATTATTTCATCTTTATTTTTACTACGGTTACCGAGTAAGCCGCTAGATTTAAATTGGCATTAGTTCCGTTAAGGGTAAGTGTGCTTGTAATGGGGCTAATTTTCTTAGGTGCTGCAAATGAGTTTTCATCATTTAATTGATCTCCTTTTAAGGTGATTAGTTGTCCTTTTGATTCCAATTTGGCATTTTTGAAGTTCAAATTCACTTTTTGAGGGGTATCTTTGGTATTGACAATTTTTACGATTACCTCTTTGGTATTGATATCTTTCACTGCCGATGCAAACAGGTCGTTTTGACCTGTAATGGCTTTTCCTTTTTCGGTAATGGTAATTAAGTCTGTTCCTTTATTATTCGAGAACAATTGTTGTACATAATAATTTGGTGTTCCAAAAGATTCTAAGTTGTTGAACCAGATCATATCGGGTGTCCATTGCCATCCTTCTTCGTGAGCCAATAGTGGTGCATAGGAGGTAAGGTGAACTACTTCGGCATTGCGCTCCATACCCGTTATAAAAGCAGCTTCAGAGAAAGCACATTCCCAATTGTTTTTATTGTCAGGACTAGCAATTTCTACACTTTGTGCAGCATATTCTCCAGCGAATATTTTGGGTCCTTTGCGGTCATAGCTGTCATAACGAGTAGCATTTTTTCGGAACCATTCTGGACTTTTGTAATAATGCTCATCCACAATTTCGGCATTAAGTTTTTTGAGTTCAGAATGAGCGTAGTCAAAATAATCTCCTTCGGGAAAAGGACCAGAGCCAGAAACAATAATGATACTAGGGTATTTAGCTTTGATAGCCTTTTCGAAAACTTTAAAGCGCTCGATATAATCAGGTCCCCATTGCTCGTTACCAACTCCAATATGTTTTAGATTAAAGGGTTTGGGGTGTCCCATCTCTGAACGGATTTTTCCCCAAGGAGTAGTTACATCGCCATTGGCAAACTCGATGAGGTCTAAGGCGTCTTGTACATAAGGGTCTAATTTTTCCATTGGAACTAATTCACCAGTATTAAACTGACAGGCCATACCACAACTTAAGATAGGTAGTGGTGCGGCTCCAATATCTTCTGAAAGGAGAAAGTATTCATAAAATCCAAGACCAAAACTTTGAAAATAGTCTGGTGTTGGTTTGTGAGCAAACTCGGTATTCCATCTGTTGATTAAAGTTTCTCTTTTTGCTACTTCGCCTACGGTTTTTTTCCATTGATAGCGTTGTGCTAGTGTTCTTCCCTCTACAATACAACCGCCAGGAAAACGAAGAAAACCAGGTTTTAGATCGTATAAAAGTTGCACTAAATCTTTACGCATTCCGTTTTTTCTTCCCTTCCAAGTATCTTCTGGGAAAAGAGAAATCATGTCTAAATCTAGTACGCCAGTTCCTTCAAAAGTTATTTTGAGTCGGGCTTTGGCTTCTGTTTTTGTAGCAATTAGTTGGGTGGTATAATTGGTCCAATTGGATGCAGTAGGAGTGATAGAGGATTCTCCGAGAACAGTATTGTTTTTGTCAATGAATTGGATTTTTATTCTGGAAATATTCCCTGATTCTTTGGCTGCATTGAGCGATATATTGTATCGGGCGTCTTTTTTAATTCCCATTCCTCTAAATCCCTCATTGATCAGTTCGTACCCTTTGGGCTCGTTGATAGTCACACGACAATAGCTATGATTGGTGCCTTCGGTAGCGTATTTTACGATTTTCGCAATTCCCGAGTTTGTGTTTAACTTGTGTCGGTCGCTGTTAGGTTCTTGCCAGCCCATAAAAGGCAGTTCAAATTCGAAGGAACGGTTTTTGATCATTTCGGCATACAAACCACCATCGGCGGCGAAGTTGATGTCTTCAAAAAATACTCCGTACATAGTGGGCTGAATTTTGGTGACCGATTTTCCAACTTCTATCTCAAATGTATTGGTTTGTCCCATGCCATATACACCACTTAGTAAAAGACCGCATAGGGTTATTTTTGTGATTAGCTTTGATTTCATATTTTGTTACTTTATTTCTATTTTTTATAAATAATCTAAGATTCTCAGGTACTCTTTTTATTTCTTATCTATCCAAACTTTCATTTTTCCAACCCCTCTATTGGACCATGAGTAGTAAGGAATGGCTTTCAGGTTTGAGTTTTCAATTACATTAATTCCGTTGAGCAAACTAGGGTTGTATTCTACTTTAAAAGTTTCTGATGGATTGATTTTTATAGTATCGAAGTTGTGTTTATTGTCCATTTCTTCCAATGCGTATACAATTGGGCCATATTCTAGTGCTACTTTATCTTTGTTGGTCACTACTTTTTCATTGGTGATAACTTTTTGAACTTCCATTGGAAAATCTATTGCAATAGCATCGTTTTTTTTCCATTTTCGATGGATGCTTATGTATCCATTATTTTCGTCGCCTTCAAAAGGAATTCCATTTATAGTTATCATAGTTTTTGCAGTAGAAGCGGAGCTATAGTGATACAAATCTCCTGGCAGTACTTGATTCCTTGCCCATCCTGGAATTCGTAATTTGAGGGTAAATGTTGCTGTGTTTTTTGGAGTAATAGTCAGTGTAATTTTTCCATTCCAAGGGTAATTGGTTTGTTGACTAATCTCTAATTCGGTTTTTTCTAGTGTTACTTTGGCGGTATTCGAAGCGTATAAATTTACATAAAGGGTATTTTTGCTTTGGGAATAAATCAATCCAGGAATCGAGGGAATAAAACGAATCAAGTTCGTAGGACAGCATGAACAATCAAACCATGATTGACGAGTGCAGGACCCTCTGTTGTTTTTGTGTATTCCATCAGACTCTAAAGCATTGGGATAGAAAAATTGTTTTCCATCTAGGGATATTCCAGAGATTAATCCGTTGTATAAAGAGCGTTCAATTACATCGAAATAATCCGATTTTCCAGTTAAGTTGTGCAATCTGTGATTCCAATATACATCACCAATAGCAGCACAAGTTTCATTGTAAGCAGTAAGATTGGGCAATTCGTAGTTTTCACCAAAAGCTTCTCCATCATGTTTGGCTCCAATACCACCAGTGAGGTACATTTTTTTGTTAACCATGTTTGTCCATAAATTATTTACCGCATTCAAGTAGTTTTTGTCGTTATATATTGCAGCAATATCAGTCATTCCTGCATACATATAAACAGCTCTTACTGCGTGACCTACTGCTTCTTTTTGTTGTATTACTGGAATATCATCTTGGGAATAAGCCCCATATAGTTTGTGGTTTTTTGGATTTCCTCTATTGTCAAGATAGTATTTCGCTAGTTTTAGATAGGCTTTGTTTTTGGTAATTTGATATAGATTCACTAGTCCAGTTTCTACAATTTGATGGCCAGGTACGCCATGCACTTGATTGGGTTGGTCTCCAAAAGTTTGTACTAGTAGGTTTGCATTTTTAATCGCAATATCCAAAAAGTTTCTTTTGCCAGTGGCTTTATAATGGACAACCGCAGCTTCAATCATATGTCCAGAATTGTATAATTCATGACTGATTTGTAATGATTCCCAACGTTTACCTTCTATAACAGGTACCCATGTACAAGGGGGTTTGGCTGGGTTTATGGTTCTCCAAGTTGTGAGATAGCCATCTTTTTCTTGACCTACTTTGATGATAGCAATCAAAGCATCTAGTTGTTTTTCTAATTTTGGATTGGGTTCGCTAATCAATGTGTTTGAGGCACCTTCAATAATTTTGTACACATCCGTATCATCAAAAGGCATTTGTCCTTTTACTTCGCCTTTCATTTGTCCGCCAGCAATCAAAAAGTTGTCCAAACGTCCTTCTTCTTTGCACTTTTGAACGGCATATTCAATGGTTACTTCTTGCACTCTTTTAATGATGGGTAACCAAAAAGCATCTGTTAGTTGTACCTGCTGAATGTTGACAGGCGTTATTGCATATCCTTTAGTAGGAAGTGCTTTGTTTTTTTTTGGTGGAATTGCTTTCCATGAAGCGAAAACTATTGGCAATACCAATAGAAAGCTCACAGATGATATCAATTTTTTCATTTCTTTTTATTTTAAAGAAGGCCAATTTTCAGTGTCCCAGAGTAGTTCTTTTATAATTAATTTTGGAGCGCCGTTGGATTTTTTTTCATAGCCATGGTAAAAAATATAGTCTTTGTTGTCAAAAGTATAGACGCTGTTGTGGCCTACGCCAAAATAGTTTTCGTTTCCTTCTACCACCAAACTACCGCCTCCTTCATTGAGCGATTTTCCAGTTTTGTCTACATAAGGACCAGTTGGGTTTTTGGATCTTCCTACTACGACTTTGTATGTGCTTTTGTCTCCTCTACAGCACAAATCCCATGAAAGAAATAGATAGTAATATCCTTTTTTCTTAAAGATAAATGGCGCTTCGAGTGCAGCATCTCCGGGATCGGTGTCGGGTAAATCAAAAGAGCGTTTGCGTTTGGCAATGGTGTGCCATTCTTGTGGGTTAGCAATAGATTTCAAATCTGGATTAAGTTTCACCATTTTTAGTCCTTCCCAAAAAGAGCCAAAAGTTAACCAAGGGGTGTTGCTATCGTCAAAAACCAAATTGGGATCAATGGGATTCCACATGTCGCGATTCGGTTGTGACTGAATCACAATACCATGGTCAATCCATTTGTAGGCGGGGTCTTTGGGGTTCAAGGTTGTATTAGTAGCTACACCAATAGCAGATGTGTTTTTGGCGAAAGCCGAGACAGAGTAATACAAGTAATATGTATTATTATGAAAAGAGATATCAGGTGCCCAAATATGGTTGTCAAAATTGGGTACCACGACATCTACCCAGTGCGGTTTTTCTTTAAAGATGGAAGGTTCTGGTTGCCAGTTTTTTAAATCTTTGGAACTTAAAACACTGATGCCTTTGCCCGTACAGTACAGATAGTAGGTGTCTTTTTGTTTGATTACCACAGGATCATGAACCATATTATTTTGTGCCAATGATACAATAGTCATCAGTAGTACAAGTGAAGTCGCTATTTTTTTGTAAAATTTCATTGCTTTATATTTTCTAGACTAAAACTGGGTTTCTATTGAATGCCTTCGGTGGTCATCATTACCCGTTTCATAGTTCCATCTTTGTTGTAGAACAATTGATCTACACAAACCGATCTTCTAAAACTACCTCCGTTGGGTTGAATCGCTCCATTGTGATAAATGAAATAATCTTTCCCTTTAAATGAAATAATCGCTTGATGATTTGTGTTTGAGTTACCAGCAAGTTCATTTAGAATGCCTTTGAATTCCCATGGTCCGTTGATAGATTTGCTCATGGCATAGGCTATTTTTTCAGGAAATTGATATGCGTAGGATAAATAATACCATTGTTTATGTTTGTGAATCCAAGGAGCTTCGGTGAAATGAGGCAAGGAAATGGTTTGAATAGGCCCGTCCATTTCGAGCATGTTCTCTTTCAGTTTAGTGTAATGGCAAACGGAATTTCCCCAAAACAAATAAGCTTGACCATCTGTATCAATAAATACGGTTGGGTCGATATCGTCCCAATCAATTTTAGTTTGGGTGGTCATATCATTGGTTATAAGTGCTTTTCCTAAGGCATCTTTGAACGGACCTGTAGGAGTATCAGCAACAGCAATGCCTATGGCTTTACCGTTAATGGTTTTATGAGAAACGGTGACATACCAATAGAATTTCCCATTTCTTTCTATGACTTGCGAGGCCCAAGCATCTCCAGAGGCCCATTCAAAATCGGTTACTTTGAGAGGTACAGGATGTTCTTGCCATTGCTTCATATCTGAAGAAGAATAAACCAACCATTCATTCATTTTATAAAAATTGAAATCGTTTGGTGCCTCATCATGACCTGCATAAAGATATACTTTGTCTTTGTATACCAATGCGGCAGGATCCCCAGTATACTTTTCGGTGATTATTGGGTTGTTCTCTTTCTTAATCTCAGCGGCTTTTGTAGCCTTGTTTTGTGCTGAGATTATGGCAATAGTGCCGATAAGAGAAGCTACAATTAAAAGAACTTTCTTCATTGGTGTTCTTGTTTGGTTCTTATATTAATTTGATTTTTTGCCCCAAAGTGATTGCCCACCAGAATTTAATCCAGTAAACGTTAACGTCACTTTTCGGGTGGAGGCCTCCCAATCCCATGCATCTTTTACAATGCATTTGTTTCCATTAAAAGTTAATATTTTGGTACTACTATCATATGCCCAAGTACCGGTTACCCCACCGCTAACTTTTTTGTCAGCAGTCATATAAACAGTTACTGCTTTTTGCATGGTTTTGTATTGATAATTCATAGTGATAAATTCCCATGTTCCAATGATATTAGCTTCCGTTATGCTTGTTTTTGGAACACCAGCATAGCGTTCTGGAGTTACTACAGGCCATCCATCTGGAGTCCATTCTATTTCGCGTACGTGTCCCATCATTACAGCATTCGAAACCGCTATTCCCGCTACACCCTCCGGCAGTCTTGCCTGAGAGGCGTAGTACCATTGTTTTGACGTGGGGTCTTGGAATACCGCACAATGACCAAATCCTACCCAACCCGTGTGATTGTTGAATGAGTAAGGATGAGTGACTATTGGCCAAGTTTCGGCACCAGTAGTAACGCTTTGTCCGCTTATGGTAACATAAGGACCTAGAATATTTTTGGAACGAGCTACACGAGTATTGTAGGCTACCGAAAGTTCATCGTAGGCTAGAAATAAATAGTAATATTGTGTGTCTGGATTATAGATAATTTCTGGACCTTCTAGCGCTTGCCAACGATTGGTGTTTACATTGCCACGACCAGCAATTCGAACACCATAATCATCTATTGTTTTGAGTTGAAATGGTTTTCCAGTAGCTGGATTTAGTTTTACAGCAGCAATTCCTGAGTGCCAAGAACCATAAACAAGGTATTGTTCGCCTTCGGGAGTTTGAATAAAACTTGGATCGATAGCATTAAATTTGAAATAGGCATCCCAATCATTTCCACCATTTCTAACATAACTTTTTACACCATCGGGTTCTGAACAAACGACCATACCTTTATCGGTCCAATTATTAGAGGCCAAATCACTTGTTTCGGCAAGGCCAATAAAAGCACGCTCTGTCCAAGAGGTATTGGTATCAGTACCAACAATTGGATTGGTTACGACTATACTATAATACATTCGGTACACATTGCCTACCTTTCTTACACATGGTGCCCAAAATCCATAACTTGGATTGGTAATTGCCGGTAAAGCGGGATTCATTCTAGCTCTTTTGTTGTTTAAGGAATCCTTTACCCAAGCAGGAGCTTGTGTCATTGCTGCACCCATAAATTCCCAATTGATCAAATCTTTGGAACGTCTGTAAAAAAAGTGACCATTGCCTTCGTGTGCATTTCCATAGGAAGCATCGGTTTGGTACATATAATAGTATTCTCCACTTTTCTCTACTGATGGATCATGTACATTGGCCAAGTTCCATTGTAAACGATTGCCCCATGAAGCGTTTGCCGTATAATTATCTGGGTAAGTAGGACCAGCAAATGTAGATGGCGTAGGATTTGGTGTAGGCGTAGGAGTTGTCGATGGATCCGTTGTTGTGGGATCATCTTTAGAGCAACTAACCATAGTTATGATTAGTATAAACAGGCCTAGTTGAATGGTGTTTTTTACAAATGCAGTTGCTTTCTTCATGACTTTCAGCTTTTATTTTCCTTCTAAAACCACTACAGCGAATGGAGGAATGGTGATTTGAAGTTTTCCATTTTTGTTTTCGAACCCTTTGAATGTATTGGTAGTAATTTTATTTGGAGTATCAAAACTGTTATAGTCTTGTAATTTAGCGGAGCTTAGTATCGTTCCTGTGAAGTTTTTTACTCCAAGTTCATTTACTGCAATTTCAATGGTATTTTTGTTCTTAGTGTCTAGATTTACTAGCGAAATATGAATAGTACCGTTGTTGTTTTTTGAAGCCGATACGGATACTGCAGGAAGGGATTCTCCATTGAAAGTATAGTTTGGTGATTGAAATGTTACAGGTATCAATTTAGCTTCTTGGTGTACGCTATACATTTTCATTACGTGATAGGTAGGCGTTAAAATCATTTTGGCCTTATCTGTTAGGATCACAGCTTGTAATACATTGACACATTGGGCTAAGTTGGCCATACGTACTCTATCGGCATGATTGTTAAAAATATTAAGGGTAGCTCCAGCTAAAACAGCATCTCGCATTGTGTTTTGTTGGTACAAGAATCCAGGATTGGTTCCTTTTTCTACCTCGTACCAAGCTCCCCACTCATCAACCATAATGGCTACTTTTTTCTCAGGATCGTATTTGTCCATAATAGCGCCATGTTTGGTCACTAATTCTTCCATTTTTAGTGCCGATTTCATGGTTTGGAAATATTGATTTTCTGTAAAATCAACACCGTCTCCTTTTTTATTCCAATCGATTACTGCATAGTGATGAACACCTACTCCGCCAAGCATATTCAGTGGGATGTTTTTCATTAAAACTTCAGTCCAATTATAATCGGCACTATTGGAGCCAGAGGCAATACGTGTAATGCCTCCAGTATTTTCCCAATCAGACATAAAGGTGGCATACTTTCTATATTCACCTGCATAATATTCAGCGGTCATATTACCACCACAACCCCATGCTTCATTACCTATTCCCCAAAATTTAACTTTCCAAGGGGCTGTTCTACCATTTTTTTGACGCAAATCACTCATCGGGCTTTTTCCGCTAAAGTTGGTGTATTGTACCCAATCTGCTAATTCTTGGACAGTACCACTTCCTACATTACCAGAAAGATAGGGTTCTGCTCCAAGTGCTTCACATAGGTTGAGGAAATCGTGAGTTCCAAAGCTATTGTCTTCGGTAGTGCCTCCCCACCATTTATTAACAATGGTAGGTCTTTGTTCTTTTGGACCAATACCATCTTTCCAGTGGTAGGTATCAGCAAAACAACCGCCAGGCCATCTTAAATTTGGAATTTGAAGTTCTTTTAAGGCTTTTATAATATCATTTCTAACTCCGTTAGTATTTGGTATTTTGGACGTGTCGCCAACAAAAAAACCACCATAAATGGATCGTCCTAGGTGCTCTGCAAAATGACCATAAATGTGTTTGCTAATTGTAGGTGATTCTTTGGTGTTTTGTAATGTAACGACAGTCACTTTATTTTGTGCCAAAACAAAGGAACTAGATAGGGTAAGGGCAAAAAGTAGTACTAATGATTTTTTCATGGTAATAGGCTTTATGAAGAATGGAGGCTTTGGGTTTCTTCTGAATTTAATAAGAAAGTGTTGGCCAACCTCCTGACCAAGTAAAATAAACAATTTCAAGTTTTGGATTTCCGCTGTCTGCACCATCGTAATAATGAACTGAGCCTTTTTGAGTTCCAACAATTCTAGACAAATGACCTGGGCCAATATAATTGCCTTGAGTGGCTAAAACAGTAGTGCCGCCTCCGTTTTTTAAAGAGACTCCATTTTTGTCAACAAATGGGCCAAATGGACTCGTAGAACGGCCTACAACAATGTAGTAAGTGCTGTTTACTCCGTTACAGCATGAACCTCTATTTACAAATAAATAATAATAACTTCCTTCTTTGATTAAGCAAGGAGCTTCCCAGCTGGCACCGTTTCCTCCTGCAACAATTGTTCTGCTACCAGTTGTTTTACCTGTCGAAGGATTAATTTGAATCACTCCAATACCCGCATGCCATGAACCATAAGCCATATACACATTTGAACCATCTACTAAAATCGATGGATCTATTGCATTGACATCCGAAGAAGAGGAAGAAGCAACCACCATACCTCTATCGGTCCATTTTGTTCCAGCACTTTGTGAAATAGAAGGCGCTGTTACTAATCCGATTGCTGAAGTGGCTGAACCAAATGTAGAGCACGAATAGTACATGTTCCAACGGTTATTAAACCAAGCAACATCGGGAGCCCAAAAAGTTTTGGTAAATCCTGGAACATAGCTTGTAATCCAACTTGGAGTACTCGTAAAAACAGAAGTTCCCCATGTCCAATTGGTTAAATTGGTAGAGTAGGTCATAGGAATGTTGTCTCCTGTAGTAAACACATAATAATTTACCCCGCTTTTTACGATGGTACTTGGGTCGTGTGAGGGCACCGTTCCGCTAACTGTTTTGGCTGTTAGGTTTTGATTTGGTGCTTTTGGATTTGGTACAATGGCTTCACTTTGGGATGTTGGTGAATTTATTTCTTCGTTTTGGCAATTGGTTACTAAAAATCCAAATAGGATAATGAATGCAATTTTGTTTACTTTTTTCATATGGCTCCTTATTTTGTTTGTAACAGTTTGTTTGGAATTTATTTAAAGGTATAAAATCATATGGTAACGGTCATTGTTACCATATGATTTTCAAAACTCAACTAACTCAAAATTATACGTATATACTAGTAACCATCATTTTGTAGGGTTCCAGGATTGTTGTCCATTTCTAATTGTGGAATTGGGAAGTACTCTCTACCAGAAGTGTAAGTGTTAAACTCAGCATCTCTAGATTTTAACCAAGCAAGTTTTGCTGGGTCTTGTAGCCAACCCCATCTACGAATGTCATCAAATCGGTGGCCTTCAAGAGGGAATTCTAAGAAGCGTTCATGAGCGATTTGATCTCTCATTTGTGCTTGGGTCATACCTGGTTTTGTAGTTGCTAAATTAGGAAGTCCAACGCGTGATCTAACCATTTGAATGTAAGTGTAAGCCCCAGGTGTATCCCCTGTTTCGTTCAAACACTCGGCGTACATCAACAATACATCGGCATAGCGCAAAAGACGCTCGTTGATTCCAGATCTCCAGTCATATTCGTTGGCAAATTGTCCATCAGAATTTTGGTATTTTCTGCAAAATAAGTCGTTCAAATCTGCTGGACTTTTGCTGTAAAAAGTAGCAAAATCTTGACCGTATAATTGCATACCTCCCGGTTTGTTGTAAAACATCGTTGCGTCTAAACGTGGATCTACAGCTCCAGATGTTGTTTTCTCTATTTGATAATCATTATACAAAGCCCAAGTAGGTTGTACGTCTGTCCATCCGAAAGCTCTTGGTCCATAAGTAATAGCTCTGGCCGATGTTTTTCCCCATCCAGAGGCAGGAGCACCGCCCCAACCTAAATCTACACCACCAGCTTCTCTGCTAAATTGTACTTCAAAAAGCGACTCAGAATTGTTTTCATTGGTAGTTGTAAAGTTATCACGATAGTTGCTAACTAATGCATATACTCCCAAATCGATTACTTGTTTGAAAGCAGTTTTAGCATTGTTAAAATCTTTAGTAAATAGATATGCTTTTCCTAAATAGCCAAGTGCAGCACCTTTGGTGGCACGTCCTTTTTCACCTGCGTCTAATCCAGTAACATTGTTATATGTTACAGGTAGTAAATCTGCAGCTTGTTTAAAATCAGCAATTACTTGTGCCCAACCATCTGCTTGTGTTTTTTGAGGATAAAAAGTGGCAATATCCGTTGGAACTGGTACATTTTTGAACATATTTACTGCGTGAAATAAATACAATCCTCTCAAAAAGTACGCTTGTCCAAGTACTCTGTCTTTTAAACCTTTATCGGCCATGTCTATGTTTGGTACATTTTTGATGACTTGATTGGCTCTATAAATTCCTTGATAGTAGGTTTCATAAGCCCATCCGTAGATCGCTGCATTAGAAACATTAGAATTGAAGCGACCTACATTGTACATTGCATCCCATGGGCTGTTACTGCGGGTATCATCACCTTTCAGGTCTAATAAAAGTGGAGTACTTCTCATGTAAGTTCCATCTGTTAATAAGCTACTATAAGCGGCATTAATTCCTTCAATAGCATCCTGATCTGTTTTCCAGAAAGAGCCTGATGTCTCTACGTTTGGATCTACTTGTAATAAATCTTCATTGTCTACACAGCTGGTCATCACTACAGATAGTGTAAAGAAGACTGTTAGATAATTATATATTTTATATTTCATTTTTATATTTTTTATGGGTTAGCTAATATTAAAACTCAACTTCAATTCCTAATGAAACGGTTCTAGGATTTGGGAAGGAACCTGCGTCATAACCTCTTGAAAATAATCCATCGTTACTATTAAAATCAGGATCGTACCCTTTGTATTTACTTAAGATCAATAAGTTTTGTCCGTTGGCAAATATTTTTGCTTTTTGAATGAATTTAATGCCTTCTAAAGGAATTTGATAACCAATTTGCATGGTTTGTAATTTGATATAATCTCCTTTTTCGATAAATCTATTAGAGTCTCTTGAGTTGGCATTAGGATCACCAATTACTGGTCTTGGTACATTAGTATTGGTATTTGTTGGTGTCCAATAATTCAACATATCAGTATGATGGTTTCCATATTGTCCTACCATTAGGTTGCGATACATTGCATTGAACACTTTATGTCCACCAGCACCTTGCCAGAACATAGACAGATCCCAATTTTTGTATGAAGCACTAAAGTTCAAACCATAACTATATTTTGGAATGGTAACGCCTTGATAAGTTCTATCTAAGTCAGAAATCATTCCGTCTCCGTTTACATCTTTGAATTTTACATCTCCAGGTGCAGCATTTACTTGCGTTGGTGAAGCAGCTATATCAGCAGCATCTTTAAAAATTCCTACAGTTTGGTAAGCATAAATTTCACCAATAGAACGACCTACTTCTGTTTTTGACGCTGCTCCATAAATTGGATTTCCGTCTAAACCAATTTGTAATACTTTGTTTTTCATTGTACCTAAGTTCGCTGAAATAGTATACTTAAATTCATTTTTATTATTGTTGTATGAAGCTGTAAATTCTAAACCATTATTTTTTACTGCTCCAGCATTTGTAACTACGCTTGCAGGGAAAGCTCCTGTAGAGAAAGGTAGTGGTACGCCAATCAATAAATCTGTTGATTTTTTCTCGTAATATTCTGCTGTAAACTGAAGGGCATTGTCTAAAAATCCTAATTCAAGTGCCACGTTGGTTGTTTTGGTTTCTTCCCAATGAACATTTGGGTCAATGGCACTAACTACTGTTGTTCCAGGCGCCAATTCATTGTTGAAGTTATAGCCTGCAAACGCGTTAATTGTTGGTGAATAGGCATAAGGGCCGATGGTGTTGTTTCCTAAGATTCCATAACCACCTCTTAGTTTGATATTGCTTACCCATTCTGGTAATTTTAGGAATTTCTCGTTGCTAATTTTCCATCCAGCAGAGAAAGAGTAAAAGTTACCGGTGTTGTTTTCTTCACTAAACAAAGAGGTTTTATCTTGTCTGAAGTTTACGGTTAACAAATAACGATCGTCATAAGCATAGTTCAATCTGCTTAAGTATGAAATATTGGTTACTGTATTTTCATATTCTCCAGCACTTGTTGCATCAGCATATTCTAAGTGACTGATTTCTCCTGGTAAATAGCCAACACCTCTTGACCAGTGGTTGTAATTATCATTGCGTTCTTGAACCCATCCTGCCAAAGCATCTATTTTATGTTTATTGATATCAACGTTATACGTTAATAAGTTGTTTAAGAAAGTTCTAGTTTGGCTTCCTGTAGAAACGTCTAATGAAGCTTCGTCATTTGTGGTAATATAATACCATCCTAAATCACTTGGTGGAACGAATTTTCTGTTTTGCCAATTTAAGATATCAAAACTTGCATCAATTTTGTATTTCAATCCTTTGATGATTTCATATTCTCCCCAAATGTCACCTACAAAACGGTTACGTTTGCTGTTGTTTGTAATAAGACTATTGTATCCAATTACGTTCATCGAAATTGCTCTTTGGGTTAGGTTATCAGTACCACCATAACCTCCTAGACGATTTGGATCACGAACTGGCATAGTAGGTACCGCTCCTAATAAATCTGAGATAGGCGTTTGACCACCGTTGTATTCATTAAAGTTTTCTTTGTCAGATTGTGTAAAGGCAATTTTTGATCCGTATTTGAAGTTTCCTTTTTTGCCGTGTAAATTCAAAGTAGTAGAATATCTAGTATAATCTTGCGGTGTGTTTACATATCCTTTGTTTTTGAAATAATCAACATTCAAGTTGTATCCTAAACTTTCGGCACCACCATTAAAGGTTAATGAGTGATTTTCGATGATTCCTGTTCCAAAAGCGGCATCTTGCCAGTTTGTATTTACGTTATTAATATAAGAGGCGCTATTAGGATCATTACCTGGTGCTATTGTTAATCCCGCATTTACTTCCGCTGCGCTTGTAACTTTTTGGTATCCTAATCGATCTGTCAATGACCATTTTTTGGCTACATTTTGAAAACCTATTAATGATTTGTATTTAATGTCGAGTTTGCCTAGTTTTCCTTTTTTGGTTGTAATAATTACTACACCATTGGCTCCTCTAACTCCGTAGATAGCAGCAGATGAAGCGTCTTTTAATACTTGCATTGACTCGATCTCGCCAGTAGCAAAATCATAAGGACTGTCTACGATCATACCGTCTATTACAAATAACGGATTGTTGTTGCTAAAAGAATTGATACCACGAATTTTGATGTTTACAAAACCTCCAGGTTCTCCAGAAGATTGTACTGTAACACCAGCTACTTGACCTTGCATCATCTTAGCAACATCATAAGTAACGGTTTTTTTGGCATCTTCCATTTTTACAACACTCACCGCACCGGTTAAATCGGATTTCTTTTGTGTTCCGTAGCCTACCACTACTACTTCGTTAAGAGAATTTACATCTTCTCTTAGCGTTACTTTCAAATACGTATTTGATCCTACTTGTACCTCTTGGTTTTTAAATCCTACAAATGAGAATACTAATACGTCATTAGAAGAGGCTTTGATGGTAAACTCTCCGTCAAAACCGGTAGAAGTTACTCCTTTTGCACCCTTCAAGGCTACATTCACTCCTACCAAAGGGAGGTTGTCTGTGCCAGACGTTACGATTCCCTTTATTTCATTAAGCTGTTGCGCAGATACTGTATAAGAAGAGAACAGTATGATTAGTAACGCCACTAGCCATTCTTTTTTTAACAATAATGAATTGTTGAAAAAAAACAATCTTTGGTTTGTTATCATATTGGGTTAAATTAATTAGTTTGTTTAATAAGTGTTATTTTTACATTTGTAAATATAATTAAAAAAAATTGTTGTAAACAAATATATTTGACAAAAAAAAGTTGATAAAAAAACAGATTTTTTAATTTTGCGTACTTATTTAAGATTTCCTTTTGAAGTTTGTTTTAAAAAAGTGTCTTTTTTAATTAATTATTTGTGTAAAATATACACTTTTTAATAAAAAGCTGTTTTTCTTTTACGAAAATCGTTTTCGTAATTTTTTTAAAAAAAGCTATAACGTTTTCGAAATTTCGTTTCCAAAGCCTTTTAAAATCTATTTATTATAAGGTATTTCTTAATTATTTTATTTAATTTTACAACTTAGGTACTTATAAAAAGCTTCATAATTATGATTTTAGCTTTCAGAAGTAGGTAGAATTTACAAAAGACAAAATAATAAGTGTTTTTTTGACATTAATTATTTCACTAAAAACAAATAGAAGTTTATATATTTACCAAAAAAAAGAATTATGCTCAACAAGTATAGTGATACCGATAAAATTTTAGTAGCAGTAGATTGTATCATTTTTGGTTTTGATGCCGAAGGGTTAAAGATACTTTTGATCAAAAGAGACTTTGAACCTGAGAAAGGGAAGTGGTCTTTGATAGGGGGATTTTTAAAAAATGATGAGGTTTTGGATTCAGCGGCCATCCGTATTTTGAATACTTATACAGGACTGAATGATATTTATATGGAGCAATTGTACGCTTACAGCGAAATTGACCGTGATCCTGTTGAGCGAACAATTTCTGTATCGTATTATGCTTTGATCAATATAGAAAATCATAACAAAGAGTTGATTAAAAATTATCATGCTCAATGGTTTAGCATGGCCGAAGCTCCAAAATTAATTTTTGACCACGACAAAATGTTGCGTAATGCCATCCGAAGATTGCGTTATCGAACTTCGATAAAACCTATAGGTTTTGAACTTTTGCCAGAAAAGTTTACGATGCGACAATTGTTAGAATTGTATGAAGCGATTTTGAGTAAAGAACTCGATAAGCGTAATTTTATAAGTAAAATTAATTCGCTTGATATATTGATAAAACTGGATGAAAAAGACATGCAATCTTCACGAAAAGGTTCTTACTTGTATCGTTTTGATAAAGAAAAGTATGAAGAAAAACTCCTGAATGATTTTGTTCTTAATCTATAAAAAAAGCCCTGACAAAAAAAACGTCAGGGCTTTTTCAATTAAAACCAAAAATTAAACTTCTATATTTTCTAGTTTAGCTATTGCCTTTTTGATAATCAGCCAAAAAGGTAGCTAGTCCAATGTCGGTTAAGGGGTGTTTTAATAATCCCTCAATGGCACTCAATGGTCCTGTAATTACATCGGCTCCTGTTTTTGCACAATTTACAATGTGCATTACGTTGCGAACGGAGGCTGCTAAAATTTGAGTTTCAAAGCCGTAGTTGTCATAAATTAATCGGATATCTTCAATTAAAGTCATACCGTCTGTAGAGACATCATCTAAGCGTCCTATGAAAGGAGAAACGTACGTTGCACCAGCTTTTGCCGCTAACAGAGCTTGTCCTGCAGAGAAGACCAAGGTGCAATTGGTCTTTATTCCTTTATTTGTAAAGTATTTTATAGCTTTGATTCCTTCTTTGATCATCGGAATTTTTACTACTATTTGAGGATGCAAAGCGGCTAACTTTTCGCCTTCGGCAACCATGCCTTCAAAATCTGTGGCAATAACTTCGGCACTTACATCGCCATCTACTAATTCACAAATTTTTACATAGTGAGCCAAGATGTTTTCCGCTCCTGTAATTCCTTCTTTGGCCATCAATGATGGATTAGTGGTTACCCCATCTAAAATGCCAAGATCGTTGGCTTCTTTAATATCTTTTAGATTGGCAGTATCAATAAAAAATTTCATAATCTTTATTTTTGAGTTGAATAATTTTGTTCTGATAAATAGTTTTTGATTTCGTTAGCAATATTTTGGCTTGTGAACCCGAATTTCTCGTCCAATACTTGGGCAGGAGCCGAATAGCCAAAGTGTTCTAAACCAAAGACTTTTCCTCTTGATCCGACCAATGCTTGAAGATTTACGGGAAGACCAGCGGTTAATCCAAAAGTTAATTGATTGCTTGGAAGAATGCTTTCTTGATATTCGATGGATTGGTTTCTAAAAAGTCCTTCAGAAATGACTGAGGCTACATTGATTTTAAGAGCAGTCTCTTTTTCAAGAATAGTAGCGGCGTCTAGTAGAGTTGCTACTTCTGAACCATTTGCAACCAATGTTATATCGGGTTGGCTTACCTTTTTTACCAAATAGCCTCCTTTTTTTGCTTGACTTGCTGCTGCGTATGAGTCGCCTTGGGTTGGAATACTGCTAATTTCTTGTCGTGATAAAATTAATCCAGTTGGGCTAGTGGTGTTTTGCATCGCCATTTCCCAAGCTACTGATGTTTCTATAGCATCTGCAGGACGTAAGGCTAGAAAACTTTGACGACCTGAATGGTTTTTTATTTTTTCAACTAATCGTATCTGAGCTTCTTGTTCGATAGGTTGATGGGTTGGTCCATCTTCACCAACCCTAAAGGAATCGTGAGTCCAAACATATTTTACAGGTAGTTCTTGAATAGCCGATAGTCGAATGGCAGGTTTCATATAATCGGAAAACACAAAAAAAGTTGCTACTACTGGAATCACACCTCCATGCAAAGCCATACCATTTGCGATAGCAGCCATTGTTAATTCGGCTACTCCAGCTTGTAAAAAGGCACCTTTGAAATTGTTTTTTTGCAGTACAGTTGTTTTTTTCAAAAAGCCATCCGTTTTATCACTGTTGGATAAATCGGCTGAGGATACAATCATGTTTTCTACCTTTTCTGCTAAATAACTCAGTACTGCTGCCGAGGCGTCTCTAGTAGCTGCATTGTTTTTTTGAATGATACTGCCAAAATCGAGTTCAGGTGTTTTTCCCGAAAAGAATGCGTTAAGTTTTTGAGCCAAAGCAGGGTTTTGGTTTTCCCAATTTTTATAGGCTTCTTTTTTTGTAGCGGCTTCTTGTCTTTTTTCGGCAAGGACGGTTTGGTAGTAAGCGTCTACGGCTTCGAATTTTGCAAAAGGATCTTCGGGATTGGCTCCAAGATTTAGTAATGTTTTGGTAAAATCGGCTTTGGTTGCACCAATTGGTTTTCCGTGCAGTTCGCATTCTCCTTCATACATTTCACCTTGGGCTGTTACACAACCTTTCCCCATAATGGTGTTACCAATAATCAGTGTAGGTTTTTCGGTTTGAGCATTGGCAAAGTCTAGTGCTTTTTTGATTTCGATATAATTATGTGCATCGATTGTTAGTACATTCCATCCCCAGGCTTCATATTTTTTGGCGGTATCTTCTGTTGTAACTTCATCAGTCATAGACGACAGTTGAACATTATTAGAATCATAGAACATAATGAAATTATTCAGGCCTAAGTGTCCAGCAATTCTTCCTGCGCCCTGTGAAATTTCCTCTTGTATGCCACCATCAGTAATGAAACCGTAAATTTTATGATCAAAAAGGCCTGTAAATCGTGCTGCTAGGAATTTTGCGGCAATGGCGGCTCCAATTCCCATAACGTGTCCTTGTCCTAGTGGTCCAGAGGTGTTTTCTATGCCTCTTTTTACATCAACTTCTGGATGACCAGGTGTAACAGATTTCCATTGTCTAAAATTTTCCAAATCCGATTTTTCGTAGTGGCCTAGTAAATAGTATTGTGCATATAATAAAGCGGAAAGATGACCTGCATCCATAAAAAAGCGATCTCTAAAGATCCATTCCATATCGCTAGGGTCAAACTTTATATATTCTGTATATAAGACGTGCAAAAAATCGGCTCCACCCATAGCTCCTCCTGGATGACCTGATTTGGCCTTTTCGACCATTGCTATCGCTAGTGCTCGAATGTTATCGGCAGCTTTTTTTTCAATATTATGATTCATAGTAAATGATATTAAATTACGTGTCTTTTTTCAACGACAGTTTTTATATAGAATATTCTAAAGGACTTGTTTCGTTGCGTTTAATAATAAGTGTAAAAAATACATTTACAAATGAAGCAAATTTAATTCACATAACCAAGGAAATTATATTTATATTTTTTTATTAGTTTTTATACGGATATGATAATATGGTTGCTTTAAAAATCGTAATTTGATAAAAAAGAAAAAGGACCAAAACAAGTAAGATCCTTTCCTTAAAAATTCAATTCTTTTGGTTTATTCTAAAGCGAACTTCTCAATAGCAATTTACATGTGTTTTCTATTTGTTCCTTTCGCCCTTTCAAAATCATTTCTGCTAAAATTTTACCCATTTGTTCAAAATCAGTGGAGATGGTCGTAATGCCGTTTTCGACAATTTTCTTTAGTGGCGTTTCATTATACGAAATGATTCCGTAGTCTTGACCTATAGTAAGCTGTTGTGATTTTGCCTTTTCAATTACCCTTACCAAATCGCGATCACTTGGAATGACGTAGACTTCACCAGGCGTGATGCTTCGGTGTTTGAACTCTGTAATTACTTCATCCTCAAATCCAAAGTCCTTGCAAAAGTTTAAAAAGCCGATTTTCATACCCAGCGGTTCTCTAAATCCCGGGAAGATGATAATGAGCTTTTTGTACTTATCCAATCTAGATTTTCCTTCCAAAAGGCCATCATAAATGTTTTGAATAAAGTTTTGATGAATTGAAGGGTAGGAAAATAAATCAGAATTGGTTTGATCTAATATATAGACATCATTTACTGGTAGGTTTTTTATTGTGGTATGCGCTTCTTCAAAAGCGGTGGGCATAATAATATATTTGGTGTAGTTGCCATTATTTTCTGCGATGACTTTTTGAAAAAATTGAAAATTAAAATGATGAAAAAAAATGTCAACCTGAACGTTTTTTCCGATATTTTCTAAAAATGAATTGTACAAATCTTCCTTGAAAATATTCAATTCGTCAAAGAGTAAAAATATTTTTTGTTTGATATTTATTTCCACACTTTTTATGTAATAACCTTTGCCAGGTATAGCAAATACAATGCCTCGCTTCTTTAATTCATCATAAGCTTGTAGTACAGTGTCTCGAGACAAATCGTGTGCTAAACACACTTTATTTACCGAAGGCAGTTGATCTCCTTTGACTAATTTTTCCGATTCGATGGCTTTCTCAATCGATTGAATTATTTGTTTGTATTTGGGTACGCCTTGGTTGTTTTGGACAGTGATGTATTTCATAGGTTGGTAATTTATTTTTCGCAATATACAAAAAAACTGGTAGGTACTGGTATGTAAAACATAATCCTTCGTATAATTTTGGATTTTAATATTTCACAAAAAAAATAGAAAAATAAAACGTTTTTGTTACAAAAAACATAAAAAATTAGGATTATCATTTTTTAGCAACCAAAACTAGGATAAACTAATTTTTTGATTCAGAAACGGTTCTGTTGCTTTTTTGGAATATTCAAAAAAATAATAACTAACAAATCAATTTAATGAAAACAAAAAGTTTGAAAACAATGCATTTCAGATTGTTCTTTTTACTGCTCCTTGTTCCGTTTTTTGTTCAGGCACAAAACAAATTGTCTGGAACGGTGGTTGATAATACAACCAAACAACCAATTCCTGGAGCCAATCTAGTTGTTAAGGGTTCTAAAGTTAGTACGTCTACTGATTTTTCTGGAGCTTTTCAGCTGTCTAGTGTGAGTAAAGGAGATCAAATCGTAGTGTCGTTTGTGGGTTTTAAATCACAAACCGTGATTTATTCTGGACAAAGTTCGCTTACTGTTCTTTTGCAAGAACAAGACAATGAACTTAAGGAGGTAGTAGTGCAAGTAGGATATGGTTCTGTAAAAAGAAAAGATGCTACAGGTTCTGTAACTACTTTGGCTACCAAAGATTTTAACAAAGGGGTAAACGTTTCTACCGAAAATATGCTTACTGGTAGAGTAGCAGGTTTGTCTATCAATTCATCAGGAGCACCTGGTTCTTTATCCGAAATTAGAATTAGAGGGGGAAGTTCGTTATTTGCAAGTAATGACCCATTGATTGTTATTGATGGTTTGCCTCTTGAAAACACGACCAACACGGGTTCAGCTTCATTTTTGGCTTCTTTGAATCCAAGTACAGTTGAGTCGATGACGGTTTTGAAAGATGCTTCGGCAACTGCTATTTACGGTTCACGTGCATCAAACGGGGTAATTATTATCACGACTAAAAAGGGAAGCAAAACCCTTTCTGTAGACTACAATGTGCAGTTTGGTGCAGGTGAGTTGGTTAATACCGTTGATGTATTGAGCCCAACAGCTTTTAGAAATACCATCGCTCAAGTACGTCCACAAGATTTAGATAAATTAGGCACAGCCAATACCAACTGGCAAGAGGCAATTTACCGCAATACTGGTTTAGTAGATCAAAATCTAGCGGTTAGAGGAAGTCTTTTCGGTGTGATTCCAACAAGTTTAACTTTAGGAAATACCGATCAACAAGGGTTGCGTATTACCAATGAGTTCAAAAGAAATACGGTAGGTTTGGTTATGAACCCGTCTTTTTTTGAAAATCATTTAAAGGTGAAACTTTCTGCTAATTATGCCAATGAAAGAAACCGTTTTACAGATGCAGTTGAAGGTGCCGCTATTGGTTTTGATCCTACACAACCCATTCGTGTTGAAGGTGCTCCTTATGGTGGGTTTTTTGAGTATACTTCTGGTGTAGATGCCAACGGAAATTATCCGTTAATTGCTATTGCAGCAAGAAACCCTGTAGCGCAGTTGCTTCAAACGAATGATCGTGGAAAGAGCAATAGACTTTTTGGGAATTTTGAAATCGATTATAAATTTCACTTTTTGCCTTCATTGAGAGCTGTGGTGAATCTTGGTTTTGATGAATCGAATGGAGAAAGACGTCGTTTGGTAAGTGCCAATGCTGGTTCGGCCCCATCCAATAATAATATTCCTTTCGGAACAGATGAGTACTCTGAATCTACAAGAAGAAATAAGTTGATCGATGCCTATTTTGTGTATAATAAGACTTTTAATGATTTTAATGTTGAACTAACAGGCGGACATTCGTATCAAAAATTCGAATCCAATCGATTCGATACCGGTAACATCTTAAACCCAGATCTACCCTCGACTTTCCCTGAAACTACTTTGAATACGGATGTCGTACTGTTAGGCTTTTTTGGAAGATCCAACATTAATTTCAAAAACAAATATTTATTGACCTTGTCTTATCGTCGTGACGGTTCTTCTCGATTTGAAAAAGAAAGCCGTTGGGGGAATTTCCCTTCTGCTGCTTTTGCTTGGAAAGTAAAAGAAGATTTCTTTAAAGACAGTAATGTGGTTTCCGATTTGAAATTGCGTTTGAGCTATGGTATTACTGGACAACAAGATATTCCTGATCCAAATGGTTATTTAGAGAAATACGATTTAGGTGGAGGTAATTCACAATACCAATTTGGTAATGCTTATTTTCCAATTGCTTTGCCAAGCAAACGTACCAAAAACTTAAAATGGGAGGAAACCGTTTCGTACAACGCGGGTCTTGATTTTGGGGTATTCAACAATGTAATCACGGGTGCGGTAGATGTGTTTTATAAAGAAGCCAAAGATTTATTGGTAAATGCGGCTATCTCTGACGGAAGTAATTTCTCTAACCGTGTGTACCAAAACGTAGGTTCATTCACAACCAAAGGAATTGAGTTTACCTTGAACGCTAGTCCGATTAAAACAGAAAATTTCAATTGGAATGTCAATTTTAATGCAAGTAAATTCGAGCGAAGAATCAAAGATTTAGTGTACGGAACAGATATTTATGTAGGCGATAACATTGCAGGAACGGGAACACCAGGTCAGATTTTTAGAGAAGGATATACGCCGTATTCTTTTTATGTGTACAAACAATTGTATGATACCAACGGAAAAGCTATTGAAGGTGCTTTTGCTGATTTGAATGGAGATAACATCAAAAATGATTCAGACCGCTACATCTATAACAACCCAGATCCAGATGTGACCTTAGGCTTTGCTTCTACAATGAATTACAAAGACATTGATTTCTCTTTCAACTTAAGAGCGAGTATAGGAAACCGAATTTTCAACGCAGTAGACGCTTCTAGAGCGCAATATGAGGCGATGGAAAATGGTGGAATTTTAAGCAATGTTCCTTCTTCTATTTTAGATACAAATTTCCAAACCACTTCAAATGTATTGTTGTCTGATATTTATATCGAAAATGCTTCCTACCTGAAAATGGATAACGTAACCTTAGGCTATACTTTTAGAAAAATAATGAACGAAAGCACTAGTTTGAGAATGTTTACAGGAGTTCAAAATGTTTTTGTCTTGACAAAATACAGTGGTTTAGACCCTGAGATTACTAATAATGGCGTCGATAAAACCATTTATCCTAGACAGCGTACTATTCTATTTGGTCTTAATCTTAAATTTTAATAAACGATGAAGAAATATATAATTATATCCTTTTTAGCTTTGGCTACTTTGTTTCAATCGTGTACCGATGATTTGAATGTAGTGTCAGAAGATGACGATGTATTGGCTTCGGATGCTGTCTATAAAGATGCAGCTGGATACAAAAATGCCTTGGCAGGTGTATACGGAAATTTATCGCTTACGAGTACTTGGGGCCCAGATGCTTCTTCGCTTGAAGGAGTAGATGCAGGAACAAGTCAGTTTAGTAGATGTTTGTTGTATTTACAAGAGCTTACTACCGATGAGTTAGTGTGGAGTTATGAAAATGACGGTGGAACAGCCGAGTTGCAACGCAATATTTGGACACCAGCCAATCCAATTCTTTTGGGAATGTACTCACGAACTATGGCTTCTGTGGCTTATGCTAATGAATTTTTGCGCCAAAGTACTCCTGAAAAATTGAAATCACGCAACATTACTAATGCCGAAGATTTGGCAGCAATCGAATTGTACCGAAATGAAGTGAAGGTTTTGCGTGCGTATGCCTACTATAATATGATGGATTTGTTTGGGAAAGCAGCTATGTATACAGAAGCTGATCCTATCAACTTCAAAGGACCTGAGTTTACAAGACAACAATTGTTTGATTTTGTGGAAACAGAATTAAAAGCCGCGCTTCCTAACTTGAAAGCCGCAAGAACCAATGAATACGGACGCGTTGATCAAGGAATGGCAAAAATGATTTTAGCTAAAATTTACTTGAACGCAGAAGTGTATACCAAAACTAAGCGTTACGGCGATTGTATTACGATGTGTAATGATCTTATTGCAGCGGGTTATTCTTTGAAAACGAATTATTTGGACAATTTCAAAGCTGATAATCATACTTCGCCTGAAATGATTTTCACCATTCAATCTGATGGTGCCAAAACTCAAAACTGGGGAGCCACTACAGTATTGACCAATGGACAAATTGGTGTATGGGAAAATAATGGAGCTGATTTTGGTATTGGTGGATGGAGTGGAGCCTTGAGAATTAGAAAAGAATTTGCTCAAAAATTTGATGGTACCAAATTCAACCAAGATACTCGTAAAACAATAGGAACTGGCGTAGCTGGAAGTGCTTCTAAACAAAGAACGATTGATATTGCAGATATTGGAGTTAAAACTCAAGGGTACATTTTGTCTAAATTTTCTAACAAAACATCTACGGGACAAAATGGAACAAGTTCAACTTTTGCCGATACTGATTTTCCATTATTCCGTTTGGCCGATGTATACCTGATGTATGCTGAAGCTACTTTGCGCGGAGGAGCTGGAGGAGATATTACCAAAGCATTAGACTATGCGAATGCACTTAGAAGAAGAGCCAATAACAATACCACAGTTGGTAATATTGTCCCTGCTGATTTGACTCTTGATTTTGTTTTAGACGAAAGAGCTCGAGAATTACACTGGGAAGCACACCGCAGACAAGACTTAATCCGTTTTGGGAAATTCTCTGGCGGTTCTTACAATTGGGCTTGGAAAGGCAATGCTTCTACTGGAGTTTCTATTCCGGCTTTTATGGATTTGTTTCCAATTCCTGCGGGTTCTTTGGGATCAAATAGCAACCTAACTCAAAACCTTGGATACTAAAAAAATAACCACTTTACACTAAAGAAATGAAAAATACATATAAACTATTAGTTGCTTTTGTAGCTATTTTAGGATTTTGGTCCTGTGATAACGAAACTGATTTGATGATTCTTGAACCACAAGAAGCTGATTTTGCTATTATTACTCCAGATGCGGGTTCGAAAGTAATTTTGAACAAAGCCACACCAGATAATACGGCACTTACTTTAACTTGGGAAAAAGTATCTTATGGCACGCCAACTATCGTAACCTATACGGTGGAGTTTGCCAAAAGCGGAACTGATTTTGCTGCACCAGTCGAAATCAATGCAACATCAAATTCTTTTGCTACTATTAAAGTGTCGGAGCTAAACACCAAAGCGTTGGATTTTGGATTAATTCCAGAGGTAGAGGGAACTATTGATATTCGTATCAAATCTACTGTAGGTACTACTGGCTCTCAACCTAAATATTCTAATGCAATAAGTATTGTAGTAACACCTTACAGAGGCGTTTTTCCTAAAGTGGATTTGTATCAAGTAGGTCCTGCGACAATCGCGGGTTGGGATGTGAATAAAGGGAATATGCCTATTTTTAGAGACACAAAAGACAACGCTAAGTTTTACTACACAGGATACTTCAATGCTGGCGGATTCAAATTAATTGAGCAATTAGGTTTCTGGGCTCCTATGTATGGTGTTGATGGAGGCAAAGTAAAATACAGAGCGAATGATAGCGCACCAGACCCAGCCGTTTTTCCTACAGATAAAGCAGGATACTATTATTTTGAATTGAATTTGGAATCATTAACCTATACTTTGACGCCTTACACTGGGCCTATGACTACCTATGCAACGGTTGGATTAGTTGGAGATGCTTTGCCTAGCGGATGGGATGTGAGTGTGCCAATGGTACAATCTACTTTTGATGCCCATATGTGGAAGATTACTCAAACGCTTACTGATGGTAAGATGAAATTCAGAGCCAATAACAGTTGGGATGTGAATTGGGGAGATAATGGAGGTGATATTATCGTAACAGCAGGTAAATACGATATTTGGTTCAATGATTTAGATGGGCGTTACACGTTCATTGTAGCACAGTAATAAATTTTGGTTTTTTATACTTTTCAATCCTCGGTAGTTTTTGCTATCGGGGGTTGTTTTTTTACAGCCGTTTTAATTTTTTAAGTTGCTTAATAGAGCAATTTTAGTAGGTTGATTTTTATTATTCTAACTGTTTTTCGGAAGTTTAAAAAACTGGTAGGTACTGGTATGTTTTAGTTGTTTTTTTGTATACATTTGAATTTCACATTTGATAAAAAATAAGCCCAAATAAAATAAATTTCTCAAATTATGACACTCTCCATCAACAAATCATATGGTATTTTGCCTAACGGTGAGGAAGTCCAAGCGGTTCTATTAACCAATAAAAACGGCATGCAAGTCCATGTGATAAGTTATGGGGCTACAGTAACATCTGTAAAAATACCTTTGGCAAATCACAAAAAAGTAGATGTAGTTTTGGGATTCGAAACCTTAGAGGATTATATCCAGTCCTTTGAGTTGCCAAGTCCTCCTTATTTTGGAGCAATAATTGGTCGATATGCCGGAAGAATTAAGGGTAGTAGCTTTGACTTAAACGGCAAAGCCATTAAGTTAAATCCCAATCATGGTGAGCATTTGCTGCATGGTGGAGCCTCTGGTTTTCATCAAAAGAACTGGAAAATTGAGAACACAAAGAAGGGTATCAACTCAGCAGTTACCTTGTCGTATACGAGTCCTTCTGGGGAAGAAAATTTCCCTGGTGAGTTGGCCGTAACAGTTACTTATAGTTTGACAGAGTCGAATGAATTGTTAGTGGAGTACAACGCAACTACCACAGAGGATACTGTATTGAATTTGACGCATCATAGTTATTTTAATCTGGATGGTCATCAACATGAGGTAACACAACAAGAATTATTCGTCAATGCCGGAAGAGTAATAGAGAAAAATCATCAAAATATACCAACTGGTAGGGTTTTGGATGTAGCCGAAAGTGCCTTCGATTTTTTGGAAGCTAAAAACTGTCCAACATCTATTGATGACACTTTCGTTTTAGGAAGTCAAGAAGAAATGGCGGCTTCGCTTTACAGTTCCAAAAACAACTTGCAATTATCGGTTTATACCAATCAACCTGGGGTGCATGTGTATGTGGGAGGTAATTGTTTTGATACCATTCCTGGGAAAGAAGGTGCGAACTACCATCCGTTAAGTGGTATTTGTTTTGAAACACAAAATTTTCCAGATGCACCCAATCACAATCATTTTCCTTCGGCTGTCTTAAAAAAAGGAGAAAATTATTATCATAAAACCATCTATAAATTCCAATCCAAATCAATTTAATTATCTAATTATGAAATCGCCATTAAAAACAGGTTTGTTGCAAACAAACACCTATAAATAAAGGCGATAACATATTTGACCTATAAAAAATAAATTTTAAAAATATGAAAAAAACCTTCTTAACCATAGTTATTCTTCTAAGTATTTTGTTGCAAACGGCATGCTCTAGCGATAGCGAAAAAAGCGATGGCGGAACCGTTACGCCACCTGTAGTAACAAGTGATTTTATCAAAGCGGCTGATATTTCTTTTTTACCAGAAATAGAAGCGGCAGGTGTCGTTTTTACCAACAACGGAAAAACCGAAGACATGTTGACTACATTAAAAACTGCTGGTTGTAATACCATCCGAATTCGTTTGTGGAAAGACCCTGCCAATGGACATTCTGGGTTGACTGAAGTAAAAACTCTAGCACAGCGAGTAAAAAAAGCAGGTTTAAAAGTTTGGTTAACGGTTCACTATTCTGACGATTGGGCAGATCCTGCGGTTCAAACCACTCCAGCTGCTTGGAAAAACTTATCGTTTACTGATTTAAAAGCTGCGGTAGCTTCATACACCACAACTATTTTGACCGAAATTAATCCAGATATTATTCAAATCGGGAACGAAATCAATACCGGATTGCTTTGGCCTCAAGGACATTTAATCAATCAAGAAGCACAATGTATAGATTTGTTAAAAACAATGAGTACTACCATTCGAAGCAAAGCGCCAAGTACCAAAATTATGATTCACTATGCAGGCGTTTCGGCTACAGATACTAATTGGTTTTTTACTAAAGTAAAAAGTGTTGATTATGATTATATCGGTTTGTCGTATTATCCTATTTGGCACGGGAAAGATTTGACTACGGTAAAAACCACTATCGATGCCTTAGGAAAAAACTTTTCTAAAAAAGTGGTGATAGCAGAAACTGCTTATCCATTTACTTTAGGATTCAATGATTGGACGAATAATATTGTGGGCTTAGATTCACAATTGGTTTCCGGTTATCCAGCCACTGCAGAAGGCCAAAAAAACTTTGTTTTGACGATTAAAGATTTAGTAAAATCATCTACTTACGGACAAGGTTTTGCGTATTGGGGAGGCGAATGGGTTTCTTTCAAAGGCAACCAAGCTACCAATGGATCTACCTTCGAAAACCAAGCATTCTATGATTTTTCAAATAAAGCATTGCCCGTTTTGCAAGCATTTACCAATTAGTTATGAATACTACAGTTAGCGTTTTTCAAAGAATAGTGTTACTGCTTCTTTTTATAAGTAGTACCACTGTCGCTTTGGCACAAAAGAAAAATAAATTGGCTTTCGCCAAAGGAGCCGACGTGAGTTGGTTGCCTCAAATGGAAGCCACTGGCTATCGTTTTTATGATACCGACGGAAAGGAAAAAGATTGTTTGCAATTGCTAAAAGAACGCGGAATGAATACCATTCGTTTGCGAGTATTTGTCAATCCAAGCCAAGACAAAGCAAGCGGTCATTGCAGTAAGGAAGAAACAGTAGCTATGGCTTTGCGTGCTCAAAAAGCCAAAATGCGCATTATGATCGATTTTCATTATAGCGATACTTGGGCCGATCCCGCCAAACAAGCCAAACCTGCTGCTTGGGCCAATTTATCATTCGATGCGTTACAGAAAAAAGTTTATGAACATACATTTGATGTGTTGACCGCTTTAAAAAAAGCAGGCGTTACTCCGGAATGGGTTCAGGTGGGGAATGAAATTCCAGGCGGAATGCTTTGGCCTGATGGGAGCACCAACAATTGGGCGCAACTGGCTCAATTGTTGAATAAAGGATACGAAGCGACCAAAGCTGTGAATGCCAAAATCAAAGTAATTGTGCACGTAGACGAAGGAAACAACAACGAAAAATTCCGTTGGTTTTTTGATAAAGCTACCGAGCATCAAGTAAAGTATGATGTTATTGGTCTGTCTTACTATCCGTTTTGGATTAAGAAAGACTATTCAGAAACCATAGCCGATTTACAAAACAACCTAAACGATATGGCTTCACGTTATCAGAAAGAAGTAATGGTGGTCGAAGTTGGCGGTGTTGATGAACAAGTACAAAACACCAAAGAACTTCTAGCTGCAACAATCAAAGCCGTAAAAGCTGTTCCTAATCATAAAGGCTTGGGCGTTTTGTATTGGGAGCCGCAAGGAGCCAAATCTTGGAGTGGTTATGCTTTAAGTGCTTGGCAACCAGATGGAAAACCTTCGCCAGCATTGGATGCTTTTAAAGAATAATGAATTGGACTAAAAATGTTACAACATATAAGTCATATAAGTTTTTGATTTTATTATAAGTGAAAATATCAGTTCGTTTAAGTAACTACTGTTAGCCTTAATGAGAATGGTTTTAACTTATATTCCCTTTTGAACAGTATTGGGCAAGCTAAATAACTTTCGCTTAAATGACTTAAATGTTTATGAATTGATTAGATAGTAAATAATTATACAGGTTTATAAATGAAAAAAATACCCTCTTTTTTGTTGGTTTTTATAGCCTTCACCACCATAGCTTTTTCTCAAGCCCGAGTGGTAAAGGTATTGGATACCCATTGGAAATTTCAAAAAGGAAATGTTGAAGACGCTTTCAAAACGAACTTCAACGACTCGAAATGGGAATCGGTTACTGTTCCGCACGATTGGGCAATTTATGGTCCTTTTGATAAAAAAGTAGACATACAAAATGTTGCCATCGTTCAAAATGGAGAAAATGTAGCTACCGAAAAAACGGGAAGAACAGGAGCTTTACCACATATTGGCACTGCTTGGTATCGCAATACTTTTACTTTGCCTAAAGATGCCAAAGGAAAAAAAATCCTACTACTTTTTGAAGGTGCTATGAGTGAACCTCAAGTGTATTTGAATGGAAAAAAAGTAGGAGAATGGGCGTATGGCTATAGTTATTTTTATTTTGATGTTTCTCAATTCATTCAAGAAGGCGCTAATACTGTAGCCGTAAAATTAACGAATAAAGAATTTGCTTCCCGTTGGTATCCTGGAGCGGGTTTGTACCGAAAAGTTAGTGTTATCATTAAGAACAAGGAAAGCATTGACCAATGGGGGCAATTTATAACGACACCTTTTATTAGTGAAGCCGTGGCCAAAGTGAATATTAAGACCAAAGCCTCTGGTGAAAATACACGTTTGGTGACCACTATTTTTGATGCAGAAGGTCAAAAAGTAAGTGTAGAGGAGTCTTCTTTGCGCTTCGGAAAAGAGTTTGACCAAAATTTAAAAGTAGAGAATCCAAAATTGTGGAGTCCAGAAACACCTTATTTGTACAAAGCAGTTTCTCAATTGTATGTTGGCAATGCACTAAAAGATGAGGTGGCCACCCGATTTGGAATCCGAGAAATTAAATATGAAGCCAATAAAGGATTTAGTCTTAATGGTAAGGTGACCAAATTCAAAGGGGTTTGTTTGCATCACGATTTGGGACCTCTTGGTGCTGCCGTTAACAAAGCGGCTTTGCGTAGACAGTTGACCATTTTAAAAGATATGGGATGCAATGCCATTCGCAGTTCGCACAATATGCCTTCTTTCGAACAATTGGAGTTGGCAGACGAAATGGGCTTTTTGTTTTTGGCAGAGAGTTTCGATGAATGGGTTTTACCAAAAGTAGAAAACGGTTACCATCGCTTTTTTGACGAGTATGCTGAAAAAGACATTGTGAATTTGGTGCAAGCCACACGAAATCATCCTTCTATTGTGATGTGGAGTTCAGGAAATGAAGTTCCAGATCAGTGGGGAGAAGCAGGGGTAAAACGAGCCAAATGGTTGCAGGAGATTTTTCATAGAGAAGATCCAACACGTCCTGTAACCGTAGGAATGGATCAAGTGAAAGCGACTATGGAATCTGGTTTTGGAGCTTTGTTGGATATTCCAGGATTGAATTATCGCGTGCATTTGTATGATGAGGCATTCAAAAAATTCCCGCAAGGATTCATTTTGGGTTCCGAAACGGCATCAACCGTGAGCTCTAGAGGGATTTATAAATTTCCTGTCGTGCAAGAAAAAATGAAGCAATATCCAGATTTACAATCTTCATCCTATGATTTAGAAGCCTGTAGTTGGTCCAATGTTCCCGATGAAGATTTTGTACTTCAGGATGATAAACCTTGGGTAATTGGTGAATTCGTTTGGACAGGTTTTGATTATTTGGGCGAACCGACACCTTATGACGAAAGCTGGCCGTCTCGTAGTTCTTATTTCGGAATTAACGATTTAGCAGGCTTACCGAAAGACCGTTATTATTTGTACCGAAGCCGTTGGAACACCAAGGCAACTACGCTACACATTTTACCTCATTGGAACTGGGAAGGTCGCGAAGGCCAAACAACTCCCGTTTTTGTGTACACCAGTTATAACAGTGCTGAACTTTTTATCAATGGTAAAAGTATGGGCGTACAAACTAAAAACAAAAATACTCCGCAAAACCGTTACCGCTTGATGTGGATGGATGTAAAATATGAACCAGGAACGGTAAAAGTCGTAGCTTATGATGACAATGGCAAAGTGGCTGAAGAGAAGGAAGTCCGAACCGCTGGTCAACCGTACCAAATTGTTTTGGATGCAGATCGAAAAACCATCACAGCCGATGGCGAGGATATTTCGTTTGTGACGGTTTCTGTAGTGGATAAAAATGGAGTTCCTTGTCCAACAGCAACGAACCAGTTGAAATTTAAAGTGTCTGGAGCGGGTACATATCGCGCCGCTTGTAATGGAGATGCGACTTCACTCGAAATGTTCCATAAAGACACGATGAAGTTGTTTAGCGGAAAATTGGTAGTACTTGTGAAATCGAAAACTACCGCAGGCGATATCAAATTGGAAGTAACCGGTGATGGGCTGAAGAGTGGTAAACTGAACCTGGTAACTGAGAAATAAAAACACAAAGAGTAAATATAAATTAAACCGAACAAACTCCCCTTTCCTTTAGAGAGGGGCTGGGAGTGAGGATAATATTCAAAATAATGAATGATTCATTACTACAAAAAACGACGGCTTTTTTTCAGGATGCATTTGGTAATGCACCCGAAAAAATAGTACTTTCTCCAGGAAGAATTAACATCATTGGGGAACATGTAGATTATAACGATGGCTATGTATTGCCTGCTGCTATAGATAAGATTATTTGCTTTGCTTTCGAAAAAAGTAATACGACTACTTCTCGAATCGTGGCTATCGATTTGAATCAAGAATTCGAAATCGATTTGTCGAAAGAGATTCAACTCAGCTCAACCGTTTGGCATAATTACATTTTAGGAGTTTTGAAACAGCTTCAAGACAATGGTTTTGATTTTAGTGGAGTTAATTGCGTATTTAGCAGCAACATTCCAGTAGGTTCTGGATTGTCGTCTTCGGCTGCTTTAGAATGTGGTTTTCTTTTCGGAATGCAATCACTTTTCAATCTAGACATTAGCCAACAAAATCGCGCTTTGATGAGCCAAAAGGCAGAACATTGGGTGGGAATCAATTGTGGTATTATGGACCAATTTGCTAGTGTGCACGGACTAGAAAATAAGGTCATTAAATTGGATTGCAATACCTTGGAATTTGAGTACCACAATGCTGATTTTAAAGACTATGCTTTGGTGTTGTTTGATAGCAATGTGAAGCATTCCTTGTTTACGTCGGCATACAACAAAAGAAGAGAAGAATGCGAGGAAGGTTTGGCGATTATAAAAGCTAATTTTCCTGAAATCAATAGTTTCAGAAATTGTACCGAAGCGCAATTGTTGACTTTGAAAGACAAAATGGATGCTGTTGTTTTTACACGTGTGCATTATGTCGTAAAAGAAATTGCTCGCGTGTCTAAAGCCTGCGAAGCTTTGGATGCTGGAAATATTGAACTTTTGGGACAATTACTTTTTGAAACACACGATGGCTTGTCTAGAGAATACGAAGTAAGCTGTCCTGAGTTGGATTATTTGGTCGAATTGGCCTTAGCCGATGATGCCGTAATAGGTTCCCGATTGATGGGCGGTGGTTTTGGCGGTTGCACCATTACTTTGATTAAAAAAGGAAAAGAAGAAGCGGTTAAACAAAAATTCGCTCAATTGTACCAAGAAAAATGGAACATTGAGTTGAAAATCTACGATGTTAAAATCGGAAACGGTACATCATTGTATGAACCTGTAGGGTAAATGGTAGCCACGAATGCACGAATAATTTAAAAACTTTTATGACCTTTTAAATCCAAAAATAAAAGCGTCATAAGCTTAAATGACTTATCTGTTTAATACACATTGCGACCCTTGCGGTAACAAACATAAAATGAATAGCATGAAAAATTTTGATATCAACGAAGACCCACATAGACGTTTTAATCCCTTAATCAACGAATGGGTTTTGGTTTCTCCTCACCGTTCCAAAAGACCTTGGCAAGGTCAAAAAGAAAGCATCTCAGGTACCCAATTGCCAGAGTACGACCCTGAATGTTACTTATGTCCAGGGAATGTACGTGCCAATGGTGAAGTGAATCCTGCTTATGATTCTTGTTATGTTTTCGAGAATGATTTTGCTGCGCTAAAACAAGAACCTATTGCTTTTGAAGAAAACAATACGCCTACTTTTTTTAAGGCAAAACCAGAACGAGGCATTTCTAGAGTGGTTTGTTTTTCACCAAGACACGATTTGACCTTACCTCAAATGGAGGTCGAGAATATAGAAAATATTGTAGCGACTTGGCAAAAAGAATACACCACTTTGGGCGCTATAGATTACATTAACCACGTTCAAATTTTTGAAAACAAAGGCAGTGTGATGGGCTGTAGTAATCCGCATCCGCACGGTCAAATTTGGGCACAATCGTCTTTACCTACGCAGGTCGAAAAAACGCATAATAGCTTGAAACAGTATTACGAACGACAAGGCCGAACCTTATTGCAAGATTATGTTCAAGAAGAATTGAAAGTGCAAGAGCGCATCGTTATCGAGAATGAGCATTTTGTAGCTTTGGTGCCTTTTTGGGCAATTTGGCCTTATGAAACCATGATTGTAAGCAAACGAAACGTGTCTAAAATCACAGACTTTAGTGCAGCGGAGGTTACAGATTTTGCTATTATTTTAAAACAATTAACCACCAAATACGATAACCTTTTTGAAACCTCATTTCCTTATTCTTCGGGGATTCATCAGGCACCTACAGATGGTCAAGAACATCCAGAATGGCATTTTCATATGCATTTTTATCCGCCTTTGTTGCGCTCAGCTTCGGTAAAGAAATTTATGGTAGGTTACGAAATGATGGGGGAGTCACAGCGTGATATTACTCCAGAGAAAAGTGCTGAGGTCTTGAGAGGATTATCAGTAGTTCATTATAAAAACAAATAAGATGCAAATAGTTGTCACAGGAGGTTTAGGATTTATAGGTTCGCATACGGTGGTTGAACTACAAAATGAAGGCTATGAGGTAATCGTGATTGATAATTTATCGAATTCGTCTATTGATGTTTTGGGTGGAATTGAAAGAATCACTGGAAAACAGCCTATTTTTGAACAGATTGATTTAAGAGAAAAAGCAGCCGTGCAAGCTTTTTTTGCCAAATATACTGAGGTTACAGGAGTGATTCATTTCGCTGCCTCCAAGGCGGTGGGCGAGAGTGTTCAAAATCCTTTATTGTATTACGAGAACAACATTGCTTCTTTGGTTTATCTTTTGCAAGAATTGCAAAAAAAGCCAGAAGCTCATTTTATTTTTAGTTCTTCTTGCACGGTTTATGGTCAAGCCGAAGTGATGCCTATTGCAGAAACTACGCCGATTCAAGCTGCGATGTCTCCTTATGGGAATACCAAACAAATAGGGGAAGAAATCATTTCCGATGTAACCAAAGTAAGTGGGCTCAATGCTATTTTGCTGCGTTATTTTAACCCAATTGGAGCGCATCCTTCTGCTGAAATTGGGGAATTACCTATTGGTGTTCCTCAAAATTTAGTCCCTTTTATTACACAAACCGGAATGGGCTTGCGCAAAGAGTTATCCGTCTATGGCAATGATTATCCTACGGTTGATGGGACTTGTGTGCGAGATTACATCCACGTTGTAGATTTGGCCAAGGCGCATGTAGTGGCTTTGCAACGTTTGTTGGATAAGAAAAATGAAACGGCATTAGAGGTCTTCAATTTAGGAACAGGCAAAGGAAGTTCTGTACTCGAAGTGATTACAGCTTTTGAAAAAGTGAGCGAACAAAAGCTACCGTATACCATCGTACCACGACGAGAAGGCGATGTCACCGAAGCCTATGCCAATACCGAAAAAGCCAATAAAATACTAGGATGGAAAACAGCAGCAACCCTAGAAGAAGCCATCGAAAGCGCTTGGAAATGGGAACAAAAGATTAGAAAATAAGTCCAACGGAATACCACAATAAAAAAAGTAATAACCAAATAATTATGAACCAATGAACACATTACAAATTTATGACTACCTCGTTTTTTTAATTTATTTTTTGATTGTTGCTGGCTACGGTTACTATGTTTATAGACGTAAGCAGGTTCAGTCAGTATCAGCATCACACGATTATTTTTTAGCAGAAGGCTCTCTTACATGGTGGGCAATAGGTACTTCTTTAATTGCTTCTAATATTTCTTCGGAACAATTTATTGCTATGTCTGGTAATGGATTCAAAATGGGTTTGGCTATCGCTACCTATGAATGGATGGCTGCTTTGACCTTGATTATTGTTGCAGTTTTCTTTATTCCTGTGTATCTCAAGAATAAAATTTATACGATGCCTCAATTTTTGAGTCAACGTTATAATGGTAATGTGGCCATGATTATGGCTGTTTTTTGGTTGTTGTTGTATGTAATTGTGAATTTAACTTCCATTTTATATCTAGGAGCTTTGGCTATTAATGGAATCTCAGGTATTCAATTGGATTTGTGTATGTATGGTTTGGCTTTTTTCGCAATCGTTATTGCTTTAGGAGGAATGAAAGTTATTGGGTACACCGATGTAATTCAAGTAGTTTTTTTGATTTTTGGAGGATTAGTAACTACTTATTTAGCTTTGAATAAAGTTGCAGAACTCAATGGACAAACTGGTATGGTCGAAGGTTTCAATTATATGTTCGATCAATCTGGAGATCATTTTCATATGATTTTGGACCGTAGTAATGCAAATTATCCAAGTTTGCCAGGTCTAACTGTCCTTTTGGGAGGAATGTGGATTGTAAATTTGAATTATTGGGGTTGTAATCAATATATCACCCAACGTGCTTTGGGGGCAGATTTGAAAACGGCTCGAAGCGGAATTTTATTTGCAGGTTTCTTGAAATTATTAATGCCTATTATTGTAGTACTTCCTGGTATAGCAGCTTATGTTATTCACATGAAAGGCGGATTACAAACGGAGATGTTAGATGCTGACGGTATTTTGAATCCAGACAAATCATATCCTGTATTGTTGAATTTATTGCCTGTAGGTCTTAAGGGATTGTCTTTTGCGGCTTTGACTGCTGCTGTGGTAGCATCATTAGCAGGAAAAGTAAATAGTATTTCTACCATTTTTACCTTAGATATTTTTAAGAAAAAAATAAACACGGAGGCTTCTGAAAAGCAATTGGTTCGTGTTGGGAAAATCACGGTTGTAGTAGCGATGCTTGTAGCCGCATTAATTGCTCCCTTTTTAGGTATTGATAAAAAAGGAGGTTTCGAGTTCATTCAAGAATACACTGGTTTTGTGAGTCCGGGTATTTTTGCCATGTTTATCTTAGGTTTCTTTTGGAAAAAAACAAGTTCTAATGCAGCTTTATTTGCCACAATTGGTGGCTTTGTATTGTCAGTGATTTTTAAGTTTTTACCTCAATTGATGAATTTGGAATTTCTATCCCAATACGGATTTGCAACTTTAGTGGAACAAAAAGACAAAACTATGGCATTTGAAATTCCTTTTCTAGATAGAATGGGATTTGTATTTGTAATATGCGTTTTGCTGATGGTAGTAATTAGTTTGTGGGATGAAAAACGAGGTGTCGTGGCTAAAGGTTTAGAAGTTGATACCAAAATGTTTAAAGTCTCCAATAGTTTTGCAGTTGGTACGCTTATAATTGTTGGTTTATTAGTGGCGCTGTATTCTATTTTCTGGTAGAGGTAAACATTAGTTAGTTTAAAAAAGGTGAAGCCATATGTACGGTTTCACCTTTTTTATTTGGTAACAGCATTACATTGTAATTTTTAAAATGGGTTTGTAGCCTATACTTTTTTAATCACATAAGTTACCATACCCCAAATGATCAATTGGTTTTCTTCAGTAACTAAAATGGGTTTATAGCTGGGATTTTCGGGCAGCAAATACATACAATCCTTCTCGACCTGAATGCGTTTAACGGTAAATTCACCATCAATACAACAAATCGCAATTTTATTGTTTTTGGGTTCCAAACTTCGGTCAACGACCAATACATCTTTGTCATTGATACCGGCATCAATCATAGAGTTGCCTTTGACTTTTATGTAAAATGTAGCCAATGGATTTTCGCTCAATTCTTTGTTCAAATCAATATTGGTTTCCATAAAATCTGCTGCCGGCGAAGGAAATCCTGCCGAAACGCCCTCATTGATATACGGTATTCGAAGTTCACTTTCGAAGTCTGGACGGAAGAAAGTGAGCTTTTGTTCTTTGTTTACAGACATTGTATTTCGAGTATTTCTTTAAACTTTGTGGTGTATTTTGGTGACAAATGATTTTGATTCATGTTCCAAGTCAGACTCAGATTTTGGGTAGCCAATTTGACTTTGGTCATTCCAATTTTACGATTCAGTTGGTCGATGGTTTGCATCAGAGCCAAATGTTTTGGGTTTTCTTCTTCGAATAAATGCAGTTGTTTTTTGTTTTCGTCAATCATTTCGGTGACAATTACCCCTGCTTTTTTGAACCTAATGCCTTCGTTGCCTTGGAGCAATTCTTTCAGTAAAGCGATGGCGGCGTTGGAAATGGTTAGTGTCGAATTGCTTGCATAAGGTAATGTTATGGCTTTATTGAAATAGTATTTTGAGCTAGTAACCGAATGTTTGTCAATGACCAACATCACGATAATGGTATGGCAACAGGAATGTTGTTTGCGTAATTTTTCGGTACAAACTGCGGCAAAAGTTGCGATGCGTTCTCTAAGTAAATCAAATTCCGCGATTTGTTTTGGAAAGCTTCTTGTGGTAGCAATGCTCTTTTTTTGAAGCACAACAGGTTCTAAATCTAATACTGATTTGCCTTCTAATTCTTGTTTTAATCTAAGGCCAATAACGCCCATTTCTTTCTTAATCCAAGCTTCGTGTTGGGGTTGTATAAAATCTAGTGCTGTTTGTATGTTGCGCAGTTTGGCTTTTTTGGTGGTGCGATACCCAATGCCCCAAACGTCTTCAATTTTGGTCCATTTTAGGGCTTTGATGCGTTTTTCTTCGGAGTCAATAACATAGACGCCTTGGGTGCGATCTTGAAATTTTTTAGCAATTTTATTAGCAACTTTAGAGAGCGCTTTGGTTTCGGCAAAGCCAATGCAAACCGGAATTCCCACCCATTTTTGCACTCGGGTTTTCATTTGAAGTCCGTAACTGTGGTAGTCCTCAATCGAAAGGCCATCAAAATTTAGGAAGGCTTCGTCTATACTGTAGATTTCAATATTCGGTGTGAACTGATTCAAGATATTCATTACTCGATTACTCAAATCACCGTACAAAGGATAATTGGAAGAAAAAACAGCAACTTCTTTCTCTTTTATCAAGTCTTTGATTTGAAAGGCAGGTGCGCCCATCGGAATCCCAACCGCTTTGGCTTCATTACTTCTAGAAATCACACAACCATCGTTATTGGATAATATCGCAACCGGTTTTCCGTTGAATTTCGGTTGAAAAACACGTTCACAAGAAGCATAGAAATTATTACAATCGACTAAAGCATACATAGCACAAATTTACAGCATTCGAACTGCAGTAAGTAGCTAACGATAGTTAATTTTTGTGGCTGTTGATAAGTTACAACCACTCCTTTTAGGCGTGAAAATTATCCAACCAATTGGGGTCGCTCATTTGTTTTTGAATCCTTTCGATGTCGCCAAACGTAGTCACCAAAGCGTCGTTGTTGTTGCTGTCGACCAAATCTTTCTGAAAAGCACCGCCTTTCTGGATAATATATTCGGCCATTTGTTGACCAATGACTTGCATCAAATCAAAACGATTAATATCGGCCATATCAATTGAGTTCAAGATGGAATAATCTACATCGTGCAACCATTTTGAAGGATATTTTTTGGGGTCTAATCCGTCGGTATTCGGTATTTTTTTGATAGAGAGAGGGTCTAATGAAATTTGGAATCGTCGAAAATCGATAATTTTATTGATTATTGGAGAGCGCAAGGTGTTTACTTGCATAGCGCTAGAATCTTGACCCATTTGTGTCATCAGCCATTCCAACCAAAATTTAATATCCAAACCTTTAATTTTGAGAGTAGCGTCGGGTTGTACAAATTGTCTGGAGATTCCGGTACCAAAACTGAAAATGCATAATTTGGTGATATCATAAGCAGAATCTTCTTCCTTGCCTTTGGGAAAGCTATAGGAAATGGCTTCCATAAATCCAGCAAGAACAGGATTGTTGTAGGTAGTCGTTCCACCATCTACAAAACGTTCAAGTGGATTGAAATAAGTAGGAGCACTCATCGTGGCTTCGAGTACGGCACGGAGTAATACGTCCTTGTAGGTGCCATAAAAACTACCGTCTTTTTGTTTGAAACAACTAAAAAAAGTCTCTTCAGAAGCAGTCATATCGTGCGCCGTAATCATCAAATCAATATCGGTTTTGGCACAACTTTCGGCTAGGGTAGTGTTTTGAATTTCTTCGAAAAGTAACTTTCGGTAATTGCCTTTTAGGTATTTTGGCGGATTTACAAAACGGTCTCCCAAAGGTTTTTTGTCAAATACTTCTTCGATTAGTGTACTGTATTTCTCTTCTATCGCTGCTGCGGTATAGCCAGAAGCTATGAGTCCCGCGATGATGCCTCCAGTAGAAGTTCCTGAAACCATATCAAACAATTCAAAACAAGGAATCCCAGCGGTTTCTTCTAATTTTTTGAGCAGTTGAAGGGTTAAAATTCCTCTCATCCCGCCACCATCTAGGCATAAAATAACTCTTTTGTTGGGGTTGATGTTGAGTTTTTCAAAAGCCTTTTTTCTTAAGGCTGGCATTTTTGATCCGTTTACTTTTGCCATTGTGGTTGGTTTGGTTAATAGATAGGATTAGAGCGATATAAAAATACTCAATACCGTTGTTTTATCAAAAGACAATGGTATTGAGTATAAATGTATGTATTTGGATTATGATTTAGAACTCAAAATTGAATCCTTTTTTGGTTAATTTGTCATAAATAGCTGGATCAAATTTGTACAATTTTGCTGCTCTATGCGATACATCTTGTTGCTTTTCGTCTAATGCCACAAGCAATTTCATATGCAATATTTTACGTCTAAAGTTGGATTTATCCATTTCTATCCCAAGAATTTCTTCGTAAAGATGCATAAGTTGGAGCAAGGTAAATTTTTCGGGGAGGAGGTTGAAACCTATTGGAGCTTGTCGTACTCGGTTGCGTAAATGAGTTAAGCTATAGTTTAGAATCTCGTTGTGGTCGTAAATTAAATTGGGGATTTCATTAATTCGGTACCATTTAGCGTCCGATGCTGTAAAACCGGCTTTAATGTTGTAATCTTCTTTTTTGATTAAGGCATAATAGCCAATGGTGATAACCCTTCTTAATGGAAAACGATTGGGTTCTCCAAACGCTTTTAGCTGTTCTAGGTAAATATTATCCAGTCCTGTGAGATCGGCTAGCAAACGGTGAGCCGCGTCATCAATGCTCTCTTTCTTTTTTATCCACCCTCCAGGCAACGCCCATTTTCCTTTACTAATCCCCTCAGCGTGTTCAACTAAAAGTACTTCGAGTATACCATTGTCAAAACCAAAGATAACACAGTCAATGGTAATGGCATTCATAGCGGCGTGTTCTGTTTTGGCTAATGCTTCTTCTCTTACCATTTCTTGTAGATTTTTTTACAAAATAAATAAATAAAAATGTAATCTGATGGGAACGCGTAATTATTTAGTAATGAATACAAAATAGAATATGCGGTTTTCTCTATAAAATGTAAGTAATAGATGATTTATACTGCTTTGGGTCCAATCAAGAAAACGATTTCTGAATTAAATATGTAGTGGTTTTTTTTCAGGTTTTTCAAGGGTTTTCAGTTCTTGTTTTGTTATATGTCTATTTTTTAATGCTTTAAATTATCTAATTCAAAAAAAACAACTTGTAAAATTTTGTTAATATCAAAATTTGAATTATACTTGTAGTCAAATTAACCATAAGCTTAAGGTTGATTTGACCAAAAGATTAAAAAAGGATGATTTATCATCGAAAAAAAAGAAGCATATGTACTTTTTAGGAATAGATTTGGGAAGCTCTTCGATAAAACTTTCGGTAGTGGATGCCGAAAAAGGAAAAGCCATTGCGGCAGTAAGTGTCCCAGAATTTGAAATGGATATTCACGCACCGCAATTTGGTTGGGCCGAGCAAGACCCTAATCTGTGGTGGCAGTATGTAAAAAATGGCATTCAGTTATTGTCGAGTCAACAAGGCATTGATTTAAAAAAAATAGAAGGAATTGGTATCGCGTACCAAATGCATGGATTGGTACTGACGGATGCAGCGTTGAATCCAGTTCGTTCTTCTATTATTTGGTGCGACAGTCGCGCGGCAGCTATTGGAAATTCCATTTATGATGAAATGGGACACGACTTTTGCCAGCAACAAATTTTAGGAAGTCCAGGCAATTTTACGGCTTCAAAGTTGAAATGGGTACAAACGCATCAACCAGAAGTTTTTGAAAAAGCAGTCTATATGATGCTACCTGGCGATTTTATAGCTGCAAAATTATCAGGGAAAGCACAAATAAGTACTTCGGGTTTGTCTGAAGCGGCTTTGTGGAATTTCTCTAAAGGTAGATTGGCTACAGAAGTACTTCAAGCCATGGGACTTCCTGATGCACTCATTCCGGAAATTGTTCCCAATTTTGGCCACCAAGCTACAATAGATCCAAGCGTTGCCTCAGAATTAGGATTGAATCCAACAGCAAAAATTACGTATCGAGCAGGAGATCAACCTAACAATGCTTTGTCGTTGAATGTACTTCGACCAGGTGAAGTTGCTACCACAGCGGGAACATCGGCGGTAGTTTATGCAGTAAGCAATCAAGATATTTATGACAAAGAAAACCGCATCAATACTTTTTTGCATGTAAATAATACCGAAGCCCAAAAAAATAATGGAGTAATGCTTTGTATCAATGGGTCAGGAATTTTGTACCAATGGTTGCGCAAAGTAATGTCGGTAGATCGTGACACACTCATAGCCTATGAACGATTAAATGCCGAGGCAGCCAAAGTAAAAGCAGGTAGCGAAGGCTTACGTTTTTATCCTTTTGGTAACGGTGTGGAGCGCATCTTTAATAACAAAAAGGCGACTTCGGGTATTCAAAATCTCAATTTCAACATCCATCAACCCAGCGATCTTGTTCGTTCAGCTTGCGAAGGAATTGTCTTTGCGATGAACTATGGTTTTGATGTAATGAAAGCTGTAGGTGCTTCAGGAGATGTGGTTCGTGCTGGAAAAGCCAACTTGTTTTTGAGTCCGGTGTTTAGAGAAATTTTTGTCAATACCACACAAACTACTTTAGAATTATACAATACTTCGGGGGCAGAGGGTGCTGCTCGTGGCGCCGCTTATGGCTTTGGCTTTTATGACTCTCTGGAACAAGCCTTTGAAGGGTTGCAATGTTTGGAACGAACAGAACCATCCAAAAGCGCATCCGACCAATACCAAGAGATTTATCAAGAATGGAAAAATAATATTAATACCGAAATATAATGAATACAACACAACAAGCTTATTTTAAAAATATGGATACCATCCGCTTTGAAGGCAGAGAAAGTGATAATCCTCTTGCTTTTAAATGGTATGATGAAAATAGAGTAGTGGCAGGAAAAACGTTAAAAGAACATTTGCGTTTTTCTATGGCCTATTGGCACACACTATGCAATACTGGAGGAGATCCTTTTGGTAGTTCGACAGAGAAATTCTCTTGGAATAAAAATGAAGATGCGATTTTGAAAGCCCAAGATAAAATGGACGCTGCTTTTGAATTTATGAGCAAATTAGGAATGCCTTTTTACTGTTTTCATGATGTAGATGTGGTAGATGAAGCACCTACATTGGCTGCATTTGAAAAGCGCATTCATACTATGGTGGACTATGCTAAACAAAAACAACAAGAATCTGGAATTAAATTGTTGTGGGGAACTTCAAACTTATTTAGCAATCCTCGTTATATGAACGGTGCTTCTACCAATCCTAATTTTGACGTGGTGGCTTATGCTGCGGGTCAAGCCAAAATAGCTATCGATGCTACTATTGCTTTAGGAGGTGAGAATTATGTTTTTTGGGGAGGACGCGAAGGATACATAAGTCTTTTGAATACCAATATGAAGCGTGAACTAGACCACATGGGACAGTTTTTGAACCTTTGTAAAGACTATGCGCGTAAACAAGGTTTCAAAGGTACTTTCTTAATCGAACCAAAACCTATGGAACCAATGAAACATCAATATGATTTTGATGCAGCTACTTCTTTAGGTTTCTTAAACAAATACGGTTTGCAAGATGATTTTAAACTAAATCTTGAAGTTAATCACGCTACGCTTGCGGGACACTCTTTTGAACACGAATTACAAGTTGCGGTAGATGCAGGAATGTTAGGAAGTATTGATGCCAATCGAGGAGATTATCAAAATGGTTGGGATACCGATCAATTTCCAGTTGATATTTATGAGATTACACAAGCTATGTTGGTCATCTTAGAAGGTGGCGGAATTCGTGGAGGCGGAATCAATTTTGATGCTAAAGTGCGAAGAAATTCAATCGATTTAGAGGACAAGTTTATTGCACACATAGCAGGAATGGACATTTTTGCCCGCGGACTTATTTGTGCTGATCATATACTACAAAACACCAATTACAAAAAACTACGCGCTCAGCGTTACGGATCATTTGACAGCGGAAATGGTGCCAAATTCGAAAAAGGAGAATTGTCTCTTGAAGAATTAAGCCAAATCGCTCGTGCAAACGGAGAACCTCAACCCATTAGTGGTAAACAAGAATTATTCGAGCAAATCGTATCGAATGCTTATTAGCTAAACACCTTTGAAAATTAAAAAATTAACCAATCACTCAAAAATCATGAAAAGAAATTATGGTATAGCGACAATGCTTTCCTTTTGTATGACGCTATTATTGAGCATTTTTATGCTACAATCTGGTTATGCACAAGACCGTACTATTTCTGTTACAGGAAAAGTATACACTTCAAACGATAATTTAGAAGTTTCTGGTGCAGGTATTACAATACAAGGTTCAAAAACTAGCACTAGTACTGGTTTTGATGGAACCTTTAAAATTAATGCCAAACCAAATGATGTCTTATTAGTAAGTTTTGTAGGGTATAGAACCCAACGAGTAAACATAAACAATCAAACCAATATCGATATTTATCTTCAGCAAGAAACTGCCGAACTAAAGGAGATTGTTGTTATTGGGTACGGTACTCAAAAGAAAAAAGTATCTACTGCTTCCACATCTGTAGTTGGCGCAAAAGATATTCAAAATGTAAACAGCTTAGATGTTGTTAATGCTTTGCAAGGGCAAAGTACAGGGGTGTCGATTACTTCTACTTCTGGTCAGCCCGGAGCAGGAATGGTAGTGAACATTCGTGGGGTAGGTACCGCAGGAAATAATTCTCCGCTTTATGTGGTAGATGGAGTGGTAATCGATAACGGAATTGGGTATTTGGATCCTTCTTCAATAGAAAGGGTAGATATTCTTAAAGATGCAGCAGCGGCTTCTATCTATGGAGCAAGAGCCGCAAATGGAGTAGTTTTGGTAACCACCAAAAAAGGAAAAGATGGAAAAATGAATGTGTCATTTAACAGTTACACAGGTTTCCAACAAATTGCCAAACGTTTGGATTTATTGAATACTAAAGAGTATACTACCATTATCAACGAAGGAAGAGTAAACTCAGGTATGGCGCCGTTGTATTCTCAATCACAAATTGCAGCTTTTCCAAATACAGATTGGCAAGACTATTTGTTCAATGAGGGAGCTATAAAACAAAATCACTCTTTGATGATAACAGGGGGAGACAAAAAATCAACTATTGCTACAGGTATTTCTTATTATGGTCAAGACGGTATAATTGGTAGTCAAACCAATCAGTCCAAATATGATCGTATCACTTTTAATGTAAACTCAACTTCAGAAATCATCGAAGGTCATTTGAAAATTGGTGAGAACTTCTCTTTTGCTAACATTAAAGGAAGCGGAATTTCAGATGACGGAATCTACAATAACAGTATTAGAGCGTTCTTGAATGCTGCACCTATTGATGCTGCTTATGATGCAAATGGAGGTTTTGCTAATTCTATAGTTTCAGCAGATGTTAGTAACCCGCTTGGTGCTTTATACTACAACAACTTCAACGAAAATAAAATTGACCGCTACGTAGGGAATATTTTTGCAGAAGCTAAATTTTTGAAAAACTTCACTTTCAGAACCAGCTTTGGGGTAGATATCACTAATAGCACCTACCGTTCTTATACTCCAATCTACCGTTTGTCATCGAACAATAACAACGATGTTTCTAGTGTAAATCAAAGTGCGAACAAAGGATTGGGTTGGATTTTCGAAAATACACTACAATACAAAGCTTCTATAAATGATGCACATCATTTTGACCTTTTGATTGGTACTTCAGCCAAAGACAACACTTCCGATTATGTAAGTGCAACGGGAAGAAACTTAACTCGCGAAGGATTTAAATATGCTTATTTGAGTAATGCAACGGATCAAACGTCTAATACAGTGGCGGGTAATAGAACAGATTATTCTATTCAATCGTATTTTGGTCGTTTCTTGTATGATTATCAAAACAAATATTTATTGTCAGCGACCATTCGTAGAGACGGATCTTCAGAATTTGGACCTAATAATAAATATGCAATTTTTCCCGCTTTTTCAGCAGGTTGGAATGTAGATAAAGAGAGCTTTTTCCCAGAAAACAAAGTATTGAAAAGCTTAAAAGTTAGAGCGAGCTGGGGACAAAACGGTAACGATCAATTTGCCAAACGATTTGCTTATATGTCAACGATTAGTACTTATGATAAAAACTACCATTTTGGAACTGGAGGAACAGCTTTAGAAGTTGGAGCGAGCCCAGATGCTTTAGAAAATCCAGACATCAAATGGGAAACTTCTGAGCAGTTAGATTTAGGATTCGACGCGACTTTGTTTTCTTCGCTTACGATATCGTTTGATTACTATGATAAAACTACAAAAGACTGGTTAGTACAAGCATCGGTACCAGATATTGCAGGAGCAGCAGCACCATTTATTAATGGTGGAGACGTGAGCAATAAAGGTTTTGAATTGGCATTAGGATACAGAACTTCTTTTGGTGATGGATGGAGTTTTTCAGTAAACGCCAATGGTTCATTCAATAAAAATGAAGTATTGCGAATTGCTAATACCGAAGGCATTATTCATGGAGAATCTAATTTGTTATTCCAAGGATTAGACGAAATGAATCGTGTAGAAGTAGGGCAACCTATCGGTTATTTTTATGGATTAAAAACCGACGGAATTTTTCAAAATACCTCAGAGTTGACTTCTGTTCAGCCTAATGCGGTACCTGGAGATGTTCGTTTTGTCGACTTGAACGGTGACGGAAAAATCGATGCTAATGATAAAACTAAAATTGGAGACCCTAACCCAGACTTTACTTATGGTTTGAGTATGGACTTATCGTACAAAGCGTTTGATTTTTCAATCTATACCTATGGAGTAGCGGGTGGTCAAAATGCTTTTGGAGTTCATGATTATACTCGTGCTTACAACAATTTTACTACTACTATCTTAGACCGTTGGACTACTGAAGGAACTTCAAACAAAATTCCAAGAATGACTTACGGAACAGATGCTAACGGGAATTACACTAAATTCTCTGATTTGTACATTCAAGATTCGGATTTCTTTAGAATCAAAAGTATAACTATTGGTTGCGATTTGACAAAATTGACCAAGAACTTAGGCTTCTTCAGCAAATTCAGAATTTATGGTTCGGCCAATAACCTTTTCACCTTTACCAAATATCAAGGAATGGATCCAGAGATTGGATTTGGAAATTCTAACCAATCATGGGCGAAAGGAATCGATGTTGGATTTTATCCTCAACCTAGAACATACATGTTAGGTCTTAATGTTAATTTTTAATTTTTAAAAGTCATGAAAAAATATATATATCTTTTCGCAGTATCAAGTTTGTTTGCACTGGGATCTTGTTCTGATGATTTCTTAGAGAATGAACCGTATACTGAATTAGTTACGGAGAATTTTTACTCCTCACCCAAAGATGCTTTTCAAGGATTAGTAGCGGTTTATGATATTCTACAAAGAGAAGGCTATGGTAATACGTTACTTACCAGCGAAATTGCTTCGGATAACTGTTTTGGAGGATACGGAATTGCCGATGGGCAAGGAGATTTAGAATGGGATCGTTTCTTGTTTGTTACGGATAAAGACATGAATGCTACAGCTTGGAAAACGGGTTACCAAGGAATTTATAGAGCCAATATTTTATTAGAAAATTTGGATAAAGTAAATTGGGGAACTGATACCGCATTAAAAACCAAATACGAAGCCGAAGCTAGATTTCTTAGAGCACATTTCCATTTTCAGTTGGCCAGAATGTTTGGAGACATCGTGGCTTTAGATCACACTTTAAAGACAGCCGAGTATTATTCTCCTAGAAGTTCTACAGAGGAAACCTATAAATTAATCGCTAGTGATTTGAAATTTGCTGCTGATAATTTAGGAACCGAAAATTATTCTCAAACTGGAAATGCCAATTATGGTCGTATCACCAAATGGGCGGCTGAGGCTTATCTTGCAAGAACGTTTTTATTCTACACAGGATATTATAAAAAAGCAGATTTAGCAGGTGTCGTTTCTAAAGCGCAAGCGGTTACCTACATCAATGATGCAGTAAACAATAGCGGACATGGTTTAGTAGCAGATTATGCTAAACTTTGGTTAGCAGCTTCTTTCGGTCAATTTGCTGGTGAAGACAATACGGAGATGGTTTTTGCTGTACGATTCAACGGATCAGGAAAAGGCGATTGGAACCTTCACGAAGGAAACCGTTTTCAAGTACTTATCGCTCCTCGTGGTGGAAACATAGGCCCTTACGGCACAGGTTGGGGAGGTGCAACAGTAAATAAAAAATTAGTTGATGCGTATGGCACTGGAGATACCAGAAAAGCCGCTTCGTTTATTGATTTTGCTGGCGAAGGGTTAAGTTTCGATCCTGTGGCTAGAGAACAACGTCAATACACAGGTTATGCTTGGAAAAAATATTGTCCTGTAACCAATGAACACGGAACAGGAAACTTCCAAATTGACAACGTACAAGATTATGCAGTAATTCGTTTTGCGGATGTGTTATTGATGGCTGCTGAGTTAAACTTGGATACCAATCTTGCTTTTGCCCAAACTTGTTTAGACAGAGTTCGCGACCGTGCTTACAAAGATACAACCCATCGAGTTCAGGCCACAAAAGCCAATATTATGGAAGAGCGTCGTTTAGAATTAGCTCTTGAAGGCCTTCGTTATTTCGACTTGCTTAGACAAGGTGTAGATGTAGCAAAAGCTGCTATCGATAATACAGGTGCAGGAACAACATTTAATGTTACGTTCAGAACAGAAACATTGGGTTGGTTTCCGTTGCCTCAATCTCAAATCCTACTTTCAAACGGTGCGATGACACAAAATCCAGGTTGGTAATTAACTCAAAAAACAAACGATTATGAAACGTATACTTCACATATTAGTAGCTATAATAACTTTAGGATCCGTGTTTTCTTGCGAGCCAGTAGAGGATAGAAATAGCTTGCCTGCCATAACCAAAACTGCGGCAGACTTAAAATTTACGGTAACTGCCAAAAGCAACTCCATGACCTTAGAGAATTTGGATATGGATGTTATTCCATATTGGAGTTATACCGATGCTTTAGGTAATGAATTGGGGCATTTTAATACGAACAAAGTAGCAGATATTGCTTTGCCATTTGCAGGAACTTATTATGTAAACTTCACAGCCTATACTCGTGGTGGAATTGTAGTGGCCGAACCTAAAAAAGTAGTGATTAGCCAAAATGATTTAACCTTATTTAGTGATCCAAAATGGGATTTACTAACCAATGGTGTGAAGGGTAAAACTTGGATACTAAAAATGTCGGCGCCTATGGAATTTGTAGGTCCTGGGTACATCAACAGCACAGTTGGTGGAGATTGGAATTGGTATCCTAATTTCTCAGATATTTCTTGGGCTGGAATCGAAGACAAAGATTGGGGAGAAATTACTTTTAATTTAAATGGAGGCTATAATGTTACCGTAGTACAAACGTCAACAGAGGTTAATTCTACTACTAAAACTACTAAAAAAGGAACCTTTAGCTATAACAGAACCGCCGATTTTACAAATGATAGAATTATTCTTAATGGAGGTTTAGAAATGTTACATCCGGGGCCAGCAAACAGTTGGAGTTCAGGCTTTAGTTTCTCAAATGTTCGATTGGTAGAGCTTACGGCTACAACCTTGAGTTATGCCGCCATCAGAGCCGATGGGCAAGTATTGATTTATCATTTAATTGCAAAATAATTATTTAAGTTAGTTACGTTTTTATTTGAATGAACAGCCGATAAGTGAATGAAACCACTTATCGGTATGTTTATATCAGTGATAAAACAATAATTTCATTACACATTCAGGTCATGAATAAAAGAAAATATAAAAGCAGTCCATTACTTGTCCTACTCATAGGTATGCTTTTGGTTGGAGCTTGTGGAAAAAAAAGCGAAGCTTTTAGCGATCGAAAGGTTTCTTTTAATTCGGATTGGAGTTTTCATTTAAACGATAGTTTCAAAGACAACGATACCATCAGTACTACTACTGCTTGGCGCAGTTTAGATTTGCCTCACGATTGGAGCATCGAAGGGAAATTTGACGAAAAAAGCCCAGCAGGATATGGTGGTGGAGCGCTTACCGGAGGTTTAGGCTGGTATAAAAAAACCTTTAAAGTCGCTGCTCAAGATAGCACCAAAATAACCACAATTACCTTTGATGGTGTGTACCGAAACAGCCAAGTCTGGATCAACGGGCATTATCTAGGAAAACGTCCCAACGGATACATTGGTTTTCAATATGAACTTACTCCTTATTTGAATTACGGAGATCAAAACAACGAAATTATTGTTAAGGTTGACAATTCAAAACAACCCAATTCCAGATGGTATTCTGGATCAGGAATATTCAGAAACGTTTGGTTAGAAACGACAGATAAATTGCACGTTGCACAATGGGGAACGTATATTACCACTCCAAAAGTAACCAATGAACAAGCTACGGTACAGCTTGAAACTACCGTGCAAAATCAAAATGGAACCGCTCAAAAAGCAACACTCACTACTACTATTTATAAGGAAGACACCAAAGTAACTTCGGTTACCCAAGATATCACGATTGCAGCAAATGGCCGACAAACTATCCAACAAAAAACAATTATTGATGCCCCAATTTTATGGTCTGTTGCCACTCCAGAATTGTACACCGCAATCACAGAAGTAGCCGTAGCCGATAAAATTGTGGATCAATATACCACCCAATTTGGGGTTAGGAGTTTTAAGTTTGATGCAAATAAAGGCTTTATTTTGAACGGCAAACAAGTAAAAATAAAAGGTGTTTGCATGCATCATGACTTAGGTCCTTTGGGCGCTGCTATCAACACACGCGCTATTGAACGCCAGTTAGAAATCTTAAAAAATATGGGAGTCAATGGTATCAGAACATCCCATAACCCTCCAGCTCCTGAGCTTTTAGATCTTTGTGACAAAATGGGATTTATTGTCATGGACGAAGCTTTTGATATGTGGAAGAAAACCAAAACCCCATTTGATTATGGCAATGATTGGGACCAATGGCACAAGCAAGACTTAATTGATCAATTGTTGCGTGATCGTAATCACGCCAGTATTTTTATGTGGAGTATCGGAAACGAGATTCCACAACAATGGGACGAAAGTGGAGCAACAATAGCCAAAGAACTAGCAGCCATTACCCGTCAGTACGACAAGACTCGCCCTATTACAGCGGCAATGAATCCACCTGTAAATATGAATATTGATGAGGTGACATTACAGTTTGATAAAGCAAAGGTGCAATACAATACGATTGCTGCTTCGGGAGCATTAGACATTATTGGATACAATTATGCCCATCAAACCTATGCATTTCATCAGAAGAATTTCCCAGGAATTCCTTTCATTGCTACCGAAACAACTTCGGCTTTAGCCACTAGAGGATATTATGATACTGTTTCGGATAGTCTAAAAAAATGGCCTGTACGATGGGATCTTAAATTTACGGAAGGAAATCCTGGAAATACCGTTTCATCGTATGACCAAGTTCAAGCTCCTTGGGGTTCTACACATGAAGCGACTTGGAAAATTATCAAAAAACATGACTTCCTATCTGGGATGTACATTTGGACCGGTTTTGATTATATCGGTGAACCAACGCCTTATGAGTGGCCATCAATCAGTTCTTATTTCGGAATTGTTGATTTGGCGGGTTTCCCCAAAGACGTGTATTATATGTACCAAAGCGAATGGACAGACCAAACCGTTTTGCATCTTTTTCCGCATTGGAACTGGAAAGTAGGACAAAAGGTTGATGTTTGGGCGTACTATAACAAAGCCGATGAGGTTGAATTGTTCTTAAATGGAAAATCTGTAGGGATTAGAAGTAAAAAAACAGACGATTTGCATGTTATGTGGAGGATTTCATATCTGCCAGGAACTTTAAAAGCGGTTTCGCGTAAAAACGGAAAAGTAGTCTTAGAAAAAGAAATCAAAACAGCAGGAAATCCCTATCAACTACAACTTGAAGCTGACCGAAGTACCATCAAAGCAGATAAAAACGATTTGTCATTTGTAACCGTTTCGATTTTGGACACAAAAGGAACATTGGCTCCAAATGCCAAAAATGAAATCCATTTTTCATTAAAAGGAAACGGAAAGATTGTTGGCGTTTGTAGTGGTGATCCCGTAAGTCATGAATCTTATAAAGGAACAAAACATACGGCTTTGGCTGGAAAATGCTTAGTGATTATTCAATCAGGTACTACATCCGATAAACTAGAATTGACTGCCAAAGCGAATGGACTTAAACAAGCGACAATAGTAATATCAACTGAATAAGCACAGTTCCTGCAAGGTTTTCTAAACCTTGTAGGTATTTATTAATTAGCAAAAGATAATAAAAATGCAAACCTACAAGGTTTTGAAAACCTCGCAGGAAAACTAACATCAAGAATTATTAACCAATGAAAAAAACATCACTAAAAGCATTGTTTTCGATGGCCGTGCTTGGATTTGTTTTGATGCCAAAAGCCTCAGCTCAAATTCAAAATGCGGACGTACTGAATGCACCAATAGACATCAGCAAAGATTTCCAGAATTATCTCAATACTTTTTATTTTGCTGATGAGCTGACCAATTTTGATCCAGCCACAGGAAAAGGAACCATTAAATACATCCGAAATACGTATCAAACGCGTCAGGCGTTTAATAACATGATGATGAAACCAGGAGTAGTTCCTGCTAATGAGTTTCCTGCAACAGAATATGAGGTGGCACCAGAATTACCGTTTCAAATTCAGTTTGTTTCAGACAGAACCTTGCGAATCAAAATGACTTCTGGACCACAATTTCATCCAGAAAAAGAGTCGTTGATGTTAATTAATGGCGTGGCTCCAAATCATCCGGAGTCATGGAAGTTTTCAAAAATTGAAGGCGGTTTCAAATACACCAGTCCTTATGGGGCTGTAGAAATTTTGTCTAAGCCTTGGCATGTGAAAATTTATGACCAAAAAGGGAAACTACTCACCAGTACACTACATGATACTGATTTTAAAAATACCTACACGCCAACACTTCCTTTTTCATATGTGCGCAGAAACAGCGATTATTCTAGAAGTATGGGCGCTGCTTTTAGCTTAGAGCCTGATGAAAAAATATTTGGCTGTGGAGAATCATTTACCCAATTCAATAAACGCGGACAAAAAGTTGTTTTATGGACAGATGATGCCAATGGAATTCAAAACGAAACCATGTACAAACCCGTTCCGTTTTATATGAGCAGCCGTGGATATGGAGTTTTTATGCATCATTCTACTCCCATTACTGTTGATTTTGGAAAATATTATGCTAGTGCCAACGAAATGTACATTGGTGATGACGAAGCGGATTTGTTTTTCTTCATTGGTGAACCAAAGGAAATCTTAGACGAATACACCAACCTGACAGGAAAAGCGGCAATGCCTCCACTATGGTCTTTTGGGTTTTGGATGAGTCGTATTACATATTTTTCAGAAAAAGAAGGCCGACAAGTAGCTAAGGATTTGCGTGCTTACAAAATACCTACCGATGTAATTCATTTTGATACGGGCTGGTTCGATGTTGATTGGAGAAACAATTATGAGTTTGCCAAAGCGCGTTTTCAAGATCCTGTAAAAATGATGAGCGATTTGAAAAAAGATGGTTTTCAGGTATGCTTGTGGCAATTGCCTTATTTTACACCAAAGAATACCTTGTTCAACGAAATTATGGATAAAAATCTTGCCGTTAGAGACCGTAAAGGCAATCTTCCTTATGAAGATGCGGTTTTAGATTTTTCTAATCCAGCAACGGTAACTTGGTATCAAGCCAAATTGAAACATTTGTTTGATCAAGGTGTGGGAGTGATAAAAGTTGATTTTGGAGAAGCAGCACCACCAGAGGGAATTTATCATTCAGGACGTACTGGTTTTTATGAACACAACTTGTATCCTTTGCGTTACAATAAAGCGGTGGCCGAGGTTACTCAAAAAGAAAAAGGATATACCTTAATCTGGGCCAGAAGCACTTGGGCTGGGAGCCAGCGCTATCCATTGCATTGGGGAGGTGATGCCGAAACTACAAATGGAGCGATGTCGGCTGAATTGAGAGGTGGATTGTCATTAGGATTAAGCGGATTCAGTTTTTGGAGTCACGACGTGGGTGGATTTGCGACCAAATCACCAGAAAATTTATACCGCCGTTGGGCACCATTCGGAATGTTTACCTCACATGTTAGAAGTCACGGCGAGCCTCCAAGAGAGCCGTGGTTGTACAGTAAAGAATTCTTAGAAGGATTTAGAAAAGCAGACAATATGCGTTACGAATTGATGCCTTACATTTATGCTCAAGCCAAAGAAAGTTCACAAAAAGGATTACCTATGATGCGCGCTTTATTTGTAGAATATCCAAATGATCCTGGAGCTTGGTTGGTCGATAATGAGTACTTATTTGGGTCAAGTATGTTGGTCGCTCCATTGTTTGAAGAAGTGACCGAAAGAGACGTATACTTACCAGCAGGAACTTGGATCGATTATCAAACCAAAAAAGTATACCAAGGAGGATGGCATAAGATTAAAGCGGGCGAAGTACCTATCGTAGTTTTGGTAAGAGACGGAGCCGCGATTCCTCATATTGCTTTGGCACAATCTACCAAAGATATGGATTGGAGCAAATTGACCTTAAAAGTATATGCCTCTGATGCTATTACAACGGCTACAGCCAAAGTTTTCTTACCAGGAACAGATGCCGTAGAAACGATAACAGTTGTTAAAAAAGGAAACGAGGGAGAAGTCACCTCAAATGCACTAAACGGAAAAACCACTTTCAAAACCGAGTGGATAAAATAAATAAGTTGGATTGGTTTTTAGATCGAGGGTGGTTCTTGGTTGCTACCACTCTCGATAATTTAACTGCTTAAAATAATGAAACAATGAAAAATAAATTGCTCCTATCTACCGTACTTCTATCCCTTAGTATGGGTTATGCACAAGGCAAAAAGACAACATCCTATGAATTGGCTTCGCCTGGAGGTCAAAACAAAATAAAATTTGAGTTAGTAAATAATGCTCCAAAATATACCGTTTCTCACGGAAAAACCGAAGTGATTTCACCATCAGCGATGGGGTTTTTATTGAAAGGGAATGAAGATTTCAGCTCTAATTTTGAAGTTAAAAATGTAAAAACATCCTCTTTTGATGAAACGTGGGAGCAAGTTTGGGGAGAAAAGAAAAATATCCGAAATCACTACAATCAGTTAGTAGTCGATTTACAACAAAAAACAGGGAACAAACGTAAATTACAAATTCAGTTTCGTGCTTTTGATGACGGAATCGCTTTCAGATACGTATATCCCAAACAAAAAGTGAAAGACAGTATTTTCATTATGGATGAAAAAACAACTTTCAATCTAAAAGAAGATGGAAAAGCTTGGTGGATTCCTGCCAACAGAGAAAACCGTGACGAATATTTGTTCAAAGATGCACCGGTAAGTACGTTAGACACGGTGTTAACGCCTTTAACTATCGAAAGTAAAAGTGGGTTGGCATTGAGTTTTCACGAAGCTAACCTGATAGATTTTGCGAGCATGACTTTGGTCAATACCAAAGGAACCGAGCTAAAATCGGATTTGGTGCCTTGGGCAGATGGGGTAAAAGTGCGCGTAAAAGACAGCTTTACTTCTTCATGGAGAACGATTCAAATTGGTGAACAACCTGGAGATTTGATTACGTCTTACTTGGTTTTGAATTTGAATGAACCCAACAAATTAAAAAATACCAATACCTATTTCAAACCCTATAAATATTTAGGAATATGGTGGGGAATGCACATCGGGAAATACACTTTTTGGGAAAGTGAGAAACAAGGAGCAACTACAAAACACGCCGAAGAATATATTGATTTTACCGCCAAAGAAGGCTTTCATCATTTATTGATTGAGGGTTGGAACAAAGGCTGGACGCCCGGTTGGTATGAAAACCGCATGCACATGTTCAGTTTTACAAAAAATGCAGACAATTTCGATTTAGAGAAAGTAGTGGCTTACGGAAAACAAAAGAACATTGAGTTAATAGGCTATCACGAAACAGGTTCTAACTTAATAAACTACTTAAAAGAAGTTGATGAAGGTTTTGCTTTGTATAAAAAGTTGGGCATTCACACGGTTAAAATTGGTCACGTAGGTTCTAAATTGAATATGAAACAAATGCACTTTGGCCAATTTGGAGTAAACTATTTCAGATACATTTTAGAAAAAGCGGCCAAGTATGATTTGGCTGTTTTGTATCATGAATCCATCAAAGATACTGGAGAGCGTCGTACGTATCCGAATATGGTTTCCAGAGAAGCCGCAAGAGGACAGGAATACAATGCGTGGAGCGAAGGGAATCCGCCTAATCATTTAAGTATTATTCCGTTTACGAGATTGCTTTCTGGACCAATGGATTTCACTCCCGGAATTTTTGATGTAGAAGTAAAACAAGGTTATCCAGGCAAAAGAATTCAAGGAACGGTGGGGCAGCAATTGGCTTTGTATGTTACCATTTATTCTCCAATTCAGATGCTGGCCGATCTTCCCGAAAACTACGAAGGAAAACCAGCTTTACAATTTTTAAAAGACGTTCCAACCGATTGGGAGGATACGAAGGTGCTAGAGGGAAAAATTGGAGAATACATCACAACTGTAAGAAAAGATAGAAACAGTGCCGATTGGTATTTGGGAACTTTAACCAATGAAAATCCAAGAAAAGTAGAAGTTTCATTATCATTCTTAGACCCAAATGCAACTTATGAAGCGCAGATTTATGTAGATGCTGAAGGAACCCATCAAAAAAACAATCCTGAAGGAGTAGCGATTTCAAAGAAAACCGTAAAAGCTTCGGATGTACTTACTTTGAATTTAGGTGGTGCAGGTGGTGGTGCCGTGCGTTTTAAAAAAATATAACTGAAAATTCAACCCGTTAGGTTTTTAAAAACGGTTGAGTTTATTGATACAACTATTGAAAAAATAATTTCATATGAAGCATTTTTCAGCAATAGCATTTATTCTTTTATTTCTAAACAATTGTAGTTTGTTTGGTCAAAATTCTGCTGTGATTCGAACCATAAAAGTCGATTATAATAAAACAGAAGGAGCAACGAATACCATGTTCAAAGAATGTATTGGAGCGGGTCGTGCCAATGAGGGTTTGCGTGCCGATTGGCAACAGCAATTGGCAATGGTAAAAAAAGAGTGCGATTTCAAGTACATTCGAATGCATGGTTTGTTAACCGATGATATGGGAGTGTATCGGGAAGATTCGAAAGGAAATCCAGAATACAATTATCAATATATCGATGCTTTGTATGATTTTCTTTTGAGTATCAAAATAAAACCTTTTGTCGAATTAGGTTTTATGCCATCGGCTTTGGCCAGTGGAAGTCAAACCATTTTTTGGTGGAAAGGCAATGTAACGCCTCCAAAAGATTATAAAAAATGGGAAGAGCTCATCCGCAACTTAACCCAACATTTTACAGATCGTTACGGTGTTGAGGAAGTAAAAACTTGGTATTTTGAAGTTTGGAATGAGCCTAATTTATCTCCTGGTTTTTGGTCAGGCACACAAGAGGAATATTTCAAATTGTATGAATACACGGCTCGCGCAGTAAAAAGTGTAAATCCAGCTTATAAAGTAGGTGGACCCGCTACAGCAGGTGCGGCTTGGGTTCCAGAAACAATTGAGTTTTGTGCCAAAAATAAAGTGCCATTAGATTTTATTTCGACCCATACTTATGGGGTAAAGCAAGGTTTTTTGGATGAATTTGGTACTTCAGGAACAGTGTTGAATAAAGAGGAATCGAGCATAAGTGGTGAAGTAATCACCTCTCGTCAGCAGATTGCTAGTTCGGCTATGCCAAAATTAGAGCTGCATTACACTGAATGGAGCTCGTCCTACACACCCGCCGATCCTATTCACGATAGTTATCACTCGGCGGCCTATATTCTTCAAAAATTAAAACAAGTGGGGAATGCTGCAAACTCCATGTCGTATTGGGTTTTTACCGATATTTTTGAAGAAGCGGGTCCTCGATTTACCCCTTTTCACGGAGGTTTTGGATTGTTGAACACACAAGGTATAAAAAAACCTGCCTACTTTTCGTATGCTTTTTTGAACCAATTAGGAACAACTACACTCCAAAATACTGATACTTCTTCATGGACTACCAAAAATGAAGCGGGAGATGTTCAAGTTTTATTTTGGGATTACACATATACACTTCCAGAAAATAGCATCAACAACCAACAATATTACATCAAAGATTTGCCTGCAAAATTGAAAGGTAAAGTAAAGGTGGAATTGACTGGATTGAAAGAAGGTAAATACGATTTAAAAGTCTATAAAGTGGGTTACAAGCAAAATGATGTCTTTACCGATTATTTGGCCATGAACCAACCCAAACAATTGACTACACAACAAGTCGATGTATTAAAGAAAAACAACAATGGAGCACCCATAGCAACGGCAACAGTTTCTGTTGATGCCAAAGGGATTTTAACGAGAGATTTTGAGCTTCGTGAGAATGATGTCTTCTTGCTAAAATTAGTGAAACGCTAATCATTAATTAGGATTAGAAACTAATTTTTAACTATCCAAAAACAAAAAAATAGACCTATGAAAAAGAAACTAATTCACTTATCAGCTGCAATTGCTTTTATGGCTGTTGTCTCTTGTAAAAATGAAGGAAATGTTGCTACAGCCGATACCAAAATCTATGAAGGAAAGGAAATCGGGACTGAGTATGATACAGAAATCAATGCATTACTATCGCAATTGACATTAGAAGAAAAAATAGGCATGCTTCACGGCAATAGTATGTTTTCTACAGGAGCCGTACCTCGTTTGGGTATTCCAGAACTGAAAATGGCCGATGGTCCATTGGGTGTGCGCGAAGAAATTTCACGAGATAATTGGGCTCCCGCTGGGTTGACGAATGATTTTGCAACGTACTATCCTGCTGCAGGTGGATTGGCCGCTACTTGGAATCAAGAAATGGCCTATACTTTCGGTAATAGTGTAGGGCAAGAATTGAGAGCTAGAGGCAAAGACATGCTGCTTTCGCCAGCCATAAACATTGTGCGAACACCCTTGGGAGGAAGAACGTATGAATACATGACCGAAGACCCTTTTTTGAATAAAAAAATGACGGTTCCTATGGTGGTAGGATTGCAAGATAATGATGTGATGGCTTGTGTTAAACATTTTGCTGCCAACAATCAAGAAACTAATCGTGATTTTGTAGACGTACAAATCGACGAGCGTACGCTTCGTGAAATTTATTTACCCGCTTTTGAAGCGGCTGTCAAAGAAGGAAAAGCATACAGCATTATGGGAGCTTACAACAAGTTCAGAGGCGAATACCTATGTGAAAACGACTATATGCTCAATAAAATTTTGCGTGATGAATGGGGTTTCAAAGGGATTGTAGTTTCAGATTGGGCGGCAGTTCACACTACAGTAAAATCTTTAAAGAGCGGTTTAGACATTGAGATGGGAACACCAAAACCGTTCAATGAATTTTTCTTAGCTGATAAATTAATAGCAGCTGTAAAAGCAGGCGAAATTTCTGAAGCAGAAATCGATATACATATCAAAAGAATTTTGCGCACTTTATTCCAAGTCAAAGCAATGGGTGGTAAAGACCGTGTAAAAGGAAGTATTGCAACCGAAGCGCATTATCAAGACGCTTACAAAATTGCTTCTGAGAATATAGTGTTGTTAAAGAACGAAAATAACGCTTTGCCATTACAACTAGATGGCGTTAAATCGATTGCTGTAATCGGAAACAATGCCACCAAGAAAAATGCTTTAGGAGGTTTTGGTGCTGGGGTAAAAACCAAAAGAGAAATTACACCTCTAGAAGGTTTGAAAAACCGATTGCCGTCTGCTATCCAAATCAATTATGCCGAAGGCTATTTGGAACGTTATGACGAAAAAAATAAAGGAAAATTAGGAGACATCACCTTGAATGGTCCTGTGACTATTGACCAATTAGACCCTGCCAAATTACAAGAAGCCATCGATGCTGCCAAAAAATCTGATATAGCCATCATTTTTGCCGGTTCTAACCGCGATTACGAAACTGAAGCTTCGGATAGAAGAAGTTTGAAACTGCCTTTTGGTCAAGAAGAATTGATTAAAAAAGTTTTAGCAGTGAATCCAAGAACAATTGTAGTTATGGTAGCTGGGGCACCGTTTGATATTCAGGAGGTAGCCAAAAATACCAAAGCATTAGTATGGAGTTGGTTCAATGGTTCTGAAGGTGGTAATGCTTTAGCCGATGTATTGTTAGGAAAAATTAACCCTTCTGGGAAATTACCTTGGACCATGCCAAAAAACATTATGGATTCTCCTGCACATGCTACGAATAGTTTCCCTGGAAACAAAACGGTGCAATATGCTGAAGGAATCTTGGTAGGGTATCGTTGGTTTGATACCAAAAAAATTGCACCACTTTATCCCTTTGGTTACGGATTGTCTTACACCACATTTGCTTTTGATTCGGCTAAAACCGATAAAAAAGAATACAAACCAACCGAAACAATTACAGTTTCAGTAACGGTAAAAAACACTGGAAAAGTCGACGGAAAAGAAGTCGTGCAAGTTTACGCAACTAAATCTGATTCTAAAATCAGTCGTGCTGCTCAAGAGCTAAAAGGATTCCAAAAAGTAGGGGTTAAAGCTGGAGGAGAGCAACTGGTTACAGTAAAAATTCCTGTAAAAGAATTGGCATACTACAATGTGACTAACAAAAAATGGACTGTTGAACCTGGAAAATATACGTTGCATGTAGGGAATTCTTCTAGAAATAATTCAAACGAAGTAATAATTACTATTAACTAAAAAGCACTTATAAAATCGTCAAGAACAATAGAGATTATAAGGAGATAACACATAACCACTAATTAAAACTATAGAACATATGAAAAATAATTTTATAAAAACCCTATTTACTTTATTTGTATTCATAGGAATTTCTTGTAGCAAAGACGATGCAGAGCCTACACCTACCAATCCAACGCCTGCTGAGACAACAATAAATTCTAGTGCAACCAGTGTTTCAATTGCGGAATCTAGTAGAAGTGCAGCCATTACCATTACTATGACTGGTAAAGATTGGGCTGTTGTTTCTGACCAAGCTTGGTGTACGCTATCGGTTACAAGTTCTTCTTTGCAAAGTCAAGAAGTTACAATCAATGTTACCGCCAATACGACAACTTCAGCACGCCAAGCCATTCTTACTTTTGTAATGGATGGTAATGCGCAAAAAAATGTTAAGGTTACTGTAACCCAAGCGGCAAGTTTGAGTTTGTATCCTAGTTATAATACCAATCCAATTGCAGCAGATGCAACGGGAATGAGTAGTAATGCAACAGAATTAGCTAGTAAAATGAAGCTAGGCTGGAACATCGGAAACACGTTGGAAGCAACGGGTGGCGAAACAGCTTGGGGCAATCCTAAAGTGACCAAAGCTTTGATTGATTTTGTAAAAGCTAATGGTTTTAATGCCATTAGAATACCTTGTTCTTGGAATCAGTATTTGGCGAATAGCACGAATGCACAGATTAAAGCAGATTGGTTGGCCAGAGTAAAAGAAGTCGTGCAGTATTGTGTAGACAATGATATGTATGTAATCGTTAATATCCATTGGGATGGCGGTTGGTTAGAAAACAACTGTACTGAGGCTAAAAAAGTTGAAAACAATGCGAAGCAAAAAGCATTTTGGGAACAAATTGCCACACATTTGAGAGGTTTTGATGAGCATTTACTTTTTGCTAGTGCCAATGAACCAAACGTTGAAAATGCTACTCAAATGGCAGTTTTAAACTCTTACCACCAAACATTTATTGATGCTGTTCGTTCTACAGGTGGGAAAAATGCTTATCGTAATTTAATCATTCAAGGACCATCAACAGATATCGAAAAAACCAATAAGTTGATGACGACTTTACCTACAGACAAGGTAGCGAATCGTATGATGGCCGAAGTTCATTTTTATCCTTACCAATTTACGTTGATGACTAAAGATGAATCTTGGGGTAAAATGTTTTACTATTGGGGAGCAGGAAATCATTCTACTACCGATACGGACCGTAATCCAACTTGGGGAGAAGAAGCCGATATAGACAAGCTTTTCAAATCGATGAAAACACAATTTGTAGACAAAGGAATTCCTGTGATTCTTGGTGAGTTTGGTGCCATCAAACGTGATTTAACGGGAGATGCGTTGACTTTACACCTTAAATCAAGAGCTGATTTCCTTAAATATGTAGTGAAACAATCCAGAGCCAATGGTATGATTCCATTCTATTGGGATGCCGGTTTTATGGGCGTTAACACTATGACGATATTCAATCGTACTAATAATACTGTATACGATACGCAGGCTTTAACAGCTTTGCAAGACGGATTAAAATAATTTTGAATAGCTAAGTTGTTGAGAGTTTATGATTTGCTTAAAAGACTTTCAATGGCTTAGCTGTTTTTTAAATCAAAAAAATGAAAAAATATATCTTTTTTCTTTTCTTCATTGCAGGTATAGCTGTAAATGCCAATGTCCGTATGCCGCTAATTTTTGCTGATGGAATGGTATTGCAACGTAACAAACCAATACCCGTTTGGGGTTGGGCCGATGCCAATGAAAAAATAGAGGTTCATTTTAAGCAACAAACCAAAACCATCACTGCTGATGCAACGGGTAAATGGATGGTAAAATTAGACGCTGAAAAAGCAGGAGGACCTTTTGTACTTTCTATAAAGGGTAAAAACCAAATAGTTCTCAAGGATGTTCTGGTAGGAGAAGTGTGGATTTGTAGCGGACAATCCAATATGGAATTTCAAATGTACAAATTGCCCGATTTTGAAACTCAAAAAGCCCAAGCTACTAACGTGATGATTCGTCAGTTTTTAGTGGCTCAAGACTTGAGTGGAACTCCCAAAGAAGAGCTTAAAGAAGGAAAATGGACAAATGCTAATGCTGAAAACATAAAAGATTTTACCGCAGTTGGATACTTTTTTGCCCAAAAAATATATGCTGAGTTGAAAATTCCCATCGGAATTGTCAATACGTCTTGGGGCGGAACTTGTGTTGAAACTTGGACCAGTCGTGAAGCGTTGGCCAACAACAACGAATTTAAAAACAGTGTTGACCATATACCCCAAGTTAATATGGACGCTGTTTTTGAAACCTACAAGAAATCTCTTTTAGACAATATTCAAAAAGTTCAAGGTTTTGAGGTGTCTTTGAATAATGAAAATCAATTTAAGACATCAGATTTCAATGATTCCAAATGGCCAGAAATTAAAATTCCTTCATTATGGGAAAATCAACAAATTGGCAATATTGATGGTGTAGTTTGGATGCGAAAATCCATTGTGCTAACAGCACAGCAAGCCCAACAAGGAGCTGTTTTACACTTGTCCAAAATAGATGACGAAGATGTAACCTATGTCAATGGGGTTCAGGTTGGAACCAATAAACTCTGGGATGCTCCAAGAAAGTATTCGATTCCTTCTGGAGTTTTAAAAGAAGGCATAAATGTGATTGCAGTGCGAATTACCGATTATACAGGTGGTGGTGGAATTTACGGTGATGCCTCTGATTTAAAGTTAACTTTCAATGATTCTGAAATTAAAATCGACGGCGCTTGGAAGTTTAATGTCGTTCAAGTAAAAATTGCCATTTCACCCAATTCTTTCCCCTCGTTATTATACAATGCGATGGTCAACCCATTAATTCCGTATGCTTTTCAAGGGGTACTTTGGTATCAGGGCGAAGCCAATGTTTGGAGAGCTCATCAATATAAAAAAGCGTTCCCTTTACTGATTCAGGATTGGCGAACCCAATGGGGACAAGGTGATTTTCCGTTTTATTATGTACAACTGTCCACTTTTGATGAGTTTGGCGGCAACAGTAACAAAGGAAGTAGATGGGCAGAATTGCGCGAAGCTCAATCCGAAACCTTACACATTAAAAATACAGGAATGGCGGTTACTACTGATATAGGTAATGCGAAAGACATTCATCCAACCAATAAAAAAGACGTTGGTTTGCGTCTAGCAGCTATTGCTTTGAATAATTTGTATGGTCAAAAAGGAGTTTTTGGAGGTCCAATTTATAAAGCACAGCAAATAAAAGGGAATCAGATTGTTTTAACTTTCGATGCTATTGGTGGTGGACTTGCAACACCAAACAACGTTCCACTAAAAGGATTTGAAATTGCGGGTGCCGACAAAGTTTTTTATTCAGCCAAAGCTTTTATTAAAGACAATAAAATTATGGTGTCTACCGATGAGGTGCTAAATCCTGTTGCAGTTCGTTACGGTTGGGCAGACGATGACACCGAAGTCAATCTTTTCAATAAAGAAAAATTTCCAGCTTCCCCATTCCGAACTGATAATTGGGAATTGATTACTGCCAATGAAAAATATAAAATAAATCCATAACGCAACAGACGGGTTTTAACCCGTCTCAACGTTATATTTGGATGACCCGCATCAGCATAAATTCAGATAAAAATATTTCTTTATGAAATACACCTACATCATTTTTATTATTTTTTCTTTTTTTGAAAAAGGCCAAGCCCAGTCCAATCACATTTTGTGGTACAACCAACCTGCAGAATTTTTTGAGGAAAGTTTGGTTTTAGGTAACGGAAAAATTGGGGCTACCGTTTTTGGAGGCGTCCTTTCAGATAAGATTTATTTGAATGATATTACTCTTTGGTCAGGCGAACCTGTAAATGCCAATATGAACCCCGATGCTTACAAAAATATTACAGCAATCCGTGCAGCATTGGCACAAGAAAACTACCCTTTGGCCGAAGAATTAAACAAAAAAATACAAGGCAAAAATTCGGAATCTTTTGCTCCTTTGGGAACACTTGAAATTAATTTTCATCATACAGAGAAGGCAACTAACTATTATCGTGAATTGAATCTTGCGACTGCTACTTCCAAGGTTAGTTATGTTAGTCAGGGAGTAACATATACCCGTGAGTATTTTGTTTCTGCGCCACATCAAGCTTTGATTATCAAAATAAAATCCAGTCAAAAAGGGGCTTTAGAGTTTGATATCAACAGCAATAGTTTATTACAACATCAAACAATTTGCAACAATAGAATTTTGGAAATGAATGGTAACGCACCCATTCATGAAAATGCTGGGTACACAGTTCCTGCTTCATTCTTAACTCAAAAAGAGAGAGGAACGCGATTTACTTCTTTAATAAAAATAAAAAGTACGGATGGGGTACTAACAACTACCGATACAACTTTGGGGGTAAAAAATGCTACCGAAGCGATACTTTATGTATCTATCGCTACCAGCTTCAATGGTTTTGATAAAAATCCCGCTTCAGAAGGGCTAGATGCGCATAAAATTGCAACTAAAAAGTTGAATCAAGCTTTTGCTCTTTCATTCGATAAATTAAAGCAAGCACACGTTGCAGATTATCAAAAATTTTACCAACGAGTACAATTTGATTTAGGGAAAACTACGGCACCCAATTTACCAACAGACGAACGTTTATTGCGCTATGCTGATGGTGCAGAAGATAAAAATCTAGAAATTCTCTACTTTAATTATGGTCGTTATTTACTCATTAGTAGTTCGAGAACTCTAGGGGTTCCTGCTAATTTACAAGGCTTATGGAATCCTTACTTGAATCCACCTTGGAGCAGTAATTATACGATGAACATCAATCTTGAAGAAAATTATTGGTTGGCCGAAAACTGCAATTTATCTGAAATGCATTTGCCTTTATTGGGTTTTATCAAGAATCTTTCGGTAACTGGAAAAGTTACTGCCAAGACTTTTTACGGAATCAATGAAGGTTGGACAGCAGCTCATAATTCCGATATTTGGGCGATGTCAAATCCAGTTGGTCAATTCGGAAAAGAAGACCCAATGTGGGCTTGTTGGCCTTTGGCGGGTGCTTGGCTAAGTACTCATATTTGGGAGCACTATATTTTTACTCAAGACAAAAAATATCTAGAAAAGGATGGTTATCCATTGATGAAAGGAGCAGCACAGTTTTGTAAAGCGTGGTTGGTTTCAGATAAAAAGGGTAATTTAATTACTTCGCCTGCAACTTCACCTGAAAATCAATACAAGCTTGAAAATGGTTTTGTAGGAGCAACGCTTTATGGCGGAACTGCCGATTTGGCAATGATTCGAGAATGTTTTGATAAAACAATAAAAGCTTCAAAAGTCCTAAATATTGATGCCGATTTTAGAGCTCAGCTCGAAAGAGTTTTAGCGAGATTGCATCCTTATCAAATTGGCAAAAAGGGGAATTTACAAGAATGGTATTTTGATTGGGAGGATAAAGATTCTAAACATCGTCATCAATCGCATTTATTCGGATTGTTTCCTGGTAATCATATTACACCTTCCAAAACTCCTGAATTGGCTTTAGCTTGTAAAAATACTTTAGAGATTAAAGGCGATGAAACTACTGGTTGGTCCAAAGGCTGGAGGATTAATCTTTGGGCGAGACTTTGGGATGGTAATCGTGCTTACAAGATGTTTAGAGAACTGCTTCGATATGTAGATCCAGATGGAAAGAAAAGCGAAAAACCAAGGAGAGGAGGGGGAACTTATCCAAATTTATTTGATGCGCATCCACCTTTCCAAATTGATGGTAATTTTGGTGGTACTGCTGCTGTAGTCGAGATGTTGGTGCAATCTGATGAAAACGAGATAAGACTATTGCCGGCCTTACCCGATGCTTGGGAAACTGGAACTATCAAAGGAATCTGTGCCAGAGGAGGCTTCGAACTCGAAATGCATTGGGATAAAAAGAGACTTAGTAAGCTAATTATTTCAAGTAAATTGGGCGGAAAGTCTACTCTTATTTATGAGAATCAAACCAAAGTGATACAGCTAAAGAAGGGTGAAATTCAAGAGATTTTATGGTAAAAAAAGCGACAAGTGTCGCTTTTTTTATAATTCATTTCCAACAATTTGATCCATAACCCAGTTGGTATGAGTTGCTGTTGCTCCCGTTGAGGGATGTTGTGAACGACCTAATAAGTGCTCTCTCATTTGTTGCACGTGATACAATTGAATGTTTTCTGGGTGTGCTATTTCGTGTGCTGTTGTGCCTTCTGATGTTGTGATTAGAATAGGTTCGTTTTCAAAAACGGAAAAAGTAATAGTACCCTCGCTACCATAAATAGTAACTTTGTCTTCTCGTTTTAAAGTGCCAAAATTCCAACAACCACTTCCAGTTATACCTGATTGATGTAGCCAGCAAGCTGTTGCGGCATCTTTTGCGGTGTATAACCCTTGTTGGTTGAGACTAATTCCCGAAACATTAGTTATGGTTCCAAAATAGTGCACAAACAAATCCAATCCGTGACTGGCCAAATCATCAAAATAGCCTCCTGTAGCAATTTTACTATCGGTTCTCCAATTGTATTCTCCTGAAAGGTCTTGTGCTGAGGTGGGTTTGCTCAAATGCCAATGAAGGTGTCTAATTGTGCCAATTTTATTTGTGTTAATCCATTCTCTTATTTGCTCAAATCTTGGCAAGGTACGTCTGTAATAGGCAACAAATAATGGAATGTTTTTAAAGGCAAATGCTTCGGAGATGGCAACACAATCTTTATAGTTGGGCGCTAATGGTTTTTCTATACAACAGGGTTTTCCAGCTTCGGCTACTTTTAGACCATAATATTTGTGAACATCTGGAGGCGTTGCAATATAAACCGCATCTATTTCAGCGTCGTTGATTAGGGCATCAGCATCGGTGTAGTATTTGGCTATGCCGTGTCTTTTGGCATAATCAGCCGCTTTTTCTTCATCACGACGCATCACAGCTCCGATGGTAAATCCTTCTGTTTTTTGATAGGCGGGTCCACTTTTGATTTCGGTTACATTTCCGCAACCAATAATTCCCCAGCGGATTGTTTTATTTTTTATATCCATTGGTTTTTAATTGCATCCGTCTATGCCACAACAAGAATTATCTGCTTCCGTGTTGATGCTAGTGTTTTCTACTTCTTCCCAAATTTGTTTCAAGGCATTCAAAAAAGTTTCAGGATATTGCGCTCCTGAAACGGCATATTTATTATTCAGAACAAAAAATGGAACTCCTTGCACGCCTATGGCTTGTGCTTCTTGTTGGTCTTTTCTAACGGCATCACCAAACCTATCTGAGGAAAGAACTGAGTTTACGCTTTCCTCTTCCAATCCAACTTCTTTTCCTATAGCAGTTAGCACGGCAATGTTGTTGATGTCTAATCCGTCGGTAAGATAGGCTTTGAATAATAACTCTTTTAACGAATCAGCGAGTTCTTTCTCTTTGGCCAAATGCAACAAACGATGTGCATTATAGGAATTCGCCATTTTAGCTTTTTCAAAGTGAAAATCCAGACCAACGTTTTTAGCATTCTGTGTCATATCATCGAGCATCTGTTGTGCCCAATCGGTATCTTTTCTATATTTTTCTGCTAAATGTTCAACCAAACTATCTTCTTTTGAAGCAACGAAGTTGGCATCTAATTGGAAACTTTTCCACTCGATAGTTACGGCATTTTTAAATTCGAATTGTGCAATGGCTGATTCTAGTCTTCGTTTTCCGATGTAGCAAAATGGACACATAATATCAGACCAAATTTGTATGTTTATTATTGATGACATTTTATTTTATTTAGTGATACAAAAATAACTGATTTCAAAGCAAAGCTTCGTTTTTAAAGTTTATATTATAAAAAAAACCGTCTCAAAAGTACATTGGAGACGGTTGTAATTTATATTGAATTCGGTTTTAAATCAAATCCATTACTAGGGAAGGGAAAAGTCCTAACGCTATGTTTAATAACAATGAAAGAATGGCTACAGCATAAATCAAGAATGGTTTTCCAGTTCTAGATTCGTTTGGCTCTTTACTGTACATCGCTAAAATTAATTTGAAGTAATACCCCACACTTATGATAGAGTTGATTACGGCAACAATTACGACAACTAAGTAGCCAGCATCAATTGTTTGGTTGAATAAAGCCAATTTAGCGAAGAAACCAGAAAATATAGGAATTCCTGCCATTGACAATAATGAACCCGTTAAAACAGCTGCCAATAGCGGATTGGTTTTGCCTAAACCTTGGAAATTGGTAATGTCTTCGTTGTTTTGGTTTTTGCATACGTAAAGTAGCACGCTAAAAGCACCAATACCAGCCAAAGAATAAGCAGTAGCATAGTACAATAAACTTCCAGCAGAAGTTCCGATGCTTAACAAAGTCATAATCATAAAACCAGCGTGAGATATACCTGAAAAGGCCAACATACGTTTTACATTGCTTTGTTTTAATGCCATAATATTACCCACTGTCATTGAAGCAATAGAAATAATAACAATCACCAATTGGAAGTTATAATTTAAATCGGCATTCAAAGCCGATAGTAATTTGAAAAATGTAGCCATTGCCACAACTTTTGCTAACGTACTCATCGTCGCTGTAGTCATTGATGGAGAACCTTCATAAACATCTGGTGCCCAAAAATGGAAAGGTACAGCAGCAATTTTAAATAACATACCAATGCTCAATAAAATAATACCAATTGGGAACCATATTGGTAATTCAGCCGATTGAGACATTTGACTTATTTCTGAAACATCAAAGCTTCCCATAGCACCATAAACAAGGCAGATACCAAAAAGAATGATTCCAGAAGCAAATGAACCCATCAAAAAGTATTTCATACCTGCTTCATTGCTTTTTAAGTTCATTCGGTTACTTGCAGCAAGAATGTATAATGAAATAGATAAAACTTCAATGCCTAAGAAGAACATAGCTAAGTTTCCAAAAGAAACCATCGCAACAGCTCCTGATAATAAGAATATTTTTATGGCAACAAAATCAGATAATTTTGACTGATGATTTTCGTAAAAGTTATGGCTTAATGCCACTAAAAATATGGTAAGTACAATAAATAAACTCGAAAAAGTAACAGAGAAATTATTGACCGAAATCATATTGTTGTAATAAGAAGCAGGTGCATTGTAATCGGCAACGGTTAAGCCAAGTACACCTAATAATCCAATGATGGTTACAGGAATAATTGCTTTTCTGAAATCAAGAATTTCAAATAAAAGGCATAAAACACCTAATCCTATTATAGCTATTAATGTATTCATTTTTGATTTTTTGATTCAGGATTTTTGATTTAGGATTTAAAAGTAACACTTAATTCACCATCTCAAAAGCCCTATTTTTTACTGTTATTTTTTTCTTTTATTGTTTTTATGGCAGCTGAAAAAATTGATACTAATTCATTTGCTTCTTTTATTAGTGAATCTAATACTGTTTTATCACAAGGTACTTCTAAACCCTTTATAAATTCTAACCAAAACAAACTTTCATCTGCTTCTTCATCTACAATTTTTAGTTTGTTTAAAAAATCAGCATCTGATTTTCCTCTACAAACAGCTCTGTAATTCGCTGCAACTGATGATGATGATTTAAAAAGTTGAAAAGAGACTACATCATTTGCTTTTGTTTTCTCTAGACTCATTAAAAATTTAAAAACATCCAAAGCAAATTGTTTGGTTCTATTTTTAAGTTCCTCTTTTGTCATTTTTAAAAAATCCTAATTCCTAATTATTAAATTCCTAAATCTTATTGATTTGATTTAAAATTTCTTCTAGACTTGGTGTGATTAAGTCTGTAATTGGTTTTGGATACAATCCAAAAAAGAACAGTACAGCAACTATACTTAGTAACGTTATGGTTTCGCTTAATGAAAGAGGGTAAAACGTTTTGGTATTTGTTTCACCAAGCATAACATATTGAAACATCTTAAGCATATAATAAGCCCCAAAAATAATGGTTGTACCGCCCAAGATGGCAAACCAAATATTGATTTGAGACAAGCTATACAAAACTGTAAATTCCCCAACAAAGTTGAATGTAGTTGGTAAAGCAACAGAGGCCAAAACTAAAATTAAAAACAAAGAGGTAAATTTTGGTGCTAATGCACGAATGCCTCCCATTTCTGAAATGGCTCTTGTTTCATATCTTCTGTAAATGATTTCAGCAGCAAAGAAAAGACCTACCACTACAAATCCGTGAGCAATCATTTGCAAAACAGCACCTCTAAATCCATCGATGGTTAAAGTGTAAGCTCCAGCAGCGATTAAACCAACGTGAGCTAAGGAAGAATAAGCCAGTAACTTTTTTAAATCCTTTTGTCTTAGCGCTACAATTGAGCCATAAACAACACCAGCAATACCGATAGCGATAAAAATTGGCATATATTCTTTAGCTGCAATTCTAGATAGAGGCAATTGCCAACGCAGAACGCTGTATAATCCCATTTTTAGCATAATACCTGAAAGTAACATGGTACCAACAGTTGGTGCTTTTTGGTATACATTCGCTTGCCAAGTATGAAAAGGAATTAATGGTATTTTGATAGCATAAGCTCCGAAGAAAGCTAGGAAAATCCATTTTTGTTCAGAAGCAGTTAAGTTTAATTTATATAAATCTTCTAGTAAAAAGCTTCCCGCTTGTTGGTACATATAAACAAAGGCAACCAACATAAACAAGGAACCTGCAAGTGTATAGATAAAGAATTTAACTACTGTTTTTTTGCGTTCCTCAGCATCACCATTACCCCATACTAAAGCAATAAAGTAAATAGGTAATAAAGCTAATTCCCAAAAGATGTAGTACAATAGTCCGTCTGAAGCTAAAAACGTACCTACCATTGCAAAAGCCATAAACAAAACTAAGGCATAAAATGACTTGGCATTTTTTAGGTCATTTCCAAAAGAAGAATAAATAATTATAGGAGTTAATGCTGTAGTTAATAATAGCATTGCTAATGATAATCCATCTGCCTTTAGAGCAAAAACCACTTTAGGTTGATTAATCCAGTTCGCTATTAAACTAATGTTTTCACCTGCATTATACTGATTCAAAAGCACAATAGAGGCTCCAAATGTACCTAGTCCAAACAACAAGGCTACCTTTGAAGCGAGTTTGTCACCAGCCAAATAAGTGACTAAAGCGCCAATTAAAAGTAATAGTAATATAAGAGATACGTTCATAGTATGTGTGTATTATTGTGCTAAAAATAAAAAGGAAATAATCGCGCAAAGCCCCAAAACAAAAGCAAAAAGGTATAAACCTACACTTCCATTTTGTACTTTTCTTCCATAAAATCCTAATTCGTTAGTTACTTTTCCAAGACCAAAAACAAAGCTAGAGATACCTGTTTCAACATAATCTCTAAAGAAGCGAGACAAAGTATTAGTTGTTTTTACAAAAAGCGTATCATACAACTCATCAACATAATATTTGTTGTATACGACTTTTGTAAATCCAGTGATTTCAGCATCCGCTGGCGGTACTGTATCATTTTTGATGTATTTGAAGTAAGCAATTGCAATACCTACAATTCCTCCAATCACTGCAATAGCCATTAATGCATATTCTGTTGTACCTAAATGATGTTCAGCAGTTGCTAATTTAGGTAGTATCGGAATTAAATAATGGTTCAACCAGCTATTTCCAGGTAAGCTTATCAATCCACCAAAAGTGGCCAAAATTGCTAAAATAATCAAAGGCACAGTAATCAAGGCTGGACTTTCGTGTAAGTGATGTTTTTGTTCTTCGGTTCCTCTAAACTCTTTGAAGAAAGTTAAGAAAAGCAAACGGAACATATAAAAAGCAGTCATAATAGACGCCACAGAACCAATTACCCATAAAGGAATGTTGTGGTGAAAAGCAGTTAACAAAATCTCATCTTTAGAGAAAAACCCTGAAAACAAAGGAACACCTGAAATTGCTAGAGAAGACACCAACATAGTGATGAAAGTTACTGGCATAACTTTACGTAAACCACCCATATTGCGCATGTCTTGTTCCCCGTGTAAAGCATGAATTACAGAACCAGAACCTAAGAACAAACAAGCTTTGAAAAAAGCATGAGTGATAACATGGAAAACGGCTACTTCATAAGCACCTAATCCCAAAGCCAAGAACATTAATCCCAATTGAGAAACGGTAGAATATGCCAATACTTTTTTGATATCATTTTGTGCTAATCCAATAGTTGCGGCTACAAGAGAAGTTATAGCACCCACTATTGCAATGATGTTTTGAACGTCTGGGGCTAAATCAAAGATGAAATTCAAACGAGTAATCATAAAGATACCCGCAGTTACCATCGTTGCAGCGTGAATCAAAGCCGAAACTGGTGTTGGTCCAGCCATCGCATCAGGTAACCAAGTGTACAACGGAATTTGTGCCGATTTACCACAAGCTCCAATAAATAAAGAAAATGCAGCTACTGCAACAGCGTATAAGTTAAGCTCTGAAGCACCAGAAATAATAGTTTTCAAAGAAGTGTAATCTAAAGTATTGAATTGTCTTCCTAAAATGAAGATACCAATCAATAACCCTAAGTCACCAATTCTGTTCATAATGAAAGCTTTTTTGGCAGCATCATTATAGTCTTGATTTTTATACCAAAAACCAATAAGTAAGTAAGAGCAAAGTCCAACGCCTTCCCATCCGATGAATAAAACCAATAAGTTACTTCCAATAACAAGAGTAATCATGAAAAACACAAACAGATTCAAATACGCAAAAAACTTGTGCATATTTTCATCATCATGCATATAACTAATAGAGTATAAGTGAATCAACGAACCAATACCCGTTACAAAAAGCAACCACAATACTGATAGTTGGTCAATTAAAAAACCTAAATCTATTTTAAATGTTCCTATCTGAATCCAATCAAATAATGAAATTTGTATCGCTTCTTTTGACGAAGAAACTGTACTGAAGAAAAAGCAAGTAGCGACAAACGATACTAAAACGGTCAAAGTTCCAAGAGCTCCCGAAACTGTTTTTCCTAAATTTTTTCCAAAAAACACATTGATTAAAAAGCCTACTAAAGGAGCTAGGACTAAGACTAATGCTATGTTGGTATTCATTTCCATTTATCCTTTTAAGTTTTTTAAATTATCGATACTAATCGACCCTAGATTTCTAAAAATAGAAACTAAAATCGCAAGTCCAACAGCTACTTCTGCTGCCGCTACCGCCATTGAGAAAAACACAAAAACTTGTCCTTGCGCATCTTGGTGATAAGTGGAGAAAGCTACAAAAAGTAAATTCACGGCATTCAACATAATCTCAATCGACATGAAAACAATGATGGCATTTCGTCTGTATAAAACTCCAAAGATGCCGATACAAAAAAGTATGACACTCAAAAAGATGTAGTTTTCGATCCCAATTTGGTTTAAAATATTATTCATCTTACTTTTCTAATTTTTCTTTTTTAGACAATAGAACCGTTCCTATCATAGCTGTCAATAACAAAATAGAGGCGAATTCAAACGGAACCATATATTCGTTTAATAGAATTTTACCCAAAACATTGATGGATTGGTAATCTTCACCAGTAGCTACATATTCTCCAACGATTGGTTTTGAATTGGTAAAAATTGCAATCAATACCAAGCATACTAAACAAAACGAAACAATGGCACCTAAACGTGTAATTCTTGGTTTATGTACTTCATCTTCCTTATTCAAATTCATTAACATGATTGTAAATAAGAACAAAATCATAATCGCACCAGAGTAAACAATGATATGAACTATGGCTAAAAATTGAGCATTCAATAATAAATAATGACCTGCAATCGAGAAGAAACAAATCACTAAGTAAATAGCACTGTGTATTGGATTTCGGCTAAAAACCGTTAGAAAGGCACTGGCCAATGTAATAAAGCCTAACAGGCAAAAAACGATGAGTACTGTAGACATTAGTTAGCGTTTTGAAGTTGAGTATTTTTAATCGCCATTTCTAAAGGCATTACCAATTTATCTTTTCCAAAAATAAAGTCTTCTCTATCGTAATTAGCAGGAACTAATTCTTTTGAAATAGTTAAATAAATAGCATCTTTAGGACAAGCCTCTTCGCACAAACCACAGAAAATACAACGCAACATATTGATTTCGTAGATTTCGGCATATTTTTCTTCGCGATACAAGTGTTTTTCATCTGCCTTACGCTCAGCTGCTTTCATCGTAATGGCTTCAGCAGGACATGACAACGCACATAATCCACACGCAGTACAGTTTTCTCTACCTTGTTCATCTCTTTTCAACATGTGCTGTCCTCTATAAACTGGACTCATAGTACGCACTTGTTCTGGGTAATGAATTGTGGCTTTCTTTTTAAAGAAGTGTTGGATTGTAATGATTAAACCCTTTACAATCGCCACAAGATACATACGCTCCAAAAAGGTCATCTCCTTATTGGAAACCATCTTTTTTCTACCCGATAATGATATAGTTTCTATTGACATTTTTTCTTTTTATTTAAAGCTAATCCTGCTATCCGCTATATCTTTTGTTTTTTAAAGAAAAAAACAAAAGGATGCCGCTACTATCAGGGCTAGGGCTCTTCGTAATTAAATTAGAATCCTAAATAAGCAGCAATATCTGCTCTCAAAATAACAATTCCAGTAATGATAATATTGATAATCGAAAGTGGAATCAAAATTCTCCAACCTAAATGCATCAATTGGTCGTATCTAAATCTAGGGATTGTCCATCTTACCCACATATAGAAAAAGATGAATCCGAATATTTTTGCAAATAAAACAACTATTCCGATAATATTACCAATATTCACTCCCCAGTTTTCAACAGCATACGCCATTCCTGGATAATTATACCCACCAAAGAATAAAATAGATAATATAGTCGACGAGATAAACATATTAGCATATTCAGCAAATAAGTAGAATCCCATTTTCATAGAAGAATATTCCGTATGGTAACCACCAATCAATTCACTTTCACATTCTGGTAAGTCAAATGGCGTACGGTTACTTTCTGCAAATGCACAAATCAAAAAGATTAAGAACGATAAGGGTTGATAAAATACATTCCAATTCATTCCAGCTTGTTGAGCCGAAATTTCTCTTAAACTCAAAGTTCCTGTCATCATCAATAAAGCAATCATGGATAATCCCATAGCCACCTCGTATGATACCATTTGAGAAGCCGCACGAACAGCTCCCATCAATGAGAATTTATTATTAGAAGCCCATCCACCAATCATGATTCCGTATACCCCAATTGAAACTACTCCAAAAAAGTATAAAAGGCCAATATTAATATCTGTAGCTTGTAGTAAAATGTCTTTTCCAAAAAGATGTAAACGGTCGCCCCAAGGAATAACAGCACTTGTCATTAAAGCAGTTCCCATTGCAATACCAGGACCTACAAAAAACAAAAAGCGGTTTGGCGTGTTAGGCTCAAACTCTTCTTTTGCAAAAAGTTTCAAACCATCTGCCAAAGGTTGAAATAAACCACCCCATCCAGCTCTGTTTGGTCCTACACGGTCTTGTAAAAATGCTGCAACTTTACGTTCTGCCCATGTAGAATACATAGCAACAAGCATAGTAATTGCAAATACTACTACGATTACAACACTTTTTTCTATTATAAAAGTACTATCCATTTTTGTTCGAATCTATTAAGTTGCCATCAATTTTTTCATTGTAATCAATCTCAGCCATACTGATTTTTTTACGGTCTTGAGCTCTACCTAATAAGATATTTTCTTCTGTATCGATGATTACTTTTTCTGTTTTGGTGTAATTGTTTTGGTTGATAACAGAATCTTTTTCAAAAACTCTTGGTCCTTCAATTACCCAATCATTTACATCTTTCTTATCAAAACGACAAGTGTTACAAATGAACTCTTCTACTTCGTGGTACTCGTCTTTTCTTCCAGTTACACGTTGAATTTCGCCACCAAACATCCAAACGGTAGTTTTACCACAACATCCTGGAGTAGTACATTCTCTATGTGCATTATAAGGTTTGTTAAACCAAACTCTCGATTTGAAACGGAAGGTTTTGTCAGTCAATGCTCCAACAGGACATACATCAATCATATTTCCTGAGAATTCATTGTCAATCGCTTTAGAAATACAAGTAGAGATATTAGCATGGTCTCCTCTGTCTAATACACCGTGTACGCGATTGTCTGTTAGTTGGTCGGCAACTTGTACACATCTTTGGCACAAAATGCAACGATTCATATGTAGTTGAATATTTGGACCAATATTTTCAGGTTCAAATGTTCTTTTTTCTTCAATATAACGAGTTTGAGATTTCCCGTGTTCAAAGCTTAAGTTCTGTAAATCACATTCTCCTGCTTGGTCACATATTGGACAATCTAATGGATGGTTGATGAGTAAAAACTCCGTTACTGCTTTTCTAGCTTCGGTAACTCTTTCAGAAGATTTGCTGTTTACTTCCATTCCGTCCATACAGCCTGTTACACAAGAGGCCATTAATTTTGGCATTGGTCTTGGGTCAGCTTCACTTCCTTTGGATACTTCAACTAAACAACAACGGCATTTACCACCGCTTCCTTTTAGTTTAGAATAATAACACATCGCTGGTGGAACTACATCTCCACCAATCATACGAGCGGCTTGTAGGATGGTTGTTCCTGGTTCTACTTCTATCGACTGACCGTCTATTGTTACTTTCATTTTTTATACTTTATTTCAAATCTCTATATGGAATTGATATTCTTTTTAAATGTTACTTTGTAAAGTACTCATTGTACAATTTCAAAACTTCTGTAATTTGATCTATTTTATAATAATTATTTGAATCCATCCATTTTTTATATAACTCAGGATAGTCTATTATTAATTCTCCAAAAGTCTTTCTTCTGCTAAATCCGTCTATGCTAACAAGTTTGTTTTCTTTTAGAATAAAAGGCTTCTCATAAGGAAATCCTCCTGAAAGATTAGCTTTATACAAAACGTAATATGATAAACGACCTACAATTATTTCATGATAAAAATGTTCATAATTGTCTGCTTTTAGGCTTACAAATTTATAATCTCCTTGTTTTGGACCTGTAATAAACACAGTCTTCAATTCCGAAGGTTTATATTTTACTTTTTCACCATTTTCTTTAAAAATTTTTGCTCTATTGCTTATTCCTGAATCATAAAATAGGGTTTTATCAAAAATATTCATTTCTAATGAAAATTTACACTTAATAGTATCGTTTGAATTTGTAACAACATAACCATTAAATCTTTGTTGAGCATAACTATTTAAACTAATAATTAAAGTTATAATAATTACTAAATTTTTTTTCATAGTAAAACTTTAGATTGTTACTTTACCAACTAAGTGTTTAACCTGTTCGAATGGTTCAGCAACAAAATGATCTCTGTTTTTTATTTTTTCTGGGAAACGAATATGGTATTCAAATTCGTCTCTAAAATGGCGAATAGCCGCAGCTACTGGCCATGAAGCCGCATCACCTAATGGACAAATAGTGTTTCCTTCGATTTTACTCTGAATACTCAACAACAAATCAATATCTTCTTCGCGTCCGTGTCCGTTTTCGATACGGTGCAATACTTTTTCTAACCAACCAGTACCTTCACGGCAAGGTGTACATTGACCGCAACTTTCATGGTGATAGAAACGAGAGAAATTCCAAGTGTTTCTAACAATACAGCTAGTGTCATTATACACGATGAATCCACCAGAACCTAACATCGATCCCGTAGCAAAACCACCATCGCTCAATGACTCATAAGTCATCAATCGGTCTTCACCTGCAGCGGTTTTATAGATTAAGTTAGCTGGCAAAATTGGCACCGAACTTCCTCCTGGCACAAATGCTTTCAAAGGACGGTCAGAACTCATTCCTCCTAAATATTCATCAGAATTCATGAATTCGTATACGCTTAATCCTAGTTCTATTTCATAAACTCCTGGGTTTTTGATATGTCCAGAAGCGGAGATTAATTTGGTTCCTGTAGATCTTCCTACACCTATTTTAGCATAATCAGCTCCAGAATTGTTTACAATCCAAGGCACTGCAGCAATAGTTTCCACATTGTTAACTACGGTTGGATTAGCCCAAAGACCAGAAACCGCAGGGAAAGGTGGTTTGATACGTGGATTACCACGTTTTCCTTCTAAAGATTCGATAAGAGCAGTTTCTTCTCCACAAATATAAGCTCCACCACCGCAGTGAACATGTAACTCTAAATCGTAACCTGTTCCTAATATATTTTTTCCTAACCATCCTGCAGCTTTTGCTTCAGCAATGGCTCTTTCTAAAATTTTGTAAACCCACATGTATTCACCACGAATGTAAATGTAAGAACGATTAGCGCCTAGTGCATAACTAGAAGTAATCATTCCTTCAATCAATAAATGCGGAATATATTCCATTAAGAAACGATCCTTAAAGGTTCCTGGTTCAGATTCGTCAGCATTACAAACTAAATGACGTGGTTTACCTGATTTTTTATCGATAAAACTCCACTTCATACCCGCTGGGAATCCTGCTCCACCACGACCTCTTAAACCAGACGTTTTTACTTCCTCTACTACTTCATCAGGTGTTAATGTTTTTAAAGCTTTCTCTACAGAAGCGTAGCCTCCATTTGCACGATAGACTTCGTAGGTTTTTATTCCTGGAATATTGATTTTGTCTAATAATATTTTTTGTGACATCTTATTTATCGTGTAATATTATTTTATTATCTCGGCAATCAGTAATGATTTGATCGATTTTTTCTTCAGTCAAATGTTCTTTGTAGAAGTCACCTAGTTGCATCATTGGCGCATAACCACAAGCACCTAAGCATTCCACTCCTCTTACTTCGAACAAGCCATCAGCAGTTGGTTCTCCAACTTTAACACCTAATTTATCACAAGTGTAGTCCATTAAATTTTCTACACCATTCAAGCAACAAGGCGAAGTTTGGCAAAATTCGAACATGTATTTCCCAATAGGTCTTTGGTTGAACATGGTGTAAAAAGTAACCACTTCATAGACTTCGATGGGTTTGATATGAAGAATTTCAGCTACTTTATTTTGTAGTTCAATGCTTAACCAGTTGTCATGAGCATCTTGAACTTCATGCAAAACAGGCAATAGCGCTGATTTTCTTTTGTCTTCAGGATAATGACTGATTAGTTCATTGATGCGTTCCATCAATGCTTCAGTCATGTTTATTTCTTGATTGTAATGTTTTCTTTCCATTTTTATATTGTTTGCCGCAAAGGCTCAAAGTCACAAAGTTTTTTTAAATCTTAAATCTAAAAAAGCACTGCTTTAAAATCGTTAAGCATCTAATTCTCCTGCGATAACATTTAAACTTGATAATATTACTATCGCATCTGAAAGCATAGAGCCTTTAATCATTTCTGGATAGGCTTGATAATAAATAAAACAAGGCCTACGGAAATGCAAACGATAAGGTGTTCTACTTCCGTCTGATACTAAATAGAATCCAATTTCTCCATTGGCTCCTTCAACCGGATGGTATACTTCTCCAACAGGAACTGGAACTTCACCCATAACAATCTTGAAATGATAAATCAAAGATTCCATAGTAGTGTATACATCTTCTTTTGGAGGCAAATAATATTCAGGAACATCAGCGTGGTATTCATTACCAGCTGGCATTTTAGCTAAGGCTTGTTTGATGATGCTTAAACTTTCCCAAACTTCTGCATTACGTACACAAAAACGGTCATAAGTATCACCTGATTTTCCAACTGGTACAATAAAGTCAAAGTCTTCGTAAGAAGAATAAGGTTGCGCCACACGAACATCATAATCAACACCTGCGGCACGTAAATTAGGACCCGTAAAGCCATAAGCCAAAGCTTTTTCGGCAGTAATTCCTCCAACATTTACGGTTCTATCTATAAAGATTCTATTTCTTTCGAATAAGTTTTCAAATTCTTTCCAAGCTACTGGGAAATCTTCTAGGAAAGTGTTTAGTAATTCAAAGGCTTTTGGTGACCAGTCTCTTTCAAAACCTCCAATTCTTCCCATATTGGTCGTTAAACGAGCTCCACATATTTCTTCGTAAATTTCGTATACTTTTTCTCTAAATTGGAAAACATACAAAAATCCAGTATAAGCACCAGTATCTACCCCTAGAATGGAGTTGCAAATAAGGTGATCGGTTATTCTGGCTAATTCCATTACAATTACACGAAGGTATTGTGCTCTTTTGGGAACTTCAACACCTAATAGTTTTTCTAATGTCATCCACCATCCCATATTATTGATCGGTGAAGAACAATAGTTCATTCGGTCTGTAAGTGGCGTGATTTGGTAAAACGGACGATTTTCGGCTATTTTTTCGAAGGCTCTATGGATGTATCCAATGGTAGGTTCTGCTTCTAATATTTTTTCTCCATCCATCAATAAGATGTTTTGAAAAATACCGTGTGTTGCAGGGTGAGTTGGTCCTAAATTCAGAATTGAAAGCTCACTTCCATCTTCATTATGACGCTCTTTGATTATTTTAGCATAGCGATGCTCTGGTGGTAATAATAGTTCTGACATTTATCTAATGTGAAAAATTATAAGTTCTTTTTTTAGCAATTCGAAGGTGTTCTTCCGAAGAATCGGTCATCTTTGTCTGTTCTTCCACTGTCTTCCATTGGGAATTCTTTACGCATTGGGAAAGAAACCATTTCGTCCATATTCAAAATTCGTTTCAATTGTGGATGACCGATGAAGTTGATTCCAAAGAAATCATAGGTTTCACGTTCCATCCAATTGGCACAAAGAAAAATATTAGCAATAGATTTTACTTCTGGTTGTGAACCGTTCAAAAAGGTTTTGATTCGGATGCGCTTGTTTTCGTACCAATTGTGCATGTGATATACTACACCAAATTGTCTTTCTTCCTCATTGTCTGGGTAATGTACTCCACATAAATCGGTTAAGAAATGAAAACGTAGGCTTGGGTCATTTTTTAAGAAAAGAATTACAGCAGTAATTACATCAGCTGAAACTTCAAATGAAAAAATGTCTCTATCTTGATTGAATTGAAAAACAGCGGTTCCAAAAGTGGCTACTAATTTTTCTTGTATTTCGGTTGTTTCTAATGCCATCTTTTATTTGATATTATAAGAAGCTAATAATTCTTGGTATTCTGGGGAGCTTCTTCTTCTAACCGATTCGTTTTTTACGATTTCTTGTAGTTTCATAACACCCTCAACTATTTGTTCTGGTCTTGGAGGACATCCTGGAACGTAAACATCAACTGGGATTACTTTGTCAATTCCTTGAAGTACTGAGTACGTGTCGAAGATTCCGCCAGAAGAGGCACAAGCACCAACAGCAATAACCCATCTTGGTTCAGACATTTGTTCGTATACTTGACGTAAAATTGGGCCCATTTTTTTTGAAATAGTTCCCATAACCATCAACATATCTGCTTGTCTTGGAGAGAAACTTACTCTTTCAGAGCCAAAACGTGCTAAGTCATAATGAGAAGCCATGGTAGCCATAAATTCGATACCACAACAAGAAGTAGCAAACGGTAAAGGCCATAATGAATTGGCTCTTGCTAATCCCACAACATCATTCAATTTGGTTGCAAAAAAACCTTCACCAACAACTCCTTCTGGAGGAGCGACCATTTTTGTGTTAGAATCTGTCATAATTGATATAGTATTCAATTTCTATTATTTATTCCCACTCAAGGGCTTTCTTTTTGATAATATAGAAAAAACCAACTAGTAACAAAAGCATAAAAATAATCATTTTTATCATACCTTCGATACCTAACTCTCTGAAATTGATGGCCCAAGGATATAAAAAGATAACCTCGACATCAAATAAAACGAATAGGATGGCAACCAAAAAGTATTTCACAGAGAAAGGAATTCTGGCATTTCCTACGGATTCAATTCCGCATTCGAAATTTTTATCTTTGTTTTCAGAATTTCTTTTTGGACCTAATTTCCCAGAAATAAAGATGATTCCTGCTACAAATCCAACTGCAAGAAGCAATTGCATTAAAATTGGAATAAAGTTGATTTGTTCGGTTTGCATAGTAGTTTTTTTTCTTGCTTAAACGAGCCACAAAGATAGGTTGCAAGGATTTAAAACACAAGTTAAATGCCTGAATTCACTTCTAAACGTTTGTTAATCCATCCTAATTTTTAATGATTATAAATAAAAATTATAATTATTTCTTAATTTTAGTATAAGGCAAAAAAAAACGCTTCGATAAATTTCGAAGCGTTTTGCCATTTTGCAAAAAATACTGTAATATTTTTATGCTTAAAGTACTACAACTTGAGCAGCAACTTTACCTTTTCTTCCTTCTTCTTCTTCATAGCTCACTCGGTCTCCTTCGCGTAATTCTTCCGCTTTGATTCCTGATGCATGAACAAAAATGTCTTTTCCTGTTTCTTCGTCTGTAATGAATCCGTAACCTTTAGATTCATTGAAAAATTTAACTGTACCTGTACGCATTGTAATAATAATAATAATTTATAATGTGACAAATGTAATCTTTAATACAATACAAAAATGATTCGTGTCATACTTTTTTTTCAAAAATATTGATATACAGACTATTCAGTGTTTATTTTGAATTTAATTGAATGTGTAATTCGTTTAATTGAGAATCATCAATTCTTGATGGTGCGTCAATCATTACGTCTCTACCAGAATTGTTTTTTGGGAAAGCAATAAAATCACGAATGGTTTCTTGTCCTCCTAAAATAGCTACTAATCTATCCAATCCAAAAGCTAATCCGCCATGAGGTGGTGCTCCAAATTGAAACGCATCCATTAAGAATCCGAATTGTGCTTTGGCTTCTTCTTCTGTGAAACCTAAGTATTTGAACATTAATTGTTGTGTTGCTTTATCGTGAATACGAATAGAGCCGCCTCCAATTTCGTTACCGTTCAAGACCATATCATAGGCATTGGCTCTTACTTTTCCAGGATTGGTTTCAAGCAAATGCAAGTCTTCTGGTTTTGGTGAAGTAAAAGGATGGTGCATCGCATGGTAGCGTCCGCTTTCTTCATCAAATTCTAATAAAGGAAAATCAACTACCCAAAGAGGAGCAAACTCAGCTGGATTTCTCAAGCCTAATCTTGTTGCCAATTCCATACGTAAGGCTGAAAGTTGGGCTCTTGTTTTGTCGGCAGGACCAGACAATACAAATAGCATGTCTCCAGGTTTTGCACCTGTAGTTTTTGCCCAATTACTTAAATCCTCTTGGTCGTAAAATTTATCTACAGATGATTTAAAGGTTCCGTCTTCGTTACATTTTACATATACCATTCCGCTTGCACCCACTTGTGGACGTTTTACCCAATCAATCAATGCGTCAATTTCTTTACGAGTATAGTTTCCTGCACCCGGAACAGCAATACCTACTACTAATTCAGCAGCATTGAAAACTGGAAACTCTTTATGTTGAGCATAGGCATTCAATTCACCAAACTCCATTCCAAAACGAATATCTGGTTTGTCGTTTCCGTAGGTTTTCATAGCATGTTCGTAAGTCATTCTTGGGAATTTGTCAACTTCGATGCCTTTCAATTTTTTTAATAAATGACGGGTTAGCCCTTCAAAAACATTTAAAATGTCTTCTTGTTCTACAAATGCCATTTCACAATCGATTTGTGTAAACTCTGGTTGTCTGTCGGCACGTAAATCTTCATCACGGAAACATTTTACAATCTGAAAATATTTATCCATTCCACCCACCATCAATAATTGTTTGAAGGTTTGTGGTGATTGTGGTAACGCATAAAACTGTCCTTCATTCATTCGAGATGGAACTACGAAATCTCTCGCGCCTTCTGGTGTCGATTTTATTAAATAAGGAGTTTCAACTTCGCAAAAATCTAAATCAGAAAGGTATTTGCGCACTTCCATTGCCACTTTGTGACGGAAAAGCAAACTATTTTTTACTGGATTTCTTCGAATATCCAAGTAGCGGTATTTCATTCGAATGTCTTCGCCACCATCTGTTTCATCTTCTATAGTAAATGGAGGAGTTAATGCTGCATTTAAAATTGTTAATTCTGTTACCAGAATTTCAATGGCTCCAGTTGGAATATTGTTGTTTTTGGCTTCGCGTTCAATAACGGTTCCTTTCACCTGAATTACAAATTCTCTTCCTAAGGTTTTGGCTAATTCAAATACCGTTTTGTCAGTACGACTTTCGTCAAATATCAATTGTGTAATTCCATAACGGTCTCTTAGGTCGACCCAATTCATGAATCCTTTATCACGAGATTTTTGTACCCAACCCGCTAACGTTACTTCTTGATTAATATGTGAGGCGTTTAATTCGCCACAATTATGACTTCTATACATGTTCCAAATTTTAGACTGCAAAAGTAAACACAAAAATTAAATTAACGCTAAAAGTTTGCAACATCCTTTTCATTTTTAAAAATATGTTAATTTTTTATTTTACTTGATTTTTACTCCTATGTTTGATGAGCATTAACACAAAAAATAACTTTATGAAAAAACTATGTATTGTGGCTCTTTTGGCTTTGGGAATACAAGGAAGTCAGGCACAAAAAAAAGAAGCTTTTACCCTTCAAGCCGAAATTGCTAATCGAAATAGTGATACCATTCGAATTTTAAATAGAACCAATGGGAAAGAACTTTTGAAAATTGGCGTTGACAAGAAAGGCCTTTTTAAAGGAACTGCAGCTGTTGAAAAAGGTTTCTATATGTTGTATGATGGTAAAGAATACACACAATTGTATTTGAAGAATAATTTCAATTTGAAATTAAAAATGGATGCCAAACAATTTGATGAATCAATTGTTTACACAGGAGTGGGAGCAGTAGAGAATAATTTCTTGGCTCAAAATGCTGTTTCAGAATCTAAATTTGATTACAATTCTCTTTTGGCAGCCAGCGAAGTAGACTTTGCAAAGCGTATCGAGGAGAAAAAAGCAGCTGATATTGCTAGTTTGGAAGGTAAAAAATTAGATGCAGAATTTGTTGCGCTACAAAAACAAAGTATCGAAATGAATTTGGCTTCTTTAAAACAATACCATCAACAAATAGTGGAGAGTAATAAAATGAATGGTAGTGTTTCACCAACTTTTGAATATGACAATTATAAAGGTGGAAAAACGAAGTTAGAGGATTTTAGAGGAAAGTACGTTTACATTGATGTTTGGGCTACTTGGTGTGGACCTTGTCGTCAGGAAATTCCATTTTTGAAAAAAACTGAAGAAAAATATCACGGTAAAAATATCGTATTCTTGAGTATGTCTATTGATAAAGTTAAAGATGTTGAAAAATGGAGAACTATGGTGAAAGAAAAAGAATTGGGTGGTGTTCAGGTTTTTGCTGATAATGATTGGAATTCTAAGTTTGTACAGGAGTATAAGATTACTGGAATTCCAAGGTTTATATTAGTAGACCCTAAAGGAAATATTGTAAAAGCGGATGCACCAAGACCATCTTCTGCAGAATTACCTACATTATTAGATTCTTTGCTTAATTAGTCATTTTTTGTAATAATCATTTATAAATCAGCTGTTTACAGCTGATTTTTTTTGTTCCCAAATTTTTCCAATGTTAAGTTTTCACTCAATGTTACTAAATTGTTACCAAAAAGTTTTTTTAATGTAAAGTATTCTCTAATTTTGATAAGAGTAAGATATAAATCATTAAAAACTAACGATATGAAAAGATATTTAATAGCAGTAGCATTGGTGTTCTCAGGAATGATATATGCGCAAGATTCTAAACCTGTTTTAGAACCTTTTGGAAAAAAAGTAAAAGCTACCTATTTCTATGATAACGGACAAGTACAACAAGAAGGTTATTTTGAAAACGGTAAACTAGAAGGATACTGGGTAGCATACAATGAAGATGGAACCAAAAACGCCTCTGGATTTTATAAAGAAGGTGCCAAAGTTGGTAAATGGTTCTTTTGGAAAGATGTAAATTTAAGCGAAGTTGATTATTCTAATAATGCTATCGCAATGGTTAAAAATTGGAAACAAGAAGCTATTGCAGTAAAAAATTAATTTCTTTTTTTTATTTTATTAAAAAGGCCGTCTAAATCAAATTAGACGGCCTTTTTGTTAAACAAAACAAATATTCAAAAATTAAAGGGTATGCTTTGGATTAAATCCATCTTCACTTAATTCTTTATGGTCATAATCTGCAATCATTTCAGCTTCATAATCCATTTTTTCTCCTTTAGAGAATTTGGCAATGATTTTTTCCATAATCTCATAGATTACAGGAACAATAATTAAGGTTAGGAACAATGACGAAATCAATCCACCAATAATTACCCAAGCCAAGCCATTTTTCCATTCAGCACCTGCACCAGAAGCCAATGCAATTGGGAACATACCGAATACCATCGCAATAGTCGTCATCAAAATCGGACGCAAACGAGCGTGATTCGCTTGGATTAAAGCTTTACGAATGGTTTCTCCAGCGGCTCTTCTTTGATTGGTGTAGTCTACAAGCATAATGGCATTTTTACAAACCAGACCAATAAGCATAATAATACCTAAAATGGTAAATATATTTAGCGAGTTATTGGTAAGTGCCAATGCAAGTAATGCACCAATGAATGATAATGGAATGGCGAAAAGAACGACAAATGGGTGAACAAAGCTGTCATATAGACCAACCATTACAAGATAAACAAGAATAATTGCTGCTAAAAGCGCTATTCCCAAAGTACCAAAACCTTCGCTTTGGTTTTCTTGGTCTCCGCCCCAAATATAGTCTACACCAGTTGGTTTAGGCAATTTGTCTAATCTTGCTTGCCATTGATTAACAATGGTTCCTGCTGGTACACCAACATTTTGCCCTTGTACCGTTACAGATGCAGTTTTGTCACGTCTTTCTAATTTACTTGGTCCAGAACCTTCAGTAATTGTAGCAAATTGAGACAGCTTTATTTGTTGTCCAGCATTGTTTACAAATATCAAATTACTAACATCGGTACTATTTTTTCTATCAAAAGCATTGTACTTGATGTTGATGTCATATTCGTATTCACCAGCTCTAAATTTACCATCAGTATTACCGCTATAGGCAGTTTGCATTGTCATACCCACCGTTTGAAGTGTAAGTCCAAGTGCAGCCATTTTATCGCGATCCACCTTAACGTTAATTTCAGGGTTTCCGTCTTCAACGGTTAATTTAATTTCTGTTGTACCTGGTATTTTACGTAATTCGGCCTCAGCTAATTTGGCAAATTTCATTGCACTTTCTACATTTGGTCCAGTAACAATCAATCCCAATTTTGCATCTTCGGCTGTACCTAAAATACCAACAGGAACGGTTTTTACTTTTGATCCAACCAATACTTTTTCAAGCTTTCTTTTAATTTTTGCAGCATATACTGTAGCATCATCTGTACGATCTTTTTGTTCAATCATTTTTACGTTGATTTCAGCTTTGTATGCTGTTGATTGTGCAGCACCCATTCCTTCACTAGTTTGTCCTACTGTGGTAATTTGGCTAAAAACATAAGGCTCTTTCTTCAAATAAGCTTCTGCTTTTTGAGTCATAAAATTAGTTTGTTCTAAAGAAGCATCTTTTGGCATCTCAATTTGAACTAAAAACTCGCCACTATCTGAAGAAGCAAAGAATTCACCACCAATAAATCCAAGTGGTAATAAGGCAATTGATGAAAAGAACAAAACGAGTACAATCCCAATAGTTTTTATGTAATGATTTAAACACCATTCTAAAATTACAGTTACCCAATTTGTAAAACGAGTTAACATATTTTCAAAACCAAGAATGATTCTTCCAAATGCATTTTTTCCTTCAATGTGTTCTAGTTTTCCAAAACGAGAGGATAACCAAGGAATAATAGTAAAAGAGGCCAACAATGAAAGTAATGTTGAAATTACTACTGTCATACAAAATTGTGTAATGATATTGGATACCAAACCTGTACTCATAGCGATTGGTAAAAACACAACCACAATTACTAAGGTAATAGAAGTTACAGTGCCACCAATTTCGGCTGTACCATCGTAGGCTGCACGTACTTTATTCTTACCCATTTCCATATGCCTGTAAATGTTCTCGAGGACCACAATAGCATCATCCACAAGGATTCCGACTACTAACGATAATCCTAACAAACTCATTAAGTTTAAGGTATAGCCCAATAAGAAGATTCCAATAAATGTTGCAATTAAAGAAGCTGGAATCGAAACCATTACAATCAATGAGTTTCGAACACTGTGCAAGAAAAACAACATTACTAAAGCTACTAATATTACAGCTATTAATAAATCGTGTACTACAGAGTCTGCAGCTTCTAGCGTAAATACAGTACTGTCTTTTGCTACTTCTAATTTCAGCTCATTACCTGCATAGTCTTTTTCTAATTTAGCAATAGTTTTTATTAAAAGCTCACTAACAGCAACTGCGTTAGCATCTGATTGTTTTACAATTTGAAGTACAATTGCACTTTTTTGATTTACACGAGCAATTTTCTCGGCTATTTTTTGTGTGTCTTGAACATCAGCAATATCATTTAAACGAATTTGAATTCCGTTTTGTGAAGCAACCACAAGGTTTCTAAGTTCATCGACATTTTTGTATTTACCCGCTAAACGGATTAGAATTTTTTGCTCTCTAGTTTGTATGTTTCCTGTAGGGAAATCTAGGTTTGAGCTCAAAATTGCTTGTTGAATTTGAGGAACAGAGAGTCCGTAACCTTGAATTTTAGTAGCATCAAGATTTACTTGTATTTCACGTTCTTGGCCTCCAATGATGTTTACTTGTGCTACACCTTGAACACGAGATAATACTGGTGCAATTTTTTTATCTATCAGGTCGTAAAATGCCGCCTCATCCATTTTTCCATTAGCACCAATAGTCATAATTGGTAAGTCACTAAGTGAGAATTTGGTCAATGATGGTGGGTCTGCGTCATCTGGTAAATCACTCAAAATCGCATTGATTTTTCGTTGGGCATCATTCATAGAGATGTCCACATCCGCATTTGATGTAAGTGTAATGGATACGATAGAAAGACTTTCGTAGGATTTTGAGTCAATCTTTTTGATGTTCTCTAGCGAAGCAATTGCGTCTTCGATTTTCTTTGTTACCGTATTTTCAATTTCGCTAGGAGAAGCTCCTGGATATACAGTCGAAACTGTGATTACGTTGGTTTCAAATTTTGGGATTAATTCATAGCCCAATTGGCTGTAACTGAAGATTCCCCCTAATAATAGGATTGTAAACAATACAATCACTAATGAGGGACGTTTTATGGATATTTCTGCTAATTTCATAGTTGTCTAGGTGCTCGTTACAATCAATTATTTTATTATTTCTACCGTATTTCCGTCTTGCAAGTTGATTTGCCCAGTAACGATTACGGTTTCACCAGTTGTTAATCCGTTTAAAATCTCAACTTTGTCACCTAGTATGCGTCCAGCAGTTACATTTTTTAGTTTTGCAAAACCGTTTTCAACAACAAATACTTGGTTACTGCTAACACTTCCTACGAATGCAGCTCTAGGTACAATTGTCATGGTTTGTTTTTGTTGAGCTGATTTGAAAATTGCAGTTCCGTACATCCCAGCTTTAATATCATTATTAGCATTGTTTGAAATTTCTATTTCAATAGGGAAGTTCAAATTGCTATCTGCTTTAGCTGCAATAAAAGTAATACGACCGCTAAATTCTTTGTCAGGATAAACACTTGTTTTTACGCTGATAGTGTTTCCGGTTTTTAAACTTGCTACTTGAGCTTCACTAACTGTAACCTTAAGTTTTAGTTTGCTTACATTCACGATATCGAATAAAGCCGTTGCTGGCATTGCAGATAAGATTGATCCTGGTTCAATGTACTTTTTATTGATAATACCATTTATTGGTGCTTTTATACGAGTATCTCCAACAGTTATTTTTGCTTGTTTGTAATTGGCCTCAGCATTAGTTAATCCTAGTTTTGCTTGATCCAATTGTTGTTTGGTTACCCCACCAGTTTTGAATGCATTTTCAAATCGGTTATAGTCTGATTTGGCATTTATATATGCAGCCTCTGCAGCTTGTGCGTTTACATTAATAGCATCACCACGCATTATTGCTAAGGTTTGTCCAACACTTACTCGGTCTCCTTCTTTGGCAAGTACGCTAGTTATTTTTCCAGAACGTTCTGCAGAAAAAGTTAACTCTTGTGTAGGCTCAAAGTTACCATTAGCAACAAAGTCTAGTGATACTTCTTCTGTTTTTACTGGGGCTACTTTTACAGAAACACTGGCGTTTTTTTCTGCAACAATTGCAATTTTTGCTTCGTTTTCTTTTTTATTTTTTGATAAGATAAAACCAATTAAGGCTAGCGCTCCTACGATTATTATGATGGTAATACTATTCTTTTTCATGATTTAGTTATTTAATAGTGATTTTAGTTCTCCTTTTGATTTTATAAGTTTTATTTCTGCTAGAATATAATCTAGTATTGCTGATGTGTAATTGTTCTGGGCTTCTGTTGCGGCATTTTCAGCATCTAATAAATCTGTTAATGAAGCCAATCCTTGTAAATAGTTATTATTGGTATTTTTTAGGATTTCTTCTGCGAGACGCATGTTTTCTTTTTGGTTGGTTATAGTGATAGTGCTGTTTACAATTTGAGTATTAGCATTTTTATAATCTAAATCCATTGCCAATTGAGTGTCTTTGATGTCTTCTCGAATGGTTCTCAGCTCAACATCTGCTTGACTCACTTTTGCTTTGGTTCCAAAACCTGTAAAAATGGGTATTCTTAAGTTTAGTGTTACTGATGAGAAATCGGACCAATATACTCCGTCTGTTGGCTTTTTAAACCAAGGCATTTCAGGACCTTGACCTATATAATTGTAATTTGCAGCTAACGAAAGTGTTGGATAATATCCTGCTAATGCAGCTTTCTTTTGATAGTTAAGTAATTCTTCTTGTTTTTTTAGTAATACAATTTCTGTTCTACTATCTGGATTTGGAGCGGCACTCAAGTCAACTGGTCTTATTTTGAAATCATTGTTTGGGAATTCTAACTTTGTAGCAATAGGCATTCCAATGAAAAACTTAAGGGTGTTTTCTTGTAACTGCATTAAATTCTCAATTTGTTGTTTCTGCGTGGTTACATTGGTAATTCTCACATTCATTCTATCCAAGTCGATTTTTTTAGCCAAACCATTTTCGAACTGTCCTTTTACGATATCACGTGCTTTTTCAGTTGTTTTGAAAGTGTTTTCCAAGAGTGTTAGTTTTTGGCGTAACACATAGATTTGGTAGTAATTATTTGCTACAGCCTCAATTACTTGTTCTTCGGTGAGTTGCTCATTAATTTGATAAAATTCTCTTGTAGATTTTGCAGCTTTCAAACCTGTAAAAACAGATTGATCAAATAATGCTTGAGTCAAAGAAAGTGTTCCTACAGAATTCCATTTTTGACCAAAAACCGCTTGAATTGTTGTTCCTGGTTGGCCAAAAGAACCTCCGTCGATTACGTTTGTTTGTAAAATAGGATTGTAAGTTAAGCTACCATTTGCCGAAATTTGAGGTAGTGCTCTTGAACGAACCTCTTGAATTTGGTATTCACTATTTTCGACTTTTAATTTGGCTTTTTTTGCATCTGCTTTATTTTCTAAAGCATAAACCAATGCATCTTGTAAAGTAAGCTTCTTTACTTCTTGTGCTTGAAGATTAATCACAAGTAAAAAGACTGTGAGTATTGAAAGTTGGTATTTCATAGGTTAAAATTTGTTTGATACGTAATTGATTAATGATTATATGATGGAGTGATTTTCCAATTGTTTTTCTAGTTCAATAATTCCAGCTAAAGTCGCCATGGCTCTAATGTGGTATTCAAGTGCTTCTAATTCTAGTTGTTGGGCTTCTTTTTCGGAAATTGTATTCCCGTTGATTTCAAACACCAATGTATAATAGAACTTCACATAGGTTTCTACCGGTATATCCGAACGGTACAATCCCTCTCTAATTCCTTTTTCGATGTTTTGTTTAAAAACGGTATTGCACTCATTGACTTCTCTATCAACGAGTTTGTTGTAGATTTCTGGGTAATGTTTTTTTAATTGATACATTGGAGAGGTATCACCAGCATTGAACATCTCTTTGAACATTTTTCGGATTTCAAAATTTTCCTGAATGGCATTATGGTTTTGTTGCACAATGGCGTTAATACTTTGGTGCACTTCTTTGTGCATGACTTCAGTACTTTCTTCGATTAATATTTCTTTGTTGCAGAAATATTTATAAATAGTTTTTTTTGAAATACACATTTCTCCGGCTATATCATCCATTGTGATGCTTTTGAAACCTAGTTTCAAAAACAGTTCACCTGCTTTAGCCATTATTTTTTCTTTCATAAGTACTATAACTTTTTATGCTATTTGTTGTTGTGATGTATGTTGGATAAGTTAAGATAAAAGTAAATTTAAAAACTTTTTTAAAATACTGATTATCAATTTTTTAATATTTCAAATTCTAAGTTGGCCACCAATTTAATGTCTTGACCAATAGAAATTCCGCTATGCTGATAATTGTTATTGTACCACAAATCAAAATCACTTCGTTTTATTTTGGCAGTAACCTCTACTGATGCTTTTTGTTGGCCATCATAATTATGTATTCCAATGAATTCGGTGTCTAATTCTAGTGTTTTGGTGACATCTTTGATTGTCAAATCACCTTTTATGAAATTGATGTTTTTATTTACTTTCTGAAAAGAAGTCGATTTGAATTTGATGGTAGGATGCGTTTCTACGTCAAAAAAGTCGCTTAGTTTGGCATGAGAATCCATTTGCTCCATTTTGCTGTAGTTGTTATTTACATCCAATGAGAATTCTACTGCTGCATCTTCTATAGTATCTTGGTCCATAACTACGTAGCCGCTGAAGGAGTTTGTGTTGCCACCCAAATACGCTATAACTGAATGTCTTGCTTCTATCAATACGTCGGATTGATTAGAATTGATGGCCCATTTTGGATTCATGAGGGTGTGGTTTAATTTGTTTTTGGAAACTTGGTTGTTTTAGTATTAATACAAATAATTAAACATTTTGACGAGGCAAATATAGAAAGGAAACTTTAGATACCAAAAAAGTTTCCATTGTATTTCGAGTTTCCATCGTTTTTAACAATCTAAAACGTTTTCGGTAATCAAAATTTAACAATTGTTACACATGAAATTAATGAGCACTAGCATTTTTTCTAGTGATATTATGTTCCTGAATTGTATCTTTGGTGCTTTGCTAATCGAATATATACAGTCATGCAGTCAGTTTCCGCGTATCAGTCCTTTTTTGTTGCTTATTTAGAAAATCAAATTATTCTAAAAGAACCTCGTAATCTTTATGACCCAATTCAGTACATATTGTCATTGGGTGGAAAGAGAATGCGACCTGTTTTGACTTTGATGAGTGCTGAAATATTTGATGTTAGTTATGAAAAAGCGCTTCCGGCTGCAATGGCAGTTGAGGTTTTTCATAATTTTTCTCTAGTTCATGATGATATTATGGATGCTGCTCCTTTGCGAAGAGGAAATGTGACAGTTCACGAAAAATGGGACACAAATACTGGAATCTTATCTGGTGATGCGATGCTGATTTTAGCTTACCAATATTTTGAAAAATACGAACCGAAAATATTTCGAAAGTTGGCCAAATTATTCAGCAAAACGGCTCTCGAAGTTTGTGAAGGACAGCAATGGGATGTTGATTTCGAAACAAGAACCGATGTTACCATTCCTGAGTATTTGAAAATGATTGAATTCAAAACCGCCGTTTTGGTAGCAGCTGCGATGAAGATGGGGGCAATTATTGCAAAAACGTCTAAAACGAATGCTAAACTTATCTATGAATTTGGTTTAAATTTAGGGATTGCATTTCAGCTTCAAGACGATTATTTAGACGCTTTTGGAGATCCTGCAACCTTTGGTAAACAAGTAGGTGGAGATATTATTGAGAACAAAAAAACCTTTTTGTTTCTAAAAGCAATGGAGTTTTCGAATGCTACTTTACAAGCCCGATTATTGTATTTATTTACTGAATATGCTGATAATGTTGAGGCTAAAATTGAGGAAGTGAAGCAGATTTTTAATGAGAGTGGCGCGTCTCAAGCGACTCAAGATGCTATAAAAGAGTATACTCAAAATGCATTTGCTACATTGGATAAAATGAATATTGATGCTGACAAAAAAGCTTTATTGCAATCTTTTGGCGAAAATTTAATGCAAAGAAAAGTATAAAAACCACCATCAAAATCGATTTTAAAATGCATTCTTTCAAATAGTTCTCCTATGTATATAGCTCCCAAAAATGCTGATTTACTATTAACAGAAGCTTCTGTTGAAAATTTGTATTTGAAATTGGTGGAGCAAATTAACAAGGATTTTAATTTGGCCAATGAAGGTATAGATTTTCCAATGAGTATTGCGCCAGAAGAACTCAAAATTCAATTGCAAGAAAAAATATACCGACTAATTCAGTATAAGTTTGCCGAATATTTAAATCTACTCTATATTATTGATGTGCCAGAAAACGAAATCAAGCAACTCGATGGTTCAGATATTGTAGAATTAGCAGGTCAAGTTTCTTTTTTGATTCTGAAAAGAGAATGGCAAAAGGTGTGGTTTAGGAATAACTATCGGTAAATCCTAGAAATAAACCCTCACAAAAGGCATAAAGGCTTCACTGTAAATGCTTTTATTGTCGTCGTGCAATACGTCATAACGAACCCCAAAAGTAACATTGTTGGTTCTATAACCTGCTCCAAAGTATAAAGCGGTGTTCCAAAAATTATCCGAAGCAATGTTGCCAGTTATAGTTCTATAATCGGTATTGAATCGCAATTGTTCTAGTTCTGCTGATAACTGAATTTCTGGAATTGGATTTACCAATCCAATCAAACTTCCACCATATGTATAGGTCTCATAACTATTTTTTGCATTTATATATCCAAATTGCAAACTAGCACCCATTGCGACATAAGGATTGAAATTATAAATAGCACTTGGTGAAATGGAAATGTCAGTAAATCCTGAGCCAAAATTCAATCCAACACCTCCACCAAATTGAATGTTTTTGCTAAAATTATTCGAATTGGATTGTTGCGCATACATCGATTTCGTAAAACTAAAGAGTACAAAAACCAAAATGGCTTTAAAAGCCGTAAAAAAACTATATTTTTTCATAATATTAGGTTTAATTTAACAAAAACAAAGGTAAAAGTAAGCAAAAAAATGAATTAGTTATAACTGTTTATTGTACTTTTGTCGGACTATTTTAAAAATACATTCAAACAATATTATGGATAGGTTTTCATTTTTAAACGCAGCACATACCGAATTTTTTGCACAATTATACGATCAGTATTTAGAGAATCCAGATAGCGTTGAGCCAAGTTGGAGAAGTTTCTTTCAAGGGTTTGACTTTGGAATGACAACTTATAATGAAGAGCAATCTGTTAATCAGGTTGTTACTGCTACTGTTCAAGCTTCTGGCGATTCATGTTCAGTTTCTAACGCTCAAGTTTCTGAGAAATTACAAAAGGAATTTAAAGTAATCAAATTAATTGAAGGTTATAGAACTCGCGGACATTTATTCACGAAAACAAATCCTGTTCGTGATCGTCGTGTCTATTCACCATCATTAGATATTGAAAATTTTGATTTAAAGCCATCTGATTTAGATATTGTTTTTGATGCTGCCAAAGTAATTGGTGTAGCGCCATGTGCATTACGTGAAATTATCGGGCATTTAGAAAAAATCTATTGTCAGCATATTGGTATCGAGTATGTTTATATTCGTAAACCAGAAGTTGTAGAATGGATTCGTCAAAAAATTAGAGTGAATGATAATCAGCCTAATTTTTCTGCTGATGAGAAAAAAGTCATTTTAGAGAAATTAAATCAAGCGGTTTCTTTTGAAAACTTTTTGCATACTAAATATGTAGGACAAAAACGTTTCTCTCTTGAAGGTGGGGAATCAATAATACCTGCTTTGGATACATTGATAGAAAAGGCAGCCGAAAAAGGAGTAGAACAGTTTGTAATGGGAATGGCTCACCGTGGTCGTTTGAATGTTTTAGCTAATATTTTCGGAAAGTCAACTCAAGATATTTTTGGAGAGTTTGATGGTAAAGATTATGATCAAGAATATTTTGATGGTGACGTGAAATACCACTTAGGATTAACAGCCGACAAAGTGACTCGTTCAGGAAAGAAAATCAATATCAATTTAGCTCCAAACCCTTCACACTTAGAGACGGTTGGTGCAGTTATAGAAGGAATAACAAGAGCCAAGCAAGACAAGTATTTTGCGGATGATTTCTCTAAAGTATTGCCAATTGCAGTACACGGTGATGCCGCAATTGCTGGTCAAGGTATATTGTATGAAATCATTCAAATGGCGCAATTGGATGGTTATAAAACCGGAGGAACCATTCATATTGTTATCAACAATCAAGTTGGTTTTACTACCAATTATAATGATGCACGTTCATCAACTTATTGTACGGACGTTGCTAAAGTTACCTTATCTCCAGTTCTACACGTTAATGCTGATGATGCAGAAGCAGTGGTACATGCTATGTCATTTGCGTTAGATTTTAGAATGGAATTTGGTCGTGATGTATTTATTGATTTGTTAGGGTATAGAAAATATGGTCATAACGAAGGAGATGAGCCAAGATTTACGCAGCCGGTTTTATATAAAATCATTGCAAAGCATCAAAATCCAAGAGATATTTATGCTTTAAAATTATTATCTGAAGGGGTAATTGACGCTTCTTATGTTAATGAACTTGAAAAAGAATACAAAGCAGTTTTAGAAAGTAACTTGCAAGCATCTCGTAAAAAAGATTTGACGGTTATTACTCCATTTATGCAAAATGAGTGGACTGGATTTGAACAGGTTTCAGACGATGTAATGTTGCAAAAAGTAGATACGACAGTAGCAAAAGAAACTTTAGATTCAATAATAACAACCGTTTCTACATTACCATCAGACAAGAAATTTATTAACAAGATTACCAAAATTGTTACGGATAGAAAAACGGGCTACGATAATGATACCATCGATTGGGGAACTGCAGAAGCATTAGCCTACGGTACTTTATTGACAGAAGGATATGACGTTCGTATATCTGGACAAGACGTAGAAAGAGGTACTTTTTCGCATCGTCACGCTGTGGTAAAAGTAGAAGATTCAGAAGAAGAGGTGATTTTGTTGAATAATGTAGCCAACAAAAAAGGGAAATTCAATGTTTTTAACTCTTTCCTTTCTGAATATGGTGTTTTAGGTTTTGATTATGGATATGCTTTAGCAAATCCTAATGCCTTGACAATTTGGGAAGCACAATTTGGAGATTTCTCAAATGGTGCACAAATTATGATTGACCAATATATCTCTTGTGGAGAGGACAAATGGAACAACCAAAACGGAATCGTGATGTTATTGCCTCACGGTTACGAAGGACAAGGGGCGGAACATTCTTCTGCAAGAATGGAGCGTTATTTACAATTGTGTGCGCGTCATAATATGTATGTGGCCGATTGTACTACACCAGCGAACTTCTTTCACTTGTTGAGAAGACAAATGAAAACGAAATTCCGTAAGCCATTAATTGTTTTTTCTCCAAAAAGTTTATTACGTGATCCAAGATGTGTTTCTACAGCAGCTGAATTAGCTACTGGAACTTTCCAAGAAACTATTGATGATGCAACAGTAAATAAAGCTGAGGTAAAAACATTAGTTTTCTGTACAGGTAAATTCTATTATGATATTACAGCAGAAAGAGCTAATAACGGTAGAAATGATGTAGCTGTTGTTCGTATAGAACAATTGTTCCCATTGCCAATTGAGCAGTTAAAAGCGATTATCGCTCAATATCCAAATGTAGACGATTATGTTTGGGCACAAGAAGAACCTAAGAATATGGGGGCTTACACATATATGTTAGCTAATTTTGATTTGGTAAAATGGAGATTAGCATCGCTTAAAGCATATGCGGCTCCTGCATCAGGAAGCTATACTCGTGCTAAACGTCGTCACGCAGATGCAATTAGAATGGTATTTGATAAAAATTTATTTAGATAAAAACGTTTGTGGTTTTTAGTTTTTAATAAAAACAAACCAGAAACCATAAGCCTTAAACTACAAACAATAAACTAACAGAAGATGATTTTAGAAATGAAAGTCCCATCACCAGGGGAATCCATCAAAGAAGTAGAAATAGCCACTTGGTTGGTAAAAGATGGTGATTATGTAGAGAAAGATCAAGCGATTGCTGAAGTAGATTCAGATAAAGCTACCTTAGAGTTGCCAGCAGAAGCAAGCGGTGTAATTACCCTAAAAGCTGAAGAAGGTGATGCAGTAGCAGTAGGCGCTATTGTTTGTTTAATTGATACTGGAGCAGCAAAACCATCAGGTGCAGCACCTGTGGCAGCAGCACCAGTAGCCGAAGCTCCAAAAGCAGAGGTAAAAGTTGAAGCTCCAAAAGCAGCTCCAGCAGCTCCAAGTTATGCAGCAGGCACTCCATCGCCAGCCGCTAGAAAAATATTAGACGAAAAAAATATAGCTCCAGAAACCATTGTTGGAACTGGGAAAGCAGGAAGAATCACTAAAGAAGATGCAGTTAATGCAGTACCATCTATGGGAACTCCAACAGGAGGTTCTCGTGGTGTAGAGCGTACCAAATTATCTATGTTGCGTCGTAAAGTATCTGAGCGATTAGTAGCTGCCAAAAACGATACGGCAATGTTGACTACTTTCAACGAAGTAAACATGACGCCTATCAACAACTTGCGTAACGAGTACAAAGATGCTTTCAAAGCAAAACACGGTGGGGTAAGTTTAGGCTATATGTCTTTCTTTACCAAAGCGGTAACTAGAGCGTTGCAATTGTATCCAGACGTCAACTCAATGATGGATGGCGATTACAAAGTGGCCTATGATTTCTGTGATATCTCAATCGCTGTTTCTGGACCAAAAGGTTTAATGGTACCAGTAGTTCGTAATGCAGAAAACTTGACGTTCCGTGGAGTTGAAGCCGAAATCAAACGCTTGGCCTTGAGAGCACGCGACGGACAAATTACTGTAGATGATATGACAGGAGGAACCTTTACCATTACTAATGGTGGTGTTTTTGGTTCAATGTTGTCAACTCCAATTATCAACCCTCCACAGTCAGGAATCTTGGGAATGCACAACATTATCGAGCGTCCAATTGCTGTAAACGGTAAAGTTGAAATTCACCCAATGATGTACGTAGCCCTTTCTTATGACCACCGAATCATCGACGGACGTGAGTCAGTTGGTTTCTTGGTAGCAGTGAAAGAAGCACTAGAAAATCCAGTGGAATTGCTTTGCGATAACAATCCTAAAAAAGCATTTGAGTTGTAGTCAATTCCATTTTAAATACACAAAATCCCAAATTCCAATACTGGTTTTTGGGATTTTTTTATGGAAAAAAGTTATAGTATTTGGTGGCTTAGGAGCAGAAAGATGGGGCTTTTTCAGGAAGCAAAGTCCCGCTCTTCGTTATAATCTTTTGGTGCTGAACCCCAGCCCCAAAAGGATTTCCACTACTATCGGGGCTAGTGAGGGATAAGGGGGCAATTTTTGAGGCATTTTTTATGGATGTTGATGATAATTATAATGAAGTATAGACTTTAACCAAAACTAGTATAGATTTTGGCTAAAGCCCATTCCTATTGAATTCTTGCAAAGAAATAATTTGTTTCACCTGCAAGGTCTTTTTTCAGACCTTGTAGGTGTTTTAACATCGAATACCTACAAGGTTAATGAAACCTTGCAGGAAGTACAAAAAAGCTGATACACAAATAAAAAATGCAACTCCGTTACAATGCTTTTTTGCACCTTACCGCAATAACGATAGGAGCGGCAGCTTTTGCAAAACTTCCATTTAAGGTTTTGCAAAACTATAGCGGATAGCGTGGTGCCTTGGCAATTGCCCTAAAAATCCTGTTTCAAATACAAATAATGATTGTAGTAATCAATAATTCCCTTGCCTTTTAGTAGAATATCGGCGCCAATAATGCCGTGAACGGCTTTGGCTTTGTGTTGGGTGAGCGCTTCGTTGACGTGCGATAAGTCGAAAATCACCAGTGCGGCATCATCATTTTTCCAGCGGCCTAATTGTAGCTTGTTGTCGGTAGAAAGTTGGGTTAGCATTCCAGTGGCGCCTGCACCTGCAGCTTTGGTTTTGGATTTTTTGGCCTTTAACTGAAAGAAATCGATGCCTTCAAAACCCACGCAACTGCTTGAAGCACCTGTGTCGAGTATGAAATTGCCCGCAATGCCATTGATTTTGGCTTTGACCAATAAATGCTGCGTTTTGATGATTTTGAATCGGATTTTTTGGTAGTTTTCGGTTTGTAAGATTGCGTGTAGATTTTCCATAATAAAAGTGCCTTTTCAAAAGTAGCCTAAAAATTTTAAAACTACTAGGTCAAAACGCTAACTTTGTCCTGCAAAAATGATACAATGATACTTACCGATACGCATACCCATTTATATTCTGAAGAATTTGAACAAGACCGAGGCGAAATGATACAACGTGCCATCAAAGCTGGCGTTTCTCGCTTTTTTATTCCAGCTATCGACTCGACTTGTACACAAGCTATGTATGATTTGGAACAGGATTTTCCTGAAAATGTTTTTTTGATGATGGGCTTGCATCCAACTTATGTGAAAGACAATTACCAAGAGGAATTGGCGCACGTAGCCTCAGAACTAGCCAAGCGTAAGTTCTACGCCATTGGTGAAATAGGCATTGATTTGTATTGGGACAAAACACATCTTAAGGAACAACAAATTGCTTTTAGACAACAAATTCAGTGGGCTAAGCAATACAAATTGCCCATAGTGATTCACTGTCGTGAGGCTTTTGATGAAATTTTCGAAATTTTAGAAGAAGAGAAAAGTCCAGAATTATTTGGAATTTTTCACTGTTTTTCGGGAACCTATGAGCAAGCACTTCAGGCCATTTCTTATAATATGTTGTTGGGAATTGGTGGTGTAGTAACGTTTAAAAACGGAAAAATTGACCAGTTTCTAGACCGCATTGATTTACAACACATCGTTCTCGAAACCGATTCGCCTTATTTGGCTCCGATTCCCTTTCGTGGCAAGCGAAACGAAAGCAGTTATGTGGTGAATGTAGCGGCAAAGTTGGCTGAAATTTATAACTTGAGTGTAACCGAAATTGCTCAGATTACAACAGAAAATTCGAAACGGGTATTTGGGATTTAAGCCGAAAAGTACCTTAAGTTTCCGTTTTTTTTTGTTCTTTTGTTCCCATTAAAAATGAAAATCAAAATGCAAAAATTTGACTCCATTCGGCCATTTTATGATACCGAAGTAAACGATGCGCTATCCGATGTGATTCAGCATCCGATGATGAAAGCATTAATGAATTTTTCTTTCCCTGAAGTAGCAGATGAGGTTTGGAAGGAACAACTCAAGAGAACCCACTCTATTCGTGATTTTCAGTGCAATTTTATCTATCAATCGGCACGCAAAATTTTAGAGAAAAGCTCTGAAGGATTGACTACATCTGGATTTGAGCATTTAGAAAAAAACACCTCTTATTTATTTATTTCCAATCACCGAGATATTTTATTAGATACCACCTTGCTCAACGCTACTTTGTTCGAACACGGATTGGTGATGACGGCTTCGGCCATTGGAGATAATTTGGTTAAGAAATCGTTCCTAAAAATATTAGCCAAACTCAATAGAAATTTCTTGGTACTTCGTGGGCTTTCGCCAAGAGAAATGCTGCAAAGTTCTAAGTTGCTTTCTGAATATATGAAGCAGTTGTTGTTGCACGAAAATCGTTCGGTTTGGATTGCGCAACGTGAAGGAAGAACCAAAGACGGAAATGATGCCACCAATCCTGGGGTTTTGAAAATGTTGGGAATGGCTTCGGAGGATAAAAACGTAATGGAGTATTTTAAGAAAATTAAAATTGTTCCTGTTTCTATTTCGTATGAATACGACCCAACCGATGTCCTAAAAATGCCACAATTGATGGCAGAAGCGAATAATGAAATCTATGTTAAAGAGAAAAACGAAGATTTTCAGAATATTTTGAGTGGCGTTTTAGGGCAAAAAAAGCGCATTCATATTCATATTGGAAAAGTTATTGATTCCGAAATTGATACTATTGTAGCCAATGAGGAAAATGCCAACAAGCAAGTATTAGCCTTGGCACAAACCATAGACGATGCAATTTTGACGAACTATAAATTATGGCCAACGAATTTTATCGCTTACGATATTTTGCATAAAACGAATCAATATTCACATTTGTACACGGAGAATGAGAAATCGTTATTCGAGCGTCGTTTAGAAATGCGAATCGACCACGATAATCCAGTTCTTTTAGAGGGCTTTTTATCAATGTATTCAAATCCAGTAGTTAATAAATTAAAATATACCGATGCACTCTAATACCAAAATACTTTTGATTTATACCGGTGGAACGATTGGTATGCAAAAGGATTTTGAGACAGGTGCGCTCAAAGCCTTCAATTTTAGTAAGCTTTTGCAACGCGTTCCAGAATTGAAATTATTGGATTGTGCTATTGAAACTATTTCTTTTGAAAATCCTATCGACTCATCAAATATAAGTCCTGCAAGCTGGGTAGCAATAGCCGAAGTCATCGAGCAAAACTATGCTGCTTTTGATGGTTTTGTGGTATTACACGGCTCAGATACAATGTCGTATTCTGCCTCGGCATTGAGTTTTATGTTGGAGAATTTAGGGAAACCAGTGATTTTTACTGGCTCTCAATTACCTATTGGAGATTTGAGAACCGATGCTAAAGAAAACTTGATTACCGCTATACAAATTGCATCCTTGCAAGAAAATGGGAAGCCAGTGATTACAGAAGTCGGTTTGTATTTTGAATACAAATTGTACCGTGGTAATCGTACAACGAAGATTAGTGCTGAGCATTTTAATGCATTTACTTCACCTAATTATCCTTTCTTAATTGAATCAGGAGTGCATTTAAAGGTCAACAAAGATTTATTGTTGTCTTTGGATGAAAACCAACCTTTGTGCGTTCATAAGGTGTTTGATAACAATGTGGTGATTATAAAAATGTTTCCGGGTATCAATCAAAAAGTATTGGAAACATTGGTACATATTCCTGATTTAAAAGGTATTGTTCTGGAGACCTATGGTTCTGGAAATGCGCCTACAGAGGAATGGTTTATTGAGTTACTACAACAAGCTATTATTTCGGGTATACATATTATCAACGTTACACAATGTTCTGGTGGAAGTGTCAATATGGGGAAATACGAAACGAGTTCAGAGCTGAAAAAGATTGGCGTTATTTCTGGAAAAAACTGTACGACAGAGGCAGCCATTACTAAGTTAATGCATCTTTTGGGGCAGAACATTCCAGATTCTGATTTTAAAAATACCTTCGAAAATGCAATACGAGGAGAAATGGGATAATAATTACTTTTTCCTTTTCTAACTCGTTTTTTTTTATGTTATTTGCAATCCCAATTAGAGAGGTGTCCGAGTGGTTGAAGGAGCTAGCCTGGAAAGCTAGTATATGGGTAACTGTATCGAGGGTTCGAATCCCTTCCTCTCTGCAAAAATGAAATTGAAGCTTCCTGTAAAAAGGAGGCTTTTTTTATTTAACACCATCGCTACAAGTAGCCACTCCCTAAAAATGAGTATTTTTGCAATATGGGAACAAATGGTAAAGCTGATAGAAAAGGCTATAACAATTATGGTACTTTTCTACGGGATAAATACAACGGACAAAAGGTATACAAAGTAATTGTAGACGCTGGTTTTAGTTGCCCAAACCGAGATGGAAGCAAAGGGTTTGGAGGTTGTACCTATTGCAACACCGATTCATTTACCCCAGAGCTTTCCCGTAAATTACCCAGCATTACAGAGCAAGTGCTACAAGGCATAGAACGAGCCAAAAAAGCCTATAAAGCCGAACGATTTATCATTTACTTTCAGCCCAATACCAATACGTATGGGACGGTGGAGTATTTGAAAAAATGCTATGACGAAGCCTTAGCTGTTGCGCCTGATGTGATAGTTGGGTTGTCGGTAGGAACTCGTCCAGATTGTCTCGATGCTGATAAAGTTGCCTTGCTAGAATCGTATTATGACCGATGGGATGTAGATGTCGAAATGGGAATGGAGTCCATATATGATACCACTTTGCAGCAAATCAACAGAGGATGTTCTCATCAAGAATTTGTTGATGCCGTAGCGCTTTTTGCTAATAGTCCTATTGATTTGTGTATACATACTGTGTTTGGTTTTCCCGGAGAAACAAACGAAATGATGTTGCAATATGTTCACGAAATTAATCGGTTTCCTCAAATAAAATTTGTCAAATTCCATCATCTGCATATCGTAGAAGGTTCTATTCTTGGTGTGCATTACAAACGAAATCCCTTTCCTCTCTTTACTTTAGAAGAATATACTAATTTACTGTGTCAATTGATTCCATTGTTGCGACCCGATATCATCATTCAGCGCTTGTTTGGTATTTCAGATTGGGATTTGCTTATCGCCCCGAATTGGGGACTAAAGAAAACATTGATTCAAAATTATATGGATAAGGAGATTGCTAATCGAAATATAATTCAAGGCGCTGCGTATGATTTTCAAAACCAATAGAAGTTGGTAATTGTACATCGCAATCATTTTGAGTGCAAAGTAGTATATTTGTGTTTTGGCAAAGCCAATGAATAAGTCTTGGTCATTCATTTTAACTTCTTGTAGTATGCGCGTTTTTATCTTTCTTTTTGTTTTTTTATCTGGGAGTTTGGCTTTTGCTCAAGATGTGACTGGTAATGAAGAAAAACCTAGGGTCAAAATAGATTCTTTGTATCGAGAGGACCAGTTTTACATTGGAATTACGTACAATACTATGGTCAATGGTCCAAAAGATTATTCAAAAGATAAAATATCTACAGGTTTTACGGGCGGTTTTTTACGCGATATGCCTGTAAACAAAAACAGGACTTATGCTATTGCTGCAGGACTTGGATTGACCTACAATAATTACAATCATAACTTTGGAGTGTCTGGCACCAATCAATCACCCAATTATGCTATTTTGGGAGACGGAACTTATAGCACAAACCGATTCACAACGCTTACTGCCGATTTACCTATTGAGTTCAGGTGGCGCGCTTCTACCTTTGAAAGCACCAAGTTTTGGCGCATTTACGCAGGTTTTAAATTCAGTTATTTGCTGTATGACCGTAATGTTTATGATGCCACACTAGCCAATATAATTATCCGAAACAATACCGATTTGAATAAATTGGGCTATGGAGTCTACTTGGCATCGGGTTACAATACCTTAAATGTTTATGTGCATTATGGCGTAAATTCCTTATTTAAATCAGGACAAGTTGGTACTGAAAAAGTACAACTACGAAGTCTTAATCTTGGGTTGATTTTTTACATTTTATAACCAAACGACCAAGAGCAACAACTGAGGAATACTTCCCGACAAAAAGCCAATAATCAACTCCTTTGGCGTGTGCGCTTGCATCACCAATCTCGAGGAAGCGATAACGCCATTCATAAAAATTAAAAAAGGAACAATTAGTGGAAAATGTTCCGGATGATGCAAATGTAATCCCGTTACAAATACTGTCAGCGAACTAAATGCAAGCATATGAATACTCGCTTTTATTTTTGCAAAAAGCAACAAAAGCGCAATTAAAGTGCTCATCAAGGCTGCCAAAAAGAAGAAATGCAATTCAAAATAGCGGTCAATGGTGATGCTTCTTTTCACTAATAGAATGAATAAAAAACTCTGAAGCACCAAAGGAATTTTTCGTTGACCTAAGTCGTAAGCCATCACCGAATCTATCTTATTAAGTGTTTTTAATAAAAAATAAATAAGGATTGGAACAATAACGGTCAGTATTGTGATTTGTAATAAAACAAATCCTTTTTCTTTTAGTTGAAATAGTGTTTCGTTATAATAGAAATAAAACAAGGTCGCCATCAGCGGAATAAAGACCGGATGGAATAGGTACGAAAAGAAAGGAAGTATTTTTTTCAAAGCATTTGGGTTTTCATTTACAAATATATCTAAAATAGCTTTTTGCTTCTTTTTTTTAACGTAGCAAGAAATATGAGAGAACTTCGTTAAATAAAATTAAAACCACGGTTCGGATTAGTTGTGTTTTACTAATTTTACTTTCAAACCCAATGCCTGATGAATCTTACAATTGCTACGATTTCAAAACAAATAAATGCCTCGTTCGAAGGTGATGCTTCCTTACTTATTGATGCTATTTCTATCGATAGCCGTTCCTTACAAAACGGACCGCATACTTTGTTTTTTGCTTTAATTGGTCCCAATAACGATGCGCATTCGTATATGATTGATTTAATCCAGCAAGGCGTTACTCATTTTGTAGTGCAGTACATTCCTGAGAATTGTGTAGGAAAAGCTCAATTTTTGGTAGTTCAAAATACTTTAACGGCCTTACAAGAATTGGCGAGTTATCATCGTAGTTTGTTCCATTTTCCAGTAATAGGAGTCACGGGTAGTAATGGGAAAACCATTGTAAAAGAATGGCTCAATTTCTTGCTAAGTCCCGATTATTCTATCATTCGTAGTCCCAAAAGTTACAATTCACAAGTAGGCGTTCCTTTGTCTGTGTTGGCGATTGCCAAGCAACATAATTTCGGAATTTTCGAAGCTGGAATTTCTACGGTAAATGAGATGTCACATTTAGAAAAAATCATTCAGCCCACGCTTGGGATTTTGACAAATATTGGTTCGGCTCACGACGAAGGGTTTTCTTCTATTGGTGAAAAAATTAAAGAAAAATTACAGCTTTTTAAACACTGTGATTTGTTGATTTATAATAAAAATAAAACCATCGATGCGTTTTTGAAACCGACATTGAAAACCTTTTCTTGGAGTTTCAAAGACCCTACTGCAAATGTTTTTATTCAAAAATCAAGCATTTTAGATAAAACCAAACTGCATATTCAATTAGAATCGTATGCTTTTGATATCATCATTCCTTTTCAAGATGATGCTTCTATCGAAAATGCGATTCATTGTTTGATGGTTCTCTTGCATTTGGGTTATGATAGGGTAACTATCGAACATCGAATGTATTTGTTGTATCCTGTCGAAATGCGACTAAAGGTCAAAGACGGTATCAATAGTACCACAATCATAGATGATAGTTACAGTTCCGATTTTCAGTCTTTAAAAATTGCGTTGGATTTCTTAGAAAGTCAAAAACAGTACAAGAAAAAAACATTGATTTTGTCGGATATTTTTCAAAGCGGATTGTCGAACGAAGAGTTATATTCCAAAGTTTCGCAGCTTGTTATTTCGAACAAAATCAATCGTGTAATTGGCATCGGAACGACCATAACCGCTTTTAAACACAAATTTGTCAATTGCATTACGTATCCTACTACAGCCGATTTTTTAGCTCAGTTGGACAATGCTACTTTTGGCAATGAAACGATTTTAATCAAAGGCGCACGTAGTTTTCATTTCGAAGATATTGTTTTGGCACTCGAGGAGAAAACACACGAAACGGTTTTAGAAATCAACCTCAATGCCATTAGTCACAATCTTAATTTCTTCCGTTCTAAGTTACAACCGTCTACCAAAATGATGGTTATGGTCAAAGCATTTGGATACGGAAATGGAGGTTTTGAAATTGCCAAATTATTAGAACACCACCAAGTAGATTATTTAGGCGTGGCTTTTGCCGATGAGGGAATTGCCTTGAAAACAGCAGGAATTCATCTGCCGATTATGGTATTGAATCCTGAGTCGACGAGTTTTTCTGCGATAATTCAACATCAATTAGAACCCGAAATTTATAGTTTGAAAGGCTTGCGTTCCTTTTTGAAAATTGCCGAACAAAAGAAACTAAAGCACTTTCCGATTCATATCAAACTCGATACGGGTATGCACCGATTGGGCTTTGAGAAAGATACCATCGAGGAATTAATCACGATTCTCAAAGGGAATACATTAGTTTCTGTAAAAAGTATATTGTCGCATTTGGCAACCAGTGATGACCTAAATCATCAAGCTTTTGTTGAATCCCAAATTGAGTTGTTCGAAAATTTATCCAGCCGATTGATGGCGGAGTTGAATATTCAGCCCATTCGTCATATTTTGAATACTTCGGGGATTAGTAATTTTCCGAAAGCGCAATACGATATGGTACGTTTAGGCATTGGTTTGTATGGTGTTTCTAATGATGCCGAAGAACAAAAAGAATTAGAAAATGTGAGTACACTCAAATCGGTTATCTCACAAATCCGAACGATTCCAGCAGGGGATTCTGTAGGATATGGTCGTCGTTTTATGGCTGAGAAATCTACCAAAGTGGCTACAATTCCTATTGGCTATGCCGACGGAATAGCACGACTTTGGGGAAATGGAGTAGGGTATGTGTCGATTCATCATCAAAAAGCAACCATTATCGGAAGCGTTTGTATGGATATGTTAATGGTAGATGTTACGGCTATTGATTGTCAAGAAGGCGATGCTGTAATCATTTTTGGCGAAAGCCCAACTGTAATGGAAATGGCCGAAAAGCTGCATACGATTCCCTACGAGATCTTGACTAGTATTTCCCAACGCGTTAAAAGGGTGTTTTACAGAGAATAAAATTCAACTAATTTTATTTACATTTGTTTGTATAAACTAAACTTAGAACTATTATGGGAATGATTTCAGAATTTAAAGATTTTATTGCTAAAGGCAACGCGATGGATTTAGCAGTAGGAGTTATCATAGGTGGTGCTTTTGGTGCTATTGTTAATTCTTTGGTAGCAGATGTCATCACGCCAGCTTTGTTAAATCCAGCTTTAAAAGCAGCTCAAGTGGAAGATTTAGCCGGTCTAAAAACTGATGGAGGTATTTTGTACGGTAAATTTTTAGCAGCTATTATTAGTTTCTTGGTGATTGCTTTTGTTATTTTTTTGATGGTAAAAGCGATTAACAGTATGAAGAAAAAAGAAGAAGTTCCAGCTCCAGCAGCTCCAGCTGGTCCAACTCAAGAAGAATTATTGACTCAAATTAGAGATTTATTAAAGAAATAATTCCGCTACACTAGTGTCTAACTTAACCGTCTCTTTTCCCAAAAAAGAGGCGGTTTTTTTGTGACTCTAAAGTAGAAAATAAGCATATTGTTTAAAATATAACAATTTGTTAAAAATTGTGAATCGTGTTGTTTTCTTTATCAGATTACGTACTTTTGTGGCTCAATAATAAGACACTATAAATTTATATACAATGAGAATAGCAGTTGTAGGTGCTACCGGAATGGTAGGCGAAATCATGTTGAAAGTATTAGCAGAGCGTAATTTTCCAGTAACCGAGTTGATCCCTGTTGCTTCAGAAAAATCAGTAGGAAAAGAAATAGAATTCAACGGAAAAAAATATAAAGTAGTAGGATTGCAAACGGCAGTAGATTTAAAAGCAGATATTGCTTTGTTTTCTGCTGGAGGAGGAACTTCTTTGGAATGGGCTCCAAAATTCGCAGCTGCAGGCACTACTGTAATTGATAATTCTTCAGCTTGGAGAATGGATCCAACCAAAAAATTAGTGGTTCCAGAAATCAATGCCAACCAATTAACTAAAGAAGACAAAATCATTGCTAATCCAAATTGTTCAACTATCCAGATGGTATTGGCTTTGGCACCTTTACATCAAAAATACAACATTAAACGTGTTATTGTTTCTACCTATCAGTCTATCACTGGTACGGGTGTAAAAGCTGTACAACAATTCGAAAATGAAGTAGCTGGAATTGAAGGCGAAATGGTGTACAAATACAAAATTAATCGCAATTGTATTCCTCAATGTGATAGTTTCGAAGACAATGGTTATACCAAAGAAGAAATGAAATTGGTAAACGAAACCAAAAAAATCTTAAGCGACGATTCTATCAAAGTTACTGCAACTGCTGTTCGTGTACCAGTTGTTGGGGGACATAGCGAAGCGGTGAATGTTGAATTCACTAATGATTTTGATGTGGCTGAGGTGCGTAACATTTTACACCATACTGATGGAGTAGTGGTTCAAGACAACTTGGATACGTTTACTTATCCAATGCCTCGTTATGCTGAAGGAAAAAATGAAGTTTTTGTTGGTAGAATTCGTCGTGACGAAAGCCAAGACAATACTTTGAATATGTGGATTGTGGCTGATAACTTGAGAAAAGGAGCTGCGACGAACACCATTCAAATCGCAGAGTACTTAATCGCTGCGAACTTAGTTTAAAACACTATAACCCACAACACAACCGGAACCGCTTCTAATTGGAGCGGTTTTTTTATGCTAGAGTAATTTGAGAAACATTTATGATTTCAAACAAATTATAAGATTTTTTACTCAAAGTAACCGTATTGAGATATAAACGGTTTCATCTAAACGCCACGGGAGAAGTGTATAATTTTGACATTCTCTTTCTATCCGAATGGTAAAGACTATCCTTTTTATCTGAAACCTTACTTTAAATCTTGTAGAATCTAGGTTTAAAAGGGCAAAAAAAATGCCTTACAAAGAGCATCAATGTAAGGCATTTAGATATTATTTTTAAATATTATCCACCATAAATTATTCCTTCTGGGATGTAATAATGTTCATAATCGTTTAAGATTACTTCCCATTCATCATTTGATTTTTTTGCGTTAACACTATCTCCATTTGAAGTCCACTCACCTTGGGCAAATTTTAATGTATGTTTTAAGAGTCCTTTAATCTGAACATCTATAGCTGCAGTGCCGGAGCCTCTTACAACACCAAATTTTGCAGTTGAAGAACCTTTTCTCGCATTTCCTAAAGCAGCATCTACATTTCCAGTGGCATGATATTTTGTGCCTGCAACTTTTGCATCAGTAGATTTGCTTTGAACCCCACCTCCTTTAACAGATATATTTAATCCATAACTAGCCGATGATCCTCTGCGTGCCACTGCACGATTTAAAAACACTCTAATTTTATATGTTCCAGATTGTGAAGCTGTGCCGTTAAATTTGTTAGTGCCTTCATTTTCACCAATATAAATTGCTTCACCAGTTGACCCGGGTTCCATTACATTAAAATAAATGGAAGTACTTTTAGAATTTAAGGCAATAGAGATGGTTTGATTTGCATTTACCGATAATAAATAATCGATAATTAAATCACCTTTAATTGTTCCATTAATTAACGTTCCTGATTTGCCCGGTCCAAAAGTTACTTTCTTTGATTGAATTTGAGCAAAAGATACTAACGGCAAAATTACCGCTAATGTCATAAAAATTTTAAATTTTTTCATAATGTATTTAATGTTAGAGTTTTGAAATAAAGTTAAAAATTATTTTAATTAAAAGTGGATTATTTTTTTCTAATATAGAATAAAATAAGTATCGCCATTACTGCTGATTGAGCTAAGGTTAATGCAATGGCTATTTCTAGTGTTGGCATTTCAGAGGTAAATGGTGCAACCGTTTTTAAAATATCGTCTTTTAAACCAATTAAAACAACATTTCCTAAATTATTACTCCAATGAAGTCCGATGGACATCCACAAAGAACCTGTTTTGTAAGCCGTCCAGCCAAAAAGAATACCTGAAATTAAGTATGGAGTTGCTGCAAAAATACTTCCTTTAAAAGCACTAATGTTACCAATATGAGGATAAGCAAAAATAATAGCCTGAAATAGAATAAAAACGAATGGATTTTTTACTATTCTTCTAATGGCTTGTGTCAAATACCCTCTAAATAGTAATTCTTCGGCACTTGATTGAATAAAAATCCCAAAGAAACTAATTAAAAACATAGGTATAAAAGCTTGCCAATTAAATCCAACATACTTTAAATTAAGTAATCCAATTGCATTAAGACTAAAAGACATAAGCAATTGAACAACCATAAAACCAATAAAACCAAAGGCTAAATTTCCTTTTTCAACTTTAAATGCAGGCATAGCAACAGACCAAGTGGGTCTTTTATGAATCCAATGTGTTATAAATGGTATTATGACAAAAGGAACTGCAAAACAAGCAAGTATTGTTGCATTTGAACCTAATTCTGTTTGAAGAAACTCAGGGTCAAACATCATAATGGGAAGTATTATAGCATTTGATAGCATAAAGTAAGTAAAAAAGCACAAAACCATACCAACGGCATACTGCAAAACACCAGCTTTCCCTTCATCAGACCATTGTAAATAATTTTTAACTACAGTGTCTTTCAAGTTATAATTTTGATTTTCCATTTTCATTATTTTAATTAATCTAAGATGTTTTTCCGTTACCCATTATAAAAAGAACCATCCAATAGATTGCCATAGTAATACTTGAAAAAGCAATTCCAAATAAAATTGAAGCAGTTACCCTTATGATAATATTTGCTTTACTGTATATTTTTATATCATAAAAAAATTGGTATAAAAACCAAAAGGAATAAGCAAATTGTCCTACATCAGTAATTGTTTTTACAGCTTTTAAAAACTCAATATTAGAGGTGATTAATGAAAAAAGAGCAGTAATTTTTGTTATAATCAATAGTCCAGATGCCTTGTAAATATTCAATATCAAATGCTCTGCAAAGTTGTACTTGCTCTTTTTTAATAGCAGATAAGTAAATAAAGAGATTATTGGAATGGTAATAAAAATAATTGTTTTAGGGTTGTCCCTCATAAAATTAAAGTAATCGGTAAGGATTTTTACATTAGTGTCTTTATCTGCATTTAATGACGCTTCCGATACTTTACTATATTTGTCCAAAAACACTCCTATCCCTGAAAGAAGAATAAACAAAGTCATATAGTTCATATGTCGAACTCTTTTTCCTTCAATATATTCTCTAATCGAATGACCTGGTCTTGTAGCTAACTCTTTTACAGTATAAAATGGACCATTTTTAAAAAAGGAATAATATTTACTTGCAATATCATTTTTAAAGATGTCTTTTGGTGAAAAACGAGAAGTACTGGTTTTTTGCCCACAATTTTGACAGTAAGATCCACTAGTTTCAGATCCGCAATTTAGACAATTCATATTTATAGTAATTTTAGAAGTGTTACTTTTTGTTTTTTATATATTGGATAATTGTGGCAATTATTAGGAATAGTAAAATAGGATATAGTATGAACAGATCTACTCTAATAATTGGTGTTTCTTCAGTTTTGGACCAAAACTGAACATAAGTTTCCCAAACAGCATATAGCAAGAGTGCTATAATTGTAATTTTTTGAAGTTTTGTCATTTTGCTAGTATTTTATTTGTTTATAAAAATAAATTTAAAATAGATTTTAACTTGGTTTTTTAATGAAATCTCAAATTCATTGGTAAAGGAAAAAAGTGTAATTCCATTTTGCTTAGAATATTAGAACTATCCTGATTTATAGAAAATCAGAATTGTTTTAAAGTTTTAAATATATTAAAATAATTTTAAAAGCCCCCAATGTTTTTAATTATCAATGTTTTTTCTAAATAAAAGATAAGAGTAAAGGATGTGTTTTTAGTAAACAGTTTTTTGATGAAATGGTGTTAGTTTTTTTTCAAAAGCAGTGCAACCCCAATGAAATGTTGTACTTTTAAAGCTTAATTTTTTTAATTAAAGAAAATGAAAAAGCTAAAAGTAATTGCTTTCGATGCTGATGATACGCTTTGGGGCAATGAAATGTATTTTGATGAAACCGAAAAAAAATTCTGTGGTTTGATGGAAGATTACCTTTCGCATCAAGGAATTTCATCTGAATTGTTTCAAATAGAAATTGCCAATTTAAAACTTTACGGCTACGGCATCAAAGGCTATATTTTATCGATGATTGAGGCAGCTATGAAAATATCCAATAATACTATTTCCATTGAAGCAATTGAAAAAATTGTACAATACGGAAAAGATTTACTAGAAAAACCGGTTGATTTGCTTGACGGAGTAACGGAAACTTTAGAAGCTCTGAGTGGAAAATATAAATTAGTTGTAGCAACCAAAGGAGATTTATTAGACCAAAGACGAAAGTTGCACAATTCGGGTTTAGGCCCTTATTTTCATCATATTGAAGTGATGTCAGACAAACAAGAAATCGATTATTTGGATTTGATTCAGCGTTTGGAAATACAACCCGATGAGTTTTATATGATTGGTAATTCGCTCAAGTCGGATGTTTTGCCTGTGCTTTCAATTGGTGGTTATGCAGCACATATACCGTTTCACACGACTTGGGCACACGAGAAAATAGACCACAAAGTAGAGCATCCTAATTTTACCACTTTGCAACAATTAACCGAAATAATTCCACTTTTAACATAATGAAGCAGCCGTTTGACCTTGAAAATTGGAACAGAAAAGAGCATTTTCATTTTTTTAGACAACTTAGTGAACCGTTTTTTGGTGCTACTGTAGCTATCGATTGCACTAAGGCATACGATAAAGCCAAATCCATTTCATCTTCTTTCTTTGTTTATTATTTGCACAAAACCTTACAAGCGGTCAATGCAATTGAAAATTTTAGATACCGTATTGAGAACGATACGATTGTCGTTTACGATAGAATTGATGGTTCTGCGACTATTGGCCGTGCTGATGGAACTTTTGGTTTTTCGTTAATAGAATATCATCCAGATTTTACTGTTTTTGAAAAAAATTCGCTTGAAGAAATCAAACGTATTCAAAACAACACAGGCTTGTTTACTCGTTCTTTTGATTTGGATAATTTAATTCATTTTTCGGCTGTGCCTTGGTTGGATTTTACGTCTCTATCGCACGCTCGGAGTTTTACTTTTCCTGATAGTTGCCCAAAAATTTCTTTTGGGAAAATGGTTGTTGAAAGGGATGGAAGTAAACGAATGAATATGTCAGTGCACGTTCATCACGGTTTAATGGATGGCTTGCATTTGGGACAATTTGTAGATTATTTTCAGCAAATTATGAACGAGTAAGTTTTTCAATTTCTGGTATACTCTTTGCTGTAAAAATCGTACTATTTTTAATATGCATCTTTATGAAAAAGCTATTGGTTCTTTTTATTTTTTGTAGTACTCTTTTGACTTTTGGTCAAATAAAGTTAGTCTCACATCCTTTAGAATTAAAAAAAGCAAAAGAGTACCATCAAATCATCAATACCTCTGATAGGCAAAATGATAATGTCTTTGTTTTTGCTACCGATAAAGAAAAAACAACGATTCTAAAATACAGTCCCTTTTTGTTTTTCAAAGACAGTATGGTGACCAAAAGACCGGATATTGGTTACAAATTGATGGCAGGTTACTCTTTTGGACCAGACGAAAATCCTACGCTATATTGGACTGATTCCAATTTCAAGAACATAGCTGCGGTTCATTATGATTTGGTTACAAAGAAAACGACGGCAAACTATTTTCAGTTGCCTTTACAACGAGAAACAGTGCTTCACGCCTTTAATGAGAACAATAAATTTTATGTTCTTACCAAAAAGAATACTACCGAAGTTTTATTGCTTTATGTTTTTAAAGGAGGTGAAAAAACGCAATATCTTATTGATTTTAGTGGTTTTGAGTTTGTCAATAGTAAAAAAGAAGCCATAAGTTTATCAATGATTTTGTCTGTTTTGCCTTTAGAAAAAATAGAAACACGTGCTTATAATCCTTTGTTTAAAGCCACAAGTAAATCCAAATTTTATGTACGGGAGAACGACATTCTCTTCACGTTCGACCATAATACAAATGAAACACAGTTGTTTCAATTGGATCTCAAGACCTTACAACTCGTTGAGCGTAGCATTCCACAATTTCGGTTGAAACGCCTTAATGGATTGTCGAATTCTTATTATCACGAAAACAAAATATATCAAGTAACTGCAAATGATGAAGAATTACATTTTGGATTTAAAGACTTTGAAACCAATGTGATAATCAAAGAATTTAGTGTGACAAAAAATGATACCATCACTTTCAAAAACTCACCTTTGTTCGCTCAAGTTATGAACCAGCGACCAAAAGCAATGAAAACAACTGCCAAGTTTTTGAAGCAATTATCGGGTACTGATTTGGGAGTTACGGTCTATAAAACACCCAAGAATTTGTTTCTAACTATAGGGGGTAATCAAGAAATAGAACAATTGTCTACAGGGTTTGCACCAAATGGGGGAGACTTTGTAACCAATTCTTATTTTATTCCATTGAATGTTTATTTTGAAAGTGTTTTGGACAAAAAAGGAAATCATATCAACTCAAAACCTGAGCCTTTGGCCACCGATTTTATAGGTCAGTTTTCTTTTGAAAACCCACAAGCGGTTTTGCAAAGCACTTTCAGGCATAAGAATTATTATATTAATGGATATTACGATACCAAGTTGAAGCAATTTGTGATGCAGAAATTTTATGATGGTTTTTAATATTTTGCCTTTATAATTGTGTTCTAATTGTTATCTTAGTGTTTCCCTAAATCCGTTTTTTAAAATTGTCATTAACTTAAAAAAAGAAAACTATGTTGTCTAAAAATATTGAAGTCGCACTAAATAATCAAATTCGAATAGAAGCAGAGTCTTCACAGATTTATTTGTCAATGGCTTGTTGGGCCGAAGTGAATGGACTGGAGGGCATTGCACAGTTTATGTATGCGCAATCCGATGAAGAGCGTGCACATATGTTGAAACTGATTAAATACGTCAATGAACGTGGTGGTCACGCACAAATCACCGATTTAAAAGCACCAAAAACATCCTATGACGCTTTTCAAGGGATGTTTGAGGAATTGTACAAACACGAGATTTTTGTGTCAAATTCTATCAACGAATTGGTGCATATCACTTTTGCAGAAAAAGATTATGCCACGCACAATTTCTTGCAATGGTATGTAGCTGAACAAATTGAAGAAGAAGCTACGGCTAAATCTATTTTGGATAAAATCAATTTGATTGGTGATGATAAAGGAGGCTTGTATTTATTTGACCGCGATATTCAGCAAGCTGCTGTTGCCAGTGCTGCCGCAGTAGCTGCAACCAAGTAATTCTCCTAAATAACTTTTAACCCGAATGCATTATTCGGGTTTTTTTATGCTTTTTTATGTTAAAGTTTATTTAGAATAGATAAAAACAATATATATTTGCCTTCGAAATTAAGACTCAAAATTATGAGTAAGAAAGACAAAGAAAAGGACAAAAAGAAAGGTAAAAAAGAAAAGAAAGACCAAAAGAAGAAAGCGCTTTTGGCCAAAATCAAAGTTGCCGAAAACTGCAAGTCAAAATGTTGCGGAAAATACGAAAAAGGCGAAAACAAACGTTGCGGCCGTTGTCCTATGTTTGATTTGATTAAAAAAGTAGCGTAATTCTAAAATTGCTACTACATTGCACACTCAACTGTGTGTTTTATGTTTTTTATTGCCAACCATCCCATTTACAATCATCCACTACCAGAAGGACATCGCTTTCCGATGCTCAAATACGAATTGCTTCCCAAGCAGTTACTCCACGAAGGAACCGCTGAGTTCACAGATTTCTATTCTCCTGATAGTATCGATTTATCCTTGGTGCAAGCTGTACATAGTGCAACTTATGTTAAGGCTCTCACTGAATTAACCCTCGATGCTAAAGCCATTCGTAGTATCGGATTTCCGCTTTCTGCAGCGTTGGTCGAGCGAGAGTTGCGTATTGCACAAGGTACAGTTGCGGGTTGTAATCACGCGTTGGAACACGGCATCGCTTTTAACATTGCTGGTGGAACCCATCACGCATTCTCGGACAGAGGAGAGGCTTTTTGTTTGCTCAACGATCAAGCGATTGCAGCTCAATACCTTATTGATCAGAAGAAGCGCCAAAAAATCCTCATTGTAGATCTCGATGTACATCAAGGCAATGGCACAGCCGAAATCTTTCAAAATAATGCTGATGTCATTACTTTTTCGATGCACGGTCAGAGCAATTATCCTTTTCGAAAAGAAACTTCAGATTACGATATCCCTTTGCCAGACAAGACGGATGATTCAACTTATTTGGCCATTTTACAAGAAACACTTCCAGAATTACTGAACATCCATCGTCCCGATTTTGTGTTTTACTTAGCGGGTGTGGATATTTTGGGTACGGACAAATTAGGGAAATTAGGGTGTACTTTAGAAGGCTGCAAAGCTCGAGATAGCTATGTTTTAGGTCTTTGTAAATCATTGGGGATTCCTCTACAAGTGAGTATGGGTGGCGGTTATTCCCCAGCGATAAAAACCATAATCGAGGCGCACGCTAATACGTATCGAGTAGCGAGAGCGTTGTATTAGTTTGCTTTAAATTTGAAACATATAAGTCATTGAAGTTTTGGATTGAAGGTTTTTTGAACCATATAAGGGATGTAAGGTCATTTGAGTTGTGTTGTGAAATCCTTGGCGAAGTTTAACCGCAAAGTTCGCAAAGAAGGCGCAAGGCTCGCAAAGTAGTAAACCATATAAGTCATATAAGGACATTTAAGTTCTATTGAAAATCCGTTTCATCCGTTTTATCCGCGGCATCCGTGGCCAATAATTAACCACAAAGTTCATAAAGCAAGCGCGAGGTTCGCAAAGTAGTAAGCCATCTAAGGCATTTAAGGTTATATAAGTTCTGTTGAAAATCCGTTTTATCCGCGACATCCTTGGCCAATAATTAACCACAAAGTTCACAAAGCAGGCACAAAGATTCACTAAGCACATAATATTAAACCAAAAAGACATTCAGAACATTCAAGCTTTTTACTCAGCTTTTATGTCCTTAAATGCCTTCTATGGTTTTGAAGAATTCTGCTGCTTATAGAAAACTCAATTGGCTCATATGTTTTATATTAATTCTTCCTGATTAAGATAAATGTTTTCTAATAGCTGAATGATTTCATCCGCATATTGTTGCGTTCGTTTTTCTCCAAATCCTTTAATCCATTGAAAATCGGAACTCGTTTTGGGATGTTGCACCGCTATTTGAATCAGATGGCTGTTGTGACACACCATAAATGGTTTCAAACCATTAGTTTTGGCTTTTTCGTTGCGCCATTTTTTCAAATGTTGAAACCTATCGACTTGGTCTTGGGTTAAGTCGGTGAGCGACTCTTTTTCACGGGGCGCAAGATTGATTTTCTCTTTATAATGCAACAAAACCGACCAATAACTAGCATCGGATTCTATGAAATGGGTATCGGATTGTACCAATTCTACCGAGGCGATAAAATCATTAAGCTGTTGCTGGTCTTGCGCCAAATGAGGAGCATCTACCCGAACGGAAAATACTTGTACATTCATAGCTACGGATTTTATTTACCAATCAAAAGGATTTCATTCACTATCACTTCGGTGATGTAGCGTTTTTCCCCGTTCTTATCTTCGTAACTGCGGTGGGTGAGTTTGCCTTCGATGGCTACTTCCTTGCCTTTGGTCACGTATTTCTCGATGATGTCGGCTGTTTTTCCCCAGGCAGTTACTTTGTGCCATTCGGTTTGTTCTACTTTGTCACCTTTGTCGTTGCGGTAAGTGTCGTTGGTAGCGATAGTAAGGTTGGCTAGTTTTTTACCTCCGTCGAAGGTTTTGATTTCTGGTTCGTTTCCTACGTGACCGATTAATTGTACTCTGTTTTTCATTGCATTCATGGCGTGTAAATTTAAAAGTTAGGCATATACTTAAAATGTTCGTGTCGGATGAGCAACAAGGTCGTTGTTTCATTTCGACAGGGCAAAGATGCGGTGCCGATTGATAATTAGTCGGTTGCATCCCATTTACTTTCGGTTGTAATTGTTTGTAACCGTTTGTAAATGGAAATTTTTGAGTATATTTGGGGGAATTGCTAATTAAACCTAAATAAAATGGAATTACCTAAATATCATGAAACGTTTATCCCAGTACTTGAAATTCTAAATACAGTTGAGTCGATTAAAAGTAGAGATTTAGCATCCAAGGTGAGAGATTTATATTATTCTGAACTCCCTATAGAATTAATGAACCAAAAAACTAGTTCCGGAGCAAATGTATTGATTGATAGAATACTTTGGGGGAAATCTTATTTAAAAATGGGGAAATTTGTAATGTATCCCAAAAGAGGTTTTGTTCAAATAACAGAAAAAGGAAAAAGAATTTTAGAACTAGGAAATTTACCTCTGCAAGACCTTCAAAATGATTCAGATTTTATTAATCATCGTGAGACTGTAACGAGTGAAAAAGTAAACGAAATAGAGGATGAAATCATTAAAATTGAAAATGCATCCCCACAAGATTTAATAGATTCTGGATTTTCAACAATAGAAACTGAAGTAAAAACAGAACTTTTAGAAAGACTAAAAGAAATAGACCCATATTATTTTGAGAAGGTGATTTTAATTTTGCTAAAAAAAATGGGTTATGGAGATTTTATCGAAACATCTAAATCTGGTGATGGGGGAATTGATGGAATTATTAATGAAGACAAATTAGGGTTAGAAAAAATTTATACACAAGCTAAACGATATAACGAAAATAAAGTTAGAGAAAAAGACATTAGGAATTTTATTGGGGCAATGAGTGGAGATACTAGTAAAGGAGTTTTTATAACCACTTCTACTTTTGATGATGCCGCAGTTAAGAAGGCCAAAGAAGCTCATCACAGAATTATATTGATAGATGGTTTGAAACTAGTTGATTTAATGCATCAATATAATGTAGGTGTCCAAGTAAAGACTATTTATGAGATTAAAGAAATTGATAATGACTTTTTCGAAGAAAACTAATCCATAAATGTGTCATTTAAAAAAACCAATCACTAACCCCCTAAAACCCCACACCCTATGCAAACGAAAATCAAAAAAGTAGAATTGCGCAATTTGGCGTTTGAGGATTATAAGCAACTCAAGAACTCGATGGTGGAATCCTATCCCGAAATGGCCGATTCCTATTGGCGTTCCGAGGACATCGAGCGCTTACTGGCCATTTTTCCCGAAGGACAGTTGGTGATTTTGGCCGATGGGAAAGTGGTGGGTTCGGCCTTGTCGTTGATTGTAGACGAAAAATTGGTCGACAAACGCCATAATTATTTGGAGGTCGTAGGCAATTATTCGTTTTCGACCCACAATCCGTTTGGGGAGATTTTGTATGGCATCGATGTGTTTATTCATCCCAATTATCGCGGCTTGCGTTTGGGACGCCGTTTGTATGATGCCCGCAAAGAACTGTGCGAACAACTCAACCTAAAAGCGATTGTTTTTGCGGGACGAATTCCCAATTATGGGCAGTATGCCGATAAAATGTCGCCCAAAAAATACATCGACAAAATCAAAAGCAAACAACTACACGATCCCGTATTGTCGTTTCAGTTGAGCAACGATTTTCACGTGTTGCGCGTCATCAAAAATTATTTAGTAGGCGATGAAGATTCGAAGGAATTCGCCGTTTTGCTCGAGTGGAATAACATTTATTATGACGAAAGTCCCAAGCTCATCAACACCGAAAAATCAGTGATTCGGCTAGGGCTTATTCAGTGGCAAATGCGCTCGCTCTCCAATCTCGACGCCTTGTTTGAACAATCCGAGTTTTTTATCGATGTGGTCTCGGGCTATGGTTGCGATTTTGCGTTGTTTCCAGAACTGTTCACCGCGCCTTTGATGGCCGATTACAATCATCTCACCGAGGCCGAAGCCATACGCGAATTGGCCAAATATTCGGACCCAATTCGCAAGCGGTTTCAGGAGTTTGCCATTTCGTACAACATCAATATCATCACGGGAAGTATGCCGTATTTAGAAGGCGGGAATTTGTATAATGTTGGTTTTTTGTGCAAGCGCGACGGGACTTCAGAGATGTATGCCAAAATTCACGTTACGCCCAATGAGGTTCAACATTGGGGAATGAAAGGCGGCTCCGAAATCAAAACCTTTGATACCGATTGCGGGAAAATAGGCGTGATGATTTGTTACGATGTCGAATTCCCTGAACTCTCCCGATTAATGGTCGACGAAGGAATGAATATCTTGTTTGTCCCCTTCCTGACCGATACGCAAAACGCCTACACCAGAGTCAAACATTGTTCCCAAGCGCGAGCCATCGAAAACGAGTGTTTTGTAGCCATAGCGGGATGTGTGGGGAATTTGCCTAAGGTCAATAATATGGATATTCAGTATGCGCAATCGGCGGTGTTTACGCCCTCGGATTTTGCGTTTCCGAGCAACGGCATCAAAGCCGAAGCCACACCCAACACCGAGATGACACTGATTGTCGACGTCGATTTGGATTTGCTCAAAGAGCTGCACGAACACGGCAGCGTGCGCATCCTTAAAGACCGAAGAACCGATTTGTACGAAATAAAAAAGATAAAAAACGGAGAGAAATAGTGAAGGGGGAATATTTAGGAACAGGCACAAAAGGCTTTTCAGGAAGCATCGTCCCGCTATCCGCTATATCTTTTTTCCCCCGAAAGGTGAAAAAAAGGATGCCGCTCCTATCGGGGTTAGAGAGTAACAAGGGGATTTTTTTGGTTTAAAAGGAAAATTTGTAAAAAACAAAAACACACCCCCAGCCCCTCTCAAGAGGGGAGTTAGGAACGTAAAACCATTAGTGTTTAAAAATACATTTTTGAATAATAACCAAAATATCTCTTTTTGCACAGTCGAATTCCCCTCTTGAGAGGGGTTAGGGGTGTGTCAAGTGAGAGAACCAAAGTGAATAATAGTGAAAAACATATCATTTAGCACATTTTAATTCCCCTCTCGCGAGGGGCTAGGGGTGTGTTAAGCGAGAGAACTAAAGTGAATAGAAACGAAAAACATATCATTTAGCACATTCGAATTCCCCTCTTGAAATCGAAGATTCAACGACTCCAAAATAAATATCATAAGGAGTTAGAGGGGTTAGGGGTGTGTCGAGTGAGAAAATAAAAATGAACAATACAACCAAACGCCTCATTTATTAAGATTATAACGAAATGGCCAAACGAAAAATCATTCCATACGATCCAAAGCTAAAAGAATTGGCTAGACAATTAAGAAATGATTCGACTAAAACAGAAATTTTTCTTTGGTTAAAGCTGAAAGGAAAACAGATGTATGGTTATGATTTTCATCGGCAAAAGCCTATAGATAGTTACATTTTAGATTTTTTTTGTTATGAGTTGATGTTAGGAATTGAAGTCGATGGGTATTCCCACGAGTTTTTAGAAGTATATAATAAAGACACTGTAAAAGAGAAAAGAATGAATCAGTTAGGGATTACGGTTTTACGTTTTACAGATGAACAAGTTTTGAAAGATATGGAGAATGTTTTGCGAGCTATTGAGTATTATATCATAGAATATGAAAAACACACCCCCAGCCCCTCTCAAGAGGGGAGCTAGGAACGCAAAACGTTTAGTGTTTAAAACACATTTTGAATACTAACCAAAACGTATCATTTAGCACATTTAAGTTCCCCTCTCGAGAGGGGTTAGGGGTGTGTCAAGCGAGAGAATCAAAGTGAATAATACCCAAAACACATCATTAAGCACATTTTAATTCCCCTCTCGAGAGGGGTTAGGGGTGTGTAAAATGAGAAAACAAACACAAAACCCTGTTCCCTAACTAGCCCTGATGGGAGGGAATATCCTTTTTTGACCCAATTTTTCTCGGGGCAAAAAAGATAGGAAGGACAGCAGGAACCAATGATAACCAATAAAGCCTTTTGCTGGGCTTCGAATAAAAAAGTGTCAATTGATAAAATAAATAGCGTATGAAAACCTGCCTAGAATGTGGTGAAAAAATTGTAGGTCGCGAGGACAAGAAATTTTGTAGCGATAGCTGCCGAAATGCCTACAACAATAAAATAAATAAGGATAGTACGAATTATATGCGGAATATTAACAATAAGTTGCGCAAAAATTACCGAATTTTGTCAGAATTGAATGTAGAAGGTAAAACGAAAACGACTCGAGCCAAGTTGATGAGCAAGGGTTTTGACTTTGAATTTTTTACTTCGATTTTGAATACCAAAACAGGAAATACCTACTATTTTTTGTACGACCAAGGTTATATGATTTTAGAGAATGACTATTATGTGCTAGTCAAAAAAGATATTTAAATACCACATCCCCAATGTTATGAAAAAATACGCCTCTTTACTTTCGGTTTTTGTGCTGTTGCTCGTTTTGGCAGCAGGTTACTTTTTGCAAATGCCGCAAACCATAGAATATGAAGAACAAAATCTAGCCAATTTTTCGACCAAGCGGGCTTTCAAAATGGTAGAAAAGATGACGAGGGAACCGCATTATGTAGGTTCTGCCAACCATGATGTGGTCGCACAAATGCTAGTGCAAGAATTGAAAACGATGGGTATTGCTACTCAAGTGCAAGAAGGCTACACCATGAGCGATTGGGGAAATCTGGTACAGTCTAAAAATATTATTGGGCGCATTAAGGGAACGAATTCTAAAAAAGCGTTGTTGTTGCTCTCGCATTACGATAGTGCGCCGCATTCTTTTTCGCACGGAGCTAGTGATGATGCTTCTGGAGTAGCGACAATTATTGAAGGCGTTCGTGCTTTTTTGCAGTCCAAAAAACAGCATAAAAACGACATCATTATTGTTTTTTCGGATGCCGAAGAATTGGGTTTAAACGGAGCTGCCTTGTTCGTGACGCAACATCCTTGGGCTAAAGAAGTAGGTTTGGCACTCAATTTTGAAGCGCGCGGCTCTTCGGGACCGAGTTATATGTTGATGGAAACCAACAAGGGGAATGCTGGTTTGGTGAACGAATTTTCTAAAGCAGGCGTGACCTATCCCGTTTCAAATTCGTTGATGTATAGTATTTACAAAATGTTGCCTAACGATACGGACTTAACCGTTTTTAGAGAGAAAGGTAACATTCAGGGATTGAATTTTGCGTTTATCGACGACCATTATAATTACCACACCCAGCAGGATGATTCTCAGCATTTGGCCAAAAATACTTTGGCACACCAAGGTCGTTACTTAATGCCTTTGTTGACGTATTTTTCGAATGCCAATTTGGACGTGGTACAAGCTACTGAAGATGAGGTGTATTTTACGATTCCGTTTACGTTTATCAGTTATCCGTTTTCTTGGGTAGTACCGATGACGATTATTGCGGGAGTGTTTTTTGTGTTTTTCCTTTTCATTGGCAAAGCCAAACGCATTTTTACTTTTAGAGAATTGTTCAAAGGTCTGATTCCGCTTTTGGGTGCCTTGGGTATCGCGGGTGGATTGACGTATTTTGGCTGGAAAGGATTGCTTTGGACTTATCCGCAATACAACGATTTACTCAACGGATTTACGTATAATGGCCACGATTATATAGCGGCTTTTGTACTGTTGAGTTTGTCGATTTGTTTCTTGATGTACCATTGGTTTTCTGCCAAAAAAGTGACGATGAACCATTATGTAATGGTATTGCTAGTTTGGATGGTCATTAACGGATTTATTGCTAATTCACTCGCGGGTGCTGGTTTTTTGATTATCCCAGTCTATTTTGGATTAATTGCTTTTGGGGCGTTTGTGTTAACGCAAAAATCAAATTGGGTATTAAACTTAATCTGTGGCATTCCAGCAGTATTACTTTTGGCGCCATTCATTCAAATGTTCCCCGTTGGTTTGGGATTAAAAATCTTATTTGGTAGCGCAATCCTAACGGTACTTACTTTCGCGTTGTTGTTGCCTGTTTTTGGTGCATTTTTACATAAAGGGAAATGGGCTTTGGGATTGTTTGTGTTATCGTTGTTGTTTTTTGCCAAAGGTCATTTTAATTCTGATTACGAAATTGGAAAAGCAAAATCCAATAGTTTGGTGTACTTGTACAATGCAGATACCAATCAAGCTTTTTGGGTGACGTATGATGTGAATCTTGACGATTGGACCAAAACCTATTTGGGTGCCAATCCTAAAAGCGCGAAACCGCTTAACGATATGCCGTTGTTTAGCAAATATAATTCTGGTTTTACTTATGCAGCAACAACGGATTTTGTGGGTGTAAAGAAGCCTTTAATCTTATTTACAAAAGACAGTATTGCGGGCAATTTGCGATACATTCAATTGAAAATTATACCAAATCGAAAAGTCAACCGCTATGATATTTTTGCCAATGAAGCGATGACTTTTTATAATTTTAGAGCCAATGGTGCTAGAAATTTAGGTGATACCAGTTCGACCTTAGAACGAAAAGGCAAAAAACTATTGAGCTATTACGTGGTTAACAATGCGCCTTTGGTACTCGATTTTAGTATCAATGCATCAGCGGTTATCGATATGGAATTGCTAGAATCTTCTTTTGATTTATTGCAAAATCCAATGTTTAACATCAAACCAAGAGACAATTGGATGATGCCGACACCTTTTGTACTCAACGATGCTGTAGTCATTCGTAAAAAAATTAGAAAAGGACAACAAGCTATCCCTAAAGAATTGGTTATTCCTGTTACGGATTCATTGGTTGTGGCAAAAGATAGTTTGAGGAAATAGTAGCCTGATATTTAGAGGAAATAGATATCCGAGTTTTAAAATACAATCAAATGATTTTGATGCAACTTTTAGTTAGGCTGTAACAAATGTCAAAATTAAGTTACGTTTTAACAGATTTTATTAATTGAATTTCAAAAAATCAAAAATTATGAAAATATTAAAAACTATTTTGGCACTAGTACTTTTTGTAAGTACGATTGCAATCGCTCAAACAACACCAACAAAAATTCTCATTAACAATGTTCAAATTTTTAATGGAAAAGACAGCAAAACCGTAAAAGGGAATGTGCTAATCGAAGACAATTTGATTAAAACCATCTCGACGAATCCAATTGTAACCGACCGAAGTGGTACAACCCAAATTATAGATGGACAAGGTAAATTTTTGATGCCGGGTCTTATTGATGCACACTCACATTTAATGTTTGAGTCAATGCCGCAAATGAAAGCGCTACTCTCAGATGTGGCGTATATCAATTTATTTGCTGCTAAAGCTGCTGAAAAACAACTGTTGCGTGGTTTTACAACCGTTAGAGACGTTGGTGGTTCCTCACTTCCTTTGCATAAAGCCATTCAAGATGGACTTGTTGTGGGTCCAAGGGTTTTTTCGAGTGGTGCTATTATCTCGCAAACAGGGGGCCACGGCGATTTTGGTTTGCCTACCGATGTACCTCGAAAAATTGGAGAATTATCTTATTTTGAAAGAACTGGAATGGTCGCAATTGCAGATGGAGCTGACCAAGTATTGATGCGAACTCGCGAACAGCTTCGACAAGGTGCAACCCAACTAAAATTAATGGCTGGTGGTGGAGTTGCCTCTGATTATGACCCCTTGGACGTAACTCAATATACCGAAGCTGAATTTAGGGCCGCCGTATTGGCCGCCGAGAATTGGGGAACGTATGTTACCGTTCACGCCTATACCCCTTTGGCAATCAAAAGTGCTATAAACGCTGGAGTAAAATGCATTGAACACGGGAATCTTGCGGACGAAGCGACTGCAAAATTTATGGCAGAAAAAGGAATTTGGTGGTGTCTTCAACCTTTTTTGGATGATGAGGATGCTATTCCTTTTCCCAACGGAAGTGCCAATAGAGCCAAACAATTAGAAATGACCGCAGGAACTGACAATGCTTATAAAATGGCAAAGAAATTTAATGTGAAAGTAGCTTGGGGAACCGATTGCTTATTTGATGCTGGATTGGCACAAAAACAAGGGAAGCAATTGGCAAAAATGAAACGTTGGTATACCCCTTTTGAAATATTAAAAATGGCCACTTCTACAAATGCCGAATTATTGGCTTTGAGTGGAAAAAGAAGCCCCTATCAAAAAGGGAAATTAGGCGAAATTTCAGAAGGTAGTTATGCCGATTTAATTTTGGTTGACGGTAATCCCCTAGAGAACATTGATTTAATTGCCAATCCCGATACTAATTTTAAAATTATTATGAAAGACGGAATCGTTTATAAAAATACTTTGGTTAAATAAATCCAAAATCCATTGTTCAATATTAAACCTAAGGAAAAGTGGATAATGCCAATACCTTTTGTACTCAGCCATACTGTTGTCGGTCGAAAAAAATAAAAGAACAATAAAATTTCCCCATAGAGTTAGTGTTTCCCGTGACAGTTGTATTGGCTGTAGCAAAAGATGATTTGTGTAAAGATTATTTAAACACCTTATTTCTAATTTGTTGAAGTAAGGTGTTTTTGTTTTTATTTGAATTATTTTTTTTATATTTATATGTTAATCGTTGATTTTGTGCAGATTATGTATCAAAACAAATAAACAACCTAAAAAAACAAAGCCAATGAAGAAATCTATTATTACAGTTTTTGCTATAGCGATGCTTTTGCTAGCTTGCAAAAAAGAGGAAAAAGCTACCCAGTCAAGCAACCAAGGAGTTGCAGAGGTGTATTACAACGGAGATATCATCACTATGGAAGGCGATAAGCCTACTTATGCAGAGGCTTTGGTTGTTAAAGATGGCAAAATAGCCTTCGTTGGAAGCGAAGACGAAGCGATGAAACAAGCTGGTGAAGGACATGTTATGAAAGATTTGGAAGGGAAAACTTTGCTGCCCGGTTTTTTAGACGCACACAGTCATTACATAAATTCTCTTTTGGTGGCCAATCAATGCAAATTATACGCACCGCCATCGGGTCCCGCTAAGGATGTACCTAGTATTATTGCAACATTAAAACAATATGCTGCTGAAAGAAATATTCCTAAGGGAGAAATGATTATGGGTTATGGATATGACGACAACGTAATGCCTAACGGGGTACTTTTAAATCGTGATGATTTAGATAAAGCTTTTCCAGATAATCCTGTTCGTATCGACCACGTTTCGATGCACGGAGCCGTGATGAATAGCCTTGCGCTAAAAAAATATGGTATCGATGCAAATACTAAAACACCCCCAGGAGGAGTAATTGTTCGAAAACCTGGTACACAAGAGCCTTATGGTTTGATAATGGAGACCGCTTTTTTGCCAGTGATGGAAAAAGCTGAGCCAATGACTGCAGAACAAGAAATTGAATGGACCAAAGCAGGGCAGATGCTTTATGCTGAGGCTGGTATAACTACCGCTCACGAAGGAGCTTCTCATTTGCCGCAAATCGAAACTATGAAAAGAGCTTCAGAGGCAGGGGCAAACATTATTGATGTGGTAGCTTATCCTTTTATTACAGATGTAGATAATATTTTGAAGGTCATTCCTTTGACTGAATGGACTAAGTATAATAAAGGTTTTAAAATTGGGGGTGTAAAAATTACCACTGATGGTTCACCACAAGGAAGAACGGCCTACTTTACAACTCCATATTTAACAGGTGGTCCAGGAGGAGAGAAAAATTGGAAAGGCGAATTGACATTTCCACAAGATATGATAAACAAAATGGTGAAAAAAGTGTACGATATGAATGTCCCTTTAATTTTGCATTGCAATGGCGACGGTTCAATTGATGCTTTTTTGAAAGCATATGAATTTGCTCGAGCAGGAGATTATAACAAACCTTGGAATGTTACGACGATACATACTCAATTTATGCGTAAAGATCAAATACCAAAGTTTGTTCAATATAAAGTTCGTCCTTCATTCTATACATTACACACGTATTATTTTTATGAAGCTCATTTAAAAAATCGTGGATTTAACCAAGCACAATACATAAGCCCAATGCGTGATGCCATAGCTGCAGGCTTGAAACCTACCAATCATACCGATTTTGTGGTGGCTCCTCTCGATCAAATGTTTATGCTTTGGAGTGCCGTTAATCGTATTTCACGCGCTGGTGCCAATGTTGGTTTGGATCAAAGAGTTACACCTTACCAAGCTTTACAAGCTATGACTATAAATGTTGCTGATCAATACGACGAAATAAGTTCTAAAGGTTCCCTAAAAGCAGGCAAAAGAGCCGATTTGGTGATTTTGGACAAAAATCCTTTAAAAGTAGATAAAACGGCTATTAAGGATGTAAAAGTAATAGAAACTATCAAAGATGGTAAAACAGTATTTATAAAAAAATAAAATAGCAACTATAATTAATCAATTATGAAAAAAGTAGCAGTATTAGTACTGATCACTTTTTTGTTTTTACAATGCAAAAAAAGTGAAAATACTTCAGCAAACAATACCCAAGGGAGTAATGAAAATGTGACTATGTACTATGGTGGCGACATCATTACCATGGAAGGCGATCAACCTACTTATGCTGAGGCATTGGTAGTGAAAGATGGTAAAATTGCTTTTGTGGGTGGTAAAGACGAAGCCATGAAACAGGCCGGCGAAGACCATAGTATGGTCGATTTGAAAGGACAAACCTTAGTGCCCGGCTTTGTCGATGGTCATGCACATTTTGCGAGTTTTGGTTCGCAAGCTGTAACGGCCAATTTATTGGCCAATCCAGATGGGAAGTGTGATGATATACCCACATTAATTGCAACGCTAAAGGAATGGCATGCTGTCAATGGTGTAGACAAAACCAATGGTTGGATTGTAGGAATGGGTTTTGATGACGCAGCGCTTAAAGAAAATCGCTTCCCAACCAAGGATGATTTAGATAAGGTTTCTAAAGACATTCCTGTTATTGCAGTGCATATTTCGGGACATTTTTCTGTTATGAATTCTAAAGGTTTAGAAAAAGTTGGTATCACCAAGGATACAAAAGATCCTAGTGGTGGATTAATTCGTAGAGTTGCTGGATCTAAAGAACCTAATGGCGTTTTAGAAGAATTAGCATCTATACCCAATATGCTTAAAATATTAACACCAGAAACCCCAGAATTAGGTGATTTCTATATGGATAAAGGACAAGAATTAGCACTTAGCTATGGCTATACTACTGCCAATGAAGGGAGAGCTATGGTAGGCAATCATAAAACTTTTGTAGATTATGCCAACAAAGGCAAGTTCAAACTAGATGTTAATTCTGATGTAGATTATACCGTTACAAAAGAACTTATGGCTACCGAATGGAATTCTAAAACCTATAAAAATCATTATAGAATTAAAGGCGTAAAACTAACGTTAGATGGCTCTCCGCAAGGCAGAACAGCTTGGAGAACGATTCCGTATATCTTACCACCAGATGGTCAGCCTAAAACCTACAAAGGATATCCGGCACTTCCTGAGGATAAAGAGGTAGAGCGTGTGGTGAACGAGGCTTACTCCAACAATTGGCAATTATCTATTCACTGTAATGCAGATGCTTCAATGGACCAACTGTGCAGAGCACTTGATAAAGTAGAGAGAAAATTAGGTTCAAAAGAGCGAAGAACGGCTTTAATTCATGGACAATTAATTCGAATGAATCAAATTGATAGCCTCAAAAAATATAAAATCATTGGCTCATTTTTTCCGATGCATACTTTTTATTGGGGGGACTGGTATAAAAAAATTATTGGATCTGAAAAGGCTAATCAAATTAGCCCTATCAAAACAGCTCTAAATAAAGGTGTTAAGGTCACAAGCCACACCGATGCCCCAGTTGCCTTACCTAATCTGATGATGATTATGTATACTACTGTAAATCGTTTGAGTCGAAGTGGTTCGGTAATGGGTGAGTCAGAAAGACTTACACCATATGAAGCATTAAAATCTTTAACGATTTGGGGAGCCTATCAATTCTTTGAAGAAGATAGTAAGGGTTCACTTAAAGAAGGTAAACTAGCTGATTTGGTTGTCTTAGACAAAAATCCTTTAAAAGTCGATCCAATAACCTTGAAAGACATTAAAGTTATGCAAACGATTAAAGAAGGTAAAACGGTTTATACACGTAAATAAATATTACAATGAAAAAGCACCAGGTATTCTGTGCTTCACTTGCAGTCTAAACGAACAAATAATGAAAGTAAAACTCCTTACCTTAGTCCTTTGCGGCCTTGCGTTAAGCGCCGTTTTCTCTCAGACCCCGCAACAAGCTAATGCACCTACCTCCAAGACATTTCTGATCACGGGTGCTAGTTCAGGTTTTGGTCGTGCAACGACCGAGCGACTCGCCTCGGAAGGACATCACATATATGCAGGAGCACGCCAAATGGAGGACCTCAATGCACTGGGAAAACTTGCAAACGTGACCCCGGTTCGGCTTGATGTAAACGTGCAGGCTGAAGTCGATGCCGTCGTAGCAAAAATCAAAGCCGATGGGCGCAAGCTCGACGGTTTGGTCAACAATGCTGGCGTCGCGATCCTGTTTCCTTTGAACGAGACCACGGAAGAAGACTTGCGATACGTTATGGATGCCAATGTAATAGGACCTTGGCGAGTGACTAAGACCTGTGCGCCGCTGCTGGTTGAAGCCAAAGGACGCATTGTCAATATCAGCTCCATTTCCGGAATCTTCGGTGCACCGCTCCTCGGGCCCTATTCGATGAGCAAGCACGCGGTCGAAGCCTACACCGAATCCTTACGCGGTGAAATGGCGAAGTTCGGTGTAACGGTTTGTGCGATAGAGCCAGGAAATTTCGCGACCGGAGTAGGTCAGACTGCTTTCGAAAGAATGAAGTCAAAAGGGCAAACCTACGCAGGATCACCTTTTGAAGAAGCCGCGAAACAAAATATGGAAAGACTGCGCCTGCCGGACGGAAAGGAAGGTCCTGACCGGGTAGTGTGTGCGATTTTTGCGGCGCTGCTCGACCCCGTTCCGAAGCCTCGCTCACTGGTTGTTTCCAATCAGCGAGATGCGGAGGTAGCGCTTCGTAGCCACATCCGCAAACTGGCCCAGCTCAACTATAACCAGGAATTTAGCTATACAAGGGAGCAGCTTATCGAAATGCTCGATGCAGCCATGAACGAGGTAGGTGCAGGAGCATCCCGTACTAAGAAACGAAATTGATTGTTATGAAAAAGTATGGTAAGCAAAACTCTTTGCCGCCGCTCATGTGGCTTAGCGTTCAACTATGTAATTGGCCAGATATGCTTCTAAACCATTGGCGGGATTAAAAGTTGACACAATTACTTTTAAAAGAAAGCACAGAAATGGAAACCATCAAAGAGGTAAAACAATTTATGTCAAAAAATAGTAACTACCCGACCGGAGATAAAGACTATAAAAATTTTTTTATAGAATTTCAGGTCGTGTTGTATAAAAATGAGAAAAGTTGCTGATTTTTAACAACTTAAACACACAACATTATGAAGATTAAATATTTAGTAGCGCTTGTATTATGTAATTTTTTGTCTTACGGACAAGAATCTCAAGATGATTTAGCCAAAAAGTTGGCTAATCCAATCGCATCATTAATTAGTCTTCCCTTTCAAAATAATTTGGATCATGGTATTGGTACGCTAAATGGATCAAGGTACACCTTAAACATTCAGCCAGTAGTTCCTTTAAAAATTTCCGAAAAAATGAATCTTATTTCTCGTGTAATTGTCCCCATTGTAAATCAGTACAATGTTAGTGGGGTTAGTAATCAAGAATCTGGCTTAGCGGATATAGTAATGAGCGGATTTTTTTCTCCAAGTACACCAAAAGATGGATTTACTTGGGGTGCTGGTCCAGTGTTTCTTTTTCCTACAGGTACCGATGCTTATTTAACAGGAAAAAAGTGGGGTGTAGGCCCTACCGTTGTTGGCTTAAAGCAAAGTAATGGGTGGACATACGGAGCCTTAATTAACCAAATTTGGAGCATTGCAGGCAGTGATTCTAGAGAGGATATAAGTCAAATGTTTGTCAATCCGTTTATAACTTACAACTGGAAAAGTGGTGCTGGACTTACCGGAAATTTGGAATGGACTCAAAATTGGCAATCTAATACAACTAACATTTGGTTTGCCCCTATGTTTTCAGGATTGACTTCTTTTGGGAAACAGAAAGTGAGTTTGGCCATTGGACCAAAATTTAATGTCGTTGCCCCATCGGCAATTCGCAGTGATTTTGGACTCAGAGGATCATTAGTTTTTTTATTTCCTAAATAGAAAACGCTAAATTATCGTATAGCTGTGAAACAGTAAAAAATAGGATATTCTGACTCTGAATAAATAAACGATGACTCTAAAACTTCAAATTCTTTGGTCCATCCTTTGCGTAGCCTGGAATGGGCTCGGGCTTTACCGAATTTCCCAAGGGGAAAGACCCATTGGTCCGACCGCTTCATTGGCGGTGGCAATTATGACAGCCGTATTTGCCTTTTTGTTTTGGTTTTTTTACAATCAAAAGTTAAAAATACCCTATCTACTATTGTCGGGTTTAGCGGCTTTAATGGCGGCCTATGCGGTTTATGGTGCTTTTAGTCAAGATCCTTCCTTATGGCCTTCTGAATTATGGCGTTGGGCAGGTGTTGTACTAAATGGGATGGGGTTTCTGGCTGGCATAAAAGCCTTGATGAGTGGTGTCAATTGGAATGCTAAAAGTTAAAGGTACCGTACGGAAAAGAAAGTACCAATAACAACAAATAAAAAAGCAACATCAAACAAGAGATTTTAATACAAAAAGTTTAATCTATAAAAAGTTTACATTATGAAAAATTGGATTCTATCCCTCGCGGGTCTGTTATTTTTTGGAGTTTGTATCGCAAAAACGAAAACTCCAATACAACAAACGAATCAAGGCGAACTTCCCACCTTGTATTATGGAGGCAACATCATTACTATGGAGGGTAAACAAGAAAAGAAAGCTGAGGCTGTTGTAACGATGGGAACTAAAATAGTTTTTGTTGGTAGTTTAAAAGCTGCTCAAAAAAAGTACAAAAATCTTCAAAAAATTGACTTAAAAGGACAGACCATGATGCCGGGTTTCATAGAGCAACATTTGCATCCCTTATTGGGCGCTTTGTTTTTGACTATGCCCGCCATTGCACCCGAAGATTGGCAAACACCAACCAAATTATACAAAGCTGCTTTGACTCGCGAAGCGTATATGGCCAAATTGAAAGATGAATTTGCCAACCGAAAAGACAAAACAGGGGTTTTTTATTCATGGGGATACCAGCAGTTATGGCACGGTCCGCTTACCCGAAGCATGTTGGACGAGGTAAGTGCAACAATTCCTATTGCGATCTGGCACCGCTCCTGTCATGAGTTTTTTGTGAATTCAGCTTTTTTGAAAAAATACGATATCGATGAAGCTGCAGTGGCGAAAGCTCCAGAAGATGCCCGAAAACAAATAAATTTTGAGAAAGGACATTTTTACGAAAATGGAGCTATGGTCTATTTGTTGCCTAAAATCTTTGCCGATTTTGCTTCTCCCGAAAAAATGAAAGAAGGGGTAGGTTTAATGGTAAAATACCTGCATCATAATGGGGTTACTGCCTACAATGAACCTGGCGCACTACTTGATGCCTCGCTAGCCAAATTATACAATGATGAACTTAATAAGGCCAATGTACCCATGTTGTCAACTTTTATTGCCGAAGGAAACACCACTTATATGTCAAAAGGCGATGGCGCCTTGGCGATGGCAGAGACTACGCTTAGTACTTTTCCAAAGGGAGGGAAAGTTTTTTTTCTGCCCAAACAAGTAAAATTGTTAATGGATGGATCTATTATTTCGCAATTGATGCAAATGAAAGCTGGATACACCGATGGACATCAAGGCGAATGGATGCTTAAACCGGAACTAATGGAGAAAGCAACCAAGTTGTTTTGGGATGCAGGCTATCAGATACACATTCATGTAAATGGTGACGAAGGTCTTGAAGTACTGTTGGGCTGTATCGAAAGACGTATGAAAGAAAACCCACGCAAAGACCATAGAACAGTCATTGTGCATTTTGCCAATTCAACCGATGAGCAGGTCAAAAAATTGGCTGCCTTGGGTTGTATTGTAAGTGCCAATCCGTATTATGTTACCGGATTTTCTGAAAAATTCTCCCAATACGGATTGGGGCAAGAACGTGCTGAATCGATGGTTCGCATTGGTCCTGCAGAGAAATTAGGCGTATCTATTTCGCTGCATTCTGATTTGCCTATGGCGCCATCTAATCCGCTCTATTTGGTTTGGTGTGCCGTAACTCGAAAAGCCGATGACGGTAAGCAATTTCGCCCCGATTTAGCCATTTCTCGCCATAAAGCAATTCAAGCGATTACCATTAATGCTGCTTATTCCTGGCGAATGGAAGACAAAATAGGAAGTATTAAAGTAGGCAAAGAAGCCACTTTTACCTTTTTGGACAAAAATCCCTATCAGGTTGCCATAGACGATCTTAAAAATATTCAAGTAAAGGCCACAGTGTTTCAAGGAAAAATGTTTCCAGTAGAAAACTAGAAAAGCTCGTTAGAGCCAAAAATTAAGCTCCTTCCTAGAAGAATTTCCAAAACAAAACAATACAACTTAGCAAAGAATTATGAAAGCGCCATTAACAAAAGGTTTGTTGCATACAAAAACCGATAAATAAAAACTAGCCGAGCGAAGCGAATTGGCGGAGCATACCATGTACAACTATAAAAAAATAAAATTTTTATATATGAAAAAATCAATCGCAACAATTATTTTATCAAGTATACTCATTACTTCTTGTTATACCAGCAAAACTACTACCATGGATATAACCGATAAAAAGAAAGCCAATACTCTAAAAGGCAATTTAATCGATGGAACTTGGGAAGCCAATTATATAATGAATACACCAAAAGCCTTTGGTGAATTGTATCTCAGAGTAAAACCATCAATAACCATAAATAGTTATGAAAATAGAATTGGTGGTGTTACTGGTTGCAACAATTTTACCGGGAAATGCACGATTGATGGCAACAAAATTATGATAGCAGATGCTTTGGCGGCTACGCGTAAAATGTGTCCGGATATGGCTGGTGAACAGCTTTTCTTGGAAACACTCAAAAAAGTTAATGCCTATTCGGTTACAAATCAAGGGAAAACGTTAAATCTTATTATGGGAGATATTGCAGTGATGCGCTTAGAAAGAAAATAATAAACAAATTTCAAAAGTATGGGTAAAGTAAAAATAGGATTCGTTTTCATTTTTTTAATGCTAAGTTCAATGGTTTTTTCTCAATCCTCTAGTGATGGGAATTGGATCAAAATAGCAGAAAAAATGATTGCTTTTAAATCGGATAAAGATGTTGTTACGCCTTCTGGTAATGAAAAGAAGGTAGACAAAATAAAAATAAAGTGCATTCAAGGTACCTTAAAATTGAAGAAGGTAAGAGTAGAGATGTCTGATGGAGAACGAAAAGAATTTGACGCAAGAGGAGTGGGTGTATTAACCAAAGGAATGTCTTCATTAGCTTTTACCCTTCCAGGGCGAAACAACAAATTGCGCAAGATAGAATTAGAATATGATTCTGTTGGTGCTCTTTTGGTTACCAAAAAGGCAAAAGTAGAAGTATTAGGGAGAAGATCAGATAATTAATTATTTAATCAAATACATCAAAAATTATGAATTTTAACAAAATATACTTAGTCATTGCTCTTGTTGGACTTATAGCCTACAGTCAAAATGAGGACCATCATGGAAGTAAAGGCAGTCATCGTCTTACTTTCGGTATAGGACACTCCCACCTTTCCGAAGGTGAAGTAGATGGAAAAACCGAATGGTTGGCCGTTCCCTCATTTACTTTGAATTATGATTACTGGTTATCCAATACTTGGGCCATAGGCTTACAAAACGATATCATTTTAGAATCTTTTAAAATTGAACATGGTGGTAGTGAGTTGCTTGAACGTAGTTATCCTTTGGCTGTAGTTCCTGTTGGTATTTACAAACCGGGTAAGCATTGGTCATTTATCGGTGGAGTTGGAGCTGAGATTGCGCATGAAAAAACATTGACTTTAACTCGTTTAGGAGTGGAGTATGGCTGGCATCTTCCAGGAAATTGGGAAATAGGAGGAGCTTTGGTTTGGGATAACAAATGGAACTATTATAATTCTTGGGGATTAACGCTCACTATAAGCAAAATTTGGAGTAAAAAATATTGATATTTAAAGATTTAAATGTAGTAATATGAATGCTAATGTAATAAAAGTACTTTTACTTTTTTTTGTTTTTGGAACAATTCAAGCTCAGGTTGGTATTGGGACGACAACACCTAATCCTTCGACAATATTGGATGTTTCCGCTACCAAAGCAGGGGTTCTCATACCAAGAGTGGGCCTACAAAGTACAACCGATCAATCTACAATCGAAAAAGGTAATGTTAATGGTTTATTAGTTTTTAATACAACCAGTAATAGTCAATTACAACCAGGATTTTATTATTGGTTTTCCAATCGATGGATTAATCTAGGAGAACAAAAAGCAGAAACCATTACAACTATGGTCGATAATGGAAATGGTACTTTTACCTATGTAAATGAATTGAATGATCCAGTTACAATCAATTTAGCAGCTGGACCTACAGGTCCTCAAGGTCCAAAAGGTGACACTGGAGCAACAGGTCCTCAAGGGCCCGCAGGAGCAAACGGAATAGATGGCGCTGTTGGTCCTCAAGGTCCAAAAGGTGACACTGGGGCAACAGGTCCTCAAGGCCCCGCAGGAGCAAATGGAATAGATGGCGCTGTTGGTCCACAAGGTCCAAAAGGAGACACTGGGGCAACAGGTCCTCAAGGCCCTACTGGAGCAAACGGAATAGATGGCGCTGTTGGTCCACAAGGTCCAAAAGGAGATACAGGAGCAACAGGTCCACAAGGTTCTGCTGGAGCAAACGGAATAGATGGCGCTGTTGGTCCTCAAGGTCCAAAAGGTGACACAGGCGCAACAGGTCCTCAAGGTCCTGCAGGAGCAAACGGAATAGATGGCGCTGTTGGTCCGCAAGGTCCTCAAGGAATCCAAGGCCCCGCAGGCCAAGGAGGTGTTACGACGGCTGGAACCAATGTTACTGTTACAGGAATAGGTATAGTCTCAGATCCCTATGTAATTAATGCCACTGGGTCAACAGAGACCAACACCACTTTAGCATTTGATAGTAGTACCAAAATATTGACCTATACTAATGAGGATAATGATAATCCTACCATTGATTTGTCGGTTTTACAACAAGAACCTTGGCGAGTAAATACCAGCAATGCAGTAGCTTCTTCTAATACAGAAGATATTTATCAAGCCGGGAGGGTAGGTGTCAATAAAAATACAATAACTGCTAATGTAGCTCTCGATATTGAAGGAGCTGTTAGAGGAGGAAATAGTAATTCTGGTACCATTGGTTCAAATTCTGTAGGATTTGGACTAGGTGTCACTGCCAGTGGGTCTCGAAGTGCTGCTTTTGGTTTTGGAACAGCGTCTACTGGAGATAATGCTTTTACAGCAGGAGAAGGCAATGAAGCAAAAGCACAATCTAGTTCGGCTTTTGGTAAGCAAAATACCGCTGTAGATGTCAACAGTTTTGCTATTGGTGATTTTAATATTGCAGAAGGCAACAATGCCTTTGTACAGGGTAATGCTAGCATTTCTACTTCTTTTGCAGAAACGGTTTTAGGGTATAATAATGCGATATCAGTAAGGGGGGTAGCTATAAATGGAACTGCTGGAGTTATTGATTCTGCTGATCCTAATGATCCATTATTGCAAATTGGAAATGGTACAGGTGGAGGCTCATTAGAAAGAAGAAATGCCCTAACCATTTTAAAGAACGGTAAAGTTGGTATTGGCTTGGATGCAACTACAATACACAAGCCAACGGAACGCTTAGATATCGGAAAAGGGAAGGTTAGAATTCGTGAAATTGTTACTACAACAGGATTGGCATCGGACCAATTAGTAACTGTTAGTAGCTCGGGTGTTTTACAAACGATGCCTGCAAATGCAGCAATTCAATTGCCTTCAGGTACTGATGGGGAAAGACCTGGAACACCAGCTTTTGGGCAAATTAGATACAATACTACTATTGGTAGAGTAGAGGTATATGTAGAAGACAGTGATGGGGATGGAAATAAAAATGATGCTGGCTGGAGAGCCTTATAAATTTGAGGCAATGAAAAAATTTCTATTTACTTTAGGACTGCTTATTTTATGGCAATTGCCACTATTTGCTCAATTTATCAATAATGAGCAGATGAGTATTTTACCCAATACTATTGTTTTCAGTAATGAATCTTTTACTAATGCCGCTACTGGGAAATTGTTGAATGATGGTAATTTATATTTGATTAAGGATTTACGCAATGAAGGGGATTTTTCTTTTTCCTCCAACTCACAAGGAACAACCTATTTCAATGGGAAAAATGTACAACAAATTTCGGGTCAAAGTGCCATACGATTGGTTCATACCGTTTTTGATAATCCCCAAGGTTTTGAGTTGAGTACAACGGTTAATTTTTTTAAAAAAGTAGATTTTATTGACGGAATTATTACGGTGCAGCCTACTATAGGCATTCCTGTTTTTGAGGAAAATGCTATAGCCAATAATGCAAGTAATTCTAGTTTCATCATAGGCAAGACAATTAAAAACGGCACCACTGATTTTGAGTATCCGATAGGAAGAAATTCACAGTATCGTTCGGCGAAAATTAGTAGTTTAAAAACAACCAATCAAATGTATAGCGGTGAGTTTTTCGAGGCTAACTCCAATGACCTCTATCCCCACAGCAATCGCGCAGGAATTATCAAAGAAATTAGTACTACAGAATATTGGGAAGTTTCAAGTGTTGGTGGGGTGGTGCCTATTGTACTAACCTTAAGTTTTGAAAATGCTACATCTACAGATGCTATAGTGAGAGAACCCCTTGAAGCCTTACGAATTGTCCGTTGGGATGTTTCAACACAAAAATGGGTAGATGAAGGCGGAATTGTCGATAAGGATAAGTTAACCATAACTACGCCATATGAGGTGTCTGGTTTTAGCATTTTTACCATCGGTCGAACCGATGATATTGGCATTATTTCTCCTTGCAATAAATTGGCGATTTATAATTTTGTGTCACCTAATGAAGATGGGATAAATGATTTTTTTAGAATTGATGGTTTGGTAGAATGCGGACTTGCGAATTCAGTTGAAATATTCAATAGATGGGGACGTAAGGTATATTCGACCAAAAATTATGGCAGTGCATCCAATTTTTTTTCTGGAATTTCGAATTGTAATTTAGAAGATTCCAAAGATACCAAAGTACCCAACGGCACTTACTTCTATGTTTTGAAAATTGGTGATCGCTTTTCCAAGTCCGGTTATTTGTTTATGAATTAAATTTCGCTCAACTTTGTTATCCTAAAAAGAGGGGTAACAATGACACAAATTAGTATTCTTGGTTGCGGTTGGCTAGGTTTGCCTTTGGCGGAAGCCTTGATAAATAAAGGTTTTTCGGTGAAAGGCTCCACAACTTCTTCTTCAAAACTAGCTCATTTAGAAAAGTTAGGGATTCTTCCGTATTTGATGGAAGTGCAACCCAATGCCATTGCTGGTGATATCACAACCTTTCTAAAAGGAAGCGAAATTTTGATTATAGATATTCCTCCAAAATTAAGAAGCAACAACAGCGAGGATTTTGTAGGTAAAATGCAAACCTTGATTCCGTTTATCGAACAATCTGAGGTTCAAAATGTATTGTTTGTAAGCTCTACTTCGGTCTACGGTGAAGAGAATGATGTGGTCACCGAAACTACGCCTTTGAATCCCGATAGCGAAGGCGGTCACCAATTGGTAATCGTAGAGCAACTTTTGCAAAGCAACCCTCATTTTCAAACCACTATCCTTCGTTGTGGCGGACTCGTAGGAACTGATCGAAATCCAATACGAATGTTATCGGGCAAAGAAAATCTACCCAATTCCAAGGCGCCTATTAATTTCATTCACCAAACGGATTGCATCGGAATTATTCAAAAAATTATAGCACTGGATTGTTGGAACGAAACCTTCAACGCTGTCTCGCCTTATCATCCTACCAGAGAAGAGTATTATACTAAGAAAGCACTCGAATGGCAATTGATAGCACCTACATTTGACCCAACTTCTTCGGGAACCGGAAAAAGGATTAGTAGTGATAAACTACAAATGATTTTAAAGTATACTTTTGTAGAAACTCCATAATCTTTTGAGAACAAAAATTAAAAATACCGTTACGGCTCCATTTACTACCTTGGGATTGCCTATGTTGGCCTTAGCTTGGGTAAGTATTGCTTGGGGCACGACTTGGTTAGCGTCTAAAGAAGGCGTAAAACATATGCCTGCACTTCAGTTGGCTGCCATCCGTCAGTTTTTGGGCGGCGCTTTGTATGTGGGTTTCTTTTTAGTTAAGAAAACAACTTGGCCCAAAGGCAAACAATGGAAATCCATCTTGATTTTGAGTATGCTTAATTTTGCGCTGAGCAACGGACTGAGTACGTGGGGCGTGAAATTCATTCCGAGTGGGTTAGGAGCGATTATTGGCGCAATGGTACCTATTTGGATTGCGATGATTAGCTTTTTTAAAGGGGAACGAATTACACGCTTAGCAGTGTTTGGAATTCTGATAGCTTTTGCAGGAGTATGCGTAATTTTCTATGAACATTTGGCCGATTTCATCCGACCTGATTTTCAATTTGGAATAGTCTTGTCGGTGGCTGCTACCATTACTTGGGCTTTTGGTACCTTGTACACCAAGAAAAAAGCCGCGAGTTTTAATCCCTATTTTAGTTTAGGATTACAAATGTTGATTTCAAGTGTGTGTCTTTTTGCTTTTACGGGAGCTACAGGCACAAATATTCCGCTGACACAAATTCCTGCCGCTTCTTGGTGGGCGATTGCCTATTTGGTAGGCGTTGGTTCGGTGTTGACATTCATTGCTTTCATTTATGCCTTGCAGCATTTACCTACCGAATTGAGTAGTGTTTATGCCTATATCAATCCGATTGTGGCGGTACTTTTAGGAGCTTTTTTGTTTGACGAAATCCTTACAGCTGCCATCATCATTGGCGGAACGGTCACATTAACGGGCTTGTACATCATTAATTTTGCTATGCAACGCCAACGAAAACGAATACTAATCAAAAACTAAAATAATATGAAATTCAATGCATTTATTTTAATCCCGACTTTTCTCGGCTTGACTTTAGTGCAAGCACAGCAAAAAAACACGAGTATTTTGCCTAACGAAAATTTGATTACCGAGAACATTGCTTCCATTCCCAAAGAGTTAGCGGTTCAGGTAAAAAAATACTCTGAGGCTCGTGGTGCTTCTTTGGCAGAAATTCATCCCGTAAAAAACGACATTATCATTACGACTCGTTTTGGTTCTACGGCTCAATTGCATCGCGTGGTGCAGCCTTTGGGGGCGAGAACGCAAATCACTTTTTTCGACGAACCTGTTAGTGGCGTGAGCTACGAACCTACCAAAGGCGAGTATCTGATTTATTCCAAAGACGTGGGCGGTAATGAGTTTGGCCAGTTGTACCAATTAGACCTCAAAACGCTGCAATCGACTTTACTGACTGATGGCGGCCGTTCACAAAACGGAGGCATTACTTGGAGAGCCGATGGAAAAGGATTTTATTTCTCCTCGACCAAACGCAACGGCGGAGACCGTGATATTTATTATATGGATCCCAAAAATCCTTCAGCAGCCAAAATGGTGCTGCAAGTAAAAGGAGGCGGTTGGGGTATTTTGGATCTTTCCAAAGACAATTCACAACTTTTGATTGGCGAATACATCTCGGCCAATGAATCTCATATTTGGTCTTTGGATGTCGCTTCTGGCAAATTATCCGAAGTAACCGACAGAACCAGCAAAGGCGTGATTCAAACCAGTGCCAAATTTGGAAATTCGACCAACGAAATTTGGTTTTTGACCGATAAAGACAATGAGTTTGAGCGTTTGGCTATTTTGGATGTGAAGACCAAAAAAGTGAACTATCTAACGTCTAAAATCAATTGGAATGTAGAAAGTTTTTCTTTTTCGGAAGACAAAAAACAACTGGTGTTTATCACCAACGAAGCGGGTCGCAACAAAATGTATTTGATGAATACCAAAGACCAATCCTACAGCGAAGTCAAAAATATTCCAACGGGATTGATTGGCGGAGCGGAATTTACCAAGGACAACCAAAGTTTGTTTTTCACCCAATCGACAGCTCAAACCGCTTCGGATGTGTACCGCCTTTCGCTAAAAAATGGCAAAATCGAACAATGGACCGCAAGTGAATTGGGCGAAATGCAAGCATCTGATATGGCGTTGCCTAAATTTATCGAATGGAAAAGTTTTGATGGCTTGGGTATTTCAGGATTTTATTATCCAGCAGCTTCAAAATTCACCGGAAAAAGACCCGTACTGATTCAGATTCACGGTGGGCCAGAAGCACAATCGCAAGCATCTTTCTTGGGCGCAAGTAATTTTTACACCAACGAAATGGGCGTAGCGATGATTTTCCCGAATGTGAGAGGCTCTGCGGGTTTTGGTAAAACCTATTTGGCCAAAGACAACGGAATGTTACGCGAGGATTCTGTAAAAGACATTGGTGCGCTATTGGATTGGATTGCCCAACAACCCGAACTCGACAAAGACCGTATTATGATTATGGGCGGAAGTTATGGCGGTTATATGACCTTGGCCACGGCCTTTCACTATGGGGACAAAATCCGATGCTCGGTAGATATTGTGGGGATTTCCAACTTCAATACCTTCCTCAAAAACACCGAGGAATACCGTCGCGACCTTCGAAGAGTAGAATATGGCGATGAACGCATCCCCGAAATGGCCGCTTTTTTTGATAAAATGGCGCCTTTAAACAATACCGATAAAATCAAAAAACCATTATTCATCATTCAGGGCACCAACGACCCTCGCGTTCCCGTGACCGAAGCCCTTCAAATGCGTGACAAACTCAAAGCACAAGGCAACACGGTTTGGTACCTCGAGGCCAAAGACGAAGGCCACGGCTTCAAGAAAAAAGCCAATGTCGATTACCAACGACTGGCCGTCATCCGATTTATGCAAGAGTATCTTTTAAAATAATCCAACAAAACCCATTCCTAGCGAGTGGGCTTTTTATTAGGAGAAGGTAACGGTAAAATGTAATAGTATAATAAGGAGCACCCGTGACCTGCGCACCACACGAGTCGTCCCGCTGTACGTTGCAATCTCTTGTGCCAAACCCTGGCACAAGAGGATTTTCACTGCCATCGGGGCTAGGCGAGAACGTTTGGTTTTTCATCAGCCAAGCACTGCTAATTAAAATCGTGTTTTTTAAATGATTTTCCAATTGTTTTCCTGCAAGGTTTTCAAAACCTTGTAGGTCTTCTTGGGAATGCCTAATGCCAGATTAATTGTTTGTAATCAATGCTTATTCGAATTCCAACAATTAAAACCAATTTATTACATCACATCTTGTAACGAAATGGTAATTTGATACTCAAACTGAGTAACTAAATTTTAAACATAAAAAAGATGCTTTTAACAACAACCAATTCTGTAGAAGATTATAAAATTATGGAGTACAAGGGTATTGTCTCAGGAACTGCTGTAAATGTCCAAAAAATGACTATGACTTTTAATATGCAAAAATATTATGAAGGAGTAAGTCAGAGTATTGCAGAGGTAAAAGAGCAAGCGTTGGAACAACTTAGGCAAAATGCTGAAAAAATAAACGCGAATGCTGTAGTAGGAATACTTGTGGATATTGAAGTAAAAAGCAGTGAGTACTTAATTGCCGCTACGGTAACTGGCACTGCGGTTAGTATTGTTAATCGGTAAATGATTTGATTCCCTTTAGTGTTTTCTTAAATTTTACCTAGTGGGTAATCATTACAATTTTCTATTATTTGTCTATTTCATTACAGGTAGTGAAATTTAAAATTCTTATGTTTACTTTTTGGTTTAAAATACTACGTTGTAGAATCAAATCAATTTTTGAGGTAGTAAGCCAATCAATTTTAAGAAGACAAGATGGAAAACAAATCTTTAACAGCAGCATTAGCGTCGCTTTGTGAAAATTCAACACCAATAATTCAAATGGTTAAGGCTGATTTATTTCCTCATCCTCAATCTCGCTTAGACACCACCGAAATGAAGCAACATCCTATTTTGGATGACAGTATTCCGTTTAGAGATGTATCAAATGTTGCCAGTAAAAAGGAAAGTATTTCCGTAATTATAGATAAACTAGATGTAGCCAACAATATACGGTATCAAAGAACAGTAGAAGATACCTATTGTAATGTGTACTCTTATGACTTTTGCTATTTCAGTAAAGTATACCTCCCAACTGTTTGGTGGACAGATGAAGCTTTGGAAAAAATAAAACAAGGACAGGAAGTAGAAGCTGTTTTTGAAAGAACGGTAGAGCGCATTTACTCCAGCGCCATTCACGATTGGTTTTCGCTATGGGGATTGCATTTTGGGTGGCAAAAAATGGATTCCGTTGATGAAATTCAAAACAAAGTCAATGCTAACGGTGGTGTTGGGATAATTTGTGCCAAAAGAAAGCAAAAGGGATTATCGGGACATATTGTTCCTGTGGTGCCCGAAACAAATTCCCACACAGCACACCGTGAAAATGGCAAAGTGCTCTATCCTTTGCAATCACAAGCCGGAAAATTAAATTATAACTATTTTTCTTTAGTCAGAAAAGACTGGTGGAATGATGATTTGTACTCTTCTTATGTGCTTTATTATCATGAGTAAACAAAAATAATTCTTGGTAGTATTCAAATACTTAAAATATTTATGATTATCAGGGGGTTAACTACTATGAAATGATAAAACAATGTACTACTTTTGCAGCTTGGTAAAAGTAGCGATTCCAAAAACGTGTAATTGGGTGGTTTGTTCTTTTAAAGTATTGTTGTAAAGGTAGTTGTTGTAATTCATTTGTTACATTCTCATCCCCCAAAGACTACTTTTTTTACATTTCAAAATCAATTCTACTGCGCTTTTTTAGAGACAGAAAGCAAAACCTCAAAATTTAAAGTAATCACATAATAGAACAAGTATAAATGAACAACGGCCAGAACGGAAAATTTTATTGGGGAATAGGATTAGAAAACGAAACATACCTGCAATTTGAAGAATCCCTAATCGTCTCTGGTGAATTTATACAGGAAAAAATTGGTTTTGAAAAATACAGTATTGATTACAGAAAATGCTATAAACCTGAAAGTTTAGCCCCTATTTTAAAAAAAGCGTTTGGCACAAATAAAAACTACGTGGTCAGCCGTATGATCAATAGTCATTCCCTAGAAAAACTAGATGTAAATTACCAGCACAAAACAGTAGCAGGCATTAAAACAGTAACGGATAGTCCAGAAACTACTGAACTGCTCCCAAAACCTATCGAAAATCCAAACTATCTTGGTCAATCCATTATGGAACTTTTTCTTGAAGATCAACCTTACAATATTCAAAGTATGATCACCCAACGAAACAAAACGATGGGATCGGTACATTTTGATGGGGATTCTATCGAATTTGTAACCAAATATTTTGAAAATCGTACGATTGCGGATTCGTGTAAAGAACTAAAAGCTACCAAAAAATTATTCCTCGATAAAATCAATGAATCGAGCGTACTCAAAGGCAAATTAAATTTCCCAGAGTACAACAACGGACTCAATATGTTCATGACCAATCAAGAAAATCTCGTTTTGTTTAATAACGGAACTTACCATTTTCACATTACATTGCCGTCATTAACAGAGCATAGCCGAATTGTCAACTATGAACAATTTGAGGCAACACACGCCAATGCCATTTATTTACTGCAATGGTTTGAGCCCTTTTTTATTGCTACTCTTGGAAGCCCAGATATTATGGGAGTAATAAGTGACACCTACAATTTGGACCAAAAATTTACCTTGGGCTCTATGCGCAACGCTATGTCTCGCTATATAGGCGTTGGAACATACAATAAAGCCATGCCGAAAGGTAAAATTCTAACCTACAAAGTAGACGATTTTAGAAAACTACTACGCTTTGAAAAAGAGGACAACATTTGGTGGCGCGATCAAATTGAGTCAACTATGGAGTATGAATTACTTTCGGAAGTAGGTTTAGATTTTAATCAGGAGAAAATGTACCAAAGTGGTTTTGAATTCAGAAGCTTTGATGAGTTTCCCGAAGCCTATTTAAACGATGTTCTTTTTGCTATTATCCTAATTTGTGAGCACTCTTTGCATCTACCAGATGTGCAATGGGGACACGATAGCGTGGTTTGGAATAATTTGGTTTTTAAAACCCTTAAAAACGGTTATTTAACTGAAATCAACGAAGCCGAAAAGAACGAAGTGCTAGATTTGTTACAAATATTAAATCCAACAGCTAGTAATTATACTGCACTAAAATCCGAGTTTGATGCGATCATTATGCTAGAGGATTTTTTCTTTAAAATCTTGGCCGTTTTGCATGACAACTACAAAGACAACAATGTTTGTTTGGATGCCATGTGTGGACAGAAAACAAACTTCCCTCCAAAATGGGACAATTTTAATCAATACCAAGTCGAACAACATCTGCAAAAAATAACTGCTTTCTGCGAGAATTAATGTAGCTACATTTGAAAATCCAATGGACTTACTCTCACAGATATTATAGAACAGTTTGAGGAGCACCATCACTTTGCACATCACACGAGTCGTCCCGCTGTCCGCTATATCTTGCTAGGCGAACCCCGCCAAGCAAGGATGCCGCTCCCATCGGGGCTAGGCTAGAACGTTTGGTTTTTCATAAGCCAAGGAGTGCTAATACAAAACTTCTTTTTTAAATGATTTTCCAGTTGTTTTCCTGCAAGGTTTTCAAAACACAGAATCTTGTAGGTATGTTCTTTGAATCCAAATACCTACAAGGTCGAAAAAAAGACCTTGCAGGATGGTTTTAAAGTAGTAGAATTATGATGAATTACTGTGAAATTGTACTGTTTTTTCTTCTTTTATTTACAAACAAATTCACTTATAATTCCTACTTTTAAAAGGTGTTTTTAAGCCAATATCGAACGCTAATCCAAAAGGATGTTACTTAAAAACAACAATTATTTACTACATTATAATTCAACAATTTATGAAAAGAACAATGCTTTTAGCCTTCTTGATGGTTTCTATTTCTGGAATGGCACAACAACTTAACTATGGTAGTGGAGGTACAGTATATACTTCTGAAAACAAAAAATTAACTTCTGATGAGGTTAGGCAATTATTAAGCAAAAACAGCGAGGCTTTAGCAGAGTACAATGCTGGGCGTAATAAAAAAACGTGGGGGAATGTTTTGTTTTATGGTGGTTTAGGATTGGTAACAGTTAATCTTGCAACAGCTATGACAACGGATAACACTACATCGACTTATAATCCTGGGGATTATTCTCCAAACATTAAATCTGAACGTTCTAATTTAACCGCGGCTATTATTGGCGGGGCGATGATTGTAGCTTCTATACCAATAAAGATTGGCTATCCAAAAAGAATCAAAAAAGCATTGGGTTTGCACAATAATGGTACGGCGAGTATTTATGAATCACAACCGACCACAACATTACTAGCAAGCGCTAACCAAATTGGGGTGAGAATCACTTTTTAAATAAGTTTCCTTTTTTGAGTTTTTTTCCTGCAAGGTTTTAAAAACCTTGCAGGTATTATTTGAATCCAAGTGCCTACAAGGTAAAAAAAAGGCTTTGCAATAACATTGCTAAGTAAACTAAATTATTATGTATTAGATAGTTATATGCAAATAGTCAACTAAAGTCATAGTGTATTTTTCGTTTAAAAAACATACTTTTTTAGGCATGTAACCACAAAATATTATATTTTTATGTGATTGTAATCATATTTATCATCCTGTAATGGTTTTTATGGTAAAACACATTATTGGAGAAACACACAGCAAGCTGAGATTGATTTTTTAGAGATTTTAGAAAATGAAATTGCTGCTTATGAAATCAAATATAATCCCAACAAAAAAGTACTTTTCACCAAATCATTTACCGAAAAATATCACCCAAAAAACACCTTTGTGGTCAATAAAGATAATTTTTGGGAGTATTTATAATTTACGATAACTGGTGATTTTTTACACCAACAAAAAACCCATCAGCTTTATCTGATGGGTTTTGGTATTTTTAGAACAGTAAGTCTTACCAGATTTTTACTCTTTTCTCTGGAGCGATATACATTCCGTCATTTGGTTGAATGTTGAAGGCATCATAGAATGCATCAACGTTTTGTAAAGGCACATAGGCTCTGTACATACCTGGCGAATGCGGGTCGGTTTTTACTTGTGATTTCAAGGCTTCGTCTCTCATTTTAGAACGCCAAATGGTTGACCAAGAAATAAAGAAACGTTGTTCTGGTGTATATCCGTCAATCAATCCTGGGTTGCCGTTTTCTTTTAAGTACAATTGCAAACCATCGTAAGCAGCATTCACACCACCTAAATCTCCAATGTTTTCACCTAAAGTAAATTTACCATCTACAAAAGTACCTGGAAGCGGTTGCAAAGCACTGTATTGCGCAGCTAAAGCTCCTGTCAAAGCACCAAATTTTTTCAAATCTTCTGGTGTCCACCAGTCTACTAAATTACCGTCGGCATTATAACGCGCTCCTGAATCATCAAAACCGTGAGAGATTTCGTGACCAATAACCCCTCCAATTCCACCATAATTTACGGCTTCGTCAGCTTGGTAATTGTAAAATGGTGGTTGCAAAATAGCAGCAGGGAATACAATTTCGTTGTTCGATGGATTGTAGTACGCATTCACCGTTTGTGGTGCCATACCCCAACGGTCTTTGTCTACGGGTTTTGTCAATTCAGCAAAGTTTTCTTTATTGCGCCAAATAGCAATGTTTCTTACGTTCTCAAAAAACGTTCCTCCTTCTGCTGGACTTTTGATAGTCAAAGCAGAGTAGTCTTTCCATTTGTCTGGATAACCAATTTTAACTCTTAGTTTGTTTAATTTGGCAATCGCACTAACTTTCGTTTCAGCCGACATCCAAGGTAAGTTGTTGATGCGGTTTTCGTAAGCACGGAAAATGTTTTTAATCATTTTTGCTGCCTTTTCTTTAGCTTCGGCAGGGAATTTTTTCTCTACATATAATTTTCCTAAAGCTTCACCCACAGAGCCTGTTACGGTCTGTAAAGCTCTTTCTTCAAAAGGTCTTTGTTTTACAGCACCCGTTAAGGTTTTGCCATAAAATTCCCAGTTGGCTTTTTCAATTTCTGTCGATAATTGGCTAGAAGCTCGGTTCAATAAAGACCAACGCATATACGCTTTCCAGTCGTCTACTTTGTTTTCTTTAAAAAGCGTTTCTAATGCCGTCATATATTTTGGTTGCGACACGATAATCGTTTGATTCGTTGGCAAACCAATTTTAGTGAAATACGTAGTCCAATCGATAGATGGCGTTAGTTTTTGTATTTCCGCAACGGTCATTGGGTTGTATGATTTACGACGGTCTCTTCTTTCTACACGGTCAAAACGTGGTTTAGACATTTCGATTTCTAAAGCCAAAATTTTCTCCGCATTGGCTTTCGCTACTTCAGGTTTGTCGCCTAAATATTGCAACATTTTAGCCACGTGAAGTACGTATTTCTCTCTTTTTTCTTTTGAATCTTTGTCTTCGCCTACATAGTAATCACGGTCAGGTAAGCCTACACCTCCAGGTCCTAAGTTAATTACATTGACGTTGCTGTTTTTAGCATCGGTACCTACACCAGCGCCAAAGAAACCAATGCCACCCGTAGGTTCCATTTCGATTAATAAGGCTTGTAAATCTTTTACGTTTTTAACCGCGTTGATTTTTTTCAAATAAGGTTTTAGGGGAGCAATACCTAATTTGTTACGGCTTACGGTATCCAACATGGTTTTGTACAAATTGATGGCTTTACCTTGGTCGGTATTCGATTTGTACGCTGGGTTGTTGGCGGCTTCTTTTAAAATCGCCAAAGCGTCAGTATCGGTGCGTTGACGCAATTCGTCAAAGCTTCCCCAACGGGTTTTGTCGCTTGGGATTTCGGTAGTGTTCAACCAGGTTCCGTTTACATATCGGAAAAAATCATCGCTTGGTTTGATGGTTTTATCCATATATTGGATATTGATTCCTGGCTCTTTGGTGGCCGAAGCGGTTTGTGCTTGGCTCCATCCAAAACTAAAGACTGCTGGTAGTGCAAACAGTAAGGTGGTGGACTTTTTTGGGTTCATATTAAAATTTGAATTAGTTACGATACATTCGTGTCAAAAAGCAAAAAATAGTTACATTGAAATTGCTTTTTTTGCGACAAAAAATACATTATTAAGAGAATTCATCACAATGGAATTCCTTTTTCTTGCTTACATAAAATTAGCATTACAATAAAGACGTCTTTCGAATTTTGACTCTTGAAATTTTATGCAAAGGGCAAGAATACCCTATTGGACTTCATAGTGTAGTAAAGGTTTAACGTCTTGTGAAATTTTTTTTGCGTGAGGGGTGGAGTGGAGCTCTTTTTTTATCCCGTTTTTTTGCGGGATAAAAAAAAGCGGGAACGGAGACCCGACCCGAGCCTCGTTTTTTCTACGAGGCGAAGGGGCACGCCCAAATTATTTTAAAAAGAGTAGTGCAAGGCAGACCGTTGTTTTGTAATTTTGCGCGAAATTTAAATGTTGACTTTCTATTTTATTTTAAAAACCTACAAATGAAAGCTTTCTTATATAAGTATCGTATATTTTTTGGTGTTTTATTGGTGTTTTCGGCGATTACTATTGGTTTGTTTTACAATGCGTTGAAGCCAGAAAAGACCTTGCCGATTTACAATCCTGCCGACGTGAATCCAGAATTGGTGGACAGTACGGTGCAATATGTGAGTAAGGCGCACACGATTGCTGATTTTTCGTTTGTGAATCAAAACGGGAAAACGATTACTCAAAAAGATTACGAAGGCAAAGTGTATGTGGCCGATTTTTTCTTTACGACTTGTGGTTCTATTTGCCCCAAAATGACCAAGAATTTGGCCGAAGTGCAAGCGGCTATCAAAAATAATCCCAAAGTAATGCTGTTGTCACACACCGTTTTTCCTGAGACCGACAGTGTGCCAGTTTTAAAAGAATACGCATTAAAACACGGCGTGATAGATAGCAAATGGAACTTGGTTACAGGCGATAAAAAGGAAATTTATACGATGGCTCGAAAATCGTATTTGGCCGTTAAGTTGGGGAAACCTGAAGAGTTGTACGATATGGTACACACCGAAAATTTTGTGTTGGTGGACCAAAAAAGACGCGTTCGTGGTTTTTATGATGGAACCAAAAAAGAAGATATGACGCGATTGATAGAAGATATTAATTTTTTGTGCGCGAATTAGTTTGGTGAAAATGGAACACGAATTTCACGAATTTTCACCAATTCAGCAGTGTTTATGAGCGTGATTTCCAGTTCTGAAATAGAACACGGATGACGCTGATTTAAACAGATGAACACGGATTTTTATTAAGTTTGGTAAAAAGGAACACTAATTTTTACCAATTCAGCAGTGTTTATGAGCGTGATTTCCAGTTCTGCAATGGAACACGGATGACGCTGATTTAAACAGATGAACACGAATTTTCACTAATTTTCACAAATTCAGTTGTGTTTTTTTCCTATGCTTTTTCAAGTCACAAATACTTAAAACTGTATTATTTGTGAAATTTCATTTCTATTTTGATTGTTTTATTGATGCACTTCGTGAATTCGTGGCTACTTCTTTTACAATTGTGATAATTATCATTTGAATTTCTATTATAATATGTATTTTTGCAATCTTAATTCAATCTAAATAAGGTTTGCCAACAACAATACATTCACTCAAAAAAGGAGAAAGAGCCATTATCAAAGACTTTGATATTGATGCGATTCCATTAAAATTGCTCGAAATGGGCTGTTTGCCTGGTAATGAAGTAGAGTTGCTGCAAATCGCTCCCTTCGGTGATCCGCTGTACCTAAACATTAACGGATCGCACGTTGCCATTCGAATAGCAACGGCTCAGGAAATAGAAGTGGAACGAATCCAATAAAGCTAATGATCAGCAATCACAACATCAATGTCGCTTTGATAGGGAACCCGAATGTGGGGAAAACCTCTGTTTTTAATCAATTGACGGGTTTGAATCAACAAGTAGGGAATTATCCTGGAATTACGGTAGAAAAAAAGGTAGGTTTTTGTAAGTTGCCTTATAATTTCAAAGCCAATATTCTGGATTTGCCAGGTACCTATAGTTTGAATGCCAGTTCTATCGATGAAAATGTGGTGATTGAATTACTGCTCAATAAAAACGATAAACTCTATCCCGATGTTGCCATAGTGGTGACAGATGTGGAGAATTTAAAGCGTAATTTGTTGCTTTTTACCCAAATCAAAGACCTTGAAATACCGACTATTTTGGTGATAAATATGGCCGATAGAATGGAATACAAAGGCATCAGTTTGGATATTCCTTTTTTAGAAGAAAAGCTAAAAACCAAAATTGCTTTGGTGAGTTCCCGAAAAGGATTTGGAATTGAGGAATTGAAAAATTTAATCGTTTCCTATAAATCCATTTCTAATGAACCTTGCTTGAATGCCTCTGTGATTGATACAGACTATTTTGAAAATCTTCGCAAGGCGTTTCCAAATCAATTGCTGTATAAGTTATGGTTGGTGATTACTCAAGATGTGAACTTCTTGAATTTAGAGCGAAAAGAAATTCAGAGCACGTTCACCAAATCACATTCGGATTTGAAACGCTTGCAGCAAAAAGAAACCATTAAGCGCTACCAATTCATCAACGATGTGTTGAAAGTGGGAATGACCATCGATCAATCTATTGCTAAAGATTTTAGAGCCCAATTGGATCGTGTGTTGACGCATAAATTCTGGGGTTATGTGATTTTCTTCTGTATCCTTTTTGGTATTTTTCAATCCATTTTTGTGTGGTCAGAAGTCCCAATGGATTTTATCGACAGCTCCTTTGCCAGTTTGAGCGCTTGGTCTGCTGAAGTCTTGCCTGCAGGAATGTTGACCAATTTGATTTCGCAGGGTATCATTCCTGGTATCGGCGGTATCTTAATATTTATCCCTCAAATTGCCTTTTTGTTTTTGTTCATTTCGATACTCGAAGAAAGCGGGTACATGAGCCGTGTGGTGTTTCTGATGGACAAAATTATGAGCAAGTTTGGGTTGTCGGGTAAAAGTGTGGTGCCTTTGGTTTCTGGAACGGCTTGTGCTATTCCGGCGATTATGGCGACTCGTAATATCGAAAATTGGAAAGAACGCCTAATAACGATTTTAGTTACTCCGTTTACGACTTGTTCCGCGCGTTTGCCAGTGTACGCTATCATTATTGGATTGGTGATTCCAGATCAAAGGATTTTGGGTATTTTCAACTTGCAAGGATTAACCCTAATGTTATTGTATTTGTTGGGATTTGGAATGGCCATTTTTTCGGCTTATGTTTTGAATAAAATATTGAAGATTAAAGGGAAGTCTTATTTCATTGTCGAAATGCCTAACTATAAATTGCCGTTGTTTAAAAACGTAGGTATCAACGTGATCGAAAAAACCAAAGCCTTCGTGTTTGGCGCTGGTAAAATCATTTTGGCGATTTCGATTATTTTATGGTTTTTAGCTTCGTATGGTCCAGGTGAAAACTTCAGTAATGCGGAGCAAATTGTAGTAAGCAAACACGTTGATAAACCGCTTTCTGAAACAGAGTTGGAGAACGAAGTCGCTTCACAAAAATTGGAGAATTCCTATATCGGATTGATGGGTAAATCTATTGAACCTGTTTTGACGCCTTTGGGTTATGATTGGAAAATAGGGATCGCCATTATCAGTTCTTTTGCAGCAAGAGAAGTTTTTGTGGGTACTTTGGCTACGATTTACAGTGTGGGCGACACCGACAATGAAGATACCATCAAGAATAAAATGCAATCCGAAATCAATCCTTTGACAGGCGAAAAAGTCTTCAATTTTGCTTCTGGGATTTCTTTACTACTATTTTATGCCTTTGCTATGCAATGCGTCAGTACACTCGCTGTTACTCGTAAAGAGACCAACAGTTGGAAATGGCCAGTGGGACAACTTCTTTTTATGAGCGCATTTGCTTATACGGTGGCTTTAGTAGCGTATCAATTGCTTAGTTAGGTACTAAAACAAACGTTAAAAATAATTTTTAATTTGTCTAAATAAGAATCCGAACTTACATTTGCAGTCTAGAATTAATCTAAATAAAAATGAAATTATTCTTTTCTGCGCTTGTACTAGTGACAAGTAGTTTGGCTTTCGGACAACAAGACACTAATGATGTTGCTTTAAACGACACTGTAAAAAAATTATATCCTGTAACTGTTTATTACAAAAAACAACCTGTAGAGCGCTTGAAAGAAGTGCAGGGCAATAGTTTGTTTTCTGGAAAGAAAAACGAAGTGATTTCATTATTAAATACCAATGGAAATGTGGTGACTAACAACGCAAGAGAAATTTTCGCGAAAGTGCCTGGCGTTTCGATTTGGGAAAATGAGGGGTCTGGAATTCAAATCAATGTGGGAGTTCGTGGGTTGAGTCCAAACAGAAGCTGGGAATTGAATACACGTCAGAATGGCTATGATATATCCTCGGATGTATTTGGATACCCAGAAGCCTATTACAACCCGCCATTGGAAGCAGTAGCCAATATTCAGTTGGTTCGAGGTGGCGCTTCACTACAATTTGGATCTCAGTTTGGTGGTATGCTCAACTACGAATTGAAACGCGAAACTGAAAAGGCTTTCTCTTTCGAAACGCAAAATACGGTGGGAAACTATGGCTTACTTAGTTCCTATAACGCCATTGGTGGAACCACAAAAAAAATAGACTATTACGTGTACAATCATTCCAGAAATGGGGAGGGTTGGAGAGAAAATGGGCGTTATGCGGTGCGCAATACCCACGCTTACTTTGCATACAAGTTCAACGAGAAAACCAAACTTTCGGCTGAATACACCAATATGGATTATGATATGCAACAAGCGGGAGGTTTGACAGATGCACAGTTTGAATCTAATCCGCAACAATCTCTTCGCAGTCGTAACTGGTTTGGTACGCCTTGGAATGTAGGTGCTTTGATTTTGGATACCCAATTCAGTGACCGTCTGACTTTTAATGCGAAACTTTTTGGATTAGTAGGCGAAAGAAATTCAGTAGGTTTTCTGGCAGCTCCAAATGTTGAGGACGTAATTAATCCCGCAACGAATGCTTATGCTAATCGTCAGGTAGATCGTGATTTTTATAAAAATATTGGTTTAGAAACCAGAAGTATTTTTAAGTACACACTAGGAACAGAAGAACAAAAATTAGCCTTTGGAATTCGTTTGTACCAAGCCAATATGAACCGTTTGCAACAAGGAAGAGGAACAACGGGTTCTGATTTTGATTTGAGTATTGAAGGTCGTTACAACCGTGATTTAGATTTCACCACAGACAATTTTGCCGCTTTTGCTGAAAATCAGTTCAAAATTACCCAAAGATTAAGTGTGACTCCTGGTGTGCGTTTCGAATCGATTCGTTCTACAAGTGCAGGAAGAATTAATATCACCAATGGAAATGATGTGATGGCCAGTACGCAAGACATTACCCGAAATGTAGCTTTGTTTGGTTTAGGAGTAGAATACAAATGGGAAAGAACAAACTTTTATGCTAATTTTTCGCAAGCCTTTCGCCCAGTTTTATTCTCAGATTTGACGCCATCTGCAACCACCGATGTGATTGATCCCAATTTGAAAGATGGAAGTGGCTACAATTTGGATTTAGGGTATCGTGGTGCTCTTTTTGGATTTGTAAATTTCGATGTTTCTTATTTTTATTTACTGTATCAAAACAGAGTGGGAAGTATTCGTCAATTTACCAACAACGACCCAACGCAAAGCACTTATTTATTTAGAACCAATTTAGGAGAAACCATCCACAAAGGATTTGAAGGATTTGTAAATGTGAACGTGACCAAAGCATTTCAGGTAAATGAAGCCATAGGAGATATTAACTTCTTTGCGACGCTATCTTTTATAGATGCTACTTACTCTGATTTTAGACTGACTCAAGTATCGGGAACAGCTCCGAATATTGTGATTACGCAAAGTAATTTAGCAGGTAAGCAAGTAGAGAATGCGCCACGCTACATCCACAATTTTGGTATTAGTTGGGATTTCAAAAATATTTCTACCACGTTTCAAAATCGAAGAACCAGTAAGATTTATACCGATGCCAACAACACCGAAACGCCAACTGCAAACGGTGTAACGGGAGCATTAGCAGGATTTAGCGTCTTTGATTTCTCTATTAAATACGATTTTTTAGGAAATTACAATATCAAGTCGGGAGTCAATAACCTTACGAATGTTAGTTATGCTACACGTCGTGCTGGAGGTTATCCTGGACCAGGAGTATTGCCTAATGATGGACGTACTTTTTACATTAGTATTGGTGCCAAATTTTAAATAAAGCCTACCTTTAATTCTTTAAAATGAACCTACTATGTTGGTACAAGAAATCATCGCTTTTTCCTTATTGGCCATAGCCATTGTTTTCCTTGTTCGAAAGTTTTTCTGGAAAAAGAAGTCCAAAAAAAACTGTGGAGACGGGAATTGTGGGTGTGGTTAAATCCCTATATTTGTATGTCATTTGTTCAATACAATTCTCAGTGTTGTATTCAAATGATTTGAAGCACAGTCTTATAGGTAATATTCTGATGAATGTTTCTTTAAATGATGTCATCTATCACAGTTAAAATAATCTACAAATGAAAAATATTTCAGGTGTTGAATTTAAAAGAGATGTTTCGGGTAAAGCAAAATCGGTAACGATAGATTTACAAAAACACGGAAAAGCCTTGCAGTTTTTTTTAGAGCAAGTAGGCGCTTTATCTGAAGAAGAAAATTTTGAAAAAAAATGGTCTGAGGGTATTTCAGGAGAGGAATTGGTCAAACGTGTTCAAACCCATTTACGCACTTTGCCTTGGAAAAAAGAATAGTTTATACTCCATCATTTGAAAACTATTTGATTGATTTAATTACGATTCTATTTTTTGAAGAGTATTTCAGTTATATAGAAAATGCAGAAAAATATGTAATTGCGCTTCGAGATGAAATCGAAAAATATATTGATGTAAGGCAACACTACAAAACGCCTAAATTTTTAAGTCAATATGGAAGCTACTTTATAGTAGTTTCGCTAAATAACAAAACTTCTTGGTATGTCTTTTTTGACCAAAGAGACCAGCGTTATTTGGTTCAGTATATCACTAATAATCATATGGAAGAAGCTAATTCACTTACGCTAAGTTAAATCCGCTTCACATACAAGTTTCCTGCAATTTTTGACGATACGGTAAGTGGTGTATCGTTGATGATTAAATGTAAAGACGCATCAAAATTTTCTCTTCCCAATACTTTGATAACCGCTCCCAAAGCAATCTTTTGTTTGTTCAAGTATTGCAGAAAATCGGCAGAGGAATCTTTTACTCCCACACAAATAGCAGTTTCGCTTTCGGCCAATTCCGAGAGCAGGAGCTTTTCTATTTTAGTTATTTTTCCTTGTGCGTCTGGAATGGGATCTCCGTGTGGGTCTTCGGTAGGGTTGCCCAAAAAATCATCGAGTTTGTTGATGAGTTGTTCGGATTTGATGTGTTCTAATTGCTCAGCGATGTCGTGTACTTCGTCCCAAGTAAAAGCCAATTTTTCGACTAAAAAAACTTCCCACAAACGGTGTTTGCGAACAATCATTTTAGCAGCATGCATTCCTTTTTCAGTTAAAGAAACTCCTTGGTATTTGATGTAATTGATTAGTGCTTTATCAGCCAATTTCTTAAGCATATCGGTTACCGAAGAAGCTTTGGTTTCCATCATTTCGGCAATGGCGTTCGTAGGCACTTCGGCTTCAAGCTGCACGGTCAAATGATAAATCGCTTTTAGGTAATTTTCTTCGGAGTGGGTCATCATATGAAATGGAATTTTAACCTCTTTCAGCTTTTAAAGCCAGAACGGGGTTGTTTTATTTTTTAGCATTATTAATCAATACTAATGGAATGGAAATCTTGTGGCGCAAATGATCTATTGTGGTTCCTAATAGTAAATCTTTAAATCCAGTATGGCCATGCGTACCCATAATAAGTAAATCGAATTTGCCTTTATTGACCAATTTTGGAAGTACTTTGTTGGGCTTCCCAAAACCAAGTAGGGTTTTGACATGGAAACCTTTTTCTTGGAACATTTCCTTGTATTCTAATAACAATTTTTCGTCGATTGTAGTTTCGTGATCGTCGGTTTGTTTACCGTACATCATAGCGCCTACCGTTTCTACCACATGAATCAGCGTATATCTAGCCTCTTTTCCGCCCATATTAAAGGCGTAGTTAATGGCAGTTTCATCGGCAAAAGAAAAATCGACAGCAATAGCAATTTTTTGAGGGAGATGAGCCTCGGTAGCATTGAATTGCAAGGCCATATTATGTGGTGAATGATTTTGTATGGTATATTTTGTCTTAGCTAAGAATGGTTTTATAACAATATAAAGTAGTAAAATTAAGAAACCGATGGCAAGAGGAACTACGGTTAACCATAACACCATTGGGTTTTGAGACTCCGTTAACCAACCTTGAATCTCGTCAAAAACCAATTTGGCGTTGAGCGAAACAATAATCAAAGCTATAGTCCAAGCGGCTATTTTTGTTATCGTATTGATATGGAAACCATTCATTTTGTTTTTATCGCTTACAAAATGGATCAATGGAATAATGGCAAAACCCAATTGTAAACTCAAAATCACTTGACTGAAAATAAGTAGTTTTCCTGTGACACTTTCGCCATAAATCAAGATTACAATTACTGCTGGAACTATGGCAATTATTCTGGTAATAATGCGTCGTACCCAAGGCTGAATGCGTAAATTCAAATAGCCTTCCATTACAATTTGGCCTGCTAAAGTTCCCGTAATTGTTGAACTTTGTCCAGCAGCAATCAAAGCCACGGCAAATAGGATAGAAGCCCACTTGGTACCTAAAATTGGCGCTAAAAATTTGTGTGCATCTTGAATTTCGGCTACCTCAAATAGTCCGTTTTTGTAGAAGGTCGCTGCAGCCAAAATCAAAATAGCTGCATTTACAAAAAAAGCCAAGTTCAGTGCGATGGTTGAGTCGATAAGGTTGTATTTTAAGGCTTGTCGAATGCCTTTCGGACTGCGATCAAATTTTCGGGTTTGCACCAAAGACGAATGCAAGTACAAATTGTGAGGCATTACCGTGGCTCCAATAATTCCAATGGCAATATAAAGCGCAGCTTCATTTGGAATGGAAGGAATCAATCCTAAGACCACTTTGTCCATTTCGGGTTGGGCAAAAAACATTTCGAATACAAACGAAAATCCTATGATGGCTACCAAAACTATGATAAAAGCCTCCATCTTTCGGATGCCTTTGTTGATTAAGAAGAGGAGTAAAAAAGTATCCAAAACTGTAATCAAAACGCCTTCAATCAACGGAATGTCAAACAGCAAATTAATCCCAATCGCCATTCCGAGTACTTCGGCCAAATCACAAGCAGCAATCGCAATTTCGGCCAAAAAATATAAAATGTAATTCACAAAAGGCGAATACGTTTCACGGGACGCTTGTGCCAAATCGCGTTGGGTGACAATCCCTAAACGAGCACTCAAACTTTGCAATAGCAACGCCATAAGATTACTCATCAGCAATACCCATAATAGGGAATAGCCAAATTGACTTCCGCCAGCAATATCAGTGGCCCAGTTGCCAGGATCCATATAGCCTACACTTACGAGATAAGCTGGGCCTAGAAAAGCCAAGATTTTTCTAAACTTCGATTTTTTATTTTGTGTAGTCACTGATTGGTTGACTTCTTCTAAGGAATGACTCAATTGTATAGTGTTTTAAAACCCAAATATATACAAAAAAAGTTCACTTTAAATATTTTTTTAGACTTGTCTAAATGCTTCTCTGCTTAATGTCAATTTATAAGAGTTCAATCGAAAAGAATTATAGCCCATTCCTCTTTTTTTCATCTTAGTTGTCGTAATTTTGCGCGTTTAATAGCGACAGTTGATTTTGTAAGCTGTTTATTTTTAATCATTTCTTTTTTATGAGTAGTAGTTATTCCTTTAGTTCACAAGAAGTTTCCCTTTTACCCCAAGTTAAAAAAGGTAGCAAAGTAACCGCAGTATTTTATCATTTGTGGGTCAATTTGGTACAACCGGACAATAAATTCATATTTATTGATACGGTTGAATTGCATTTTGAGAACGAACAAAAATTGTTTTTCAAAATCAATGAGGACGATACAGGATTTTCTATCGTGACCGATTATGATTTCGAAAAAGAGCAACAACAACTACATGAACAATTTAACGGTACCTTATCTTTAAAAAGAATTGACGTTGCTGCTGCGCCTTTATGGATTGAAAACATCAAAACACCATTGCTTGGAATAAAAGTAGAACGTGAAGATACACTTGGGTCTGGCGATTATGTCAGCATAACTTTCGAAGCGGGAGCTTTGGAGATTGATTATGATCAAGAATCTGGTTTGACGGTTCAAATTTTTGAAGATTTGTAAGCTAAGCAAGATAAAATTATATTAAAATCCAGTATTGAAGTTCGATATTGGATTTTTTTCGTTTGTATGTATTTATTTTTTTAGATTTGTCTAAAATATTATTTACTCTAATGAAATTATTATATAGCTATTTGTTTTTCTTTTCGTTATCTCTTGCTTTGGCACAAGAAAAAGCTACCCTTCGCGGACAAGTCATCTCCGAAAATCAACCCGTACCACAAGCGCAGGTCGAAATTATAGGCACTGCTTTTGGGACTCAAACTGATAGTTTGGGCTTTTTTGAAATCTCACAATTGCCGCTACAACGCTACACGCTTCACGTTACTGCTATCGGAATCAAAACCCATCAGCAGTCCATTAGCAGTACGGATTTTAAGCATTTACTAAAAATAAATGTGGTGACCAACGAACAACTGCTCGACGAAGTAGTCGTTTCGGGTACAATGAAAGCCGTACGCCGTTTGGAAAATCCTGTGCCGGTAGAAATCATTTCAACCACTTTTTTGAAACAAAATCCCACCGCTTCTGTTTTTGAAGGCTTGCAAAACGTCAACGGTTTACGTCCACAGAACAATTGCAATGTTTGCAACACCGGCGATATTCGCATAAATGGGTTGGACGGCCCTTACACGATGGTCACCATCGATGGAATGCCCATAGTGAGTGCTTTGGGAACGGTGTATGGTTTGTCTGGGATTCCGAATGCGATGATCGACAAAATCGAAATCATCAAAGGCGCCGCTTCGAGTTTGTATGGGAGCGAGGCAGTAGGAGGATTAATCAATATCATTACCAAAAAACCACAAAACGCCCCTCAATTTACCGCTGACTTGATGACCACTTCTTGGTTAGAAAACAGTCTCGATTTGGGTTATCGTACCAATATTGGTAAAAATGCCAATGCCCTTTTTGGACTCAGCACGTTTTATAATGACCATCTAGTCGATAATAATGGCGACAATTTTACGGATATTTCTTTGCAGAAAAGAGTTTCCTTTTTTAGCCGTTGGCATTTTGAGCGCCGTTCCAAAAAAGAAATGAGCCTCGTCGCTCGTTATTTGTATGAAGACCGTTGGGGTGGCGAAATGCAGTGGAATTCCAGCTTTCGCGGCGGCGATCAAGTTTACGGCGAAAGCATTTACACTTCACGCTACGAAATCTTAGGCAAGTACCAATTGCCTCTGGATGAAAAAATGAGCCTGCAATTTTCGATGGTGGGCCACGATCAAAACTCGGTCTATGGTACTTCCGTTTTTTTGGCGAACCAAAAAATTGCGTTTGGGCAATACCTTTGGGATAAAGAGCTCAAAAATCATTCGCTTTTGTTCGGTGCAGGTGCGCGCTTTACTTGGTATAATGACAACACGCCCGCTACGGCCACTTCCTCTCAAACCGCTATTTACAGTGGATTTCTCCAAGACGACATCCGACTTTCTAAGCAAATGGGTTTGCTGCTAGGCGCGCGTTACGATTACCACCCAGCGCACGGCTCGATTGTCACGCCTCGTCTCGCCTTGAAATGGAAACCCACCGCCACCGATATTTTGCGACTCAATTTGGGAACGGGATTCCGAGTGGTGAATTTGTTTACCGAAGATCATCAAGCGCTTTCAGGAGCTCGAGAAGTGGTGCTCAAAGGCGATTTAGACCCCGAAACTTCGTATACCGCCAACCTGAATTACCTGAAGAAATTCGATACCAACACCGCGGGCGTGCTCACCCTCGAAGCTTCAACTTGGTACACCCATTTCAAAAACCGCATCATTGCCGATTATGATACGAATCCCAACCAAATCATTTATGCCAATCTCGATGGTTTTTCTAGAATTTTCGGAAGTAGTATTTCCTTGGATTGGGTCAGTCCGTTTGGGTTAAAAGGCACTTTGGGCGGCAGTTATTTCAATCCGTTGACTGAGCAAGAAGGCCGTCGTTTTGTGCCTCTGTTTACCGAAAAAGTCAGTTTGTCTTGGGCCTTGAGCTACGAAATCCCCAACTGGTTCCTTAGTTTGGATTATACCGGAAGTTATACAGGCAGTATGCGTTTGCCCTTGTTGTCACCACTCGATCCGCGTCGTGAGTATTCCTTGCCGTACAGCATTCAAAACATCCAAATCACCTACAAGAAATTCCACAACATGGAGTTGTTTGGCGGCGTCAAAAACCTCCTGAATTGGACACCCAATCGCGGAAATCCCTTCCTGATTGCGCGTGCCAATGACCCTTTCGACAAACAAGTCACCTTCGATAGCAACGGCGTTGCACAACCCACTCTGGACAATCCCTATGCACTCACTTTCGACCCGACCTATGCCTACGGACCCAACCAAGGCATCCGCGCTTTTGTGGGCTTGCGATGGCATTTGGATTAATGTTTAGGAGCTGCTCCCTGCTGTCCACTGTATCTGTGTCTCCGAACCCCGGAGCCACAGGATGCCGTTCCCATCAGGGCTAGGAACGTTAGCGCAATATAATTTCAATTTTTAAGTACCAAATTCCAAATCCCAAAAGTGTCACCCTGTGCGTACTTGAAGGACAAATTCCAATCATTGCAGGGACCGCTCCCCTCTAGAGAGGGGCTGGGGGTGTGTTTTTTAAATTCCAATCCCGTGACTTTGAAATCAAAACAACAAACTATAAATCCCAAACTCCAAACTGAAATAGAAAGCGTTGTAGTGAAAATTGTATATATTTGAGGGAATAAAATCTGATTTTTGTAAGAATTATTAACTGTTTACCTGAAATGCAGAAAAAAACAATTAAAACCCAACCTATTTTATGAAAAAGACATCTTTATTATTTTTATTATTGATATCAAACCTATCGAGTTTTGCACAAAATAAAATTGAAGCTGAAAAATTAGTGGCTGAAGGAGTTTCATATCACGATAAAGGAGATTATTCAGGAGCAATTAATAAGTATAATAAAGCATTAGAACTAGATAAAGACAATTTATTAGCTTTATCTGAAAAAGCATTTTCACTAATTTCATTGGAAAAATATGATGATGCAATTGAGATATGCAAACAAGCCATTAAAATGCACCCTGGAGAAGATGTAAAAAACGTATATGTGAGCTATGGAAATGCTTTAGATCATTTAAAAAAAACAGATGAATCTTTGGAAGTTTATAGCGAAGGAATAAAGTTATTTCCTAATTATTATCAGTTACATTTTAACAAAGGAATTACTTATTCAAGTATTAAGAGATATGATGATGCCATTAATTGTTTTAAAAAGTCTATTTCGATTAATCCTAAGCACGCAGGTTCGTTAAATGCAATAGGAATCCTTGAAATGGAGCAAAATAGAATTCCTTCAATTTTAGCTTTTTCAAGATTTTTTATTATTGAGCCTCAGACGGCAAGATCAAAAAAGAATTTTCAATATATGCAAAAATTGCTTATGCAAGGTGTGACAGAAACAACAAAAAAATCTGTTTCGATTAAAATAGATTCAAATATGCTTAACGATTCTACCGATACAGGAAAAAAGAAGGAAAATAATTTCTCAATGACAGATTTAATTTTGTCTATGGATGCTTCTCAAGATTTCGATAAAAAAAATAAGAATAAAACTGACGTTGAGAAATTTATTAGAAAATTTGAAACTATTTGTTCTTCATTAGAAGAATATAAAAAGGATAATTTTGGTTTCTATTGGGAATTTCTTGCACCTTATTTCATCGAAATGAAAAATAAAAAGTTAATTGAACCATTTGCATACATTGTTTTTGTTGATTCAAGTAGCGAAGATGTTTCAAAATGGTACAAAAAAAATCAAGATAAACAGGATAGATTTTATGATTGGTCTAAAAATTATAATTGGAAAAAACAGTAAATATGCACTTCAGCTAATAGCCATAAGATGGTTTTAGATAAAAGGCTGAATGAAAAGTTCCTTATGTATTTTGAAGTTCTTCGCTCACAGAAATATAAATCTTACTTTAGCCCCAAATCTGATGAAATGAAGAAAATCATAATTGTATTTATTGGAATGTTTATGTCTTGTTCGACAAATAAAATCGATTTCTCTCAATTTGAATTATCAGAATTGCAACAAAAAGGATATTCAATTACTTTAGATACTAAACCAATTGATTTATCTAATACATATTTGGATATAAAAAATATCTTAAGTGTAAATCAAAATAAATCTATCAAAGTAATAGAAATTGTTCGAAAAAATAAAAACAATAGTTTTATTTCATTAGATGATTTACTTATCCAAAAAAACTTAAGTCCCAAAATTGACTATTTAGTTATAAATAACATACAAATTAATGATTCTGAGATTTCAAAAGTTAAATTCGAGAATGGCTCTATTAAGTATTTTCGATTACTGACTCATAAAGATTATCAAGGAAAAGAATTCGATGATTTACCTCAAGTGAAAGAGAGAATAGGAAATGGAATGCTTATCATAAATACAATATCGCCTTTATAATATCAATGTCACCTAGGAGCTACCGTAACAGTTCTCCAAGGAAACTGCGAAAGTAGGTTTAAAAATCTTTTTCCTAAGCCTAATGCAAAACATAAACGAATACCAAACCACCCTATGAAAAGAATCCTATCCTTTTGTTTTTTACTTTTTACTTTATTACCCCTTGTGTCTTATACTCAAGGTACTAACCTGTCGCTTGGGAATGATTTTATAAGCTCTTTATTGGTCGAAAAAAACTATGCCCAGGCCTATACTTTTTTTGATGAATCGGTAAAAAGCAAAATCGCTGAACCGCTTTTAAAAGAGACAGTAGAAAAGCTAGAAATGCAATTAGGCAAGTTTAAGTCGGTGATTGAAACCACTAACGAAAACGAAACCTATTTGTATTATGCAGATTTCGAAAAATTTAAATTAGATATAAGAATAGCCTTTAATGAGAAAAGTAAAATCATTGGTTTCTTTTTTGTGCCTCATAAAGAATTCAAAACGCAGCAGTCATTGGGGAAAGAGTATACTATAAAGAGCAATGGCATTGATTTGAAAGGGACGCTTCTGATTCCCGAAAGCGGAAATCTAAAAAAGTTAGTCCTTTTTGTGCACGGTTCGGGACCCAACGATAGAGACGAAACCGTTTTTGAGAACAAACCCTTCAAAGATATTGCAGAAAGTCTTTTTGCGAATGGGATAGCTTCTTATCGTTTTGATAAAAGAACGTATTCTAATCCTGAAAGTTTTTCGGATAAAAGTACCATAGATGATGAAGTTACCAATGACGTTTTAAATAGTATTAAGCATTTTAAAAATGATACACAATTTTCAGACTATGAGATTATAGTTTTGGGACACAGTTTGGGTGCTTTTTTATTGCCCCGAATTGCAAATCGTTCCAACCAAATCTCAAAAATCATTCTATTGGCGGGTAATGCAAGACCATTGGATGTATTGATTCAAGAGCAATTCGATTATCTATACACACTCAATCCATCAAACGAGATGAAAGTTGAAAAGGAAAAAATAAACCAACAAATTGCAAATTTGCATTCAAAATCATTCAATTTAACTACTTTAAAAGATAATCTTCCGTTAGGCTTATCCGCTCCGTATTGGAAATCAATCTTGGACTACAAACCGTTGAAAGACATTCAAAAAGTAAGCATTCCAACGTTGATTGTACAAGGCGAAAGGGATTATCAAGTCACGATGAAGGATTTTGAACTTTGGAAGTCTAGTGTGAAACACAAGAAGAAGGCAAAATGTATCAGTTATCCTAGACTCAATCATTTATTTATGACTGGGACAAGCCCATCTAATCCTCAGGAATATGGAATTAAGGGCACTGTTGATACGAAAGTAATAAAAGACATTAAAGATTTTATTGTGGCTGAATAAGTTGAATTTTATCAGCGGAACGTATTGATTTAGGTTTGAAAGCGAAAATTAAACAATAAGAAATAGTATTTTTGAAACCATTACAAGAAGTTATAAAACTTCTTCAGGATTTAAAAAAATAAGTATCAACAATGAAATTTCACTACAACACCCAAGAGCAAACCCTAGTCATTCAAGACGGATTGAAAAATCATCATTTTTTGCTGAAGCTTTTGATGATTTTGAATTTACTCAACGCGGTTCTGAATGTTTCGACTTTTAGTATAAGCACTATGGGTTTTATGCAATTGGTTTGGATTTTTCTGGGATTGGTATCGGTAGTGGTGTTGTATAATTTGACGGCGAAGAATACGACTTTAGAAAAAATTCCAGTGAACACGATTAAAGGGCTAAGGGAATATTCCTTTTTTGGAAAAAAACGCTTGGCCATTGTACTCAATAATGGAAAAAAACGCGATTTGGTGGAGGTGAAAACACCACAAGAATTTAAAGAAGCGCGCAAAATAATGAAGCAAGTAGGGGTTAAGGATTTATAAATCTAGTTCAATTCCTGTTTTTTGTTTTTCAAATAATTGAATAGGAATGGGCTTTAGCCCATTCATTAATGTTAGTTCAGTTTGGGGCTTTAGCCAAAATCTACACTAGTTTTGGCTAAAGCCCCTCTATTTTCTATAATTATTTTCTCTCTCTCTATAAAGGGAATTCTAGAGATTACCAATCATTTTTTATATTCTGAAAACGAAACGTTCTCGTCTAGCCCTGATGGGAGCGGCATCCTTGCTTGACGGGGTTCGGCAAGCAAGATATAGCGTACAGCAGGACGACTCGTGTGGTGAGCAGGTTAGTGGTGCTCCTCAAACTAGTGTAAAAAAGCATTTTTTTTTGGGGATAAAAGTTATTTTTACGGTTCAAATGCGCAAGATATGATTTTTAAAACAGCAAGTCTGGCGGATATTCCTGTGATTTGGGATATTTTGCAAGCAGCGATTGCCCAACGCAAAGAAGACGGTAGCACACAGTGGCAAGACGGTTATCCGAATTTGGAAACGGTGACCAATGATTTTGTTAAAGGATACTCCCACGTATTGGTCGAAAATGAGGTGGTGGTAGCTTATGCAGCCATTATTTTTGGGGAGGAACCGACCTACAACGACCTGCAAGGCGAGTGGTTGAGCCATTCGGATTATGTGGTCGTGCATCGTGTGGCTACCGCACCTGAGTACAAAGGAAAGGGAATTGCCACACTTTTGTTTGAGAAAATTGAGGCGTTGAGTATTTCTAAAAACGTGTTTAGCATCAAAGTAGATACCAATTTCGATAACTTTCCGATGTTGAAAATTCTCGAAAAATTGGGTTATACTTATTGTGGTGAGATTGTGGTTCGCGGTGCGCCACGAAAGGCCTTTGAGAAGTTGTTGAAATAGGATGAAACTACATAAAAAAGTCCAGCAATCGTTTATGGTTGCTGGACTTTTTGGTTTTAATTGTAAATCATTTTATAGTTGATTTCCTCAGGGGCCAACAAACGAGCCCGATGACTAAAATCGACTAGTATTTTGAGTTCCTCCAATTCGTAGCGATTCAGCAAAATGATGAAGTTGTTTTGCAGGGTTGGAATGGGGATTTTCTTTTCATAAATGGAATTTTCGTATTCCTTTTCCCAGTATGCACTGTCTATGGAGTTGAGGTACACCCTAAATCTGTCAAATTCCACCGCATCAAAGTTGAAGGTCAAATTGTTAAACGAAAGATTGTACAGCGAACTATGCGTACAATAAAATAACAGTCCGTTATTAGTTCTATTTAAAATGTTTAGGGTGCACATCGTTTTTGGTTTTAGCGAATTACAAATGCGTTAATGATTTTGGCTACTTCTTCTTTTGAAGCATCGGGTTTTAAATCGAATAGGATACTGAATAATGATTTCTTATCTACTTTTTTCTCCAAGTTTAGGTCTTTGTTTTGCCCGTAAACTTTTGCCCATTCGTTGCGTACTTTTGCCCAAAGGTCTTTGTTTTTTGCCCACCATTTTTGTGCCAATTGGCATTTTTCGTCTGGTACTTTGGTGTAAATATCCATTCCTTTTTCTTGTGCCAAAAGCACATCCGAACCTCCTTCTGTACGAATCAATTTGTCGTTGTCTTGTTCGTGTATCCATCCTTTTGGAGTGATTTCGTGTATGTTTCTTCTTTTCAAAACATTGTAATCGTTACGTTGTGTGTGTTCTCTTCTTGGCAAAGGCGCATCGGTTGTATTTTTCCAAGATGTCACGCCATCTACTGTGGCCCAAGAAGCAGAGCCTTCGTATCTTGGACTGTCGTCTACTTGGTACACTTTCTGTGTCCATTGCCCTTTTACGGTTTTAGGGTCTAACTTTTTGTATTTCCAAGTGAGGTCTTTGTGAAACTGCAACAAATCGGTGTTTTCATAGAGCCAGTCTTGTCGCCAGTGTTTTACAATGTCTTCTTCTTTGTTACCCGTAATGAGGAGGTGTTGCAAAACCAATTTGTTAGGCGTGTTTTCTACCAATTCTACCCATTCCAAAGCTGTCTCGTGTTTGGTTTTAGACGGTTTGTAACTAGCGCTATCTTTTGGATAGTCAAAGGTTTCGGTAAAATTGAATTGTACTTCATAACAACCACAAATCGCTTGTATGGCCTTGATGTCTTCTTTTTTCTTGGCATTTTGTCCAAAACTTAGAGTCGTACTTAGTGCAAGTGCACCTAGGATAAGCATTGATTTTGTTTTCATTTTTTAATTAGTAAGGGTTAAAATTATGCGGACAAAAATACTATATTAATTTAGAATAAATAAAAATAAAATATATATTTGCCGAAAATAATTAAGATTAATTCTAAATAATGAAAAAGAGTATAGCGGTTATTATCTTGTTATTGCCAGTATTTACAGGCTATTCCCAGCAAAAGGTGCAAGATTCGCTTCAGGCTAATCCGCTGCAAGAAATTGTGGTGACTGGACAAATAGAACCCCAGTCTTTGAGAAAATCGGTTTTCAATGTTCGGGTGATTTCGAGTCAGGATATCAAAAATTTAGCGGCGAATAACTTGGCCGATGCCTTGAATCAATATTTGAACATTACCGTAAGACCTAGCAGTTCCGATGGGCGTTCTACCGTTTCTTTATTTGGTTTAGACGGACAATATTTCAAAATATTAGTCGACAACATTCCATTAATCGGAGAGGCGGGTTTGGGGAATAACGCCGATTTGTCTCAGATTAACTTGGACGACATCGAACAAATCGAAATCATTGAAGGTTCGATGGGCGTGACGCACGGTGCCAATGCCGTAAGCGGTGTGCTCAACATTATTACCAAAAAAGGTTCGCGCTACAAATGGAGTTTGCGCGCCACAACCCAAGAAGAATCGGTACACAACGAATTCTCACTTTTTGACAAGGGACGCCATATTCAGGCTTTAGCACTTTCTTATGCACCCAACGAAAGATGGTTTTTTAATGCATCGCTGAATCGGAATGATTTTCAGGGTTTTTTGGATGGCAAAAAAGGGAAGGATTATTTCGAAAATGATGCCACGCGCGGCTATCGCTGGTTGCCCAAAGAACAATGGAATGCTACCACGATGTTGGGCTACCAAAAAAACGCTTTTCGAATGTTTTATAAGTTCCAATGGCTCAACGAACGTGTCGATTTTTACAACAGCACGGTGCAGTCGGGCTATTCACCAACGCTTGGTTCTTACCGCTATGCTATGGACAAAAGGTATTGGACACAACGATTTTTCCACAATTGGAATGCTTCTGGAAAACTAGAAAACGGAATGAGTTATACCGTTTCGCTTTCGCATCAAAAACAACAACGTGATACTGAAAACTTTAGGTACTATCTATTTACACAGCAAGAAAATGAATCCGTGAGACAAAAAGACCAAGCGATGGAAGTGTTGTATAGCACTGGAACGCTTAGTAATTTTTTCAAAAGTAAGAAAATAGATGTGCAATTGGGCTATGAAGTGGTGAGTAATTTGGGCTATTCTTTGGTGCAAGAAGGCAACAATCTTTTTGTTCCGATAGCGAAACGCTTGAACAATTACGATTGGTTTATGAGTTCAGAAATCAAAGCTACGCCTTCTTTTTCTATTCGTCCCGGAGTTCGTTATTCGTTGCAATCGCAATTCGACAACCAATATGCGACTTCCTTGGGCTTGCGTTATTTGTTGCTAAAAGGAATAGAACTGCGCACTTCTTTAGGGCAATCTTTCAGAACCCCAACATTCGAAGAATTGTACACCAAACAAATTTTTGATGGGCATCATTTTACGGGCAATGAAAATTTGATTCCAGAAACTAGTTGGTCTTATGAAATGAGCGCGAAGAAAACGGCATTTTTCGACTCAGGATTGCAAGTAGCGCATACGTTTACCGCCAATTATCTCAAAGTCAATGACCGCATCGATATGGCATTGGCGCGATTCAATGCCGAGACAGGTAATCCAGAATACGAATACATCAACATCAGCCGCTATCAAATGTGGAATGTTGCGACCACGAATCAGTTCAAGGGTAAGAATTGGCTGTTCAATTTGGGGGCTTCTTTGGTAGGTGTTTCCCAAAAAATCGACAATCAAGTTTTTGTGTCAGATGACCGGTTTTTGTACACCTTCAATGCCAATACTAGCGTATCGTATACTCTACCCAAATGGAAAACGATTGTTTCGGCCTACTACAAATACAGCGGAAAAACCCAGCAATTCATAGAAAGTAGTGCTGCGTATGTGATTTCCGAAATAGACGACAGCCATTGGTTGGACGCGACCATTCAGAAGAATTTTTTCAGCAATACACTCGAAACGACTATAGGCGCGAGAAACTTGTTCGACATCAAAAATATCAATCAAACTAGAACCGGAGAAGGCGCAGGACACGCCACGTCCAACCAAGTAATGCTGGCTTACGGACGTTCCTTTTTTGTAAAACTGACCTATAACCTTAATCTTTAATATAAATCAAATTGTTATGAAAAAAACCTTTTTAATTTTAGCCTTAGCCTTAGCTACTTTGAGCTCTTGTTCCAACGATGACGAGGGAAACAAACCAGAAATTCCTTCTTTAGGAGCGATTTTGCAACCCGCAGTGGGTGGGCCAAATCAACCGAATCAAGTCTATGCAGATTTGAGCACCAGTAAAACCGATGCGATTCCGAGAGGGTCTTGGGATTTCGGATTTTCAACGGGTGCAGAATACCGAGTAATCCTCAACGGAGCGTTAAAAATGGCCGTAAAAAAACTAGAAACTACTGATATTACCTTGCCTCAAACCGCAGATGCTGCTGTGGCAGTTGGCGGAGGAACAACTTTGGCCAGCAATGGTTTTGTCGATAATCCAACGGGTGTTTTAGAAGGAGCTGGAGCAGGAGTGGGAACGGCCATCGCCGCGGTTGCTGCCAACGATGCTGAGAACAAAGTCTACTTAGTCAATCTAGGTTTTGCAGTTTCGACCGCCACGGCAGGCGTTGGCTCGGTGAGTCTTGATGGCGAAGCGAGAGGCTGGAAAAAAATCAGAATTCTACGCAACGGAAACGGCTACAAAATCCAATATGCGGACTTGAGTGCCACTACTTTTACAGAAAAAACCATTGCCAAAGACAGTAATTTCAATTTTACATTTTTCAGTCTGTCCGAAGGCAAAACAGTAACGGTTGAGCCACAAAAAACCAAGTGGGATTTGAATTTTACGCCTTTTACCAATTATTTGCCCACAGGAACCGCTGAGGTAACCTATGGCTATTCCGATTTTATCGTGACCAACAGATTGGGCGGCACACAAGCCTACCAAGTTTTGGTTGCCGATGGTGGTAGCTATGCTGATTTTACCTTAGCAAAAGTAGTCGAAGATAAATTTACAACCTCCAAAACCGACCAAAGAGTGATAGGTGCTAACTGGAGAAGCGGTGGCGGACCAACTACCTTGCCGAGCGTGAGAACCGACCGTTTTTATGTGGTCAAAGATGCCGCTTCCAACTACTACAAAGTGCGTTTCCTCGCGATGAGTAACGAAGCGGGACTAAGAGGAAATCCTACGTTCGAGTATGCCAAATTACAATAACTGTCTAAAATTGTAGTTAGTTTTTTTATTTTGTTGTTGTTAGTCAAAAGGTTGCTTCGGCGGCCTTTTGTGTTTTGGGATATCGTCTTATAAAGCGTTGGAATTGTTTTTTTAGGAGCTAATCCTGCTGTCCGTTGTAATCTCCGCCTCGCGTGGCTTTTTGGGCTAGGTCGCAAAGTAGCTTCTTTTAGTCGCTCTTTCCGTCCTGCCCAAAAATAGCCACCCGAGCCAGAGGATTTCCACTCCCATCAGGGCTAGGAACGTTAGAACGAGAAAATCTCAATTTTTAAAATCCCAAATTCCAAATTTTTGGGTGCACTGCTCCCCTCTTGAAATCGAAGATTCAACGACTCCGATAAATAAATAAAATAGGGAGTTATAGGGGCTGGGGGTGTGTTTTTGTCGAATTCTATCACGCCATTTGCTCAACTATCCAAGACAACAAGATATTGACAACAAACCATAAACTAGTAAAAGGTTTGTAGTGAAAATTGTATATATTTGAGAAAGTAAAGTATCAATCTTGTTATACCATCTATTAGTTATCAGTACTAGTAAAAAGCAGCGTCAATATTGAAACAGTGAAATATTTTATTACTTTTACCCGAAAAACGATGTCATACAATTCGAACCAACTAAGAGATTTTTCAACACTTTTTTCGAGAAGTGAAGTAAACCGTTGGCTAAAAGGAGATTTTGATTCCATTGACATTAAGCTTAAAAGGTATAATCTTGTAGAGCAAAATAAAGGTAAATCGTATCTTAAATTTCTTCGAAATACATATCAAATTCTCGAAAAAAACTATCCAAATGAATATGTATTAAAGAATGAGTTTTTAAACAATTGGCTAAAGAAAGAATTAGGAACTAGCAATTCTGTGATATTCAATGAATTTAGAATTGGTAAAGCTATTGCTGATTTGGCTATGTTCAATGGAGTTTCTAAAGTATTTGAAATTAAAACTATTTTAGATAAGGAATATAGATTGTCGAATCAACTTAAAGAATATAAGAAAATTTTTAATGAAGTTTATATCATTGTTCCAAACGTACTTTTATCAAAATATTCAAGTTTTGACGATTCAGTCGGTATAATTTCCTTTGATTCTGATTCAAAAGAGTTTGAACTTGTTCAAAAAGCAGAGAGAATTAACAAGATAGATTCGAACACTTTAATGGAAGTTCTTCATACGAAAGAATATTTAGAAATTTCAAAAGCATATTTTGAACAACTCCCTGAAATGAATTCCTTTAATCAGTTTGAGATTTGTAAAGAACTCATATCAACAATACCACAAGAAGATTTGAATAATTTATTTATTACTTCTATGAAAAAACGAAATATAAACAACCAGTTTTTCAATAAGGTAAATAGTGAATTCAATCAGATATGCCTTTCTATGAATTTCAAAAAACAGGATAGAGATAACCTAATTAATGGTTTAAAAACAAATACTATTTAGATTATGTATTTCCCTTACTTAAGAGCAAGACAATTTGAATTAATTAGTTTGAGAGAGCTAGTAAATGATGGTAAATTACAAAATATTACACCAGTATTAGAACCAGTAAAAGAAGGTTTCAATAATCTTAATTTAGCCCACAAAGTTTTTCAAGAAAAAGATTTTAACGCTTATTTGATTGTTAATCCTTTTAAAGGTGAAAAAGCTGGCGATAAAGAGTTTTTTCTTACTTATCTTTCAGAATTAGAAAACAGTAAATTCTTGCCAGCATTTCATTATTCTGATAATGCAGATTATATAATTTCAAATATTGAAAAATATAATTTAGATAATTGTCTAATTATATGTCTAGATAATTTTTCAGATGAAGAAAGTTTAAAAATACTTTGTTCAAATGAAAAAATCAGTAAGATTATGCTTTTAGAACCTCATAAGTATAGAAGTTTAGACAGAAATATTAAAGGTTTAGGGAAGTTTTACATAAGATTAGATGATGTTTTCGAAAAGCAACAAAAAAATGCCGACTTTTTAGATATTAAAGCTCATAAATTTACAGAAGAACACTTGTATTATGACAAAGATGGTTATCAAGCTTTTGCTGACTTTACGGCATTGCCAAGTGAATTTGTAGAAGGAGGTAGCACACCAAGAGCTGTTGTTATACACCTTACTTATTTAAATAAAGAATTAGAAAATCAAATATGGATAAGACACTTTACTTCTAAAGATGTTGACTCCATTGCCAATGTACAGGGTAAATTTGCTCAAGCAGCTGAAAAAGCAGTCGATTTTTGCGATAGCTTACCTTTGTTGAATTCTGCAACAAATGAATTAAAAACATATTTGGAAGAAGGTAGATATCCTGGTTTAGGAACGGTAAAAAAAATTTCCATTAAAAATCATTTGCTAATTATAAGTGACTTCCTAAATTAATGCTATGCAGTTTGTATGTAAAAAATGCTTTTCTGATAAAGAACTAATTGGGTTCATTGTTTCACAAGGAAAAACAGGAAATTGTGATTGTTGCAAAAGTGTAGATGTTGAAACTGTCGAATTGATAGAACTTTTAGACTTCTTTAAAGAGCTGTTTGATAACTTCCAAGTAAAACAAGAAGGTAAAAGTTTAATATCCTTAATTCAAGGAAACTGGAACTTATTTAGCGATTTGAATTGTGGTCATAAAATATTGAATGAAGTCCTTAATCAAACTGATTCAACAATAAGTAGTTCTGAAGATTTAGTAGATTTTAGTGAAGAAATTCTTGAGAATATAAACTATTGGTCTTTCTTAAAAGAGCAATTAAAATGGGAAAGAAGGTACTTTACAAATATTGATACTTTAACGGAAGATTTAGGTTGGGATAGTTTTTTTGAGAGCAAAACTATCGTAAATGAAGATGAAGAATATTATAGAGCAAGATTACATCAAAACTCTCAAGAAGAAATTTATCCAATTGATAAAATGTCATCTCCTCCCGCACAATATGCTTCAGCTGGACGTGCTAATCCAATAGGAATACCTTATCTTTATTTAAGTGATAATCAAGAAACAATTTTGTATGAAGTTAGGGCTTCATATTTGGATGAAATTTCAGTTGCCATTTTTACCAAAAACGAAGAGTATCAGAATGAAATAATAATTTCTGATTTCACAGAAATCCCTACTTTATATCATCCAAACGACGTTAACAAGAAAATCAAATCTACATTATTAAAGCAGTTAATAAGTAGAGACTTATCTAAACCAATGAGAAGATATGATTCTGAAATAGATTATATTCCTACACAGTTTATTTGTGAGTTTATCAAGATATTTACAAATGTTCAAGGAATAAAATTTAGAAGCTCCCTTCATAATACTGGTTCTAATTTGGTGCTTTTTAATCAAGAAACTATGAAATGTAGAAGCGTGAAAAAGGTACAGATTTCCAAAGTTAATATAAAAGCAAGAGAAATATAAAAGCACTATCTATGTCACTCGCAGTAAGTAATTTGAGTATTTGGGTTATTTATGTATTTGGAAGATTTGACAAATGCGAAGAATCTTAGAGCATAACATAAATCCGATTGGAATTATAATTTTAATACAGCATAACAATGAGTAGAAGCCTAAAATCGCTATTTGTAATTTATGACATTCCAGATTGGTTTTTAATCATTTGTATTTTAATTTCTTTGCCTATTTTGGCTTGTCCTCTTGTTTTTTACTTTTCACTATTTATTTTTGATTCTCCAAAATCAGGCGGATTAGAATTTTTATACTTTCTGCTAATTAATTCTTATTCAATTGTATTGATTGCAAATGCGCTTTTAAGTTTTCATTTTTATAGAAAATCAAAAGTTATAGGAACAGTAATTCTTTTATTTCCACTGCTTCTATATTTGCTGTTTGGATACTACTTTATGAATATCTAAAAATAAACTTTTATTGACTTAAACGTATTAAGCAATTGGCTTTATGGTAAGTTGGTTTTATTTGTAAATTTGAAGTCAGGGCTTGATGTAGCCCCAAATACACTTTGGAACTACTACGATTACATCATTTAAACAAAACAGAAAACAAACAAAATATGAAAGTGCCTTTTTATCTTTTTTTAGCTATTACTTTACATTCTTTCGCTCAAGTAAAAGTGATTAACGGTGAAATAAAGGATATAGAAAATAAAGCTGCCTTACACTACGCAAATATTGGAATTGCCAATAAAAATACGGGAACGGTATCAAATTCTGAGGGGAAATTTTCTTTAAAAATGGATGAAAGTGTCAATGAAAATGATGTAGTCACTTTTTCTTATGTTGGTTATCAATCAAAAACAGTAGCAGTATCACAACTTACTCTTCCGAATAACATTATTGAATTAACGCCTTTGAAGAATCAATTAGATGAAGTAGTGGTCAAATTTGTAAAACCAAAGCCTAAAGTATTGGGAAGAAATTCGAAAGGTCTTGGACTAATGCATACCAATTTTTATACCTATTATGAAAAAGATGTTGACGACCGATTGAGTAAAGAAGTTGGGATGAAGTTTACACTAAAGAAAGATTGCAAAATAAATGATTTGAATTTTAACATCACTTCAAATGAATTCAGTTCCCTAAAATTTAGGTTGCATTTTTATAAAATTGAAAATGGATTGCCATCAAATCGTATTGTAGAAAAAGATATCGTTTTTGAAATCAAAGATGAGTTTAAAGGTTGGTTTAAGGTAGACTTGAAACCGTATGAAATATATTTGGATAAAGAAACAGCAGATGTAGCAGTTACTATTCAATGGGTGGAAAGCAAAAAGGCAAATGAGAAAAGCAAATACTTTGGCATTTCAACAGCAAAGTCAATAACTGAAACCAGTTTTTACAGAGAAAAAGCAATGGATAGTTGGAGTAAAAGTGGACAAAGTATGAGTTTTTACCTCAATTCAATGTGTAGGTAAAAAATGAACTTTTATCAACTAAAATATATGAAGACAATTGGTTGGATAGAAAGTTGTTTTTGTTTTTCTAAACACTAGGTTTCACCTAAGAGAAGCACGTTTTTTTTGTATTTTGAAAACCAAACGTTCTCGCTTAGCCCCGATGGCAGCGGCATCCTTGCTAGGCGGGGTTCGCCTAGCAAGATATAGCGTACAGCGGGACGACTCGTGTAGGAAAGTCGGTGTGGCTGCTCCTAAAAATCAAAACAATCATTAGAGTTTGTAAGGTGGATAAAATAGCCGTTGGGCGCTTGCTGTGAATTGCGGTTATTTTCCTTATTTTTGGCGTATGACTTCAGAGGCTACGGTTCAATACGATTATATTTTTACTGGTGCGGGCTTGGCGGCTTTGATGACGGCGTACAAAATGGTGTCGTCTCCTGCTTTCCAAGACCAAACCCTTTTGTTACTCGACGAAGATGCCAAAAAAGCGAATGATCGTACTTGGTGTTTTTGGAGTACTTCGCCCAGTATTTGGGATGGTGCCGTTGCGAAGCATTGGGACGTGGCTTGGTTTGCTTCGCAAGCGTACAGTCGGGATTTGACTTTGCAGCCGTATCGCTATCAAATGATTCGCGGCATTGATTTTTACCAGCAAGTGTTGGCTTTGTTGCAGCAACATCCGAAGGTGACTTTTGTGCAGGAAAAAGTAACCGACATAGAAGAAACCGAACAGCAAATTTTTGTAAAAACCTCGCAAGCGGTCTATTTTGGAAAGCGCGTGTTGAACAGTATTTACAATCCTGCTTTGGTGGCGCGTCAAAACGAGTATCCTGTGCTGCAACAGCATTTTGTGGGGTGGTTTGTGCAAACGAACGAGCCCGTTTTTACGGCTGAAAAACCTACGTTTATGGATTTCTCAGTGGCGCAAAAAGGGAATACGCGTTTTATGTATGTGTTGCCGACTTCGGCTACCGAGGCTTTGGTTGAATACACGCTTTTTTCGGCCAATCTCTTGCCTAAAGCCGAATATGAAACGGCCATCAAAGACTACTTGCAGCAACTCGGAGTGACGAGTTATACCATACAAGAAAAAGAGCAGGGGAGCATTCCAATGACTTGTTATCCGTTTTGGAAAGCAAACACGAAGAATGTCCTGAATATCGGCACCGCTGGAGGTTGGACCAAAGCGAGTACAGGCTATACTTTTAGGAATTCGGACAAGAAATCGGATGCGTTAGTTCACTTTTTGCAACGCGATTTGCCTTTTACCGCCTTGGGGAAAAGAACTAAATTTTGGTGGTACGATTTGTTGTTGTTGGATATTTTGGACCGCAGCAACGAATTGGGAAGTGTCATTTTTTCAAAGTTATTCCAAAAAGGAAAACCCGATTTGATTTTTAAATTTTTAGATGAAGAAACTTCTTTTTTTGAGGACTTACAAGTAATCTGGAAATGTCCAAAAGTGCCTTTTCTTAAGGCGTTGGTGAGGGTTGTTTTTCGATTGAAATAGTTTTTTTAACCGCGAAGCGCGCAAGGGTTTACTTTTGAACATATAAGTCAGATAAGTTTTGGATTAAAATTGCGGGTGTTTTTAGAACCATATAAGGAAGGTTAGGGCATATAAGATTTAGTCTAAAAGCAAAAAATCCAAGTGATTTAACCTTGAAGGTGCAAAGTTTTAATCTGTGTACATCTGTGCAATCTGTGTCTTTTTACCGCGAAGTTCGCAAGGGTTTACGCAAGGGACGCAAAGACTATAGCAACAGTTAGACAATCAATTAAACAGTTAAACGATTAACCGATTAAACATAGGAGTCATAGAAGTTTTGGATAAAAATTGCGAGTGTTTTTTGAACCATATAAGGAAGGTTAGGGCATATAAGGTTTAGGTTTAAAAGGAAAAAAATCTTTTGATTTAAGAGTGAAGGCAAAGATTTAATTCGTGACTATTAGTGAAATTCGTGTTTTTTTCTCTCAAAGGCGTAAAGTTTTAATTTTATTTTAATTTGTGTCAATTCGTGAAATTCGTGTTTCTTTCTTTACATTTGCAACAGATGACAAACAAAGCTTTCATATCGAGGATCTTTTTGCTGATTTTGTTGGCGACTATGGTTTTTCAAACCAAGCATAGTTATGCCCATTTGATAGAGCAGCTAGAAGCTCCGATTTGTCATCACGAAAACACGACTTCAAAAAAACAAATCACACACGCGCACCATTATGCGCAACCTTGTTCGGTTTGTGCTTATTCTGTTAACAGTTTCTTGCCACCTTCTTCCTTTTTTTGGGAAAATAGCGAGGCTGTAACCTATAGTAAAACGACTAAGTTTTATCTATCTTCAACCTTTACTTTCTATTCAGGAAGTTTATTTGCTTTACGGGCACCGCCTGTAGTATAGCTTTTTTTGGAAGTGAACGGACCTTTTGGTAGTCTATAATTTGTGATTAAAGGACATTTTGTAGTCAATTCAATAGCGTTTATCTCACTTCAATACGTCATTTTCGAGACTCGAGAATGGCGATAATCCTATTTTAATTTTTTTTGAATATCAAAATGCGAGCAAAAAGCTATAGTGTTTTCGTGTTCTTTTGGTTTACGGCTTTGGTTTTTTCACAAAACAAACTAAGCGGTACCATTACTACTGAAACGAAAAAAAACCTTGAAGGTTGTCACGTACACATTGGAAATAAAACGGTAAACACCAACAAAAATGGGTTTTACGAAATCAAAGACTTGCCTTCTGGTGCGTTGAAGGTTTCGTTGTCCTATGTGGGCTATCAAACTATTGACACGGTAATTACGTTGACATCGGATAGGGAATTGAATTTTGTTATGAAGCAAAATACAGAGGCTTTGTATGAAGTTTTGGTGAAACAAAAAAACACGACACCCAATCAGTCGGTGCTGGAACAAAAAGTGAAAGCAGCCACGATTGAGAAGTTTAGTAATCAGTCCTTGGGCGATGTTTTGCAAGAAGTAGCTGGAGTTTCAGGTTTAAAGACAGGAAGCACCGTGGTGAAACCTATTGTAAACGGAATGTTCGGAAGCCGAGTGCCTATCATCAATAACAACGTCCGTATGCAAGATCAAGAATGGGGAACAGAACACGCTCCCAATTTTGACATCAATGCTGCGGGAAAAATAACGGTGATTAAAGGCGCTTCAGGATTACAATACGGTGGCGACGCTGTGGGAGGTTTGGTGATTTTAGAACCGATTCAAGTCCGAAAAGACACTTTGTTTGGAAGAACGATGTTCAATTTGGCTTCCAACGGAAGAGGTGGGTCGGTCACTACAAGTTTACACAAAGGTAATGACCTAGGTTGGAGCTGGAACGCACTCGCTACCTTTAAGTATATGGGTGATAGAGAAGCACCTGATTATGTTTTGTCGAATACGGGTAACCGTGAATCGAATTTTACGGGTGATATAAAGTATACTGGAAAACATTATTTCCTGTCAGGATTTTATAGTTACTACAACGCCACTATTGGAATTTTGAGCGCTTCGCATACGGGAAGTATCAATGATTTGTACAACTCAATCAATAACCAAAAACCTTCGGTAATCAAAGATTTTACTTATAACATCGACAACCCAAAACAAGAGGTGCAACACCATTTGGCAAAGTTGAATTATCAGTACTATTTTGATGAAACGGCTTCTCTTTCTTCGCAATATTCTTTTCAATTCAATAAACGATTGGAATTTGATGTAAGAAGAGGTTCCTTCAATAATCTAGCGGCTTTGGATTTGGAATTGTCTACACACAATTTGAATGTAGATTTCAAGAAAACCTACCACGATTGGCATTTGAAATCAGGAATAAATGCAGGTTTCCAAAATAATTTTGCCAGTCCTGCCACGGGTATTCGTCCGTTGATTCCCAATTATGAAAAGCTAGACGCTGGAATTTACGGAATTGCGAGTGTTTCTTTATCAGACGGTTTGGTTCTAGATGGTGGTTTGCGCTATGACTTTTCAAAAGTAGATGCCAAAAAGTTTTATTTTAAAAGTAGATGGACCGAAAGAGGTTATGATGTTCTTTTTCCACAATTTGTGGTAAGAGAGGTGGGAGACCAAATTTTGGCGCACCCTACTTTTACCTTCCATAACTTATCGGCTAGTCTTGGTTTTAGAAAAACGTTTGATGAGCAATGGGATTGGTATACCAATATTAGTTTGGCGACCCGTAACCCAAATCCATCGGAATTTTTCAGCGATGGATTGCATCATTCTACTGGAATCATTGAATTAGGGGATTTGTCACTGAAAAAAGAGCAATCGTTAAAATTGTCCACTACAGTTCAAAAAGCTTGGACTGCCTTTTCATTCGAAATCAATCCCTACATCCATACGGTGCAAAACTATATGTTTCTTCGTCCTGTTGGTGCCGAAACGACTATTCGTGGTGCCTTTCCCGTTTGGGAATACCAACAAACCAAAGCGCTTTTAGGTGGTGTTGATGTACAAACTAATTGGACAATCAATTCGCAATGGCAACATCGTTTTACAATGGCTTACATCAAAGGGAATGATCTAGATAATGACGAACCGTTGATCGATATGCCTCCTTTTCATTTTACCAATACCATCGAATTCAAGAAAAAAGAATGGAATGAGTTGTTGCTGGAGTTGAAGAGTGAGGTTGTGATGAGACAACAGTCGTTTCCTAACAACAATTTCGACATTAACTTAGTGGATAGCGACGGGAATCTAACCCCAGCTTTATTAGACATTAGCACTCCGCCAGCAGGGTATCATTTGCTTCATTTTTACAGTGAAATGAAATTCAATACGTTTTACAAAACCACGACTACACTTGGGTTTTCTGTTCAAAATATATTCAATACAAATTACAGGGATTATCTCAACCGCCAACGCTTCTTCGCAGATGAAGTAGGGCGCAATTTTCAAATTCAAATAAAATTTAATTACTAATTACAACTTAATTTAAACCCAATGAAAAATTCAAAAATTTTAGCTTTAGCCTTACTTACAGTATTTACTTTCTCTTCTTGTAACAATGATGACCCAGAAGTAGTAAATGAAGAAGAAGTAATCACTACAGTTACCACAACACTTACTGCAGGTAGTTCAGTGATCACTTTAACCTCAAGAGACTTAGATGGCGATGGACCAAATAAGCCAGTTTTAACTGTTTCAGGAGATCTGAAAGTTAATACTACCTACAAAGGAACCACTACTTTCTTAAACGAAACGGTAACTCCTGCTGATGATATAACCAAGGAAGTAAAAGAAGAAGGGGATGAGCACCAATTGTTTTATCAAGTACCAGCAGCAGTAGGAACGTTCACCTACGGGGATATGGATAAGAATGGAAATCCGATTGGTCTAATTTTCGAATTGAAAACTGGTGCAGCTCCGGCTACTGGAAAACTTACAGTTACGCTTAGACATGAGCCTAAAAAATCAGCGGCAGGAGTTTCTGCTGGAGATATCACAAATGCTGGAGGAGCAACTGATGCTGCTGTAACTTTTGATGTTAAAGTAGTGAACTAGTCATTTGTCCATATAGAATGCTAAAAAGCGTTGCTTCTTGCAGCGCTTTTTTTTTTGGAGAGTATCAAAAGGGAAGTGATTCAAAATCTATCGTTTGCGTTAGTAAGTTTCCGTTATTACTGTGTTTTCAGCGGTTTTTGAGTTTGAAAAAGCCGTAAATTTGGGGAACTATGAAAAATTAAATTTGTTATGGAAGTTATAAATAAGCCCAATAAATATGAATTGGGCGAAATGCTCCTAGAAATCGGTTCGATACTGATGGTTTCTGGAGCCAATACAGAAAGAATCAAAGTAACTATCGATAGAATAGCTGGGGCATTTGGTTGTGATTCACAATTAATGATTACCAATCACGCCTTGATGATTACTTTGGTGTATCAAAACAAAAATAAAACATTTACCAGTGTTAAATGGGTGCCCAATATGCATTTAAATTTTAACTTGATTTCCGAAATCAGTATTATGAGTTGGAAAATTGTTTTGGAAGGATGGAGCGTAGAGCGCATCAATAAAGAATTGGCAACTCTGAACAGAAAGCCATTATATCCAAGAATTTTGGTGCTTACAATGGTAGCCCTTGCAGGAGCTGCTTTTTGTAGATTATTTGGTGGAGATCTTGTAGAAATGCTAGCTTGTTTTGTAGCTTCATTTGCTGGTCTTTTTGTGAGACAAGAAGCTATGAAATTGAAATTTAATTTTTATTTGTGTGTCTTTTTTGCTTCGGCTACAGCGGCTTTAGTTTCGGGATTTTATTTTTTCTTTAATCCTTCGCTTACTTACATTCATGCTTTTTCGACCTCAGTTCTTTTTCTCATTCCTGGTGTTCCAATGATGAATTCTTTTTCGGATCTGATAGATGGGAACATCTTAAACGGAATTACTCGCGGTGTGAATGTATTAATCATTGCATTTGCTATCGCTCTTGGGCTTTTAGTGGGATTGTTAATTTATAATTTCTAAATCATGGATGTCGTATTATTTTTAGAAAAAGGAATTTGGTTGGGAATTGCAGCCATAGGATTTGCTATTTTGTTCAATGTACCAAGACGCGCTTTGCTTTCTATATTCATCATTGGAGCGCTTGGAGGGATGACTAAATTTTTGATGTTAGAATATAAAATTGGAATTGTTTTGGCGGTGCTTTGTGGCGCTTCTTTAATTGGTTTTTTGAGTGTTTTTGCAGCGCACAGACGAAATTGTCCTCCCATTACTTTTGCCATACCCGCAGTAATTCCTATGATACCTGGATTGTTTGCCTATAAAGCGATGATTGGGATTATAGAATTAACCTCGGAGAAAGACCCAGTAGCGTATTCAAAAATTTTCTTTGAAGCCGTTAATAATGGATTGACTACCTTTTTTGTATTGGTGGTATTAGCGACAGGTGTAGCCATTCCGTTATTGATTACAAGAAAAAATACTGTAAAAAGAATTCAAACCGAAGAGTAGTTGGGAGTGTTTTTTGGTAATAAAAAAGGACGCTGGAGTTACTAAACTTTTGCTAAAACAGTAGCTTTTTTCTGCTGAATTGTTTAAATTTACTACATAACTTAAAAATTTTGTAACGATGAAAGTACAAATCAACACCGACAAAAACATCGAAGGACACGAGAGAGTAGAAGCTTATTTTTCTGGTGAATTAGAAAAATCATTGGCTCGTTTCGAAGATAAAATTACCCGAATCGAAGTGCATTTTGGTGATGAAAATAGTAATAAATCGGGAGTAGATGATAAACGTTGCTTGATAGAAGTGCGTGCTGCTAACAGCCAACCTATTGCGGTTACAGAACATGCTAGTAGCATCGAAAAAGCATTTCACGGCGCATTAGACAAAATCAAACGCACCTTGACTTCTACTTTTGAAAAGCAAAAAGCATACTAATAAATCTTTAGCTTAGAGCTAGTTCTAAATAAAAGGGCAATGTCGTAAAACATTGCCCTTTTTTATGTCGTTATTTTTGTAAAGTAATTTTTATATTTTATTATAAAACTTTATGTTTGTCAAAATATTAATTAAAAGAAATAAAAACATGAAAAAAATTATTTTATTGTTATCTGTTGTTTTTTGTTCAATTAGCGTAAATGCACAGGTTGACATTATTACTAAGCATAGTGGAGAAGTTGTAAAAGGGAAAGTTATAAGAATTGAAGATTACAGTGTGGTTTTTAAATATGACGGAGAGGATGCAGAGAATTCTATTGGTAAATATGCAATTGAAAAAATTGTATATGGTAAAAGTGGTAGGGTAGAAGAGGTTACGGAAAAAATTACTATTAGTTCAGAAGCAGATTGGGAAAAAGTAATTATTTTAGAAGAAAAATCATATATTTCTGGATTAAAGAAGGTTGGAGACGTTAGAGGAAAAACTGGATTGATAAATTTTCAAACAGGAAATACAGGAGATAAAAAGGCAGAAAAAAAATTAAAAATGTCTGCAGCAGCAATTGGTTGTCCTTTTGTTTTGATGACTTCTGATAAAACAACGGTTGGTTCTAATTCAAATGCATTAGGAGGAACTCAGGCTATAAAAACAGGGATTGCGTATAAGTATTAAAATTACTTTTTTGAATCAAAATGACCGCTATTGTTAGCGGTTTTTTTGTAATATTATTGTTTTAAAAAAAAAATAGTTATGAAAACCACACTTGCTATTGGATTCTTTTTGGTATTGGGACTTTTTACTGCTTCGGCTCAGTCTCCGCGTTCTGAAGAACAAAAAATTGCAGCTACTCTCGATGCTTGGCACAAAGCAGCAGCACAAGCACAATTTGACGCGTATTTTGGATTAATGACCAATGATGCCATCTTTATTGGGACAGATGCTAAAGAAAATTGGAACAAAACCGCTTTTCAAGCTTTTGCAAAGCCTTATTTCGATAGAGGAAAAGCCTGGAATTTTACAGCTATAGAGCGCCATATTTTTTTGGATACCAAGGGGAAAATCGCTTGGTTCGATGAGTTGTTGAGTACACAAATGAAAATCTGTAGAGGTTCTGGTGTGTTAGAAAAAGTAGGGAAGGAATGGAAAATCAAACATTATGTGCTTTCTATGACCATTCCAAACGAAAACGTAGACGAAGTGGTAAAAATCAAAACACCTATAGAAGATGGTGTTATGAAAAAATTGACGACCAAAGAATAAAACGTTTTTGTAAACGCATTAGTATTCAAAAAAAGTTAGCCACTACCCGAGCGATAGCGAATAGGCAAAGCAATAGCACAATTTGTCACTAATTGCTATCGAAATTGATATTGAATGACACGAATACCATCAACTATAATGATTCGTATCATTAAAACACATTGTAATTCTTTATTTATTAGTGAATTCGTGGCGAAAATTTTATAAGCTAATGCCCTTGTTTTTTGTTAACTAAAGCGAGCCTTCTAATTTAATTGCTTATTTTTGCCCGAAATAGCAAAAAATACCGTGGGAAGTAAAAATAAATTAAAAAGGTTCAAAGAAAACGAAACATTCGATAATGTGTTTCAACCAACAAGAGAAGAAGTAGTAGGTGAGTTGTTTCCTTTGAAAGGAAAATGGAATACAGAATTTTTCAAAAACGACAATCCATTAGTCCTTGAATTAGGTTGTGGTAAAGGTGAATATTCGGTTGGTTTAGCAGAACGATATCCCAATAAGAACTTTATTGGTATTGATATTAAAGGTGCTCGTTTTTGGAGAGGTGCCAAGACTGCGGTGGAAACAGGACTGCACAATGTGGCTTTCGTAAGAACCCAAATTGAATTAATCAATCATATTTTTGCCGAAAATGAGGTTGACGAAATTTGGATTACTTTTCCTGACCCACAAATCAAATACAAGAGAACCAAGCACCGTATGACAAACTCAGAGTTCTTGCAATTGTATAAAAAAATCTTGAAAAAAGAAGGTATCGTTAATCTAAAAACCGATTCGGAATTTATGCACGGTTACACTTTAGGCCTTTTGCATGGCGAAGGACACGAGGTGTTGTATGCGAATCATAACGTGTATAAAAACGAAGGAAGTCCTGAGGAGGTTACTGCGTTTCAAACATTTTACGAAAAACAATATTTAGCCATCAATAAAGCGATTACTTTTATTCGTTTTAAAATAAAATCATAAACTAGATTTTTAATTAAATCTAGTTTTTTCTTCTTAATATGCAGGTACTAGGTCTCTTTTTTCTCGGTTTTATCAGCGCTTTTGTTGGCATTTCGCCACCAGGACTGATTAATATGACTGCAGTAAAAGTGAACCTAAAAGAAGGGAAACGCACCGCTTTATGGTTTGTTTTTGGGGCTGTTATCATTATTTTTTTTCAAACATTTTTGGCGCTTTTGTTCGCAAGAGCCATTGATAAAAGTCCTTCACTTATTCTATTATTGAGGGAAATCGGTTGTGTGATTTTTGCCTTGCTTACGATTTATTTTCTTTTTGTTGCCAAAAAACCAAAGCTCAAAGGAAGTAATATCAAAAAATACAGCAACAGTTCCCGTTTTTTTCTTGGAATGTTGCTTTCGGCATTAAACTTTTTTCCCATTCCCTATTATGTTTTATTGGGAATTACCTTTGCCTCATACCAGTTATTTGCCTTTGACTTTTTTTCAATTTTAATTTTTGTTTTAGGTGTAGTATCAGGTGCTTTTGTTGTGTTTTATGGTTATGTAGTTTTCTTTAATAAAATTGAATCCAAAGCGGATTTTTTTATTCAAAATATGAATAAAATTATTGGAACAATTACTGGGTTAATAGCTGTTGTTACCTTTTTGAATATCTTGAAGCATTATGGTTTGTTATCTCTTTGAATAAAAAATGGAAGAAACCAATTTTTTTGAGCGAGTGTATGCTGTGGTAAGGCAAATTCCTTATGGCAAAGTCACTTCTTATGGCGCCATTGCCAAAGCACTAGGAACTGCGCGTTCCGCTCGAATGGTGGGTTGGGCGATGAATGCCTCACACCATTTAGAAGATGTTCCTGCACACAGAGTAGTGAACCGTAAAGGACTGCTAACTGGTAAACTGCATTTTGATGGAACTAATTTAATGCAGCAGTTGTTAGAAAGTGAGGGAATTAGTGTAAAAGACAATCAAATTGTAGATTTTGAAGCTCATTTTTGGGAACCCGAGATGGATTGCTGATTTTCACACCTTCTGTGCCTTTTTGAATTACTGTATTTGCCTATTTTTCTATCAATATTTTCAATTCATTCCTAATTGATTCCATAATTTTCCTATTATCTTTGCAATCCAAAATCAGTCTTATTAAAAGATTAGGGATTGAATAAATAATTTAATGATGAAACTAGATAGAAAAGAAATACTAAAAGCATTAGAAACAATTACTATTGCTGGAGAAGGAAAAAATATGGTGGAAAGCGGAGCTATCGCAAACGTAGTTACTTTTGGTGATGAAGTGGTGGTAGATTTAGTATTGCACACACCCGCTATGCATATTAAAAAACGTGCAGAAGACGATATCAAAAAAACGATTCTGGAGAAAGTTTCTGCAGAAGCTAAAATCAAAATTAATAGTAAAGTTGAGGTTCCAGACAAGCCAGAAGTAAAAGGAAAAGCTATTCCTGGAATCAAAAATATTATAGCCGTTGCCTCAGGAAAAGGTGGAGTAGGAAAATCTACAGTTACTGCAAACTTAGCCGTTTCTTTGGCTAAAATGGGATTTAGTGTTGGAGTTTTAGACGCTGATATTTATGGTCCTTCTATGCCAATTATGTTTGATGTAGAAAACGAAAAGCCAATTTCTATTGAAGTTGACGGAAAATCAAAAATGAAACCGATTGAAAGTTATGAGGTAAAAATGCTTTCGATAGGATTTTTTACTTCTCCAAGTCAAGCCGTAATCTGGAGAGGTCCGATGGCATCTAAAGCCTTGAACCAAATGATTTTTGATGCGAACTGGGGAGAATTGGATTTTATGTTGATTGATTTGCCTCCAGGAACAGGAGATATTCATTTGTCTATTATGCAGTCTTTGCCAGTAACTGGTGCTGTTGTAGTGAGTACTCCACAAGCTGTTGCTTTGGCTGATGCAAGAAAAGGAGTAGCGATGTTCTTATCTGACGCAATCAATGTTCCCGTTTTGGGGATTATTGAAAATATGGCTTATTTTACGCCTGAAGAACTTCCTGAGAATAAATACTATATCTTTGGTAAAGAAGGCGCTCGTAACTTAGCTACGGATTTAAATGTGCCTTTCTTAGGAGAAGTGCCAATCGTTCAATCTATCCGTGAAGCAGGAGATTACGGTCGCCCAGCTGCTTTACAAACCGGTTCAATTATTGGAACTGTTTTCGAGAACATTACACGTAATGTGGTACAAGAAACAGTAAATAGAAATGAGAGTTTGCCTGCTACAGAAGCCATAAAAATTACAACAATGGCGGGTTGTTCAGCAGTAAAAAAATAATAATTAAAAATTCAACCTTCAGGAGTTTTCTTTGAAGGTTGAATGATTAAATAATACACTATGACAACAGAAGAATTAACAGAAAATGTTATGAAAGCCTTAGATGAGATTAGACCTTTTCTAAAATCAGATGGAGGCGATATTACCTTAATTTCTATTGAGGATGAAAAACACGTCAAAGTAAGACTCGAAGGTGCTTGTACCAGCTGTAGCGTTAATCAAATGACATTGCGTGCGGGGGTAGAAACTACAATTAAAAAATTTGCGCCACAAATAGAAACGGTTGTCAATGTTATGTAATTGAACTGTTTTTTATTTCGTTCTTTTTTTGTTGATTTTATTGAAGCACGTGAAATTTTAGTAGTAGACAAGATAACGATGTAGTATTGTATTGTTATTGATTTTTGGTTTTTACACTGATTTTTTTATTTTTTTATAAAAAAAAGTGATAATAATTCAATTTTATTTCCTTTCTTTATTTAAAGAAAAAATTAAATTTGAAAGTACTAACCTAAAAACTAATCAATTATGAAAAAACAATACCTAATCTTATTCTTGTTATTGTCAATTTATAAAAGCTACGGTCAAGAACTTATTCAAGAAGCTAATGTTAAAAGAGCTTATATGGGTGTTGATGGAGAGTGGCAAGACACCTCGTTCGAGACTCCAGTTAATGTGTTTTCTAACAGACAAGGTTATTTGAAAATCACAGGAGCAGAATTTTTAACCAAACTAAGTGGTGACAAAGCTAAATTAGAAGAAAATACGGCCTATAATTCTGCAGAATTAACTTCTCAAGCGTTAGTGAATACCAAAAATGAGAAAAATGGTTTGGTAAGTGCAACTTATAAAGGTAAGTTGGTTTATAAAACTATTGATGGGGTTTACACTCCAGATGTTTCTGTAGTATATACTATAAATCAAGCCGACATACTTCGTTTGAAAATAAGTAATAATAAAAATAGTAAAGAATATATTTTAGATCTCGAGATCAAATAAATAATTAAGGAATTTTAAATAATGGATGTTTTAATAAAGATTAAAGATAGAGAAGGGGTTGTTCACGAATTACAAGCGCCAACAGATATGGCAATGAATATTATGGAATTGTGCAAAGCTTATGAGTTACCAGTTGAGGGAACCTGTGGGGGAATGGCCATGTGTGCTTCATGCCAATGTTATGTGCTCAATGATGTTGAATTACCACCTATGGGTGATGATGAAGAAGCTATGCTATCTGAAGCTTTTTATGTAAAATCCAATAGTCGTTTAGGTTGTCAAATTCCAATAACGGAAAGTCTTGAAGGACTTGAGTTAGAATTGGCTCCAGAAAATTAATAGTTTAGCCCTGTCATATGATAGGGCTTTATTTTTGAACTATTACTTTAGCTTTTGGAGCTATTCTGTCAATAAACAACGTATAGGCTTTTTCCGAGGGATGTAGCCCATCTGTAGCTACCAAATAAGTCTCTTTTAGTCCTTGTCTTGTGATGTCGGTGATATTGATAAAAGTGATGCCATTGGCGTCGCAATAACTTTTTGCGAATGCATTATAGCGATCAATTTCTGTTGAGATTTTTGTAGGAGTTCCAAATTGTTGACCAAATGGAGTGTAAGCATAGTCAGGAATCGAAACCACGATAACATTGTCTTTATTGCCTTTGGCTAATGCGATGGCTGTTTGTGCCAATTGCGGAAACTCCCTTTCATAAATGCTAAATTCCCTATTTTGATACTGATTGTTGACCCCAATAAGTAAGGTTACTAAGTTAAAATCCTTAGTTGGTTGCTGTTCTTTAATTGCATTGATTAGATTAGAAGTCGTCCAGCCTGTTTGTGCAATGATTTTTAAGTCTACCGTTAAACCAGGAATAGTGCTTTCAAGTTTTTTCTTTAACTGTTCTGGAAAACGACAAGTGAGACAAACGCTTTGACCAATAGTATAACTGTCCCCTAGTGCGATATAAGATACTTTTTTGTTAACAGGTTGTGGCTGAGGTTGAGGCGCTGGGCTGCTTTCGGGTTTGGGAGCAACCGTTGTGTTTTCGCTAGAACATTGGTTGAAAAAAAGCACCACAACTATCAAAATGAAAAGTCGTAATGCTGTTTTTATATGTTTTGAAAAGTGTTCCATTTCTGTTTTTAAGCAGGTTCCATTGTCAAACTCAGTTGCTCTTCAATAGCATTCCAAAGCTCTATTCTTTTTTCTAAAGCTAAAACAGAGATGGTTGCTACTTCTTCCCATTTTTTTGGATCGTTTTCACAAAGCTCTGTAATCATTTGCATGGCCATTGGACCGTGTTCGTCAGCATCCAGCTCAATATGTCTTTCGAAATAGTAAATTAATTGTTTTAAATCCGTTTCAGGGAAGTTTTTTTGAAAGTTTTGTAGTATTTCAGTAAACATACTCGGAATTAAATCTTCTCGACCAAAAGTGAAAGCAGCGGCAATTTCATGCGATTTACCGTGTTCAATTACTTGAAAGGTAAAATCTAAAAAGGATTTTATTTTTGGGTGTAATTGACTTTTCTTGATGGCAACAAATATGTTTTGGATGGATTGTACTTCCTCTAGAAAATTTATAATTCCTGATGTATTTGCGCCACAAGCTTCCATAGCTTCTAAGTACATTTCAAAGTGACTTAAGCGTCTACCATCAATACTGAGGTCAGTTTCTTCAGCTAAAACAATTTCGTTGATTAAATAACGAGTTTCTGGATTGGTAGTAGCAAACCATGGTGTTGTAGTACACGTTAATTTGGCTTGTAAGGCTTTCAGAAGTGACATAAAGTCCCATACTGCATACACATGACTTTCAAGAAAACAGTGTAAATCTTCTATGTTTTGTACTTTTTGGTATAGGCTGTGGTTTAGAAGCTGGTTTTTTTGTTCTGCTATTTCAGAATTGATTTGGGCAATATTCATTATCTTTTTTTTTGTAAAATTAAAAAAGCTTCCTGTTACCAAGAAGCTTCTATAATTGATTTTATCAATACTTTAATACTTGTTTATCTTATTTAAAAGCTGCAATTCCTGTGATATCCATTCCTGTAATTAATAAATGAATATCGTGGGTGCCTTCATACGTAATCACAGATTCTAAATTCATCATATGTCTCATAATAGAATATTCTCCTGTGATTCCCATTCCACCTAGCATTTGTCTTGCTTCTCTTGCGATATGAATTGCCATATCGACATTATTTCTTTTGGCCATTGAGATTTGTGCAGAAGTTGCTTTGCCTTCATTTCTCAAGACACCTAGTCTCCAAGTTAGCAATTGTGCTTTGGTGATTTCGGTAATCATTTCGGCCAATTTTTTTTGTTGCAATTGGGTTCCAGCGATAGGTTTGTCAAATTGTATACGCTCTTTTGCATAACGCAAAGCGGTATCGTAGCAATCCATAGCTGCTCCAATGGCTCCCCAAGCAATTCCGTAACGAGCAGAATCAAGACAACCTAGAGGTGCGCCTAATCCTGATTTGTTTGGCAACAAGTTTTCTTTTGGAACTTTTACATTATCAAAAATCAATTCTCCAGTAGCCGAAGCTCTTAAAGACCATTTGTTGTGCGTTTCTGGAGTGGTAAATCCTTCCATACCGCGTTCTACGATTAAACCGTGAATTCGTCCTTCTTCGTTCTTCGCCCAAACTACAGCAATGTCTGCAAAAGGAGCGTTAGAAATCCACATTTTCGCACCATTTAATAAATAGTGATCGCCTTTGTCTTTGAAGTTGGTAGTCATACCGCCAGGGTTAGAGCCGTGGTCAGGTTCTGTCAATCCAAAACAGCCCATATACTCTCCAGTAGCTAGTTTGGGTAAGTATTTCATACGTTGTTCTTCGTTACCGTATTTCCAAATTGGATACATTACCAAAGAAGATTGTACAGATGAAGTAGAGCGTACGCCAGAATCTCCACGTTCAATTTCTTGCATGATCAATCCGTAGGATATTTGATCCAATCCAGCTCCTCCATATTCAACGGGAATATACGGACCAAAACCGCCAATTTCTCCTAAACCTTTAATGATTTGTTTTGGAAATTCTGCTTTTTGAGCATAGTCTTCTATGATAGGGGATACTTCTCTTTTTACCCAAGCTCTTGCTGCGTCTCGGACTAACTTGTGTTCTTCGGTTAATAAATCGTCAAGATTATAGTAATCAGGAGATTGAAATAAGTCTGGTTTCATGGTTCGAAAATTTTATGGCAACAAATCTACATAAAGAAATATAACAAAACTATTCAAAAATGTTATAATTTTAAAAACACTTCGATTTTTTATCAGTTTTTTTAAGACGAATATAAACTTACGTCTTAATTTCGAATTGAAATAGTTACTTGTTGAAAAATTATTGCTCAATAACTTAGTGACAAAGTTGAGTGACTACATCTTCAAATAAAAATCCTTAGTTAATTCAATATATTCTTGGGTGTAGACGTGTCTTGCAGTTTCGATAACCAATTCGTCAATTGGTAAATCGGTAGTTTCATTTCGGCTAAAGGCCAGTAAGCTACGTTTGATTTCCGTAGTTGGTGTTCCTTTGACACGAGTGATTTTCAAAGGATACAATTCGAATTCGTTGGCCAAAGCAATAAAATTTTCTTCTTCTTTGAAGGGAATGATTACTGCAAAAATTCCGTTTTCAGAAAGCAATAAATCTGCAGCTTCAAGTAATTGCTCAAAAGGCATAGCGTCTTGAAATCGTGCTAAATCGCGTGATTCATTTTCAGTTTTATAATCTTCGGAATAGAAAGGTGGGTTGGAAACAATCAAATCGTATTCGTCTTCGGGTTCTTCTATAAATTCGTCCAAACCGGCATGAAAACAGAACAATCTATCGTTCCAAGGTGAATTTTCGAAATTATCTGTTGCTTGTTCGTAAGCAGCTTCGTCAATTTCTAAAGCGTCAATTTGCTGTGCTGCGCTTCTTTGTGCTAACATCAAAGCGATGATGCCAGTTCCAGTGCCAATGTCTAAAATGCTGAAAGGATGATTTGTAGTAGGAGCCCAAGCGCCCAATAAAACACCATCGGTACCAATTTTCATAGCACAACGGTCTTGTTCAACAACGAATTGTTTAAATGTAAACATAAATTAAAATTCCAATTTTTTAAATTCCAAATTCCAATACTTTTTGAGATAAATTCCAAATTCCAAACTTGAGGGCGCAATTCTTTTTGTTGGAATTTGGTATTTAAATATTGGAATTTATTCTTGTTATAATAGCAGATAATATTTTTCTTAATTCCTCAACTTCATATAGAAGTGATTCTGATGTTTCTTTATGTTCTGGATTCAGCTCGTGTAATAAGCGAATCCAATATATTGATTCTTTAGCTTCTTTTCTTGCGATTTTTAAACGAAAAACTAAGTCTTTGTCACCAAGCTTCTCATTTGCTTCTATGTAATTAGCTCCAATTGACCCAGAGGATCTTACTAATTGCTTGCTATCTTCAATATTTGAAGTAGTTTTATGTAGTTTTTGAACATAAAATCTACACTCTTTAGCGAATAAAAAAGTTCTTTCTTCTAAATCATAAGGTTTATTCATAATTACATCAAATTCCAAAAATAAATAAATTCCAAATTTTAATACTCTAACAAGGAGATAGATTCTTCTTGTTGATTTTGAATTTTAAATTTAGATTAAAATATTTGAATTTCCATTCCAAAATTGGAATTTAGAATTTCAGTATTGGAATATTCTTTTGTGATTCCCCTTTATTTGGAGTTTGGTATTTCTTTTTTTGGAATTTTAACTAAAGGTACATTTCAATCAATCCCTCAGGCAAATCCATGATTATTTTTTTGTTTTCTCGGTCTACTTTTACCAAGAAATGGTCAATCATTGGGATTAATATTTCGGCGTCGCCTTTTAGTACTTCAAATAAAGGTTGTGCAGTGGTGTCGTTGATAGATTGAATTTCTCCAACGTATCCTAAACGTTTGTCTTCTACTTCAAAACCAATTACTTCGTGAAAATAGAATTTGTTTCCGCTTAGTTTTGGAAGCATTTTTAAAGGAAGATAAAGGTCACTTCCAATGAGTGCATCAGCTTGTTCTTCGGTAGTAATGTCCTCAAAACGGATGCGTAGAAAGTCGTTTTTGTGAAGGGAACTACTTTCAATAAAAAAAGGAACCAAGTGTTTGTTGTGGTCAACAAACACTGATTCCAAGTTTTCGTATAACTCAGGTTCGTCCGTGTCTAGATAGGCTAGGACTTCCCCTTTGAAACTAAATTTTTTAGCGATTTTACCTAAATAGAAACAGTCCTCTTTACGCATTGTCGCTTGTTAAAATTAAGCCTCAGTTGTTTCGTTATTTTCTTCTGCAGCTGGAGCTTCTTCAGCTTCAACTTCAGCAACTTCTTCAGCAGGAGTTGCAGCAGCAATAGCGTCAGCTTCAGCTTGAGCAGCAGCAGCTAAACGTTTTGCATTTACTTCTTGTTCTGCTTTTAAAGCTTTTGCTTTTTCAGCAGCTTGAGCTTTAGTCAAACCTTCTTTTTTAGCATCAACTTTACCAGCTTTAGCTTCTAACCAAGCAGCTAATTTTGCATCAGCTTGTTCTTGAGTTAAAGCTCCTTTACGGATACCGCCATCAAGGTGGTGTTTCAATAAAGCACCTTTGTAAGAAAGAATTGCTCTTGCAGTATCAGTTGGTTGAGCACCATTGTGCAACCATTTCACTGCACTATCCAAATTTAATTCGATAGTTGCTGGGTTAGTGTTTGGATTGTAAGTACCGATTTTCTCTAAGTATTTACCATCTCTTTTTGAGCGAGCATCTGCTGCTACAACCCAGTAAAAAGGTTTTTGTTTTTTACCGTGTCTTTGTAATCTAATTTTTACTGACATAATCTTGTGATTAAATTTTGAGGTACACGACCTCGATTAATTAAGGGTGCAAAGATACATTTTTTATTTAAAAAAACTATAGTGGGCTATAATATTCATATTTAGATTTTTAATAACGGCTACTTATGTCTTTTTTTATTGTTTGAAATAAAAAAACTATAGATTTGTACCGAATCAAATTCACTAATTAATAGAATGAAAAAAATACTTTTTTTTGTTGCTTTAGCTTTAGTTATGAGTTCTTGCTCAGACGATGTGGTTTTCAATAATCCTTCTGTTCAAGGTTTGAAGGACAATGTTTTTTGGCGTGCTTTACAAAGCAAAGCGGTTGTGTCTAATGATGGTACAATTGCAATTGAAGCTGTAACATTGAAGGAAAATTTAACTTTGCATCTTTCTTCTGTTCAAGAAAAAACGTTTTTATTGGACAATAGTGCTGTGGATTATGTTACGTATACTTCTAGAGAGTCTTCGCCCGAGATTTCACTCACCTCTAAAAATGGAATGGGAAAAGGGAAGGTTGTTATTTCAGAATACGATGAAGTAAATAAAACAATTACGGGAACTTTTACTTTTGTTATCACTATTCCTGTAGCAGGAACACAAGAAGTTAAAGAATTTTATTTTTCGCAAGGTGTTTTTTACAAAGTGCCAGTGAGCAAAGAATCGACAACTTTGATTAAATAGCTTAATTTTGAGTAGGTTACTTTGTTGTAGCCCTTGCTGTTTTTTCACAATTATTGTATAAATATTCTAATATGTAGTAGATTAGAATAAAATAAGACTACATTTGTTGCTTTATTATAAATAAGTACATATGAACATTTTTGTTGGAAGTCTTCCATTCAGTATTGAGGAAGCAGATTTAAGAGAGTCTTTCGAAGCTTACGGAGCAGTAGATTCAGTTAAAATTATAACGGATAAATTTACTGGTAGAAGTAAAGGTTTTGGTTTCGTAGAGATGCCAAACGACGCGGAAGCTCAAAAAGCAATTGACGAATTAAACGGAGCTACCGTTCAAGGACGTGCAATTGTTGTAAACAAATCTGAGCCAAAACCAGAAGGCGAAAGAAGAAGTTTCAACAACAACCGTGGTGGTGATTCACGCGGAGGTTACGGAAACAACCGCGGTGGTGGTGACAGAGGAGGAAGATATTAATATTTTTTTCTAGTATAAAAAAAGGGAACAATTGAAAAATTGTTCCCTTTTTTGTTGTTCAAAATTTTGAACTATAAGTAATGAAGTGTTATAAATTGGCCACTAACCAATCTCCCACTTCGCTAGTTTTATAGGCTTTACTTCCTTTTGCAGCTAAGTCTTCGGTAACAATACCTTCTTCTAAAGATTTGTTGACTACGGCTCTTATCGCTTGCGCTTCTTCTTTTAATCCAAAGGCATCTTCAAACATCATTGCGGCAGATAAAATAGTAGCCAATGGATTTGCAATGTTTAGTCCAGTTGCTTGTGGATACGACCCGTGAATTGGTTCGTATAATGAAGTATGTTCTCCAACAGAAGCTGAAGGCATTAATCCCATTGAACCTGAAATTACAGAAGCTTCATCGGTTAATATGTCTCCAAATAAATTTTCGGTAATCAATACATCATAAGAGTTAGGCCATTGTACCAAACGCATAGCAACAGCATCAACAAATTCATAACTCACTTCTACTTCTGGATAGTCTTTGGCCATAGCTTGAACCGTTTCTCTCCAAAGGCGAGAGGTTTCTAAAACATTGGCTTTATCTACACAGCATAATTTCTTAGAACGCGTCATCGCTAATTCGAAACCTTTTTTAGCCAAACGTTGTACTTCAGCTCTGGTGTACACACAATTGTCAAAAGCGGTTTCGCCATCATCTCTTCTTCCTTTTTCACCAAAATAAATTCCGCCAGTTAGTTCTCTTAGGAAAACCAAATCTGTACCTTCGATACGCTCTCTTTTTAAAGGAGAATTGTTAATCAATGAAGGAAAAGTAAACGTTGGACGTACATTGGCAAACAAACCTAATTTTTTACGCATTAAAAGTAACCCTTGTTCAGGTCGAACGGGTGCGCTTGGGTCGTTATCGTATTTTGGATGTCCGATAGCGCCAAATAAAACCGCATCGGCTTTCATACATATTTCGTGTGTTTCGTCTGGGTAAGGAACGCCAACAGCATCAATGGCACAAGCACCTGTTAAGGCAGGTGTCCAAGTGATGTCGTGATTGAATTTTTTGGCAATGGCATCAGCTACTTTTACGGCTTCGTTGATGACTTCTGGTCCGATGCCGTCTCCGGCTAAAAGGGCAATAATTAATTTCATGAGTTGGAAATTGTGATAGTTATGTAATGAATCCAAAGGGTTGAGATTTGGAGTTTTATTTTTGTAATTTATACGGTTACAACATTAAGCATTTTTTGCGTAGCTACAATGGCTGCCACAGTTTGGTCGGAGTCTAATCCTCGTGTTTTGAATTCTTTTCCGTTTGCTGTCCAAGTGATAACCGTTTCACACAAAGCGTCGGAGCTACTTCCTGGAGGTATTCTTACGGCATAGTCAACGAGCTTAGGTAAAGTCATTTTTTTGCTTTTGTAAATTTTGTTCAGAGCATTCATGAAAGCATCAAATTGTCCGTCGCCTTGTGCGTTTTCTTCGATTATTTCTCCATCAATTTTAAGACAAAGTGTAGTTGAAGGGCGCATTCCTTTGGCATGAACTAAAACATAGGATTGCACCACAACACGTTCTTGATAGGACTGACTATCTAAAACATCGGAAATGATATAAGGTAGGTCTTCTTTGGTGACCGTTTCTTTTTTGTCGCCCAATTCGATGATACGTTGCGTAACGAGTTTTAAATCTTCGGCATTGAGTTGTAGCCCTAGCTCTTGAAGGTTTTTTTCGATATTGGCTTTGCCTGATGTTTTTCCAAGCGCATATTTTCGTTTTCTTCCAAAACGCTCTGGCAATAAATCGTTGAAATACAGATTGTTTTTGTTGTCTCCATCAGCATGAATACCAGCGGTTTGAGTAAAAACATTATCTCCAACTATGGGTTTGTTCGCCGGAATTCTATATCCAGTAAAAGTTTCTACAAGTTTGCTAACTGAGTATAGAGAAGTTTCTTTGATATTGATTTTTACTTGAGGTAAAAAATCATTGATAACGGCAACGGTACTCTCCAAAGGAGCATTTCCGGCGCGTTCTCCCATTCCATTTACAGTTACGTGTAAACCGCTGATTCCTGCTTTTATGGCTTCCATGACATTGGCTACACTAAGGTCATAATCGTTGTGAGCGTGAAAATCAAAGTGAATGTCAGGGTATTTTTGTGTGATTTTAGAAATGAATTCAAAAGTATCCGAAGGAATTAAAACACCTAGTGTATCGGGTAGTAAAATTCTTTTAACGGGTTGTTGCGTGATAAAATCCAAGTATTGAAAAACATAATCAGGCGAATTGCGCATACCGTTGCTCCAATCTTCTAGATAAACATTGGTAGCAATTCCGTTTTGATTCGCGAGTTCGATTGCTTGTGCAATTTCTGCAAAATGTTGTTCAGGTGTTTTTTTTAACTGGTGTGTTAAGTGATTCAAAGAGCCTTTAGTTAAAAGATTTTGAACTTTGGCTCCGGCTTTTTTCATCCATTCAATAGAAATTCCTCCATCAACAAATGATAAAACTTCTATTCTATCAGTATATCCCTTCGTACTTGCCCAGTCCATAATACCTTTTACCCCTTGAAATTCTCCCTCACTCACACGTGCCGAAGCAATTTCGATGCGGTCAATGTGTAATTCTTCTAATAATAATTGAGCAATGGTTAGTTTTTCTGCAGCCGAAAACGATACGCCCGAAGTTTGTTCTCCGTCGCGTAAAGTAGTGTCCATTATTTCAATCTTTTTCTGTTCCATTGGGGAATTATTTTCGGATTAAAGTATCCTTTTTTTATTTAAAGCGAATCCTATATCATTTTAGAAACGATATAGGACAGCACTATTGGGTTGTAAGTAACTTAGGGTTCTATATCAATTGTTTACTAGCAAAATCAACAATTTCTTCTTTGATATTGTTTAGATAATCGATGTCATCAAAACCATTAATCATGTTGTTCTTTTTGTATCCGTTGATGTCAAAAGATTCTTTTTGACCAGTAGACAATAAAGTAATGGTTTGTTCAGGTAAATTGATTTCTAGTTCAGTTTTTGGATTTGATTCTATTGCTTTAAAAATAGTATCAGCAAATTCTGGACTTACTTGTACTGGTAAAACTCCAATATTTAAACAGTTTCCTTTGAAAATGTCTGCGAAGAAACTTGAAACGACCGCTCTAAATCCGTAATCGTAAACTGCCCAAGCAGCGTGCTCTCTTGAAGACCCAGAACCGAAGTTTTTCCCTCCAATTAAGATTTTTCCAGAATAAGTAGCATCGTTTAAAACGAAATCGGCTTTTGGGGTATCGTCTCCATTATATCTCCAGTCACGAAAAAGGTTGTCTCCAAAACCTTCACGTTTTGTGGCTTTCAAGAAACGAGCTGGTATGATTTGATCAGTATCAACGTTCTCAATTGGCAGTGGCACTGCACTGCTGGTTAGTATAGTAAATTTATCGTATGCCATTTGACTTTATTTTAGATTAGCCCTCAACTTCCGAATGAGAGAAGTAAGAGGACTTATGTTGTTGTAAAATATTTTTGTTCTTTGGTAATTTTCCTTTGTGGTGAAAAATTACATCAATTCCCTCGGATCTGTTAGTTTTCCTGTCACAGCAGCAGCAGCAGCCATTATTGGGGAGGCTAACATTGTTCTTGATCCAGGACCCTGACGGCCTTCAAAGTTTCTGTTAGAAGTACTTACGGCATATTTTCCAGCTGGAACTTTATCGTCGTTCATGGCTAAACAAGCCGAACAGCCTGGCTGACGCAATACAAAACCTGCTTCTGTTAGAATGTCTAAAAGTCCTTCTTCTTTGATTTGTGCTTCAACAACATGCGAACCAGGTACTAACCAAGCCGTAACATTATCTGCTTTTTTGCGGCCTTTAACAATTTCTGTAAAAGCCCTAAAATCTTCAATACGACCGTTGGTACAACTTCCTAAGAAAACATAATCGATTGTTTTACCAATCATAGTATCAGCCTCATTGAAGCCCATATAGGCCAAAGATTTTTTGTAGGTTTCCTCGCCGCCTTCTACTTGATCTGCACTTGGAATAGATGCAGAAATTCCAATTCCCATTCCAGGATTGGTTCCATAAGTAATCATTGGTTCGATATCAGCAGCATCAATAGTTAATTCTGCATCGAAAACTGCATCAGCATCCGTTTTCAATGTTTTCCAGTATTCAACTGCTTTCGTCCAAGCTTCTCCTTTTGGAGCATATAGTCTGCCTTCAAGAAAATCAAAAGTAGTTTGGTCTGGAGCAATCATACCTCCACGAGCACCCATTTCGATACTTAAATTACAAACGGTCATTCGGCCTTCCATTGACATTTCTTCAAAAACATTTCCAGCATATTCAACAAAGTAGCCTGTTCCTCCAGAAGTGGTTAGTTTTGAAATAATGTACAAAGCCACGTCTTTTGGTCCCACACCTTTGCTCAAAGTTCCGTTTACGTTGATACGCATTTTTTTGGGTTTCGGTTGCATAATGCATTGTGTAGAAAGCACCATTTCTACCTCTGAAGTTCCGATTCCAAAGGCAATGGCTCCAAATGCACCGTGAGTTGAAGTATGTGAGTCACCACAAACAATAGTAGCACCTGGTAAAGTAATTCCGTTTTCAGGTCCTACCACGTGAACAATTCCATTTTTTTGGTGTCCTAAACCCCAATGGGAAATACCGTATTCTGCAGCGTTATCTTCTAATGCTTTCAATTGATTAGCCGATAGAGGATCTTCTACTGGTAAATGTTGGTTTATTGTCGGGGTGTTGTGATCGGCAGTAGCAAAAGTGCGTTCTGGATATAATACCTTAACGCCTCTAGCTTTTAAACCTAAAAAAGCAACGGGACTAGTCACTTCGTGAATGAAATGACGGTCAATAAAAAACACATCTGGTCCATCCTCAATTTTACGCACCACGTGCGAATCCCATACTTTGTCGAATAATGTAGTACTCATTGTTAACTATTTTTTTTAAGTGTATTGGTCTTTTTTGTTGGGTTGCTACCCAAAAAGTATAACTTGGAAGGCAAATGTAGCAAACGAATAAAAAGTGTCAATTTTGAAATTTCATTATATACGATACCCAAATTCTTTTTCTACGGCAGATTAGAATTAAAAACTTCCTTTATTAACGAAAAAGTTGGATTGGTTTTACTATTGATTTGAAAAGAGGGAACGTCTTTTTTTAAAATTAAAATCCTTTTTAGATATGGGATTTTTGTTGTGTTATTTTTAAAACAAACCGTTTTTTCAATGATTTCACTGCGTTTTTTCTATCTAAATCTTGTTTTTTGATTAAAAACAGTCAACAAAGTGCTATTTTTGTGCTAAGTGAAAGTGGTACTATTTAGAAGTAAAATCGATAAAATGAGTTCTTTAAAACACTTTTTTTTTAATTGAAAACTACGACATCCAAAAATGAGATTTGCTGTTTTTTTAATGAAAATGGCGTAGATTTCTTTGGCTATGGCGTTATAATCTTTACTGTCAGTTATAGTTGGAATAAAAAGACAAATTGCCTCTAGTTTCTTTAAAAAAAACCTAAATTTGAACTTCCACCAATTTGTATTGTACTGTTTTTTATATTCCATAAAACCAATGTTTTAAGGAGTTTTAAAATTGGATTTTGGAATTTTTAATCTTTGTTATTTTAACTTATGTACTTAATATTCGATACCGAAACCACCGGATTACCCAAACGATGGGGCGCACCTTTATCTGACACAGATAACTGGCCAAGATGTATACAAATCGCTTGGCAGTTGCACGATGATATGGGTAATTTGGTGGAGCATCAAGATTATTTGGTGCAGCCAGAAGGGTTTAATATTCCTTATGACGCTGAGCGAATCCACGGAATTTCTACCGAATTGGCGCAAGCAGAGGGAATTCCATTGGCGGAAGTATTAGAGAAGTTCAATATAGCTTTAGGGAAAGCGAAATTTATTGTAGGTCAAAATGTAGGTTTTGATGTCAATATTATGGGCTGTGAGTTCTATCGTTTGGGGGTTGCTTCGCCTATGGGTGAAATGCTGATTCTAGATACTTGTACAGAAGTAACGGCTTCCTTACTAAAATTGCCTGGTGGTAGAGGAGGAAAATTCAAATTGCCAACGCTTACCGAGTTGCATCAATATTTGTTTGACCAACCTTTCGCGGAAGCACATAACGCTACCGCTGACGTTGAGGCAACCACAAGATGTTTTCTGGAATTAATTAGAAAAGAAGTTTTTACCAAAGAGGAGTTGGAGGTAGAACCCATTTATTTCAAGGAGTTCCAAAGTAAAAATCCAGACCCTTTTCCGTTAATTGGATTAAAGCACATTAATCTTAAGAAAGCTTCTGATGCTATTCGGGAGCAACTTAAAGCCTCGGGTGTTGTTACTGATGCACCAATTTTAACTGAAACAGAAAAGAAAGATTTTTCAGCAGCAGCTTTTGCTCATTTGCATAATCATACCCAGTTTTCGGTCTTGCAATCCACCATTGCCATTGGTGGTTTGGTGGCGGCTACAGCCAAAAATAATTTCCCAGCGGTTGCGATGACGGATACGGGTAATATGATGGGTGCTTTCCATTTTGTGAGCGCTGTTATGAATCACAACAAATCGGCATCGGCAAAAAACAAAGCATTGGTAGAAAGTGGAGAAGAACCTACTGAAACAGAGATAAAACCTATTGTAGGCTGTGAGTTTAATATCTGTGATAATCATTTGGATAAAACCAAGAAAGACAATGGTTATCAAGTAGTTTTATTGGCAAAGAATAAAAAAGGCTATCACAATCTGGCCAAAATGGCTTCTATTGCTTACACGGCTGGTTTTTATTATGTGCCTAGAATTGATAGGGCTATAGTCGAACAGTACAAAGAAGACATAATGGTTTTGTCTGGGAATTTATACGGAGAAATTCCAAGTAAAATTCTGAACGTAGGAGAGAACCAAGCGGAGGAAGCTTTACTTTGGTGGAAAGCACAATTTGGAGACGATTTGTATCTCGAAATTATGCGCCACAATCAAGAAGATGAAAATAGGGTGAATAAAACACTCATTGAATTTTCTCAGAAGCACAAAGTCAAACTCATTGCCACGAACAATACCTATTATTTAAATAAAGAAGATGCCAATGCGCACGATATTTTGTTGTGTGTAAAAGATGGCGAAAAACAAGCCACGCCTATTGGTAGAGGACGAGGCTATCGTTATGGATTGCCAAATCAGGAATATTATTATAAGTCGAGTGAGGAGATGAAAAAACTCTTTGCCGATTTGCCTGATGCGATTATCAACATTCAAGAAATTGTAGATAAAGTTGAAATTTACTCCTTGTACCGTGACGTATTGTTACCTAAATACGACATTCCACAAGAATTTGTAGTGCCAGAAGATGAAGTTGATGGCGGAGTTCGTGGTGAAAATGCCTATTTGCGACACCTTACGATGGAAGGAGCAAAGCGACGTTATGGTGAAATCACGGAGTCGATTCAAGAACGATTGGATTTTGAATTATTGACCATTTCCAATTCGGGTTATCCTGGTTATTTCTTGATTGTACAAGATTTTATCGCCGAAGCCAGAAAAATGGATGTTTCTGTGGGACCTGGGCGTGGTTCGGCAGCGGGTTCGGCGGTAGCGTATTGTTTAGGAATTACCAATATTGACCCTATTAAATACGATTTGCTTTTTGAGCGTTTCCTAAATCCAGATCGTGTGTCTATGCCCGATATTGATATCGATTTTGATGACGAGGGGCGAGGACGTGTAATGGATTATGTAATCAATAAATATGGTGCCAATCAAGTAGCGCAAATTATTACCTATGGTAAAATGGCTACGAAGTCGGCTATTCGTGATACGGCTCGTGTTTTGGATTTACCTTTGTTTGAAGCGGATAGAATTGCGAAATTAATTCCAGGGATGATGCCATCAAAATGGAATTTGGCGCGTTTTATTTCTGAAAAAGAAGAGGATGTAAAAAAAGCTTTGCGTTCTGATGAGTTTGATAGTGTAAAAGAATTGATTGCCATTGCCAATGGAGGAGATTTGGCTGGAGAAACCATTCAGCAAGCCAAGATATTGGAAGGTTCGATGCGAAATACCGGGATTCACGCTTGTGGGGTGATTATTACGCCATCAGATATTACCAATTATGTTCCGGTAACTACCGCCAAAGATTCGGATTTGTATGTTACCCAGTTCGACAACTCGGTGGCTGAAAGTGCAGGATTGTTGAAAATGGACTTCTTGGGGTTGAAGACCCTTACTTTGATTAAAGACACAGTTAAATTAGTAAAATATCGTACTGGAATTCAGCTCGACCCCGATACTTTTCCTATTGATGATGTTAAAACCTATGAGTTGTTCCAAAGAGGAGAAACAGTAGGGATATTCCAATACGAGTCACCTGGTATGCAAAAGTATATGAAGGACTTGAAGCCTACTGTTTTTGGGGATTTGATTGCGATGAATGCCTTGTATCGTCCGGGACCGTTAGAATATATTCCGTCTTTCGTTCGAAGAAAAAATGGAGAGGAAGAAATCAAATACGATTTAGATGCTTGTGCTGAATATTTGTCTGAAACCTACGGAATTACGGTATACCAAGAGCAGGTGATGCTTTTGTCCCAATCTTTGGCTGGTTTTACCAAAGGTGAGGCCGACGTTTTGCGTAAAGCAATGGGTAAAAAGCAAAAAGACGTATTGGACAAAATGAAGCCGAAGTTTGTGGAGCAAGCAGCTGCAAAAGGTCATGACGCAACTGTTTTAGAAAAAATTTGGAAAGACTGGGAAGCTTTTGCGAGTTATGCGTTTAATAAATCCCACTCCACTTGTTATGCTTGGATTGCCTACCAAACGGCTTATTTGAAAGCGCATTACCCTGCGGAATATATGGCTGCGGTACTTTCAAATAACATGAATGATATCAAGCAAGTGTCGTTTTTTATGGAAGAATGTAAGCGTATGGGATTACAAGTTTTGGGGCCTGACGTTAATGAGTCTTTCTATAAATTTACTGTAAATGAAGATTACGCCGTTCGTTTTGGAATGGGAGCTATCAAAGGTGTAGGCTCTGGAGCGGTAGCAACAATTGTAGAAAACAGGAAAGACGGTAAATACAAATCCATTTTTGATTTGGCCAAACGCATCGATTTGAGAGCTGCCAATAAAAAGGCAATCGAAAACTTGGCTTTGGCAGGTGGTTTTGACTCGTTTGAAGGTACCACAAGAGCACAATATTTTCATGATGATGGCGATGGTATTACTTTTTATGAAAAAGCCATGCGTTATGGAGCGAAATACCAAGAGAATGAGAATTCCTCCCAAGTGAGTTTGTTTGGAGAAACCAGCGAAGTGCAAATTGCTGAACCAGTTGTGCCTCCTTGCGAGGATTGGAGCACGATGGAGAAATTAGCAAAAGAAAAAGAGGTAGTTGGTATTTACATTTCTGGTCATCCATTGGATGATTATAAATTTGAGATGAAATATTTCTGTAATGTTAGGCTAGAAGCACTCAAGAATTTAGAGCAACATGTTGGAAAAAACTTGTCGTTTGGTGGTATCATTAATAATGTACAACATAGAGTAGCCAAAAACGGAAAAGGTTGGGGGATGTTTACGCTCGAAGGCTATGATGAGAATTTTGAGTTTCGAATTTTTGGAGAAGAATATCTGAAGTTTCGTCATTTCTTTATTCAAAATAATTTCACCTATATAAAGATACTAGTTAAAGAAGGTTGGGTGAATCAAGAAACGGGTAAACGGGCCGAGCCTAGAATTCAGTTTGTTGAGGTGAAACAATTGCAAGATGTGCTGGAGGCGTATGCTAAAAAATTGGTCTTGTTGTTGAATATTACAGATATAGAAGCGGAATTTATTTACAAGCTTAATCAGTTGTTTTTGGAAAATAAAGGTGAACATACCGTTGCTTTTGAAGTAATGGAGTTGGAACGAGTACGCAGAATGATAGAAAGAACGACTGCCATTGAGGAAATTGACGATGCAGATTTTGCAGATAGTGTAGATAATGAAGAAGGCGAAAATCTTGAAAATCCAGTAACGGCAACAGCAGCAAAAGTTGAAGAAATAGAAGAAATCAAAGTCGTGACTAAATTGTCAATGCCTAGTAGAAAATTGAAAGTAAAGATTTCGAATGAGCTTTTGTTTGAATTAGAGAAAATGCAAATCAATTTTAAATTAAACTAATTTTTTAAAGTTAAAAAAATACGATATATACTATTAATTAACATAAAAAAAATAAATAAAAAAATTATATCTTAATTACTGTGTCAAGAAAACGTTTTCGAGAACCCCGGTCTTGTTGGCCTCTTTGAAATGGCGCAAATTATTATAAGTTTGTAACGTTAAACAAAATTACTATTATGAAAAAGAATTTATTTTTATTTGGTTTCGTTTTGATCGCTACTACTATGATGGCGCAAACCGAAAAAAACGAGAGTTGGTATTTTAAAGTAGGCGGATCTTATTTTATGCAAACTGCGGCTACTGAATTTCCAACTGTTGGAGGAAAAGATGCTTTACGCAAAGTGTATCAAGGAGGGAAATTAGTTTCAGAAGAAAGTGTAACGGGGTCTTTTGGTGAAGGTTTTAGAACAGGTGTTACTGCTGGATACAGATTTAATGCGCGTTTAGGTTTTGAAATGGGAATAAACTATTATTCTAGTAAAGATAAAACTATGGCTCAGACAATCTCTGATGTGCCATTTATTCCAACTGGTAGTGTTTACAATTTTAAATCTGTAGGTCAAATTACAGCTTTTGATTTAGCACCCTCTTTAGTGTTGTTTTTGGGAGAGCACAAAGGATTTGAACCTTACACAAAGGTAGGTGTTCTTGTTCCGGTTCATGGTGATTTAGAAATTACTACTGACGCAGTTGCTCCAATTGGAGCTAATCCATCTACTGGAGCTCCAGTATTTGGTGCTGTTCATAGTGTTGATGTGGTAAAACCAAATCCTACATTAGGTTTTTCAGCAGTTGTTGGTACATCTTATAAATTAAGTAAAAACATCTCTGCTTTTGCTGAATTAGAATACCGTAACTTTACTGTTCACGGAAAAACAAAAGAAACTACTGAATTTACAGTGAATGGAGCGGATGCTTTGTCTACTAGAACAAAATCACAAATCCATACTAATTATGTAGATAAATTAACTACTAATTCAAATAATTCTATTAATCCAAATGGAGTTGATACAACTAAGCCTTTGAATGAATTGAGTTCATATGTTGGAATTAGTGGTTTAGGATTGACTTTAGGCTTGAAATACAGTTTGTAATCCTATTCAGGAAACGATTAAAAGGAAAAGAGTTGCTCGGATAGAGCAGCTCTTTTTTTTGGAAATAAGCACAAACAATGGAATGATAGCCAAAACTAATTTGTAGATGCTTTGGGATTGGTTTTTAATTCCTAAATTTGAGCCTTATTAAAAAAATAGCAACCGATACCCAAATCAAAGAGGAGGGTTCATTTAAACAAATAGAAAATGGCTTTAGCAATAACAGATGCTACTTTTGAAGAAGTAGTTTTGAAATCAGACAAACCGGTAATGGTTGATTTTTGGGCAGCATGGTGTGGACCTTGTAGAATGGTTGGACCAATCATTGATGAATTAAGCAATGAATACGAAGGAAAAGTAGTAGTAGGTAAAGTAGATGTTGATGCTAATCAAGAATTTGCTGCCAAATACGGAGTTCGTAACATTCCAACAGTATTGGTTTTCCATAATGGAGAAGTAGTAGGAAAACAAGTTGGTGTAGCTCCAAAACAAACATATGCAGATAGTTTAGATGCTTTGTTGTAATCGACACTTGTAATATTGAAAAAAAGGTTTGACGAAAGTCAAGCCTTTTTTTATGTCCAGAAAGGAGTTTCCATTGTTTCAAAAGGGCATAATGTTTCTCTCTAGCCCCGATGGGAGCGGCATCCTGTGACTCTGGGGTTCAGAGGCACAGATATAGTGGACAGCGGGAACAATGATAGCTAAAAAAGCCTTTGTTTCTGCTTCAAAAAGAGAATCTAACGTTGATTTTTGATATATTTGGAAGATGAAGATGGAATCACAAATAGATAAGATAAGTAAGTTTCAGCATTTGGAGTTGCTGGCGAATCAAGTTGTAGAAGGCTTTATATCGGGTATGCATAAAAGTCCGTTTCATGGCTTTTCGGCAGAGTTTTCGGAACATAAGGTCTATAATGCGGGAGAGAGCACTAAGCATATGGATTGGAAATTGTATGCTAAGACGGATCGTTTGTATACTAAACGGTATGAGGAAGAAACGAACATGCGGTGTCATATTATTATTGATAATTCGTCGTCCATGCATTATCCGAAACTTAGTAGCGGGCAGTTGTTTTATGAAAATAAGATTGGCTTCTCGGTTTTGGCTTCGGCGGTGTTGATGAATATATTGAAAAAGCAAAGGGATGCGGTGGGTTTGAGTGTTTTTTCGGATTCTTATGAATACTATGCCCCTGAAAAAGGCAGTGACCGTCATCATAGAATGTTGTTGAATGTGCTCGAAAATTTACTCGAAAATCAAAAGCCAAAGAAAACGACCGATACGGTTACTTATTTGCATCAAATTGCGGAGAAAATGCACCGTAGGTCGATGATTTTGCTTTTTACGGACATGTTTCAGTCGGATGAGGTGAGTTCGTCGGATGAGAAGTTATTTGCAGCCTTACAACATTTGAAGCATAATAAGCATAAAGTGGTTCTTTTTCATGTGATGGATTTTAAAACAGAGTTGAATTTTGACTTCGATTCGGCTCCCAAAAGGTTCGTAGATATAGAATCGGGAGAAGAAATTGCAGTTTTTGCGGATACTATTAAAGAATTTTACGAGAAAAAGATGCAAGAATACTTCGAAAAAGTGGCAATGACGTGTGCACAGAACAAGATTAAGTACATTCCGGTGAGTGTAGGTGAAAATTTTGAAAAAATTTTAACTGCCTATTTAATTGAAAAACAAAGTTTTGAATAATAATTGGTTTTTTTATTGAAATTTTTTTTCAAAAACGCTTGGAAAACTAGAAATCTGTTGTATCTTTGCCACCGCAATAACGCAGAGGTTTGGTAGTTCAGTTGGTTAGAATACATGCCTGTCACGCATGGGGTCGCGGGTTCGAGTCCCGTCCAGACCGCAATATTGGGGAAAGCACTTCAGAGATGAAGTGCTTTTTTGCCCAAATACGGTATCTAAAATTAGTTGTGTTGTTTGCTACGACTTTGTAACTCGTAGCGCGGTTTAGTAGTTAGACCAATGAAAAGCTTTTCGTCTCGGCGAACGGCTTTTTTGATTTTAGGGTGTTTTGTGTTTTTGAAAACCTTCCTAAATTATACTTCCAGAGAGTCTCAATTTTTCAAAGCTTACAGTAAATTGTCTTTATACTGCCAAACAATCCAAACGAAAACCCCAAAATGCATCACGCATACAATAAATTTCAGGAAACTAGAAGCTAAAAACCCAATAAAGGAACCTGTAGCGGCTTTTAATGCGCGATTATGGTCTTTGTTGTCATAGATCATCTCACCAATAAATGCACCAACAAAAGGGCCAATAATGAATCCAAAAGGAATAGGCGCCAATAATCCAACCACTAAACCAATATTCGTTCCCCAAATTCCATACGAACTGCCCCCAAATTTTTTGGTTCCCTTGGCAGGAATGACATAATCTAAAACCGTTAAAAGTAAAGTAATTACTAAACTAATGCTGAGTATCCAATAATTCACTGGAATAGCATTAGTGCAATACAATAAAAGTAAACCTATAAAACTCAAACTAGGTCCAGGTAAGACGGGCAAAAAGCTGCCAAAAACTCCTAGAATAACAAATAACAGTCCGACTCCCAAAAGCAGTATGTCCATAAATTTATTTTTAGTAATTTTGAAAGTACATTTGTAGTGTTTTATTACGATATAACTATGAAAAAAGACCTTTTTTCAACTTTTATAGGGTTAGGTTTATGCCTCTTTTTCTCTTTGCTTTGTCATGGACAATCGCAAAACGAGAAAACTCAAGATGACCTTTTAAAAGAAAGATTGTCAATTCAGTATAAAACTAAAGTATTAAATTTTAACTTAAAAGAATTTGATGCTTTGTTTTTTGAATTTTTCACTAAGAAAGAAGACCCAAATATACTGCTGTCTAAAGAAGAATTTTATACCTATACAGTACAAATTGCTTTGTTTTCAGACCGATTGAAAGCATTGTATCCCGATAAAAAAGCAATTGCTGAAGAGAATAAAAAGAAATGGATGTCGGAGCGATACGAAGATTATCTCCAATCCAAACCAAATAAAAAATAATAAGTGTATTTTTATCCCAAAATAAGTCCAATCCAAACCACTGCTTTGAGTAAAAGTTATTGCTATTTATTGCTGCTGATGTTCGCCTCTTGTCAATACTTTGAGAAGCAAGTTCCCTCTGAAAAGGAATTGCTGCAAAAAGAATTGAAAACCATCAATTGGAAAGAAGTTGACGAATATCCCTCTTTGGTAGATTGTGAATCCGTGACCGACAAGAAGCAACAACAACAATGCTTTTTTGAGCGATTGACGCAATTGATTCAAGAAAAATTGAGCGTAGATACCTTGGCTATTTTGTATCCAGAACTAGACACTATCGAAGTCAAAGTAACGGTTTTTCCCAATTCAACGCTGAAATTTGAACCCCAATTTCCCAAAGATTCAGTAGCTTACGATACCATCAAAATCGATAGTATCCTTCGCGCGCGTTTGGTCGGTTTTCCTAAAGTCAATCCCGCGATAAAACGAGGAATTCCTGTAAAAACACAGTTTATCTTGCCGGTAATTCTAAAAGTAGAATAAATAATGCCCTTTACTTTTTCGCATCCAGCAATTGTACTTCCATTTATAAAATCTAGGAGATTATCAGCTACGGGTTTAATAGTTGGGTCTATGTGTCCTGATTTTGAGTATTTCATTAGAATGAAAGTTCAAAGCAATATTAGTCATACTCTTTTAGGCTTGTTTATTTTTAATATTCCAATTTCTTTATTGGCAGCTTTGTTGTTTCATCAAATCATAAAAAAAGGATTAATAGAAAATTCACCTTCTTTTTTTAGTTCTCGACTTGATGATTTAAAGAAAACAGATTGGATGGATTACTTGCGGAATAATTTCATTATCGTAGTACTTTCTATTGTTATTGGAGCTATTTCACATATTTTATGGGATGGGTTTACACATCAAACAGGTTATTTTGTTACTGAATTTCCTTTTTTGTTAAGTAAAATATACGCTATTCCATTGTATAAAATTCTTCAGCATTTAAGCTCTTGTATTGGAATGGCTACTTTATTTTTCTATTTATATAAAATGCCATCATCGAATATAATCCACGACAGAGTCAAAAAAAGGTATTGGGTTTTTGTCCTATTTTGCATTTCGCTTATTATGGCAATTCGATTTTGTATTGGATTATCATTTGTACAATATGGAAATGTTATAGTGAGTTTGATTTCTTCTACAATAATTGGAATTGCAATAAGTAGTTTTTGGTTTAAAAAACTGCTATAATTCTTTAGAATCGTCTCCCTTTCCATTCGTAAGAGCCAAAAACAGCATACAAAGCCACACTAGTACTAAAAAAAGGATAGAGTAAGCTACTGGCTAACCTATAGCGCATTTTGGAAGGACTCAAAAAACGATGCGTTTTGAAGAGCAATACCGAGTCTACCATAAATTTCGCTAGCCAAAGTAATATAATATAGACCAACGGTATCCAGCCCAAAAAACCGAATACTAATCCCAGAATCAAACTAAGATTGCCTGCAAAAACGACTAATCCTAATCCTATCCCAAACCGACTTTGGTAAGAGCTAGTTTTCGAAGCCCAGCGCACGCGCTGATGGAACAAGGCTTTCCAGCTGTCTGTAGGTTGCGTTCGGACAATGGTTTCTTTCGATTTTAAATAGTGTACTTTTTCTGGACATTGCGCTATGGCTTTTTGCAACAAGAAAACATCATCACCACTGGCTATTTTGTCATTACCTACGAATCCATTCAAGTCTTGAAAAAGTGATTTAGTATAACCAAAATTAGCACCATTGCACATAAAACCTTTGTTAATGCCAAAACTTCCAATAGTGGCGCCTTGTAAACTTGTCAAATCCAATTGCTGAAAATGATGCAAAAACGAAGGCTTGCAGTCATAAGTAACCGCCCCAGCAATCATTTCTACTTTATGATTTTGAATAAAAGCATCCATTGTTAGCAACCAATTTTCGGGAACAACACAATCGGCATCGGTGGTCACTATCCACTCGTTGTTGGCCAAAGGAACGCCAGTGGTGATGGCGTCTTTTTTGGGTGAATTCGATTGTCGAATAGTGTTTGTTAGGGTAATTTGGAATTTGAAATTTGGAATTTGGAATTTTTCCTCCGATGCATCATCAATCAATAGCACTTCAAATAAATCTGTCGGATACTTTAGTTTGGAAATACTTTCTAATAAAATCGGCAAATTTTCGGCTTCATTGCGAAAAGGAACCAAAATAGAGAACGTGGTTTTTGGAATTCTCTCTTTTTGGGTATACAACGGGACTTGGGAACAACCGTAAATTAGCCAACTTATAGTCAGCACATAAACGATTACTATGCCTAGTAAAACAAAAATCATTGTTTTTCTTTGAGATTAATGTTTCCACCTTCGGAGGCTAAGGGGCTTTTAAATTTCAAAACAAAATAACTTCCTATGGCTACTGGCAGCACTACATTCAAGAACCACATTAAAGTCGAAATGAAAACCACAATCCACTCGTTAACGCCCAAAATTCCAAAGAAAAAAACCGCCACACTTCCTTTTACCGCAAAATCCAAAAACTGAAAAGTAGGCAAAGACGAAGCCAGAAAATAGACCGAAGCAATCGCAGCCATCATCGTTAAATAGGGTAAATCCACATCAAAAGCCAAAAACAAAAAATAGTATTGATGCGAGAATACCAAGTAGCGACACGTGCCTAACAGTATGTTTTTTTGATGAATCGCTTTTGGAATCTCATTGATTTTATGAAGTAGTTTTTCGATAGAATAGCCTTTGATGTTGATTTTCTTTGAAAAGAAAAGAATCAGTACAACTAACAAAAGTCCTCCAAAGAGCAAAAGCACTGTTTTCGGTTTGATAATGGCGAAAATAGCATTGAAATACAACAAGCCGAAAATGCCAAAAACGATACTTAGAATCATTTGGATTCCGTTGCAAATCAGATTTAAAAAGATGATTTTTTTGGTTGATTTTTTGTTGAAATACAAGGCTTTTCCAGCGTATTCGCCTACACCGTTTGGGGTAAACAAACCCGCAGTTAAAGCGGCTAATACTTGTTTGGTAGATTCGCCTATCGAAATAGGATGCAGAAAACGGACTAAGTTTTGCCATTTCAAAATTTCGAAATAGCGATTCAAGACACTAAACGAGAGAATGAAAAGAATGCCTCCCACGGATTGATTTTTGCGAAACAGCACGATAAACTTCTCCCAATCGAGCTGGTCATTATTGGCGAGTTGGTTGTAGATAAAATAAAACGCTCCCCCTACAATCAAAAGTTTGACTAGAAGTACAAGGAATTGTTTAGTTTTGTGTGGAATTGAAATCATCTGCCCTTAATACGCCGTGGCGTGGAATTATTGTGAGTAAAATTATTTTGCAAAGAAACAACAAACTTTGTATTGGAAACGGTAAACTTGAAACTAAAAAAATTGTCAAACGAACGCATCATATTAGGCATCGACCCAGGAACTACCATAATGGGGTTTGGATTGATTCGGGTTATCAACAAGAAAATGGAATTCATTCAGCTCAATGAGTTGATTTTGTCCAAATACGACAACCATTACCAAAAATTGAAAGTCATTTTTGAGCGTACCATTGAGTTGATTGAAACGCACCATCCCGACGAAATCGCGATTGAAGCGCCTTTCTTTGGCAAAAACGTACAATCGATGTTGAAGTTAGGGCGTGCGCAAGGTGTGGCGATGGCTGCTGGACTTTCTAGAGACATTCCCATTACCGAATACGAACCCAAAAAGATAAAAATGGCCATCACCGGCAACGGAAACGCCAGCAAAGAACAAGTGGCCAAAATGCTGCAACAACTTTTAGGATTAAAAGAATTACCCAAAAACCTGGATTCAACCGATGGTTTGGCGGCTGCGGTTTGTCATTTCTTCAATTCCGGTAAAACAATCGGTGAAAAAAGCTATTCAGGTTGGGATGCTTTCGTGAAGAACAATGAAGATAGGATTAAGAAGTAGTGTTCAGTGGTCAGTTTTTAGTGTTCAGGTTGTGTAATGTAAAAAAATAGTGATTAGTTTTTAAGTGTTCATTTAAAGTATTAGTTAGATAAAACAGATGAAATTTCAAGATTTATTAAGTTATAAAAAAGGGTTTGATGTTGCTATGGCCGTGTTTGAATTATCGAAAAGTTTTCCAAAAGAAGAAACCTATTCTTTAACAGATCAGATCAGAAGAAGTTCGAGAAGCGTAACAATTACAATTGCTGAAGCATATAGAAAAAGAGAATATCCTAAGTATTTTCATAGCAAATTGACCGATGCTGATGCCGAAAATTCTGAGACACAAGGTTGGCTTGAATATGCATTAGCTTGCAAGTATATAACAATAGAGTCGTTTACTAGTTTAACTGAAAGTTCCAAAGAAGTTGGAAGATTGATAAATTATATGATACTAAATCCTGAAAAATTTGGAGTAAAAAAAGAGTAATCAGTGTTCAGTTTTTAGTATTCAGTTTATTTACTGAATATTATTTAGCGAATACTGACCACTTTTTTCTGACTACTGACCACTGAACACTTAATCTATGAGCGGCATCTACATCCACATCCCATTCTGCAAACAAGCGTGTCACTATTGCGACTTTCATTTTTCGACTTCGATGAAGAAAAAAGAGGAGATGGTTTTGGCTATTGCCAAAGAATTGCAAATGCGCAAAAATGAGCTTCTCGACTGCGCTCGAAGTGACAAAAATGATGTTGAATTCTGGGAAGTGGAAACGATTTATTTTGGAGGAGGTACGCCTTCGGTACTGACTACGGAAGAAATTGAATTTTTGATTGACGAAATTTACAATCATTACAATGTTGTTGAAAATCCAGAAATTACCCTTGAAGCGAATCCAGATGATTTGACCAGTGAGCGAATTGTGGAATTGTCCAAAAGCCCAATCAATAGACTCAGTATTGGAATTCAGTCGTTTTTTGAAGCCGATTTAACGATGATGAATCGCGCGCACAATTCGGTAGAAGCTCAAAAATGTTTGGAACTCGCGACTCAATATTTTGATAATATTTCAATTGATTTGATTTATGGTATTCCGGGTATGAGTAATGAACAATGGCAACAAAATATCGAAACTGCATTGGGTTTTGGTGTTCCTCATATTTCGAGTTACGCCTTGACGGTAGAACCCAAAACCGCTTTGAATACACTCATTCAAAAGGGTAAAATAGACGCTCCTAAAGACGAAGTAGCCGAAGCCCATTTCCAAATACTAGTCGAAACCCTCGAGAAAAATGGTTTTATTCATTATGAGTTGTCCAATTTCGGGAAAGAAAATTATTTCTCGAAGAACAATTCGGCGTATTGGTTGGGCAAAAAATACATAGGAATTGGTCCTTCGGCGCACAGTTATGATGGAATTTCGAGAAGTTGGAATGTGGCGAATAATGCTTTGTATCTGAAAGCCATTCAACAAAATCAATTGCCCAACGAAAAAGAAATCTTATCTACAGCTGACCGTTATAACGAATACATTATGACAGGATTGCGAACCATTTGGGGCGTTGCATTGGATAGAATTGAAAAAGAATTTGGAGAGCGCTATTTAGATTATCTCATCAAACAGTCAGAGAAATTCATAAAGGATGAGTTGCTTTCTATTGAAAACAACATTCTAAAACCTACCCCAAAAGGAAAATTCTTGACAGATGGAATCGCGAGTGATTTGTTTTATATAAATTCGGAGATTTAACCGCAAAGAACGCAAAGTGTTACGCAAGGTTCGCAAGAATTGAAATTTTTTCTTACATTTATTTAAAAAATAAGACAAAGCTTAGCGTCCTTTGCGTAACCCTTTGCGAACCTTGCGGTTTAAAAAAAATTATGACTGAAAACGAATTATCAAGAGTTGTTTTTGATTGTGCATTAAAAGTCCATCAAACGTTAGGCCCAGGTCTTTTGGAAAGTGCTTATGAAGAATGTTTGTTCTATGAATTAAAAAAATCAGGATTAGCCGTTCAAAAACAGAAACCATTGCCTTTGATTTATGAAGAAGTTAAATTAGATGTTGGGTATCGCATTGATATAGTAGTTGAAGATAAATTAATAATAGAAATAAAATCAGTGGACGCCTTAAATGAAGTTCATTTTGCTCAATTACTAACTTATTTGAAATTAACGAATTGCAAATTAGGTTTACTTATGAATTTTAATGTTGTATTAATCAAAAACGGAATTAAAAGAGTGGCAAATAATCTTTAGATAAATAATTACTTTGCGAACTTTGCGTAAAACTTTGCGAACCTTGCGGTTAAAAATATGAAAGCAACCATCAACAACGAATATACAATCGACTTATCAAAGCCCATTGATATTTCGATTCCTTTGACCAACACCGATGAAAATCCTATTGCTTGGTATATTGAAAAACCCGTCATTGAACCAGTAGTTTTTGGGGATTGGGTTGGGAAAGTATCGGAAGGAAGCTCATCGACCAATTTTAATAACATCTTTTTCAATCCACACGGACACGGTACGCATACCGAATGTTTGGGACACATCACGCGGGAATTTTACAGTGTGAATCAATGTTTGAAACAGTTTTTCTTTAGAGCTGAATTGATTTCTGTGGTGCCAGAAGTGCAGGGGGAAGATTTAGTGATTACATTAAAAAGCCTCTCGACTGCGCTCGAGGTAACATTACAATCGGGTATTTCTTTTGAAGCTTTAGTAATTAGAACTTTGCCTAATTTTAAATTAAAAAAACACCAAAACTATTCGAATACCAATCCACCGTATCTGACGGAAGAAGCAGCGCAGTTTATTCGTGAAAACGGTATCCAACATTTATTAATCGATTTGCCGAGTGTAGACAAGGAGAAAGATGAGGGAAAATTATTGGCGCACAAAGCGTTTTGGAATGTAAAAGATGTGAATAACCTTAATGCAGATGCAAGATTGAATTGCACTATCACCGAAATGATTTACGTGCCCGATGAAGTGCTAGATGGTCCTTATGTGTTGAATTTGCAAATTGCATCTTTTGAAAATGATGCCAGTCCGAGTAAACCTATTTTATACCAAATATGATTCGCGTTTCTACCGATAAAACAAAGTTGGATGTTCATTTTATTCAAAATTTTTTGAAGGATATCTATTGGGCGGCTGGTCGAACAATCGAAGAGGTACAAGTATGCATTGATAGTTCGGTGTGTTTTGGGGTTTATCAGGATGATGCCCAAATTGGGTTTGCCAGAGTAATTACGGATTATGTGGTTTTTGCGTACGTTATGGATGTCTTTATCGCTGAGGAGTATCGAGGTAAAGGGTATTCTTCGATTTTGATACAAGCAATGATGGAAGAGCCGCAATTACAACAAGTGAAAATCTGGCGATTGGCCACGACAGATGCCCATTTTTTATATGAAAAATTTGGATTTACAACCTTAGCTCATCCCGAAAAGATGATGGAAAAAATAAAAGTATGAATTTAGAAACATTTTATGAGTACTGCTTGTCAAAAAAAGCAGTAACAGAGCATTTTCCTTTTGATGAAGACACTTTAGTTTTTAAAGTAGGAGGCAAAATGTTTGCCCTGTCTTCGTTAAAACAATGGGAAAAGAAGGAACCCTCGGTAAATCTCAAGTGTGATCCCGAGCGCGCTTTAGAATTGCGTGCCAATTACGACGCCATCAAGGAAGGGTATCATATGAGCAAAATACACTGGAACACCGTTGCGATTAATCAAGATGTTCCAGATGCTATGCTCAAAGCATTAATCGACCATTCGTATGACTTAGTTTTTAAAAGTCTTACGAAAAAAATACAGGGCGAAATTGCTGATTTACCTATCGATTAGACGACGATATGTCCCCAGTTTTCACCAGATTTAATGCGGAAAATTTGCATTTCGCTGACACCAAATTGCTTGGCAATCATTTTAATCCTAGTTTTTCTGTTGGGATTTTGTAGCATTTTTTTGATGCGCATCACTTTGGTTACCGTCAATTTTCTTCCATCAGATTTGATGTTGTGTTCTAGCAAATTTTTTCTTGCTTGAATCACGTGTGGACTTTTTCGGTTGTGTTCCAAAAATTCTTCGCGTGTCGCCCATTTCAAGTTTCGAAGGGAGTCGTTATCACGCACATAATCTAAATGTAGCACGTGAACTTGGTCTTCGGACTGTTTTGGGATAAAATGCTCCGCAATGAGTTTGTAAAAAAAGAGATGTCGGTTGACTGGTTTTTCTCCAGAATTGATTTTGTAGCGAAAAATACGGTAGCCGTCTATGGTGCTTCCTTTTAATTCACGACCTTCTTCAATTTTGTCTTTAAAACTAATCAGCCTTCCTCGGCTGGTAATTGCATAGCGCAATTGCAAGGATTCGTGTACGTCGAATTCTTTAACTTGTTCGTTTGGATATAATCGAATCATATGTGGCTTAGATTGATTTGAAACAAATATAACTAAATATTAATGTCATCGTAAAAAAAATGCAGCACGAAATCTGTATTTTATGTTAAAATTTGGTAGGGTCATTTTCGATTTTTTTTCAACGATTTTTCAATCCTCATATTTGTTAATTAATAAATGGTTTTGAACGACCAACCAAAACATAAATAAGGGATGAAAGAGAATCGTTGCAGTTGAGAAATAATTTACCAAATCGAAACCCAAACCCAAAAGCCTATACAAATATTTACAATGGGGAATGTTATTTTAGTAGGTTAAACTACTTTCGAGAAACTAATGATGCAAATACAATTTAGTAGCTTCGAAAGTAGAATTTACCTAATTATTGATGGAGCAAAAAGGATGATGTTTGAGTTTTGCTTTTCTTTCTTGGTTTTAGTTCGAAAGGATTCTAGTAGATTCACTCTCAAAATACTCTTCGCAGAAAAAACGGCTGTATTCTTTTGCAGTAGTACTCATTTTTTGATAAAGAGCCGTGTTTTGTAATAATTCGTTCAAGCTTCTGGTGAGCAATGGGATGTTTTTGCTGTCAATCAAAAAGCCATTTTCACCCTCTTTTACTAATTCAACTACACCACCTACAGGGGGAACAATTGTTGGCAATCCATAGGCCATTGCTTCTAGAATAGTAAGACCAAAAGTCTCTACTGATGAACGAGTATCAGACAAATTGAGCACTATACTAGCTTCTCTGTAGAAAGGATGTGTATCTTCTTGTGTTGGGTAAATAACTAAATTGTCTGGAAGATATTCTAATTTAAAGTAGTTGTCAATTTCTTTTTGAGAAGCATCTAGCACCAATTTGAATGTATAATTTCTATTCAAATGTGCCAATTGCAAAAACTCGCTAACCCCTTTATTCGCTTTTAAAGAACAAATCATTAGAATAATTTTACTTTCTTTTTGAGTAGTTTTAATACCCTTGCATTGGTTTATAAAGTCTTTTTCTAGTACGTTGTAAATTACATTACTTTTTATTTTTAGAGGCTCTTGTTTGGCTAAGAAATCAGAAACATAAACAACTTCATTTGCTGTCCATTTTACAACGTTAAAAAGGAACAGTTTGAAAATTTTTGGAGTCAAGCTGGTGTCGTGAATATGGTACATAATTTTGCACCCTCTTATTTTTCCTGCTAAAGCAGCACCAAATGGCAATACCGTATTGATATAAAGCGTATCCGATTTTTTTAAAGTAAAAAGAAGTTTAGTAAATAGTATAAATTGGCTAGTTATAATAAATAGCAATTTTAATATTGGATTTTTAAAAACGGGATACCAAAAATGATTAGTAGTAGTTTGTGTCGTAGTAGACAAAAAACCTTTTCTACCTTTACCCATATAAAGCTCGGCATTGATATTATTTTTAGACCAACCTTTTACTAGTTGTTTTAAAACTTTTGAGCTTTCGCTAAAATCGTTTACTAAATGTACGGCTATAATTTTCATAATGTTATGTGTTATAAATGTTGTGTAAATAGTTTTTTTTCTTAGTTATTCATAATGACTTTTTATGCCATTGTTCTTTTAACTTATGCCAAGAATTATGCTAATGTTACAGAAGTCCCGTAAACACTGGTGTTCTTTGTTTTTTGGCATTGGAAAAATTCCAAATTTTGGATTATTGGAAGGTTAAATGGAAAAATTAGAGTGGTTTCGGTCTAAAAATGGCGTAGCCACAAAAGTGAGATTACCCTATTACAAAGTAGGTATTCATCTTTTTCAGTAATTTAAAAAATTGAAAGGGAGCCATTTGAGATGGTTTTAGTACAGCCTTATAAAGGTCATCTCCGACTTAAATTTTTGACCAACACATAGTTTGGAATTCTATTATGCAATTTTGTTGTAGATATTTTTTAGATGAGCTCCTCTACTTTCCCAGCTAAATTTTTCTTCATAGTGTTTACGTGCTCGATCACTCATTATCTTGGTAAGATGGGGGATTTTATAAAGTTTTAAAAGCGCTTGTTTTAAACCGATTATAGTGTCTGTGTAGCTTTGTTCAGGTACTGCAATTCCCATCGCTTCGGTAATGTATTGTCCAGGGCCATCATTATCCAAACATATAATTGGTAAGCCAAACGAAAGGGCCTCAGCAATCACCATTCCTGCCCCTTCATGAGAAGGAAATAAGAAGACAGTTGCGTCTTGGTATTTCTGCATCAATGATTGCTGGTCCATCCATTCTAAAATCTCTATACAATCGTTAGCATCGTTTTGGTCTATTATTTTTTGATACAATTCTTTTTCGGGTCCTGTTCCAATTAGTGTTAGTTTGCAATATTTTTGTTCACCTCTAGGCAACGAACGGACAAAACCGATAAATGCGTTGATAGTCAAATCGAAGCCCTTTAAGGCAACAAATCGACCAACACTCAAAACATTGAATTGATTGCTTTTCTCTTTTTTTGCAGAGAAAAAGTCTTCTGAAGCTACAGGTGGATGTATCGAGTAATTCTCTTCTTTTAATCCCAAATTAGTAGGAACATTGCGATTCATACACCAAATATGCGTGCTGTTATCGATTGTTTTTTGTAGTGATTGCGAATGTTTCCAAATTAAATTTTTTACTATCCAAGTCAGTTCGTTAAACAAATGGTGCTTTTTAGAATACAACTTTAGGTATTGTTTCGGAATACGAGAATTAGAACCAACGGGTCCCCAAACCATAGGCTTGTTCAGTTTCCATAAAAAACTAGGCATCCAATCTGTATTAAAGTTGACGTTGTGAACAATGTCAAAAGAGAGTGTTTGCCTTTTTATAAAAGGGACTATACTTCTCTGCCACATGTAATAATGCAGCAACCCTCCGCGGCCTTCTTTTTTCCAAAATCGCATCCAATTAGGTAAATCAAAATACAAGAATGTAATATTGTTGAATACTGGATTTTTATTTTCGTTGAGATATTTTTCAATGGGAGCCTGATTCTTTTTACGAGTTATTGCAATCACTTTTTGATAGCGAGCAATTTGAACTATGAAGTTCCAACCCATTTTTTCTTTAGAACCTCTATAAGGATTTACGGTGTAGCAAGTTGCTAAAATTGTTTTGATTGACATAACTTCTATTTTTTATTGATTTGGTGTCACACCACCAAGTGATTGTATTCTTTTGAAAAGACTTCAATATCATTATGAAGACACTTTAAAGCAACTCTTATTATGTTGCTCCGTTTTACCCTCTGATTATTAAAATTCGAGGTTGCAGATCATTTCACCTAACAACATTCCCTTTGGATTTTTATATCGAAACTACATTTTTGCAGTAAGGAATAGAGTAACCCAACGTATTCCAAAGGGACTGATGTAAGGCAGCGGTATTTATCAGGATTAAATTAAAAATGCGTATTTCCTAAATTGTATAGTATTTTATTAAGAAGCTTTAGTTCATTATCGTTAGCGTTTTCAATACTTGATTCATAGTGACATCAAAGTCCACGTTATTGATGGATTGGTAGATGCTTGAACTTCTTCTCTTTTGTTGACTTTCGAACAACTCTCTATAATCTGAAGTAAGTTCCTCAATAGCATTTTTAGTAGGTTCTTGTTTTCTTTTCATAAGGGTTGAAGCATCTGCAAAAAGCAAGAAGTTAAAGTCAGGTTGCATTAAAAAATGATACCCAAAGGCTGTTAGTTTTTTAGGCAAGAGAATATCACTTTGTTTACTGTCATTGATGAAATCAAAGTAGTATTTATCATAGACTACTACATATCCGCGAATAATGTATTTGAAATAAATCACAAATTGGCCAATCATATAATCTAAATAGTAGTAAGAAAATCGTAGCAATGAAGCGACTGTAGTTTTGTTTTTTTCTTGACTTGACTGAGTGTTAATAGTAGCTAATTCAGTTGCTTCTTTTGATTGTTTCCAATTACTTAACAACGGTAATATGGAGGGACGTTGACGTAAAACTATTACTGGCTTACGAAGCTGTTTTTGTATACGTTGGGCTATTTGTTCAATCACCGTTGATTTTTCAGCATTATTTATGCCGCTAAAAGAAATGACGTATCCACTTTTGTTAGTGTAATTTTGCAACGTATCAAGAACATACATCACGCTATTTTTTAAGTATAAAAGGGATTGGTTTTTAGGGTTTTTCTTGATGAATTGCAACAATCTAGATATGTCGCTTTTGTTGTTTTGAATGCAATAGTTAATTTGTAAATCCAATACGTTTTGTGATTTTTCTAGTAGTGGTAGGTAATGACTATATCGGCTTGGAACGTTAGTATTTGTTAACAAACTCGATAAGGCTGTAAATCTAGCAGAGTCTATAGTGCGCGCTTGCCTAATTCCAAAAGGGGATATAGGATTGTTTTTATAAACTTCGTGCGCATCCATTACTTCTAAACCACGAACTTTTATTTGCCAAATTAAATCCAAAGCCAAAATGCTTCCATCTACAAGAACAGCTTGAATTGCATACTTGAACGATTTTTTTTGAACCGAAACGCGACTCACCAAATGATGATTCATCAGAAGATGCAATAATTTTTTGGCTCCTTTTTTTTCGATTACAATGTCAATATCAGAGGCTTCGCTTAGTTTTTCTGGAGCAAAATTTGGAAATTTTAGTGCACCATATTCGCTGTTTTGGATGCTATCAAAAACTTCCATAATTACTAATTCTCTTGGCGCTTTATCTTCTTCAAAGAATAAATCCAATCCTTCATTCCAAAGATTCAATAACCTTTCGATTTTATTTTGCCATTTTTCTTGTTCAGCATATTCTTTTAGGTAATGCATGCAATTGGTTAAGAAATACCATTTTAGCTGTGTTTTGAACGTATCCAAATCATTATTGAAAAGACAGTTTCCTTTGCTATCAACACATTGTTCTTTTAGGTCTTTGTATATACTTGACCAATTTTTTCTATCAACTAATGCTCCTTGTTGAATAACAAAATGAAAATAATCAAAGGCATACGGACGGTCTACTCGTGCTAATTCCCAATCATACATTGCGATAGTTTCGCCTTGTTGAAACTGATTCCAAGGCGTGAAATCACCTTGAGAGAATCCAATGGTAACTCTTTGTCTATTGGTCACAGTATTTAATAGAAATTCTATTTTACGTACCAAGTTTTGAGGAATTCTTGAGTCTTGAATCTCTAGAAAGTTAGATTCTAATTGACGGAACCAATCCCATTTTTCTACCGCAATGGTTTGTTTTTTTATCAAGGCCATTTCATTCAATACTTTCAAATGGCTATCTGAAATTTTGGTCTTTCTTTTACCATTTATCGATACATCAGAGAGTTGTATGATTTGTTTGTTGACCATACGAACCAATGGAGTTGTAAAACTTTTTCGAGCTAGTTGTAATTCTTTCAGAACTTTGTATTCGTTTTCTATTAATTGAGTTGCAGTTTCAGTACAAGCAATTTTATAGAAGGTTTTGTTCGCATACAAAACAGCTTTGTCATTAGTTTCTTGGGAACCAGTAAATAGTGCCCAATCACCTTTGCAATCAAAAAGAGGATTTTCTTCAACAGTATAAAACCATTTTTTTTGTTTGAAGAAAAGACGTTGCAATTGTAAAGCAAAAATCACTTGAATCATTTTTGTGAATAACCAAGAACTTTTGTTTCCTGCATTATAAAATTTCAGAAACGAAGGAACTTTATTTTGAGAATTCCAAATCCATCTTGGGGAACCATCGCTGTTGGAGATATAAGATAATTTGATGCTTTCTTCGTTTCCATTTATTTTTTTTGGAGAGAAATCGTAGCCGGTTAATTTTAAAATTGCTTTCATGATTATAGTGTTTTGTACTACAATCAATTGGAAAACTGTGCCAAAACAAGAAACCCTTGATTTTACAAGGGTTTTGTGCTTTATCAGATTGATTTTTGTTCCATATTTTGGAAAAAAGTCTTTTTTTGGTAATGTTGAGTAATGAAATGTGGGTGTTTTTTGAGAAATAGTTTTTAAAACAAGTTAAGATGTAATTTGTTTCATTGCCAACTACTTAAATAAACAAATGCTCATTAGAATCAGAGTTCCAATGAGCATGAGTGGAGTTTATAATTTTTTTATTGTCAATAATTCCTAATCGAGTTGTGTCAATAATTTTCTTTCGTTTATAGAAAAAGTTTTTCCGATAATTTCTTTGTATGCAACTAAAGATTCTTTTTTAGAAAGTAATTGTAAACCTTGGCGTTTATAAAGATTTTTTGTGCTCACAGAGGTGCCATCGATTTCTACTGTAAAACTTTCTGAAAATGTAGTAGAACGAATAATGATTTTGTGATACAATTCCTTTTCAAAAAGGGGCTCTTTACATTCAAGTGCAATTAGTTGATTTTGGTTTTTGTCTTCTACAACAGTATACGTTTTGTAACTGCTTAACAATAGAAGTAATAAAATGGATAGTATAGTTGTCTTCATCCTAGAAGTAATTTGGATTTTATAAAAAGATATTGAGTAGTCGTTTGGCTATGTTTGGATTTGATTTGTTGAGTGCTATTTTGACATGATGGATTTTATCAATGATGTTTGTCAATTTTTCACACACAGCATTGTCTTTTACGACGTAGTCAAAAGCACCATGTTTTAAAGCATCTACGGCAATAACGATATTTTCTTGCCCAGAAACCATTACCACGTAGATGTTAGGATTTTGATGTTTGATTTTTTTCAACACCTCAAATCCAGATAGGTCTCCCATATCGTAATCCAAAAAAATAATATCAGGGTTTAGGTCAAGATTGTCTAAACAATCATTACCATTGCTGAAATGCGTAACATCAGTGAAGTCTTGGTTTAAAAGATACTGCTCATATATATTGGCACAAAAGATATCATCGTCAACAATAAAGAATTTGAATTGCGGTTTACTTTCCATAGGTTAAAATTTTGTATCCGCAGTACTAATTTTAAGCCAAAAACCGCGAGCCCCTATGAATTAAGGAAACTTATAATTTTTGTTTCTTTTTTTTTTCCAATATTTGGAAAATATTCCAGTGGTAAATGGAATTATTCTTTCAATTCATTGCTTTTAAGTTGTGCTATTGCCAATGTTAAAGTGGATTTTATGGTATAAAACGAAGCTTTAATTTTCTCTTTGTTCGTTTCTATTTTTACTGTGCTTTCAAAATTTATCATTTCAGGTAGTATGCGAGATATACCTAGACTTTCTACACTTGGTTTTATTTTGTGTATCAATCTGCTTACTTCATTATAGTTTTCTTCGTCAATCGCAACTTCTATATCTTCCAGAATTTTAGAAGTTTGTTCAATAAAAATGCGAATCATTTTTTGAACAAAATCTATGTTGCCTCGACTTAAATTTCTTAAAATAGATAAGTTGTAAATTATCTCTTCGGTTGTTTCTGTAGAATAATTTAAGTTGTTTTTTGTAGGATTCACCGTTAATTTAGCTATGGTTTCAATTAATAAAAATTCGTCGAAAGGTTTTGTTACATAGTCATCCATGCCTGCTTTTTTACAGTTATCTATTTCTGTTTTAAAGGCATTTGCAGTCAAGGCAATTATGGGAGTATTCAGTTTAAATTCGTTTCTTATGATTTTTGTGGCTTCAATACCATCCATTTCGGGCATTTGAATGTCCATTAAAATAATGTCATAGGTGTTCTTTTTTAATAGTTCGAGTGCTTCAATTCCATTTTCGGCCTCAGTAACTTTACAATTAAAGTATTGCATAGAATTTTGTAGCACCATTCTATTCATTTTATTGTCTTCAACCAACAATATTGATAGTCCAGAGATATTGACGTCAAGTTCTGTTTTGTATTCTTTTATTTTCTCAGGATTTCCTTTTTCTAAAGGCAGAATGATGTTAAAAGTTGTGCCTTTTCCTTTTTCACTTTCAATAGTTATTTCACCATGCATTAATGCTATTAATTCTTTTGTGATGGCCATTCCCAAACCAGTTCCTCCAAATTTTCGGGTGACTGCCTTATCTTCTTGGGAGAATTTTTTGAAAATGGTTTCGACATAACTTTTATCCATTCCTATACCTGTATCGGTAATTTTGATAAGGATTTTTTGTATTGTAGGTCGGTCAATAAGCACTTCACATTTTAAATCAATTTTTCCCTTGCTGGTAAATTTTATTGAGTTCCCAACTAAGTTGAACAAGATTTGTTCTATACGAAGGGAATCGGCGTTGAAAACGGGAAAGGTCATTTTTTCTATGTTTGCATTGAGTCGTAATCCTTTTTGTTTTGCCAATGGTTGTAGAACTTTAACAACTTTATCTATAGATTCAGCAAAAAAGAAATCTTCTTTTTCAAGTTCCATTTCGCCGGCTTCTATTTTAGAGATATCGAGAACATTGTTTAATATGGCTAATAAATGGCGTGAAGCAATTGTGCTATTGTCAATGTATTTTTTTTGTAATTCTGTTAGTTCTTGTTTTGCTAATTCTCTTAGAAAACCAATAATTGCATTTAGAGGAGTTCGGATTTCATGACTCATGTTTGCTAAGAATACCTCTTTGGCTTTAGAGGCATCTTCTGCTTTTTGTTTTTGTTTGTTGAGTTCTATTTCGAGTTGTTTTTGTTCGGTTATGTCAAGATGAATACCTACTGAGCCTACCAAATTCCCTTGATTGTCATAGTTTGGAGCACCACTGATGGCCCACCATTTTAAATCACCTCTGCGATCTCTTATGGGAATTTGATAGACATCCGAAACGCCTTGAGCACGCAATTCTTTTTTGTGTTGCAACTTGTCAAAATTTTCCCCAAAAACAAATATTTCTGATGGATTTTTGCCCAACAAATCTTCTACGTCATAACCCGACATTGCGGCAAAACTCTGATTCGCAAATTGAATTATTTCATCATTATCCACTTCAATCAGCCCAAGGTTCATATTAGAAATAATATTGCGGTATTTTTCTTCTTGGTTTTTGAGTTTGTTTTCTGCTTTTTTTCGTTCAGAAATGTCTTGAATGAAGGAGCAAAAAAAGGATTCTCCGTTTAGTTGTAAAGGAATAATGGCAATTTCAATTGGAAACTCTTCACCTTGACGGTTAACTGCGGGGAGTTCGATATTTTTATTCAATACTGGACCTTCGCCAGTAGCTAAGTAATGTTTCATACCATTATTATGCCCCTGACGGTGTTGTTGAGGTATAATCGTTTCGGTTAATGTTTTTCCTAAAACTTCTTCTTTCTTCCAACCAAAGATTATTTCGGCTTGGGTATTCCAAAAAGTGATGATTCCTTTTTGGTCAATAGTGATTATCGCATTCAATGAGGAATTCATAATGTTTCTGCTGCGCTCCTCACTTTGTTCCAAAAGAATTTGGTTATGGATGCGCTCCGTAACGTCGGTATATTTCCAAAGATGCCCTTTGTATTCTTGTTCGATGATAATTGGAATATAGTCTCTTTCGTAAAAAAGATTGTCTTTGGTTTCAATCAAATCTCGAATAACAATTTTCTTTTCAGCAATGATTTCATTTACTCGATTGACAAATTGTTCTTCATCTTTAAAAAGAAGTTTTGTGTTGTTTATTAATACTTTACAGTCTTTTCCAATCATTTCGTTTGGTGAAAGAGTAATGTGGCGCATATCACAAAATAGTTGGTTGGTAAATACAATTTTACGATCCATATCTTCTACCAAAATACCCGATTGAAGGTTTGCCAAAAGTGTTTGCAATAAAACCAAATTTTCCGAAAGTTGGTTTTCGGCTTCTTTTCTTTTGGAAATATCCTGAAGGAAGGCACAGAAAAAGGTTTCTCCATTTTGGGTAATAGGAATAATTGAAATTTCTGCCAAGAATTCGTCTCCTGATTTATGAACACCAATAAGTTCAACATGTTTGTTTAGAAATTCGTTATGCCCTTCTGTTAGGTACTGATAAATGGATTGTTCCCAAAGTGCTTTATTTCGAGCAGGAATCATGAATTCAGTAAACACTTTTCCTAATACTTCATTGGGTTTATAGCCAAATGTTTCTTCAGCTTGATCGTTCCAAAAAGTAATTTTACCTTTGTCATCTACAGTAACAATAGCATTCAACGAGGAGTTCATTACAATTCGGCTGCGTTCTTCACTTTGTTCTAATAGAATCTGATTTTGGATACGTTGGGTAACATCAGTGTATTTCCAGAGATGGCCTTTGTACTCTTCAGCGATATAGATGGGTATATAATCTCTTTCATAAAAGTGACCATCTATTGTTTCTAAAAGTTCATTGGTAACGACCTCTCTGTTGGTTAGAATACGAGTTATGCCCTCGCTAAATGCTTCTGGATCTTTAAAAAAATGTTTGGATTGCTCTGCCGAATTAGTACAGTCGACACCAACCATAGCTTCTGGACTGACTGGAATTGCAAACATTTTGCAAAACAATTCATTGGTAAAAAGAATTATTCTATTTTCATCTTCAACCAAGATACCAGAACGAAGGTTCGCTAATAGTGTTTTTAATAATTCTACATTTCGTAAGAGATTCTTTTCTGTATTCTTTCTCTTCTCAATTTGTTGGTTTAAGTATTTAGAAATAAATAGGATATCGTCTACGGCATCATCTGGTTTTATTGTTTTGTAATCGTCTTCTAAGGCTTCTAGACTATCATACAAATTAGCAATAGATTTTTGTTTGAGCTCATATTCTTTTTTTAAATCTTGATTGATTTCATTGTATTCTTTTTCACTTTCTATAAAAGAATGGTTCATCAAATCTTTATCTCTTTCATAAGACGAATAAGAGTCATTAACTGCATTCAAAAAGGCTAATACAGCCGGATCTTGCATGTAGTCGGCAGAGAGATGTTTGTTGATTTGCTTTTGTAAAAGTTTGTGAAGGTCTGCCATAGATTAGAGTTCATTAAGACACGTGATAGTCATGGTTTGATTGTGCAATTCACATCCAGAAAAAGGACGCAGCGGAGAAATCTCACCATAGGAGTAAAATCCAGTTAGCAAAGTGGTATTGCTTAATATATCAGAAACAGCCTCTACCTCTTCGTCTATGCGGTTGCTTAAAATTACCTTTCTTCCTACACAGCTGATCAGTAAAGCCAGTTTGGTAGAATTTTTATTCATACTTATGCAGTTACTAGCGGCATCACTTGCTGCATCTATGAGTTTGTCAAAGTTAGCTTTCATGAATCTGACTTTGCTACCAAGGGGCAGGTCGCCAGCAAAAGTCATGGATTGGTTTTGTTCGTCTATAGATAAAATCGTTCTAACAATTAGGTCATCTTTGTCATTAAGTTTTATTGAAAGTGGAAATAACAAAGCGGAGCCAGGCAATTCTTCCGCATATTTTCCGAGGTATTTTTTATATAAATCCAACACGTTTTTATGGTCAATTTCATAAAGAACATTTCTATCAGATTTGGTAACTGTACGTTCTAATCCAAAACTTTCCCAGCCGCCAATCGAACCGTGGGATACTTGAAGTTTTTCTCCATAAAAACCTATAGCTATAACTTTCCCCGAAGTAGGTACTTGATTTAGACCCACAAATGTTTTTTCAAATTTGGCACCATCACCAGCAAGGCCACCGGTAACCAAGACTTTACTTTCTGTAGCTTCGTTAATTCCTTTTACGAGTTCGCTACCGTTAACTTTTCCACCGTCTGAAAGTACAAAAATCAATTTGAGCGTCTCTTTAGGCAACTTAGTTACTAAAGCATGTCCGGCGTCAAAGCTATTGTTATAATCTTCTATGTTTACCTCAGAAGTAGCAATTTTTGTATCTGCAAATTCTATTGCAATAAGAGAAATAGTATTGTCAAATACTTCTTTATCAAATATTTCCCCAGCAGATGAGGCCATTGCTAAAGTGGCATTTGGGAATTTTTCTCGGATGTTTGCAAAATTATTTTCATCAGAAACTAATGCGCTGGCACCAAAACCAATAACTAAATTAGCATCTTTTACTTGTAATTGTTCTTCGTTGATTTCTTTGACAAAAATTTCATTCTCGTATAAAAAGGAAGCTACTTTCATAAAATCATTTTTTTAATTCAACCGTTTGTAAAAGATTGTATATGGTCGATTTACCAATATCAAGTTTCTTTGCAGTTTTGAGCACATCATTGTTGTTTTTTTTCAAAAAATAGAGAATGATATCTTCTGTATACTGCTTTAATGTTTTTTCTTGAGATAGGAACAGATCATTCGAATTGATGCTATTAAAGCTTAAGTCATTCGCTGTTATTTCGTTGCTGTCGCACATCACACAAGCCAAATCAATTACGGATTTTAATTCTCTTATATTTCCAGGAAAGGCATATTTAAGTAGTTTATCCTTTGCGTCTTTAGACAAGCCAAGGGTTGCCATTTTGTTTTCTTTTGCAAACAACTCTATAAAATGTTTTGCCAATAGTAAAATGTCATTTTCTCGTTCTCTCAGCGGAGGAAGTTCTATCGGTAATCCTATGATTCTGTAGTAAAGGTCTTCTCTGAAATTTCCTTTTTTAACTTCTTGAGCCAAATCTCTATGAGTAGCAATAATCAAACGGGCATTGAATTTTATTTTGGTTGTGCCACCTAATCGAACAACTTCTCTTTCTTGTAAAACACGCAATAATTTGCTTTGAAGATTCAAATCCAATTCCGCTATTTCATCCAAAAAGATGGTACCGCCGTCAGCTTGTTCAAATTTTCCAGTTTTTCGTTCATTGGCTCCAGTAAAAGCTCCTTTTTCATGGCCGAAAAATTCGCTTTCGACTAATTCCTTTGGAATAGCAGCCATATTTACTGCAACAAAAGGTTTGTTTTTGCGGTCAGAATTATAGTGTATCGCGTTGGCAACAACTTCTTTTCCTGTTCCGGTTTCTCCAGTTATAGAAACATTGATATTGTTGGATAAGGCTTTGTTTATTTTATTAAAAACATTTTTAATGGCTATACTCTGCCCAATGATTGTTTTTTCAAAACTGAATTTTTGCTCTAATTTTTCTTTTAGAATTTCAACTTCTTGAACAAGATTTCGGTTTTCTTTTATTTTTAGAATGGAATTCCAAAGTAAATCTTTTGAATGTGCGCTTTTAACAATATAGTCCGTCGCACCAGATTTTAGGAAATCTACAGCTACGCCAATATCTTCTTGTCCACTAATAATTATTATTGGAATGCTGTTGTTGATTTCTTTAATGCGTTTTAGCAATATATCACCCGTCATATCGGGTAACCCAAAATCCAAACAAATGATATCGGGTTTTTGATGTAAATTGTTAAGGCATTCTTTTGCAGACCCGTATAGAAAAACCGTAAAATCTGGATTTAACTTTAGATGGTATTTTAAAGTTTCTCCAAAGAAAGGGTCGTCTTCAACTATGAAAATTTTTAACTCTTCCATAAGATTTGAGGATAATTTCTATCTAAGTTAGTAAAAATTAAGATATTACGTCATTCTTTTGTAAGATTTTTTTTTGAGAGTAATCGTTGTTTTAAAAAAATCTTTCGATTACTTTTAATAATTATTATATTTTGATGAAGTAATAGTTTGCAAAAACGGACTATCCAATTTAGGCATTACTTTTGTTAAGGTATTTTAGTGATAACCCCAATAAGGTTTTGATAAACAAAAAAATAATTATTCTAGTAACATAGTATTATAATGAAAGAACAAATCAAAAAGTTTTTAAACGAAGAGCAAGACCCAAAGGCAATCGAGAAAATTACAACCAAGCTCAACGATATTTTAATGAAAAACGAAGAGGTAGGTTATATTGCGGTTCAAAAGAAACCCGCTTTGACTGTTTTGCCTGATAGTATCGTTTTGACCAATAAAAGAATTATCATTTGCCAACCCAAAAACTTAGGGCTTTCAATGCATTTTATTGATTATACTTGGGATGAGGTTGATGGAGCTTTTGTAAAAGAAAATATTTTAGGTTCAGAGTTTACTTTCTCTACCAAAACAGAATTGCAAGTAACGATTGATTACATTCCAAAAATTCAAGCGCGCAAAATTTACACTTATGCAAAAGAACAATTGGATAGTTTGAAAAATGGAGCAACCACTCCAATCGCCGATGCAGTAATTACTCCCGAAGCTGAAATTGTGGAAGAAGTAGAAACAGAAGAAGTAACAAATTTTGCTGAGATTATGCCAACAACAACCACTCACGAGGCTAGTTTTGTAACTGAATCAGAGCCTGTTTCTAGTGCCGGTTTGAACCAAGAAGAATTGTTTGCCAAATTACAAAACTATAAAAAGCTATTAGACAATGGTTTGATTCTGCAAGGCGAGTACGATGCCTTCAAGAAAGAAATCTTGAGTCAGATGTAATCTTTTCGAATTAAAAGGAAGTGCCCTGTTTTGTTTATTCAAAGCAGGGTTTTTTTATGACTTTTTTTGTTGTGTAACATAAGTTACTGTTCGCTAACGGTATGAAGGCTAACTTTGTAGGGTAATATTAAATCAATTCATTATGACTACAACGGTAATTATTGGTGGAAGTTTTGCTGGAATGACTGCTGCACTTGAAATAAAACGAAAAGGGAAAGACCAACACAAAGTAATTTTAATAGATAAATCACCCTTATTTTTATTCATCCCTTCTTTAATTTGGGTTCCTTTTGGGAGAAGAGATATCAAGGATATTTCATTTAAGAAAGAAGGAATATTGACCAAAAAGGGAATCGATTTTGTAAACGAAGAAGCCACAAAAATTGATGCCACAGCACAAATTGTATATACAGACAAAGGAGAATACCATTACGATAATCTTGTTATAGCCACTGGGCCAAAAGTAAAATATGACATAGCTCCTGGAGTTGAAGAGTTTTCGCATTATGTGGGTACACCCAATGGAGCGATGAAAATTAGAACAGCTTTGCAAGAATTCAAAAAGAATCCTGGACCAATCGTTATTGGTGCTACTCAAAATGCGGGTTGTATGGGTGCGGCCTATGAGTTTTTATTCAATATCGAAAAATGGTTACGAGAAGAAAACATTCGTAAAAAAGTTGATTTGTACTGGATTACACCAGAAGATTATTTGGGACATTTTGGGATAGATGGTATGCCAATGGGCGAATCTATGCTGAAAGGATTTATGAAAATGTTCAATATTCATTATAGAACCGAAGTTGGAGTAAAAGAAGTTCAAAAAAACAAAGTAATCTTAACGAACGATGAAGAACTGCCTAGTGATTTTACTATGTTGATGCCGCCTTTTATTGGAGTAGATTTGGTGACCAATTCTCCTGATTTGCATGCTACACCAGCGGGTTATATTCCTGTAGGAGATGATTATCGTCATCGTGATTACAAGAACATTTGGGCAGCAGGAATTGCTGTTGATGTGAAATTACCTTTTACACCTAAATCCGTTCCTTTTGGTTCTCCCAAAACAGGTTATCCTTCTGATGAAACTGGAAAAATTGTAGCCGAAAATATTATTCGAGTTGCCAAAGGTCAAGCCCAATTAATCAAAAAAGAATGGGGAAGAATACCTGGACTTTGTATTATGGATGCTGGAAAAAAAGAAGTGATTATCTTTTCAACTTCTTTGTTTAAACCACGAACTTTTGCCATTATGATTCCGAACATTATTTTCGATTTTAATAAAGTGATTTTAGAGAAATATTTTCTTTGGAAAAGCAAAAATGGTTATGCCTTTTTACCCTAAATCGTTGTTAGTTTTATAAAAAAAACGTCCGTAAGGACGTTTTTTTGTGAGATTATAGTAGATTACAAAGTACTTTTTTGCTTTTCCACAAAAGTATTGGATTGTAATTCCAATAAATCTGTTGCGTTTTTTCGTTGCAATTCATACAGTTTTTTATCTTCTGCAATATCCGCATATACTTTGTCGTGCATACTGGCGCTGGTTTGTACCAAAAGAGTACGTTGGTATTTGTCCTGTTCAATTGTAGCTTTTAATGCTGTTTCGAGGTCTTCTAGTTTATAATCATATTCCCCTTTGGGAGATAATAATTTGGCAATAATAGGCGAAGTTTCTATAGCTAAAAATAGCAACATAATGAAAAAAGAAGGCAACCAAGGCAAACTATTCAAAGCATTGATTCTCGCCATTAGTCCATCAAAACCATCAATAATAGGTTGGGTTTGCGTTACCTTTTTGTCCAAATCGGCTTCCAGTTTTTTGTTTTCTTTTTCTAGAACGGCAATTTTAGCCAAATTGGTTTTTTGTAAGGTATCTAATTCTTTCTTTGACATATCGTGTTTGGCAATTTTTTCCTTAAAGACAGGGCCTTTACCTAGTTTTTTGGTGCCAGCCGTTCCTTCGGCTTCAGCAATGTAGGTTTCATAAAGGGTATTGACTTCTTTCTCTTTAGTAGAAATCTCTAGTTTTAACTTATCTACTTCGGCTTTGTTTTTATCCAAATCGGTTTTGAAATAGTCAGCGACTTCTTTTTTGTTTTTCAAAGCCATCGCATTTTTCTCTTTCAAAAGCACCGTGTTGATTTCTTTTTCGAAGATTTTAATTTCTAACGGTTTTGAAATCACAATCGCAATGATGATTGCCAATAAAATACGGGGAGTAGCTTGCAAAAATTCGGCACTTAGCTTGTCTCTTTTTCTAATGGTCGATACAATAAATCGGTCCAAGTTAAAAATAAGTAAACTCCAAACTAGCCCAAAAGCGATTGCTGGATATACACTATCGAAAACAATAAATAAGGCATAGGCACTCGCCAAAAAAGCCATCACAGCTGTAAAAAACACGGTGGCTCCAATACCTACAAATTTGGTTTTTTCACCTTGGGAGCAACCTTCTAGCAGGTTTTTGTCAGCTCCTGAACATAAAATAAAAAAGGATTGTAACATGATTGATTGATTTTTTGATTGATGAGTACAAATTTAACGCCAAAAATGATTCAAACGATAAATTACTGATTGTATTTTAGTTGCAAATGCTTTTTTTGGGTATTTCCTTCAAATGTTACGGCTATGTTGTAACTAAGTTATAGCTGTGTTAGGGTTGTGTTACGAAAGTAAGCTAGTGTTGTTGAATCGTAACAAATTGTTAAAACCTGCGTAAAATTGTGTTAAATAATTCAGCTTAGTTTTGCATTTTAACCATTAAATACTTGTATGAAAACAAAATTACTGTTGCTGTTTTTCTTTACTTTTCTATTTTCTCAGGCTCAAAAAGGGGTGATTTCTGGAAAAGTTGTTGATGTCGATGATAAGTTGCCTTTGCCTGGAGCTTTGGTACAAATAGTTGGTATGAATAAATATGCGGTTACTGATTATACTGGGCGCTATGAATTTTTAAATCTATCCCCAGGAAATTATAGTCTTCAAATTAAATATATGGGATATTCTTCTGCAACCAACGAAGTACAGGTTAATGAAGGTAAAAATGCAGTTGTAGATTTCAGCCTAAAAGCAGCAGGAACAGAATTGAATGAAGTGGTGGTTGGTGATATCTTAAAAGGACAAGCGAAGGCTTTGAATCAACAAAAAAACAATAAAAACATTGGTAACATAATTTCTTCTGATCAAGTAGGACGTTTTCCAGATGCTAATATAGGTGATGCCTTAAAAAGAGTTTCGGGTGTGACTATGCAATACGATCAAGGTGAGGCTAGAAACATTATCATTAGAGGTTTGGCGCCATCTTTGAACTCAGTGAGTTTGAATGGTGACAGGATTCCTTCTGCCGAAGGGGACAATCGTAATGTACAAATGGATTTGATTCCATCGGATATGATTTCTACTATAGAGGTAAACAAAACGCTTACTTCTGATATGGATGCTGATGCGATTGGTGGTTCTGTGAATTTAATTACGAGAGCAACACCGAACAAAGAACGTATTTCTGCAACATTGGCGGGCGGTTATTTACCTATTCGTGAAAAAGGGAGTTACACTGCTGGTTTTGTATACGGTAATCGTTTTATGGATTCTAAACTTGGAGCAGTTCTAAGTGCTTCGTATAATAATGTAGATTATGGATCTGATAATATCGAAAACGAATGGGTAAAAGATGAATTCGGTAATGAATTTCTACAAGCTACAGAAATTAGAAAATATGATGTACAAAGAATTAGAAGAAGTTCTTCTTTGGCTTTAGACTATAAGTTTGATGATAACAACTCTATTTTTGCGAACGCAATCTATAATTGGAGAGATGATAAAGAAAATCGATATAGAACTACTTATGACGATATCGAAGCCATTTATGACGCGGTTGATACCCAAAAAATTATCGGTTATGAAGGAAGAATAAAACGTCAAACCAAAGGTGGAGTTGACAATAATAGAAATGATAACCGTAGATTAGAAGATCAACGTGTGCAAAACTATTCTTTGAGAGGAGAGCATTTGATTCATTCCACTCTAGATTTAGATTGGTCTGCTAACTATTCTAAAGCAAGAGAATACCGTCCAGGTGAGCGATATATTGAGTATCGTCAAAAAGGAGTGGATATGACTCAAGATTTTTCTGAAAGTAAATTTCCATTATTGACTACTTCAGGTGAATCTATCGCTAAATTCAAATTTGATTCGGTTACCGAAAATACAGACGATACTAGCGAAAGTGAGTTTGGAGCAAAAGTTAATATTCGTGTACCATTTACCGTAGTTCCTTCTCAAAAAGGAAGACTTAGAGCAGGTTTAAGATTAAGAATTAAAGAGAAATCAAGAGACAATAAGTTTTTTGCCTACGAGCCAGTGAACAGCGGTATGGGACTTTTGACTGATGTTAACACGGTTACTTTTGATGGAAAAGGATTCAATCCTGGTGCTAAATACATACCAGGAACATTTGCTTCGGCTGCTTACTTAGGAAAATTAGATTTGAACAATGCTTCATTATTTGATAAAGAAGAAGATCCTGCCGAGTTTTTGACGGTAAATTACAATGCCAAAGAGAAAATTTATGCAACTTACTTAAGATGGGACCAGGATTTTAATGATAAACTTTCTATGGTTCTAGGATTTCGTGTAGAAAATACTAAAATCGATTATACAGGAAACCGAGTATTAGATGAAGAAACTTTAGAAGGTCAAATCAATAATACCAATTCGTATACTAATCTTTTGCCTAGTTTGACCTTACAATACAAAGCCAACAAAGATTTAGTTATTAGAGCGGCTGCGACTACAGCTCTGGCAAGACCTGATTATTATGCCTTAGCGCCTTATGTAAATAATATTGCTGCTGATAGAGAAATTGCCGCTGGAAATCCAAACTTGGATGTGACCTTTTCTAATAATTATGATTTGATGGTAGAAAATTACTTTAAATCTGTTGGGATTATTTCAGGAGGAGTTTTTTATAAAAAGTTAGATGATTTCATTTATAATTTTAGTGATAATCAATATACCACCGAGAAGTTTGCAAAAGATTTTCCAGGTCAGGCAAATCCAATTCCAACAGGTGAAAATTGGTCATTCATTCAGCCAAAAAATGGAGACAAAGTAAACGTATTTGGTTTTGAAGTGGCTTTTCAGCGTCAGCTAGACTTTTTACCAGGTGATTTCTTGAAAGGTTTTGGTATCTACTTGAATTATACTTACACCAATTCAGAAGCAAAAGGAATTGCTGACGAAGATGGAAATGAACGTAAAAATATCAGTTTACCAGGAACTGCACCTCATATGTTTAACGGTTCTTTATCTTGGGAAAACAAACGTTTTTCAGCTAGAATTTCTACTAATTTCACCTCAGATTATTTAGACGAATTAGGTTCTGAGGCATACAATGATAGTTATTATGACAAACAGTTCTTCTTAGATGCTAATGCCTCATTTAAGATAACTTCAAAATTGCGAATTTTTGCCGAAGCGAATAATTTAACCAACCAACCATTGCGTTATTATCAAGGTGCGGTTGCGAATACCAAACAAGTCGAGTACTATCAAGCTCGATATAACTTCGGGTTGAAGTTAGACTTGTAGTTTGTTGTCAGTAGGTGTTTTGTTAAACAAACAGGAAGTCTTTCCTGTTTGTTTTTTTTAATTTAGAGTAATGAAGAAAATACTATTTTGTTTGTTTGTGACACAACTGCTTTGTGCGCAAACGCCAGCCCTAAGAGAATTGTCGGGTTACAAAGGAGGCTATTTGTCGCAATTGCAACAATCCGATAAAAGCTTGAATTTTTTATTGATGGGAGATTTTGGCCGCTATGGTCAGTTTTACCAAAAGGAAGTAGCTACCCAAATGGGAAAAGCAGCTGCTACTCTCGATTCTAAATTTGTGATTACAGTGGGAGATAATTTTTATCCTAATGGTGTTCGAAGCACACAGGATTATTCGTGGATGGCGTCTTTTGAATCGGTTTATACGGATTATAGTTTGCAAAACGATTGGTATGTTACTTTGGGAAATCATGATTACAGAGGTAGTTTGAAAGCGCAAATTGATTATTCGATCGTAAGTAGACGTTGGCATCTGCCTTCAACCTATTACAAAAAGATGATTGAATTAGAAGATGGTAATAAACTGTTACTTTTGGTTATGGATACTTCGCCATTTATAGACAGCTATTATAAAAAAGGTACGGATATGTATGATAATCTTATAGCTCAAGATACCACAGCACAAAAGAAATGGCTAATTAAGGAGTTGGAAACGAAAGATACTGCTGTAAAATGGAAAATAGTCGTTGGACATCATCCCTTATATAGTGGGGGCAAAAGAAAAGACAGTCCAGAAACTAAGAGTTTTGAAAGTAAATTTGCCACTATTTTTGACACCTATAAAGTAGATGCTTATTTCTGTGGACACGAGCACGATTTGCAAATTATTAAGCCTAAAAATCGTTACACCACTCAGTTTTTGTCGGGTGCTGCCTGCGAAGTAAGACCTTCTGGAACTCGTGAAGGGACTTTGTTTTGGGCTGAAAAAGCTGGATTTATGACTTTTTCTGTAACCAAAGACCAATTATTGGCGCAAGTGGTCGATGCTGAGGGTAATGTGATTTTTAAAACGAATATTGATAAAAAAAAGTAAAAAATGAATAAATATAGTAGTTTGATAGTGGTTGCCGCTTTTGTAACATCTTGTTCCAGTTCATTAGCGCCTTTGCGAAAAGATGGACTTAAACCAACAGTAGTAACCGAAACCGTTTTGCATGATACCGATGATCCAGCCATTTGGATTCATCCAACAAATCCTCAAGAAAGTCTTGTTATTGGTACAGATAAAGATACTGATGGTGGTTTGTATGTGTTCAATTTACAAGGCAAAATCATAAAAAAATCAGAAACCATCAAGAGACCTAATAATGTCGATATTGCCTACGGTTTACAGATTGATGGCGTAGTAACTGACATAGCAGTAACTACAGAACGTGAAACGAAAAAGATTCGCATTTTTAGCCTGCCCGACTTGAAGCCTTTGGATAACGGTGGTATTCCTGTTTTTGAAGGGGAATTGGAGAGAGATCCAATGGGAATTGCAATCTATACACGTCCATCAGATAAAGCGGTTTTTGCAATTGTAGGTAGAAAATCTGGACCTTCAGGTTCATATTTATGGCAATATGAATTGAAAGGAACTTCGAATGCTAAAGTAGAAGCTACTTTGGTGCGTAAATTTGGTGCTTACAGCGGGAAAAAGGAAATCGAAGCCATTGCAGTTGATAACGAGTTGGGAGCAGTTTATTATTGCGATGAGCAATTTGGAATTAGAAAATACAAAGCCGATCCTGGATTGAATGACAATCAAGAATTAGCGTTGTTTGGACAAAAAGATTTTAAATCCGATCATGAAGGAATGGCCATATATAAATCTACTACTACTACGGGATATATTTTGGTTTCCAATCAACAAGCCAATTCTTTTATGGTGTATACAAGAGAAGGAAGTAACGGCAATCCTAATGATTATAAACTATTAGCAGAAATACCAACTTCTACCATAGAATGCGATGGTGCCGATGTTACGGCTATTAATATCGGAAAACCTTTTGATAAAGGATTGTTTGTAGCTATGAGCAACGGAAAGACGTTTCACTTTTACGACTGGAAAATCATTCAAGAAGCTATTGATAAGCATAAAAAATAAAAGGCTGTGTTTGTAATAAAAAAGAGCTGTTCTTTACGGAACAGCTCTTTTCGTTTTGGTTGGTTTATTTTGGTTTTGTTTTGGTATGCTTATGCTTTTGGTGCTCCAGCTAAAATTTCTTCGTTAGCAAATTCTTCGAATTTTTCAAAGTTTGCTTTGAATTTTTGAGCTAGTTCAACTGCTTTTACGTCATATAATGCTTTGTCTTCCCAAGTATTTCTTGGATTTAAGATTTCGGCTGGAACATTTGGACATTCTTGTGGAATCGCAATTCCAAATACGTCATGATTTACAAAAGGAACCGCATCCAATTCACCATTCAATGCAGCAGTAATCATAGCACGAGTGTATTTCAATTTCATTCGGCTTCCTGTTCCATAGGCACCACCTGTCCATCCTGTGTTGATCAACCATACGGTAACATTGGCATCTTTCATTTTTTTGCTTAACATCTCAGCATATTTTGTAGGATGCAATGGCATAAATGGTGCGCCAAAACAAGCAGAGAAATTAGGCTGTGGTTCTGTTACTCCCGCTTCAGTTCCAGCTACTTTTGCAGTATAACCAGATATAAAGTGATAAGCTGCTTGACCAGGAGTAAGTTTTGATATTGGAGGAATAATTCCAAATGAATCAGCCGTTAAAAAGAAAATATTTTTTGGATTTTTACCAATAGATCCTGGTTGAATATTGTCAATATGTGTAATTGGATAGCTTACTCTAGTGTTTTGTGTAATAGAAACATCATCAAAATCTACTTCGTTGCTTCCTGCTTTAAAAACAACATTCTCTAAAATAGCTCCTCTAGTGATGGCTCTAAAAATATCTGGTTCATTTTCTTCTGACAAGTTGATGACTTTGGCATAACAACCTCCTTCAAAGTTGAAAACAGTGTTCTCGTTAGTCCAACCGTGTTCGTCATCACCAATTAGTTTTCTTTCTGGATCGGCAGATAAAGTTGTTTTTCCTGTTCCTGAAAGACCAAAGAAGATAGCAGTATCTCCATTTTTACCCACATTGGCACTACAGTGCATTGGTAACGTGTTTTTGTAAACAGGTAATATAAAGTTCAATGCAGAGAAAATTCCTTTTTTCATTTCTCCTGTATATCCTGTACCTCCTATAAGTGCAATTTTTTTAGTAAAATCTAAAATGGCAAAATTGCTCTGACGTGTTCCATCTACCGCTGGATCTGCTTCAAAGCTTGGAGCACAAACCACAGTCCATTCTGGAGTGAAGTTTTCTAATTCTTCTTCGTTAGGTCTTAAAAACATATTGTAGCAAAATAAGTTTGCCCAAGGTGTTTCGGTTACCACGCGTACATTCAATTTGTAATTTGAATCGGCACATACATAAGCATCTCTTACAAAAACCTCTTTGTTAGATAAGTGAGCCGTTACTTTTTTGTATAAAGCATCAAAAGCAGCTGGCTCGAAAGGGATATTTACTTTTCCCCACCATACTTTGTCTTCGGTAATGCTATCTTTTACAATAAAACGATCTTGAGGTGAGCGACCTGTAAATGTCCCTGTATTGATGGCTAAAGCTCCTGTGGAGTTTTCCATTCCTTCACCTGAAGCGATAGTTAAATCGTGTAATTCATCTGGAGTTAATTGATACTGAATTTTGGCATTCTCAATTCCTAATTTTTCTAACGAAATCGATTTCGTAAAAAGGGTGTTAGTGTCCATAAAATTGTAGTTAGTTTTTATTTGTTTCGCTGTAAAAGTATAAATTAATTTTTAAATACCCTTTTTTGTTTTATATTTTCTTTTTATCGTTTTTTAAAAAGTCAAATAATAAAACAATCCAGGCTAGAATGAGGAAGAGTCCTCCAATGGGAGTTATAAAACCGATTTTGGTAAAATCAAAAGAAGTTAAATTGTTGGTGGCTAAAAAATAGATCGAGCCTGAGAATAAAATAACTCCAGTTACGGTAAAATAATAAATGATTTTTTTAGATTTTTCAGATAAGGAAGTAGTCAAACCAATGAATAGAAGGAATAAAGCATGGTACATTTGATAGCGAACTCCCGTTTCGAAGGTAACAAGTTGCTCTGTTGAAAGTACTTTTTTTAAGGCGTGTGCGCCAAAGGCTCCTAAAATGATAGCAATCATTCCTAAAAGGGCAGCAGTCGAAATTACTTTTTTGCTCATAGTTCCTAATTAGAATCTATTGCAAAAGTATTTATTACATTTCAAACAAAAAGGGTTATTTATGTTTTATTTTTATTTTTTTTGTGTTTTAACATAATCTATTTGTTATAAATACAACAAAATAGTATGTTTGTGTTAAATAATCATATTTTTATGAGAACTATACTCATTATTGGAGCAGGTAGGTCAGCCTCGTCGTTGATTCAGTACCTATTGGAAAAGTCTGAAAAAGAGCAATTACATCTCATAATTGGAGATTTATCGCTTGAATTGGCTCAGAAAAAAACCAACAATCACCCTAATGCGACTCCAATAGCTTTAGATATATTTAATACCCAACAAAGACAAGATGCGATTCAAAAAGCAACAATCGTTATCTCTATGTTGCCCGCGCATTTGCATATAGAAGTTGCGAAAGATTGTGTTTTGTTCAACAAACATATGGTTACGGCCTCTTATATCAGTGATGCGATGCTAGCTTTGGATGCAGAAGTCAAGGCCAAAGGACTCATTTTTATGAACGAAATTGGTTTGGATCCTGGAATCGATCATATGAGTGCGATGAAAGTTATCGATGAGATCAAAGACAAAGGCGGAAAAATGCTTTTATTCGAATCCTTTTGTGGTGGCTTAGTCGCTCCAGAATCGGATGACAATATTTGGAATTACAAATTTACATGGGCACCAAGAAATGTGGTGTTAGCAGGTCAAGGTGGTGCAGCCAAATTCATTCAAGAAGGCGCTTACAAATACATACCGTATTGCAATTTATTTCGCAGAACCGAGTTTTTAGAAGTCGAAGGCTATGGTAGATTCGAAGCTTATTCTAATCGAGATTCATTAAAATACCGATCCGTTTACGGCTTAGATGATGTGCTGACTTTGTATCGCGGAACTATACGTAGAGTTGGTTTTTCCAAGGCATGGAATATGTTTGTGCAATTAGGAATGACCGATGATAGTTACATAATGGAAGGCTCCGAAGCAATGACTTATCGACAGTTTGTGAATTCCTTTTTGCCTTATCACCCAACCGATTCCGTTGAGCTGAAAATGCGACACATTCTCAAAATAGACCAAGACGATATTATGTGGGATAAACTAGTGGAGTTGGATTTATTCAGCCGTAGTAAGAAGGTTGGTTTAAAAAATGCCACACCCGCTCAAATTTTAGAAAAAATTCTTTCCGATAGTTGGACCTTACAACCCGAGGATAAAGATATGATAGTTATGTATCATAAATTTGGTTACGAATTGAATGGAGTAACTTCTCAAATCGATTCCAAAATGGTATGTATTGGCGATGACCAAATGTATACGGCTATGGCAAAAACAGTTGGACTTCCCGTAGCAATGGCCGCTTTACTAATTTTAAATGGTAAAATACAAACTAGTGGTGTGCAACTTCCAATTCAAAAAGAAGTTTACAAACCCATCCTTAACGAATTAGAATCATACGGCGTTGTTTTTAACGAACAAGCCATGCCTTACATGGGCTACAACCCAGATAAAGTTTTCAATTAGTTTTCTTTTTAATTATTTTTTTTGATTTAATTTGTTAACCGCTTCTCTAAACTTGTACTTGAAGAGAAGCGGTTTTTTTTATGTAGCAGCAGCATTAGGCTTTTTGGGAAGCATCGTCCCGTGATACGCTATATCTTTTCCTTTTTAAAGAAAAAAGGAAAAGGATGCCGCTTCTCCCGGGGCTATGAGGAAGCTTTGTTTTTTTAGGTTGAGAAGTTAAAATCAACCTTGTTGTAATGTTATTGGTAAGCTATATTGCACGCGAACAGGAACACCGTCTTTTTTAGCGGGAATCCATTTTGGAGAAAGTTTGATTACGCGAATTGCTTCTTCTCCAGTGCCAAATCCTATATCTCTCAAGATATTGGCATTAGTAATACTTCCATCTTTTTCGATTACAAACATTAGGTATATTTTGCCATTTCCTTTAAAATTAGTTGGAGCTTGATAATTCTCACCAACGAATTGATAAAATTTTTCCATACCACCAGGGAAGTTGGGTTTTTCAGTAACTCCAGCTGTTGTAAATAGCACATCGTTTGTTGGTATTGATGAACTTTCAGTTGGTGTGGTAGGCTTTGTTGGCGCAGTATAGGTTATTCCTTTATCCGCTGCATCTCTTAATTTTTTTTCTAGAGATTTTTCAGTCGCAGCAACCTCTATATTTATACTTTTTCCTGTAAACTTTTTGCTTTCATTTATGTTCTTGTATTTGAAATAATCTTCAGTATAAATATAGTATTTGTAGGGTTGTGGGTATTTTTTACTTTGCTCACTTTTCGGTACAGGGCCACCTCCAAATCTGACAATATTAGCAATAGGCTCTTTTGGTAGTTTTCCTTTGGCAACAGGAATATTGTTGATATAGATGGCGTATTTAGAACTGTTTTTAAAGTCCTCCCATTGCGCTTTAGATGGTGTTGTTTTGCCGAACGTTTTTGGCGACAGTGATAAATACCTGTTTCTTTCTTCTAAAGTCATATCTTCATATTTTTTGGAAAAGCTAATGTTTCTTCTTTTGTCGGTTACGTTAACAAGTACACCAGCGTAATAAGTATCCATTTCATTGTTTTGTTGTACAGTTGTTGTTTTTGGCTGTACTTGTGCAATGCTATCAATACAGAAATAGCAGAAAAGTGCCGTAAAAATTGGTAATAGCACTAGCTGTTTACCAAGGATTATTCGTTTCGAAGAATTTCGGCTCATCATAAGAAAGCGTTTTTTGGTGACTTGAAAATTTAAATTACTGGCTAGATACAAAGGCGGGTTACAACTCGCTTTGGATAACAATAGTGATTGATAAAATGGTATGTTTTTGTACGATTGCACCACTTTTTCATCGGCTAGGAATTCATGATTAAGTTGTATGGCTTTTTTGTATAAAATAAACAAAGGATTGAACCAAAAGATGGTTTTTATCAATTCTATAAAAAGAACGTCTAAGGTGTGCTTTTGATTGACATGGGTCAATTCATGTGCAAACAATTCTTTTTCAATTTTGCGTTCTTGGTATTCCGCCTCATTGATGAAAATAGAATTCATAAAAGTATGCGGTAATACGGGTTCTTGAAGCAATACTAAAGTTGCGTTTTGAAACGAAAGGGTTGCGTTGTTCTTTTTTAATTGATAAAAAGCCACAATATTTCGAATAAATCTATATACTAGAATCGAAGTTACAAGGACATAAATACCCCATACTATTTGTTCCAGATAATTGGTTTCTTCTGCAATTACCATAGTTCCACCTGAAAAGCTCATTGTAATTGGAGCAGCAACAGGAGTCGTGATTTCTTCAATAATTTCAATCGAAATAAAAGGAATTAGAAGTGAAAAAAGTAAACTAGTTAATAGGTAAAACCGATTAAAACGGTGCATTTTTTCCTTTTCTAGAAAAAGCTGATATACTACCAATAAGATAGTGGCAGTGATAGTCGAAGTTAGCAAGTACTGTATCATGATTTCTTTTTTTGGATTTCGTTATCGATGATTTTTTTTAATTCCTCTAGTTCTCTGGCGGTTAGGTTTGTTTCTTTGGTAAAAAACGAAGCAAATTGAGAAGCTGAATTATTAAAGAAATTACTAATTAATCCATTGACGTGTTTAGAGAAGTAATCGTTTTTGTCAATCAATGGGTAATACTCTCTAGAGTTTCCATATTCTTTGTAAGCTACAAACTGCTTGTCAATCATTCTTTTTAATAAGGTAGCAATAGTTGTTGTAGCAGGTTTTGGTTCAGGGTAGGCTTCAAGTAGGTCTTTCATAAAGGCTTTTTCGAGTTGCCACAAATGCTGCATAACTTGTTCTTCGGCGTTGGTGAGTTGTTGCATAGTTTATTGTTTTGTATTTTTTATTTCTTTTTCTGAGATAAGTTCTCCCTTGTCGTACAATCGGGTGATGATTAAATCTTTCTTGGTGTCGAAATACTCCCATTGGCCGGAGTAAAACCAATGAATATCTTTCCCTTTTTCAATCAACTGTGTAATTCCTTTGGCTTGAAGCGCTCCATTCGGGTGGTAAAAGCGTACTTTGCAATACTCTTTTTTATAGGTTTCTTTTTTGATGATTTTGCCATTGGCATAATATTTCCATTTTTTGACTGGCTCTCCTTCTTTGTATCTTCCAATAGATTTGTATCGAATAGTGTCCAAAGTATATTCTTCAATCCATTTGCCGTGCATTTTTTTGTCTTTCTTTTGATTGATGTGTTGTACTTGGCAACTACATAAAAGAAACAGTACAAATAGTAAGATTGGTTTGGTCATTGCTCTACAAAATAATACATTGTTCTACAAATGTAGAATAAAAAATAATATGTGCAACAAAATGGTTAACTTTTTTGCAATGAGTGGTTTAGAAACGGTTTTGCGTAAGGGGTAGGAGCGGCATCCTTTTTGGGACTCGCTTTTTCGGCGAGGGCCCAAAAAGATATAGCGTATGACCCGACCCGCTTTTTCTGCGGGTTACGCCCCAAAAAAAAAATCCGCTCATTCTGGAGAACGAGCGGATGTTTATGTAAAAAAGAGTGTTTATTTGCTTAACTCTACAAAATATTTATAGAAAAGTGGAATGGTTTCGATTCCTTTGAGGTAATTGAAAATTCCGAAATGTTCGTTTGGGGAATGAATTGCATCGGAGTCTAAACCAAATCCCATCAGGATCGTTTTGCTTTTCAATTCTTTCTCAAACAAGGCTACAATTGGAATACTACCTCCAGAGCGAACTGGAATGGCTGGTACACCAAAGGTTTCGGTGTAGGCTTTATTCGCGGCTTGATAACCAATGCTGTCGATTGGAGTAACATAACCTTGGCCACCGTGATGCGGTTTTACTACAACACTCACGCCAGCTGGAGCAATACTTATAAAGTGTTTGGTGAACAAATCGGTAATCACTTCCCAATCTTGATTAGGCACTAAGCGCATCGAGATTTTCGCATAGGCTTTGCTAGCAATGACCGTTTTGGCGCCTTCTCCTGTATAACCTCCCCAGATTCCATTTACATCCAGTGTTGGACGTATAGAATTACGTTCATTCGTGGTGTAGCCAGTTTCGCCATAGACATCATTGATATCTAATGCTTTTTTGTAATTTTCTAAGCTAAAAGGTGCTTTGCCCATTTCGGCTCTTTCTTCCAGAGATAATTCTTCGACATTGTCATAGAAACCTGGAATGGTGATATGATTGTTTTCGTCGTGAAGCGAAGCAATCATTTTGGATAAGATGTTGATTGGGTTGGCAACCGCTCCACCGTATAAACCAGAATGTAAATCGCGGTTCGGACCAGTCACTTCTACTTCTACATAACTCAATCCACGTAATCCTGTAGTGATGGATGGTTGCTGATTAGAAATCATTCCCGTATCTGAAATTAAAATCACATCGTTTTTTAATTTCTCGTTGTTGTTTTCCACAAAGGTTTTTAAGTTAACACTGCCTACTTCTTCTTCACCCTCGATCATGAATTTTACATTACAAGGTAAAGTATTGCTTTGAATCATGTATTCAAAAGCTTTTACGTGCATGTACATTTGGCCTTTGTCATCGCAGGCACCACGAGCAAAAATAGCGCCTTCAGGATGAATTGCCGTTGGTTTAATAACAGGTTCGAAAGGAGGAGACGTCCAAAGTTCGATTGGGTCGGCGGGTTGTACATCGTAGTGTCCGTAAACTAAAACCGTTGGTAGGTTTTTGTCTATTATTTTTTCACCATATACAATTGGATAACCTGCTGTTTCGCAAATTTCAACGAAATCGCAACCTGCTTTTTCTAAACTTACTTTTACGGCTTCTGCTGTGTCTAGTACATCTTGTGAAAAAGCTGTATCGGCACTAACGGAAGGAATTTTCAATAATTCGATTAACTCATTGATAAAGCGTTCTTTATTTTCTTGAACGTAACTTGTTCTATTTTCCATTTGGATGATTAATTTTATCAATTCAAAAGTACAAAAAATAGATTATTATTTTTTTACAAAATTTACTTTGAAAATTGGAACTTATGCTTATATTTGCACCCACAAACACCAGTTCAATGAACTCCTCTTAAAATAAGAGTTTAGTGAATTAATTAAGCGGATATGGCGAAATTGGTAGACGTGCCAGACTTAGGATCTGGTGCCGCAAGGCGTGTAGGTTCGAGTCCTATTATCCGCACAAAAAAGCTTCTCATTTGAGAAGCTTTTTTTATTTCATCACTATTATAAAATAGGGTTTACTTCAATTCTTCTTTATTTTCTGTTTTTCGTGCTAATTTTTCTATAAAGTTTTGCGGTATTTTTTGAATTATCATTTATTCAAAAAAAAGTCACTTTTTATTTTTCTACTAACAAAAAAGCACTACATTTAGCTTTTCAACGATAAAATGTCACACTTTATCGATTATTTAAAGCAAATTTATATAGATAACCCTGCATTAACTAAAGTTTCAATGACGAATTTGGTGAATAATTTTAAAAATTTAATTTCGAACGAATTGTTTTTGAAGTTGTTAGGTTATTTAGATGAAAAGGATGCTCTCCTTAAAAAAACGATTGAAGCAAGTATATGTGCTGTCTTAGTTGGAATAAAAAAAAGTAATGATTTGGATGTTTTTTTAAAATCTTCTCAAAACTTGAGTTTTGATTTTGAAGCCCAACTGAATAATTATTGCCCGAAAGAAAGTTTGTTTTCTTGTGGATATTTGTATTTAGATTGGCTTTTTGCCGTTAAAAAAGATAGAATATCTGAGATGATTTCAAATGAAATAGGAGTAAGAAGTGAAACAGCTAGAATTGTATTGAATGTAGTGTCGATTCTGATAATTAATGATTTAAAAAAAGATACACCAAAAAATTTAATCTCAATTTTAGAATCACAGTCTGAAATTTTTTGCAGACTATTGCCAAGAGGAGTGAAGCTAATTTTAGGTTTGCCAAATGTGGATTATGCAACAAGTGTTGCAAATGAAAATGAATCTTCTTTATTCAGTTTTTCATTTTTTAAAAAATAAAAGAAATTATTTTTTTGACAATATAGGTTTCTGATTTGTAGTTAATTATAGTAACCATTAAAGGGATGTTGAGTAGTTCAACATCCCTTTTTTATTGGCAGTGTGTAAAATAGTTGATAATTTTAATGCTACTTTTTTTGTAAATCTTACCCATGATACACTCTCGAGGCAATAATTTTTTCATTTTTTACTTCTAGCACTTCAGCTACTAATAAGTCGCTTTCATCAGTTACTATGCGAATGTATTCCATAAATACTCGATCGCCATTAGCGGTAAGCGAGGTTACTTTATACTGTAAACTTGGTAATCGTTCAAAAGCGTCCTGCCACCAAGTTCTTAAAGCTTCTTTTCCTGAGATTAGACCATGGGTTTCAGGTTGACGTACTTTGAGTTTTGGACTAAAATGGATGGCTTCATCATCATAGAGGGAAAGTAGTTTTTCTAATTCTTTATTATTAAAACAGTCGAACCATTTGTAGGCTATAGAGTTTAGTTTTTCTGGAGTCATAAATTTTATAATTAAAAAATCCCATTTCAATTAGATTGTAATGGGATTGTCTGTTTTAAACGTTTTTCAAATTGATAATTTCTTGATCCGTCAGTAATCGCCAATTGCCTCTTGGCAAATTCTTCTTGGTCAGGCCAGCAAAAGAAACACGATCGATGCGTAACACGTCATAACTGAATTGTTCAAAAATAGAACGCACCACTTTTACATTTGCAGAACGCAATTTCAAACCTACTTCGCTTTTCGCTTCATTTTCAATATAACTCACCTCTTCAACAAAAACACGGTGACCATCAATCACTAGTCCTTTGCTGATCTTTTCTAAATCTTCAAATTTCAAGTTTTTGTCCAAAGAAACTTGGTAGATTTTGGATGATTTCTGATTCGGTAAAGTGAATTTTCGAATCATATCGGTGTCATTGGTAAACAATAACAAACCGGTAGTGTTTTTGTCCATTCTACCAATCGGTGCAATTTTGGCTGTAGTAGAACCTTTTACCAATTCCAATACATTGCGGTATTCCTGACCTTCATCAAGTGCCGTGGTAAAGTTTTTGGGTTTGTTCAACAAGATGTACACTTTCTTCTCTGGAGTCAACACTTTTCCATCAAAGTTTACTACATCGGTTGGTTTTACTAAGTATCCCATTTCGGTTACGGGAACACCATTTACCTTTACATTACCTGATTGAATGTAAATATCTGCATCACGTCTCGAACAAACGCCCGAGTTCGAAATGTATTTATTCAAACGAATTTCGTCTTTTTCTTTAAGTCTTTTAGCTACTTGATTGGGTTTTTTAACCACTTTGTTTGCCTCTTCTATTTTGGCAGTAGGTTTTGCTTTTTTAGGTCCTTGTGCCCTTTTTTGCATCGCAGGTTTTGGCTTATTCGAATTGGGTCTTGAACCTGCTGGCCTTGCTCCGCCTCGTTTGTTGTTGCCTTCCTTATTATTCATAATAATCTCTAATTTGGTGCAAAGATACTATTTATATCCTTGTGAAACGATTTTCGATAATTAGAAAACGATAACTAACTAATTTATTAGTAGTTAAGTAGGTTTTTTAGTAAGTCGATTTGCTTTAGGAGCTATTTCCTGCTGTCCACTATATCTTTACTGCCGAACCCCGGCAGTAAAGGATGCCGTTCCCATCAGGGCTATGGAATTCTGCAATAAAGAACGTTTTGTTCCAAAGAAATTACTGCTTCAATAACCAATTTTTACCGTGCCAAAGCACACTTGGGTTAATCAAAACAATACAAAAAACTCCCGCTACAATCAAAAATTTCAAGATATTGTGCAGTCTAATGTAGTGTGGTTTGTTGTTGGATTGCCACAATAAAAGCAGAAAAAATAACAGTACAATTAATGAACTATAAAAGTAAATGTCCATATAGCCCACATCATAGAGTTCAATCAAAATATACACAGGAACCAAGGTTAAAACCGTTAATCCCGTACTGATTCTTTTGGACCAATTCTCTCCATAAAAAACAGGAATAGTGTGATAATTATTGGCCAAATCTCCTTTCAAATTTTCCAAATCTTTAATCAATTCCCGAATCAAAATCAATAAAAACAAAAAAGAAGCGTGGGCGATGATTACAGCAAAATGGTCTTTGTGGCGTTCCAATTCTTCAATCGAAGTGGGTTGATAGTAATACAAAAGAATGGCGAAAAAAGGCCAAACGGCCAGCAATGCCGCGGATAAATTTCCAATAAAAACGATTTTTTTCAGTTTATGGGAATAGAACCAAATCAGAAAAATATAGAATGAAAAAAACAGTAAGGCTCGCCAAGAAATAAACCAAGCCATCAACGCCACAATGAAATTCAAAGTAAAATATACCTGAAGTTTCGTTTTCTGACTCACCAATCGGTCCAACATCGATTTGTTCGGACGGTTGATTAAATCTTTTTGACTGTCATAAAAATTATTGATAATGTACCCTGAGGCTATAGCAATCGCTGAAGCAAATACTAAAATAAAAATATTAAAGTCCAATAAAATATTCAAGGCACGCTGCTCTGGAGCCATAATGAAAATAGCCGACAAATATTGCGCAATGATAATTATAGGGATGTTGTACCCTCGAACAACAGAGAACAAACTAACGATTTTTAATAACAATAGCTTTTGCTCTCGTTGCATCTTGAATGGCGTCTGAAAGTTTTTTTAGAATTGGTACACTACTTCAAGTTTGTAGTCTTTTAAAGCAGCTTTGGCACGTTCCAAGTCTTGTGTAAAACCAAGAATGTAACCGCCACCTCCAGAACCGCAAAGTTTTAAGTAGTAGTCATTCGTGTCAATTCCTTGTTGCCATACCCCGTGAAATTCCTCAGGAATCATTGGCTTGAAATGATTTAAAACGACCTTAGATAATTTCTTTGTATTGCTAAACAACGCTTTGATGTCTCCAACAAGGAAATTTTCTACACAAGCATCAGTATGTTTTACAAATTGTGATTTCAACATAGTGCGGAATCCTTGGTCTTTCAAGTTTTCCATAAAGATATTTACCATAGGAGCTGTTTCTCCTACAATGCCAGAATCTAACAAAAACACAGCGCCTTTACCGTCAAAACTTTGAGTCGGAATGCCTGTGGCTTCAATATTGTCTTTAGAGTTAATTAAAATCGGTATACTTAAGTAGCTATTCAACGGGTCTAAACCAGAACTTTTTCCGTGGAAAAAGCTTTCCATTTGAGAGAAAATAGTTTTTAAGGCTAATAATTTCTCACGCGTTAAGTTTTCTAAAACAGTGATTTTATGTTGTGCGTATTTGTCATAAATAGCCGCGACCAAAGCGCCACTACTGCCGACTCCGTAACCTTGAGGAATGCTAGAATCAAAGTACATGCCTTCGTTAACATCTTTTTGTAAAGTAGTAATGTCAAATTGTACCAAATCTGGTTGTTCCGTTTGTAGGGTTTCCAAATAGGTTACAAATCGTTTCAAATGGCCGTTAGAAGCAATAGCCTCTTGCGAAGGATTGTCCTCTTTTTTAAGGGCGCCATTGTAAAAGTTATAAGGAATAGATAATCCTTTCGAGTCTTGTATGATTCCGTACTCTCCGAAAAGTAATATTTTTGAGTAAAATAAAGGTCCTTTCATATCTTTTTTGCTTTCCTAACGGTAAATATAGGGATTTTTATTATTGTTTGATTAGTTGACTGCCAAATCCTATTTCATCGCAAAGGTACTGACCATTTTGACAATAGCCAACTAATTCACTTTGAATAAAATGTAAAACAGATTCTTTTACGTTTTCAGGGTACAAAACATGCACATTTGCGCCTGCATCTAAGGTAAAACAAACGGGTGTTTTAGTTTCGTTTCTGTACTTCCAAATGGCGTTGATGATTTGTAGCGTGTTTGGTTTCATCAAGATAAAATACGGCATAGAAGTCATCATCATTGCGTGCAAGGTCAACGCCTCGCTTTCTACAATTTTGATGAAAGCCTCCAAATCACCAGTTTCGAATATTGGAATTAATTGGTCAATATTCTCATGCGCTTGTTCAAAACGACGTGCTGCAAAAGGATGATTGTGCATTAAATCATGTCCCACAGTACTCGATACTTGCTTTTCACCTTTGTCAACCAACAAAATAGTGTCTTGATAATTCTCAAAAACCGAATGTACTTTTCCTGAAAAAGGCACTCCAAAAAGGTTGGAGCTTCCTTCAATATTCTTTTGGTCTCCCCAAACAACCAGATTTCCTTTCACACTTCTGCAAGCACTACCTGAACCTAAACGAGCTAGAAAAGACGCTTTTTGATAAAAATAATCCTCGCTCATATCTGGGTTTAATGCTTTTTCAATACTCATGAAATTCATAGCCAAAGCCGCCATCCCCGAAGCCGATGAAGCAATTCCAGAACTGTGCGGAAAGGTATTTTGTGTATTGATAGTAAAATGATAGTCTTTCGAAAAGGGCATAAATGGAGCAATTCGCTCCAAAAATTTCTGAATCTTTGGCTTAAATTCCTCTTTAGGCTGTCCTTCAAAAAGCAAGTCAAAAGAGTAATCGCTTGGATTGGTTCCGTTGATTGAATTCGAAAGGTCTTTCTTTTCAAAAGCTACACTAGTAATGGTTTTACAGTTATTTAGTGTAAAACTTATAGATGGATTGGCTGGTATTTGATGTCCCAAATCGTCTCTTTTTCCCCAGTATTTTACTAAGGCTATATTACTTGGAGCACTCCACTCGAAAAAACCTTTGTCAATATTTTGGGTATAAGCTTCAGTAGGTATAAAAGTATTCGTATTGGTCATGAAAGATAAAATTTTGGCAAAGATACTTTTTTTGGTAATTGGTTTATTTCTTTTGACAAACCTTTAGTTACTTTTGGCTATTTTTGAATCCATTTAAAAAACAATATGTAATGAATAAAATTACTCGAATCCTTACCGTAGTTGTTACTTGTCTTGCAATAGGCTATTTTTCTGGAATGGTTACACGTCAGGCTATATTGGATTGGTATCCGACTTTAGTAAAACCTTCTTTTAATCCACCGAATTGGGTTTTTGCGCCCGTTTGGAGTTTGTTGTATGTGATGATGGGTGTTGCGGCTGGTTTGGTTTGGGATAAAATTGAATGGAATCGACCGATTGTCAAAAAAGCTTTGACGCTTTTTGCGATACAATTGGCCTTAAATGCCTTGTGGTCGTATTTGTTTTTTGGATTGCATAATCCTTTTTTAGCCGGAATCGAGATTGTCTTATTGTGGTTGATGATTTATGAAACTTATCTCCAGTTTGCTAAAATCAATAAAATTGCAGGCTATTTATTGTTGCCTTATTTGGCTTGGGTAAGTTTTGCTACGGTATTAAATATAAGTATTTGGTGGTTAAATAAATAATTAGGTATATTTGTTTTTAATGAACAATTAGTGAATTAAAGACGAATATCCTTCATGCAAAAAATCTTCTTCTCCTTAACTCTTTTTTTATTTCTTCAAATAACTCAAGCTAAACAATCTTTAACTGAAACCGAAAAGTTAGCCACTACAGCCAAAGTTTGGGGTTTCTTGAAATATTATCATCCTAACGTGGCTAGCGGGAAGTACGATTGGGACAAAGAATTATTTACTATTCTACCTCAAGTAGAAAAAGCTAAAAATAAAAAGGAGTTCTCTGAAGTGATAGAAAACTGGATTGCTTCACTTGGAGAAGTAAAGAAAGTTGAACCTATTGTTGTGTCAAATGAAATTAAGTATTTTGACAAAAACTTAAATGCTGCTTGGCTAAACAATCCTCATTTTTTTTCAAAATCTCTTTCAAAAAAATTAACCTTCATATTAGAGAATCGATTACAGTCAAATCATTTTTATTATCGAAAAGGAGAGCCTAAATCAGATGCTATTTCTTATGAGTTTAGTAACGAAATAAAATATCCTAATTATGATTGGAAGGACCGAAACTTTCGGTTGTTGGCATTTTTCAGATATTGGAATTATGTAGAATATTTTTTTCCATATAAATACCTAATGGACCAAAATTGGGATGATGTTCTATATGAAATGCTCCCGAAGTTCAATACTGCTAGTACAGAAGTTGAGTATCACTTGTTAATGCGAGAGCTAGTGATTAAATTAAATGATTTACATGCTTTCCTAGGTACAAAAGTGATGTTAGAAAAATTTGGCAGATTGCAAATACCTGCTAGAGTTAGAGTTGTTGACGATGAGGTCCTAATTACTCAAATATTTAGTGATTCTTTGGCTAAAATCAGTGATATCAGAGTAGGAGATATCATTACGAAAGTGGGCGGAAAAACAATACCTGAAATTTTAAAAGAATCAAGAAGATATTTGGATGGAGGTAATGATGTCTTGCGGGCTAGCAATTCTTGGTATCATATTTTTAATGGTCATACAGATTCAGTAAAAGTAGAATACAATCGAGAAGGTAAATTGGCTGAGAAGTATATTTACCGACACTCCGCAAAATTATTCAGAAAGACCAATAAATTGCTTGGGCAATGGAAACTTTTAGACAATTCTATTGGTTATGTGAATTTGGGAGAAGTATATCCAGAAGACATTAATAACATCATAGCAAAGCTAAAAAGCACTAAAGCAATAGTTTTTGATCTTCGACTTGGGGCTCATGATACGAATTATATCTTAGCGGAATTTTTAAACCCTGAACCCAAAGAATTTGCAAAATTTATCGATCCTGATGTAACGTATCCAGGGCGATTTATTTGGAGAGAAACTGAAATGTGTGGTAAAACAAATCCTGATTACTATAAAGGTAAAGTCATTGTTTTAGTCAATGAGAACACGCAGAGCCATGGTGAATATTCTGCTATGTGTCTGCAAGCGGCTCCCAATACAACTGTCATTGGTAGTCAAACTGCAGGTGCTGATGGAGGGGTAATTAGGTTTGAAATACTCGAAGGTTTCAGTACACAATTTAGTGGTTTGGGTGTATTTTATCCTGATGGGCGAGAAACACAACGCATTGGGATAGTTCCGGATATCGTGGCAAAACCGACCATCTTGGGTCTTCGAGATGGTAAGGATGAAGTCTTGGAACGAGCGATTCAGTTTATAGAAACGGGTAAATAATTAACTTTTTTTATCGTTTTTCACCCCACCGCATTCGCCACAATAAACCCACTAGTCCAAGCATTTTGAAAATTGAATCCACCTGTAATGGCGTCAATGTTGACAATTTCGCCTGCAAAATAAAGGTTGGGGTGGATTTTACTTTCCATAGTTTTAAAGTTGATTTCCTTTAAATCAATACCACCAGCAGTAACGAATTCTTCCTTAAAAGTGCTTTTGCCATTAATCGGAAATATGCCATTGGTGAGTTGTTGTGCTAAGTTTTGCAATTGGGTTTTGGACAAATCGGCCCATTTGGTTTCAGAAGTAATGGCAGCAGCCAGCACCAAACTTTCCCACAAACGATTGGTGAGTTCAAAAGGTGATTTTTTGGCGACTGTTTTTTTAGCTTGTTCTTGTTTCAGGGTTTTCAATTGCGCGATGGCTTCTTCGGTATCGATGGTATTGAGCCAATTCACTAAAAGTGTAAATTGATAGTTTTTGTCGTGTAAAATGCGGGCACCCCAAGCGGATAGTTTCAAAATAGCGGGACCACTCATCCCCCAATGGGTAATTAAAAGTGGTCCAGTGGCTTCGAGTTTGGTGTCCTTCACTCTTACGGTTACTTTTGCTGAAACGCCTGGCAATTCTTTGATTCGGGGGTCTTTGGTGTTAAAAGTGAATAAAGAGGGTACAGGTGGAATGATGGCGTGGCCAAATTCCTGTAGCATCTCCCAAATTTTTGGATTGCTTCCCGTTGCTAAAATCAATTTCTCGGCTTGATAATTTTGATTTTGGGTATCAATTTTCCAGTAGTTGTCTTTTTTGAAAATAGATTGTACGCTCTGACCCGTGAGGACTTTGATGCCCAATTGTTGGGTGGCTTTTAGAAAACAATCAATGATAGTTTGAGAAGAATTTGAAACGGGAAACATACGGCCGTCGTCTTCAATTTTGAGGGCTACACCGTGGCGTTCAAACCACTCGATGGTGTCTCCAGAACAAAATTGATGAAAAGGACCTCGCAATTCTTTTTCGCCTCTTGGGTAAAATTTTACGAGTTCGTTAGGTTCAAAACAAGCGTGGGTCACATTGCAACGACCGCCACCCGAAATGCGCACTTTGCCTAGCACTTCGGCGCCACGTTCTAAAATGGCAACTTTGGCTTTTGGATTTCTTTCTACAATGTTGATGGCAGTAAAAAAACCTGCAGCGCCACCTCCCACAATTAAACAGTCGTACATCATCGTAATCTTTCGGGAAAATTACAAAAAATTCCATCGACACCCAATGCGATTACTTTTTTAATGTCTTCAGGTTCGTTGACGGTGTAGGTATTGATTTTAAATCCTTCTTGGTGAATACGTTTTACGTTTTCTGGCGTAAGGGTTTTGAACCAAGGATTGATGGATTGTGCCTTTAATTGATGCGCCATTGGGAGTGCGTCTAGCGGATTTTCTTCTGTTAAGACGTCAATGGCTATTTTGGAATCGAGTTTTCGATAGGTTTCTAATTCGTTCCAAAGGAAACTCGAGATGATAAAATCAGAAGTTTTCCAGCCTTTTTTGCCAAAAGCAGCAACAATTTTATGTGTAGCTTCGGCGGTATTTTTGCCTTTTAATTCGATATTCAAAGGTACTTTTCGGTCGATGGTGGTGATGATTTCTTCTAGGGTAGGAATGTGATGTCCGCCTTTTACGATTACTTTTTGCAAGGCTTCGAAGGTGTAGTTTTCTATCGGACCTTTTGCATTGGTGAGGCTATCCAAAATATCATCGTGAAATACTATAACTTCTCCTGTTTTGATGACAAACACATCAATTTCGATGCGGTCGACGCCCATCGCTAATGCTTTTTTAATCGCGGGAACGGTGTTTTGGGTTTCGTGTCCCATAGCTCCTCTATGACCTATGTTGAGTGGTTTGTGCATAGTAGTACAACTGGTTAATCCAATAAAAATAAGCCAAAGATACGGTTGAAGTTTCATTTTTTTTCTTTTGGTCTAAAATAGGAAAAAGGAATTACTTCTTAGTTAAATACGAGGTTATCATTGTTTTATGTTTTTTGTAAAATTAACCGCAAGGTTCGCAAAGATTTACGCAAGGAACGCAAAGTGCAAAAGTATTTCTTCGTAATTTCTTCTTTTTCTTTATAAAAAAACCACAAATTCACAAATTTTAATCCCTACTTGGGAAATCAATTTGCGAATTTGCGGTGTTTGAACTCTTATGAAATTTCTATTTTTTGGCCTCTAAAAGCACAAAAGTAAAATTAGAATTGATAGTTACTTTTCCATTGGTCACTTTTACTTCTTGATTAGAATAAGCATCGCGAAGAAGGGTTCCATCTGCGAAAATTGTGCCTACAGGTATTTCTTTGGCTCCAAGATTCACATCTAACGCAATGACCACTTGGTCGGTGAAGTTTCCATTTGAAAAATAACGACTGAAGGTATAAGGAGTAGCCGAGATTTGTTTGTGAACTCCAGCTCCGATTGCAGGATGGTTTTTTCTGAACTGTCCTAGTTTTTGCCAATGCGCCAATGTTTTTTGGGTTTCGGGATTGGTTTTGATGGCTTTCCAGTTCATAAACGAGCGCAAAGTGGCATCGCCTTGTGTACCTTCGATTACCAAGGAACGTCCAGATTCATCACCATAATACACTTGCGAAATTCCAGGAGAAAGCAAAAGTTTAGTCCCGCTTTCGATGGTTTTTTCTCTTTTGGCATCGAACGGGCCTCCATCGTCGTGAGAGGATAAATAATTCAGCACGCTATATCCTTGCAACTCGTTATTCAGTTTGGAAGAGTATTTAGAAAAAATGAATTCATAGTCTTTTTGAGCATCCCATTTGAACTCAAAATTGATCATATTGTTGAAGCCGTTTTGGAAGTAATTGATTTTTTTGTCTCCAAAATCAAAATCTTGTCCACCACTAATACCGTAGTTATATACCTCGGCTATGGTGTAAAAGGAGTTGTTGTCTAATACTTTTGACGGGTTGTTTTTCTTCCAAACTCCGAACGCATAATTGCATTCTTTTTGGAAGGCTGCCCATACTTTTTCGTCTGTATGTTTTACGGTATCGGCACGGTAACCATCAATTCCAAATTCAACGATGTAATCTGTCAACCATTTGATGATGTAGTATTTTGGCGCTCTTGGATAGCCTGTTCTTTTGAAAAAAGCATCTAACGAAGCCATTTCTTTTTCGTAACGGCCTTCTTTTTTCCATTTTTCGATTAAGAAAGGAGGAAGGGCTACTTCTTTTTCGCTTTCGGTTTTTACATCTGGAAGATTGGCTACTAGCGTACAAGCGGTAGTTCCTTCAAAAGTTTTGTAATCGCATTGAGGAGAAGTTCTAACCCATTCGCTTGGCCATACGGGATCATTGGCTGTTACGGGTCCGGTGTGATTGATTACACCGTCTAATACAATTCGGATTCCTTTGGCGTGTGCTTTTTTAACCAATTCTGCTAAGTCTTTTTTAGTACCAAAATTTGGATCTAAAGCCGTCCAATCTTTGGCCCAATAACCGTGGAAACCATAACTTAAACCGGTTCCTTCGTCTACACCATCGTGAATTTGTTCTACAATTGGTGTCAACCAAATGGCATTGATTCCTAGTTTAGTAAAGTAGCCTTCTTCTATTTTTTTAGTGATTCCTTTAATATTTCCTCCTTCAAAACCGCGTAGTTTTCCCGTAGTTTTGGTTCGGTCAAAGTATATTTCTTTCTTATTGTTGTCGTCATTAAAACGGTCCGTCATTAAGAAATACAAATTGGCACCTTCCCAAACAAAAGGAGTAGTTTCTTTTTTAGGAGAACTCTTTTTTTGTGCATTAGTATATCCGCAAAACAAGGAAGATAGGGCGAGTGTTAGTGCTAAAGCTTTATTTTTCATTATTTATTGAATTTGAATGATGGTTGATTTGTCTTTGGTTACAGGAATTGAAACACTTATGGTGTTCGATTCTTTTGTGAATGGTGTTACGACTCCGTTTACCTTTATTTGAGTGGTAGTAGGAGCGTTGTGCAACACTAGATTGGCTTTTTTATCTTTTGAACTATAAGCCTTTCCAATTTGTGTTGCAACGGTTATAGTAGTCATTTTGTCTTTAGAATTGGCTTTGAAATTGAGTATTTCATAATTCCCTTTTTCAAAAGCATTCGCCGTTAATCCGTCGTCGTTGTAGAGCTTGCCTTCGCTGTTTGGTGTTTTCTCATCCATAAAGTAATGCAAGTCAAAAGCATCTAAACTATATTTTGTGGTATTTTGAATGGTTTTAATTCTTGGAATAAAAGCGCCTCCACGAACAAAAACAGGAATATGATCTGTTGCTGTAGCTACTTCGGCAAAAGAACCGCCTATGTATTTGCTGTCGTTGTAAAAATCGAACCAATTGTTGTTTTTTGGAAAGTACACCGTAGCCGATGTTTTTCCAGCATCAGTTATGGGTTGTACTAAGAAATCATTCCCCCACAAATACGTGTTTGATGTAGTTTGCAATTGTTGATTTTCGGGTTCTTCAAAGAATAAAGGACGCATCAAAGGGGTGCCTTTTTGGTTATTCTCGAAAGCCAAAGTGTAATTGTAAGGCAGTAATTGGTATCTCAATTCTACTTGTTTTTTGGCATTGGATTTGGTTACAATATCTTTAAAAACAGGTTCAGAAGCCACGTCTTCTTGCGCGTGAGGTCTGAAAATAGGTTGAAAAACGCCGTACTGTAGCCATCTAGTATACAATTCATTGTCAAAATAATCACCTGCAAAACCTCCTAAATCCGAATGCATATAACCCATTCCTTGCATTCCCATTTGTAAAGAAATTTCGGTTTGCGGTTTTAATCCACCCCAAGAACGGCTTACATCACCAGACCAAGGCATCATACCAAAACGTTGTGAGCCTGAATATCCGGCACGCATCAAGATAAAAGGTCTAGTGTTAGAGAATTCTTTTTGATACCCTTCTGCAATGAGTTGTGCCCAATTATGTCCGTAAATATTATGAACTTCATCTGCCGAGCCACCGCTTGTAATTGCGGCAGAAGGGAAAACTTCGGGTTCACCCAAATCGCCCCACAAACCACCAACACCTTGGTTGATTAACGTTTTGTATATATTCCAAAACCATTGTTTGCCATCTGTTTTAAAAATATCGACTATTCCGGTGTTGCCAAAATAGAAATCATAAGTAAACGGCTTTCCATCTTTGTCAACGGCTAAGACTTTTTTGTCTGTTGCTTCTTTCCACTTTGACGAAGTCGTTAAAATAAATGGTTCGGTTATTACTACTGTTTTAACGCCTTTTTTATTTAAATCGTCCATCATTTTAGTTGGATTAGGAAAATTGTCTTTGTCCCAATCTAAATTTCCCATCGTTCCTTGCACGGTTTTTCCAAACCAATACAAATCAAGGATAATGGCGTCTACAGGAATTTCGTCTTTGATGTATTTGTCGATGGTTTTATTAACTTCAGCTTCGGTATGGTAACCAAAACGGCTAGAAAAATTACCCAAAGTCCAACGAGCTGGTAATGGTTGTTTTCCTGTCAAGTTGGTGTAGTTGTCAATCAAATCTATCCAATTGTCCCCTGCGATTACTTGATAGGTCTTTCTCCCAGAAATGGTTTCGTAAGCTAGAGTATTGTTTTTTTGGCTGTCCAAATCCAAATAGCCGATTGGTGCATTGTCAAAATGAACCGCATAGATTTTGGATGAAAGCACCAAAGGCATAGTGAAATTCATCAATTCAGAACGCGTTTCATATCCATAATGCGCTCTGTTGTATAACTGAAGGCGATTGCCACGACGGTTCATTCCCAGAACTCTTGCGCCACCTCCGTATAAAACCTCGGTAGCGTCTAAGTTGAAATCTAGGATTTCATTGCTTTCTTTTTTGAAATAGCCTGTTTTTTCCGAAATCAGTTCTTTGTTTTTGTATAAGTAGCTTATTTTAAAAGGGGATTTTTCAATAACGACCACAATACCAGTAGTTGCCATTTGAATGGAAGTTGGAGTTGTGGTAATTTTGAGGCTAACCTTTTGGGGTGATGCCACTACGGCGTGTGATTTGGAATTGGCTTTTTCTCCATTTGGAACAAATGAAGTGGAAATGATTTTGTCTGAATACGGTTGAAAAGTATACACACCATCTGAAGTAGTAACTTCAAGAGATTGATTGGTTTTTTTAAAACTTTCAAACTTTCGATTAGTATTTTGTGCCAATGCTAGTGAGCTGAATAACAGAAATACGATTATTTTTCTCATTTTTTTAAATTTTAAACCCTTTCAAAGCGGACTTTGAAAGGGTTATTATTATTAGGTGAATTGAATTAGTTGGGTTGAACCACTACTTCTTTTCCGTTGACAAATACGGTCAATGCTTTGTCTCCTTCTAATGAAAACTTGGTTTCATTATGAGTCACTTCCATTTTAAGTATTTGGTGTCTAAAGTTGATTTTAAACGAATACCCTTCCCATTCTTTTGGAATCTTAGGAGCAAAGTGTAAAGTATCTTCTTTGACACGCATTCCACCAAAACCTTCAACAATACTCATCCATGTTCCTGCCATTGAGGTAATGTGACATCCTTCTTCTACTTCTTTGTTGTAGTCATCTAAATCAAGACGTGAAGTTCTTAGGTAGAAAGTGTAAGCCATATCCATTTTGTCCAATTTAGCCGCTTGGATAGAGTGAACACATGGCGAAAGCGAACTTTCGTGAACGGTAAATGATTCGTAGAATTCAAAATTCTTTCTTAACTCTTCGGTAGTAAAATGATCTTCGAAGAAATAGAATCCTTGAAGTACGTCCGCTTGTTTGATGTATGGCGAACGTAATACTCTATCCCATGACCATTTTTGATTAATTGGTCGTTGTGATTTGTCTAGGTCTTTTACAGGAACCAAATCTTTGTCTAAGAAGCCATCTTGCTGCAAGTAGATACCTAATTCTTCTGATTTTGGGAAATACATATTGCCAGCAACTTTTTTCCAATCTTGCAATTCAGCATCCGAAAGGGCTACTTTCTCAATCACACGTTTGTGGTCTGATGGGTACTCAGTGGCTACTTTTTGAATTTGTTCGTAGGTATAATCAATACACCATTTAGCAATATAATTGGTGTAGAAGTTATTATTGATGTTGTTCTCGTATTCGTTAGGTCCAGTTACTCCTAGAATAACGAATTGGTTTTTGTCTTTAGAAAAAGAGGCTCTTTGGTGCCAAAAACGTGCGATACCAATTAATACTTCTAATCCTTTTTCTGGGATATAAGAATAATCTCCAGTATATCTGTAATAATTAAATATAGCAAAAGCGATAGCTCCATTACGGTGAATTTCTTCATGTGTAATTTCCCATTCGTTATGGCATTCTTCACCATTCATTGTAACCATTGGATACAAGGCAGCACCGTTTTTGAATCCTAAATTGTCTTTAGCATTTTCAATGGCTTTGTCCAATTGGTTGTAACGATACGTCAATAAGTTACGCGCAACTTCTTGGTCTTTGGTTGCCATGTAAAACGGAATACAATACGCTTCAGTATCCCAATACGTTGATCCACCATATTTTTCTCCGGTAAATCCTTTTGGACCAATATTTAGTCGAGAATCTTTACCTAAGTAGGTTTGATTCAGTTGGAAAATATTGAAACGAATCCCTTGTTGTGCTTTTACATCTCCTGCAATGGTAATATCTGACATCTCCCAGATTTTTGCCCAAGCGTCTTTTTGTTCTTCTAATAAAGTATCATATCCTTTTGCTAATGCTTCGTGAATGATTTTTTCAGCAGCAGATTGTGTGTTTTTATGATTTAAGGAAACAGCATATCCTCCTATTTTTTGAATAGATGATACAGTACCTTTAGCTACAATAGTCTCATAAGTATATTGTACTTTATCAGTGCCAGATTCTATTGAAGTTGGAGAAATGTGAGATGCTACACCATTAATTAAAACGGTGTTTTGCATAAAAGTTGTTACTTTAAAATGTGTCTTGAAGGTTTGTGCAGTAATAAAAGCTTCATTTGCTGCTTTTTTTACTTCCAAAGGCTCCCAGAATTTTTCTTCCCAGTTGGTGTCTTCGTTAGTAATTCCTGCGTCTATATAGGGTTTGTAAACAATTTTAGCGTCTTTGTTTAACGGTGTAATTTCATAATTAATAAATCCAACTTCGTCTAGAGTAATACTCAAAAAACGGCGAACATTTACTGCAATTTCAGTACCATTAGCTAAAGTTGCTTCAAAAGAACGGTTGTACCAACCTTCTTTCATGTTCAATTCTCTTTTGAAATTTTTTACTTGAGTACAAGTAAACAAATCGAAATTTTCACCATTAACTTCAATGTCAATTCCAATCCAATTGGGTGCATTCAATACTTTTGCAAAATATTTTGGATACCCATTTTTCCACCATCCTACTTTTGTTTTGTCTGGATAGTATATACCTGCTATGTAGCTTCCTTGAAAAGTTGGGCCAGAATAGCTTTCCTCAAAATTGGCTCTTTGTCCCATGGCGCCATTTCCTATACTGAAAAGACTTTCCGACGACTTAACTCTTTCTACATCAAATTCTTCTTCAATGATGGACCAATTGTCTGGTTTTATATAATCTTGGTTCATTTTCTTTAATTTATTTTAATTTCTATAATTACTAGACTTTTCAAAAGTCAAAGGGATTTTTTATTTTTCGATCAATTCATTCAAAAATGAAGTACCAATGAAGGTGAAATCTTTGAAATTATGTTGTGCTTCATGTAGAACAGTAGCATCACCGATTCCGACACTAGTCATATTGGCAATATTTGCAGCCTGAATTCCAGCAACAGAATCTTCAAAAACAATAGCGTCATTAGGTGAAGTATTTAATTGTTGCGCTGCAATCAAAAACACTTCTGGATCTGGTTTTGCGTTCGAAACATCATTACCATCAACTATGGCATCAAAGTAAGATAGAATGCCTGTTTTTTCTAAGATAGGTCTAGCGTTTTTACTTGCAGAACCTAGCGCGATAAGTTGTTCATTTGCTTTTAAATAGTCTAAGACAGGTACAACTCCCGGAAGAATTTCACTTTGATCCATATCTACAAGATAGGACAAGTATTCCTCATTTTTTTGAACTAACCATTGGTCTTTTTGTTCTTGAGAAGCTTCAACACTTCCAAGTTCTAGAATAATGTCTAATGAACGTACACGGCTAACTCCTTTTAATAGTTCATTGTGTTCATGCGTAAATTCGATATTTAGGCTGTCTGCAATTTTCTTCCAAGCCAAATAATGGTATTTTGCAGTGTCTACAATAACACCATCTAAATCGAAAATAAATCCTTTTTTCTTTTTCATTTTAAAATAATTTTATTGGTTAGTTGTTTTTTCTTTGATGAAAATAACACCCAAACCAGCAATCAACATTGAAGCACCAGCAATAACGATTATAGCCATTGGGAAACCGCCGAAAAGAGCGATTAAAGTACTTCCTAATAATCCAGCGGCAATCTGTGGCAAGGTAATAGTGGCATTGAATAAGCCCATGTAAACTCCCATTTTGTCAGCAGGTAACGAACCGGACAACATTGCGTAAGGCATAGCTAAAATAGCTGCCCAAGCAAATCCTACACCAATCATAGATAAGAGTAAGAGATTTTTATCTTCTATTAAAAACATTGATATTAATCCTAAACCACCCATCAATAATGAGAAAGAATAGGTTTTTTTACGACCAATAGATTTTGCAATAGATGGAATAAGTAGCGAATAAATAGCGGCAACTGCGCTGTAAAAAGCAAATAAAACTCCTGTCCAATCTCCAGCTTCATTAAATCCTATCGATTTAGCATCTAGTGCATCTGGTCCCCAAACTTGATTAGCAATGGCTCTTGTGGTATATACCCACATTAAAAACAAGGCAAACCAAGAAAAGAATTGTACGAATCCAAGTTGCCAAAAGATTTTTGGAGCAGTAGTTATTAATTTAATGATGCTTGTTTTTTCTTTTTTAACATCAGCGTCTAAATCAATTTTGTTGTAAAGTGCATGTTCTTTTGGTGCGTATTCCTTTGTTTTGAATACGGTCCATAGTACACTTAATAATAAGATTGCACCTCCAATATAAAAAGACCAAATTACTGAATCTGCTACCTTTTCTCCAGGTGCAGGAACATTTGCAATACCAGATTTAGTCAAAATCCATGGTAGTAATGATCCAAAAACGGCTCCAAAATTAATTAAAGCACTTTGTAGTGAGTAGCCTAAGTTGCGTTGATCATCATTGACCATATCTCCAACTAAAGCTCTAAAGGGTTGCATGGTCACATTAAAGGAAGTGTCCATTAACAACAACATTAATCCGCCAAAAAATAACGGTGGTAATAAATAGGCAAAATACTCAGCATTAGGCATAAAAAACATAGCAAGTGCCGATACTATTGCTCCAAAAAATATAAATGGGATTCTTCGTCCAAGTCTTGTCCAAGTTTTATCACTTGAAAGGCCAATAATAGGTTGTACAATTAATCCCGCAAGAGGTGCTGCTAACCAAAAGTATCCAATACTGTGGACATCTGCTCCTAAAGCTTCTAGAATTCTGCTGGTATTTCCGTTTTGTAGTGAATAACCAATTTGTACTCCTAAAAATCCAAAACTTAGATTCCAAATTTGCCAAAAACTTAATTTTGGTTTTTCTATATGATCCATATTATAAAGTTTAAATATTACAAACACTTATGTTTGTTGATGTCTAATGCTGTGTTGTACAAAAATATTCCAGTTATAAATCTAGATGATGAGAAAGAATTTTTGCTATTGCATTTCATTTTTAATGGATTGCTTAATTTTCAATAAAAGCTAAAAATCTATTTTTTACAGATTATAGCGCTGTTAAAAATTAAGAGTTGCCATTAGAATTAATACATATATCAAATGAATATTCTATAAACTCATTTAAGTAGATGTTCTTTCTTAATTTGTTAGAATCGTGAAAGTTACAAAAAAAATAAATTTGTTTTGCTTGTATAAGCAAGGTTTGGTTGATTATGGAAAGTACAGCGAACATTTTGTTATAAAAAAAACAAAAAGTTTGCGTAAGTAGAAAATAACAAAACTTTGCTTGATTTTCGAAGTAAAAAAAAAGTTTTGACTTGTGTAAATATAGAGAATTATTTACTTGAGGGTTTACTTCTCAAGTAAATAATTAGTACTCCAACGTTTTTTGTTGATAAATCATCAATTTAATCAGTGGATTCTCTTTCGATTAAATGGGTCTCAATGATTTCAGTTTTGTAGATTTCTTCATCGTTATCATCTTCTTCAGATTCTAATCTTTCAATAAGAATTTCTGCTGCCTTTTTGCCCATTTTAATACCACTTTGACTTACAGTAGTTATGGTTGGAGTGGAATATTTTGATATGATACCATCAGTAAATGCAATTATTGCAAGGTCTTTGGGTACATTCAAATTCATTTTGTGAGCTGTTTTTAGGATAGTAACAGCAAAAAGTTCATTAACGGCAAATACCGCATCAATTACTTTGTCAGCTAATAATTTGCTAATAGTAATTTCGCAGGTGTCTACATCTTCGATTTTGATGATAAGGTTTTCATCAAAAGCAATGTTGTTGTCTTGTAAAGCTTTGATGTAGCCATCGGTTCGTAGTTTACCTACACTTACATAATCTACTGTGGTTACTAGTGCAATTTTTTTTCTTCCTTGATTAATTAGGTATTCCACTGCTTCGTAGGCCGCTTTTTTGTCGTCAATGATTACTTTGTCACAGTGCACTTCATCAGTTATTCTGTCAAACATTACGACAGGCATTCCTTGATCAATTACTTCGGTAATGTGGTGAAAGTCTTTTTTGTATTGGGTTTCTTTAGATAAAGACATAATGAAGCCATCTGTGCTTCCATGTGCCAAAAGTTCCATATTCATTACTTCTTTATCAAACGAGTCATCCGATAAACAAATAATTACACTATATCCTTTTTCGTTGGCCACTTGTTCAATACCATTAATGACAGTAGAAAAGAAATAATGTACAATTTCTGGAATAATGATGCCAATTGTTTTGGTTCTTCTGTTTTTTAAGCTAAGGGCTATGTTGTTGGGTTTGTAATTATAGAACTTGGCAAAAGCTTGCACTTTAAGGCGTGTTTCTTCGCCAATCTCTAAGCTGTTACGTAGTGATTTTGAAACAGTTGAAATGGAGACATCTAGTTCCTTGGCAATTTGCTTTAATGTTACTTTTTTCTTCATTTTAGTTATTTGTAAAAAAAGAGTATCGTATTTGTTGCGATATTTTTTTTTGATTCTGGCAATTTTTAGTTAAAAATAATAAATATACCTCAAAGTTTTCAACACTATCACGTTTTCGTAAACTAAACTGATTTTTGTCATGTCAGCGATATTAATATTATGTTAATTTTGAAATTCGAAGTAAAACAAAAGCTTAACTAAAAACCAAAATTAAACATTAATTTAAACAAAAAGTATGAAAACAATTTATAAAAAGTTGTTATTTTTATTGCTACTCCTACCATTCAGTATTCTGGCTCAGAATACTGTTACGGGGTCTGTTGTTGAAAAAGCAACAGGACAACCAATACCAGGAGCCAATGTAAATATACAAGGAGCAGCAAACGGTGTTTCTACCGATTTTGATGGTAAATATAAATTATCCAATGTTAAAAAAGGGGATAAAATTGTATTTTCTTTCATAGGACTGAGAAGTCTTACTTTAACTTATGAGGGCCAAGCTGTATTGAACGCTTCTTTAGAAGAAGATGCAAACGAACTGAAAGAAGTTGTGGTGCAAGTAGGTTATGGTACTGTTAAAAAGAAAGATGCTACAGGTGCTGTAACTGTGCTTGGAGCAAAAGACTTTAACAAAGGACCAGTAACTTCTGCAGACCAAATGATTCAGGGTAAAGTAGCAGGTTTGCAAATTGTTAATGGTGGTGGTTCACCTGGTGAAGGGGCCACTATTAGAATTAGAAGTGGATCTTCTTTAAATGCTAATAATGATCCTTTGTATGTTATTGATGGAGTTCCAGTAGCAGCAGGAGGAATTAACGGTGGTAGAAATCCATTAACGACTATTAACCAGAATAACATTGAATCTATCACTGTTTTAAAAGATGCATCGGCAACCGCTATTTATGGTTCAAGAGCATCAAACGGGGTAATCATCATTACTACCAAAAAAGGTAAAGCAGGAGATTTACAAGTAAGCTATAATGGGAATTTTCAAGTTTCTGAAGTTACCAAAACAGTTGACGTGTTAACTGCAAATCAATTTAGAAATTTCGTTACTGCTAATGGTACTACAGAACAACAAGCTTTGTTAGGTGCTGCAAATACTGATTGGCAAAAAGAGATTTACAGAACGGCTTTAGGTACAGATCATAACATTGCTGTAAGTGGTGGTTCTGATAACATTACTTACAGAGCTTCTGTTGGATATGCTAATTTAGATGGAATCTTGTTAAGAGATAATCTACAAAGAACTACACTTTCTGCTACATTAGTTGGAGATTTCTTTGACAAACATTTAAAGGTACAAATCAATAGTAATACCTCTTATTTGAAAAACAATTATAGTAATAGAGGTGCAATTGGAGCTGCAATACAATTTGATCCTACGCAATCGATTAAGAATGCTGATGGAACATACTTTCAGTGGATGACAAATCCAACACAATTCAATCAATTGGCAGGTAGAAATCCATTGTCCTTAATCAATCAGCAAAATAATTATGGTTCTTCTTTTAGAAGTATTGGTAATATTCAATTTGATTACAAATTGCACTTTTTGCCAGAATTGAAAGCGGTTGCTAATTTTGGTATTGATGAATTGAGTGGTAGATCTTTCGGTAATACTAATTCGGATTATTTATTTGGTTTGCCTGGTTCAGGATTTAACAATACGTATGAAAATAATGGCACCAGAAACAACAAGTTGATGGATTTGTTTTTGAATTACAACAAGAAAATTGATGCCATCGATACACAACTAGATGTAACTGGTGGTTATACCTATCAAGATTTTAGAGATTTTAATGATGGTACTTCCTTTGTTTTTGAAAACAATCAAGTAAATCCAGGTGTTCCAAATGCAACAAGAGTTAATTTGCAATCATTTTTTGCTAGAGCTAATTTTACAATTGCTGACAAGTATTTAATTACAGCTTCATTTAGAAGAGATGGTACTTCAAGATTTACTGAAGAGAATCGTTGGGGTAACTTCCCAGCTGTAGCAGTGGCTTGGAAAATTAATGATGAGAATTTCTTAAAAGATGTGGAGAGCGTTTCTACTCTTAAATTAAGAGCGGGTTGGGGAGTTACTGGACAACAAGATATAGGGGTTCAATATCCATCAATTCCATTGTATTTGGTTTCAAATTCACAAGCTAAATATCAGTTTGGTAATATCTATTACAATACTTATAGACCACAACCATACAATAGTAATTTGAAATGGGAAGAAACTACAACAATAAATGCAGGTATCGATTTTGGATTCTTAAATAATAGAATCAAAGGTACTGTAGATGTGTATCAAAGAGATACTAAAGACTTGTTGTTGTTTACTGCTAATCCACCTTTCTTTGGATTTTCAAATGCTGATAATTATAACATTGGTACTATTAGAAATCAAGGTATCGAGATTTCTGGAGATGTAATTCCAGTTAAAACCGATGACTTAGAGTGGAGTATTGGAGGAAATATTACTTTCCAAAACTCTAAAATTACAGCCTTAACTACTGCTCAAGATAATACTCCAGGTATTAATGTTGGGGGTTATGCAGGAGGTACGGGAAATACGATTCAAAATCACCAAGTAGGATATGCACCTAACTCATTCTATGTTTTTGAGCAAGCTTATGGAGCAGATGGAAAACCTTTAGACGGGGTGTACATTGACAGAAATAAAGATGGAATCGTAAATGAACAAGACAAATACCGTTTCCACAAACCAGCAGCTGATGTATTCTACGGGTTTAACACGGCAGTTACTTATAAAAATTGGGATTTTGCGGCTGCTTTCAGAGGATCATGGGGTAATTTCAATTACAATAACGTAGATTCTAACAATGGTTCATTCCAAAATATTTTGATTAGAGATACGGATTTGTCAAACGGCGTTCAAAATATTTTAGAAACTGGATTTACAACTCAAGATACGAAACGATATGAGTCTGATTACTACATTCAAGACGCTTCTTTCTTGAGATTGGACAATGTTAGTATTGGATATACTTTCAATCAAAAACCAGATTCAAATTCTTTAGTAAAATTAACTTTTGCTGCTCAGAACGTATTCTTAATTACGGACTATAAAGGACTTGATCCAGAAATTTCTGGAGGTATTGACAATAATTTATACCCGAGACCAATAACTTTCACGTTAGGTTTAAACGTTAATTTCTAATGCAAATAACAAGAAAAATGAAAAAGACACACATTAAATTATTGGGTATTTCTTTGTTACTGTTGGTGATGTTATTCCCATCGTGTACCAATGATTTGGACCAAGCTCCAGAAAATACTGCTGCTGTTCCTGGAGATGAATTTTTTAAAGATCCAGCTTCCTATAAACAATTCTTAGCTAAATTGTATGCTGGTTTTGCTACTTCAGGTCAATCAGGGCCTGCTGGTTCTCCTGATATTTCAGGAATAGATGAAGGTGCTAGCCAATATATTAGAGGTTTTTGGATGATGCAAGAGCTTACCACAGATGAAGCAATTATTGCATGGAATGACGGAACAATCAAAGATTTTCACTATCAAACATGGACTTCTTTAGATACATTTATTGCTGCTACTTTTGCTCGTTTCTCTTTTCAGATTGTTAACTGTAATGAGTTTTTAAGACAAACGACAGATGAAAAGTTAAATGGAAAAGGACTAGATGCTCCAACTCTAGCAGAAATTAAAACCTACAGAGCTGAAGCACGTTTCTTAAGAGCGTTGACATACTGGCACTTAGTTGATACTTTTGGTGGTGGTTCAATTGTAACGGAAACATCTCCAAGTACATTCTATTATCCTGAATACGCTTCAAGAGCGGAGATTTATAAGTTCATCGATGAAGAGTTGACCGCTTTGACACCTGAGTTAAAAGCGCCAAAGACCAATGAATTGTATAGAGTTGATCAAGCTGCAGCTTGGATGTTGCAAGCTAAACTGTATATGAATGCAAAAGTGTATACTGGAACTGATAATTATGTAGGTGCATTACCACTAATTAATAAAGTAATTACTTCTGGGTATGCTATTCATAACAATTATAAAGATTTGTTCTTAGCTGATAACAATTCAAATGGAGCTCAAAATGAGTTTATATTTACAGTTGCTTTTGATGGTCTTAATACTCAAACTTATGGTGGAACAACATTCTTGGTTCACGCTCCAGTTGGTGGTGATATGAAAGCATCAGAATTTGGTATCAACGGAGGTTGGGCTGGTATTAGAACTACTTCTGCATTTGTTGATAAATTCCCTGCGGGTTCTACAGATGTACGTGGAAACTTCTTTACACAAGGTCAATCAAAAGAGATTAAAAATGTGGGAAGCTTTTCAGATGGTTATGCTATTCAAAAATTCAGAAATGTTACAAAAGCAGGTGTTCAAGGATCTGATAAATCAGGAAATTTTGCTGATACGGATTTCCCTATCTTTCGTTTAGCTGATGCTTATTTAATGTATGCCGAATGTGTTGCTAGAGGTGCAGGAGGTAATGTTGCTACTGCTGTAGGTTATGTTAATGCGCTAAGAACTCGTGCTCAAACAACAACTATTTCCGCAGGAGATCTTACTTTAGATTTTATCCTTGATGAAAGAGCAAAAGAATTACACTGGGAAGGACACCGTAGAACTGATTTAATTCGTTTCGGTAAATTTACGGGTGGTTCTTACTTATGGCCTTGGAAGGGTAATGTAGCTGGAGGCTCTCCAACACAATCTTTCAGAGATTTATTCCCTATTCCAGCAACAGCTTTAGTTGCTAATAACAAATTGAAACAAAACCCTGGATACTAATTAAAAAAAACCAATACAATGAAAAATATAAAAAGATCGTTAATTGCATTGTTTGCAATGTTAGCTATATCATGTAACGTTGAAGATGTACAAGATAGACCTGTAATTGAAGGAGTTGATTCTCCTGTGTTGACTGCTCCAACCTCAGGTGCAGCCTATGTTTTAAAACCTGAAAATGCTGCAGCTCAAGCTGAACGTTTTACATGGAAATCTGCTAACTTTTCTGGGGATGTTCAGATAACATACTCTGTAGAGATTGATAAAAAAGGGAATGAATTCAAAACTCCTCAAGTAATAGGATCTGTTGTTTCTGAAAATCAGGTTTCTGTGACTGTAGAGACTATGAATAAGGCTGCATTAGCATTGAAAGCAACTCCTTTTGCCCCTGCTGAATATGAAGCAAGAGTTAGTGCTGTTACTGGAAATATGGCTCCAATGTATTCTAATGTTATTGGACTTGTTTTAACTCCTTACACTACTGAAAATCCTAAGTTGTGGGTTCCAGGTGGGTATGCAGCTGCTTCAGGATATCCAAAAGATTGGGATCCTGCTTCTTCTCCACAATTATCTGCTTCAGGATTTGGAAAAGTTGATTTTGAGGGGTATGTTAATTTTGCTGGTGCTGGTGAATACAAATTCACAAGCTTCCCTGAGTGGAAAGGTGAATTTGGGGAAGGTGCTACTGCTGGAACTTTAGATCCAAAAGGTGCTAACTTGAAAATGACTGCTGCTGGATATTACAGAATAGAGGTTGATACAGAAAAATTAACATACAAAACTACAGCAACTTCTTGGGGAATTGTTGGTGATGCTACACCTGGTGCTTGGGATAATAGTACTGCTATGACTTATGATGCAGCTGCAAAAGTTTGGAAAATTACTGTAGACTTAGTTGGTGGTAAAGAAATGAAATTTAGAGCTAATAATAACTGGGATGTTAATATGGGTGATACAGGAGCTAATGGAAGTTTAGAATACGGTGGAGATAACATAAAAGTTGCTACAGCTGGAAACTATACAATTACTCTTGATTTGAGTTCTCCAAGAAACTACAAATACACTGTAACTAAAAACTAGTTTTTTGATACATACCAAGAAGGGTTGTCCTAAAGACAACCCTTTTTTCATTAATCTTTAATAGCCAAAAAGAATGAGAAAAATTTTACTTTTAGGATTCCTTTTGTTGGGTGGTATTGTTTTTGCACAGCAACAAACCGTTTCATATACTATCACTCCTGCCACTTTCGAAGAGACTACAGCAATTACTATCACTATCAATGGGTCAAGTATTAATGAAGCTACTTGGGGAGTTACAGGTAATGCTTTGTATATGTGGGCTTGGGCTTTTGATACCAATGATACTTCGCCTAAAGGAACACCATTAAACGGTTCTTGGACTGCTTCAGATGAAGCGGCTAGATTTACCTATAATGCTGGTTCAGATACCTATACCAAAACTATAACTCCTGCAACTTATTATAACGCAACGGGTATTGGTAAAATTGGATTTTTAGTTAAAGCTAAAGATGGAACTGGTGATAAAAAATCCCAAGATATTTTGGCTGAAGTTGGGTCTTTTCAAGTTACATTGAATACTCCTACTCAAAACAGTACGACAATTTTAGCCTCTGGAGGTAGTTTGAATATAACAGCAACAAATACCAATGGTGTTGCGAATTACAATTTGAAATCCAATGGAGCTTCTATCAATACTGCTTCAGCTACAGCTAGTTATGCTTTTAATCATACTAATATTACTGGAAATCAAAATTATGAATTAGAAGTAACACAAGGAACAACCACGATTGTTAAAAAGTTCACAGCTGTAGTGAGTCCAACAGTGGTTTCTGAAACGATTCCAGCAGGTTTAGTAGATGGAATCAACTATAATCCAAACGATGCTACTAAAGCTACTTTGGTATTGGATGCTCCATTAAAAGATTTTGTATATGTAGCAGGAAGTTTTAATAATTGGCAACCTACTGCAGCTTATGCAATGAAAAAAGATGCTACGGCCGGATCAACAAAATTCTGGTTAGCATTAACTGGACTTACTGCAGGAACCAATTATACCTACCAATATTGGGTGGTGGATCAAACCCCTTTGGCTGGTTCACCAAGTTTGGTAAAAGCTGCAGACCCTTATTCAACTTTGGTCTTGTCACCTTATGATGATGGTGGGATTCCAGCGGCTTCTTTTCCTAATTTACCAGCTTATCCTTCTGGACAAGAAAGAGAGGTTACTTGGTTTAAAACCGGACAAACACCCTATGCTTGGAGTCAAGCAACCTTAAATTTTGTGAAACCAGCTAAAGAAAAATTAGTAGTTTATGAAGTGTTGGTTCGTGACTTTGACGCCAGAAGAAATTACCAAGACTTAATCGATAAAATTGATTATTTCAAAAATTTAAAGGTCAATGCCATTCAATTAATGCCAGTAATGGAATTTGAAGGCAACGAAAGTTGGGGGTATAATACCTCTTTCCATATGGCTTTAGATAAATTCTATGGAACACCCGAGAAGTTAAAAGAGCTTATTGATTTGTATCATCAGAACGGAATTGCCGTAATTTTAGATGTGGCCTTAAATCATGCTTTTGGAAGAAATCCAATGGTTCGTATGTGGATGAATGATCCTGATGGCGATGGTTTTGGGTCACCAACTACAGAGAACCCATATTTTAATACCGTAGCTAAACACAGTTACAGTGTAGGAGAAGATTTTAACCATCAACAAGCTCGCACAAAGAACTATGTAAAGCGCGTGATCAAACAATGGGTTGATGAATTTAAAATTGATGGTTTCCGTTGGGATTTAACCAAAGGATTTACTCAAAATGCTGAAGGATCAGACTCGCAAACCAATGCTTATCAGCAAGATCGTGTTGATGTATTGAAAGAGTATGCAGATTATTCTTGGTCTTTAGATCCTACCCATTATGTGATTTTTGAACATTTAGGAACAGATACTGAGGAAAGACAATGGGCGGATTATCGCATCAATGATCCAATCAGTAAAGGAATTATGACTTGGGGTAAAATGACCGATGAGTACAATGAATTGACGATGGGTTGGCCTAACAAGAATATTGCAAGAATGTCTAGTAGTAGTAGAGGATTTGCTGGGCAACGCTTGATGGGTTACGCCGAAAGCCATGACGAAGAACGTTTGATGTACAAAAACTTACAATTCGGAAACAGTGCTGGAAGTTATAATGTTAAAAATTTGAGTACTGCCTTGTCAAGAATGTCGGCACTTGGTGCTGTTTCGCTTTTGGTTCCAGGACCAAAAATGATTTGGCATTTTGGAGAACTAGGTTGGGAGCAGTCTATATTCGCTTGTAATAATGGAGTTGTAAATACACCTTCTGATGCTACAGCTGGCGATTGTAAATTAGACACCAAACCACAGCCTCAATGGACAGGTAATTGGTTAGGTGCTTCAGATCGTGGTAAAATTTATAACGACTGGGCGAAAATGATTACCTTAAAAATCAATGAACCAGTGTTTTTGGGCAGTGTAACGATTTCTAGCACAAATAGTGTTACTCCAAATATTAAAATTACCAATGCTGCGCTAGCGAGTACTGAGCTAAAAGACGTGTTGATTGTTTCAAATTTTGGCGTGGTAGCCAATGCTGTAGCCACTGGTTTCCCATATACAGGTACTTGGTATGATTTGATGGATAATACGACCTTAAACGTTACCGATGTGAATCAAACCATTAATTTGCTACCTGGAGAGTATAGAATTTTAGGAAACAAAACGGCTACTTTGGCTATTGCCGATTTCGAAAAAGAAGCTACTATTAAATTGTATCCTAACCCTGCTTCAAATTATTTTACTTTAAGTGCAGAGACAACAAAAGTTGAAATATATTCTATAACGGGTCAAAAAGTTAAACAATTTGATTCAGTTAAGTCTATTGATCAACAATTTAGTATTAGTGATTTAAGTAAAGGTTTTTATTTAGTAAAAGCTTACAATGATAAAAACCAGACGCAAGTATTGAAAATGATTAAGGATTAAATCTAGTATTGTGTATTAGTGCACTTTGCTTTTTGAATCGTTTCCTTTTGAGCGGTTTTACTAGATATGAAAATGGCTGTTTCTAAATGAAAGAAACAGCCATTTTTTTTAAATTTTGCCTTCTTTTATTTCGTTGACAATTTCAGGGTTTAGCAGTGTAGAAGTGTCTCCAAAATTAGAGAAATCTCCTTCGGCAATCTTTCGAAGAATTCGACGCATTATCTTTCCAGAACGTGTTTTTGGTAGCCCTGTTACAAACTGTATTTTATCCAGTTTGGCAATAGGTCCAATGTGGTCCGAAATGTATTGGTTGATCTCTTTGCTCACGTTTTCACGAACGCGATATTCTCCTGTTTCTTTTAAGATTACAAAACCATACAAAGCATTGCCTTTTATATCGTGTGGAAATCCTACGATTGCAGATTCAGCTACCGCAGGATGCTCATTGATGGCATCTTCGATGGGAGCGGTGCCAAGATTATGACCTGATACAATCACCACATCATCTACTCGTCCTGTGATTCGATAATAACCTACTTCATCTCGCAACGCCCCGTCTCCAGTAAAGTATTTTCCTGGGAAAGCGGAGAAATAGTTTTCTTTATACCGTTGATGGTCGCCCCAAATAGTTCGAGCTATACTTGGCCACGGATATTTAATGCACAAACTACCAACAATTTGGTTGTCTTCGATTTCGTTTCTTTTTTCATTCATCAGTACAGGTTGTATTCCAGGAAGCGGAAGCGATGCGTAAGTTGGTTTTGTTGGGGTTACAAAGGCTAGAGGCGAAATAAGAATGCCTCCTGTTTCTGTTTGCCACCAAGTATCGACTACAGGGCAACGTTTACCACCAACATGATCATTGTACCAATGCCAGGCTTCTTCGTTGATGGGCTCTCCTACTGAACCAATCACTTTTAAAGAGGCTAAGGGGTATTTTTGAACGTATTCCAAACTCTCTTTTGCCAAAGCACGAATAGCAGTTGGTGCAGTATAAAAATGGGTCACACTATGTTTTTCAATCGTTTCCCAGAATCGGCTAAAGTTGGGATAGGATGGTATACCCTCAAATAGTACTGTAGTTGCGCCGTTCAATAAAGGGCCATAAAGAATATAAGAATGGCCGGTAATCCAACCAATATCAGCAGTACACCAAAACACATCATTGTCTTGGTAATTGAATACATTTTTAAAGGTGTAAGCAGTATAGACCATATAGCCTGCTGTAGTATGCACCATTCCTTTGGGTTTCCCAGTTGAACCCGATGTGTATAATATAAATAAAGGATCTTCAGCATCCATTATTTCTGCAACATGGTTGTTTGATGCTAGGTCTAGTAGAGGTTGTAACCAAAAATCACGTCCTTCTTGCATAGAAACAATCGTATTGGTTCGTTTGACCACTAATACTTGTTGTACTGAAGGGCATTTCTTTAAAGCCTCATCAATAATACCTTTGAGGTCGATTGTTTTATTGCCACGGTATCCTCCATCTGAAGTGATCACCATTTTACATTCACTATCATTAATTCTTGCGGCAACAGCGGAGTCTGAGAAACCTGCGAATACCACCGAATGAATGGCTCCAATTCTGGCGCAGGCTAATATTGAAACGGCTAATTCTGGAATCATAGGTAGGTAGATACAAACCCGATCTCCTTTTTGAATACCGTTATTTTGCAATACATTTGCCATTTTGTTGACCCTTTCGGAAAGGTCATTGTAGGTAATGTGGTCTGCCTTCTCGTTAGGATCGTTTGGTTCAAAAATAATTGCAGTACGCCCTCCATTTTTAGCTAAATGTCGGTCAATACAATTTTTGGTGATATTTACTTTAGCATTTACAAACCATTGTATTTTAGCTTCGGCCATATTAAAGTCAATTACTTTATCCCATTCTTGATACCATACAAAGTTTTCTGAGGCTACTTTATCCCAGAATTTTTTTGGTTCACGAATTGATTTTTTATAATGCTTAAAGTATTCTTCGAGTGTGTTGATTTTGAAATAGCTCATAATTGTTTTTTTGTTTTGTTAAATCAATTCGTATACTTGCTCTACTAATTTTTTTATTGAAAAAGGTTTTGAAACATAGAGATCCGCACCAAGCATCAGCCCTTTTTCAATGTCCTTTTCTTTGTTTTTAGCAGATAGAAATATGACTTTGCAGTGTGTTAGTCTTTTGTCTTTTTTGATTTGTTTTAGGGTTTCGTATCCATCTATATTAGGCATCATAATGTCTAGTATAATTATTTCTGGAAGTTGGGTTTGAAGTATGTCCAAGGCTTCTTGACCGTCTCTAGCTATAAATACTTGAAAGTTATTTTTCTTAAATGTATATTCTAGTGTCATTAGAATATTTGGTTCGTCGTCCACAAGGAGTATTTTTTTCATGACGTGCTATTATCTGATGTGATGTAATTGGGTAGGGTGAAGCTAAAAGTAACTCCTTCATCAGGAGCATTGACTACTTCGATTTGCCCTTTATGATGTTCAATAATTTGTTTGCAAATGGCCAGCCCGAGACCACTGCCTACTGGCTTTCTTAGGTTTTGGTTGCGTGATTGGTAAAATTTGTCGAATATAGCTTCATAATCTTCTTCGTTTATTTTTTTGCCATTATTGTGAATATTGACTTGTACAAATGATTGCTGCTCAGAAATGGTTATGGTAATGATGCCATTTGGAGCAGCGCAAAATTTTAAAGCGTTTGATAATAAATTATGAATCACTTGCGTGATACGTTCCTCGTCATAGAAGGCACGTATGATTTTAGACTCATGTTTGAAGTGTATTTTAATGCCTTTATTTTGTATTAATTGTGTAAGTGACCGAAGGCTGTCGTCAATAGTTTTGATTAAGTTGTTTTTTGATAAATAAATTTTCTGTTTGCCAGTTTCAAATTTTTCTAAATCCAAAATCTTATCAATCAAACGATTCAATCGATCTGATTCTGAAATAATATTTTGCAAAAATTGCTGACGAATGGAAGGCGGGATGTCCTCATCATCATGTAATATTTCGCTTGCTGCTCTAATAGCGGTTATAGGCGTGCGCAATTCATGTGTTACAGTATCCAGAAATTCGTCTTTTTGGGCATCCTTATTAAGGAGTTCTTGATTGGCTTGACGAAGTTGTTCAGAGGTTTTTTGAAGTGCGGTTGTTGTTTCGCTTAATTTTTTATTTACAATGATGTTTTCTTGCGATTCTTCTAGAATTCGTAATACCTCTGGTAAAGCGATTTTTTCTTCTTTAACCACGCTTGCAATAAGTATTTTAGACGATGCAGTTCCTATATGTCCTGTTAATAGATTCTCTGCAAACTTTATAAACCGAGGATCCGCAGTAGCAATTTTTTCGTCTATATTGTATTTGGCATGGAATAGAGAAAGTGCTCTTTTAGTTCGGACTACGCCGAGAAAGCGCTCTAATACTTTTTGAATATCGGCTACATAGGCAACCCCTTTCCAAACAAATGCATTTTCTAAATTGTTACTGTATTTGTCACTGTCGACAAACATTTCTGCATAGTTACGTTCACGATAGTTTCCTTTGAAGCTTACCGAGACAGCCAAATAACCAAAAGTATTGAATAGTAAACTCCAAAAGATAGCTTGTGGAATGGGATCTAAATAGTCTAAACCAAACAATTCAAATGGTTTAAGGAGAGCAATGCCATATGGTCCATTATTAATAAATGAACTACTAATTTGGTTGATTCCCAGGGCAAATGGAATAATTAGAGTATAGGCACATATAATGAAGCCAAGAAGTAAGCCTGTGATGGCACCTTTGCTTGAACCGCGTCTCCAGAATAAAGCACCAAAAAAAGCTGGTGCAAGCTGTGCTATTATAACGAATGATACTAATCCTATTGAGTAAAGTGTGTAATCTAAAATGAATACTTTATAAATTATGTATGCAAGAACAATCAATAAAAGAATACCAAAACGTCTGCTATTGATGATACGTCTGTTGTTTTTTTGTTGGAAATTATTTTCTAGTGAACCTATAAAACCGTAAGGAATCAATAAGTTATTGCTGACCATAGTAGCTAGGGCAATTGAAGAAACAATAATCATCGATATTGCTGCGGAAAACCCTCCTAGAAATACCAAAATAGTCAATGTGGTATTGCCGAAAAATTGTGGTATTAGCAAGGAATAGGTGTCCGAGTTAAGCTTTTGTCCTGCAAATAAAATAGATCCCCCCCATGCAATTGGAAATACAAAAACATTAAAAAGTAAAAGATACAAGGGAAACAACCATGTAGCTGTTTTGATGTGTTTGCTGTTATTGTTTTCCACAATACTAGTGTGAAATTGTCTTGGCAGTAAAAACATGGCAAACATTGATACTAAACATAAAAAGAACCAGTTCAAGGCATTTTCTATTCCGCCAATAGTGTTTTTCTCTGTAAAACTCTCCATAATTGATGCTTTTGCATAAATAGAGTCAAAGCCGTCAAAAACATAGTAGGTTACATAGCAACCAAGTATAATAAAGAAAGCAAGTTTAAACACAGACTCTATTGCTACTGCCAATACAATACCTCTTCTTTTTTCTGAGGCATCTACATATCGAGTGCCATAATAGGCCGCGAATAAACCTAAAGCCAAACATACGTAGGTAGTGGTGTCATAAAATACATTTTCATTAGATTTCGTTTTGGTAACAATATGAAAGGTATCCGAAATAGATTTAAGTTGCAACGCAATATAAGGTAAGATGCCTATAACACAAATTACCGTGACCAAAGCCCCTAAAAACCTACTATTGCCATAACGTAAAGAAATAAAGTCAGCAATACTTGATATTTTATTGACTTTAGTGATTTGTAGAATTTTTTTAAGAACTATTAACCAAGCTGGCATAACTATAATAGGGCCAATGTAAATGGGTAAATAACTTAGTCCTGAATTGGCAGCCACGCCAATACTGCCATAGTAAGTCCATGCAGTGCAGTATACTGCTAAGGATAATGAGTAGACATAAGGGTTGTTGGTCCACTTATAATGCTGTTTTTTTTCTGCCCAATGTGCAATAAAAAACAGTATTGATACGTACGCTAAAAGGATAATTAATATTACCGTACTACTCATGATACCTTTTGATTAAAATAAAACTAACAACAATAACGATTAACCATAACAGGAATAAATACGCATAAATTATAGGTATTCCTAAAAAAGAGTTAGCACTATCAAATAGCAGCAGCAACGGAAAATTGCAGGCTACTAACAGTAGTAAGCTTAGGATAACAAATTTTTGCTCGTGTCTTTTTTTCATTGGTCTCGTTAATGGGTTTTTACAGTAATGACTTAGTGCAATCTCTTTTTTTAGTGAAATTGCACTAAGTTATTAGTTATTTATCGTTTTGAATGGTCGTATTCACCCATTAATGAGTAGTAGCCAAAAACTCCCATTCCTACAACTACAAGTGGCGTTAATACAAATAAGATTATAATGCCAAACACCAAATCATCTTGTTTACCTGACATAAGCTTAGGTAATCCAAACTCAAAAATACAGAAGTAAGCGGCAGCTACAGCGGCTGCAATCCATATCATTCCAAGGGCTCTTTTTAATTGATCCATACTATTTTGATTTAAACGTGTTTATTTTTTTTAGAATTGTCTAGGTAAACCATTCCGATTATAAAGGAAACAGCTGCAATAATGATAGGATACCATAGTCCCTCTAGATAGTAGTCAGCTTGACCAGCATCTTTTGCATTAGTCACTAAATAAGTAGAGATTGCAGGAAGTAATCCCCCAAATATACCATTCCCAACGTGGTAAGGCAGAGACATAGAAGTATACCTAATTTTTACTGGAAACATTTCAACCAAAAAGGCGGCAATTGGTCCATACACCATCGTAACAAAAATAACTTGAATGAAGATAAAGAATACCAATGTCCAAAGATCTGCATCGTTAATCGTTACAGTAGTTTTTATTTCTGCTTTCGGTTTTCCATCTACAATTTTAGCAATTCCATTGTCTAAAGTTACTGTTTTTACTTCGACCCACTTGGTGCCATCTTCAAACAGCTTGGTAGTTGTGTAAATAGAGTCAATAGCTTGTTTATTTATTTTTGTTTCGGCCAATACAGTAGTTTTTGCTACTATTTCCGTTTTATTTTTAATGTTCGTAGTTTCAAACATAGCCTGATAAATTGGGCGGTACAATAATATTGCAATAAGCATCCCGCCCATCATAATATACTTTCTACCAAGCTTGTCGCTAAGCCATCCAAATACGATAAAAAAGGGCGTTCCAAGAATCAAAGCGATTCCTAATAGGGTGTCAACTTGAGAACTTTCAATATTCATTACGGTTTTTAAAAAGCTCATTGCATAGAATTGACCGGTATACCAAACGACACCTTGGCCCATTGTAGCTCCAAAAAGTGCTAATAAGACAAACTTCAAGTTGTAGCGATTACCGAAACTTTCTTTCAAAGGGTTCGTACTTGTTTTTCCCTCAGATTTTGCTTTTGCAAAAACGGGAGATTCCTCCATATTTTTTCGAATTAAATAGGACACACCCACCATTACTATAGACATCCAGAATGGAACTCTCCAACCCCAGGCATCAAATTCTTCGGGTGTTAGTGCATTTCTTGTAGCGAGTATGACCATTAATGAGATGAATAAACCAACAGTAGCTGTAGTTTGAATCCATGATGTCCAGTAGCCACGTTCTCCTACGGGAGCATGCTCCGCGACATAGGTAGCTGCACCTCCATACTCCCCACCAAGTGCTAAGCCTTGAAGCATTCTTAATATTAGTACAGCCAATGGTGCTAAAAAACCTATAGTTTCATAGCTGGGAATACAGCCAATTACAAAAGTAGCTCCCCCCATTAGGAGTAGTGTTACCATAAAAGTGTACTTTCTGCCAATAATGTCACCTAATCTTCCAAAGAAAAGTGCGCCAAAGGGACGAACGATGAATCCCACAGCGAAAGTTGCTAGCGTAGCTAAGAAGGCTGCTGTTGGATTGTCAGCTGGGAAAAATTTAGTTGAAATAACTACTGCTAAACTTCCGAAGATGTAGAAGTCATACCATTCGATCATGGTACCCATAGATGAAGCTGAAATGACTTTCCAGATTCCTTTTGTTGATTTGTTACTCATTTGGTTGTTTTTTGGGTTTATAAATAGATTTGTAGTTGCACAATAAACTCTCCTTTGCTGTTCTCTTTAACACCAGGAGCGCTATAAACAGGTCGAGTAGAATATTGTGTGGTTATTTTAGAATGATGTCCGTCAAGGAGAAAATTAGCGCCTAAATCATATTGGGTACTAGATTTTTGAAGAGCGTCAAAGTCTTTGTAGGTGACTGCGGCATAAGGTTGGATTCTAACTTTTGGTTTTTCATTTTTATTAGGTAATAAAAAACCAGCTTGGGTGTACCAAATGGATCCACTGCCTATTGTGGGTTGTGAATTTCCTGGTCCAGCAAGTGCTCTGTTGCCGGTAAAATTAGGGTCAGAAGCTCCGATATTCATGATCCCAATATTTCTTAAATAGTTAGGGCCAAAATCGTAATTATAGAAAACACTATAGGCTGTAACGGCCATTTTTTGTTCTTTTTTTCCTATAGGAAGATCTAAAAACACATCTGCGGCAAAAAGATTCATATCGTGTTTTTGAATTTGATTGTTAACTGATGATTTTGTAGCATCAGGACCAGTATAAAAACCAAGGCCAATATTGAATACTTTTTTGGTTCCTACATAAGTTCCTACTTTAAATGGAAGTAGATTCGATTCTTGATCCAAAAATTGGTATTCAAAATAACCCGCAGTAGACCATTTTGCATTTCCATTATTGTCTACCGCGATAGCATTGGCGGCATTACTCACATTTGTTGGAGTTACATTTGTAGCAAAGGGTTTATTGTGACTCAAACGATATTCGAATTTTCCGTATTTTCCTTTAGCAAAAAGGCCTACTTGACGCGCAAATTGATCGGAATTTTCAATTAATGGCCAGTTAAATATTGGTGCATCAATTGTCAGGAAGTTAAGTGTTGACGCCATTGTTTCTCTTGAAAGCCCCATGTAGTAATGTAATCCTCCTCCTAATGAAAGGCTGAATTTTTTGTCTTTTTGAGGCAAAACTACGGCATATTCATTCCACGCATCGTGAAAAAATAAGCCGGGTTTCTTTCCTGCGCCATAACCTCCAGTTCCAGCAGATCCTGAGGCACCACCACTTGTAAAGGATTGATTGTTGATCCCGAAATGAGTTACAATCATATAACGAGGTGATAATTGAGAGTAAGCCAAAAAACGCAGTCTTCTATTGCCAATATCACTTGTGCTTGTAGTAGCTTCATTGCCTACTGCTGTGCCTGGATTCATTTGCGAAGAGCGAAACCAAATTTGGTTCCATACAATAAAGCGCATGTATTTTGAACCGTTATCATTTAAATTGAATTTCATTCCGCTACCGTATTCACTTGCACCTTGAGCGAGAGCGATTGTAGTAAAAAGAAGAGCTAGTACCAGAGGAAAATTTTTTTTCATAAAAAATAGTTTTGGTTGGTTTTTACAGTGCCAAATTCTAATTTAATTTTAGAAAAAAAAATAATGCTATATTTTTTTGTAAATAAGTATAGTTAGTCTTTAAAGCGCTCCCATTTAATAAGCATGAATTTATCTCCAAGCTCGGTTATGATCATTCCTGCTCCCGCTAAGAGACTTTTATTTTTTAGGTAATCTATTAGTTCGGAATGATTTAAAATACGATAAGTAGGGTGGTAGTTAGCGTGTGATGGCTTTTTAATATTATAGGATTTAACCCAATTACTAATAGTTACGTGAGAAACGCCCAAAATACGTTCAATTTCACGATAACTTAAGCCTTCCAAATAGAGCTGCAAAGCTTTGGAAACATAATAATCGTCAATTTTTTTCCCCAATTTATTTACGGTGAAAAAATAATTGCATTTTTTGCAAGAGTATCTTTGTTTATTGCTAATAATGCCGCTTTTAATTATGCGATCACTTTGGCATTTTGGACAGCTTAAAAGTTCCATGTATATATAATTTGCATAAATATAGCAAATTAGCAACATTATAAAAGAACAATATTAATTTTAATTCCTATTTTTTTTATGCAATTCGTAATTTTAAACTAAAAAAAGTGAGTATTTATTAGCTTTGGAGGGAATGTGGGAAATTTTTGGTTTGGATTTATTTCGGTAGTAGGTAAAAACAAAAAACCCGAATATTGCTATTCGGGTTTCGTGGTACCTCCAGGGATCGAACCAGGGACACATGGATTTTCAGTCCATTGCTCTACCATCTGAGCTAAGGTACCTTTACAATTTTGAGCAGTAGTGCTTGTTGATTGCGGGTGCAAATATAGAACCATTTTTAATTTATCCAAAACAATTTTTAAAAAAAATCTATTCGTACCTTAGCTCCCGCTAATTGTTACATATGATTTTAACCGTAGACATTGGAAATACAAGGATTAAAGGCGCTGTTTTTGAGCAGTATACACTTGTTGAATTTTTTGTTTTTGAAGTAGAAGAACTTCAAAAAAAAATTGAAAATATTTTAAAGAAATATCCAAATCTCAAGTATTTGGTCGTTTCTTCGGTTGGAAATTTAGAAAAAGCCTTCTTTTTAGCTTTTGAATCTAGGCTTAAAGTTCATTTTGTAACCCATAATGATGCTTTTCCATTTGAAAATAAATACGCAACACCGAAGACGCTCGGAATTGATCGAATGGTTTTAGCCGCTGGAGCTACGCTTCAGTTTCCAAGACAGAATAGATTAGTCATTGATGCGGGGACATGTGTAACTTATGATTGTATTGATGCAAACGATAATTATCTTGGAGGTGCAATTTCGCCAGGAATTCGTTTGCGCTATGAGTCATTACATAATTATACCGCCAAATTGCCGTTGCTAACTATGGGTAATCCAGAGACTTTTATTGGCGACTCGACTGTAAATGCTATTCATTCTGGAGTTGTAAATGGATTGGTCTATGAAATTGACGGTTTCATAGAGGAATTCAAAGCAAAGTATTCAAAATTTATAATAATTTTAACGGGGGGCGATGCAGATTTTTTGGCTATGCGATTAAAAAATACCATATTTGCCAATTCAAATTTCCTTTTAGAGAGTTTGAATCAAACATTTCAATATACAATCAACAATGATTAAAAAAATCTTTATAGCAGCTTGTTTGCTTTTTTCATTAGTTTCTTTAGCTCAACAGGGGACTTCTTCACCTTACTCATATTACGGAATTGGAGATATTAGATATAGAGGGATGCTAGAAAATCGTTCAATGGGTGGTGTTGCAATAGAACAAGATAGTATTCATATCAATGTTGAGAATCCATCTAGTTATGCTAATTTAAAGCTAACGACACTTACGATGGGTGGAACCTATGGTACAAAAGCGCTTAAGGATGATGCAAATAGTGCTACTGCAAAAAGAACTACTCTCGATTATATGGTTGTTGCTATTCCTATTGGGAAATTAGGAGTAGGGTTTGGTTTGATGCCATATTCTTCTGTTGGTTACAAAATACAATCGATTAGTGCAGATGGTTCTCAAAACAACAGACGATTAGAAGGTACTGGTGGTGTTAATAAGGTTTTTTTTGGTAGCGGATATAAATTGACCAAGAACTTTAGTATTGGAGCTGATGTTCAGTACAACTTTGGTAAAATTGAAACAGACAACTTAGAATATGTAACAGGTGTTCCAGTAGGAACAAGAGAAGTAAATGTTGCTTATTTATCTGGACTTAATTTCAATCTTGGTGCGATGTATCAGGCTAAAATTAGTAAAAAAATAAACTTGTATTCTAGTTTAAATTATACTTTCAAAGGGAAATTGACTTCAGAAAATACCCGAACCATTTCAACAGTAGATTATGATGGAACTTTCGATATTGATCCTGAAGGGTTTGATGAAGTGACTGCAACTCGTGAGCTTGAGTTGCCAAGTAAAGTAACGTTAGGTTTTGGTTTTGGTCAATCAAGAAAATGGTTAATTGGTACAGAAATAGCAATTAGAGATGCGGGTAAATTAGCGAATAATTATAACAATGTATCTGGAGCTTCATTTAAAAAATATAACCGTTATAGTGTTGGTGGTTATTATATTCCAGATTATAATTCTTTTACAAGTTACGCAAAGCGCATTGTTTACAGAGCTGGACTACGTTATGAAAAAACAGGATTGGTCATTCAAAATCAAGAAATTGATGATAAATCGGTTACTTTAGGTTTTGGTTTGCCTTCTGTAGGGTCTTTTTCTAATTTTAATATAGGATTAGAATATGGTATTAAAGGAACTACAGCTGCTGGTTTAATTCAAGAGAATTATTTCAATGCTAGCGTAAGTTTCTCTTTGAATGATAAATGGTTTGTTAAAAGAAAATTCTACTAGAAAGTAGTTTCTAATTCACTACAATGACATTCTCCATAAAACTAATTTTTGCAAGGCTGCTTTTTTTGACACTACTGGTGAGTTTGTTTTCTTGTGAAAGTAATTTCAAAGAAGTTCAAAAAATCAACATTTCAGAGTTCAATCCAACTGGAGAAGCTGATTCTATCAATGTAAAATATACCGATTCAGGTCGAATTTCTGCTATTTTGCTTAGTTCTAAAATGCTCGATTTTTCCGGGGTTGACTTTCCTTTTACAGAATTTCCAAAAGGTATCGATGTTACTTTATTTGACGCCAAAGGGAAGAAAACGTTTGTGAAATCCAATTATGCAATCTCTTATAAAAGAACTGGCATTATTGATTTGCAAGGAAAAGTCAAAATTACTACCCAAGACGGTCAAGTTTTAGAAACGGAGCAATTGTACTTTGATCAAAAAAACGAATGGTTTTATACAGAACGACGATTTACTTTCTCCAGTCCTAAAGGCTCTTCTGCTGGTCAAGGGATTGATTTTAGCAAAGATTTTAAAGTTATAAATTCTCAAAAAATCTCTGGAGAGGTTGATTCCAATAATTAAAATTTACTCATAATGAAATATTTAAAATTTACTTCTTACGCTTACTTGGCTTTTGCCTTGTTTTTTGTTTATGATGGCGTAACTAAATGGGATGAGCCTACACAAGGTCCTTGGTTGAGTTTTGGAATAGCAGCAGTGGCTGTATTTATGTTCTTTTTTAGAGCTAAGTATTCCAAACGTTTCGAAGATCGCAATTCGAATCAATAGTTTTTTTACTCTAAATAGTAAAGTATAGTATAGGAAATAGTGTTTTTCTAGTGAAATGGTTTTGAAAAATAAGATAGCGTTCGTTAAAATAACTGCAATCGCATATTTTTTTTAAAACTTTAAAAAAACTTCTAAAATAAAACGCACCAAGTGTTATTATTAACTAGATAATTGTATTTTCGCAATCTGAATATAAAAATTAACAACAATAGAAATGGCAGTTTTAGCAAAAATTAGACAACGTTCCGCTTTATTGATTGGAGCAATCGCAATTGCATTGTTTGCATTTATAATTCAAGACCTTATCGGTAAAGGTGGTCTTGGTCAAAATACAAAAGATGTTGGGAGTATTAATGAAAAGGATATCGCTTTTGAAGATTTTAGACTTAAAGTTACAAATCTTGAAAAGAGTGGTCAAGGAATTACTCCAACTGAAGCAGCTAACAGAGTTTGGGAACAAGAAGTTACTTTGGCTTTGTTGACTACTGAGTTCGAAAAATTAGGATTAAGAGTAGGAGAGAAGCACATCGTTGAAGTGTTGAAAGCAGACCAAAATATTGGTAAAAATCCAATGTTCTTAAATGCTGCTGGATTATTTGACTTAGCAAAATTTAAAGATTTTTTCAAATCAAATCCAGAACAAGCACAATTCTTGAAAGACAGAGAGAAAGATGCTGAGATTAATGCAAAGTACCAAATCTACAATACGTTGATAAAGTCTTCACTTTATACTACTGAATTAGAAGGTAAATTTAAATACGAAGCAGAAGCTAATAAAGTAAACTTTGCTTATGTAGCTGGTTTGTATTCTACTATCAAGGACAGTGATGTAAAAGTTACTGATGCTGAAATTACTGAGTATATGAGTAAAAACAAAAAGAAATTCAAAGCAGATGAGTCTCGTGAAATTTCTTATATTTTAATCGAAGATAAAGCTTCAGCTCAAGATGAAGCTGAAGTAAAAAACAAAATTACAAGTTTGTTGTCAGGAAGTGTAGTTTACAATCAAGCGACAGGTAAAAATGATACTGTTCCTGGATTTAAAAATGCTAAAAATGCGATTGACTTTGTTAATGCAAATTCTGACGTTCCTTACGATTCTACTTATATAGCTAAAAAAGATTTACCAGCTGTAGATGCTGACCGTTTGTTTAGCTTACCTGCAGGTGCAGTTTATGGACCATATAAATTTGGAAACTACTACTGTTTGTCTAAATCTTTAGGGTTTAAATCTGGAGTAAATGCAAAAGCAAGTCATATCTTAATTAGCTATGAAGGTACTCAAGTGCCAAACAAACGTGAAGTAAGAACAAAAGAAGAAGCAAAAGCAAAAGCTGAGTCTATCTTAGCTCAAGTTACTGCAAACCCTGATAGTTTCTTGATGTTAGCTTTTACTGCTTCTGATGATTCATCAGCTCAACAAGGTGGAGATTTAGGTTATTTTGGACCAAATACAATGGTTAAACCTTTTAACGATTTTGTTTTTGGAAATGGAATTGGAAAAGTAGGTTTAGTAGAAACACCATTTGGTTTTCATGTTATCAAAATTACGGATAAACAAGACGGAATTCGTTTAGCAACAGTTGCTCAAAGAATAGAAGCTTCTGAAGCTACTTCTGATAAATTGTTTGCTCAAGCGACACAATTTGAAATGGAAGCTGCTGATAAAGATTTTGATAAATTAGCAAAAGATATGAAGTTGACAGTTGCGCCAGTGGTAACTGCGAAAGCATTAGACGAAAACTTTGGTTCTTTGGGTAATCAAAGAGCAATCGTAAGATGGGCTTTTGAAGACGATTCAAAGGTAGGTACTGTTAAGCGTTTTGAGGTGGCAAATGTTGGTCACGTTATTGCAAAAATTAAGAGTATCGATGATTCTGGTTTAGTTGCTGTGTCTTTAGCAAGACCTTATGTTGAGCCAATTCTTAAGAACAAGAAAAAAGCAGAATTGATTAAAGCAAAAATGACAGGTAGTTCATTAGAAGCTATTGCAAAAAGCGTTGGCGCTCCAGTGCAACAAGCTACAGGTTTGACTCTTGAAAATGCTGTTTTACCTGGTGGAGTTGGACAAGAAGCTAAAGTTGTTGGTAATGCATTTGCTTTGGCTGCAAACAAAATTTCAGCTCCAATTGAAGGAAATACAGGAGTATATGTTGTTAAAAACGTGAGCACAATTAAAGCTCCAGTTTTAAAAAGCCATGCTCAATATGTTACAAAAATGAAAGCACAAACAAGTGGTGATAGTAATAGAGCTATTCCATCATTGAAAGCTGCTGCTACAATTGAAGACAACAGAAAACAATTTGGATTCTAGTTATTACTGATTAGTTGTTTTTTTATAATATAGGCCAGAGACATTTATGTTTCTGGCTTTTTTTTGGGGTAAAACTCACCCTTTTTTGTTATTTGAATTTTAATTTGCGATATTGAAAATAGTATTGTTAATTTGCTGAGATATTACAAAATATAATTTTACTTTGTTTTAATCGAAAAAACATTGCTAGATATAAAATAATGAGAGAAAATTATTTGAATGCCTTGGTTTATAAAAATTGGTATGTTTAGTTTTTTTAAAAGAAAACCTAAAGAATATTCCAAAATTGAAAATCATATTTATGGAATAATAACAGAGCTGTTAAAAGTTAATGGCACTGATATCAATTGTGATGAGTTAGGCGGAAAGTACTATCTGAGCAATGAAGAGCAGCATTTTAAAGTTACAATATTAAGTAACGATTCTGTAATTCGATTAACAAACACTCGTGATTCTGTTGCTGAGAAATACGATAAATTTTTTGTTGAAGATGTTTTGAAAGCTGTAAAAGAAGAAAAACACCGTCGTATGGAGTTGGTCTACGATTCGATAACCAATAGCATAGAAAAAATGGCAGAAAGGCTTCATAACACGCTTATTGAGACCAATGAGCAAGAACAGTCCAAAGAGCGGGGTGTTCTAAGTAAGTTTTAAGCATCTAAAATCATCTCTTTGTATGGAATAACAGTTGAGTATCCTTTACTTGTAAAGTATGCCGTGGGGTCTTCTAAAGCTATTGCTAAGACAAAATCACCTCCCCAAGCACCCAAGCTTTTTACTACGCCATCAAAATCTGAGAAAAGGGCTTCATGAACAGTCAATAATTCCAAAATGGCGCTCAATTCGTTTTCGTGTAGCTGTAGTGCGTTAGCAAAAGATTTGATGTTTTTCGCGGTGGCAACAGCATCACTCAATTTATTAATGTTTGCAATGTTCTGTTTTAATTTCTCGTGTTTTTTATTGTAATAGGCTGCTATGGCATTTTTACTACTCTGTTTTTGATTTAAATACACAAAATACAAATTTGAAGCAAATTCAGGTTGAAATACTAGAGGGGTAACTATGGGTTTTTGATTTTCTAATTGATAGAAAATAGGAGTGTCGTTTTGAGCACAAGCAATATCATAGCCGCTTCCACCGAAACTATTGTTGAGTAATGCAAAGGCATCTATTTTTAGCCATTGAGCGATATTATTAATCAAAGTTGAGGATGTTCCTAATCCCCATTTTTTTGGAAAAGTCAATGCTGTTTCAATTTGGTAGCCTACAGTTTCTTGAAAAAATGAGGGTTGTAATAAATGCGCATGATGTAAAATAGTCAACAAGGTGTTTTTAACCGAGGATTCTGCGGCTTCTTTGTAATTAATAATGGCTTCCAATTCTAGTTCGTCTTCAAACCATATTGTGCCATCTGAATCAAAACTTTTCCATACAATTGAAGGACTTTCGAGGGTAGCTATTTGTAGATTTTGTCCCATCTTGGTTGGAAGCGCTAGCGCTTTTGCGCCATCTAAAACAAGATATTCACCAGTCAGTAAAAGTTTTCCGTTGCTATAAAAGGTTTGTCTCATGGAACATCAGGATTCTAGTCAGTCTTTATTTTCTTAATTCTTCAATATAATTCACTACGGCACTATGTGAAATAGTGTGGTGCTTGAAGTGTTTCTTAATGTTATGGCGTTCTTCTTCGGTGACATTAAATTGATTTAAAATGTTGTTCAAATGCATTTTCATATGTCCTTCTTGTATGCCAGTAGTGGTTAAAGAGCGAAGTGCTGCAAAATTTTGTGCTAAACCAGCAACAGCTACAAATTGCATCAATTCTTGTGCAGATGGTTTTTCAAGCATTTCGAGGCAAAATTTTACTAATGGATGTAGCGAGGTTAAACCTCCAACTGTTCCTAACGCTAATGGAATTTCTAGCCAAAAAGTGAATTGTCCGTTTTCTATTTTGGCGTGAGACAAACTGCTGTATTGTCCCTCTTTTGAAGCATAAGCATGAATGCCTGCTTCGACAGCTCTAAAGTCATTTCCTGTGGCTAAAACTACGGCGTCAATGCCATTCATAATGCCTTTGTTGTGTGTAACTGCTCGATAAGGTTCTACTTCTGCAATTCGAACAGCTTGCACAAAACGTTTCGCGAAATCTTCAGGATTAGGGATATGTTTTTCAGCTAAATCTTCTATTGGGCAAGAAACTTCAGCTCGAACTAGGCAATTCGGAACATAATTAGAGAGAATACTCATAATTACTTCAATTTCCTTTTCCTCAGCCGTAAATGATTCGTAGTTTTCTGCTTTTTCTTTTAAGGTTTTAGCAAATTGCTCCAAGCAAGAATTGATAAAATTCGCGCCCATGCTATCTTTTGTTTCAAAAGTAGCATGCAATTGATAGTAATCAGGAATCAATTCTGTTTTATCTCTTAGCTCGATGTCTAAAATTCCGCCTCCGCGTTGTCTCATATTTTTGGTCAACGCTTCGGTGTCTGAGAAGAAAGCGGTTTTTATGTCGGCGAAAAAATCCTTTAATTTTTTAGCATCTCCTTTGTAGATGAAATGAACTTGACCAATTTTTTCGGTGTTGATTATTGTTGCTTTGAACCCACCTCTAGTAGCCCAAAATTTGGCTGATTTCGCTGCTGCTGCCACAACGGAACTTTCTTCGATAGCCATTGGTATTGAGCTATTTTTGCCGTTGATTAAAAAATTTGGAGCAACTCCAAGAGGAATATAAAAGTTAGTGATAGTATTTTCAATGAATTCGTCGTGTAATTGCTGTAAAATACTGTCAGAATTCCAGTATTTTTTTAATAAATCAATTGCTTCAGTTGGTGTCGAAAAATAGTTATTGGCAATCCAGTTTATTTTTTCTTCTTTAGATAATTTTGAAAATCCTGCGATGGTATTGTTCATTTTCAATTGATTAATGGTTTTGACAGCAAATATACGGTTTTGCTTTTTTTTTATACCATTACTTTTGGCATTCTTGGTGGAAGTTCTTCTATGTAGGATTGGTAAGTTTTAACACATTTCATAAGGCTTTATTGCAATTTTTTTACTAAAATTGACATCGTTTTAAATATAACTCAATTGAACGTGTTTTTATGTTTTTTTGTCTGAAGGAACAAAAATGCGTTGAAAAAAAATAGTTTATGAAATCGCCATTGACAATAGGTTTGTTGCAAACAAACACTGATAAATAAAAGGCGATACCATATATGACCTATTAAAAAATAAATTTTACATATATGAAATTAAAAAAATTGGCTTTATTGTTTTTTATCGGAATGTCTTCCGTTTTTGGGCAACAAAAAATAACCGTCGAATCTATTTTTACGGGTGCTTTTAGAACCAAAGGAATGGATGCATTACAGGCAATGAATACGACCAATCAGTACACCGTTTTGAATGCAAATCAGGCTCGTAATGGTCAACAAATTGATTTGTATGATTATGCTTCATTGAAGAAAGTAGCCACTTTGATTGACACTAAAGATTTTCCACAATTATCAGATGGAATCGACAGTTATAGCTTTAGTGAAGATGAAAAACAAATCCTAATTGCTAATAACACGCAGCCAATTTTTCGTCATTCTTTTACAGCCGATTATTTTTTATACAATATAACTTCTAAGCAATTAGTCAAATTATTTGATTTTCCTGTTCAAGAGCCAACGCTTTCGCCAGATGGTAAAAAGATAGCCTATGCAAAAGACAATAATTTGTTTGTTTACGACATTGCTACCAAAGCGACAACCTCAATTACTACAGACGGAAAAAAGAATAGTATCATCAACGGGATTACCGACTGGGTGTATGAAGAAGAATTTGCTTTTGTAAAAGCTTTTGACTGGAGTGCTGATAGTAAAAAGATTGCTTTTATCCGTTTTGATGAATCCGAAGTTCCTGAGTTTTCAATGTCTATTTTTCAAAAAGAGTTGTACCCAAAAGTAGAAACATTCAAATATCCTAAAGCTGGTGAAAAAAACGCAGTAGTGTCTTTGCATATTTATGATGTTGCGTCTCAAGCTAAAAAAGAAGTGAATTTAGGCAACTACTCTGATTTTTATATTGCAAGAATGCAATGGACAAACGATGCTAATGTACTTTCGGCTCAAGTGTTGAATCGTCATCAAGATAACTTAGATTTGTTGTTTATTGATGGTACTACAGCTGCAGCTAAAGTTGTTTTAAACGAGAAAGACAAAGCCTATATTGATGTTACGGACAACTTGACTTTCCTAAAAGACAACAGCTTTATCTGGACTAGCGAAAAAGATGGTTTCAATCATATTTATTTATACGATAAAACAGGAAAACTAATTAATCAAGTCACCAAAGGCAATTGGGAAGTGACCAATTATTATGGATTTGATGAAAAAACCAAAACTATTTTTTATCAATCGGTAGAAAATGGTTCTATCAACCGTGATATTTATCGCATTGGTTTAGATGGGAAAAACAAAGTACGTTTATCTTCTAAGGTAGGAACTAGTGCAGCTACGTTTAGCCCAAATTTCCAATATTTTATTACTACATTTTCAAGCGCCACGCAGCCTCCAGTTTATACTTTGAATGAAGCCAAAGCTGGAAAGCAATTGCAAATGATTGAGGAGAATCAAACCTTATCCAACAATTTAAAAGGCTTCAATTTGCCTACAAAAGAGTTCTCTGTTTTGAAAACAGAAAAAGGAATTGAACTCAATATGTGGATGATGAAACCTAAAGATTTTGACGCTACTAAGAAATATCCTGTTTTTATGTTCCAATATTCTGGGCCAGGTTCACAACAAGTCAATAATGATTGGAACAGCGGCGATGATTACTGGTTTGCATCGCTTACACAAAAAGGATATATTGTGGCCTGTGTTGACGGTAGAGGTACAGGTTTTAAAGGCGCAGCATTCAAAAAAGTGACTCAAAAAGAATTAGGGAAATACGAAGTAATCGACCAAATTGATGCTGCCAAAGTATTGGGTTCTTATTCTTTTGTAGACAAATCAAGAATAGGAATTTTTGGTTGGTCGTTTGGTGGATTTATGGCATCGAATTGTATTTTGAAAGGAAATGATGTTTTCAAAATGGCTATCGCAGTTGCTCCAGTAACCAATTGGCGTTTTTATGATAGTATTTATACGGAACGTTATATGCAAACACCACAAGAAAACCCTAGTGGTTATGATGATAACTCGCCAATTAATCACGTACAAAAATTAAAAGGCAAGTTTTTATTAATACACGGCTCGGCAGATGATAATGTACACGTTCAGAATTCAATGCAAATGATGGAAGCCTTGATTCAAGCCAACAAACAGTTCGATTCACAAATTTATCCAGACAAAAATCACGGTATTTTTGGAGGCTATACCCGAATTCAACTTTACAATAAAATGACTAACTTTATCCTTGATAATTTATAATAACTAACCTCAATCACATAATTTAAACTAGACTACAATGACAGAAACACAAGAGAAAACAGCTCATCCAAAAGGACTTTGGGTATTGTTTGGAACAGAAATGTGGGAACGATTCAACTTCTATGGAATGCGAACCCTATTAGTACTGTTCTTAGTTAATTCTTTATTAATGAAAGAAGAAGATGCTTCTTTAATCTATGGTGGTTTTCTAGGATTATGTTATTTGACACCTATGTTAGGTGGTTTCATTGCTGACCGTTATTTTGGAAACAGAAATTGTATTTTATTAGGCGGTCTGATGATGGCAATCGGGCAATTGTTATTGTTTTTTAGTGGAAGTATTTTTCCTTCTAATATATCATTGGCTACTACATTAATGTATAGCGCATTGGGAATCATTGTTTTTGGTAACGGATTTTTTAAGCCAAATATTTCTAGTATGGTGGGTAGTTTGTATCCGAAGCAAGAAAAAAGCAAATTGGATACTGCTTTTACTATTTTCTATATGGGAATTAATTTAGGAGCATTTTTAGGTCAGTTTATTTGTCCTTATTTAGGAGATGTAAAAGATACAGGTGGAATCAGAGATATTCACGCTTTCAAATGGGGATTCTTAGCAGCAGCAGCAGCTATGTTGATTGGAACTGTTTTGTTTTATTTCTTAAAAGATAAATATGTTGTTTCTCCAGAAGGGAAGCCATTAGGAGGATTGCCTTCTAAAAATGAATCTTCTGATTATGAAGAAGGAGAAGCTCAAAGTGCTGTTTTCTCAACAAAAGCTTTAGCTCTTTCTGTAGTTGCTTTCGTTGGAATGTTTCTAGCTTTCCATTTTTCTGTAGATGGAACTAATGTTGTAAAAACAATCATTTATCCAATTATTTATGCTGCTGGTATTACTTTAGCAGGATTGATTTTATCTGATAGTTCTTTGACAAAAGTAGAACGCGACCGTATTTTGGTAATTTATATTATTTCTTTTTTCATTATTTTCTTCTGGGCAGCTTTCGAACAAGCAGGTTCTTCATTGACTTTCATTGCCGATTATCAAACTGATAGAAATTTCTTTGGCTTCCAAATGCCAGCTTCGATGGTTCAAATTTTCAATGGATTATTTGTTGTGGCTTTAGCAGTTCCTTTTAGTATGTTATGGGATAAATTAAGAGCGAATGATAAAGAACCAATTTCGCCTGTAAAGTTAGCCATTGGTTTGTTTTTGATTGCAGTAAGTTTTTATATGATTGCTACTCAAGTTAAAGATTTAGGTACTTCTGGATTGTTGGCGATTAAATGGTTAATTCTTTTATACTTAATCAATACTTGTGCAGAGTTGTGTTTGTCTCCAATTGGACTTTCATTAGTTGGTAAATTGTCTCCAAAACGTTTTTCTTCTTTATTGTACGGCGTTTTCTTTTTGTCTAACGCTTCAGGATATGCGTTGGCAGGAACTTTAGGTTCTATTCTGCCTGCTACTGGGGATAAGTTTATTAAAGCGAAAGAATTGGGAATTGATTTACAAGCAATTTTGGATAAAAAAATAGTTCCAACTCCAGAGCAATTGCAACTTTTAGAAACAAATCAAATTAGTCCAAACAACCCTGTTTTTGTAGGTTTTGAAATCCATAATCTTTTTGAATTTTTTATGGTGTTTGTTATCTCTACAGGAGTTGCTGCAATAATTCTATTTTTATTGACGCCATTTTTGAAAAAAATGATGCACGGTATCCGTTAATTTATTTATACTCTTTTTAAACCTACAAGTATTTCTTGTAGGTTTATTTTTTAATACTATTTCTATGTGGAAAAATCATCCTAAAGCCCTGCCTTATTTGTTTTTGTCTGAAATGTGGGAACGTTTCGGTTATTATTTAATGATTGGAATTTTTACGCTTTATCTGAAAGATGTAGAAGCTGGATTTTCAATGACCGAAAAAGAAGCTTCGGATTTGTATGGAACATTTATCGCTTTGGTATTCTTGACTCCCTTTATTGGTGGATTAATTGCTGACCGTTATTTGGGTTATAAAAAATCCATTATAATTGGCGGATTAATGATGGGGGTAGGGTATCTAATTATGGGAGTGCACAGCATTCCAATGTTGTACACTGCGATGACGTTAGTGATTGTTGGGAATGGTTTCTTTAAACCCAATATCTCTACCTTATTAGGGAATTTCTATAACGATGAGCAATACAAAGACCGAAAAGACGAAGGGTACAACATTTTCTATATGGGAATCAATGTAGGGGCTTTCATTTGTAATTTCTTTGGTGCGGCACTAAAAATTCTTTTTGGCTGGCAAGAAGCTTTTATGGCTGCTGGTGTGGGGATGTTTATTGGTGTTTTGGTATTTATGTTGGGCACCAAACATTATGGAGATAAAACTGAAAAGAAAGGGGTTCAAGAAGGCGATATGCCTTTTTATAAAATTGTTCTTTTTATATTATTACCTTCATTGATTTTTGGAGTAATTGGTTGGTTGATAAAAGGAATTACTTCGGATACTAATCTTGACAGTTCCATTTTTGGTTCGGATAGTACTGATGCTTTTGTGTTCGCTTGTATTCCTGTGATTTTCTTTTACGGAAGTCTTTACTTTAAAGCTAAGGTGGAAGATAAACGACCTATTGGAGCTTTGCTTTCAATTTTTGCAGTTGTGATTTTATTTTGGGCGGTTTTTAAATTGAATGGTTCTGCACTCAACAATTGGGGTGATAAATATACTGATAGAGAATTAACAGGTGTGGCACAACAAATAGGTTCAAAGTTGGTACTAACTGACACGCTAACTTATAAGAAAGATTCTGTTGCCTTGTACGATGCCGCTTTTAGAATTCAGAAAGAAGATGGAAAAGTCATCAAAGTGGTGGATTATCCTTTGTATTTTAGAAATGTAGCCAAAGAAAAATTGCCTAAAGAAGAAAGTAAAATCTATACTTGGTCGGCGAACCTGAGCCAATCGATTAATCCAGGTTGGGTAATTCTTTTGACGCCTTTGGTCGTGGCGTTTTTTACTTTTTTGCGTAGCAGAAAAAAGGAACCCTCAACACCTACCAAAATTGCTTTTGGATTATTGATTTCAGCTTTATCGGTCTTGGTTATGGTGGCTGCGGTTCATATTGGTAATAATGGAGCAGAAAAAGTTTCCGTATGGTGGTTGGTGGCCAATTATGGAGTAATAACTATTGGAGAATTATTCTTAAGTCCGATGGGATTATCTGTGGTCTCAAAATTAAGTCCCAAAAACATCACCTCTTTGATGATGGGTGGTTGGTTTTTGGCCACTTCAATTGGTAACAAATTAAGCGGCGTTTTGGCCAGTATGTGGGATTCTTATGAAAACAAAGCTAATTTTTTCTGGATTAATTTTAGTCTTTTAATGTTTGCAACATTACTGATGTTTGCTTTGGTAAAAGAATTGAATAAGGTTATGAAAGAAAAAGGAATTAATTAAATCAAGTAAATGGAATCAAATATAACATTAGAACAAATTCAGAATTTTAAAGGGAAATACCCAAAACAATTGTGGTATTTGTTCTTTAGTGAAATGTGGGAGCGCTTTTGTTTTTACGGAATGCGCGGTATGTTGGTGGTCTTTATGGTGAGTCATCTTGGGATGAACGAAAAGGTTGCCAATTTGCAATACGGAGCTACTCAAGCTTGGGTATATGCGTTTACTTTTATCGGTGGCTTGTTTGCCGATAAGATTTTAGGTCTTCGAAAGTCACTCTTTTGGGGTGGAATTCTAATGATTATAGGGAGTGTTATTTTGGCTGTCGACCCCAAGAATTTTTTCTTTATTGGTCTTGGTTTTACGATTGTAGGAACTGGTTTTTTTAAACCCAATATTTCATCAATGGTAGGGCAATTATATCCTGATGGTGACCCTAGACGTGATGCTGGTTTTTCTTTCTTTTATATGGGGGTAAATCTAGGTGCCTTGATTGGTGGTTATATCTGTATCGCTGTTGCCGAGGGGTCAATGTGGCAATCAATTGTTCCTGAACATTTGCGTTGGAATGTAGGTTTTGGTTTCGCTGCGATTGTAATGATTATTAGTTTATTGACTTTTACCCAAACCCAAAAAAGTTTAGGTCCAATTGGTCTTTCTCCATTAAAAGAGATAATGGTCTCTAAACGCAAGAAATTAGAAATAATAACTTATGTAGGGTCATTACTTGTTATTCCTTTGATTATTGTGATGGTAGCCAATACACATTATACTGATTACTTTATGATTTGTATCGGACCCGCTTCCATTTTGTATTTGTTATACGAAATGAAAAACTTCACTTTAGCAGAGAATAAAAAGTTATTTGCAGCGCTGATTTTCATTATTTTCTCCATTTTCTTTTGGGCTTTTTTCGAGCAAAGCGGAGGCTCACTGAGTTTGTTTGCTGTTAATAATTTAAACAATACCATTGGAGGAGTTGTTTTGAGTCCTAACGGAGTCAATAATTCTGCAAATTCTCTTTTTGTGATTGGTTTTGCCGCACTTGTTGGATTAGTTTGGCTTTGGTTAGACAAAAGAAAAATTGAACCCAACACGGTGGTTAAGTTTGGTCTTGCTTTTTTATTCTTAGCAGGTGGCTTTTGGGTTTTTTATTATACGAAGTTTTTTGCTGACGGTTTTGGTCGAACTTCTTTAGGTATCTTTACTTTTGGATGGTTTGTGATTACTTTGGGGGAGTTATGTTTGTCACCTATCGGAATGTCTGCAATGACGAAACTGTCACCTTCCAAAACACAAGCCGTAATTATGGGAATGTGGTTCTTGGCTAGTGCTTACGGGCAGTATTTTGCTGGTATTTTGGGGGCTAACATTGCAGAAGCTTCGGAGCAATCGAGCAATATAGAGAAGCTCAATGTTTATGCCGACGGATACTTACAATTAGCCATTTATGCTTTAATTGCTGGTGTGGTTTTGATTTTACTTTCACCATTGGTTAGAAAATTAATGCAAGAAGTAAAATAGCCGACATTTAAACGTTAGAATTTTATATATTTTTGTCAAAAATAAATCATCGTATGAAAAAAATAATTGTATTTCTGTTGTTTACATTTTGTGTTATCGAAGTACAAGCGCAAGAACTAAAATGGTTTACCAATGTAAAAGAAGCTGTTGCTATTGGCAACAAAGAGAAAAAACCTCTTATGCTTTTTTTTACAGGTAGTGACTGGTGTGGATGGTGTATCCGTTTGCAGAAAGAAGTATTGAAAACTCCAGAGTTTGCTAAATGGGCTAAAGAAAATGTTGTTTTAGTTGAATTGGATTATCCTAGAAAGCAATATCAATCAGAGGAGATTAGAAGACAAAACGCTGAATTACAACAAGCATTTGGTGTTCAAGGTTATCCAACGGTTTTTTTTGCTAAAGGAGTTACGAAGAATGGCAAAACCAATTTTGAAGGTTTAGGAAGTACTGGCTATGTAGCTGGTGGTCCAGCAGCTTGGTTGGCCGTAGCCAATGGGTTTTTAGCGCAAAAGAAAAAATAGCTTTTTAGATAATTACTCTTTAATGTAAAAATATCCCTTTTCACGAGTTGAGTGGAAAGGGATTTTTTGTTGATTACAGGTTTGTTTCCACAAGTTTACCAATGATTTGTAATTGGAAGCATCTGCAACCACTAACTTTGGTCTATTGTTTTTTATGATACGCTCTAAATTTACTTTTGGTGAAGCTGTTAATAGTAAAACATCTGTTGCTTTATTTGGAAAATAAACGCTGCTACTGTCTAAAATAAGAATGCGATTTCCATTAAAATAGGCTACATTTTTTAAAGGACTTTGTTCTGTAATCCCACTAAATGTTCCAGTTGCATAATTTTGCAAGACCATATTTTTTTGAATTTCATTACTTGGAAGGTCATTCGAAATGACTTCTATCTCTTTGCCTATTCGTTGACAAATAATCGTTTTTTTTGAAGTATTCAGTACAATCCACTCTTTACTATTACCGAAATCTAGTTTGTTTTTTATAAATATTATTTGAACTACAATTATTGTTGATAATACAAGTGCAGTTCTTTTAAAGGTTTTCTTTTTCCACCATAAAACCAGCGCTATTAGTAAGCAATAAGAAGCAAGCATTAAGTTAAACGTACTTGGAATATTGGTAAAAATGAAGCTTTCAAACGAAGCTACCCAATGAATTATTGAATTCATTACTGTAATGCCCCATTCTAAAGGTTTGATACACCAAATAGGCAAGGCTGAAAAAGCAGCTATTGTCATTACGATTACCCCAAGAAGCATTATGACACTTAATAGCGGTAACACTAATAGATTGGTTACAAAAAATAACCCAGGGAATTGATGAAAATAATAAACACTTAACGGTAATGTTCCTAGTTGTGCGGCAAAAGAAACCGTAATAATATCCCAGAAGAATTGTAGAATCTTGTTTTTAGGTGTCCAATAATTTGCCAACATTGGTTGTAGCCAAACAATAAAAAACAAAGCTGCATAACTCAATTGAAAGCCTACATCGAATAAAAAGTAGGGTTGAAATAATAGTATTAAAAATATTGAAACAACTAGAGTATGATAAATATTCGTGCTTCGTCTCCAATAGTGTCCTATGGCAACAAAAGAAAACATTGTGATAGAACGAACAACAGAGGGAGCCAATCCTGCTAAAACACCAAAAAGCGCTAAGCTAAGTAAAGAGATGGATAGCTTAAGGAATCTTCCTTTTTGAGTATTGGGTATCGGTCGCATCAAAAAATTGATGAACAGTACTATAAAGCCAATATGTAATCCAGAAACAGATAAAATATGTACAGCACCCGCGTATTGATAATCCTTTGTAATGTTGGGGTCTATATCTTGTTGTTGTCCCAATAGTAATGCCATCGCTACTGGCAAAGCTTTTTTGTCAAACCCACTTTGTTCAAGATGAGTCACAATGGTGTTTCTTAAAGTAGCGCTATAATACCAAACATCTTTTATAAGTGCTTGATGATAGTGTATGTCTTCTGTTGGAAGAAAGGCTTGAGCGTAAATTTGTTTATTTTTGAGATAAGCTGAGTAATCAAACTGATTGGGGTTTTTAGGTTTTTCAGTTTTTATCAATTTGGTCTTAAATCTCAGTCTATGCCCAACTACAATTTCTTTGGTATTGTTGGTTTTTGGGGTTGTAATTAAAATTTTGCCTTCGAGACTTTGATTGTTTACGTTTTGAACGTAAGCAATATACCTATTGTTTTGAGGTGAACTTTTGAGTTTCTCTCTGACAACAACTTCAATCCAATTTGCTTTTTCATAAACTGTCGGATGATTTGAATAATTGTTTTTGCGATTACTATCGGTATGAGTTACTAAAATACCTATTCCTACAGCAAATGAAAGGAATAGAATTGCGGCTTCAAATACTAAGTTTTTCTTTGTTGTAGCAATAGTGAATTTATTTGCTAAGAGTACAATTCCAAACGCCATTAGTATAAACACAAATGCAAAATTTGCGGATATACTTATGTAATAAGCCGTAATGAGACCTATAATAAATCCAATTGTAATTTTAATAAGTGGGAATTGTAACACATTCATACTACTAAAATACAAATTTTAGTAAGAAATAGTGTTTGTTAAATTATTTTAAGTCGGCTACAATTAATTTTGCGGTAACACTACTTGCTCCTTTTCCTCCCAATTTTTCTTCAAGTATAGTATAGTTTTCTTGGACAACTTTTCGATGTTCAGGGTCTAGAATTTTTTGTAATTCTGATGCAATATGTTTGGTGTTGCAATCGTCTTGAATCAACTCAGTAACGACCTCTTTGTCCATAATCAAATTGACAAGGGAAATGTATTTTAGAGTGATGATGCGTTTGGCTATTTGGTATGAAATCCAATTTCCTTTATAACAAACCACTTCAGGTACTTTGAATAATGCCGTTTCAAGTGTTGCTGTTCCAGAGGTAACTAGAGCTGCCGTAGCGTGTTGCAACAAATCATAGGTTTTGTTCGATAAAAATTTAATATTCTCTGAAGTAATGAATTGTTGGTAAAAAGAATATTCCTGACTTGGCGCTCCTGCGATTACAAATTGATAGTCTTTAAAATCATCGGCTACGCTAAGCATAACGCTAAGCATTTTGGTGATTTCTTGTTTGCGGCTACCTGGCAATAGCGCAATAATTGGTAAATGGTTCAATTGGTTCTCTTTCCTGAAAGTAGCATCATCGATTACGGGATGCGCTTGTATGGCATCTATAAGTGGATGGCCTACAAAGGAAACTGGAAAATGATGTTTGTCTTCGTAAAATGTTTTTTCAAACGGAAGAATCACATACATTTTATCAATATCTCTCTTAATTTCCTTAATTCTGCTTTCTTTCCAAGCCCAAATTTGTGGTGAAATATAATAGTGATTTTTGAACCCTAAGGCTTTTGACCATTTGGCAATTCTCAAATTAAAACCAGGATAATCAATAAAAACTATGACATCAGGTTGAAAGGCGAGAATATCGGTTTTGCATATTTTGATGTTGTTGAGAATGGTTTTTAAATTCATAACCACTTCAGCAAATCCCATAAATGCTAAATCTCGGTAGTGCTTTACTAAAGTGCCACCAACTTTTTGCATTAAGTCTCCACCCCAAAAACGAATTTCGGCAGTTGGGTCTTCTTGGTAAATTGATTTCATCAAGTTAGAACCGTGCAAATCTCCTGAAGCTTCTCCTGCAATGATGTAGTATTTCATAGTTGATGGGATGTTGATTGTGTTACAAAGATAGAAAACCTTTTATAGCGTAAAAATTGTTGCAATGGTCAGTACAAAAACAGCCAAAACGACACCACGAGCCATCAATTCTTTATTCATTTTAAGTAAAATCCCAAATGCTGCCAAATCTAATAAAGAGCCAACCGTGATTAGTTTTCCTAAATAGCCTTGTGATTTTAATATTCCGACTCCTTCAATAAATTCATAGTCTGTGAAAAAAGTCATAAACAAAAAAGAGCCTAGCAGTGAAGCTGCTAATCCGATAATAAAGCCGTACAATAAATCTATCTTATTCATTCCAATTCCAAGTGTTGAGTTGTTGTATTGTGTGATGTGCTGTCAAGTCAAATTGAACAGGTACTACCGAAATATATCCATTTTCTAAAGCCCATTCATCAGTATCTTCGCCTTTGTCTTGATTGATGAATTCACCACTTAGCCAATAGTATTCTTTTCCGAAAGGTGTTTTTCTTTTATCGAATTTTTCCACCCATTGTGCTTTGGCTTGTCGACAAATTTTGATGCCTTTAATTTCTTTTTCTTCTAATTTTGGAAAATTGACGTTCAAAACAACCCCAGCTGGAAGACCTTTCTCTAGGGTTTCGAGGGCTATTTTTTTTACGAAAGACAAAATGGGTGAAAAATCAGCATCCCAATTATAATCCAAAAGCGAAAATCCAATGGCAGGAATACCTTCGATGCCAGCTTCAACAGCCGCACTCATAGTTCCTGAATAAATGACATTAATTGATGAATTTGACCCGTGATTGATGCCTGAAACGCATAAATCTGGTTTTTGTTTCAAGATTTCATTAGTCGCCATTTTTACACAATCTACTGGAGTTCCAGAACAGCTGTATTGGGTGATGACATCGCCCTCTTTCGAAAGTTTATTCAAATATAAAGTGCTGTTGATGGTGATGGCGTGTCCCATTGCACTCTGAGGTTTGTCTGGAGCAACAACGATAACATTTCCAATTTGAGTCATTACACTAATCAAGGCTTGGATTCCAGGAGCTGAAATTCCGTCGTCATTTGTAATCAATATTAGTGGTTTTTTGGCTGCCATTTTTAAGTTTTAAAGATGCACAAATATACTAGCGCTTTGTCTTAAAAAGTAGCTCAAACCTTTTTTTTGTTAACTTTTTTTATAAAAATTAAATCGTATCAACATTTTTATATCTTTAACAAAAATTTATAAAGAGGCTATGTTTCTTGGCTTTATCTTTACATAAATTACACTTTTGATTGATGAATGCAATTATTACTTATATGAAAAAGAATTTTAAAATTGTACTTGCCATTTTGTGCTTGTCAGGTGCCTTGTTTGCTTTTAAAATAAATGGTTCGAAGCAGAACACAGAAGACCCCGAAAAAGACAGACTTTTGTTGGAGTTGTTGACTTTTGTAATTGAAAAAGGGCACTATGATCCAGCGGTTATGGATGACGAATTTTCAAAAGGGGTGTATAAAGATTATATCCAGGCCTTAGATCCTTCTAAACGCTTTTTCTTGCAATCAGATATCGATGAATTTGCTAAATACGAATTGGATTTAGACGATCAAATCAACAATAAAGAATTAACCTTTTTCGAGTTGACGTATTCTCGTTTAATGGTTCGTATGGAAGAAAGTAAAAAAATCTATAAAGGCTTGTTAGAAACGCCTAATGATTTCACCATAGATGAAAGCTTTGATACGGATTATGATAAAATGCCGTATGCCAAAAACAATAAAGAATTAATAGACAGATGGCGTAAGCAAATGAAGTTATCTGCTCTGTCTTCAATTACAGAGCGTTTGCGTATGCAAGAGGCTAAAACCAAATCAACTGAAACTACTGAAGCCACAAAAGCTGAAGAATTAAGCTCAGACTTGGGTATGGATGCAAATTTGAAAGCAGATAAAAACATCAAAATCAAGACTTTTGCAGAATTAGAAGCAGAAAGCAGAGTGAATATTGGTAAGTCTTTAGATGAATCTTTTGGTTTCATAAAAGAATTGACAAGAGATGATTGGTTTACGGTGTATATCAATTCAATTATGACTCGTTTTGATCCACATACAAGCTATTTTGCTCCTGAAGAGAAAGAACGTTTTGATGTAAGTATGAGTGGTAAACTCGAAGGAATTGGAGCTCGTTTGCAAAAGAAAAATGACTTTACTGAAATTAGCGAATTGATTTCTGGTGGTCCAGCGTGGAGAGGTCGCCAACTAGAAGCTGGAGATGTTATTTTGAAAGTGGGGCAGGGTAGTGCTGAACCTGTTGACGTGGTAGGAATGCGTTTAGATGATGTGGTTAAAAAAATAAAAGGGCCTAAAGGAACTATTGTTCGTTTGACTGTTAAAAAAGTGGATGGAACAATTAAAAATATTTCTATTGTTCGAGATATCGTTGAAATCGAAGAAACTTATGCTAAATCTAGCGTAGTTGAGAAAAATGGATTGCGTTATGGAGTAATTTATTTGCCTAAATTCTATATTGATTTTGAAAATCGTGATGGACGTGATGCTGGTAAAGATATCGCCCTTGAAGTTGAACGTTTAAAACAAGCTAAAGTCAATGGAATTGTTTTAGATGTTAGAGACGATGGAGGAGGTTCACTATCTACCGTTGTTGATATCGCAGGTCTTTTTATTCATGAAGGTCCAATTGTTCAAGTTAAGTCTTCTGGTAAGAAAAAGGAAATATTGTATGATACAGACCCAAAAATAGAGTGGGATGGTCCATTAGTAATTATGGTGAATAGTTTTTCAGCTTCTGCGTCAGAGATTCTAGCAGCTGCTATTCAAGATTACAAACGCGGAATTATTATTGGAAGCAAGCAAACTTACGGAAAAGGAACAGTTCAAAATGTTATTGATTTAAATCAGTTTGTGAGAAATAGTTCGGTAGGTGATTTGGGAGCTTTAAAAACTACTACTCAAAAATTTTATAGAATCAATGGAGGATCTACTCAGCGTGAAGGTGTTAGTAGTGATGTAGTAATGCCAGATCGTTATGCTTATTTAAAAATGGGTGAACGCGATGTTGATAATGCAATGCCATGGGATAAAATAGACGCTGCTCCTTTTACACAATGGAAAAACGCTCAAAATTTTGATAAAGCTATCGCTAGAAGTAAAGCTAGAATTGCTGAAAATCCTCAGTTTAAATTAATCGAAGAAAACGCAAAATGGATTGACAGCAAGAGTAATGAAAATACCTATAGTTTAAATATCGATAAATTTAGAGCAGTACAAAATAGTGTTGAAGAAACAGCTAAAAAATATAAACCAATTTTTGAGTATAAAAATCAATTGAAGTTTACTTCTTTACCTTACGAAGAAGAAGAATACAAAAAAGATCCTACACTAAAAGAAAAAAGAGAAAGATGGCATGAAAGTTTGTCAAAGGATGTTTATGTTGAGGAAGCATTAAATGTTCTTGATGATTTACAATCAAAGACGATAGTGAAATCAATGCCTTCTAAAGCGATGAATGGCAAATTAGTTAAATCTTAAATTAATAGCAATTTCAAAAAAAGACTCAAAATGAATAATTTTGAGTCTTTTTTTATATACTACTTTTCGGATTATGGTGTATAGTAAGTTTTTAGTTTTGTTTGTTTTTATTACTTCATTTTTATTTAGTAATGACGCGAAAGAGAGTTGCGATTTTCTTGAAAAAAAGGTAACTTTTTCTTCATTTGATGCATTTCAATTCAATAAAGGGCAACTAAATTTCCTTCCTAAATCTACCACCAATGCAATTGTTTATCATGATTTTTATACGTTGTCTTATAATGAAAAGTATGAGCAGGCGGAGTGGGTTGCTTATGAGTTAAAAAAGGATCAAGTTGTTAATGCCAATTTTAAGCGTCCATTTTTTATTCAAGACAAAAAAGTGAAAACTGAATCTGCCGATTGGCGTAATTATAAAAACTCAGGCTATGATAAAGGGCATTTGTGTCCGGCTGCTGATAGAGAGTTTAATAAAGGAGCTTATGAAGCTACCTTTTTAACGTCAAACATAGCTCCACAAGCACACGAATTCAATAGTGGTATCTGGAATCGATTGGAAGAAAAAATACGTTATTGGGCGGTTAAATATGATGGCTTGTATGTTGTGACTGCAGGTGTTTTGCAACCCAATTTGAAAACTATTGGTAAAGAAAAAGTAGCAGTGCCCAATTATTTCTATAAAATAGTTTTAGATGAATACCAAGGAAAATATAGAATGATTGCTTTTTTAATTCCTAATGATGAAAGTAAACGGCCTTTGTATGAATTTGTAGTCTCGGTAGACAAAATAGAGCAACTAACAGGTATTGATTTTTTTTATCAACTTCCTGATGTTGTAGAAAATCAATTAGAAAAATCGAGTAATTACAAGGACTGGAGTTTTAATTGATTACCATTCGTTAACCTTATTGGCATCCATTTTAATGAATATAAAAAGCAAAATGGTAAATCCCCATAATCCAGAACCTCCATAAGAAAAGAAAGGCAACGGGATACCAATTGTTGGAAAAATTCCAGCAACCATTGCAATATTTACAAAAAAGTGAAGAAATAAAATGGCAGCAACAGAATAGCCATAGACACGACTAAATTTTGTCTTTTGTCTTTCTGCTAAATAAATGATACGTAATAAGAGAATAACAAAGAGTGAAATCACAACTGTAGAGCCTAAGAAACCCCATTCTTCGCCAACAGTAGTGAATATATAGTCAGTATGTTGTTCAGGTACAAAACCTCCTTTAGTTTGTGTTCCTTCTAAGAACCCTTTTCCTAACCATCCTCCAGAGCCAATTGCAATTTCTGATTGATTAGTATTGTATCCAATTCCTTTCATATCTACGGCTTTACCAAGTAGAATATTAAAACGGTCTCTATGGTGTTGTTTGAATACATTGTCAAAAACATAACTTACGGATAGCACAAATCCTGAAATTAATAAAAGTAAAATTCCACTTTTAACAACGTTTCTATCAGCTAATCTAGATTTGAAATGAATGGCAACAAGCACTAATGCAGCCAATAAAATAACCACATATGCTTCTAAAACTAAAGTTAAAACAAATAGTAAAATTGCTGAAAAACCTGTCCATACATACCAAGCAGGTAATCCTTCTCTATAAAGTACAATTATAAAAATACTATATACTAAAGCACTTCCTGGGTCGGGTTGAGGTAAGATTAGTAACACAGGCAAGAAGACTATGGCTAATGCTTGAAATTGTCTGTTTAAGTCCTTGAGATTGATTTGTGGATCACTCAGGTATTTCGCTAAAGCAAGCGCGGTGGCTGCTTTTGCAAATTCTGATGGCTGTAAAGTAAAACTACCGATGGCATACCAACATCTTTGGCCTGCAATTGTTTTACCAAAAGCAAATAATCCTAATAATGAGATCAAAGAGACCACAAAAATAATTGAGGCATATTTCTCGTAAAATTTACCGTCTACATAGAGTACAGTAAAAATCAACGGAATTGCAAATAATATAAATATAAGTTGTTTGTCGGAAGTTCCTTCCTCAGAAGATAAAGATGAGGAGTAAATATTCAGCCATCCTAATACAACCAACAGGATGTATATAATAACACATATCCAATCTATATTATTTGTTATACTTTGATTTTTCATTTACGTACAAATGATTTAGTTTTTTTTAGTACTGTCTTTTTTAACAACTGCAGTAGGTGTTGGATTTTGTTTTTTTAACTTGAGTTGGGCAATAGAGTCTTTAATTCTTAATTCTCTTTTTACATCTTCATTTAATCCTCCCAATTTGGCATATTGACCTTGTAAACTTGTATTTAATATTCTAGTTTCAAGATCCGTTCTTGTGATTTTTTTCTTTAAATATTTTTCTATCATCAAACTCGCTATTGGCCCTGCGATAGTAGAACCAAATCCACCGTTTTCAATCATAATAGCGATAGCAATTTTAGGATTGTCTTTTGGAGCAAAAGCCACAAAAATAGAGTGATCTTTTAACTGAGTTCTAACACCATTAATTTTTGCAAAATTTTCGGCAGTTCCTGTTTTTCCACAAATGTCAATTCCTTCGACTCTTAAACCGGCGGCTGTTCCCATATTATAAACATCAAAAAGTCCACTAATAATAGGTTTGAAGTGACTTCTGTCTATAGTAGTAACATGTTTGGTTGTGAATTTTTTATCAATAGTGGTGCCTGCAATTTTTTTAATGATGTGAGGAGTGTAATAATATCCTTCATTCGCAACGGTAGCCATCATGTTAGCCAATTGAATAGGCGTCATTAGGACTTCTCCTTGTCCGATAGCGTTTGAAACAATAGCTGTACTTCTCCAGCCCCCGTTTGGATACATTCTTTTATAGGTTTCCGAAGTCGGGATTTTTCCTCGACGGCCTGTTGGTAAGTCATATCCCATAAACTGCCCTAAACCAAAACTTTTTACGTGCTTGCTCCAAACATCAACAGCGTAGCTTGGTTTAGCATATTTGTTAATGGTTTTCATATATGCTGTTCCAAAAAAGGCATTACAAGATTCATAGATTCCACGGTGCAATTGGAGCAGTCCACCTCTACAGTGACAACGCATAAAGCGACCTCTTGCATAGCTAAATCCGTGATGACAAGCCACAGTTGTATTTTCGTCGATTACTTGTTCCTGAAGCGCTACGAGTCCAGTCATAATTTTGAAAGGAGATCCAGGAGGGTATTCTGCAAGTAAACCTCTGTCATATAGTGGTTTTGCAATTGAATCGTGATATAATTTGGTGTAGTTTTTAGAACGTTGTCTTCCTACCAAAATACCAGGATCATAAGAAGGTGCTGTAATTAATGCTAGAATTTCTCCAGTCTTTGGTTCTATGGCAACAATTCCACCTCTTTTGTTGACCATCAATTGTTCTCCATATTTTTGGATTTCGGCATCAATGGTTAAGGTAATGTCTTTACCTGGCACCGCTACAGTGTCAAAGCGGCCTTCTTTGTAGGAACCAATTTCACGATTGTATTTGTCTTTTTGTATGTAGGTGACTCCTTTGACACCTCTTAGAATTTCTTCATAGCTTTCTTCGACACCTTGTTTTCCAATTAAATCCCCACTTTTGTAATAAGGATTCTTTTTAATGATGTTGTCGTTTACTTGGGTAATAAAGCCAAAAATATTGGCGCCATAATCGGCTTCATAGTCTCTTAATGATCTTTTTTGGAAATAGAAACCTTCATAGTTTCTTATTTTTTCTTGGAATGCAGCAAATTCTACTTTATTTAACTGTGATAAAAATACAGATGGCAGCCTCGGACTATATACTTTAGCTTTTTCAATATTCTTTATGAAATCCTCTTTTTGAATATTTAAAAGTTGACAAAATTCTAAAGTGTCTAAGTTGTTGATTTCTCTTGGAATCACCATAATATCATAGGAAGCTTGGTTGGCCACTAGGAGTTTTCCAAAACGGTCATAGATATATCCTCGCTCGGGATAATCGTATTTTATCTTTATAGCATTGTTTTCTGACTCTAGTTTAAAAGTGTCATCAATGATTTGAAGATAGAAAATTCGAAGTACAAGCAGAGCGGCTGCGATAATTATTAAAGCAGGCAACAAGACTTTTCTCATCGTTTATTTGGCTTAATAAGATAGATAATGGTTATGCTTAATAACAATGTAAATGCGGAACTCAATAAAGTTCTTAGAAGTACTTCTAGAATAAAACTAAATTCAAAAGCTTCTAAGGTAAATAATACAATATGATGTAATAGTATTGCGACTAATAAGAATGAGAAGCGTTCAGGGGTCAATACATCATTTAATTTTACGGTTTGGTATTCGTAACTTAAGCCGAAAGAGAATTTAAATATAAATGGTCTGAAATAAGCCAGAATAAGACATGCTGTTGCGTGAACTCCTCCAGAATTTGTAAACATATCTAGAAGCAATCCAAGTATAAAACTTGAGGCCAGAAGCGCTGTTTTGTTACCGTTTACAGGATATAAAATTATGAAGAGTATGTAAGGGAAAGGACTTATGTAGCCATAAAAATTCATATTATTGAAAACAATAATTTGTATTGCTAACAATAATATAAAACGGAAAAAATTGACAATTAACGTGCTATTCATCCTTCTTTCTTTGGTTTTCTAGTTGAGTCATTTCAATATTTCCTTTACTTTTAAGGATATAAACATGTCCTAAGTTGGTCATATCATTGAATAACTTAATGCTTAAAGTGTAATAATTGGTTTGTTTGTCAATATAAATTTTATCAATTGTACCAATGTTAATGTTTTCAGGAAAAATAACGGATTGTCCACCAGTTACAATAGTATCTCCTTTGCGGATTGCTGCTAGCCTCGGCAAGTCAATTAATTGTACAAATCCTGTGCTTTTACCATCCCATACCAATGAACCAAAATGATTTGATTTTTTAATCTTGGCATTGATTCTGGATTTTTTATTCAGAATACTAGCTACTGTAGCATAATTCTCTGAAGTGTCATCTGTAATACCAACGATACCCAAACTATTGATAACTCCCATATCAGGCTTTATGCCTTGTTTGGTACCTGCATCAAGGGTAAGGTAGTTTTCATAAACACTATAGGAGTTTTTGATGACTTTTGCGACAACTATATCAGAGGGTTTTACCCCTTTTATACTGTCGATTTTGGACATAAAACTAGAATCTTTTACTTGAAAAAGAAGACTTCTTAACATAGCGTTTTCTAAGGCTAAATCGTCATTCTCTTTTCTTAGGTTGAGGTATTCTTTTGCTTCGTTTATTTCTTTGTAAACACTTCCACTAACTACATTAGCAGAACTAATAACTTTGCTTCTGTGGAAAGAATGAAATTGAATTGTAAGTGTTAATGATATACCCAAAAGCAGCAAAAACAGTAATCTATAACTGTTTCTAGTAATAAAATTAAATATTTGCTGCATTTTGTAATGGTATAATTAAGTGGTTATTCGCGAATGTTTTTAATTGGTAACTGAAGAAAACGCTTACTTAATCAAGATACTTTTAAATTTAGTAATATTTTTTAAAGCCATTCCAGTTCCTCGTACAACTGCTCTCAAAGGATCTTCAGCTATGTAAACTGGTAAGTCCGTTTTTTGAGAAATTCGTTTGTCAAGTCCTCTTAACATTGATCCACCACCAGCTAAATAAATACCGGTGTTGTATATGTCGGCAGCTAACTCTGGAGGAGTTTGCGATAGCGTTTCCATTACTGCGTCTTCAATTCTCTGAATGGATTTGTCTAATGCTTTCGCGATTTCTCGATATGATACTTCTACTTGTTTTGGTTTTCCAGTTAATAAATCTCTTCCTTGAACAGACATATCATCTGGTGGAGTTTCAAGATCTTCGATCGCAGCACCAATTTGTATCTTTATTTTTTCAGCTGTACTTTCTCCAACAAATAAATTGTGTTGGGTACGCATATAATATACAATATCGTTAGTGAAAACATCACCTGCAATTTTTACAGATTTGTCGCAAACAATACCGCCTAAAGCAATTACGGCAATTTCAGTTGTACCACCACCAATATCAACAATCATGTTACCTTTTGGTTGCATAATATCGATACCAATACCAATTGCTGCTGCCATTGGTTCATGAATTAGATAAACTTCTTTTCCATTTACTCGCTCGCAAGATTCTTTTACAGCACGCATTTCAACTTCTGTAATTCCTGATGGAATACATACTACCATACGTAAGGCTGGAGTAAACATTTTTTTGTTTAGTGCAGGGATGCTTTTGATGAACATACTGATCATTTTTTCAGAAGCATCAAAATCTGCAATTACACCATCTTTCAATGGCCTAATCGTTTTTATGTTTTCATGCGTTTTCCCCTGCATCATGTTGGCTTCTTTACCAACGGCAATGATTTTGCCTGATATTCTGTCTCTTGCCACAATAGAAGGACTGTCAATAACTACCTTATCATTGTGAATGATTAAAGTGTTTGCGGTACCAAGGTCTATCGCGATATCCTCAGTCATGAAATCAAAAAATCCCATACGTTTTTATGTATTGTAAAAATTATTTAACAAAGTTAAACAAATTAATGTTTAAAATGACGAGTTCCTGTAAATACCATTGCCAAATTGTTTTCGTTGCAATAATTGATACTTAATTCGTCTTTAATAGATCCACCTGGCTGAATTACAGCGGTTATTCCAGCTTTTTTAGCTAATTCCACACAGTCAGGAAAAGGGAAGAAAGCATCACTTGCCATAGATGCTCCCTCTAAGCTAAATCCAAACGCTTTTGCTTTGTCTACTGCTTGCATTAAAGCATCAACTCTAGAGGTTTGGCCAGTACCTGAAGCAATAAGTGTGCCGTTTTTGGCAAATACAATAGTATTAGATTTGGTGTTTTTACAAACCTTTGATGCAAAAATCAAATCTTTAACTTCTTGTTCAGTTGGAGCTGTAATAGTTACCGTTTTTAAGTCTTCTGCTTGGTCTGTAATATTGTTTCGGTCTTGAATCAATAATCCATTTAAGCACGTACGAACTTGTCTCTCTGGTAAGGCTACTTCATTTTGAATTAAAATGATTCTGTTTTTCTTTTCTTGTAAAATAGTCAAAGCTTCTGCGTCATAAGCAGGTGCAATTACAACTTCGCAGAATAGTTTGTTTATTTCTGTAGCTGTTGCGATGTCTATTGTAGCATTTGCAATTAAAACACCACCAAAAGCAGATGTTGGGTCGCATGCCAAAGCTGCATTATATGCTTCACTGATTGAGGTTCTAGTTGCTAAGCCACAAGCATTATTATGTTTTAAAATGGCAAAAGTTGGTCCGTCAGTTTTGAATTCATTGATCAAGTTTACTGCTGCATCAACATCTAGTAAGTTGTTGTATGACAACTCTTTTCCGTGAACTTTGTTAAACATAGTTTCAAATTCACCAAAGAAGAATCCTTTTTGATGAGGGTTTTCTCCATAACGAAGTACTTGACCGTTCTGAATACTTTCTTTATATATAGTTTCGTCAGTATTGAAATATTTGAAAATGGCTCCATCATAATGAGAAGAAACATGAAATGCTTTTGTAGCCAAAAGTTTTCTATCTTCTAATGTTGTACTTCCATTTTGATTTGTAATCATGTCTAAAAACAAACCATACTGGTCCATTGATGAAACAATTACGGTGTCTTTGAAATTTTTGGCACCAGCACGAATTAATGAAATGCCACCAATATCAATTTTTTCAATAATATCCGCTTCGCTTGCTCCAGAAGCAACCGTTTTTTCAAATGGATACAAATCAACAATTACTAAATCTATTTGAGGGATTTCATATTCCTTCATTTGTTGCACATCACTTTCGTTGTCTTGACGATTTAAGATACCACCAAACACTTTTGGGTGTAAAGTTTTTACTCTTCCGCCAAGGATAGATGGGTAAGAAGTTACATCTTCTACAGGAATTACAGGAATGCCTAAATTTTTAATGTATTCTTCGGTACCTCCGGTAGAATAAAAAACAACGTTTTGTTCGTGTAATTTTCTAACAATTGGCTCTAATCCGTCTTTTGAAAATACTGAAATTAAGGCCGATTGTATTTTTTTAGTAGTGCTCATGTGTAGTAGTTTTTTTGAAAGTGCAAAAATAGTTAATTTTTATATATAAAATCACAGGAAATGCTGTAACATTTTTATTTAAATTCGTACTTATGGGAGTAGTATTTTAATTAGGTTTTTGAATTAAATTTAATGAATTTTACGCTAACACAATTTTTAAGTCTATGGTAGTATATCTTCGATTATTGAAAGAGAGTTTTAGCTTTGCAATGAATGCATTGTTGGCAAATAAATTAAGGACTTTACTTTCCTTACTAGGTGTAACTATTGGTATTTTTTCGATAATTGCAGTACTGGCTGCGGTAGATTCTCTAGACAGAAAAATATCGAAAGACTTGAGTAGTTTGGATAAAAATACAATCTACTTGATGAAGTTTTCTTTTGGGCCAAGCGAAATACCTCAATGGAAAAGAGAACAATTCCCAAATGTAAAATATGACGAATACGTTTATATGAAGGGGGCAATGACCGATACAGAGCAGATGGCGTATCAGATTTTTACCAAAAGGGAATCTATTAAGCATGAGTCAAAAACTGTTAGTGATGTGAATATTGTTCCTGTTTCACAAGAATTTATTGATATCCAAGGATTAGAATTTGAAAAAGGTCGTTTTTATAATGAATCCGAAGCTAATTCTGGTGCGGCAGTAATTGTTTTGGGTGATGAAATTGCGACATCGTTATTTGAAGGAAGTGATCCGATTGGTAAAACCGTCCGTTTGTATGGTAAACGTTTCAATGTAATTGGTGTTTTAAAGAAAAAGGGTTCTGGAATTTTTGATGAAGATGATACATCAGCATTTATTCCTGTGAATTTTGTTCGTCAATTGTATGGAGACAATAATGATGGTTTGACGAACGTAATTATTTTAAAACCAGAAAAAGGAGTCGATATGGAAGCTTATAAAGGAGAAATTATTCAAAAATTAAGAGCTTTTAGAGGTTTGAAGGCTGGTGAAATTGACAACTTTTTCATTAATGTTTTTTCTGGGTTTACAGATTTTATCGATGGAATTATTGGACAAATGAATGTGGTTGGCTGGATTATCAGTGGTTTTTCTTTATTGGTTGGTGGTTTTGGAATCGCCAATATTATGTTTGTTTCTGTAAAAGAACGAACCAATTTAATTGGAATTCAAAAATCTTTGGGAGCCAAAAACCGATTTATTTTATTTCAATTTTTATTCGAAGCTATAATCCTTTCTCTAATTGGAGGTTTAATTGGATTGTTTTTTGTTTGGATTATTGCCTTAGTTTTGACCAACGCTTTAGATTTTGAATTTGTCCTAGGATTTGGAAATATTCTGTTGGGAACAAGTCTTGCAGCTTTTATTGGGTTGCTATCTGGAATTTTGCCTGCAATATCAGCTGCTAATTTAGACCCTGTTGAGGCGATTCGAACAGGGATGTAAATGGAATTTAATAGTTTTTTGATGATTGAATAGTCTTGATTTTGTAGACCAAGTAAAAGCTGCATTTAGATTGTAAGATGAAAGCATTATAATAAATCAAAAGCCTTCTTGTTGGAATTAACGAGAATGCTTTTTTTAGCTTAAAAACTCAACCTCTACACTCTGTTTCTGTTCTTGAAACTTGATTAAAATCAAAATCCTACACCAAAAAGTTATTTCGGTGTAGGATTGTTTATGATTTGAGATAAAATCTATCCCCTACAAATTATACTTCACAGAGAAAATTAAGTAACGTGGCTGAACTGTGTACTGAGAAGTTCTTGTAGCGAACTGCGAAAAACTATCGTCGTTGAGTGAGGTAGTATTCAATAAATTCGTACCGCTTATTTTATACTCTAATTTGCTGTTCTTTTTTTGGTAAATCAAACTGGCGTTCAAGAAATCGTATTCATTATTTACCGTTTTGTCGTTGTTGTAATAATGATAAAACTCATACTCGGCCACAAAAGAAAAACTGTCTAAGAAATAGTAATCTAACTTCGCAAAAGGGCGGTCGGTATAAAAAGTATTATTATTATAGTCGTTGATTACCATATTGTAGCCTACTTCTAGATTAGGCAAGCTTTTATAATTTGTAGACGCTCTTAAGGTATAACTTTGAGTAAAACTCTCATTAGCGATAGTTACATTGTTCTGCTTGTTATTGAATTTCGACCAGTTCAAATTAGTGTCAAATGAGGCTTTGTAATTTTTCAAAAACGAACGTCCATAAGAGGCACGTCCCGAAATGGTTTCATCGGCAAAAGGAGAGTTAAAAGGCACCGACGTTTGGTTTACCCCGTCAAAAGTAGCATCTGTTTTAATGGCATCTACCGTTTTGGTGTAATTTACAAAAGCAGTAATGTTTTCCATATTGAACATATTGTACTTAAAGTATCGCAACGAATGTTGTTGTGCCGTAGCATTTTCTAGTGCTCTAAAACCGCGTGTTAAACTGTTGTAGTTTGAGAAAACATAGCCTTCAACCAATCTGTTGATATCGGTAAAATTGTTGGTATACGAGAAATTATAAGTCAAAGTCTCGGCTTTTTTGATTTGGTAAATCGCTACAAAATCAGGTAAGGCTCTGAAGAATTTCTGACTGAATTCGGTTGCTAATTGCGCATTGGTCATATTGTAACTGTGCAAACTTACGCCTGGCGTAAACGTAAATTTCCCCGTAAGTATTTTATAATGCAATCCCAAAAACACATCATTAAAACGATAGTCTACATCGTTGGTATTCTCCGAAGCATTCAAATCGTTTACTGTGCCATTATCCAAAACCTGAAAAATAGAAGAATTAAAATTTTGATACGAATACGTATTACCTAAAGTCAAATTAATATTGCTTTTTGGGGTCAACATATAGTAATAATCCAACTTAGCATCTATTTTGTTTGTTTTTACAAATCGGGTTTGGTTGATGTCGTTTCTATTTTGCCCTGGCTGATAACCGCTTAAAAAAAAGGGCTGAGATTGCAAATTAGCATTGTAAAAAGGGTCTTCTTCTTGATATAAACTTTGCATTTCTACCGCAAAGACATTTTTTTCATTTAAGGTAAAATACGCACTCAAATTCTGATTTACTGATATTGGGTCTTGCTCTTTTAGCGTAGCTATAGATTCCGTAGCCGAAACGTTCTGTACTATCGATTCCCGAAGCAACGAAGTGTTTTCATCTTGTTTGGACAACTTGGTCAACACATCATAATCCAACTGAAAATTGGTCGACGGCTTGTAGGTTGTGCTCAACTTGAATAAACCCAAATTACTGGTTTGGTGTGCTGCTTCTTTTCGATTTTCGGTAGAAGCTACTTCTGAGGAATTCGGTTTCAGGATATTATTTTGAGAAATGGTTTCTAAGTCGGTAATCGAAGAAGAAACAATTCCAAAACCACTAAAACTCCAAGCTTTATTTACATTGTACGAGAAATTGGTTGCGCCAAACTTGGTGTCAATTTCTTTGGCTCTATTGTTTCTTGCCAAAGCAATCCCCAAATCATTAGAAGATACGTTAAAACTAGAGCCACCTTTGGCAGACAATCCACGGAATCCTCCCGTAAACTTAAAATAATCCTGAATGGTCAAAGGCAATTCGCCTATGTTGTTGAAGTTCGAAATCAAGTTTATGCTGTACTTTGGACTGTAATAAAACAATTTCGGATTAATCACATACCTGCTTTCTTTATGAGCTACTCCAACACCAGCATTAATATCTCCAAACCAAAAGTTCTTCTTCCCAGATTTCAATTTAATATTCATTCCAATATTATCTTGATTGTTTTCCACTCCTTTTAGAATCGAATTTTCGTTGTAATTACGCAATACTTGAATCTTATCAATCGCATCAGCTGGGATATTTTTCACTCCTAATTTGGTATCCCCATCAAAAAAGTCTTTCCCTTCCACCATCAGTTTGGTTACTTTTTTGCCTTCTACTTCAATCTCTCCGTCGGCATTTACCTCCACTCCGGGCAATTTTTTCAATACATCTTCCAGTTTTCTTTCGGTACCCGATTTAAAAGAATCGGCATTGTACACAATCGTGTCGCCTTTAATAGAAACTGGCATTTCGCGAACAATTTCAACTCCATCCAATTCAATACCACCCGCGTCCAAAGCAATGTTTTTGACCAAATTAGTAGTAGCTGTAGTCACTTCTACCTCTTTATTTTGCATCCCCAAAAAACTCACTTTAATTAGGTAAGTCGTATTCGGTTTCAAATTCAGTGTGAACTTCCCTTTGTCATTCGTTATGGCATAGGCATCCATCGCTTTGGTGGTTTTATTCACCGCCATTACGTTCGCCATTTCAAGTCCTGCGTTTTTAGAGTCGGTAATCAAACCATCAAGTTTAATGGTTTGTGCAAAAGATAAAGTAGTAAAAAGAAAAAAGGCAATTCGAAGCAATGCTTTCATAGAGTGGTTATTGAATGTGTTAGTTGTAATGCTTTATTTTGGAGCGGCAACAATGGGTATTTTGAGCCAACAAAGTCCCGTCGTCAGCTATATCTTTGCCTTTTGTAAAGAAAAAAGGCAAAGGATGCCGCTCCCACCGGGGCTAGAAGGCGGCATTATTTTGTTTTTGTTTTTGTTTTTAAATTAAAAAAGGAAGTATTAACCTCCTATTCTCATTCTAAATCCGCCATTATTTCCACCTCTTCCACGGTTCATCTCACGGAATTCCTCCATTTTTTTAATCACCGTTTCGTCAAAATCTTTCTGGTTGATTACTTTACCATTCGTGGCGGGTTTTATAGCTGCTTTCTCTTTTGGGTTCAAAACAACTTTAGAACATAAAATCACGGTTTTACCATCATTAACTTCCAGAATCAAACCAGGCAATCCCCAATAGCCTTCTGGACCTTGGTTTACAGGGATTTCTGGGGTATACCACGCTGTAATCGTAACTTCTTTGGGGATGTCTAACTCATCCATAAAGCTGGTTTTCTTTGGTTCGCCCGCTTTCTCAGTGGCGTCTTTTTTAGTCTCGTCTTTTTTCTCGTCTCTTGGTCTAAAATTTCTAAAATCGGTTTTACTAACCGGACGAACAGCAGTCGCTTTATAGCAATTGTAACCGCCAATTACTCTCGTTTCGCCTTCCATTTTCCATTTTAGATTGGTCAGCGTGTCTTTTACCAAGAATTCTTTTCCCATAAATTCTTTGTCAACCGTATAGCTTTTGTCTTTTACATTTTTGTAATACGTTCCGCCGCCGCCAGTCATAGAAGCCATCATTCGCATTCCGCCGCCGCCATCTTGTCCTGGAGCGTCTAATTTTTCTTCTTCTTTATAAATAGATGCCGATTTGTCAAAATTGAGAATGAATGTTTTCTCAAACATTTTTTTCATTCGGTCCTCGATATTTTTCATCATTTCGGGAGTAATATTCTTATTTCCTTCCATTCTGGTCTTAAAATCAGCTGTACTCGTTTTAGACTCATACACTGCCATCCCCTGAAATTCCTGAGCTCTAAGCCCAATACTGCTCAATACAAGCGCGGTCAAAAGCAAAATAATTTTATACATAGTTTCCAAATTTTTCAATAAGACGAGATTCAAATTCATTTGTTACAGCATTAGTTTATAAATAACTATAGACTTAAGAAAAATGAAAAGGTTTAATTGTAAATTAGCGAAATGAAGAAGTATTTACTATTTTTAATAGCATTTTCGTTTTTTGCCCAATGCTATTCTCAAATTAAGGGGATTCCAACGCAAGAAATGCTTAACGCTCCCAAAACAGTCACGTTTTTGGCTCACGACGCTTTTGATTATGCCTATACAATAGAAAATAACGTTTTCAAGAAAAGTAAAGGCTCCGAAAACTGGGAATACAAAAACGTGACCTTAGGAAAAATCACCAAAGTTGACCTTCAAAATCCACTCAAAATAGTGTTGTTTTATGAGGATTTCAACACCGTAATCCTATTAGACAACCAACTCAACGAAAGTCAAAAAATTAATTTTTCGGAGCACCCTACGCCAATCAATGCAACTGCCGTAGGTATTGCGGGTCAAAACCAATTATGGGTGTACAACAACCTCAATCAACAAATTGGATTGTATGACTATCTCAAAAACGAGTACAAAACCATTAGTACTCCTCTTGCTGGAAAAATCAAACAGTACACCACCGCCTTTAATTCCTTTATATGGATGGATGACAGTGGAGACGGCTACGCTTGCTCGCTATTTGGTGCCATCGAAAACTTAGGAAAATTGCCAAATGCTGACCAACTTCAAATCATCAGCTCCAACCAAATACTTTACAGTTTGGACCAAAAAATAACACTATTGAGCCGACAAAAAGATAAATCGTGGGCAAATACGCTACTTCAACTTCCTGAAAAAAGGTTTGAAAAATTCTATTACCAAGCCCAAATTTTATCTATTTTTACAACCGAAGGAATTTATAATTTTAAAATCATACTACCGTAATGCACATAGCAGTAGCAGGAAACATAGGTTCAGGAAAAACTACCTTAACACAATTATTGTCGAAACATTTTAAATGGGAACCACATTACGAGGACGTAGTTGACAACCCTTATTTGGATGATTTTTACCACCAAATGGAACGCTGGTCTTTTAATCTTCAGATTTACTTTTTGAATAGCCGTTTTCGTCAAGTAATGCAAATTCGCCAAAGTGGTAAAAAAATCATTCAAGACCGTACTATTTACGAAGACGCTCATATTTTCGCTCCCAACTTGCATGCGATGGGATTGATGACCAATCGAGATTTTCAGAATTATACTTCCTTATTTGAATTGATGGAAACGATGGTGCAACCACCAGATTTGTTGATTTACTTAAGAAGCTCCATTCCTAATTTGGTAGGACAAATTCACAAACGCGGTCGCGAGTATGAAAACTCTATTTCTATTGACTATTTGAGCCGTTTGAACGAACGTTACGAAGCGTGGATTCAAAGTTATACGAAAGGAAAACTTTTAGTAATTGATGTAGATAATATCAATTTTGTGGATAACCCAGAAGACTTAGGAAACATCATCAACAGAATTGACGCAGAATTGAACGGATTGTTTTAGAAACACAGATTACCTCAGATTTATAAAAAAAACACCTCACAACAAAATAATGTTGTGAGGTGTTTTTAGTTTGTGATTATGCCAAAGCATTTACTTTGAGTTAGTCGATACTATTATTTCAAAGCTTTGATTTTCGCTTTCACTTCTTCCTCAGTTCCTTCGAAAGTTTGAGTGGTGGTCGTTCCGTTGGCTGTAGTAGTTACTGTAGCTTTGGTTTTCCCGTTTTCATTGGTCATTTCCACACGAACATCTTTCATCGTAGTCAATTTGATGGTTTGTGTTTTTTCACCCACAAATTTTCCATTGGCATCGTACATTGACAAACATTTAGCAGTACATTCTTCTGAACAACCATTTTCCTTGCACATCGCTGCGCACTCGTCTTTGGTCATAGTAGCCATTTTTGCAGGGTCACATTTTTTGGCTTCGCACATCATTTCTGTGGTAGCTCCACCTGCGCAACAAGACGCCGTAGCAGCCGTATCAGAATGGCCACTTCCTAAAATAGGAGCAATCACTAATCCAATCAAACAAGTCAATTTGATTAAAATATTCATAGATGGCCCAGAGGTATCTTTGAAAGGGTCTCCAACTGTATCTCCAGTTACCGCCGCTTTGTGTGCATCAGAACCTTTATATGTCATTTCTCCATTAATCATAACCCCAGCTTCGAATGATTTCTTAGCATTGTCCCAAGCACCTCCAGCATTATTTTGGAAAACTGCCCAAAGTACTCCAGAAACTGTTACACCAGCCATATAACCTCCTAACATTTCAGCAATCAATTGGTTGTTATCACCGTAAACTAATTTTCCAAGTAGCACAATAGCAATTGGGAAACCAATGGTCAATATACCAGGCAACATCATTTCGCGTAAAGCCGCTTTAGTTGAAATCTCCACACATTTACCATATTCTGGTTTTCCCGTGCCTTCCATAATTCCAGGAATTTCTTTGAACTGACGACGTACTTCGTACACCATATCCATTGCAGCTTTTCCAACAGAATTCATTGCTAAAGCAGAGAAAACCACTGGAATCATTCCACCCACAAATAACATAGCTAAAACAGGAGCTTTAAAAATATTGATTCCATCAATTCCTGTAAAAGTTACATAAGCCGCAAACAAAGCCAATGAAGTTAAAGCCGCAGAAGCAATCGCAAAACCTTTTCCTGTAGCAGCGGTTGTATTTCCAACAGAATCCAAAATGTCGGTTCTAGTACGAACTTCTTTTGGCAACTCGCTCATTTCAGCAATACCACCAGCGTTGTCTGAGATAGGTCCAAATGCATCAATTGCTAATTGCATAGCAGTAGTCGCCATCATCGCTGAAGCGGCTAAAGCCACACCGTAAAATCCAGCTAAAGCATAAGAAGCCCAAATGGCACCAGCAAATAATAAAACTGTTGGAAAAGTAGATATCATACCCGTTGCCAAACCAGCGATTACGTTAGTTCCAGCTCCAGTAGAAGATTTTTGCACGATTGCTAAAACTGGCTTTGTGCCTAATCCTGTATAATATTCAGTAACTGAAGAAATAGCTCCACCCACAAACAAACCTACAATCGTAGCATAAAAAACACGTATAGAATCGATGTCTTTAACTCCTTCGCCGTAAAACTCCATTTTCATAGTCGTAGGCAACATATATTGTACTAAGAAGTAGCAAGACACCAAGGTTAAAACAATAGACACCCAGTTTCCGATGTTTAAGGCTTTTTGTACTTGAGCTTCTTTGGCATCATCACTACTAATTTTCACCAACATCGTTCCGATAATAGAAAACAAAATTCCAAAACCAGCAATCGCCATCGGCAATAAAATTGGACCGATTCCGCCAAAGGCATCGTCAATTTTACCACCCATATCTTTAATCACGTAGTTTCCAAGAACCATTGCCGCCAATACAGTCGCTACATACGACCCAAATAAATCGGCACCCATACCGGCAACATCTCCAACATTATCCCCAACGTTATCTGCAATTGTAGCAGGATTTCTTGGGTCATCTTCTGGAATTCCTGCTTCTACTTTACCAACTAAATCGGCACCAACGTCGGCCGCTTTGGTGTAAATTCCACCACCAACACGAGCAAACAAAGCGATAGATTCAGCTCCTAAAGAAAATCCAGCTAAGGTTTCTAAAACAATCGTCATATCTTCAGTAGAAGTCCATTCTCCGTTCATAAAGATTCTGAAAAAGACAATAAAAAAACCGGTCAACCCTAAAACAGCTAAACCGGCTACACCTAATCCCATTACGGTTCCTCCACCAAAAGACACTTTTAAAGCTTGAGGTAAACTAGTACGTGCGGCTTGAGTAGTTCTTACGTTGGTTTTAGTTGCGATTTTCATTCCCATATTTCCAGCCAAAGCTGAGAAAAAAGCCCCAAAAATAAAGGCAATTACAATTAACAAATGGGTTTTTACGCCAGGCAAGAAAGTTATCCCTGCCAATACTGCACTTGCTAAAAGGACAAATACAGCTAGTAATCTATATTCTGCTTTTAAGAAGGCCAAAGCCCCTTCATAAATGTAATCTGATATTTCTTTCATTTTGCCGTCACCAGCATCTTGTTTGAGCACCCAGGCTCGTTTTGCTACCATGAACAGAAGTCCAATAAATGCCATTACAATTGGCACATAAATCATAAATGTATTCATAAAAAAATGTTATTTTTTGATTAATTATAAAATCTAGTTGGTAACGAATTTAAGCAAAAAAAAGCAACACTCATTGCTGAGTATTGCTTTTTTTGTAAAAAATGAAGGGTAAATTTATTTAATACTAAATAATCCCTCTGGTTTATTTTCGATATCATCAAAACGCTTGGTGCATTCTTTGATGATTGCGTATGCTTCATTCACATCTCCCCAACCTTCTACATCTACTTTCTTGTGCTCTAAATCTTTGTAAACTTGAAAGAAATGTTCAATCTCTTTTAACAAGTGTGGATTTACATCTGAAAGATTTTCTAATGAATTCCAAATTGGGTCAGAAACCGGTACACAGATTACTTTTTCGTCTGGTCCTTTATCGTCTGCCATATGGAAAACTCCAATTGGTTTTACTTCCATTACACATCCAGGAAAAGTTGGCTCGTTTACCAATACTAATACATCCAATGGGTCGCCATCTAAGGCTAATGTTTCAGGAATAAATCCGTAGTCTGCTGGATACATCATAGAAGAGAATAACATTCTGTCGAAACGCATTCTTTTGATAGCAAAATCGTACTCGTATTTATTTCTACTTCCTCTTGGTATTTCGATTAATACATCGAAAGTTTTTAATTTGTCTGCAGTCATTTTTATTAAGTCTTAGCTTTTTATAATTTTTTTGCAAAAGTATACAAACCGAACGTTTTTACAAGAAAAAAATAAGGATATATAACTATAACGTTTTCGTTAATTAGGGATTGTAAACCACTTTTCGGTTGCGTTTACACAAATAATGATGCCATAATAAATAGGTAGCAAAAGAACGGTAGGGTTTCCACTGTTGGGAGTGCTGCTCCATCATCTCTTTGTCGTGGATGTCAAATAATTCTTTGAAGGTATTTACCACGGCTATATCACCTAGAGGTAACAAATCTGGTGCTTGTAGCGAAAACATCAAATAAATATCGATAGTCCAATGACCGATGCCTTTTATTTTGATTAGTTTTTCGCGGACCACATCGGCAGAAAGCGTGGACAATTCCTCTAAAACCAATTCTTTTGAAAGGAGTGCAGCAGCCAAAGCTTTGATATAGGTTATTTTTTGACGACTAACGCCCACTGCCTTCAATTGCTCATCACTAAGTTGCACAACTGTTTCAGGAAAAAAGGGTTTTGCCACTTCTTTTAAACGTAAAAAAGTCGCTTTAGCTGAATCTATAGAAACTTGTTGTTCTAGAATCAATAGTACGAGTGTCTCGAAACCTTCGGGGCGTTGTGGAATAGTGGGCAAACCGTATTTTTCCACTATAGTTTTGAAAACGGGTTCTTTGGCAATTAATAACGAAAAAGGTTCTTGCATAATCGATTGTTTAGCCCAGATGGAAGCGGCATCCTCTAGTGGCGGGGTTCGCCACTAGAGATATAGCGTACAGCTGGATGAGCTCCTAAAAATTAAACCCAAAGGTTCCTTTGACCGTGAAATTTTGCGCATCGGGTGCATTGAGATAACTGCCACGCCACGCAAAATCTATTCTAAATACTTTGAAAATATTCCCAATTCCGGCGCTGTATTCCCAATACACTTTTTCAGGAGCAAGATAAGGGAGGCCCGAAGCATTAATGGCTCGGTTAGCATCTGAGATTGTTCCGTAAACGCTCTTTATACCTACTACTTCTCGCCAATTGAGTTTTCGCATAAATGGAATTCGAGCAAACAAACGCCCTTGGAAATTGTGATTCCATTGTAAGGTTACGTATTGGTCGCTTATAAATTCGTAGAAATTGAGATTATTAAAGGTGTTCTCGATACTGAAATACGTTTGATTTCCGGGAATAACGCTCATCAAACCTAAAGGAATGGTGCCAAATGTTTTTCCGGCTTCTAAAATTAAGTTGGTTCTTCCGAGTGGTCCAATAATGAAAGGCTGTTTGTAATACAACTGAATTTTATCATATCGAATATCGCTGTTCAAAACACCCTCGAATCCGTGACTGTAATTGATAAAAACACGACTGTACGGACTGTCGACAATATCACGTTCTACACCAAAACCAATCGTTTTTCGGTTGGGAGTGTACTCTATTTGAAGATTAGCTTCCGATTGTCTTACATCGCTTTTAATCACTCCTGCTGGATTGGCTGCTGACGGCAACGTGGTATAGTAGTCTAAACTAAAGGTCGGTGATGCCGAAACTAAGGTGCGATGTGAAATTCCGGCTTGAAAGGTCCAATTCTTAACTGGCTCTATTTCAAACGAAACATTGGTCAGATTGATGTTGGTTAATTTACCATTACTTCCCGTAGTAAACAAAGCAGAAGACGCAAAACTTCTTCCCAAGACATCATTGGTTGTGGTCAAACTGGCGCCAATTTGCTCGATGTCTCGTCGATTTCCTCCAGAAATGATGATTCGGTTTTTCTTGTCGACCATCCATTTTCCTGAAACGCCATATTTGAATTTTTGGTCATCAAAACCATAAGCCGTAAAAGCCTGAACGCGCCAAGGGTCGTTAGGTCCAAAGTAAGTTCTTCCGCCCAGACGCAGACGAATACCCTCTACTTCGTTATAACCAAAAGTTGAAAATACATTACCAAAATCAAAATTGTTGAACTCTACATAACCACTTCCTAAGATAGAAACCAAGCTATACAACTGCTTGAATTTTTTGACGGTTTGCAAGGTATCAAGCATTTTGTAAACGCCTTTTTCGTCTTTGGAGAGTTTCTCAAAACGATTCTCTTCCCAATATTCTTCGGATTTATTGTAGACTTCGTTGTCTATAAAATTAACTTCGTCTTTGTAAAAAGAAGTGGGTTTGGGCTTGTTGAACTCGTGATTGCGATAAAAAGAGGTTCTTTTACCATAAACTCCTTTTGATTTTTCTTTTTTGTTCAAAGCAAAATCCGACATTAAATAATCTCGAGTCAAGAGAAAAACAGAGTCGTTCATTACCTCAAATTCTTGCTCGATGTAAATGTCTTTTACCCAGTTAATATTGGCGCTCTTGGTTACCGCCATATTAATTTTCTTAATGGCAAAAGTGGTATCGTTTACCCAAAAATCTCCTTTGAAAGTCAATTCGTTTTTACGTCTTGGATAAAAAACAATATTAAAACACCATTTGTTGTCGATTAATGCGCTATCACGAAGCACATAATTATAGACATCAATCCCTGTTCTAGATAGTGGACTGGTAAAACTTTTGTCGAAAAAAGTCAAGTGATTGTCATAGATATTATAATCAGAATACAAATCTTTGACAAAAGCTAAGATTTGTTGATTTCCATTAAATCCAGACGTTTTGTTGGCTTTATTGATTTCTTTGACTTTCTTGATGGTATTGTCTCCATACACATCGTACAAAGCTTCGTTGATAAAAATGGGCAAATACGTTTTTCCAGTAACTTTAGAAGTATCCACTTGCTTGAAGATAAATTCCATTCCTTTGAAAATTTTATTCTTCATAAAAGCACTGTCGATAGTGTTCATATCAAATTCAATCTTCTCATACTTCTCCATTTGGTATTGATTGAATTGATACAAACCGTTTTTGCGTTTGCGTTCCCAAATTTTACGCAGAATATCTAGAGCAGGATTGTTTTTCTTTGACGTTTTCCCAGTAAAAACAACAACTTCATTCAATTCTTGCATTTCTTTCAATACAATTTTGAAATTGTAATTCACTGCTTTTTCTAAGGTCACTTCCTTGTCAGAAAAGCCAGCTGAGGTAATTACCAAAACAGTATAAGTCTGTGGAGACTCAATGTAAAAACGACCATCTTCGTTGGTTACAATGCCTACATTAGAGTTTTTAAAAACAACATTAGCGTAGGGAATAGGTTGATTGGCTTTATCCACCACAATACCACTAACCTTCGTTTGCGCCTTTGCAACAGTAACTAATGCAAATACAAGTATAAAGAAATATAAAATTGATTTTTTCATAGTAAAAAAAGGGCTTCATCGAATGCGTATCGATGAAGCCCCAAATATAATAATTAGATGACAAGTAGTAGTCTTAAACCGCCACTACGAATGTTAAAAAAAACCTATTTTATGCTTTTTAACAACTCTTATTTTTTGTACAATACTTTTTTAACTGCTTTCACAACGTCATCAGCATTAGGCAACCATTCTTTCAACAGAACAGGAGAATAAGGTGCTGGTGTATCTGCAGTTGTGATTCTTTGAATTGGTGCATCCAAGAAATCAAAAGCTTGCTCTTGAACCAAATACGTAATCTCTGAAGAGACACTAGCAAAAGGCCAAGCTTCTTCTAAAATTACCAAACGATTCGTTTTCTTAACCGATTTCAAAATCGCTTCTGTATCCATAGGACGAACCGTTCTCAAATCAATTACTTCACAAGAAATTCCTTCTTTAGCCAATTCATCTGCAGCTTTAAAAGCTTCTTTGATAATTTTACCAAAAGAAACAATTGTTACATCAGTTCCTTCTCTCACCACATCAGCTACTCCCAACGGAATAGTGTATTCTCCATCTGGCACTTCTCCTTTGTCGCCATACATTTGCTCTGATTCCATAAAGATAACAGGGTCGTTATCACGAATGGCTGATTTCAACAATCCTTTGGCATCATATACATTCGAAGGTACTACAACTTTTAGACCTGGAGTATTCGCAAACCAATTCTCGATAGCTTGAGAGTGAGTCGCTCCTAATTGTCCGGCAGAAGCTGTTGGTCCTCTAAAAACAATTGGAATATTGAATTGCCCACCAGACATTTGACGCATCTTGGCAGCATTATTAATAATTTGATCAATACCAACCATACAAAAGTTGAAGGTCATGTATTCTACAATCGGACGACATCCATTCATGGCTGAACCTACTGCAATACCAGTAAAACCAAGCTCCGCAATAGGAGTATCAATTACACGTTTTTCACCAAATTCGGCCAACATCCCTTTCGATGCTTTGTAGGCACCATTGTATTCAGCAACTTCTTCACCCATTAAGTATATGGACTCATCGCGACGCATTTCTTCACTCATCGCTTCGCAAATCGCCTCTCTAAATTGTATCGTTCTCATATTATAATATCTATGTGTGTTTTTTCGAACAGCAAAAATAAATATTTTAAACTACTTTAAAGCATAAAATAGGTTTAAAATTATTAGGAGCTAATTCCAGCTATGCGCTATATCTCTAGTGGTCTCGTTTAAAAAAAACGAGACCACTAGAGGATGTCGCTCCTATCTGGGCTAGAACAAGCTATTCAAAAGACACTTTTTGTATATATAACACGCAAGTATTAAAACAAATAAAAATAAAATTGTTAAAAACAATACAAATACAAACAATAATAAATCACGCTGGATTGTTTTTGTGTAAGTTTAACAAGGGAATATAGACCCTTCAGCGAAATCGTAATAGTTTTGAAAAAATATTATGCATGCATAGTAAATATTCCAATTATTATTTTAAATTTGTCAAGCTTTATCAAAAAAAATAAGTCTTATGAAAATATTAGTTTGCATCAGTCACGTTCCTGATACTACTTCAAAAATCAATTTCGTTAACGGTGATTCAGAATTCGACACCAATGGCGTTCAGTACGTTATCAATCCAAATGACGAATTTGGATTAACTAGAGCAATCTGGTTTCAAGAACAACAAGGCGCAACGGTAACTGTTGTAAATGTGGGTGGACCAGACACAGAACCTACTTTAAGAAAAGCATTAGCTATTGGAGCCAACGAAGCAATTCGTGTAAATGCTAATCCAACGGATGGTTTCTTCGTAGCCAAACAATTGGCAGAAGTAATTAAAAATGGCGGATACGATTTAGTAATCGCTGGAAAAGAATCATTAGATTACAACGGTGGAATGGTTCCTGGAATGATTGCTGGAATCTTAGGGTACAACTTTTTGAACTCTTGCGTGAGCTTAACTGTAGATGGAAATGCCGTTACTGCTTCAAGAGAAATCGACGGAGGTAAAGAAACTGTAGCTACAACTTTACCATTAATCATTGGAGGTCAAAAAGGATTAGTTGAGGAGAAAGATTTGCGTATTCCAAACATGAGAGGAATTATGACTGCAAGAACAAAAGCCTTAACTATTTTAGAGCCTGTAGATGCTAATGTAGCTACTAAAGCAGTAAAATTTGACAAACCTGCTCCAAAATCTGCCGTTAAATTAGTAGCAGCGGATAATTTGGATGAACTAATCAGTTTGTTACACAACGAAGCTAAAGTAATTTAGTATTCAGTAATCAGTTTTTAGTATTCAGTTTATAAATCTAAAATAATTCAGTTTTTAGTATCTGTTTTTAAGTTGCAAAACTTTAAATCTTAAACTTTAAACTCTTAAACAAAAAAATCATGTCAATATTAATATACGCAGAATCTGCAGAAGGAAAATTCAAAAAAGTAGCATTCGAGCTTGCATCTTATGCTAAAAAAGTAGCAGAAACGTTAAGTACTACAGTAACAGCTGTAACTGTAAATGCTGGTGACGTTTCGGAACTATCAAAATATGGTGTAAACAAAGTTTTAAAAGTAACCAATAGTCAATTGGACGCTTTTTCAGCAAAAGCTTACGCTGATGTAATCAAACAAGCCGCTCAAAAAGAGAATGCAAAAGTTGTTGTTCTTTCATCTACAACAGATAGTATCTATTTATCATCATTGGTAGCAGTTGGCTTAGACGCAGGTTTCGCCTCAAATGTTGTAGGTTTACCATTAAGTACTGCGCCATTTCAAGTAAAAAGAACTGCTTTTTCAAACAAAGCATTCAACACGACTGAAATCACCACAGAAGTTAAAGTATTAGGAATTGCTAAAAATTCTTACGGTATTTTTGAAAATGCAAGTTCGTTAACAGAAGAAGATTTTAATCCAACAATCGATGCTAACGATTTTGGTGTAAAAGTGACTTCAGTTGAAAAAAGTTCAGGAAAAATTTCTATTGCCGATGCTGATATTGTGGTGTCAGCAGGACGCGGAATGAAAGGTCCAGAAAACTGGGGAATGATCGAAGAATTAGCTGGTGTTTTAGGTGCTGCAACAGCTTGTTCTAAACCAGTATCCGATTTAGGATGGAGACCTCACGGAGAACACGTAGGACAAACCGGAAAACCAGTTGCTACTAATTTATACATTGCCGTAGGTATTTCTGGTGCGATTCAACATATTGCGGGTATTAACTCTTCAAAAGTAAAAGTAGTTATCAATAGCGATCCTGAAGCACCTTTCTTTAAGGTGGCTGATTATGGAATTGTTGGAGATGCTTTCGAAATTGTACCTCAATTAATTGAAAAATTCAAAGCTTTCAAAGCACAACATTCATAAAAAACAATCTTTTTAAATTATAAGCTACCTAAAAACAAGATAATTGTATCTTTGCTTTAGGTAGCTCTTTTTTTTATGCCTTTTTTTGATTAAAATTGCACCTTTAAAAAACCGAATAACTAGCAGAATCAATAGCTGTTTTTTCTATAAAAAATCCATGAGCTTAGTAAAATTAACCATAAAAGGGATATCCTACAGTCAAACACAAAACGGAGCTTATGCTTTAATTTTGAATGAAGTGGATGGCGAGCGAAAACTACCAATTGTCATTGGAGCTTTTGAAGCTCAATCTATTGCTATTGCTTTAGAAAAAGAAATCAAACCACCTCGTCCGTTAACGCATGATTTATTTAAAAACTTTGCAGAACGCTTTGATATTGTTGTAAAGCAAGTTATCATTCACAAGTTGGTTGACGGTGTGTTTTATTCTAGCATCATCTGTGAGCGCGATAAAATTGAAGAAATTATTGACGCAAGAACTTCGGATGCTATAGCTTTGGCACTTCGATTCCATGCACCAATTTTTACCTATAAAAATATTTTGGACAAGGCAGGAATCTATTTGAAATCAAACCCCAATCCTACAGATCCAGGCGCAGAAGAAATAGACAGTATTTTGTCTAATCCACAAACTTTTGGCCACGGTGAAGAAACCAATCAATCAGGTCCTACCTACGCTAATCATAGCCTTCAAGAATTGAATGAGCTTTTAGACCAAGCTGTAGCCAATGAAGATTATGAAAAAGCTGCAAAAATAAGAGACGAGATATCCAAACGTTAAGAAAAAGTTCTAAATAAATATAAGAGAAGTTTTGCCGCTTTGATGGAGCTAATTTATCTGATACATATACAAGAAACGAAAACTCTCTGTACAACATCAAAACATTAGAACAAGATTGTTTTGTAATGAAAGACGGAAAAATTTATAAAAATCAATAAAACAAGCGGTCCATACTATGAAACAATACCATGACTTAGTTAAGCACGTTTTGGAGAACGGCACACAAAAAGGAGATCGTACAGGAACGGGTACCAAAAGCGTTTTTGGGTATCAAATGCGTTTTGATTTAGCCGAAGGATTCCCAATGGTAACCACCAAAAAGCTACATTTGAAATCAATCATTCATGAGTTACTATGGTTTTTAAAAGGGGAAACTAACATTGCTTACCTACAAGAGCACGGTGTAAAAATATGGGATGCTTGGGCAGACAACAATGGAGATTTAGGACCAGTTTACGGCCACCAATGGCGTAATTGGAACAGTGAAGAAATTGATCAAATCTCCGATTTAATTACGGAACTGAAAACCAATCCCAATAGCCGAAGACTATTAGTTTCGGCATGGAATCCATCGGTATTACCAGATACTAAGAAATCCTTTGAAGAAAATGTAGCCAACAACAAAGCTGCATTACCTCCATGTCATGCTTTTTTTCAATTTTATGTAGCTGATGGAAAGCTATCCTGTCAATTGTACCAACGCAGTGCTGATATTTTCTTAGGAGTACCTTTCAATATTGCATCATACGCATTACTAACACTTATGATTGCGCAAGTCTGTGACTTAGCTCCAGGTGAATTCATTCATACATTTGGTGATGCACACATTTATAACAATCATTTTGAACAAATAGAACTGCAACTCTCAAGAGAGCCAAGACCATTACCAACAATGACGTTAAACCCCAATGTAAAAGACATCTTTGCTTTTACCTATGAAGATTTCACTTTAGAGAATTACGACCCGCATCCTACGATAAAAGGAAGTGTTGCTGTATAATAAAAAACCGCTATAAAAGCGGTTTTTTTATTATCTATAATGCTAAAACAGAATTTTCAGCTCCAGCGTAGTCATTCCATTTTAAACCATCAGCTTCAGGGTCATTTAAATAGTTTCCGTCAATTAGGTATTTAAATTCGTACGAAGAATCTTTAGGTAAATCGAAAACACCTTTGAATGTACCATTTTTCAATTTAGATAAAGCACCTTCTTCTATATTCCAATTGTTAAAATCACCAATTACAGCAGCAGAGCTTGCTTCTTTTGCTTCGATTGAAAAGGTTACTTTACATACTGGTTTTGTTTTCACAAATTGTTTTTTAATAGCCATAACACAATGATTTTTAAAATTTTAAAACAAGTTAAACATTTTTAATGTAACAACGGATAGCGTCTACTCATTTTTAAGACTAATGTCAAATCATTGTTAAAATTTAAAAAAAACAATAATTTTAAGGTGATTAAAAATTTAAATTCAAAATTATTAAATCTCTTATGCTTAATCAAAACACTGTTGAGGTTATAGTTTTTGCAAAATAAATTTTATCTTTATCTACAAAATAAAAAACTATGGATCAGGCCACGCACGAGCAATATGAGTATGCTCGTAGAAGAATTAAACAAAAAAAGAGATTGTATTTTCACTTTGTTCTTTTTGCTTTAACTAGCATTTTTTTATTCATAGCTCACCGCTTTTTTGATGTTGGCATAGAAAGCAATTGGTGTATTTGGGTAATTACCTTTTGGGCCTTTTTGTTTGTACTTCATTTTATTAAAGTCTTTATAACAGATCGTTTTATGGATAAACATTGGGAAAGAGATCAAATTGACCGATTAGTTGCCTTACAACAAAAAAAAATAATCCAGTTGGAGCGTCAAATAGAAAAAGAAATCAAATAACCTATCCATGATAATACTTATAGCCGCTGTAGCAGAAAATCTTGCTTTGGGCAAAAACAATGATTTAATTTGGCATCTCCCTAATGATTTTAAACGATTCAAGGAAATAACATCAGGCCATCATATTATTATGGGGCGCAAGACTTTTGAAAGTTTCCCTAAGCCTTTGCCTAATAGAACACATGTCATAATAACACGTCAAAAAAGTTATAAGCCCGAAGGCTGCATAGTTTTAGATTCGATTGAAAGAGCTATTGAGGTCTGTCCAAAAGACGCTCCTGTTTATGTAATAGGAGGAGGGGAAATATACAACTTGGCTATGCCTTTTGCAGATCAATTGGATATTACTAGGGTACATGGTAATTTTGAAGCAGATACTTTTTTTCCTGAAATTGATCCTGAGAAATGGAAATTACTTCATACAGAAAAACATTCTAAAGATGAAAGACATCTTTATGATTATAGTTTTGAAACCTATTCAAAAATCTAGAGAATCTAAACGTATAAAAATAAAAAAACATCCTGTGAAGGATGTTTTTTCTTTGTAAAAGATATGATTTTGTTAATGACTCACTCTTGTAAGAGAATTTGAGACAACAATATTAAAATACCAAGAAACAAAACTGATCCAGAGACTGAAATAATAATGTTTGATATTTTTTTTGAGTAAAACTCAAAGTAGCCTTTAATACCAAATACCACAAAGATACTAAAGACCAAAAAAATTAAAATTTCCAAAAACAAATTTAATCCTAAGAACGTATTTTGCGCTTCAAAAAAAGTACCGCTAGTGAAAGCGATATTTTCAAAACTGCTAACAAGAACAAACGCGACTATCAGCGCAATAATAAACCATTTGATTTGAGCCATTAAATTAATACTAACCATTTATTTTCTTTTACAAGGCAAATTTGGATAATATTTTGATATTGCACAATACCCACTTTTAGTGATATTTTTATTTTTTTTGTTAAAATAAATAAGTTACTCTAATAAATATCCCAATTGCAAAAAAGTTCCTTTGAAATTAAATCAAGTGCTGTGTTAATGGAGTTTATAGTATATTTGTGGAAATTAAAAAACCATGTCAGAAAAAGTTACTCCTTATAAAAATTCACAATTGAGCAAAAAAGAGCAGGTTGCTACTATGTTCAATACTATCTCAGGAAATTATGATAGTTTAAACCGAGTTATCTCTTTTGGTATTGATATCAAATGGCGTAAAAAAGTATTGGCTTTAGTAACAAAATCCAATCCAGAAACGATTCTTGACATTGCAACAGGAACAGGAGATTTGGCTATTTTGATGGCGCAAACTCCCGCAAAAAAAATTATCGGACTTGATATATCTTCTGGAATGTTGGCGGTCGGAGTTCAGAAAATTGAATCAAAAAAGCTATCTGATCGTATCGAAATGATTTTGGGTGACTCAGAGAATATGCCATTTGAAGATGATTATTTTGATGCCATAACTGTGGCTTTTGGTGTTCGAAATTTTGAGAATCTTGAAAAAGGACTTTCAGAGATTTTGAGAGTTTTAAAACCAGGAGGGACTTTTGTTATTTTGGAAACTTCTGTGCCGGAAAAAACACCTTACAAGCAAGGGTATCATTTCTACAGTAGAAATATTTTGCCTCTTATAGGTAAGTTGTTTTCAAAGGATAATACTGCATATGGCTATTTGTCTGAATCGTCGGCAGTTTTTCCATACGGAGAACGATTGAACAATATTTTACGAAAAACAGGGTTTATAGATGTGAAAGATATGCCTCAAACTTTTGGTGTGGCTACAATTTATTATGCATCCAAAAAATAATTAGAAGCTTTCCTCTTACCTATGAAAAAAATAACTGTAATCCTTTTTTTGTTTTGTCTAACTTTTGCTAATGCGCAATGGAATAAGCGCCTTTTTAGCAAAGACCCTATTATTAATCTAGAGAATTTTCAAAAGCAAAAATTGTACTTTGGATTCTATATGGGGTTTAATGGATATGATTTTAAAATCGATTATAAGAATGATATTCCTGATGTATTGGTAAAAAGAACTACAGGTTTTAATGTAGGATTGGTCGCTGATTTAAGATTGCAAGAGTACATCAACTTGAGGTTTGAACCAGGATTGTATTATACAAAGCGAGATATGTATTATCCGAGTTCTTATTTTCCTACCACTCCAACAGCAAGTGATCGATTAAGAGAAGTGAATAGTACTTATATTCATTTTCCGTTATTGGTCAAATTTTCGTCATTGCGAACAGGCAATGTACGACCTTATTTGCTTGGAGGAGGTTCGCTTACACTTAATTTGTCTAGTAATTCTAAATCATTAGATGATAATGCAGAAGGAAGATTTAGAATGAAATCTTGGACACCAAATTATGAATTAGGATTTGGAATTGATATTTTCTCGGAGTACTTCATTTTTTCACCTTCCATTCGTGGGGTTTTCGGCATAAATGATGAATTAATTAGAGATAAAGATCCTAATAGCCCTTGGACAAGTAATATTGAGTCAATAAAAAGTAGAGCTATTTTTATCAATTTTACTTTTCATTAATACACTCTTCTTTTAAATTCACTCAAGACTATTGCAGTTGCAGTTGCAACATTTAAGCTTTCGGTTTGTTGTAAATTTCCAAATCGAGGGATTGTAATGCGCTTAGTAACCAATGCTTCGATTTCTTTTGAAATTCCGTTAGCCTCGTTGCCTAGGATGATAATTCCCTCATTAGTAATTTCAGAATTATATATATCTTCTCCATCCATAAAAGTTCCATAAATGGGAAGTGATGTCGTTTCTAAGAAATCCTTCAAGTTTAAATAATTGACATTTACTCTTGCAATAGAGCCCATAGTAGCCTGAACTACTTTTGGGTTGTATAAGTCAACAGTTTCTTTTGAACAAATTACTTGATTGATCCCAAACCAATCGCATAATCTTAAAATCGTTCCCATATTACCGGGATCTCTGATGGTATCCAGAGCAACAATCAGCCCATTGTTAATTATGGTTTTTTCTTTAGGAATTTTAAAAACTGCCAAACAAGTATTTGGAGTAGTTAATGCGCTTATTTTTTTTAAATCTGCATCAGAAATCAACGTTTTTTGCGTTGAAGCTACAGTTCTAAAATCATCAACGGTTACATATAAATGCTCCAATTCAAAATTAGAACTCAATAACTCATGAATACCTTTTACGCCTTCGGCAATAAACAATTGATGAGCAATTCTATATTTTTTTTGATGCAAACTCGATATAAGTTTTATTTGGTTTTTACTAACCATAAAAAAATGTACTTTTGAATTAAATTTATTAAGATCACTTGAAAAAGAATTCCACAAAAGTAGTTGCATTTCTTCTAATTGCAATAATTATTTCGGCATGTAATGCTGTAAAACGAGTTCCTGAAGGCAAATTTTTACTAACAAAAAACCAAATACTAGTAAATGATAAAGCCATCAAGGATCAAACGGCATTCGATCAGATGTATCAAAATCCGAACGGAACTATTGGTCGATTTAAATTAAGATTAGCATTATACAATGCTGCTAATTTAAATCCTGACTCCACTTATCAAGCAAAATTCACCAACAATCCAGGCAAATACGAAAGAAAATCCAAGTGGTTATCTGCCAAACAAGTAGATCGCCTAGGAGAATCATTTTACTACAAAGGCATTCATCAATTTCTAAAAAAAGTCGGAGAACCGCCTGTAATTATTGACACGCTTAAAACTCAAAAAACAACTATCCGTTTAAATAACTATTATTTCAATAACGGCTATTTTAGAGCAAAAACTACTTTCAGTATCGACACAGTTGGCTTTAAAAAAGCCAAAATAAAATACAAAATTGCCTTATCAGATCCTTTTATTTTAGACACAATTTCTAAGTCGATATCTTCACCTGCTTTAGATTCACTATACAACATTTCTAAAGAAGATAGTTTTATTCTTTCAGGAAAACAATATAAAACCAATGATTTTGAAGAAGAAAAAAACAGAATCACCACTTATTTTAGAAACAACGGAGCCTATCACTTTCAACCCAACAATGTAACTTTTGATATTGATACTATCGGCAAAAAAAACAAAGCTGATGTTGAATTGATAATTAAAAATTACTCTTATCAAAAAAACGACTCAACCTATACTATTCCTTTTAAACTATTTAAAATAAGTGACATAAAAATCTACACCGATTATTCACAAAAAAACCCGCCAGAAACAGTAACCGACAGTGTTGAATACAACGGTTTTAAACTCTTCAGTCATGGCAAACTAAAGTATAAACCTTCGGCGATCACTGATGCTGTTTTTATTACAAAAGGAACGCTATTTGGTGATTACAAAACAGTTTTATCTAATCGATCATTGAATAATTTAAAGATATTTGGTTATCCAAGCATCCAATATGAAGTAGACAAAAAAGACTCGACTGCCCAATCACTTATTGCGAAAATCTATTTAACACCAAGAAAAAAGTTTAGCTTTAGCACTACCTTAGATTTAACGCACTCAAACATTCAGGATTTTGGTATTGGAGCTAGTGTCACCGAAACCATTCGAAATGTTTTTAATAGAGCCGAAACATTAGAAATTGGTTTTAGAGGCAACATTGGATCATCTAAAGATTTTGCTAATCCCAATGATGCATTTTTCAATGTAACAGAATACGGAATCAATTTAAAATTGAATTTTCCAAGAATTTTATCGCCTTTTAATACCGATAAAATTATTCCGAAACGAATGATTCCTTATACACAAATTTCCTCTGGATTTAACAAACAAAGAAATATTGGGCTAGACAAAGAAAATTTTACAGCTTTATACACGTACAACTGGAATCCAATTCGCAACAATACTGCTCGAGTAGAATTGTTGAACGTGCAGTTTGTTCGAAATCTGAATCCTGACAACTACTTTAATGTTTATGGGTCATCATACAATGCCTTAAATAAAATTGCAAAAGATTATAATAACAACAGTAGTTATGTAGACAATAAAAATAACTTAATTATCAATTCAGGTACTACAGGATTTACTAATGATGTTCTGTACACCAACACTTTAATTTTACCAACAGACAAACTTAAAGAAGTATTAAGCATTGAGGAAAGAAGACTAAGACTAACCGAAAATGATTTTATTCTCGGCACGAGTTATACGTTTACACAATCTACAAAAAAGGACATTCAGGACAATGATTTTTACCAATTTAAAACAAAAATTGAATCGGCAGGAACTTTATTGAGTTTGATTGCCAAGGCCAGTAACTTGCAAAAAAATTCATCGGGTCAATACGAAATTTTCAATTTACCCTATTCTGAATATTTAAAACTAGAATTGGATTACATAAAACATTGGGATTTTTCAAAAGAAAACATCATTGCTTTTAGAAGTTTCTTCGGAATTGCTCTTCCTTTTGGCAATGCAGACTACGTTCCTTTCTCTAGAAGTTACTTTTCTGGTGGAACCAATGATAATAGAGCTTGGCAACCATATAGTTTAGGCCCAGGAAGCACCGGTTCGATTCTTGATTTCAATGAAGCAAATATGAAAATTGCATTAAGTGCTGAGTACCGTTTTAAAATTGCTGGAAGTGTGAAAGGTGCTTTTTTTGCAGACGCAGGAAATATTTGGAATGTATCAGATGCAGTAACAATAGAGTCGGCTACTTTTACAAGTTTGAATGACTTAAAAGAAATGGCTCTTGGTACAGGCTTTGGATTGCGGTACGATCTTAACTTCTTTGTAGTTCGTTTTGACTTAGGTTTCAAGACGTATAACCCTGCTTACGAAATCGGAAGTCGTTGGTTTAAAGATTTAAATTTCACAAAATCGGTCTTAAATTTTGGAATTAATTACCCGTTCTAAAGTTAGAAATGATTAATTTTGCATTCAACATATAAAAAAGTAAATAACTTAAAAAATAAGTAAAATGGCACACAACATAAAACCAGGAGTTGCTACTGGAGACCAAGTACAAGAGATATTTAGATATGCAAAAGAGAAAGGCTTCGCGCTTCCAGCAGTAAACGTAACTGGATCAAACACCATCAATGGAGTTTTAGAAACAGCGGCAAAATTAAACGCACCTGTTATCATTCAATTCTCTAATGGTGGAGCACAATTCAACGCAGGAAAAGGACTTTCTAATGCAGGTGAAAAAGCAGCAATCGCTGGTGGAATCGCTGGTGCAAAACATATTCACACTTTAGCAGAAGCATACGGTGCAACTGTAATTTTACATACTGACCACTGTGCAAAAAAATTGTTGCCTTGGATTGATGGTTTGTTAGATGCTTCTGAAGCTCATTTCGCGGCTACAGGAAAACCATTGTTTTCTTCACACATGATTGACTTGTCTGAAGAGCCAATTGAAGAAAACATCGAAATCTGTAAAGGTTATTTAGCTCGTATGAGCAAAATGGGAATGACTTTAGAGATTGAGTTGGGTATTACAGGTGGAGAAGAAGATGGTGTGGATAACTCTGATGTTGATAGCTCAAAATTATACACTCAACCTTCTGAAGTATCTTATGCATACGAAGAATTATCAAAAGTAAGTCCTCGTTTTACAATTGCAGCTTCTTTTGGAAACGTTCACGGTGTTTACAAACCAGGAAACGTAAAATTAACTCCAAAAATCTTGAAAAACTCTCAAGATTATGTTCAAGAAAAATTCAACACAGGACATAATCCAGTTGATTTTGTATTCCACGGAGGTTCTGGGTCTACTTTAGAAGAAATTAGAGAAGCTATCGGATACGGAGTTATTAAAATGAACATCGATACTGATTTGCAATTTGCTTTCACAGAAGGAATCCGTGACTATATGGTTAACAATTTAGAGTATTTGAAAACTCAAATTGGTAACCCAGAAGGTGCTGATGCTCCAAACAAAAAATACTATGACCCAAGAAAATGGTTAAGAGAAAGCGAAGTGACTTTTAATGCTAGATTAGAACAAGCATTTGCTGACTTAAACAATGTTAATACACTTTAAAAAGTGATTCACTTTCAATAGTAAGTGTTCAGTTATCAAAACTGATAATTGAACACTTTATTGATTATTAAACAGAACACTTGATTACAGAACACTGAATACTATATAAATGGCTTGGTTTAAAAGAAAAGAAAAAGGAATTACTACTGCTACCGAAGACAAAATGGATATTCCAAAAGGACTTTGGTACAAATCACCTACAGGAAAAATTATTGATGCCGATGAATTAGCTCGTAACTTATTTGTGAGCCCAGAAGATGATTTTCATGTTCGAATTGGTAGTGCTACCTATTTTGAAATTTTATTTGACAACAACGAATTCGTTGAGTTAGATAAAAACATGACCTCAAAAGATACTTTGCATTTTGTTGACTCCAAAAAATATTCAGATCGTTTAAAAGATGTGATGGATAAAACACAACTCAAAGACGCTGTTAGAACCGGAGTAGGAAAATCTAAAGGCAAAGAATTAGTAATTTGCTGTATGGATTTTGCTTTTATTGGCGGATCTATGGGGGCTGTTGTAGGAGAAAAAATTGCTAGAGGAATTGATCATGCGATTAAAAACAAATTGCCATTCGTAATGATTTCGAAATCAGGAGGAGCTCGTATGATGGAAGCAGCATATTCATTGATGCAATTGGCTAAAACATCCGTAAAATTAGCGCAATTAGCAGAAGCTGGATTGCCTTATATTTCTTTGTGTACAGATCCAACAACTGGAGGAACAACTGCTTCTTATGCTATGTTAGGAGATATTAATATCTCTGAGCCAGGAGCACTAATTGGATTTGCTGGACCGCGTGTGGTTAGAGATACTACTGGGAAAGATTTGCCTGAAGGTTTTCAAACGGCTGAGTTTCTTTTAGAACATGGTTTCTTAGATTTCATTACACCAAGAAAAGAATTAAAAGACAAAATCAATTTGTATATAGATTTAATTCAGAATAACGAAATTCGTTAGGAATTTTTAAACAGACAAAAAGCCGTTTCATTTGGTGAAACGGCTTTTTGTTTTTATAGTAAATTGATCTTACAATCCAAAAGCATTTTTTACTTGGTCTACAGATATTAGCAAAAGTATTAATAAATAAAAACTGATTTATTTTAGTGAAAATTAGTTTGATTCATTTTTTTTTAGCTTTACATTGTAAAATTAATCTGACGGCCGTTTGTAGTTTTATCGTGTAAACCGAAAAACGAAAGAGTAGGTATTAATATTAAAACTTTGAAAATGAATAAATTTAAATTATTAGGTGTAACAGCAGTTTTAGGATTAAGTATGTTGTTTTCAACTCCTGCTAGAGCAGAAAAAATTAGAGAGTGTTATGCTGGAGAATGGATGAAAAAAACAGTTATCTCTATTTTTGGTATTGTTTTATATGAGAGTATAAACCATCTTACTGGAGAGCCTTGTTAATTGACAATGTTTTAAATTCTGGAACCTTGAGATAAGCCTTTTTGGCTTATCTCTTTTAATAATAAAATATGAGACTGACTTTTATAATGATTATTTTTCTTTTATCTAGTAATTGTTTATTAGCACAGAGTTTAGCGGGAGTTGTACTTGATAATAATAGTAATCTACCTATTGAGAAGGTGAACTTTACGATGCTTAGTGGTAAACAATCTTTTTCATCGGATAGTTTAGGTAGATTTTTAATAAGCATTAAAGACACGAATGATAAACTTTTAGTCTCTTGTGTTGGTTATCAAAGTGTTTTAGTTGATTTGAATAATTTTATTGAGGACAAAGTCTATGAGATTAATTTAAGACTAATTCCTCATGTAGAAGAATTAAAGGAAGTTGTTGTTGATGTTAACTCCAAAGGAAATTATACTGTCAAAAAAGTTGGAATAAAAAAGGGAACTTCACTTTTGTATCTTGTGCGTTCAGGTTATGAAGTTTGTACACTTGTAAAAACACCTTTTCACGAAGAACAATATGTTAAAGCCGTAATCTTGAGTATAGGAAAGAGAACTAAAAAGAATGTCTTTATGAATCATTTTAAAATTAACTTTTATGAATATAATTCAGTTCTTAAAAAGCCTGGAACCAAAATTAATACGGATGATATAATTGTTTTTCCTGAAAATAAGAATTATGAGCTCAAGGTGGATGTAAATCATATTGGCATATCTTTTCCTGAAGAAGGATTATGTGTTGGAGTAGAAATAATAAATACATACGGCATTCCTTATGATTTAGGTCCTAAAGATATTAGCTCAAAATTAAAATTAAAAAATTTCAATGATGAGAAAACTATGCCAGCGCCTTATTTGGGATTGGCTAGATCCAAAAATGATTCAGCTATTCAAACTTGGGAACGTTGTATTAGTAAACAAATAGATTGGATGATTTGTCCGGTCAAATATGGTCCAAAAGACTCAGATTTAAATTTAAAAGTAAATGTTGAGGTAAAATTAGATATGAATGAAAAATAAGAAATTATATGTAATAATAGGATTGTCTTTATTTGTTGTTTTTATTCTTTTAAACATAAAAATAGAAACAAAATTCAATAAATACGCAAAAACAACTATTGATAAGAAAATGATTGATTTTGGAACCGCTAAGGTAGGTGATACAATTATGCAGGTTTATCATATTAACAATGTTTCAAAAAATTTGTTTGTGGTTACCGAGGTGGATTCTAATGATGATGTTTCTTTTGAAGGAACCATTCTAAACAAACCCATACTTGGTGGTGAAACAAAATCAATTGTTGTACAGTTTGTGCCTGAGACTAAAGGAAGGGTACTGAGAGTAATCGAAGTAATTAGTAATTCCACCTCTGGAATAATAAAGTTAGAGCTAAAAGGAACCATAAAATGACAAACTAAAAAGCCTTCTTGTTTACTACAACAAGAAGGCTTTTGATTTATGTAAATGCTTTGATCTTATAATCCAAAAGCAGTTTTTACTTGGTCTACAAAATCTAATTTTTCCCAAGTAAATAATTCCACTTCCACAGTTTTAGTTAAACCACCTGGAGCAGAAAAAGTTTTGGTTACGGTTTCAGGAGTACGTCCCATGTGTCCGTAAGCCGCTGTTTCGCTATAAATAGGGTTTCTTAATTTCAATCGTTGTTCGATGAAGTAAGGACGCATATCGAAAATTTCTTCTACTTTTTTAGCGATTTCACCGTTAGTCAAATTCACTTTTGAAGTTCCGTAAGTTTCGATGAAAATACCCATTGGTTTAGCTACACCAATTGCATAAGAAACTTGTACTAAAATTTCGTCAGCTACACCAGCAGCTACTAAGTTTTTAGCAATATGACGAGTAGCATAAGCTGCACTACGGTCTACTTTACTTGGGTCTTTTCCTGAGAATGCACCACCACCGTGAGCGCCTTTTCCACCGTAAGTGTCTACAATGATTTTTCTTCCAGTTAAACCAGTGTCTCCGTGAGGTCCTCCAATAACGAATTTTCCTGTTGGGTTGATGTGGTATTGGATTTTATCATTGAACAAATGAGCGTGCTCTGGGTTTTTAGCGATAATTCTAGGAATCAAAATGTCAACAATATCTTTTTTGATTTTAGCTAACATAGCAGCTTCTTCATCAAAATCGTCATGTTGTGTAGAGATAACAATCGCATCGATACGAGTTGGTTTGTTATCATCGCTGTATTCTAAAGTTACTTGGGATTTAGCATCAGGACGCAAATACGTGATTTCGTTGTTTTCACGTCTCAAAATCGCTAATTCTTGTAACAATTTGTGCGATAAATCAAGCGCCAATGGCATGTAGTTTTCGGTTTCGTTAGTAGCGTAACCAAACATCATTCCTTGGTCACCTGCTCCTTGCTCTTCTTTACTCGCTCTGTCAACCCCTTGATTAATGTCAGCTGATTGTTCGTGAATAGCAGAAAGGATACCACAAGAATTGGCTTCAAACATGTATTCGCTTTTGGTGTACCCAATTTTTTTGATTACATCACGAGCAATTTGTTGTACATCTAAGTACGTATTTGATTTTACTTCACCAGCCAAAATTACTTGGCCAGTAGTTACTAAAGTTTCACATGCTACTTTGGAGTCTGCATCAAAAGCTAAAAAGTTATCAATTAATGCGTCTGAAATTTGATCAGCAACTTTGTCTGGATGTCCTTCACTTACAGACTCTGACGTAAATAAATAAGCCATAATAAAAAATGTATTTTAAAATTAAGCGAGGAAATTGTAATTGCTGTAAAAAACTAAAGGGAAGTGTTCCTGCTTTAGCATTTTTTATATCGAAGTTTGTTTTCGATATTCACAATGAAATATTTCATTATGAAGAGGTTGCAATCAGTTCAAATTTTTCCTCTGTATTCGGGCGCAAAGGTATGAAACCATTTTTAATTTCAAATTAATCTTAACTTTTTTTTGGATTTATGTTAGGTTAACCCTCTTATCTACACGATTTTGTTATTTTCAGCCTAAACATTTCTTAAAACCTTACTAATTGTTTGGTTTTTAGAATTTAAGTTTGCACATTTGTGAAAACAAAACAATAAAAAATGAATTTAGTCTCTTGTAAGATGATGAAAGCCATTCAGGATAATTCCTGCGGGTTGCCTATTGCATGTATTTAAACTCATTCAAAATATAGCAAAAGCCTCCCGCCAAAAACGAGAGGCTTTTTTATTTACAATAAAAGAAAACAATAATTAAAATTTGAATCTTATGAAGCAAATCAATCAACATCAGTCCAAATCTCTAAATGTCAAGTCTATTAAGAATGCCAAGGCAATGGTTATGGGTATGTGTATGATTGAGATGTGCTGATTCTGAAAGTAAGTTTATAAATAACTTTTTTAAACCCTTTTGGAACTATTTCTAAAAGGGTTTTTTGTTACCAAAACGATTAAAAATACAATTAAAAAAAATTAAAAAATGAGTACTACTAAATTCGCCACCAAGGCACTACATACAGGACACGATACTACTAAGACGGCTGGAACACGTGCGGTTCCTATTTTTCAAACCAGTTCTTATGTTTTTAATAATTCTGAACACGCTTCTAATTTATTCAGTTTATCAGAAGCAGGGTTTATTTACACTCGATTGAATAACCCAACAAATGATATTTTAGAGCAACGTTTAGCAGCGCTTGAAGGAGGTATTGGAGCTGTAGTTACCGCATCGGGTACTGCTGCTATTGCGACTACTTTATTGGTGCTATTAAAATCGGGTGATCATATCGTAGCTTCCAACAGTTTGTATGGAGGGACGTATAATCTTTTGAGTGTGACTTTACCAAGACTTGGAATTACTACGACTTTTGTTGACCCATCGGAAGCGGTGAATTTTACTAAAGCCGCTACAGAAAATACGAAAGTCTTTTTTGCCGAGTCGTTAGGGAATCCAAAATTAGATGTTTTGGATCTAAAAGCTATTTCGGCTGAGGCTCAATCGCTTAAAATTCCTTTCATTGTAGATAACACCGTTCCTTCTCCCTATTTGCTCAATCCGATTGAATTTGGCGCGAATATTGTAATTCACTCTTTAACGAAATACATTTCTGGAAATGGAACTTCGTTGGGAGGTGTAATCATTGATGCAGGAACTTTTGATTGGAGCAGCGGAAAATTTCCTGAGTTTACAGAACCTTCTGCTGGGTATCACGGTTTAGTGTATCACGAAGCGTTAGGGAATGCTGCTTTTATCGCCAAAGTTCGTATCGAAGGATTACGAGATTACGGAGCAGCACTGAGTCCGTTCAATGCTTTTCAAATCATTCAAGGCTTAGAAACCTTGCCAATCCGAGTCCAGAAGCACAGCGAAAATGCCTTGGCCTTGGCCCAATGGTTAGAGCAACAAGATGCCGTTGCTTGGGTCAATTATCCTGGGCTATCCTCGAGTAAATATTACGATTTGGTAACGCGCTATTTACCTAAGGGTCAGAGCGGTATCGTAACTTTCGGACTCAAAGGAGGATTCGAAGCAGCGAAAAAAGTAGCCGATGAAACGAAGCTTTTTTCACTCTTGGCCAACATTGGAGATACGAAGTCGTTAATCATTCATCCAGCGAGTACTACACATCAACAATTGTCCGATGAAGACCAAGTAACAACAGGAGTTACCAAAGATTTGATTCGACTCTCGGTCGGATTAGAAGATATAGAAGATTTAAAAGCCGATTTAAAAGCTGTATTTGATAGCTTTTCAGATTAAAATAAGATAAACATATAAAAAACAATCATCATGATAACAAATATAACCTTCCGCACAATAGTTTCTTTCTTTAGTAGAAAAAACATCAAAAACAAAATAGAAAAAGTAGACCAAACCGTACACGAGTTGATTCATCCACGTTTCATTATGGATAAATCTTCTGAAGCTACGAATGAAACTACTAAAAAATCAATGTTGTTTCATATGTATTCTAACGAAAACGATACGCTTTTCATTTAAACCCAGAATCCGCATTAGACTTCGTTGCGAAACTGAATTATTCAATAAAAGCAAGAGCTCACGGACTATTTTTGAAGAAGGAATACTTTTGTATTTTGAATTTAAAAATGGGAGTAAGTTCTTGGTTTTGAAGGAGAATTTAGTTGTAGTAGATTTCTAATGCGGAATCTGGGTTAAAGAATATACCATTCAATAAGCTAACAATAACCAAGTTCACAATTGATTTGTAACTTGGTTGTTGTTTTAAAAATTTGCGTGTTAAAAAAATAAATAGTTACTTTGCAGCTTTAAGTTCACAAACGTATTGAAATGTTATAAAGAAAGGCGGAGGGATTAGACCCAATGAAGCCTTAGCAACCCTTCGGAAATCGAAGAAGGTGCTACATTCTATTCGCCTAGCGAAAAAGATAACGCAACAAAATACCTCTAGTCTCCACTAGTTTTTCTTTCTAATATTCCAAATACAAATCAACAACATCAAAGATTTGAGATTGGAAAATAAACCCAACATACTTACCCTTACTAATTTTGCCACCGAAAGTGGTGCTTTTTATGCTACGCTAAACTTAAGTTATCAAGTTTTTGGACCTGCTTTGCACACGGCTCCTATTGTGGTTGTAAATCACGCCTTGACAGGAAACTCACAAGTGATTGGCGCAACAGGCTGGTGGAACGATTTAATTGGTTCTGCAAAAACTATCGACACTCAAAAATATACCGTTCTCGCCTTTAATGTGCCAGGCAATGGTTTTGATGGAAGTGTAATTGAATCCTATTTGGATTTTACTGCTCGTGATGTGGCGCAGCTTTTTAATTTAGGTTTGGAACAACTCGAGATTAATAGTGTTTATGCCATTATTGGAGGCTCTGTTGGTGGAGGAATTGCTTGGGAAATGGCCGCTTTGTCGCCACAACTCGCTCAGCATTTAATTCCGATTGCGACGGATTGGAAATCGACCGATTGGTTGATGGCCAATTGCTATTTGCAAGAGCAAATTCTGAATCATTCCTCTCGCCCGATTGAAGATGCCCGAATACACGCTATGTTGTGTTACCGTACTCCAGCATCGTTTGAAGCTAAATTCAACCGAACGATTAATAGCGAATTGGGTGTTTTTAATATCGAAAGTTGGTTGGCGCATCACGGAGAGAAATTGCAACAACGGTTTCAATTGGCTTCTTATAAATTGATGAATCAGTTGTTGAAAACCATTGATGTCACTCGTGGAAGAGGTTCTTTTGAAAGTGTGGTAGCGCCCATAACGGCAAACATTCACATCATTGGAATCAATACCGATTTGTTTTTTACCCCAACGGAAAACCGAAAAACAAATCTAGAATTACAACAATTACAGCTTCAAACATCGTATCAAGAAATTGAATCGATTCACGGACACGATGCTTTTTTAATAGAATTTCAACAGTTGAATCGTTTGCTTGCAACGGTTTTTGATTAGTTGAAAAAATGAGATTCCACTAAAAGTTCTTGTGGAATTTTGCGTGAGGGATAGCAGCTGGCTACCAAAGTAGCGCGTATAGCCCGACCCTGTTAAAGAAAGGGGCTTTGTAAACGGTGCTATAAATAAGCCCCTTTTTTTAACAGGGTCACGCCCAAATTAAAATGAGGGGAAATATAAAAATGAAGTAAATAAAAGGAGTTGAATGACTCGTAAAATAGAATAAAATGAAGATATTAAAATTCGGTGGAAAATCATTAGCGAATGGCGATGGATTGAATAAAGTTTTGGCGATACTTTCAGACAAAGTGTTGAAGGGAGAAGAATTTGCTGTGGTTGTTTCGGCAAGAGGGAATGCAACGGATGAGTTGGAAGATTTGTTAGCGATTGCGTCTAAGAATGAAAACTACAAACCTTTGTTCGAGAAATTTAAAGCCTACCAACAAGCGGATTTCCAAACGGTAGATTTGTCGGAGGAATTTACTGTCCTCGAAAAATTGTTCGAAGGAGTAAGTTTGATTGGCGATTATAGCGAAAAAATAAAAGACCAAGTCTTGTCGCAAGGCGAATTGTTATCGGCTAAATTGATTACGGCTATTTTGAAGCAAAAAGGAGTCAATGCCAATTTTGCTGACGCTAGAGAATTGATAAAAACCGATGGAAAATTTGGTGATGCCCAACCTATTGAGCAAGTTTCTAAGAAAAATGTGGTTCAGTTTTTTAAACAACACAGCGATAAAGTCAATATAATCACAGGTTTTATTGGTTCAAATAACAAAAATGAGGCAACGACTTTGGGTAGAAACGGAAGTAACTACACGGCATCGCTTTTTGCTAATTATTTGAACGCATCCGAATTGCAGAATTTTACGCACGTGGATGGAATTTATACCGCCAATCCAGAATTAGTAGAAGATGCTAAAAAAATTGACTTTTTATCGTTTAACGAAGCCAATGAGCTAGCCAATTTTGGCGCTACTATTTTGCACGCTAAAACTATTATTCCACTTTTGGAAAAAAATATTCCGCTACGGATTTTAAATACGTTCAATCACGAAAACAAAGGGACTTTGATTACTTCGAATGCTGGTAAAGAAGGTATTAAAACCCTTTCGGTATTGGAGAATGTGGCATTGGTGAATTTAGAAGGCCGTGGTTTGCTTGGGAAAACGGGTGTTGATGCGCGTATTTTTAGAGTGATGGGCGATAATGATATTAGTGTAAGTATTATTTCGCAAGGGTCTTCTGAAAGAGGTATTGGTTTGGTAGTTGCCGCAGACAAAGCGAGTAAAGCGATGATAGAATTGGAAAAAGAATTCGAAAATGACTTTTATTCCAAAGACGTAAATAAAATCTCGGTTACTGATGAAGTTTCTGTAATCTCAATTATCGGGCAGGATTTGAGTACGTTTCACAAACCCTACACGGCTTTAATCAAAAACAAGATTGTTCCGATTTTGTTCAACAACACCGTGACAGGGAAAAACGTGAGTTTGGTGGTGCATAAATCTGAATTGAACCGTGCGTTGAACGTAATCCACGGAGAAATTTTTGGCGTTTCGAAGAAAATTAATATCGCGATTTTCGGTCACGGATTAGTAGGTGGAACCTTGATTAACCAAATTTTGGAATCTGCAGATGCCATTGAAAAACGCAAGGACATCCGATTGAATGTTTTTGCGATTGCCAATTCTAAAAATGTGTTGTTGAACAAAAATGGAGTATCGCCGAATTGGAGAAATGAAATTCAAACTAACGGGCATTCTTATTCTATAGATGAGATTATCGCCTACGCGAAGGAGCATCATTTAGAAAACTTAATTGCTATCGATAATACCGCTAGTGCAACTTTTGTTGAAAATTATATTCCATTAATTGAAAGCAGTTTCGACTTGATTTCTTCTAATAAAGTGGCCAATACGTTGAGCTATAGTTTTTATAAAAAATTGAGAAAGGTTTTGGATGAGAATCAAAAAAGTTATTTGTACGAAACCAATGTGGGTGCAGGTTTGCCTTTGATTGATACCATCAAATTATTGCATTTGTCGGGCGAAAACATCACTAAAATCAAAGGAGTATTTTCAGGTACATTAAGTTATTTGTTCAATAATTTCTCGGCCAAAGATGTTCCGTTTAGCGAAATTTTGAAAGAAGCCATCGATAACGGTTACACCGAACCAGATCCAAGAGAAGATTTATGTGGTAACGACGTAGGTAGAAAATTGTTGATTTTGGCGAGAGAATTGGATTTGCAAAACGAATTTGATGAGATTGCCATTCAAAATTTAATTCCAGAGCATTTGCGTGAAGGCGATGTATCGACCTTCTTGAATAAACTAAAAGAGTTCGACCCTATTTATGCCAAAATAAAAGTGGAACAGCAACCCAACCACGTGTTGCGCTATATTGGAGAATTGTCTGGCGATTTGCAAAACGACAAAGGTAATCTAGAAGTAAAATTAGTTTCCGTACCTTCGGATACCGCTTTGGGAGGTTTGAAAGGCTCGGATTCTTTCTTCGAAATTTACACCGAATCGTATGGTGATAGACCTATTGTAATTCAAGGAGCAGGAGCAGGTTCAGCAGTAACGGCGAGAGGTGTTTTTGGAGATGTTTTGAGGTTGTCGGATAAAGGGTAAAATCAGTCATCAGTAGTCAGTTTTTAGTAATCAGTTTTTTTAAATAAATCCGCGTCATCAGCGTTAAAAAAAAAGCAGTAATGAAAGTAACATTAAACAGAGTAAACGAAAATTTCCATTTCGAGTTAAAAAATGACAGAGGTCATCTAGTAAATGTAGATGCGCGTCCTGAATTTGGTGGAAACGATATGGGACCAAGCCCAATGGAATTAGTATTGATGGGTGTGGCAGGTTGTAGCGGCATTGATATGATTTCGATTTTGAAAAAACAACGTCAAGAAATCACCTCTTTCAAAGCTGAGGTAGAAGGAGAACGCGTACAAGTGGGCGAAGCCAAACCCTTCAAAGACATTCACGTAGTGTTTTATTTGGAAGGTGATATTATCCCCGAAAAAGCGGCTCGTGCAGCACAACTTTCTTTTGAGAAATATTGTTCTGTTTCCAAAACCTTAGAACCAACCGCAACCATTCACTACAAAGTGGTATTGAATGGAGAGGAATTATAAATTATTCAAGCAAAAAAAACACAGATTGCACAGATTTACACAGATTTGTCAGTTTGTTTTTAAAATTTAAAACAATAAGAATTTGTGCAAATTCGTGCAATTCGTGTTAAAAACAAAAAAATAAATGAACGAACAAGATTTTGGTTTTGAAACCCAAGCCATTCGCGGTCAGATAGAACGAACACAATATTTAGAACATTCGGTGCCTTTATACTTAACGTCAAGTTTTGTGTTTGAGGATGCCGAAGATATGAGAGCTTCATTCGCAGAAGAAAAAGAACGCAATGTTTACAGTCGCTACAGCAACCCAAACACCATTGAGTTTATTGATAAAATTTGCAAAATGGAAGGCGCTGAGGCTGGATTTGCTTTTGCATCAGGAATGGCTGCCATCTATTCTACGTTTGCAGCTTTACTGAAGTCGGGCGACCATATTGTTTCGTCGAGTAGTGTTTTTGGTGCTTCGCATTCTTTGTTTATGAATTATTTTCCAAAGTGGAATATTCAAACGACCTATTTTGATATCAATCAACCGGAAACTATAGAAAGCTTTATTCAGCCCAACACTAAGATTCTTTATGCGGAATCTCCAACGAATCCAGCCATTGATATCATTGATTTGGAAGTATTGGGTGCCATTGCCAAAAAACACAATTTGATTTTGATTATCGATAACTGTTTTGCTACGCCTTATATCCAACAACCTATCAAATGGGGAGCGGATTTGGTGATTCATTCGGCTACCAAATTAATCGATGGACAAGGAAGAGTGTTAGGAGGGATTACCGTTGGAAGTTCGGATTTGATTAAAGATATTTATCTTTTTTCTCGTTTGACGGGACCTTCTTTGTCGCCATTTAATGCTTGGGTATTGTCTAAAAGTTTAGAAACTTTGGCGGTTCGTGTAGACAGACATTGTGAAAACGCATTGAAAGTAGCCGAGTTTTTAGAAAATCATCCGCAAGTCAATAAAGTGAAATATCCTTTCTTGAAATCGCATCCACAATACGAAATTGCCAAAAAGCAAATGAAATTAGGAGGAAACATCGTGGCCTTCGAAATCAAAGGCGGACTAGAAGCAGGAAGAGCGTTTTTGGATAAAATAAAATTGTGTTCGTTATCGCCTAATTTGGGAGATACTAGAACTATTGTAACCCATCCAGCCTCAACCACGCATAGTAAATTATCAGTAGAAGAGCGTTTGGCGGTCAGCATCACTGATGGTTTGGTACGTGTTTCTGTAGGATTAGAAACCGTAGAAGATGTGATTGCCGATTTAAATCAGGCGTTGTCATAAAAAGTTTTAATTATTGATTCATATACAATGACCCACGGTTTCAGCCGTGGGTTTTGTGTTTATATTGTTAAAAAGTATATTTTTGTTACCATAATAAGGTAAAGATTGTTGTAGGTAAAAGATACAATCGTTATACGTCAACCCAAAATCATTATGCTTTCAAAAAAAACGAAATACGGAATTAAAGCTCTTACTTTTTTGGCACGTCAAAAGGACAATACACCTGTGCAAATTGCCGAAATTGCCAAAGCAGAACATATTTCTTTAAAGTTTTTGGAAAGCATTTTATTGCTTTTGCGTCATTCTGGTTTTCTGGGTGCCAAAAAAGGAAAAGGTGGCGGATACTATTTAATCAAAGAACCCAAAGACATCAATATGGCCAAGGTCTATCGCATACTCGAAGGACCAATTGCCTTATTGCCTTGTGCTAGTCATAATTTTTATGAACCTTGTGATGATTGCAACGACGAGGCCACTTGCGCCGTTCGTAAACTGATGATGGAAGTGCGTGACAATACCTTAATGATTCTGGAGAACAATACCTTGGCAGACATTGCTTTTTAAAAAATTAAACACAAATTCACAAATTTTAACTAGGTTTTAAAATTTGCGAATTTGCGGTTCTTTCGTATGCTTTCAGTTACCGTTTCGGTTCTAGAAATTTATTTAGTGGTATGAGAGAATTAAAAAATTAATTTATATCCCACAAAAAACAACATTACAGCAATGGAGTTTCTAAGTAACAAGTCAGGAACTTTTCCACTGAGCATACTCCCGATGTAGATACCAGGAAGTGAGCCCATAAGTAATTGACCTAGTAATGGCCAATCCATATTACCCATCGATGCGTGCCCAAAGCCAGCCACAAGTGTTAATGGCACGGCGTGCGCAATTTCCGTTCCAACTAATTTGGGTGTAGGTAAAAGAGGGTACAAGAAAAATAAAGTAACAGTACCTAAAGCTCCAGCTCCGATAGAAGTCAATGTTACTGTTGCGCCTAGCATCACTCCAATAGCAACCGTCAGTAAATTTTGAGTTTTGCTTTCACTGTGAAATTTATCTCCCGCGTGCTTTTGTGAAAACACTAATAATTTTTGTTTGAAAACAATTGCAATTGAGGTAAACAATAAAGCCCAGCCTAAACTGTATTTAATTATAGTATTCAATCCCGTAATATCTGCCTTAAAGCTTTCCAAAATCCACAAGGTTACAGCAGCGGCAGGTACACTTCCTAGCGAAAGCCAACCCACAATGGTCCAGTTGATGTTTTTCTTTTTGTTATGGACAAAAATCCCGCCCATTTTGGTAAAAGCAGCATACAGTAAATCGGTACCAACCGCTGTAGTAGGAGGAATACCAAACCATAACAAAATAGGAGTCATCAATGACCCACCGCCAACACCGGTCATTCCCACCACAAAACCTACGACTAAACCTGCAATTACAAATCCTATATGAAAATCCATTGAAACTTTTTTTTTGCAAATGTAAAACAATTTTATAATAATCCTATGGATTAAGTAGAATTAAATTTTTTAGGAGCACGAATTGTTCTTTTTCATCACGTCTCCTCCCGTGATTCGCTATATCTTTGTTGCCGAACCCCGGCAACAAAGGATGCCGCTACTCCCGGGGCTATAACAGAAGTATATTTTTTCAATTCACTTTTTTATTCTTTTTATTACTCTTAAATCTTTTAATTGCTTAATTGACTGGGTTTTTTGATAAAAAACTCAGCCTTATTTTTTTTAAAATAAATTTTGTGTTTTAGAAAATAATAGTACTTTTGCAAAGTAATCTACAAAGCCGATAGGGTAATAGATTTTTAAATTAAAAAATATGAGTGCTTTACTAGTAGAAGAGTTAATACAAAAAACCGAAAAGCTTTCCATAGAGGAAACTTTGGCTTTTTTGGCTAATGAATTTCCAGAAAAAGTAGTTTTCTCAACTTCTTTTGGGCAAGAAGACCAGGTAATAACAGCTTTAATCGCAACCAATGAATTGCCGATAAAAATATTTACCCTTGATACTGGAAGATTGTTTCAAGAAACTTATGATGTTTTTCATAAGACCCTAAAGAAATACAAAGTGACTATTCAGACTTTCTATCCAGAAACGAGTCAAGTAGAAAACTTGTTGAATACCAAAGGACCTAACAGTTTTTATGAATCGGTAGAAAATAGAAAAGAATGCTGTTTTATCCGAAAAGTGGTGCCGTTGAAAAAGGCATTATCAGGGAATCAAATTTGGATTACAGGTTTGAGAGCAGAGCAGTCAGAGAATAGAAGTGACTTAGCCTTTTTTGAATACGATGCCCATTTTGACATCATCAAATTCAATCCTTTGTTGAAGTGGAGTCTAAAAGAAGTTCAAGAATATATTGATACCAACAATGTGCCACAAAACGCATTGCACAAAAAAGGCTTCGTGAGCATCGGTTGTGCACCTTGTACACGAGCCATAGTCGAAGGAGAAGACATCAGAGCCGGAAGATGGTCTTGGGAATCTAGTCACAAAGAATGTGGGTTGCACCAAAAATAAAAAGTTTAATCGTTTAACTGTTTAATCGATTAAACAGTTAAACAAATTACCAAATAAACAAAAAATGAGTTCAGTATTAAAAACAAATGCTTTAGAAAGCGAAGCTATTTACATATTCAGAGAAGTAATTGCTCAATTTGACCGACCTGTTTTGCTTTTTTCAGGAGGAAAAGATTCGATTACACTAGTGCGTTTGGCACAAAAAGCCTTTTTTCCAGCAAAAATTCCTTTTCCGTTGTTGCACGTAGATACGGGACATAATTTCCCAGAAACTATCGAGTTTAGAGATAAATTGGTGGCAGAATTAGGATTAGAATTAATCGTTCGCAATGTACAAGATGCTATTGATGAAGGTAAAGTAGTGGAAGAAACAGGAAAGTATTCTAGTAGAAATACGTTGCAAACCACCACACTTTTGGATGCAATCGAAGAATTTAAATTCGATGCTTGTATCGGTGGGGCTCGTAGAGACGAGGAAAAAGCCAGAGCCAAAGAGCGTATTTTCTCGGTTCGTGATGATTTTGGTCAATGGGATGAAAAAAACCAACGTCCTGAATTGTTTGATTTGTTGAATGGTAAAATTGAAAATGGTCAAAACGTACGTGTTTTTCCAATTTCAAACTGGACCGAATTGGATGTTTGGAGTTATATCGAACAAGAACAAATCGAGATTCCGTCGATTTATTTTTCACACAAAAGAAAAGTTTTTTTGAGAGACGGTTTAATTTGGTCACACTCTCCTTATGTGTACCAAGAAGAAGACGAACAAATCGAAGAACGAATTGTTCGCTTCAGAACCGTTGGTGATATGAGTTGTACTGCTGCAGTAGAGTCGTATGCCGCCACTATTGCTGAAGTAGTTGGAGAAATTCGTTCTTCCACCATTTCTGAAAGAGGTGCCAGAATCGATGACAAACGTTCAGAAGCTGCAATGGAAAAAAGAAAACAACAAGGGTACTTTTAATCCCCCTAACCCCCGAAGGGGGAATATGAATGGGGATAAAATATAAAATAAATTATTAATTAAAAACAAAACCAGGCTCCCTCCCCTTCGGGGAGGGCTGGGGTGGGGATTATGGAAGTTTTAAAAATAGCAACAGCAGGAAGTGTAGACGACGGAAAAAGTACGTTAATCGGAAGATTATTATACGATACGCAATCCTTGACTACCGATAAAATTGAAGCAATAGAAAAAAGCAGCAAGCAAAAAGGATACGATTACCTAGATTTTTCCTTAGCGACAGATGGTTTGGTGGCCGAGAGAGAGCAAGGAATTACAATAGATGTAGCACATATTTATTTTTCTACTGCGAAAAAAAGTTACATCATTGCCGATACACCCGGTCACGTAGAATATACTCGTAATATGGTAACTGGTGCTTCGACTTCGCAAGTATCGATTATTTTGATTGATGCTCGAAAAGGAGTAATTGAGCAAACGTACCGTCACTTTTTTATCAATAATTTGTTGAGAGTAAAAGACGTGATTGTAGCCATTAACAAAATGGATTTGGTGGATTATTCGGAAGAAGTTTTCAATAAAATCAAAGCTGATTTCCAAGCCTTAAATGCAAAAAGTGCCTATAAAGAACAAAACGTAAGTTACATTCCATTGAGTGCTTTGACAGGAGATAATGTAGTAGAAACTTTGGGAAAAATGCCTTGGTATACAGGACAGACTATTTTGCAACATTTGGAAAATTTAGAGCCCAAAGACATTTACGATAATGGACAAGCGCGTTTCCCAGTACAAACCGTAATTCGTCCAAAAACGGAAGAGTACCACGATTTTAGAGGATACGCTGGAAAATTATACGGAAACAATATTAAGGTTGGCGATGCGGTAACGGTACTGCCTTCTTTGACAGAATCTACAATTACGAATATTCACTTTTTCGACAAACAATTTGATGAGGCGAGCGTTGGTTCTTCCATCACAATCGAATTGGAAAATGACATCAACGTAACAAGAGGCGATATGATTGTAAAATCAAGCGAGCTTCCTAGAATTGAAAAAGACATCACAACAACCGTTTGTTGGATGGATAGTAAAAAATTAGTGGCAGGAGCAAAGTATTTTGTACAACACAACACGAACAGAGTCCTGGCCAAAATTGACAGTGTGAAAAACGTAATCGCAACCGATTATTCTGGAGTGACACCAGCTAATCAATTAGCTATAAACGAAATTGGTGAAGTAACTATAAAATTGAGCAAAGCCATTTATTTTGATGCTTACAACGATAACAAATCAAATGGAGCTTTTATCTTAATAGATGCTGCAACCAACACCACTGCAGGCGTTGGATTTATAAAATAGTTGTTAGCTATTGGCTTATAGCCTTTGGCAAACAATAGAAACAGATATACAAATCAGCTAAAAGCTAAAAGCCAATAGCTAACAGCCAAAATAAAAATGGAAAGTTTTAGAACCGAAATAGAGAATCCGATTGTCCAAAAGGATATTATCGATTTAGAAAGAAAAATTGCTTTATTCCGCGATGGAAAAATCGATGACGAACGTTTTCGTTCTCTTCGTTTAGCAAGAGGGGTATACGGTCAGCGTCAAGAAGGCGTGCAAATGATTCGTATCAAATTGCCTTTTGGTAAAGTCACGAGTGAGCAATTGCACCGTATCTGTAAAGTTTCTGAAGAATATTCTACGGGACGTTTGCACATTACTACACGTCAGGATATCCAAATTCACTATGTGAGTTTAGACAGAACGCCACAACTTTGGGCCGAGCTAGAGAAAGATGATGTTACCTTAAGAGAAGCTTGTGGGAATACGGTTAGAAATATTACCGCTAGCGAAACTGCGGGTATCGACCCAGACGAACCTTTCGATGTGTCTCCATATGCACACGCACTATTCGAATTTTTCTTGAGAAATCCAGTGTGTCAAGAAATGGGACGTAAATTCAAAATGTCTTTTTCTTCTTCTGATAAAGATACTGCTTTGAGCTATTTGCACGATTTAGGATTTATTCCAAAGATTGTTAATGGTCAAAAAGGATTTAAAGTGTTGTTTGGAGGTGGTTTAGGGTCACAACCTAGTCACGCCGAATTATTGTCTGAATTCATACCAGCCAATCAAATCATTCCAACTACAGAAGGAATATTGAGAATTTTTGACCGTCACGGCGAAAGAGCCAAACGATTGAAAGCGCGAATGAAGTTTTTGGTTAAAGAAATTGGGAAAGAGGAATTTTTGCGTTTGGTCGATGAAGAGAAAAAAGCCCTTTCGCATCAAGTAGTTGAAATTGATACAGCTCCTTTTGAAAAAGCCATTCCAACGCCAATATTGGATGCTCCACAAGTTGTGATTGATGATGTCGCTGCCTTCGAAGCTTGGAAAAAAGCCAATGTTATTCCACAAAAACAAGCGGGTTATGTAGCTATCGGAATCAAAGTCGCTCTTGGCGATTTTTATATTGATAAAGCCCGACAATTGGCCGATTTAATCAAAAATTATGCAACCAACGAATTGCGTTTTACGTTGCGTCAAGATATTTTAATTCGTCATATAAAAGAAGAAGCGCTGCCTTTCTTTTATCAAGAATTAGCCAAATTGGATTTTGTTGCCTTAGGATATAATAGCACTGCAGATATTACCGCTTGTCCTGGAACAGATACTTGTAATTTAGGAATTGCGAGTAGTACTGGAATTGCAGTAGAATTAGAAAGAGTTTTAGCGACAGAATATCCACACTATGCCAATTCAAACGAAATCACAATTAAGATTAGTGGTTGTATGAACGCTTGTGGCCAACATAATATGGCTGAAATTGGTTTTCAAGGAATGTCTATCAATGCAGGTAAATTAGTAGCGCCAGCTTTACAAGTATTATTAGGTGGAGGGAATTTAGGAAATGGCGAAGGACGTTTTTCTGATAAAGTAATCAAAATCCCGAGTCGTCGTGGTCCAGAAGCCTTGCGATTGATTTTGAATGATTTTGAAGCCAATGCCAACGGACAGTCCTTTTTGAATTATTATGATGCTAAAGGAGAGAAATATTTCTATGAATTTTTGAAACCTTTGGCCGATGTAACCAATTTAACCGAAGCTGATTTTGTAGATTGGGGCAACGCCGATAATTATGTGAAAGCAGTAGGTGTGGGTGAATGTGCTGGTGTTGTGATTGATTTAGTAGCGACTTTATTATACGAAGCCAAAGATAAATTGACGTTTGCACAAGAAGCTTTCGAGGATAAAAAATGGTCGGATGCGATTTACTTGGCTTATGCTGGATTTGTAAATGGAGCCAAAGCTTTGTTATTGGCCGAAAACCAAAAAACAAATCATCACGCAGGAATCATCGATTTGTTTGATACTGTTTTTGTGGAAACGAATAAAATTCAATTAGCCACTTCTTTTAAAGAATTGGTCTATCAAATAAAAGAAAACGAACCATCTGAAACTTTTGCCAAAGAATACATTGCGACAGCAATTGCGTTTTTTGAAACGATTGAAACATACAGAGCAGAGGATTTGTCTAAAAATTAAAGAAGAATCAGATGAGCTATAAAATAACAGGAAATAGTTCCTCCTCTCGTTCTATTGGATTGAGTAGGAGTGGTCCTAAAGTTACTTTAGTAGGTGCAGGCCCAGGTGACCCAGACCTTTTGACTATAAAAGGGGTAAAAGCTTTGGCTGAAGCCGATGTCGTTTTGTATGATGCTTTGGCTAACGAAGAGTTAATGGAGTTTGCGCCAAAATCTTCAATCAAGATATTTGTAGGCAAACGCAAAGGAAGTCACGCCTATTCGCAAGAGCAAATCAATCAGTTAATCGTTGATAATGCCTTGACTTACGGTCACGTTGTTCGATTAAAAGGAGGTGACCCCTTTATTTTTGGACGTGGAAGTGAAGAAATTGAGCACGCTGAAAGCTTTGGAATTCCTACCTTTGTCGTTCCAGGTATTTCATCATCAATTGCTGTTCCTGCTTATCAGGGGATTTCGTTGACAAAACGTGGTGTATCTGAAAGTTTTTGGGTAATTACTGGTACAACATCGGCAAGAAAATTATCAAATGATGTTCAGTTAGCAGCGAAATCAACGGCAACGGTGGTTATTTTAATGGGAATGAGTAAATTGGCTCAAATCGTGGCGCTATTTCAAGAGGAAAGCAAAGGTGAAACGCCGATTGCCATCATTCAAAACGGAACGACTCCAGAAGAAAGAATTGGAGTAGGAACTATTGATACGATAGAAGCTGTTGTAGCAGCGCATAATTTGAGCAATCCAGCCATCATTGTAATTGGCGAAGTGGTAAAAGAAAGCAATAAATTAAAAGGGTTTTACGAAGAATTTATCGTAGCGTCAAGTCGAGACCTGACTTAAAAAAATAAACAATGGAAAGAAACGAATTATATCCCGTGTTTTTAAAACTACATCAATTAAATGTATTGATTGTAGGTGGCGGAAATGTGGGTTTAGAAAAGTTATCTTTTATGTTGAAATCAAGTCCAAATGCGAATGTTGAAGTGGTCGCACCGCGATTTCTTCCCGAGTTGGAAGCTTTGGCCGAAAAACATCCTTCAGTAAAATTGACACCAAAGAAATTCAATCGTTGGATGCTTCGCAAGCGTAATTTAGTAATAGCTTGTACAGATGATTTGAAGGTAAACAAGCGCGTGTATGATTTGTCCAGAAAGCGTTATTTGCTTTGTAATATTGCCGATACACCCAATTTATGCGATTATTATTTAGGCGGAATTGTGACCAAAGGCAATGTGAAAATCGCAATTTCAACGAACGGAAAATCACCGACAACCGCCAAGCGATTGCGTGAATTTTTTGAAGAGGTCATTCCAGAAGATGTGAATAAAATGGTCGAAAATTTGAATGAATATCGCAAAACGTTGAAAGGAAATTTTGAAGAAAAAGTACAACGTATGAACGAAATCACCGAGGCGTTAAAAAATAATAAATAATACTGTAGGGACAGGTCGAGACCTGTACTTCATCACAATAAAAAAATACCCAAGTGATAATTATCACAAATCCTCAAACGAATTAATCGTTTATTTGAGCAGTTTTAGAAAAAAAAGAAGTAATAAGTATAAATAAAAAAAAATGGTTAAAACAGATATATTAATAATAGGAGCAGGACCAACAGGGCTTTTCGCCGTTTTCGAAGCAGGATTATTAAAATTAAAATGTCATATTTTGGATGCCTTGCCACAGCCAGGCGGACAATTATCAGAATTGTATCCTAAAAAACCTATTTATGATATTCCAGGATTTCCAGAAGTATTAGCTGGAGATTTGGTGGATAATTTAATGGAACAAATCAAGCAATTCGAGCCAGGATTCACCCTTGGAGAACGTGCAGAAACCATTGAAAAACAAGAAGATGGTAGCTTTATTGTAACCTCTAACAAAGGAAAAAAATTCCACGCTCCAGTTATTGCTATTGCAGGAGGATTAGGAAGTTTTGAACCAAGAAAACCTTTAATCGAAGACATCGAGTTTTACGAAGACAAAGGCATCAAGTACTTTATCAAGAATCCAGAAAAATTCCGTGACAAGAGAGTGGTGATTGCTGGAGGAGGAGATTCTGCTTTAGACTGGAGTATTTTCTTGTCGAATGTAGCATCAGAGGTAACTTTGATTCACCGTCGTAACGAATTCCGTGGCGCATTAGATTCTGTAGAGAAAGTACAAGAATTAAAATCTGCTGGAAAAATCAGATTGATAACTCCAGGAGAAGTAGTGGGCTTAAATGGTGCCGAGCATATCGAATCTGTAGTGGTAGAAGACGATAAAGGCGCTAAGCAAACCATTGCTACCGATTATTTTATTCCACTTTTCGGATTGACTCCAAAATTAGGACCTATAGGCGATTGGGGATTAGAAATCGAAAAAAACGCCATCAAAGTAAACAATGCTTTAGATTATCAAACCAACATTCCTGGGATTTTCGCCATTGGTGACGTAAACACCTATCCAGGCAAATTAAAATTGATTCTTTGCGGATTCCACGAAGCCACGTTAATGTGTCAAGCGGCTTACCAAATTATCAATCCAGGTAAAAAATATGTGATGAAATACACCACCGTTTCAGGTGTTGATGGATTCGACGGTACTCGTAAAGAAGCGCCAAAAGCAGTAGTGAAAGCTATTGTATAGTTTCGTTTTTTCCGTTTAAAGGTTTAAATTGTTTAAAAGTTTAAGTGTTGCGTCGATTCGGCGACAATCTTAAACAACTTTAAACAATTTAAGCCTTTTTTTAAACTTTTAAACTTCTAAAAAAACACTTGCAATTGTTAGCCTTATGTCGTTACTTTGCACCGTTCCTATTTTTATTGAAAGTTATCACGAAAGGCGGAGGGAAAAGACCCGATGAAACCTTAGCAACCCTTTACTTTTTTAAAGAAGGTGCTACATTCTACCAAGCATAGCGCGGATAGATAACAACAAAATACAGTCTCGTATTTTTTCAAACCCCTTTCCCGATACATTTTTAAATAATTGAATGAGCGCATCATTGCCGCTTTTTTGGTATCAACGTTCCCGCTATCCGTTACAATCTTGTATGCCGAACCCCGGCACACAAGGATTTACACTGCTATCGGGGCTAAAGAGCCTCAAATAGTGAATATTTGGAAATAATAATAAAGCTTTGCGCCCTTGCGACTAAGCGGTTTAAAATAAAGTATGTCAACAATACAAGAAGAAATTAAAAAAAGAATTCTCGTGCTCGACGGAGCGATGGGAACGATGTTGCAACGCTACAATTTCTCCGAAGAAGATTTTCGTGGCGAACGATTCAAAGATTTTCCGCATCCGTTAAAAGGGAACAATGATTTATTGTCCCTCACGCAACCACAGGCCATCAAAGCCGTGCACGCCGCCTATTTTGAGGCAGGAGCCGATATTGTAGAAACCAACACCTTCTCAGGAACCACCATCGGAATGGCCGATTATCATTTGGAGGATTTAGTATACGAACTCAACTACGAATCCGCTAAACTAGCCCGAGAAGTAGCCGATGAATTCACCGCCAAAAATCCAGACCAACCGCGTTTTGTAGCGGGTTCTATTGGACCCACAAACAGAACCGCAAGTATGTCACCCGATGTGAATGACCCAGGATACCGTGCCGTAACTTTTGATGATTTACGTATCGCTTACAAACAACAAGTCGAAGCCTTGTTGGATGGAGGTTCTGACATTCTTTTGGTAGAAACTATTTTCGATACGCTGAATGCCAAAGCCGCACTTTTTGCCATCGAAGAAGTCAAAGAAGAACGAAACATCGATGTGCCTATAATGGTTTCAGGAACTATCACCGATGCTTCAGGAAGAACCCTTTCTGGACAAACGGTTGAGGCTTTCTTGATTTCGGTTTCGCACATTCCTTTGTTGAGTGTAGGGTTCAATTGCGCTTTGGGAGCCGATTTACTCAAGCCGTATTTGCAAACTTTGTCGCATAACACTTCTTTCAATATTTCGGCGCATCCTAATGCAGGTTTGCCGAATGCCTTTGGAGAATACGACGAAACACCTGAGGAAATGCAAGCGCAAATCCGTTCTTATTTAGAAGATAATTTAATCAACATCATAGGAGGCTGCTGCGGCACCACCCCAGAACACATCAAATTAATTGCCGATATCGCCAAGGAATACAAGCCTAGGGTTTCTACTGCGGTGATGTAAAGAATTACGCTAGCAAATGAATGAAGGAAAATTTGTAATTGAAAATCAAGATTGTGAGAAATTTGTATCTAGTTTTCAAGATATAGAAGATTTTCGAATAGCATTTAGGAAAAATTTTGAGTATATAGTTGCCTTTCACGCGACTAATTTGAGTAATGAGGAGTTGCAATGTGTTGAAAAAGAGGGTCTTAAAGTGGCTTCAAAAGAATTGTTAGAAAAAAAAGCTATTCATAGATTTATAGTAAATAAATCTAAAGAAATTGAAGAGGATATAAAAGAATGGTTTATAACAGATGATTTATGTGAGAATAAATTTTATACAAAAGGGGAAATAAATTTTGGGTTATCAAAAGATGATTTATTTGAACATTATCATTATTTGTTATTTGGAGCGGAATCGCTTTTACCATTAGCTGATTATTTAAAGAAAAAGCATCGTAAACCATTTAGGCAAATTTTGGTTGATTCAGGATTGCATTATATTATTGAAGTATTAATACCAGTTGTTAAAACTGATGATGAATGGATTGATAGTATATATGATTTTTTTTATAGGGACTATTATTTTCCAGTTTATTTGGGTTATTATACTGATTTATCAAATGAAAATATTGTGAAAATAGAAAAAGTAGAAAGGCCAATTGATTTGCAAGGTTTGATTTCTATTTAGTCTTTTATGTTAAACAAGAAGTGAATTGTATGATAAAAATTGATTTGATAAAAAAATTAGGATTATCTGATGATGAAATCAATTTATATGGAACTGATTTTTTGTTACAATATTTGAAATATCATCACAATACAACATATTATGTTTCAACAATATTATTTTTAGGTTTTGAAGGTGAAGAATTAAATTCATTGAAAAGCAAGGCAAAGGGGAATGGGTTAGAAGTAAAAGAGCGTATTGGAGAATTAACTTTTGTATGTGTTAATGAAAATTTTAAAGATTCCAAAAGGATTAATAAGGCAAAAGAATACGATGTTTTCTTTATTAATAAAAATGAATTTTTAGAAATTTTTAAAGAAGGAGAATATCTAGTAAATAAGAATGAAAATGTATATATAAAATCAATTAGAGAAGAATTTAGAATTATTAAACCTTTAAGCAATTTTGATTTTACAGCTAAAGTAAAAAGTTTTTCATTTACTAGTGATTTTGAATACGATGTTAATTTATATAAAGGAACGTGTAACTGTTCGGATTATACAAATAATAGACGTTTTGGTTACCAACAAGGAGATTTAAGGCGCTATTGTAAGCATATGATTTGGTATTATAGAGATGTTTTTAAGCCAAGAGAGTTTTTTGGTGTTAAGGAGTATCTTATTGAAAACTGTTATTCCTTAAAAAAGGATTTCAGAAGAATAGATTTACCAAAAGTTGAAAAACCAATTTATTTTAGTTATGATTTAAATGGACAAGATTGTGATATTTATTTTCCGTATAAGAATAATGTCTATGAAAAGTATTGTTACGATTTTAAAAATGAATATTTTGATTTTGACGAGAAACCAAATGGTTATGTAAGGGATTTAAGGTTAGAATTAAATAAAATTTTTAGACCAGAAAAAGAATTTTATAAAAAAAAGAAAACGCGAGCAGAAAAAAAAGAAATTGATGCGAATGTAAATGGTTGTATTTATTTTTTTGTTTTCATTGTGATAGTTTTGTTTTTGATTTTTTCATAGCAAAATAAAAGTTCCCCAGCTAGCGCGAGCGTCCCGCTCGTGCACATAATATAGGGAGGAAAAATATTTTTAAGAAAGAAGAATAAGCACGAGCGGGACGCTCGCGCTAGCAGCATAAAAGTTCCGTAGGAACGACTCATTTTGTAGTAACGGATTTTAATCCGTTGGGATGTAAGAGCGAAATTCATTCCGTTGTGAATTATAAAAACGGAACCGTTTCATTGAAACAAAAATGGTGTTGTATTGCACAATGCCCGCGTGAGGGATAGTAGTGGAGCTCTTTTTTCTTGATTTTTTTATCAAGAAAAAAAGCGGGAACGGATAGCCCGGCCCTTGGGACACGCCCAAAATAGAATTGAAATATAATTGTAAGGTTTTAAAAACTTTGCAGCAAAGAAATAAGAATAAAAAACTCAGCTTCTAAGCTACTTAGCCACTGAGTAACTCAAAATAAAAAAATGGCAGAGAAAAGAAGAAACCTAGTATTATCAGGATTGGAACCCTTAATCATCACGCCGGAAAGCGTATTTGTGAATGTGGGGGAACGAACCAATGTGACGGGTTCGCGAAAATTTCTTCGATTGATAAAGGAAGAGAAATACGATGAGGCGCTTGATATTGCGCGCCAACAAGTAGAAGGTGGCGCACAGATTATCGATATCAATATGGACGAAGGAATGTTGGATGGCGAATATGCTATGACCAAATTCCTGAATCTGATTGCGGCCGAACCGGATATTTCGCGTGTGCCGATTATGATTGACAGCTCGAAATGGGAAATCATTGAGGCGGGATTGAAAGTGGTGCAAGGGAAATGTGTCGTGAATTCGATTTCTTTGAAAGAAGGCGAGGAGCGATTCATTCATCACGCGAACTTAATCAAACGTTATGGTGCGGCGGTGATTGTAATGGCTTTTGACGAAGTAGGTCAGGCCGATAATTACGAAAGACGTATCGAAATTTGTCAACGTTCGTATGATATTTTGTTTGGAATTGGATTTCCTCCACAAGATATCATCTTCGATTTGAATATTTTTCCTGTGGCTACAGGAATGGAAGAACACCGCTTGAATGCCTTGGATTTCTTTAGAGGAACCAAATGGGTTCGCGAAAATTTACCGCACGCCCATATTAGTGGCGGGGTGAGTAATGTGTCGTTTTCGTTTAGAGGAAATGATGTGGTGAGAGAGGCGATGCACTCGGTTTTCTTGTACCACGCGATTCAAAACGGAATGACGATGGGAATTGTAAACCCAGAAATGTTGTCGATTTACGATGAGATTCCAAAAGATTTATTAGAATACGTTGAAGATGTGATTCTGGACCGACGTGATGATGCTACAGAGCGTTTGTTGGATTTTGCTGAGAATGTAAAAGGAGACGGTTCTAAAACAAATGAAGCGGTAATACAAGAATGGCGTAATGGAACCGTACAGGAAAGAATCACGCACTCTTTGGTAAAAGGAGTTGATGCTTTTATAGAAATTGATGTAGAAGAAGCACGCTTGGCTGCCGAAAAACCAATCGAAGTAATCGAAATCAACTTGATGGCAGGGATGAATGTCGTGGGAGATTTGTTTGGTTCGGGTAAAATGTTTTTGCCACAAGTGGTAAAATCGGCACGTGTGATGAAAAAAGCTGTGGCTTATCTTTTACCTTTTATTGAAGCGGCAAAGCAAGTTGGAGATAAATCTGGGAACGGAAAAATCCTGATGGCTACCGTAAAAGGAGATGTTCACGATATTGGAAAAAATATTGTTTCAGTCGTATTGGCTTGTAATAATTATGAGATAGTTGATTTGGGTGTGATGGTGCCTCCAGAAAAAATTATTGCAGCAGCTATTGAGCACGAAGTGGATATTATTGGTTTGAGCGGATTGATTACGCCGTCTTTGGACGAAATGGTGTATTTGGCCAAAGAGCTGGACAAACGCAATATGAAAATTCCTGTAATGATTGGTGGAGCCACTACTTCGCGCGCGCATACCGCGGTGAAAATCGCACCTCAATACAGAGAAACGGTGATTCACGTAAACGATGCTTCGAGAGCGGTTACCGTAGCGGGTAATTTATTGGACCATAACCGAAAAATTTATGCGAGCGATATTCGTGCAGAATACGATGCGTTTAGAGAAACATTCTTGAATCGTTCACGAGATAAAAATTTCTTGTCTATCGAGGAAGCCAGAAAAAATAAATTGCAATTGGATTGGGATAATTTTACTCCAGTACAACCCAAAGTAATTGGCAAACAAATTGTAGAAGTCGATTTAGAAACTTTGGTACCTTATATCGATTGGACGCCATTTTTCAGAACTTGGGAATTATTCGGGAAGTATCCTGCAATTTTAACCGATGAAGTAGTGGGTGAACAAGCCACCTCGGTTTTTGCGGATGCGCAAGCAATGCTGAAAGTTATTTTGGAGGAGAAAAAGTTAACTGCAAAAGGCGTTTACGGAATTTTCCCTGCGAATCAAATCAACGACGACGATATCGAATTGAAAGATGAAAACGGAAATCCATTGCAAACATTCTTGACTTTACGCCAACAATCTCAGAAAACCAAAGGAGCGCCAAACATCGCTTTGTCTGATTTTATTACACCAAAAGAAAGTGGAAAAGTGGATTATATGGGAGCCTTTTGTGTGACTACTGGTTTTGGAGTTGACGAATGGGCTGCCGAATTTGAAGCCGCATTAGACGATTATAATTCGATTATGGTGAAGGCTTTGGCCGACCGTTTTGCAGAAGCTTTTGCTGAATATTTACACGAAAAAGTCCGTAAAGAAATTTGGGGCTATGCTTCAGATGAAGTGTTAAGTAAAGAGGACTTGATTGAAGAATCGTATAAAGGAATCCGTCCAGCACCAGGATATCCAGCTTGTCCAGACCATTTAGAGAAACCGACTATTTGGAAATTATTAAATGTTGAAGAAGAAATCGGTGTGACTTTGACGGAAAGTATGGCGATGTGGCCAGCTTCATCTGTTTCTGGTTACTATTTTGGAAATCCAGAAAGCAAGTATTTCGGACTTGGTAAAATCAAAGAAGACCAAGTAATTGATTATGCCAAACGAAGAAATGTTTCGACCGATGTAGCAATGAAATGGTTGAATCCGAATATAGCTGATTAATAATAGTTTAAAGTTGAAAATTTGTTTAAAGTTTAAAGTTTAAAGTTGTTCGAAAGAACCTTAAACCTTAAACCTTAAACTTCAAACTAAAGGAAATGAAAGTAACACAACATATAGAAAACGCCAAAGGAGAAACCTTGTTTTCTTTTGAAATTATTCCGCCACAAAAAGGCAAAAGCATTCAGGAATTATACGATAACATCGACCCGTTGATGGAGTTCAAGCCCCCATTTATTGATGTGACCACTTCTCGTGAAGAGTTTATCTACGTAAATAAAGGGAATGGATTATTAGAAAAGAAGTTGACAAGAATGCGACCAGGGACTTTGGGTATTTGTGCTTCAATCAAACATAAATACAATGTTGACACGGTGCCGCACGTACTTTGTGGAGGTTTTACGAAAGAAGAAACAGAATATTTGTTGGTGGATTGTCATTACTTAGGTATTGATAATGTGATGGCTTTGCGTGGTGATGCGATGAAAGACGAGCAATCGTTTGTGCCTACCAATGGAGGAAATAAATATGCTTCCGATTTAGTAAGCCAAATTTATCAATTGAACCAAGGGAAGTATTTGCACGAGGTAATGGACATTGATAATAAAGCCGATTTTTGTATTGGTGTGGCGGGTTATCCTGAGAAGCATTTGGAATCCCCTTCTTTGCAAACCGATTTGAAACGTCTTAAAGAAAAAGTAGATGCAGGAGCGGATTATGTCGTTACTCAAATGTTTTTTGATAATGCTAAATATTTCGAATTCGTAGCCAAAGCCAGAGAAATGGGTATTACTGTTCCGATTATTCCAGGGATAAAACCTATTGCGGTAGAAAGACATTTGCAAGTGTTGCCACAAATTTTCCGTATCGATTTGCCAGAGGATTTAATTGCTGCGGTAGAAAAATGTAAAAACAATGCCGAAATTCGTCAAGTTGGAATAGAATGGGCGATTCAACAATCTATAGAATTAAAAGCCGCAGGAGTTCCTGTTTTACATTATTATTCTATGGGGAAATCAGAGAACATCAGACAAATCGCTAGTCAGATTTTTTAATAAAAGGATTATATTATTTCAATTGAAAGTACTCGATAAGCTTTTTGCTTGTCGGGTATTTTTTTTGGCTTTGGCGAAAGTAATTATCTAAGGGTTAAATTTTTATTTTCTTCTGATAATATTACCCAAGAGTTCTACATTTGCAGTTCCAAAAAAGAGTATTCTTTTTTTGGCTAAAACATACTTTACGATGAGTTTCAAAATAAAAATTAATAGAATAAGAAGAAGTGTTATGCAAAGCCTAACAAGTGGTCTTGGGAACTCTTCGAATGTAAATAAGGGAACAATTAATCCACAACAAGTAAAAAGAGTCTTGATTTCGAGACCTAACCACCGTTTAGGGAATTTGTTGTTGATTACGCCTTTGGTGCAAGAAGTGCAAACGCTTTTTCCAAATGCAACTATTGATGTTTTTATAAAAGGGAATCTTGGTCCCATTGTTTTTGAAAATTTCACAAATGTAAATCAGATTATTCGTTTGCCTAAAAAGCATTTTGACGAATTAGGAAACTATATGAAGGGCTGGTTGAAACTGAAGAAAAACAAGTACGATTTGGCTATCAATGCTGATAAAAACTCTTCGTCTGGACGTTTGTCTATTCAGCTTGTCAATGCAAAGTTTAAATGTTTTGGGGAACAAGCAACTGATTTGTCTAGTCAATTTTCTGACTATGCTCATATTGCAAAGTATCCTGTGTATGATTTACGTCATTTTCTAGCTTCGGTAGGAATGAACGTATCGAATACACCAATTCCTAATTTGCTTTTGCAATTAAGTCCTGAAGAAGTAGCTAAAGGGAAAGCACTTTTGGACGCCATTGTTCCAGCATCTAAAAAAACGATATGTCTTTTCACTTTTGCCACGGGAGCCAAATGTTATTCGGTGGAATGGTGGGCCGTTTTTTATGAAAGAATTTTAAAAGAGTTTCCAGACTACAATATTTTGGAAGTGTTGCCTGTAGAAAACGTGTCGCAAATACATTTTGCTGCGCCAACCTATTACAGTAAAGACATTAGAGAAATCACAGCATTTTTTAAAAATACAGCTGTTTTTGTGGGTGCTGATAGCGGAATGATGCACTTGGCTAGCGCCGCTCAATTACCAGTAGTTGGTTTGTTTTCGGTTACCAAAACAGATAAATATGCGCCTTATGGAGCAAAAAGTGTCGCAATCAATACCAACGAAACTACTATTGAGGATTGGATTCAAGCGATAAAAAATAGCTTGGAGTAATTAGTGAATAGTATAACTAGTGAATAGTAATTAGTGATTAGTCCTTAGTTTTGATTACTAATCACTAATCACTAACCACTACTTCGTAATCTCCCTAAATACCGCTTCTAAGTTTTTGTTTTTCTGGTTGAGTTGCAAGGTTTTTAAACCATTGTCGTGAGCGAAATCGAATACGGTTGGACGCATATCTTGACTCGACAAAAAGGTCAGTTCCCATAGATAATCACTGTTTTTGATGAATGATTTTAAATGTGGAATGGTATTGATTTGGTCTTCAGTTACTTTTAAATCAAATTCTACTTCGATGACTTGTTCTTTGTCGGCTGCAATCAAAACTTCTAATTTTTTGTCAGCTACAATTTTGCCTTTATCAATAATAATGACACGGTCACAAATCGCTTCTACTTCTTGCATAATATGAGTAGACAGAAAAACGGTTTTGTCTTTCCCAACGTTTTTAATCACATTTCGAATCTCAACCAATTGATTAGGGTCTAAACCTGTGGTGGGTTCGTCAAGAATGAGTACTTCTGGATTGTGCAATAAGGCATTGGCTAATCCCACACGTTGACGGTATCCTTTGGAAAGTTGTCCTATTTTTTTATGACTTTCGGGAGTTAATCCAGTCAATTCGATTACTTCTTGAATACGCGAGGAGGGTACTTTGTAAACATCGGCGTTGAAAGCCAGATACTCTCTAACATACAAATCTAAATACAACGGATTGTGCTCTGGTAAATAGCCAATTATCTTTTGTACTTCTTTGGTGTCTGAAATAACATTTTTATCATTTACTAGCGCTACGCCTTCATCTGCCGCTAGATAAGTGGTCAATATTTTCATCAAAGTAGATTTTCCAGCACCATTTGGACCAAGAAAACCAACGATTTCTCCTTTTTTTACAGAAAAAGTAATCGAGTCTAATGCTTTTTGAGCACCATAGCTTTTTGATAAATTTGTAACTTCTATAGACATAAGAATGGTTTTGTTGCAAAAGTAAACAGAAAAACCAAGCTATGGAAGTTTCTTTGAATAGTATGAAAAAATATTGAGGGATTTTGTTTTTGCTGAATATCAATTTATCTCAGTTTTTGTCCTACCAATGCGCTAAGATTTCTATATTTACTACAAACTTGTAGTTATGAGCGAAGACAAAACAAATTCTTTTTTAGAAAATTACAGCAGTATCCTATTGCTTTTGGGTGGTATTGTACTTGGTAGTTTGGCTGGATTGCTTTTTGGTAAAGACGTTGAGGTAATAAAACCGTTGGGTGATATCTTTCTTAATTTGCTTTTTACAGCTATAATTCCATTGGTAATTTTTACTATAGCTTCCTCGATTGCTAATTTGCAAAAAAGCGACAAGCTTGGTAAACTTTTCGGAGTTGTTTTGATGGTGTTTTTGGTAACTGTAATAATTTCTGCCATAGTAATGATTATTGGGATTTTTATTTTTCCTGTTGATCAGGCTGTTTTTTTGGCAAAATCTTCTTTGGTCACTACTCATAATAGCACAACAGATTCGCCCGTTACTCAGTTGTTAACGGTGAATGATTTTTATGAAATTTTGTCTCGTAAAAATATGCTGGCGTTGATCCTTTTTTCTTTTTTATTAGGTTTTGCCACTTTGAATGCTGGCGAAAAGGGTAAAGATTTTGCTCGATTTTTGCATTCGGCCAATGAGGTGATGAAGCAGTTGTTGGTAATCATTATGAAAGGAGCTCCAGTTGGGCTTGGGGCCTATTTTGCTTATCAGGTTGGGATTTTTGGTCCCCAGCTATTTGGAGCTTATGCCAAACCACTAGCTGTTTATTATGGGATGTGTACTTTTTATTTTGTGGTATTCTTTACTATTTATGCATTTTTTTCGGGTGGTTTATTAGGAGTGAAAGTGTTTTGGAAAAACAATATCACGCCTTCCTTTACTGCAATAGGAACTTGCAGTAGTATTGCCACAATTCCAGCCAATCTTGAAGGGGCTCAACAAATGAAAATCCCTGCTTATATTCGAAATTTGGTAATTCCTTTGGGAGCGCCTTTGCATAAAGACGGTTCTAGTATGTCGTCTATTGTAAAAATAGCCGTAATTTTTGCTATTTTTGGTAAGGATTTCACAGATCCATTCACTATTCTAACAGCTATTGGAATAACAATTATTGTATCGGTAGTGGAAGGAGGGATTCCAAACGGAGGCTATATCGGTGAAATTTTAGCCATCACCATTTATGGTTTTCCAATGGAACAAGCCTTGCCCGCAGCTATGATTATTGGAACACTAGTAGATCCTATTGCGACTTTGCTCAATGCCAATGGCGATTTGATATCGGCAATGATGGTCACACGAATCGTTGAAGGAAAAAAATGGCTTTTACGAGAAAATGAAATCAATTAAATCACATACATATGAAAAAAATTAGTTTAGGATTGATGGTACTTTTTGGACTCACGGCTCAAGCTCAGAGTGGGATTCAAAAAGGCGAGGTTACTCGAATAGAAACGGAATTGTCTTCGGATGCAATGGAAGGGCGTGCTTTGTTTACACCAGGTATCGAAAAAGCGTCTGTTTTTATCGAAGGAGAGTTCAAACGAATTGGATTGACTTATTATAAAGAGTTACAATCCTATCGTCAGGATTTCTTAATTAAAGATAAAAAGGCCAATAATGTGATTGGAATTATTCCAGGGAAATCAAAGCCTAACGAATATGTGATTTTTTCAGGACATTACGACCATTTAGGAATGAAAGAGTCTGGCGATGACAAAGTTTTTAATGGTGCAAATGATGACGCTTCTGGAATTACAGCCGTAATTACTTTGGCAGAATATTTTAAAAAGAAAAACGATAATGCACGAACACTTATTTTTGTAGCGTTTACTGGCGAAGAAACGGGAGGTTACGGTGCTTCTTTTTTCTCAAATTCTATCAATGCTGATGAGGTCGTGGCGATGTTCAATCTCGAAATGATTGGAACCGATAGTAAATGGGGTAAAAACTCAGCGTATATTACAGGATTCGAGCGCTCTGATTTTGGAACTATTTTGCAAAAGAATTTAGTGGGTTCTGGATTTAACTTTTATCAAGACCCTTATCCTGAGCAACAATTATTTTATCGTTCTGATAATGCAAGATTGGCTGCTTTAGGAGTTCCAGCGCATACTATTTCTACTTCTAAAATGGATGTGGAGCCGAATTATCATAAATTAAGTGACGAAATTAGTACTTTGGATATGGATAATATGACCGAGATTATTAAGTCGATTGCCATCAGTTCGCAAACTATAATCAGTGGAAAAGATACGCCTTCACGAGTACCAAAAATGAAAAAATAGTTTTTTTGTTTCAAACTAATAAGAATAATCAATAAAAAAAGAGACTTTACTATAAACTTTTTTATTGGATTGTTAATTGAAAATCAATTTCACAAAGAAATCCTTTTTTGTTAGGGATTAATGCTGTTTTTTTTGATGACATCAAAATAAGTTTTTATCTTTGCCAAAGAATTTATTGAAAATCAGAACACAAAATGTCAAATAACCGTTTTTACTTTAGCTATACTTTTTATTTCTTCTTTGAGAAGTAAGGATTGTGCTATGGTTATTTGAATGACAAAAAAACAAATAAAACTACAATACAATCCTGATGAAAATCAGGATTTTTTTTTGAATATATGAGAACAAAAATTGCAATTCAGGGGATAAAGGGGTCGTTTCACCATCAGGTAGCCAAAGATTATTTCTACCAAAATGTGTCTGTAGATGAATGCTTGTCCTTTGAAGAATTAGTAGATAGCTTGTTGAAGGGAGATAGTGACCAAGCGGTAATGGCTATCGAGAACTCCATTGCGGGACCGATTATTCCAAATTATGCACTAATCGACAAGAATAATTTGCACATTATAGGGGAACATTATTTGGATATTATTCAAAATTTAATGGCTTTGCCTGGACAAAAAATCGAGGATATACAAGAAGTACATTCGCATCCGATGGCATTATTACAATGTATGGATTTCTTAAAAAAATATCCAAATATCAAATTGGTTGAGGATAAAGATACGGCGGAAACGGCTCGCAGAATCCACGAAAATCAAATCAAAGGAATTGCAGCAATCGCTAGTGAAACCGCTGCTGAGATGTATAATTTAGAGATTATCGCGCCTTCGATTCAAACCATCGAGAACAATATGACTCGATTTGTGATACTCAAAAAAGAGAATTCTTTTGTTTCCGAAGACGAAATCAATAGAGCCTCCATTAAGTTTGAATTGGACCATAAACGCGGAAGTTTAGCCGCTGTTTTGAATGTGATGAGTGATTGTAAACTCAATTTAACCAAAATACAATCCTTGCCAAAAATAGAAACACCTTGGAAATATTCTTTTTTTGTAGATGTGACTTTCGAAAAATATGAAGATTACGCCAAGGCCAAAGCATTAGTTTCGATTATGGCGCATTATTTTAAAGTTTTGGGTGAATATAAAAATACAAAGCCATTACTTGAATCTCCAAACTAGAAAATAAAAAATTCCAATTTAGAATAAAGCTATAAAAAATGATAACAACTGCCCAACGTTTAGCGATAGTTGAAGAATATTACTTCTCCTCAAAGTTAAGAGAAGTGCGCCAATTGGCCGCCGAAGGAAAACCTGTAATCAATATGGGAATAGGTAGTCCTGATTTAAAACCTGCTCCTGCTGTTATTGCCGCAATGACAGCTGCGATGCAAGACGAAAATGCACATCAGTATCAAAGCTATCAAGGGTTGCCAGAATTAAGACAAGCGATGGCTGATTTTTATGAGCGTAATTACCAAGTGACCCTAAATACCACCACTGAAATTTTGCCTTTGATGGGTTCCAAAGAAGGAATTATGCACATTTCGTTAGCATTTTTGAATGAAGGTGATGGTGTTTTGATTCCAAATCCTGGGTATCCGACCTATACTTCTGTGACTAATTTAGTAGGTGCGGTGCCACTATATTATGACTTGAAAGAAAGCACCAATTGGGAACCAGATTTTGAGGCTTTGGAAAAAATGGATTTGTCTAAAGTAAAATTGATGTGGATTGGGTATCCGCATATGCCTACAGGAGCCAGAGGAAATTTGGCTTTGTTTGAAAAACTGGTGGCTTTTGCTCAAAAACACAACATTCTATTGGTCAATGATAATCCATATAGTTTTGTTTTGAACGACCAACCTATGAGCTTGTTGCAAGTTGAAGGAGCGAAAGAAGTTGCATTGGAGTTGAATTCGTTATCCAAAACCTTTAATATGGCGGGATGGCGCGTAGGAATGGTTTCTGGAAATGCTGCTTGTATTGATGCAGTATTGAAAGTAAAAAGTAATATGGATAGCGGAATGTTTTACGGCATTCAAAAAGGGGCTATTGCGGCTTTGCAGAGTGATGTTTCTTGGTTCGACGAAATGAATGCGATTTACGCAAAACGCAGAATTTTAACCGAAACATTGGCAGAGAAATTAGGTTGTGAGGTGTACAAAGAAGGCGTTGGATTGTTTGTTTGGGCTAAACTCCCAGCAGGAATCACATCGGCGGAGGATTTTATTGATAAGATACTGTATGAGAAATACATCTTTATTACGCCAGGAACTATTTTTGGTTCGAATGGCGAAGGCTACATCCGATTTGCTTTGTGTGTAAAAGAAGAAAAAATTGAAGAAGCGATTCGTCGTTTTTAGCAGATAATACCTAGCCCTGATAGTAGCGGCATCCTATTGTGGCGGGGTTCGCCACAATAGATATAGCGGATAGCAGGATTAGCTAATAATAAAAATAATAATGAATATACACGTAATAGGAATAGGTTTGATTGGAGGTTCGATGGTGTTGGATATAAAAGCGGTACACCCAGAAGCGACTATTTACGGAATGGATAAAAATGAAGCCCATTTGCAAGAGGCGATGGCGCTTGGGGTTGTGGAGAAAGCCGCTACGATGCAGGATTTGGCCGATGCGGATTATGTTATTGTTTCGGTTCCTGTGGACGTGGCGTTGCAAGTGTTGCCCGAGGTTTTGGACAATATTGGCGAAAACACCATTGTTTTTGAAGTGGGTTCTACCAAATTGCCTATTTGTGAGGCGGTAGCGAATCATCCGAGAAGAAGAAATTATATTGCTACGCACCCTATTGCTGGAACGGAATTCTCGGGACCATCAGCGGCTATAAAAGGATTGTTTCAAGGAAAAACGAATATTATTTGTGAGGTGGAGAAAACGACTTTTAAGTTGCAAGAAAAAGCCATCGAATTGTTCAAAGAGTTAGGAATGCGCATTCGATATATGGACCCGAAGTCCCACGATAAACACATTGCTTACGTATCGCATTTGTCGCACATTAGTTCGTTTATGTTAGGAAAAACGGTCATTAATAAAGAGAAAGACGAACAAGATATTTTTGATATGGCGGGTTCTGGTTTTGAGAGTACCGTGCGTTTGGCCAAGAGTTCGCCCGCGATGTGGACGCCTATTTTTAAACAAAACAAAAAGCACGTAGTGAAAAGTTTGGAGGAGTATATTGCTAATTTGACGCAGTTCAAAGACTTGTTGAAAAGCGAAGAATACGATGCTATTTTTGATGAAATGCAGAGTGTGAATAAAATTAAAGCCATTTTGAATGGGATGAACACCAAAAAGTAGGTAAAAAAGAAAAGAATTAACACAAGAAACTATAGAATAATTTTAAAGATTAAAAACTAAAAAAATGGAAAACAAGAAAGAAATGAGAAATTGGTTGGAAGCGTTCAATTTGACGCATCCATTGGTGATAGCAGGACCTTGTAGCGCCGAAACAGAAGAGCAAGTATTGAAAATTGCACACGAATTGAAAGATTCTGATGTAAGTGTGTTTAGAGCTGGAATTTGGAAACCAAGAACACGTCCAGGTGGATTTGAAGGCGTTGGAGAAATAGGATTGAAATGGTTGAAAAAAGCCAAAGCAGAAACAGGTTTGTTAATGGGAACTGAAGTAGCTACTGCTGCTCACTGTAAATTGGCTTTAGAAAATGATATTGATGTATTATGGGTTGGGGCACGTACTACGGCTAATCCGTTTGCGGTTCAAGAAATTGCAGATACCTTGAAAGGGACAGACAAAATCGTTTTAATTAAAAATCCAGTGAACCCAGATTTAGCTTTGTGGTTAGGTGGTGTAGAGCGTTTGCATATGGCTGGAATTGAAAAATTAGGGGTGATTCACCGTGGTTTTTCTACTTACGAAAAAACAAAATACAGAAACATTCCAGAATGGCAAATTGCGATTGAATTGCAAAACAAATTCCCAGATTTGCCTTTGATTATTGACCCTTCTCACATTACAGGAAATCGTGATATGATTCTTGAAGTGACGCAAGAAGCTTTGGATTTGAATTATGACGGAATGATTATCGAGACACACACAGACCCTGATAACGCTTGGAGTGATGCTGCACAACAAGTTACGCCAGATGCTTTGAAACAAATTTTCAAAGATTTGAGAGTTAGAAAACAAATCGATGTTTCGGATGAGTTTATGACTAAAATGAGTAAATTAAGAGCTAATATCGATGTGTTGGATGCTAATTTATTAGAGCTTTTGAGCAAAAGAATGAAAGTGGCTGTAGAAATTGGACAGGTGAAAAAAGAAGCGAACGTAGCGGTTTTGCAAAACAATCGTTGGAATGAAATTTTAGGAAAAATGATTTTGGAAGGAGAAAAGAAAGGACTTTCGGAAGAGTTTGTTTTAAAAATGTTCAAAGCGATTCACCAAGAAAGTATCAGCAAACAAGATAAAGTATTGAATTCATAAAAATTTCTGACTTTAGATTTTATTAAATCCCAAGACCTTTGTTTAGACTGAACCCAAAAGTTTGGACAAATTTATAATTAATTTTGATAATGATGAGCTCGATATTTAGTCGGGCTCATTTTGTTTAAATTGGACTTGGTTCTGTCGTTATTGTAATAGTTTATATATTNAGATAATGCAATTATTGAAAACTTCTTCGGAATATTAAAATCAGAATTGTTTTATCTAAAAAAATACACCTCAATAAAGCAATTAAAAATGGAAATCAAAGAATATATAAACTATTACAATAACGACAGAACCAAGTCCAATTTAAACAAAATGAGCCCGACTAAATATCGAGCTCATCATTATCAAAATTAATTATAAATTTGTCCAAACTTTTGGGTTCAGTCTACGTTTGTCGAATGGGATTTTTTATTTAACAACTGTTCGCATTCCGAAACAGAAACCAAATCAAAATAAAATGCTATTTTTGAGAAACTCAAAACTATGTTTAAAACTCGTAAAGATTTTGTTTTTGTTGTTCTCGCAGGGATTTTCATTACCAATGCTGTTACTGCCGAATTGATTGGAGGTAAGTTAATCCAAATCGGCCCTTTTGTAATGAGTATTGGTATTTTGCCTTGGCCAATAGTATTCTTGACCACCGATTTAATCAATGAATATTTTGGAGAGAAAGGCGTTCGTAAACTTTCCTTTATCACGGCCTGTCTTATCGCTTATTCGTTTCTCATTCTATTACTAGCTATGAGTATTCCCGCTGCTAAAGGAATAAGCCCTGTTAACGACGATCAATTTCAAGCTGTTTTTGGACAAAGTATGTGGATTATTGTGGGAAGTATCATTGCTTTTCTCGTATCACAGCTCATCGATGTAACTGTGTTCTGGTTTTTTAAAAACCGAACGGGTGATACTAAGATTTGGCTTAGAACCACAGGCTCAACTCTAGTTTCACAACTGTTTGATTCCTTTATAGTTTTAGGAATTGCTTTTTGGCTTCCTGGAAAAATCAACTTTGAGACCTTTTTAAGTTCTGCATTAACAGGCTATACCTTTAAACTTTCTATTGCTATACTCCTCACTCCAGTAATTTATGCGGGACACCATTTGATTAAAAAGTTCTTATCAAAAGATACAGATACGCTATGAAAATTATAGATGAAAAAAATCGCTGTGGCTGGTGTAATTCTAGTGCACTATACCAAAACTACCACGATAAAGAATGGGGCAAACCTGTATTTGACGATGCTACTTTATTTGAATTTCTACTATTAGAAACCTTTCAAGCAGGCCTAAGTTGGATTACTATCTTAAACAAAAGAGACAATTTCCGTAGAGCATTTGACGATTTTGATTATAAAAAAATCGCCCAATATTCTGATTATAAAATTCAAGAATTATTACAAGATGCAGGTATCATTCGCAACAAACTGAAAGTGTATTCCGCTGTAACCAACGCTCAAAATTTCATTAAAATCCAAGAAGAATTTGGAAGCTTTTCGAAATACATTTGGGCCTTTGTGAACCATACACCTATTGATAATTACCCTAAAACCTTGAAAGACGTTCCAGCTACTTCGCCAATTTCGGATGCAATTAGTAAGGATTTAAAAAAACGGGGATTTAAGTTTGTAGGCTCAACAGTTATCTACGCACATATGCAAGCTACAGGAATGGTAAATGATCATATTGAAAGTTGTTGGATCAGGAATCGATAGGCAAATTTTATTTACCTTTTCAATATTCGTATAAAATCGTCACGCTCAATTTCTACACAACCCAAACTGGCTAAATGGTCATTATAGACTTGACAATCCAAAAGACGGTAGTTATTAATTTTAAGATGGTTTACCAACGCAATAAATGCCACTTTAGAAGCATTAGAAACCAAAGAAAACATACTCTCCCCACAAAAAATATGTCCTAAATCAACGCCATACAATCCTCCTACTAATTGATTGTCTTGCCAAACCTCAACTGATTTTGCAATGCCTAATTCGTGTAATTTGCAATAGGCCTCAATCATATCATTTGTAATCCAAGTTCCTGTTTGTCCGTCGCGTTTTACTCGTTGGCAATGAGCAATAACCGCTCTAAAATCTTGGTTAAAAGTGACTTTAAAGATATTTCGATTCAAAATGTTTCGCATACTTTTCGACACTACCAAATCTTCTAGAAAAAGTACCATTCTTGGATTGGGCGACCACCAAATAATAGGTTGATCTTCTTCGAACCAAGGGAAAATCCCACTTGAATAAGCCAACTGCAATCGCTCTGGAGATAAATCACCTCCAATAGCCAATATCCCATCAGCATTTGCCTCAGAAACAGGTGGAAAAAATAAGTTTTTAGATAAATGATACATCTTTTGCGTTCGATACTTTAATTACAAATGCCGTCAAAAAAAATTCCAAATCCCAACACATTGTAATGTTTTGGAATTTGGAATATAGAATTTGAAATTTATTCTTTTAGAAAGGTAAATCGTCTGCTTCTTCTTCATTAAAATTAGTCGCTGGAGCAAAAGTTTCTGCCGCTGGCATCGCTGGTGCTTGAGCAGGAGCTGCAGCTGCAACAGGAGCTTGTTTCTCAATTCTCCATCCCACAATAGTATTAAAGTGTTTCACTTCGCCTTGAGGACTCACCCATTCTCTCCCTCTTAAATTGATAGAAACTTTAACTGGCTCCCCAACTGCATAACTATTCAATAAATCGGTTTTGTCTTGCTGAAATTCAATCGAAATATGTTGTGGGTATTGCTCATCAGTAGTTACTACAACTTCTCTCTTTTTAAAAGAAGCACTTACTTGTTGCACAGGGTTGATTACTTTTACTCTTCCTAAAACTTCCATAATACTTAAAATTTACTTTTTGGCTAATAATAACTTCCAAGCCTCTATAGCTTTTCCGTTAACTAAATACTCTTTTGCTTTTTGAAATTTCTTATCCATATCGTCGGCACTGAGGACCGCTTTGACATCAAAATTTTCTTTTACAAATATAGTAATTTCTTCTTCTGTTGGAATTTTTTCTATGTTTCCTAATTTACCTAAGTCATTCCCGTCAAAATAAGCACTTTCTCTAATAAAATCAGGGATAGCATCGACGCCAATACCCAACGTATTTAAAGGTTTTTCAACTTCAAAAAGACCTTCGTTCGACCTAGAATACCAATTTCCTCCTAATCTAGAAACCAAATCAATTTTGTGTTGATCAATCGCTCCATTACTATCCAAAATGGCCTCATCGATATGTAACTTTACTACTTCACACAAAATTAAATTACCCGCTCCTCCTTCTGTTCCCAAAGGAATAATTTGAGTGACTTTGCATTCAAACTGCACAGGAGATTCTTTTACGCGATAGGGCTTTACGATTGTTGACGGAATAGGAGTAAATCCCGATTTTAAAAACTCATTCACTCCTTCTGGATATTCAGTACTCGACAAAGAAGTTTGCTGCACCATATCATAATTCACTACATTTATCACCACTTCACGAGTAGCTTCAGCATTTTGCAAGGTATGTTTTGTTGTATTATCCCGAACTCGACGCGCGGGAGAAAAAACCAAAATGGGAGGATTGGCACTGAATACATTAAAAAAACTAAAAGGAGATAAATTAGGCACTCCATTACTATCTATTGTACTTGCAAAAGCAATGGGTCTTGGACCAACTGAACTTTGCAAATAACCTTGTAGCTGAGCGGTAGGAATACTTTTGGGATCTATAGTTACCATAAATTGAAGTTAAAGCGCTATTTTGTTTTCACAAAAGTAAAATACAACCATCATAAATTCGTTATATTTATAGTTAAAAAAAGAAACTTATGCACTTTTCGAATAAAAGAAACACCACTCGATGGATCATTATTGCTTCCTCGTTCTGTTTGGTTTCTTTAATTTTATGGAATACTTATACCTTTTTTCAAATATTTAAAAATGAAGAACGGTTAAAAATGAATCTTTGGGCTCAAGCACAAAAGACATTAATCAATGCCGATGAAAACACCGATGTAGATTTGCCGCTACTCATTTTTAGCAATAACACTTCCATTCCTATTATGCTTACCGAGAAAGACAGTATCATAAATGCCGTCAATATCGATACTACTATCATTCAAAACACTGAAAAATCAAGACTTTTTTTAAGCAAATTAAAAGGCGAAAACGAACCTATTAACATCGTTTATGCCCCAGGAAGAATTCAAAAGCTGTATTATGGCAACTCTTCACTTTTGAATCAATTAAAATATTATCCTATTGCTTTATTGCTTATCATCGTCTTGTTTGCTGCTCTAGTTTATAATTATTACAAGAGCACTAAAATGGCCACCCAAAACAAACTTTGGGCAGGAATGGCCAAGGAAACAGCGCATCAAATTGGCACTCCATTGTCTTCTTTGATTGGTTGGATTGAACTTTTAAAAACCGAAGATATCCCAGAAAGTACGACCAAAGAAATTGAAAAAGATATCGAGCGTCTGCAAACCATTACAGATCGATTTTCAAAAATTGGTTCAGAACCCAAACTAGAACAAATGGATATCGTATCCGAAACGTTACTTTCTTATGACTATTTGCAATCTCGCTTTTCGAAACAAATTGAATTTTCTCATTCCGCTACGCAAAAAAGCATATTGATCCCGCTAAATGCTACTTTACATAGCTGGACCATAGAAAATATGGTTAAAAATGCCATTGATGCGATGAAAGGGAAAGGCAAATTACATTTAGCCATTGAAGAGGAAAACGACAGTGTAAAAATTACCATCACAGATACAGGAAGCGGCATTCCAAAAAATCAATTTAAAAAAATCTTTGAGCCTGGCTATACTACCAAAAAAAGAGGATGGGGATTAGGCTTGTCTTTAACCAAACGCATTGTTGAAGATTATCACAAAGGAAAAATCAAAGTATTACAGTCAGAAGTAGGAAAAGGTACCGCTATGCAACTCATTTTTGTAAAAAATTGATTTACTGTGATTTGCATTGATTTTTTCGTTAATTTTAGTTAATTAACTTTAAATAACAATCTTATGGAATTTTTGTATTTTCTTTTGATCGGTGCCATTTCTGGATGGCTAGGCGGACAACTATGGAAAGGTAGTGGTTTTGGCTTATTTGGAAATATCATTGTGGGTATTGTTGGTAGTATCATTGGAGGCTGGCTTGCTGGGAAATTAGGAATTGGCGGCGGCGGTCTACTATGGCAAATAATTATTGCCGCTGGAGGCGCTTGGGTACTGCTTTTCGTTATCAGTTTATTCAAAAAATAATTTCATAGTTCATAATAAAAAAGGGGATTTCAAATTGAAATCCCCTTTTTTATTTACTCAAAATAAGATTAATTTACAGGCAAACCGAACCAAGTTACTTTGCTAAACATTGATTTTCGAGCTAGTTTGCCTTTACTAAGATACTCATTTACAAATTTTTCCTGCTCTTCAATCTGTAATAACAAGTCGGCTAAATTTTTACGAAAAGCGGTCAAAGTCGCTCTATTGCTATCGTTAAGAGTCCCAATACCATCCAAATCTTTTTGACATTTTACTACTTTTGCTTTGGGTGCTGCAATCATTTCCCTAATTGTATCATCAGGCAAAGTTGGTTTAAACTTTTTATTTCTGTAAAAAATAAAATCATTGAACATAGCTGTTGCAGCATTACTTTCTTCTACAATCAAGTTCAATTTTTCTACTGCTTGATTGTTTCTTTTTCCAGACAATTCGTTCTTTTTATTTTCTAAATAGTCTTTTATTAACTTCGTTGACACACCATTCGCTTCCACTCTGCTAATACATTCAAATAGCTTAATCTCTTCTGATTTTTGTTTTAACTTCTCAATTTCATCAGCGAAATTAAAAACTGGTTTAGTTGGATTGACTATTAATTTACCTGAAATAAATTCAGCATTACTAATAGGATATCGGGACAATTGCCATAAATAATCAAAAGGCATATGGGTTTCTAACATTGCTTTTGGTGGTGTTTTAAAATAAAAATTATTGAGCTTTTTGGAAAAAACACCATTATTTACGCTGCCTGCACCCCAAGTTGGGTCAAACAACCACCACTTGCCCTCACTCTTAACTGCACACCAAGCGTGAGATAATGACGCCACTTTACCCAATTGCTTGGTATATCCTTCAATGATTTCGCCTTCAAAGCCTAATTGACTCACAATCGCATTAAAAAGTTCCGCATAATGAATACACACTCCTTTTCTGGTGGTTAACGTTTTATCTATTTTCTGTTCCGAAGTATCGCTAAATTCAATATTTTCCATATTGGCCACATCATAACTAATATTAGATGCTACCCAAAAAAAAGCTGCTCTTAGTTTCTCGTTTTCTGACTTAAAATTAGTTGCAATATAATCGGCAATACTTTTTGTGTTCTTTGTAGACAATTTTGGAATCTTTGCCATTTTTGCGTCTATCAAAACAAAATTATCTTTCGTTTGTCCAAAGGTTAGTAAGGCACAAAAAAAGAGGCAATAAGAAAAAAAGATTTTCATAATTGAGAATTGGTATAAAAAAAAACGAACAGCATTCAAAGATTGCTATTCGTGTTTAAATATATGAAAAAAAGATTTTATAAATTCTGTTGAATCTTTGTGGCCAAAGTTTCGAATTCCTCTTTTGTCAATTTGACTTTATTTTGAAAACGCATCTCGTTCATTTCATTAATCGGAATCAAATGCACGTGCGCGTGAGGTACTTCTAGTCCTATTACAGCCATACCTATTCGTTCACAAGGCACTGTTTTTTCTAGAGCAGCGGCTACTTTCTTTGAGAAACGCATCAACCCGAGGTACAATTCCTCATCCATATCAAAAAGTTTGTTAATTTCTTGCTTAGGAATACAAAGCGTATGACCAACTGCATTCGGATTAACATCCAAAAAAGCTAAAAATTGCTCCTCTTCTGCTACTTTGTAGCAAGGAATTTCGCCATTTACAATTTTGGTAAAAATACTACTCATCACTATTATTTTTAGTCGCGAGAAATTTCAATGATTTCAAACTTCAATACTCCGTTAGGCACGGTAATTTCAGCTACTTCGCCTACTTTTTTACCCAACAAACCTTTCCCGATTGGAGAAGTTACCGATATTTTTCCGGTTTTCAAATCCGCTTCACTTTCGGCTACCAAGGTATATTTCATTTCCATTCCGTTCCCTTGATTCTTAATCTTTACATTAGAATGCACCAAAACTTTAGAAATGTCCAATTGGGATTCATCAATCAATCTAGCATTAGCATATACTTCTTCTAGCTTAGAAATACGCATTTCCAACAAACCTTGAGCTTCTTTGGCTGCATCATATTCTGCATTTTCAGACAAATCTCCTTTGTCTCTCGCATCAGCAATGTCCTGCGAAGCTTTAGGACGCATCACTCCTTTTAGGTGATCCAATTCGTCTTTTAACTTTTTTAATCCTTCTGCTGTATAATAAGATACTTTACTCATAACTTTTTGCGTTAATAATTAAGTGGTTTTTTCTTGTCTCCTTGTGCATAAAACCAATGCAATACTATTGGTTTTCTTACGTTTCACATTACAATACCTGACTGATATAAAATAGAAAAAATCCCATCAGGACGGGATTTCTTTCCGCAAATATACTATAATTTTTTTTATGCTATAATTAAATGTTAACCTTAACTAATCCAAAGTTAAATAAATTAAATTTGTTTCACTAATCTTTGATGCTATTTTAAAATGATAAAAAAACTGCTTTTTCTATTCGCAATCTTGATAATTACAAGCTGTAGCGACAATGGAGTCGCGAACAAAAACCCCTATATTCCCAATTACTCCTTTACCGTAGACATCAATACTAGTTTACCCGCTTACTCCAACTTAAAATTTGCGAGTAATGCCATTTTTTATGCAGGAGCGGGAGCTCGTGGACTTATTGTTTTCAACACCGGAAGTGGTTATAATGCATTCGATGCCGCTTGTCCGAATCAAGCACTAAGCAATTGCTCTACCCTAACTATCAAAGGCATCAACGCCATTTGTCCCTGCGACAGCAAAGAATACAGTTTATTTACCGGCTTAAGCGACCTACAATATCCCCTAAAGCAATATCGCGTAGAGGTTATCGGAACTGTGATTAGAGTATATAATTAAGATTTGGGCGTGCCACCTCACAACAAAGGGGGCAACTCATTTTGCTGGTGAGTCGCCCCCTTTGTTGTGAGCTGTCGGGCTATCCGCGCTACTTCGGTAGCCAGCTCCTATCCCTCACGCGGGAAAGAGATTTCCAAACTACAATTTATAACTTACAGACAACATAAATACTCTTGGTAAAACGAAAGTACTTCGCTCGCTGATTAAGTAATCCGAAAAGGAATAATCATTTTTTACGGTGGCATTCAATACATTATTGACTGTTACTTCAAAACCAAAAGGGCTGTTTTTTTTCTGATAGCGCAAAGAAGTATTGGCAATATCATAAAAATTACGTTGCTGGTTAGCGTTAGTATTGCTTGTGTTTTCATACTCAAACTTGTAGGTCCAATATTTAAAAAACGTAATTTCAGCATCTCCATTCCAAGTATCAGATTGAAAATTAGATTGTGTTATCCCTTTAAACTGACTAAAACCTTTTGTGTAACCCATACTAACTGTTGGCCATTTCTTGTAGGCTGTTTTTATCAAAAAACCTACTTTTTGGTTATTCCTATCATTTGAAGTTGTCACTCCATTCAAGGTTTGCAAATAGTTGAACCAACTTAAACTCGTATTGAGTCGAAGGTTAAAACGGTATATTTTTTTAGTAAACGCCCCATTTACATTATAATTTGTTTCAGGATTGTCTCTCAAAAAAGGACTGTTGACTTGATTAATCCCTTGCAAAATCACTTCATTACGAATGGTCTTTTCTTTTTTAAGAAAGCTCGCCATAGCATTCCAAGTAATTCCGCGATACATATTCATTTTGGAATACCTCAAATTTGCGGAATGAAACTGTTCATTTTCCAACAAGGCATTCCCTTTAAAAACCAAATTATAATTTTGTAACGTGAACTGATCCGCTAACTGACTTACTTCAGGAAATCCCACTTCGAGTTTGTAGCTAAAATTTAAGGTTTCTGATTTATTGAATTCAAATTCACTAGTCCATTGTGGCAACCAAACTTGCTTTTCTACCACTTTATTTCCAGAGGCTTGTTCCGTTTTCATAGCATACCAATGGCTATACATTGCGGGCTTATTCGTCCATTTTCCAATTCTAAATTTGTACTCCAACCCAATATAAGCATCATTGAGTTGATACTTGATATCGTTACCAAAACCAGCAGTACTAAAATCATTAATAACATTGGTGGTCAACACCTGTTTTTCGGAGGTAAACAACTGAGAACGTCCGTTGTTGTTTCCTAAAATAGTATACAAATGATTAGCATTATTTAATACCCAATAATGCTTAAAAAGTGCATCGATGGAGTGATTTTGTACTCTTTTGATTTGATCAATGGTATAAGTGTTATCGGCTTGAATGGGAATGATACCCGTTAAAAAAGGTTGGTCCGTAAACCAACGTGTTTGCGGCGTATTTTTGTCATAAGCTTGATTCACTACAAAAGTCGTTGTATGAGTATCGTTATAACTTTTATGCCATTCTAGGTATTGCTTTATCGCGGTATTATCGGCTTGATTTAAGGTTTGAAAAACACTGCTCCCCAAATTGGTCACCGAATTAATAGTACTGTTCAAATCATTTGTACTCGATTGGTATTGCCCGTTGTAATACCATTTTTCTTTAGCATTAGGCGAATAATTCAATTTTATATTGGAAATTCCAAGTAACGAACGATTGTCCCCTTTTTGCAATTTGTTTTCAAAAGCTACAGCACTATTTTGCAAATATTCGTTGCTACTCTCCGATTGAGAAGCGGCAAACACTTTTGAAAAAATGGAGAAACCAGAAATTTCTATTTTACTTGATAAGTCATGACTAAAATTGAGCGCCGCAAATTGTGATTTACTCTGTACAAGCTCATTTGTATCATTGGTAAAACTATACAAATTGGTAAACGATTTTCGTCCCGAAAGAAAACTACTCATTCCCCCACCAAATCGTAACAAATCATCAAAAGTAAAGGTGCGTTTACCGATATTGTTGGCATCGCCTATAAAACTCAAATTGGTTTTTGGACTGTAATAAAACAAAGCGGCATGTGCCAAATAAAAACCATTATCGGCATTGCCAACTTCGATTCCGGCTTCTACATCACCAAAAACAAATTTCTTTTTATCCGCTTTAAGCTTCACATTCATGGCTAGATCATCACTATCCGACACTTGCTTCATAAATCCCACTTCATTAAAATGGTCTATAACTTCGATTTTATCGAGTGCATCGGCAGGAATATTTTCTACGGCTAATTTGCTTCCTCCTCCAAAAAAAGATTTTCCTTCTACTAACATTTTGGTTACCTTTTTGCCTTGTACGGTAACATTTCCTTTTTTGTCTACCTCAACACCTGGTAACTTTTCTAAGACCTCTTTCATTTTACGTTCATTCCCGTTCGCAAAACTCTTTACATCAAAGGTCAAGGTATCTTTTTTGATGACTATCGGTTTGAATTCATGTTTAATAACAATTTCTTTGAGTTGTTCTCCTGTGGGTTGGAGTATAAAATCATGTGTTTTTTCGGTATCATCAGGAGTCGTAATCCAAACTTGCTCTACAAACCCAATGTAAGAAACCGTGATTTCATATTTTACCTCTTTCTCTAACTCTAAGCGGTAGCGCCCTTTATTATCTGCAATAGCAAATTTCAAACTCGCTCTTTCTTGCAAAGGTTTTGCAATGACATTGGCTGATTCTAAGGGTTTATGATTAGCCTCGACTACCACACCAGTTATCACACGATTTTGGGCAAAAGCAAGTGTTGTAATAAAAAGAAAAAAATAAAGGAATTTGGACATGGGTTGGTTTAGTTCGCTTGTGGTTTAGTATGGGATATTGGCTGAAACTTTCTTTACATTCCCATTTGGGCTTTTAGTTTCTTGTCATATTCCTCCTTTGGTATAGTTTTTCCCTTTGGGAAATCTATTTTAAATTCTTTATCAGTAAGCACAATCTTGGTGGCCAAATAAGTCGTTTTGTTTTCATGTAGTTCAAGGATTAAACCTGGCAATCCATAAAAATTTTTTGGTCCAAAAGGAAAAGGCAAACTAGGTGCGAACCATGCAACCACCTGTTTAGTTTTATTTTCTCCGTATCGATCTACAAAAGGAATTAATTTAATAGCTTTATAGCAGAGATAATTACTAATTGATTTTGATTCAGTGGTAATATCCCAATTAATTTTGCCAACACCAGATTCTACTAATTGATTGTTAGCTTTGATCTCTAAGTCAATTCTTTTCGAACTGTCAATAAAAAAATCAAATCCTGAAGTCAAAGCTAATCGTGCAGTCCTATTTTCCTTTTCGTTAAACATTGGATCCTTAGACATAACATCACAAATCTTAAAAATAGAATTGCTTTTGTTGAATTGCAATTCAAATTTTTGATTATTTGCATATTCTATCATTTTATCAATTAGTTCACGATACTTTTTAATATCCTGAGATGCAGAGGAATCAATTTTTACAGAATAAATAATACTCCCTGATTGACAAAAAGCAAAGTTCGTAATAAGAATAAGGATAAAGTAAATTTTATTTTTCATAATTTATTAGAAAAAAACCTTCCAAAGTTTAATTTGGAAGGAATTAATTTATTTTTCATAATTTATTAATGGCAAACACTCAATAAGTCATTAAGTAAATCCAAATCATCTTCTCCATCATGAAAAGCATTAATAAATTCCTCATAAGAGTTTATTGCAGAGTCTTCACAAGGAGTTCCTATTACTTCTTTACTCTCGTTGTTTACTACAACTTCTTCTTTTACTTCAATAGTGTTTGCTACTGAAACAGCGCTAAACGCCAAAACTGCCATAGCAGTAAAAATCATTTTTTTCATTTTTGTAACGGTTTTAAATTTATAAAAAGTTTTTTGGTTAACCGTTACAAAAATGTAAGAAAAAAAAACATTTCACAATACCCACTTTTAGTGATATTTCAAAAAAATCCAGCATCAAAAAGATGCTGGATTTTAAAAATAAGTAAACTAAAAATTAAAATTTCAAATTCAATCCTGCTAAGAAATTAATACCTGCTTGTGGGTAATACGAAGGATAGATGTCATACATATACCCGTTAGACACATACTTTTTATCCAAAAAATTATTCATTAATCCGCTTAACACAATTTCTTTAAAGATTGTTTTGGGTTTAAAGCTGTAGCTCACATTGAAGTCATTTACAAAGTAATCAGCCAGTTTTGCAGCAGGCAACTCGATGTTGTTCATAAATTGCTCTCCTACAAATTTTTGCAACAAAGACAAATGCAAAGCTTTAATAGGCGAAAACACCAATACATTGCCCACAATTACTGAAGGAGAATAAGCAATATCCTTTGTTCCATAGTACGTTCCTGTAACATTCAAATCTACATTCTTATTAGCACTTAAAGTAAAGTTAGGACGAACCATCCACTGCTCTGACAAAGCAATAGTGGCATCCACCTCAAGACCTAAACGATAGCTTTTTTCACTATTTGAACGAATAGGAGCTCCCACATCATCTAATTTTCCAGTCAAAATCAACTGGTTTTTATATGCCATATAGTAGATATTGGTATTCAATTGTATTTTTTCATTGTTCAAACGCCATCCCAATTCAAAGTCATCTAACGTTTCAGGTTGCACGCCACCATTTTCATAATCGGTGCGATTCGGTTCGCGGTTGGCTCTTGCATACGAAAAATACATCGTGTTCTCCTGGTCGAACTTATAATTCAAACCCGCTTTGGGATTAAAAAAACGAAAGGTATCATTGACCAACCCAGTTTCTGGACTATCGGCTTTGTACTGTACGTGACGGTATTGCAAATCACCATACAAACTCAATTGCTCTGAAACTTGATAATTGGCTTTAGCAAAAAAGTTCCCATCAGTTTTCGTGGCAAAATCTTCATAATAACGATCTCCCAACTCACTTTGAGAAGCGTAACGCGCCCAAATTACTTTTCCAAAATGAAGGCCTTCATACTTATTGTAACCTCCACCCAAAATTAACTGTAAGGCATCCGTAGTATAATTAGCAGAAAAAGTAGTCCCATAAAAATCATTATCTAACCATTTTTGGCGCACCAAATCAGTTTTGTTAATGGTAGTTCCATTCACATCAATCGGATTCAAACCATAACTAGAAAACTTAGCATCTTCTTTGTAATTTTCGTAATAGCCTTTCCCTTTGGTATAATGCAAGGCAAAATTAGAACTCCAGTTATCCGACCATCTTTCGTTCCAATGCAATTGCGAGTGGTCTTGTTGGTAGTTATCGGTTTCATTATCATAAAAACGAGTATTTCCCGCCTCGTCTGTATACATTCCTGCGGAATTAAATCTGGGATTGCTATTCAGCGTTGCCCCATCAATCCCGTTCCAAGCTTGGTATGTTTTTTCTTTTCCTCCAAAAACCAAGGCTTTTAGTAATGTAGTTTTCCCCACATAAGTCCCTTGCAAGAAATACGATTTTAAGTCTGAACTAGCGCGGTCAATGTATCCGTCAGATTGCAAAACAGATAAACGTCCTGCGATTTCAAAATGGTCGTTTAATAAACCCGTACTGAATTTAACTGTGTTTTTCAAAGTATTAAAACTTCCTACTGAGCTGGCAATTTCAGCACTTGCTTCTTTGGTATACGAATCGGTTAGCATATTCAAACTCGCTCCAAAAGCTCCTGAACCATTGGTAGAAGTTCCTACACCGCGCTGCAATTGAATACTTTCAACTGAAGAAACGAAATCAGGCATATTCACCCAATAGGTACCGTGACTTTCAGAATCATTGTATGGAATTCCGTTGATGGTTACGTTTACTCGGGTGGCATCACTACCACGAACGCGTATTCCCGAATAACCAATTCCATTACCTGCATCCGAAGTAGTTACCACCGAAGGCATATAATTCATAAGCGTTGGAATGTCCTGACCTAAATTGCGGAACTGGATTTGTTTTTTGGTCAAATTGCTAAAAGAAACCGGCGTTTTAGAAGTCACACGCACTGCCGAGACCAAAACATCATCCAATTGGTTGACTTTGGTAGTGTCTTGTACTTGTGCAAAAGTGATACTAGAGAATAGAAAAAAGAGAATAGAAAAAAGACGTAAAGGAACTGTCTTTGTACTTTTTGAATAAAATAAAGTGCTCATCCGTAAATAGTTTTACGAATAAAAGGGGGAATTATTCTTTTGTTTTAAATTAATAAATGATTTGTTTCTATGACAAGACAATAGCGTGCACTCTACAATTTTGTCATTTTTTCCCTTGGCAGCATTACCCGCCCAGGTTCTTTGGGTATGATCTCAGCTCGTTATTTAGAGCACCCCTTTGAGACGGGGCAAATATAAATCATTTGTTTGAAGTTCCAAGTCTAAAGTTTAAAGTTTTTGAAACTACTAAAAATCGGGTTTCCGTCTAGATTGTTTAATATCTGACAAACTCTTTTTATCCTTAATTCGTTTTCTTATGGCCGATTTTGGAATTTTAGTGGCTTTTCTTTCTTTGGGAACAAACAATCCATCGCGGATTATCGCTAAGAAACGTTTAATCACAATAGCTTTGTTTTTGAGTTGACTTCGGTCTTCATCACAATGCAAAATCAAAAGTTGTTCTGACGTTAATCTATTGGCTAATTTGTTTTCTAATACTATTTTCTCTTCCTCGGTTAAGGCTTGAGATTGTTTCAAATCAAAAGTTAAAACCACTTTAGATGATACTTTATTGACGTTTTGCCCTCCAGCACCACTACTTCTAACCGCCTTAAATTGCAGTTCTTTTACGATTTGATCTATTTCCATACTACAAACTTTGATGGAACTGGTGCGCTGGTTTCAGTAAATCGTTTACATTTTTTACTGGATTAAAAGTCACCATTGGAACCTCAACAAAAATCGTTATCCATTTAGCCATAGCTCCATTCCATAAACCTGGCAATTCATATGATTTAATAGTTTCGTTGCCTAACTTTCTCTCTAAAATAAACCCACTAAGCGGATCAACATAACGTGTCAAATCAAATTTTTCGTTTTGATAATTCTTGATTCCACATACCAAATCTACGGGGTTAAAATGAGTAGCACTTTCTAATATAAGTTGCTGTTTTTCATTTTTTAAATCAACTTGAGACGATTCAACAATCTGCAAAGTTGTTTTTCCCTTTCCATCAATTACCCAAAAAGGACCACCACCAGGTTCGCCTTCATTAATAACCATTCCGCAAACACGAATAGGACGATCTAAAACTCGAATCAATTCTTTTATTTTATTATCAAAAGTAAACTTAGAAAAGCCTTTATCCAGTTCTATATTGAGTTCCTTTTGAACGAAAAGAACAATTTCATCAACTTCATCTTCACCTACTTCTTGACCATAAATGGCTCTTAAATAGGAAAAAACACGTTGTTGAAATCCAAGTAAAACACCTGCTAATCCCTTTTTATATAAGGCAATCGCCTCAATATGATTTTGAATAACATTATCAATGTTTTTGATAAAAACAATATCAGCGTCCAAAGCATTGAGATTTTCGATCAAAGCACCGTGACCGCCAGGACGGAACAAAAGTTCTTTATTTTGATTTCGAGCCAAACGATTATTGGTATCCACTGTAATAGAATCGGTTGATTTATCTTGATAGGAATATCCAACTTCGATAAGAGTATTGGAATCTGATTCGATTTTGCTTTTAAATTCTTGCTCTAATTTATCAAACAACAATTGATGGGATTCCGTAATAGTGAAATGCAAATGCCCTTTTTGTTGAACAGCTGCATAAGCCACACATTCGTTGAGATGCTCCTCAAATGGAGTTGCTACGTGATCTGAATATTTATGAAAAGGCAAAACACCCTTAGGTTTACTCGCAAAATCGAAATAATCAGGATATAATAAATACGTTATGAAATAATAATTTTTTTTGTCTGCTGGCCAAAACTCAAAGTCGGCAAAATCAGTCTTAAGCCTCTTATCTATCGCTTCAAAAAAGGAGAACTTATCCATCCCAACAATAAAAAGCGAGAGCTCCAAATCGCGTTTTCTGTTGATGTAAGCATTAATACTCTCCGTCTCGTAATGATAATCTCTTAGAAATTCATTCAAAAACTTAAACATTCGTGTTGCAGCTCCCGAAGCTGGAACTAACTTCATCAGTTTCAAACTTGCTTTGTTCTCATCAAAAAAAGCAGCTTTATCTAAAAAATCTTCAGTTGCAAGACGCAAAATTCCATCATTTACTGTTGCGGGTCTATCAAGAATTGCCTTCGGAATTCCGTTTTGATAAAACTCTAATTGTTCACGTACTCTTTCTAGTGGAATACCGTGTTCATAAATTTGAACAAAATTTCGAGAATCAATACCCATTTTTTTAGCAACATTCAAATCATTTAGAACGGAAACGGCTTTTTTCAAGCGTGTTTCCTTATCCCCTGATAGTGTAATAAAGGGCTTTTTATTATCTATTAGCGATTGTCTAAAAACGGAAAAAATGGAATCTCGCCCTTCAGGACTGTCTCTCAGGCCGTCATCTTCCCACGGCACATCAATATCTGTTAGAAAAAAAAGGTCGTATTGGTGAGTGCGAGCCGCTTTATCCAATAACGAATCACAAAAGTTATAATACAATTCAGAAAACACTTTGGTCACCATCAAATTTGTATCACAAAACAAATAAGTATTTGCTATAGCCGCACTTTCGTTTTCTAATTTGGTTTGACCATAAGCTATGGGTAACATATCATCAATGTCACAAACACCACGACCACTATCTAACTTTTCTTGTAAATAGTCGCGTGCAAATTCGGGTACCCAAACTGTTTTATAATACTCGGCTAATTGCTTCGCCAAAGTGGTTTTACCTGTAGATTCAGGCCCAAAAATGGCAATTCGTATTATTTCTGAAGCTCCTGTTTTTGTGTTTTGTCTAAGATTTTCTTCCATTCTAAATAACCGTAAAAGGCAATAATTGTGAATATAAAGTATTGAAGGCTGGTAAAAGTGTAGCCTTTTGCAAAATATAATGGTATTGAAATACAATCTCCAATAATCCAAAAAATCCAATTCTCTATTTTTCGTTTGGCCATTAACCACATGCCAACAAAAAATATAGCCGTCAATAAGGTATCAACATAAGAATACCAAGTAGTAAATTTACCAAAATAAAGATACACAACTATGACGAAAATAATCGTACAAACAAAAATAAAAAGTCCATACGTTTTATCTTTGTTTGTAGTCCGTGAAATCGGAAATTCTACTTCATCCCCTTTTTTGCGTGTCCAATGGTACCAACCGTAAAGACTCATCACAAAATAATACACATTGATCATCGAATCGCCCAATAACTCCCATTGCCAAAGCAAATAGGCATAGATTGAAGTACTAACCAAACCCGTTGGAAATACCAAAATATTATCTTTTTTGGCAAACCAAACACTGGCTAAACCAAAGAAAATGGCAATGAGTTCCAGACTAACCATCAGTGTGGAATAGTCTTTATATTGTGCAAAAAAATAATCAATCATTGTTTATCGGGTATTATTTATTTTCAAAAAAAGAAGGATTTTTTTCAAAAGCTGTTCCTATTACTACCAAATCAGCTCCTGCTTCATACGCATTTTGTATCCCTAACAAAGAGGTAATACCTCCGCCAACAACTAGTGGAATAGTGGTGTTTTTAGCAACTTCCCGAATCATTTCTAGTGGAACCGATTGTTTTGCGCCACTTCCTGCTTCGAGATAAATGAGCTGATGCCCTAGCATTTCGCCTGCCATCGCGGTATTACAAACCTCCTCGACATCGATTCGTGATATGGGTGTTGTTTTACTCACCCGAGCTACTGCCGTTTCGTTGCCACTTTCTATCAAAAGATAACTGGTAGGAATAATTTCTAAGTCGGTTTTTTTGAGAATTGGAGCTGCTTTTACCTGATGTTCGATTAAAAAATCGGGATTGCGACCGGATAATAAGGACAAAAACAAAATACCATCGGCGTGAATAGAAATTTGAGATGGATTGCCAGGGAAAAGCACAATAGGTAACTCACAACTGCTTTTAATCTTTAGAATTAACTCGTCTATAATATTATGAGTTACGTGGCTTCCACCAATAAAAACGTGTGTGGCTGGAGCGTTTATCACTTTTTGAATTAAAGCAGGAACCGCATTCAAATCAATTTTATCGGGGTCGAGAAGAATGGCAAGGAGCTTGCGTTTTTCTTTTTTTGCCAACAGAATATCTTGATAAATATTTTTCATAATAATCATCTTACAGCCATTTGCTGAGTTGACACAAAACTACTGAAAGAATACATACTATTGCTCGTTTTTTTCAAAAGCATAAACTAAAGTAAATGAATCGAACTCATCAAAACAAATAGTAAACCATTGCTTCTTTTTTTCGAAATCCAAAATGGCTGTGGTTTCCTTTTGGTCTAACTCAAATGGACTGACTTTGATGTGGTTCTTAAAACTAATGCCTTTTTCGTTGCATATTTTGAAAATGGCTTCTTTGGCGCCCCATTTTACTGTTAACTTGCGAATATAATCTTCTGTTGAGAAGCTTTGCAGTCGAGATAACTCAGCAGTATCGACAAATTTATCGGCGATGCGAAGGATTTTTTCTCGTTGCAATTCGATATCAATCCCGACAGTTTGATTGCTTATGATGATGGCCGAGAATTCGTGTGAATGCGTAATGGAAATGTATTTTTTGTCGTTCAAATGAGGCTTGCCTGAAGCATCATAAAACAAATCAAAGTCGGTATATCCAGCTTCGGCTAGTAATTTTCGAACACTCAAAAAGGCGCGCTGATGCAATTGCGACTTCATTCCGTTGAGTCGTTGGGTGCTAATTGTGTTCAAGTGTACTTGTTCGTATAAATCCGAGAACATCTCAGTGATGTGCCAGACATAGAGTGTAGTTTCTTGAGTATACTGGAGGGTTTTGAATAACGGCATTTGTAAATAAGGTGTCGTTTATAGTTTGGTTTTTGAATACAATTCTCTTGTTGTTTAGCACATTGCCTAGCCCTGATGGGAACGGCATCCTTGTATGGCGGGGTTCGCCATACAAGATATAGTGGACAGCAGGATTAGCTCCTTATAGTTGACCAACTTTGTATGTGCAATTGACAAGGCATTTAAAATTCTAACGCTTAAGGAATTAAACAATTCACAAATCTTATAGAAATTCGTTTATTTCTAAACTTATTACGTAAATTTGCAAAAAATTTCAATATACAAATATACTATAAATGAGTACAGCAACTATGCCTTATGTGGCTTACAAAGTGAAAGACATTTCCTTAGCAGCTTGGGGAAGAAAAGAAATTGAATTAGCAGAAGCTGAAATGCCAGGTTTGATGGCGCTTCGTGCAGAATACAAAGACGAACAACCTTTGAAGGGAGCTCGTATTGCAGGATGTTTACATATGACGATTCAAACTGCAGTTTTGATCGAGACTTTGATTGCGCTTGGAGCTGAAGTGACTTGGAGTTCTTGTAACATTTTTTCTACTCAAGATCAGGCTGCTGCTGCTATTGCTGCTGCTGGAATTCAGGTGTATGCTTGGAAAGGTCTTGACGAAGAGTCTTTTGACTGGTGTATTGAGCAAACGTTGTTCTTTGGTGAAGACAGAAAACCATTGAATATGATTTTGGATGACGGTGGAGATTTGACTAATATGGTTATTGATCGTTACCCAGAATTGGTTGCCGGAATCAAAGGATTGTCTGAAGAAACCACTACTGGTGTTCACAGATTATACGAAAGAGTAAAAGCGGGAACATTACCAATGCCAGCGATCAACGTAAACGACTCTGTTACTAAATCTAAATTTGACAACAAATACGGTTGTAAAGAATCTGCTGTTGATGCAGTTCGTCGTGCTACAGATATTATGTTGGCTGGAAAAAGAGTAATCGTTTGTGGATACGGAGACGTAGGAAAAGGAACAGCTGCTTCTTTTAGAGGTGCTGGATCTATTGTAACGGTTACTGAAATTGATCCAATTTGTGCTTTGCAAGCTGCAATGGACGGTTTTGAAGTTAAAAAATTAGATACTGTTATCGCTACAGCTGATATCATTATTACTACAACTGGAAACAAAGACATCGTTTTGGGTTCTCATTTTGAAAAAATGAAAGACAAAACTATCGTTTGTAACATCGGACACTTTGATAACGAAATTGATATGGCTTGGTTGAACAAAAACCACGGCGCTTCAAAAATCGAAATCAAACCACAAGTTGACAAATATACTATCAACGGTAATGACATCATCATTTTGGCAGAAGGTCGTTTGGTAAACCTTGGTTGTGCTACAGGTCACCCAAGTTTTGTAATGAGTAACTCATTTACTAACCAAACTTTGGCTCAAATCGAATTGTGGAAAAACAGTGCTGCTTACAAAAATGAAGTGTATATGTTACCAAAGCATTTAGATGAAAAAGTAGCGATGTTGCACTTAGCTAAATTAGGTGTTGAATTAGAGACTTTACGTCAAGATCAAGCAGAATACATTGGTGTTGAAGTTCAAGGTCCATTCAAACCAGAATATTACAGATACTAATTTAGTAATTAGTCCTTAGTGATAATTCAGAACCCTTGCAGAAATGTGAGGGTTTTTTTATTAAAATAATTTGGTTGTTATTTAAGTTTTACTTAAATTAGCTTAATAATTAATCATTTATGAATAATACCAAATTCTACATCAATACATTTAAACTTCAAAAAAGCATTGACGCTATAGTTTTAGCTATGGAAAATAGCTTTAAGGATATCCAGTCTTCTTTGGATGTTTTGAAAAAACTGTTCTATGAAGAAGACGATTGGCTAGCTACCAAAAAGTACTTAGACAATCTTTCATTAAAAGAATTAGAAGAGCTTCTTTTCTCTAATGATAATACTTTTAATGCAAACTTTAGCAAACAATTATACAACTACTATATAAATAGAACACTTTTTGAAATATCTAAGAAATCGTTTAAATCATTATCCGGAGTTTTAAAAAACATAAATAATCTTAGAAAAAAATTATTACAAAATAAAAGAGAACAGATTAGAAAAATTTGTTGTTTCAATTTCAAAAACTTAGACGACACACATTCAGTTATTGTATTTAATTAGGATTAGTGAGGTAAAGCACCTCATTATAATATTAATACAATGAAACAGATGAAACATATAATAGAAAAAATAAATGAAGCTATTGCTTCAGAAAAAACATCAGAAGAAAATAAAAAATTATTATCAGAAATTAAAGAAGAATTAACGAATGCCAAAACAGAATTAAAAATTTTGGAGATTATTGCTTGTTTAATAAAAATAATATCTGATTTCTTTTGACAATAAAATTAAATTATGAAAATAGGAGAAGTAATTAGTTCAATTATTAAGAAAAAAGGAATTACACAAATTGAACTTTCTAAAAAAATTGGAAAAAGCCCAACTGCATTATCACAAATTATCAATGGTGTTTATGAACCAAACCCAGAAACATTGGAAAAAATTTGTGAAGCTTTAGAAGTCCCAAAAGCAATTGTTTATTTCTTGACAATATCTGAAAAAGATGTCCCCGAAAATAAAATTGAACTATACAAAATGCTCGCTCCTTCAATAAAAGATTTCTTGGTAAAAGTGTTTGGAACTGAGCAAGAAGAATTAATTAATCAGTAAAAATACTTTTTTCGAAATCTCAAAACACCAAAACTCCTATTCTTTCCAAGTCTAGGAGTTTTTTTAACAATCAAACAAACAACAATAAGTTCAAATATTCTATATCTTTGTATCTTAATTGATTACTTATCAAAATGACTACATTAACGGTAAACATAAAAGACATTTCTCAAATTGCCATCATCAAAAAAATTTTGAAAGCATTTGATGTGGAAGTAATTGAGCAAAATAATGAAATTACAAATCCCGAGATAATCGAAAGGTTAGAAAAACATCATAAAAATTTTCAAGATGCTACCTACAGAGAAGAAAACTACACCAAAGTAGATGCCAAAAATATATGGGCAGATATACAATAGAAATAAGCAAAGAAGCCCTTGCTGATTTATCTAAAATAAAAAAGTCAGGTAAAAAAACAGATATTTCAAAAATTGAAAAGATATTTCTGGAATTAGAAATACATCCAACAACTGGAATTGGTAAGCCTGAAAAACTTAAATACAAAACCGAAAATGTATGGTCTAGACAAATTAACAAAAAAGACCGATTAATTTATGAAATTATTGACCACGAAGTAGTAGTGATTATCATTTCTGCTTTAGGACATTATAATGACAAATAACTATTTAAATTTCAACACAAGGTAACCTTACCCAAATCAAATAGCGCATATATTAACCCTCACATTACTGTGAGGGTTTGTTGTTTTTTGGGCAATTTCAACAATAAAATAATTTAAACTCCAATTCGTTTGTTAAAGTAATTTTTTAAAAAACCTATTTGAATACAAAACATAACTGTAGAAGCCACAATAGCATACATCGAAATTGTAGAAATTGTAAATCCTTTCAATAATCTAGTATTGAATAACTTTTCGTAGTTAATAAAATTCAACCAACTTTCGGGTGTCGTTTCACCATAAATAGAAAGATAAATTGTCAACAAACAAGTAAATCCAAAAACAGCTATAAATATTGATTTTGGAATTAAAGGTTTATACAAAGTAACCTCACTTACTTTTGTTGCCGCAACTTGAGCCATTACTTTTGAAGTAAAATCAATAGAAGGTGATTCTAAAGTTAGATCACTCATCATCTTATCTACTAATTTTTCTAGGTCTTTATTTTCGTTTGCTTCCATAACATTCAAGTATTTCGGGTTCTAAACGCATTTTTAAAATAGAAGCAATTTTTTTTCTGCTTCTATAAAGTTTCACTTTAACATTATTGGCAGTACAATCTATAATCTTTGAAATTTCCTCCAAAGATTGTTCTTCAAAATAAAACAAGATCAATAAAAAAGCTTCTTCGCTCGGCAACAAATGAATACAATCCTGAATCATTTTATTTCGATCTCTTTCATCGATAGCATCCAAAACATTTTCTAAGTTTTGTATTTGATTCTCAGAAAAATCATCTATCGGAATCGTATCCTGCACTCTTTTGTTCTTTTTGAGTTGATCTAAACAAGTATTATAAGTTACTTTGTAAATCCAAGTTGAAAATTTTGAATCCCCTTTAAAATTATTAAGTGACTTAAACACTTTTACAAAAGTATCCTGAGCAGCTTCCTCGGCTTCTTCCCTATTTTTAAGCATTTTCAAAGACAACGAAAAGACCAAATCTTTGTATTGATCGACCAATACAGCAAATGCATTCGAGTCACCTTCGAGGATTTTAGTAATATAGTATTGCTCTTTAAAACTGTTCATATTTACATCAGACGACAAGTCTTTGCTATAGGTTACAATAAAACGCAAGAAATATTTTTTTCAAAAAATGTGTAACCTAATCTTAAACAGCGTCGTCATAGCTAACAAATACATTAATCAATTTAAAATCAAAAAAATTATGATCGCAGAAATTTTAATTCCAATCAGCTTGTTCTTAGCAATTTTCGGTATTATTTACCTTTATCTATCAACAAGAAACAAAGAACGTTTGGCACTTATCGAAAAAGGTATTGATGCAAGCATTTTTATGGGCAGAGATAAAAGCTCAACCTCATTTTCAAAAATAATACTTTTAAACTTGGCATTATTACTTATGGGTATAGGTATAGGCGTATTTATAGCATTGTTACTTTCGACATACACTTCCTTAAATGAAAGCGCATTATATCCTGCAACTATTTTCACAATGGCTGGTGCCGCATTATTTATTGGTTTTACAATGACTAAAAAACTTGACCAACAGTAAATTATCATTTCTATTTTAGGATATTATAAATAACTTGTTTTCAGGAAAACGCAACTTTTGAGTAAACTTTTCCAAATCACTTAGACTACAAACAAACCCTTGCAGAAAACTGAACTAAATTCAGTTGTACTGTGAGGGTTTCCTTTTCCAATACTTTTTTCTAAGAAACCTTTTCAATTTCTTTTAACCAAAAGAAATTGATTATAAAAAACACCAAGATTCATCAACCATCAAGCACTCAAAACTTTAACAAAAGAAGAACGTTTGTTTCTTGTTCTAATTTAGTATTTTAGAAGGCAACAAAAAGAATGAGTTCGCTAACTTATTGGCCTCCAAAATATGAAACAAAAAAAAGAGCACTTTAGAATCGATTTTTATCCTTTGAACAAGTTTACTTTCAAGTCACATTGGCTGTCTTTTTTCTTATTGATTGTGTTATTGACAGTACCGCAACATCATTTTTCACAGAATAAAAAACCAAAAGTAGCTTTAGTTCTTAGTGGTGGCGGAGCCAAAGGAATTGCGCATATTCCTGTGATTCAAGCTCTCGATTCGCTGGGCATCGTACCTGATTTGGTTATTGGAACTAGTATGGGAAGTGTTGTGGGAGGATTATACGCCATGGGTTATTCCGGTGACAGTATTGCCAAAATTGCTAATAGTACTCGTTGGGACGAATTGTTAGGCGGAAAGGTTTCCCTAAACAACGTTAGCGTAGAGGAAATGGGCGAATTCAGTCGCTATTTAATAGACATCGATGTGAAAAATTACAAACCTGTCATTAAATCCTCCTTATTAAATGACCAAAATCTTAGAGAATTCATTTCGCTAATCACTTATCCCGCCTATAACGTTTCTAATTTCGACAAATTACCGATTCCATATCGAGCAGTAGCCACTGACATTTTGAATGGAAAAACAGTCATTCTTGGCGAAGGTTCCATTGGCTTAGCAATGAGAGCAAGTATGTCTATTCCAGGTGTATTCAAACCAGTACCTTACCAAAACACCATTTTGGTAGATGGCGGAATGCTAGACAATTTCCCCACTGATATTGCCAAAAATATGGGTGCCGATATCATTATTGGGAGCGATGTAGGAGACGATAAAGTAACTATTGAAAAACTAGAAAATCTTTCGACGCTTATTTTTCAATCGACTATGCTTACAAGTAATTTAAAGAATGAAAAAAACAAAAAACTCTGCGATATATTATTTAGCCATTATCCTAATTTAACTTATTCTACTGGTGATTTTAATGCCAGTAAAGAAATTTATAAAGAAGGCAAAGTTGCTACAAACCAAAACATCCGAGCCTTGGTAGCATTAGCCGAAAAACTAAAAACTTTCCCTACGACAAAACCGCAACTTCCTATTTTAGATAGAGCATTTGTATTAGACACTATTCTTTACAACAACTTTAGCGACGCTAATCTTGAATTAGTTAAAAAACGTGCTGGTATAGAAACAAACAACAAATATACTATTGAAGACATTGCCGAAGGAATTAGAAAAGCAATGGGAACTAATCTGTTCAATCAAATCAATTACACCACTTTTTCAAAAGACAACAAAACTCATCTACAACTCAACGCCTCTGAATATTACAAAAGCCAAATGAAAGCCTCGCTACATTTTGACACTTTTAGAGGCTTTGGCGCCATCATAAATTATACTGGAAGGAATTTATTAGGAGAGTCGTCTCGAATTTTAGTTACTGGTGATATTGCGCAACAACCTAGAATAAGATTGCAATACCAAAAAATATTTGGTCAAGAAAAAAATTGGTGGTGGCGCTCAGAAGCTTATGGTCAGCGCCTTACTCAAGATGTTTTTATACAACGTAAAAAAGCAGACAATCTCCAATTCAATGCCTTTCATTTTGAGAACCAAATCAATAGAAACATCAATTCTTTAAAAAACTATTTTGGCTTCGGACTCAACTATCATTATACCCATTTGCGCCCAAAAACAGATCCAGGCTTTAATACTATCTTCACGTTAAGAAGCTACTACCTCAACCAAATAGAAATGGATGTTCATTATCATACGGATAATTTAAACAAAGTATTTTTTGCCTCAACAGGTAACAAACTACAAGTAGCCTTATCTCGTTCGATTCGCCAAGATGTTGACATAAACTATGCCAACAATAGTGCTCAAAACTATAGCGGCAGCCTTAATCCCTTTACAAAATTCAACTTTAGCTACGAAAATAGAATTCCGATAAAAAATAAAGTTCTTATTATGGAAGCTAGTGCAGGGCTATTGTTTGAAGATAAAATACAATCTAATCAAATTTCTACCGCTCAGTTTGGATATGCATCTAAATACTTCATTGGAGGCTACACACCAAATCCTTTGAAAAACAGCGTAACATTTGCAGGTTTACAAGAAAACGAACTCAATGTCAGTCAATTCATAAAAGTAAACCTAAGTTTACAAACTAATCTTGCCTCCAAAATCTATTTAATCCCACATGTTGATGTTGCTGCTGTCGGCTTTCAAGACTTCAATGATTTCAAGAGAAATTTTTATGCACCAAAAGGAAAATGGCAAGATCAAGATGCCACAAGCATGTTACTGTCAAGCGGCGCTACCATTTCGTACAACACCTTTTTAGGACCTATCATTTTTGATACCTCTTGGGTGAACAATAATAAGATAAAATTGTTTTTCAGCATTGGATTATTATTCAATCCATCATAAAAAAGAAAAGCCTGTCAATTCTTGATTGACAGGCTTTGTAATAATTATAATCCTATTTCTTATGCTTCAAATGGAAGTACAGAAACGTATGATTTATTATCTTTTTTCTTTTGGAACTTCACAACTCCATCAACTTTAGCGTGTAAAGTATGATCTTTACTAATGTAAACATTAGCACCTGGATTGTGTTTAGAACCTCTTTGTCTTACGATGATGTTCCCAGCAATAGCAGCTTGACCACCAAAAATCTTAACGCCTAAACGTTTTGATTCTGATTCTCTACCATTCTTAGAACTACCGACACCTTTCTTGTGAGCCATGACGTATTGGTTTTAATATTGTTATTATTCTTTTGTATCTTCTTTTTTAGCTTTTGGAGCTTTTTTTACTTTAGGAGCTGGCGCTTCTTCAGTTGTAGCTTCAACAGCTGCTTTTTTTGGAGCTGCTTTTTTAGCTGTTCCAGATGCAGTAATACCTTCAATTACAATTTGAGTAAGATATTGTCTGTGACCATTTCTTTTTTTGTATCCTTTTCTTCTTTTCTTTTTGAAAACGATAACTTTATCTCCTTTTAAGTGTTGTAACACTTTAGCTTCTACTGAAGCACCTTCTATAGCTGGGGCGCCTAAAGTTACATTTCCATTATCGTCTAATAAAAGAACTTTGTCAAAAGAAACTTTTGAACCTTCTTCATTAGCCAAACGGTGAACATAAACCTTTAAGTCTTTGCTTACTTTAAATTGTTGCCCTGCTATCTCTACGATTGCATACATACCAAATTGATTTATTGATTTTTAAGGTTGCAAATATACAACTAAAAATTAATCCTGCAATCTAATGTCCAAAAAATATTTCAATCCCTATTACCCTCTGATTTTTAGGTCATTTACACTGTTTGAACTAATGTTAAAATCATGCAAAAACAAGATTCTATTTACAAGAACTCCTAAAATAAAGTACATTTGATGTAACATATTTTATGAAACCTAAACTAATGCAACAACAAAATTTTAATAATCTTTATGAAAAAAACAATAATGGCTTTGAGTAGCGTATTGATGCTTGGAGGCGTTGCCTCGGCTCAAAAAGTAGCGTTTGAAGAGTACGACTTAGACAATGGAATGCATGTCATTTTACACCAAGACCCGTCTGCTCCTGTAGCAATCACTTCAGTAATGTACCACGTAGGTTCTAAAGATGAAAGACCAGACCGTACTGGTTTTGCTCACTTTTTTGAGCATTTGTTATTTGAAGGAACCGAAAACATCAAACGTGGAGAATGGTTCAAGATTGTAACTGCCAACGGAGGTGTAAACAACGCTAATACTTCAGACGATAGAACCTATTATTATGAAGTTTTTCCATCAAACAATTTAGAATTAGCCCTTTGGATGGAATCCGAAAGATTATTGCATCCAGTAATCAACAAAATTGGTGTAGATACACAAAACGAGGTAGTAAAAGAGGAAAAAAGAACCCGAATGGACAACCAACCTTATGGTAGATTTCAAGCGGTAGTAAAAGAAAACCTGTTCAAAAAACACCCTTACCGTTGGGCAACAATCGGTTCTATGGAACATTTAGACGCTGCCACTTTAGAAGAATTTCAAGCGTTCAACAAAAAATTCTATATCCCAAACAATGCTGTTTTGGTAGTAGCTGGCGATTTCAAAAAAGACCAAGCCAAAAAATGGATTGCACAGTATTTTGGAACAATTCCTAAAGGAGCTCCAATTAAAAGAGAACAATTCATCGAAGAACCTATAACCGAAACTATAAAAGCTAGATTTGAAGACAACAACATTCAAATTCCAGCTATTGTTGCGGCTTACAGAACGCCTTCAATGAAAACTAGAGATGCACGCGTTTTAGACCTTATTTCTTCTTATTTAAGCGATGGTAAAAGCTCTAAATTGTACAAGAAAATTGTAGACGACAAAAAAATTGCACTACAAGTAGGTGCTTTTAGCAACAGTCAAGAAGATTACGGAATGTATATTTTGTATGGTTTACCAATGGGACAAAATTCCCCAACAGATATCTTAAAAGAAATTGATGAAGAAATAACAAAATTGCAAACCGAATTAATTTCTGAGAAAGATTATCAAAAACTGCAAAACAAGTTCGACAACAATTTTGTGAGCTCTAATGCTTCTATTGAGGGAATTGCTGAAAATTTGGCTAGCTATTATTTATTGTATGGTGATATCAACCTAATCAATACAGAAATAGAAATGATTCACTCTATCACAAGAGAAGAAATTAGAGACGTTGCCAAAAAGTATTTAAACCCAAATCAACGATTAGTTTTAGATTACGTACCAGCAGCAGAAAAGGCAAAATAACAAGATATGAACATTATGAAAAATATAAGCATCCTCTTAACCCTATTCTTAGTAACAGGAATTATGCAAGCGCAAAACAGACCACAACCCAAACCAGGAGCTTCTCCGATGGTTCAAATCAAGAAGCCACAAAGCTTTGTCCTAAAAAATGGACTAAAAGTGATGGTCGTAGAAAACCACAAACTTCCTCGCGTTTCTTTTAATCTAACTTTAGACAACCCTCCTTTTGCCGAAGGAAATAAAAAAGGAGTAGATGATTTAACTAGTAGCCTAGTAGGTAACGGAAGTCAAAAAACTCCAAAAGATGTATTCAATGAAGAAATTGATTTCTTAGGAGCTAATATCAACTTCTCTTCTCAAGGCGCTTCCGCAAGTGCACTATCTAAATATTCTGGACGTGTTTTAGAATTGTTAGCCGAAGGTTCTTTGTTTCCGCTTTTCACACAAGAAGAATTCGACAAAGACAAAGCGAAAATGATTGAAGGATTAAAAGCCAATGAGAAAAGTGTAGCCGCAATTTCTAGCCGAGTTGTTGATGTACTTGCTTTTGGCAAAAATCATCCTTCTGGTGAATACGTTTCTGAAGAGACTTTAAAAAACGTAACACTTGCTGATGTTCAAAGCAACTACGCTACTCGTTTTGTACCAGAAAACGCTTATTTGGTAATCATTGGAGACGTAAAATTCAAAGAAACCAAAGCTGCTGTTGAAAAACTATTTGGTGCTTGGGAGAAAAAAACCATTACCAAAGAAAACTATACCGCTAATCCAAACGTAGGTCAATTACAAATCAACATAGTAGATGTACCAAATGCTGTACAATCCGAAATTTCGTTGGTCAACACCTTGAATCTAAAAATGAATGACCCAGATTTTTTCCCAGCAGTGATTGCTAATCAAATTTTGGGTGGTGATTTCAATTCGTATTTGAATATGAATTTGAGAGAAAAACACGCTTGGACTTACGGCGCACGTTCTGAAATTGGTAGCGGAAAATATGTAACCAAATTTGTAGCTAATTCTGCTGTTCGAAATGCCGTTACTGATAGTGCTGTGGTTGAATTCATCAAAGAAATCAAAAAAATCAGAACCGAGAAAGTGGATGCCGAAGTCTTGAAAAACGTAAAAGCAGGATACATTGGTCGTTTTGTAATGCAAGTTCAAAAACCACAAGCCGTGGCACGCTACGCTTTAAATATCGAGACAGAACAATTGCCTGCCGATTTTTACGAAAAATACATTCAAACCATCAATGCTGTAACACCTGATGATATTCAACGCGTAGCTAATAAATACTTCTTATTAGACAACACCAGAATCGTAATCGTTGGTAAAGCAAGTGAGATAACACCTGGTTTAGAAAAACTAAAATTGCCATTGTTCTTTTTTGACAAATATGGCAATCCAGTAGAAAAACCAGTAACCAAAAAAGAAATTCCAGCTGGAGTTACCGCCAAAAGTGTTTTAGAAAACTACATCAAAGCTATTGGTGGAGACAAAGCTGTGGCCAATGTAAAAACCATCGCTATGACTGGTTCTACAACCATTCCACAAGCACCTTCTCCATTAAGCTTTACTTCAAAAATTGACAGCAAAGGAAAGATGATGGTAGAATTGGCGATGGGAGCTATGAGCTTGATGAAACAAGTAGTAAACGAAAAAGGAGCCTATGCCATTCAACAAGGACAACGCAGAGATTTCACTGGCAAAGACTTAGACGCTATGAAAGCTAGCGCAACAACATTTGAAGAAGTAACTTTACTAAAAAAAGCAGACATTACTCTTTCAGGTATCGAAACCATCAATGGTAAAGATGCTTACGGAATCAAAGACGGCAAAACAACTTATTTCTATGACACCACAACAGGTCTAAAAGTAGCCGAATCTAAAGTTTTAGAACAAGGAGGTCAAAGTATGACGCAAACCACCAATTATGGCGATTATAGAGAAGTAAAAGGCGTAAAAGTTCCTTTCAACATCATCCAAAATGTAGGTTTTGAATTAGACATTAAAATGTCTGATGTAAAAATCAACGAAGGCGTAACCGATGCCGATTTTCAATAATCACAACTTAAATTAAAACAAAAAGACTGCTCTCATCGGCAGTCTTTTTTCGTTTATACTATTTTGGGCGTGACCCCATTTACCAAAAGAGGCATATGACTAGCGCGCTATACGCCTCTTTTGGCAACTGCGGTCGGGCTATACGCGTTACTTTGGTAACTAGCTTCTATCCCTCACGCAAACCCGTTACAAAACACTTATTTTCTGGCCGATAAATATACCCCAACCAAAACAATAAAAGCTCCAAAAAGCTGCACAGGCGTTAATAACTCTTGGTCTAACATTCCCCAAAAGAAAGCTACCACTGGAATCAAATACGTAACCGAAGTCGCAAAAACAGGCGACGAAATCTGAATGAGTTTAAAGAAAATGATATTGGCAATACCCGTCCCCAACACTCCCAAAATCAAAATATACAACACCGATTCTTGAACTTCCGCCCCATAAGTAATAGCGAAAAAATCAGTACTGTATAACACCGCTAAAGCTGGAAAAAGCAAAACCAAAAAATTACCCGTTGTAATACTCAACGGAGGCAAATCCGATAAATACTTTTTTATCAAATTGACATTTGTAGCATAGCAAATCGAAGCAATCAAAACCAAAAAAGCATAATAATAATTTTGATTGGGATGATGTACCGCGCCATTCCAAATCAACAAAGCGCTACCCACTAAACCAATCAATACTCCAAAAATTTGATTGCGTCTAAAATCCAAACTGAAGAAAAGTGCTCCAATCAACAAAGTATTCAAAGGCGTTAAGGAATTGAGAATAGAACTTATGGAACTATCTATTTGCGTTTGCGCAATAGCAAACAAATACGCAGGAATAAACGTTCCAAACAAAGAAGTCAAAGCAATGTATTTCCATTGATGATGCGGAATTTTCACTAAACTTCTAAAACCAATCACCAACAAAAAAAGTGCAGCAAAAATAATACGCAACGACCCCAACTGAAAAGCCGTTAAGCCTACCAATCCTTTTTTGATTAATATGAAAGAACTCCCCCATATAAGAGATAAAAGCAGCAAATAGCCCCATTTGATTTGTTTTGATATCATCTATTTTATTTTGGTTCAAAATTGTAATTATTTTGGGAATATTTAGATGCTTTTTTAATTAATTTTGCCTCAATCAACAATTGCAAATAACATAACTATGAATATTACAAAAACAATAACAGCTATAGCCATTATCGGCCTAGCAGTGGTAAGCTGTAAACACGAGGAAAAATCTACTGAAGTAGCAACAAAAGAAACAAAAACTGAAGTAGTAAAAAAACCAATTGCAGCAGCAAATGTACAAACCGCAAGTTTCGAAATCACAGGAATGACTTGTGCTGTTGGATGCACAAAAACTATCGAGAAAAAATTAGCAGAATCTGAAGGGGTAGAAAAAGCTACTGTTGATTTTGACAAAAAGTTAGCTACTGTATCTTTTGACAAAACGGTTCAAAACCCAACGTCCCTAACTCAAGTAATTGAAGGCGTTGCCGATGGGAAAACCTATAAAGTGGTAAATACTAAGTCATAGGTAGAAAAATTCTTAAACTAAAAAGCATTCGCCATAAACGAATGCTTTTTTTATATGTATTCTTTAAACCAAGAGACAATCTATCATTTAGGATGTACAACTAACGAATGCTATCGTGTGCGTGTGTTGGTATATTATCATTCCACAAAGTCAAAATATCAGTTGCTACTGCTGCACCACTTCCTGCAGCGATTGCCAATTGACTTCTCCAACCCGCTAGTGTACCTATAACATAAATCCCTTCCGCTACTTTGTGGTCTGTGTTTCGCAATTGTATGCGTTGCTTTTCGGGCAATGCTTTTTTATGAGGCTCGACATAGTGCATCAAACCTTCAATAGCAAACGTGTTTGAGGACCCAATACCAACAATAAGGTTTCGGGTTGTATAAGAATTTTTATTAGTGATTACTTTAAATTCAGGGTAGTCGCCCTCAATTTTCAATACTTTTTCTTCAGGAATCTGAGTAATGTGCGGATAAACAGTTACTAAATGTAAGTTACTTTGCTTTAATAATTCACTGCCTAAAGTTCCAGGTGGAATTCCATAAGCATTATTAAATAAGGCTTCTTGTAAAGAAGAGGATTTTTGATGAGTGAAAATGCCAATTTTCTTAGTTGACACAAAAGGTTTATTTTGAGCTGAACCCAATACTAAAGCACAAGACATTCCAGAAACACCACCTCCAATAATTAGAACATCAAACATCTAAATGTTGTCGTTCATTTTTTCTTCAATTTTTTTAGATATTCTAAAAATAAGAAGGATTAAAATTGCACAAAATGAGGCTCCAACTCCAATAAGTGCAACACCACTGTTGCCTTTGAAGGGCTCTGAAAAATCCAATAAAGTAATATTAAAAACAATTAAAGCAGCAGCTAAGAAAATTAAAACAGTAGTAAAGATTTTCATGGTATTCATCAATTAATTTTTTAATACCTTATAACTTTAGATACAATCAAAAGGCATTAAAACTATTCAAGGGGGTAAATTTATAAAATTTTACTTTAGGCAAACAAACCTTTAACATTAGCAGCAAATAATTTAACAGCAATAGCTAAAAGCACTACTCCAAAAGTTTTTCGCACTACGCCAAGTCCGTTTTTTCCCAACATTTTTTCGATTTTACCTGAAGATTTCAAAACAATATAAACCAAAATAATGTTTAAAATAATTCCAATCAAAATGTTGATAGTATGAAATTGAGAACGAAGAGATAACAGTGTCGTCATCGTTCCCGCACCAGCAATTAAAGGAAAAGCAATCGGGACAATAGAAGCAGAATTTGCTTCTTCATCTCTATAAAGATGTATGCCAAGAATCATTTCTAATGCCAAAAAGAATAATACAAATGAACCCGCAACAGCAAATGAGTGAACATCTATTCCAATTAGGCTCAAAAATTCTTTACCAATAAAAAGAAAAACAATCATTATTAAGCCAGCAACAAGCGAAGCTTTTTCAGACTCAATATGTCCGTGTTTGGCTCTAAGATTAATGATAATTGGAATCGAACCCACAATATCAATAACCGCAAATAGTACCATTCCTACAGTTGCTACCTCTCTTAAGTTGAATTCTAACATACTTTTTTTGTTGACAAAGGTAAAACATTGAGCAGATTTTTAATACTTTGTTGCAATAAATCGAGGTTTTTTAATATTTTTTTATCAAATAACACGCTAAGTTCATCAGTTTTCCTCAGATTTGATAGTTATCAAAAATAGCCCAAAATCGAATCTTCCTCTTTTTTATTGATTACAACCGTTAAAGAAGACGCAAACTTTAATAGACTCCACTAGATTGACTAACTTTGCAGCAAAATTAAAAGTAGCACATATCCATGTTTCAATTAGGAAAAACCATCGTATCCGAAGATATACTCGAAAAAGAATTTGTATGTAATTTATCTGCTTGCAAAGGCGCTTGTTGTGTTGACGGTGATGCTGGTGCACCTTTGAGTCTTGAGGAAACTAAAATACTTGAAACCATCTATCCTAAAGTAAAACCTTTTTTACGCAAACAAGGAATCCAAGCAATAGAAGCCCAAGGCACCTGGATAAAAGGAACGGATGGCGATTTAGAAACACCATTAATCGACAATAAAGATTGTGCTTATGTTATTTTTGATGGAGCTACAGCACTTTGCGGTATCGAACAAGCCTACAACCAGGGAATAGTTGACTGGAAAAAACCAGTTTCTTGCCATTTGTACCCTATAAGAGTGAAAGATTTTAGTGATTTCGCTGCCGTCAATTACGACAAATGGGATATTTGTGACGATGCCTGTTCACTTGGAAAAGAATTAGAAGTTCCGGTGTATAAATTTGTCAAAGAAGCACTCATTAGAAGGTTTGGAGAAGACTGGTATATGGAGCTCGAAAAAGTAGCAAATGATTTAAAAAAATAAATCCAAAAAATATTATTTTTCACTTGCACAGCAGTTTAAAAATCCTATATTTTACGGCACTTTAGCTGAATTTGTATTTTACAAATAACTACAAATCAGCAAGTTAAAAAATGCCGGTTTATTATTTTGAAAATCACCCTTTGTTAAAAACTAGGGGCGATTGTGAATAAGTTTGACTTTTTAAACACACAATATTTCACAATCTTTGTAATCCACAGATGGATTAAAATTCTCTTAAAAAATCAAAAAAAAAGAAACAATAAAAATGTCACAATTAGAACCAATTTTACAAGAAAATAAAAATCGTTTCGTGATTTTTCCTATCAAGCATCATGATATTTGGGAATGGTATAAGAAAATGGAAGCTAGTTTTTGGACTGCGGAAGAAATTGACTTATCACAAGACCTTAATGATTGGAACAACAGGCTAAATGAGGATGAAAAATACTTTATCAAACACATTTTAGCTTTTTTTGCTGCTTCTGATGGAATTGTAAATGAAAATCTAGCTGAAAACTTTGTAAACGAAGTACAATATGCAGAAGCTAAATTTTTCTATGGTTTTCAAATTATGATGGAGAACATTCATAGCGAAACCTATTCTTTATTGATTGATACTTATGTAAAAGATGAATCTGAGAAAAACGAATTATTTACCGCTATCGAAGTATTCCCTGCCATCAAGAAAAAAGCTGATTGGGCGTTAAAATGGATTGAATCTGATTCATTTGCAGAGCGATTAATTGCTTTTGCCGCTGTTGAAGGGATTTTCTTTTCAGGAAGTTTTTGTTCTATTTTTTGGTTAAAAAAACGTGGCTTAATGCCAGGATTGACTTTTTCTAACGAGTTGATTTCTCGTGATGAAGGAGTTCACTGTGATTTCGCGGTGCATTTACATAATCACCATTTGATTAATAAAGTACCTAAAGAGCGAATAAGAGAAATTTTAGTTGACGCATTAAATATTGAAAGAGAGTTTATCACTGAATCACTTCCAGTAAGTTTGATTGGAATGAATGCAGGATTAATGACACAATATTTAGAATTCGTAACCGACCGTTTGTTGGTTGAGTTAGGTTGCGAAAGAGAATACAATACCACAAATCCTTTTGATTTCATGGACATGATTTCATTACAAGGAAAAACCAATTTCTTTGAGAAAAAAGTAGCAGAATATCAGAAAGCGGGCGTAATGAACACAGATAGTGACGCGCAGAAGATTTCATTCGACGCTGATTTTTAAAAAAGTTAAGTAGTATCGTTTAGTAATTAGAAGTAACTAGTTCTTTTTATTACCTATTAAATTTTGTCCTTCAATTGGGCACAGATTTTTATGGTGATAAGGAATCATTTACCTCTAACGAATCAATACATTCTAGGGATTAGTTTCCCAATTCAATTATTACAAATACCCTAAAATAGCAAAGGGATTTGCTGTTTTTTAAAACCAAAACTTATGTACGTAGTAAAAAGAGATGGCCATAAAGAGCCGGTAATGTTCGACAAAATCACAGATAGAATTAAAAAACTGTGCTATGGTTTGAATGATTTAGTAGATGCTGTAAAAGTGGCTATGAGAGTAATCGAAGGCCTTTATGATGGTGTATCTACTTCTGAATTAGACAACTTAGCAGCCGAAACAGCTGCATCTATGACTATTGCGCATCCTGATTATGCTCAACTAGCTGCTCGTATTGCTATTTCTAATTTACATAAAAACACTAATAAATCGTTCTCTGAAACGATGAATGAAATGTATCACTATGTGAATCCTAGAAACGGACAAGAAGCTCCACTACTTTCTGATGAAGTTCATAAAGTAATTATGGAAAATGCCGAATTCCTAAATTCACATATCATTTATAACCGTGATTTTAACTATGACTATTTTGGTTTTAAAACATTAGAGCGTTCGTATCTTTTAAAAATAAATGGTAAAATCGTAGAGCGTCCACAACATATGTTGATGCGTGTTGCCGTAGGTATTCACCTTAATGACCTTGAGGCAGTAATTGAAACTTACGACTTGATGTCTAAAAAATTCTTTACGCACGCTACACCAACTTTATTTAATGCTGGAACACCAAAACCTCAAATGTCTTCTTGTTTCCTTTTGGCAATGCAGGACGATAGTATTGACGGAATTTATGACACATTAAAACAAACGGCTAAAATTTCGCAATCTGCTGGAGGAATTGGACTTTCTATTCATAATGTAAGAGCTACTGGTTCTTATATCAGAGGCACCAACGGAACATCAAACGGAATTGTTCCTATGTTGCGTGTATTCAACGATACTGCTCGTTATGTAGACCAAGGTGGAGGAAAACGTAAAGGTAGTTTTGCAATTTATATCGAAACTTGGCATGCTGACATCTTTGAATTTTTGGATTTAAAGAAAAACACAGGAAAAGAAGAAATGCGTGCTAGAGATTTATTCTTTGCAATGTGGACTTCAGATTTATTCATGAAACGCGTGCAAGAAGATGGGAATTGGACTTTAATGTGCCCAAATGAGTGTCCAGGTTTGTATGATGTATACGGAGAAGAGTTCGAAACGATGTATACTGATTATGAAAATCGTGGTAAAGGAAGAAAAACGATAAAAGCTCGCGAATTATGGGAGAAAATTCTTGAATCTCAAATTGAGACAGGAACACCGTATATGCTCTATAAAGATGCTGCAAATCGCAAATCGAATCAAAAAAATCTTGGTACGATTCGTTCCTCTAACTTGTGCACCGAAATTATGGAGTACACTTCAAAAGATGAAATTGCGGTATGTAACCTTGCTTCTATTTCATTACCAATGTTTGTTGAAAACGGAAAATTCAATCATGAATTAATGTTCAAAGTAACCAAACGTGTAACCAGAAATTTAAATAAAGTAATCGACAGAAATTACTATCCTGTAAAAGAAGCTCAAAATTCAAATATGCGCCACCGTCCAGTTGGATTGGGAGTACAAGGATTAGCAGATGCTTTTATCTTACTTAGAATGCCTTTTACAAGCGATGAAGCAAAGAAATTGAATCAAGAAATTTTCGAAACACTCTACTTTGCAGCTGTTACCGCTTCTATGGAAATGGCTAAAGAGGAAGGTCCATATTCGACCTTTGAAGGTTCTCCAATTTCTCAAGGAGAGTTCCAACACAATCTTTGGGGATTGAAAGACGAAGAATTATCTGGAAGATGGGATTGGGCGTCTTTAAGAAAAGAAGTTATGCAACATGGTGTTAGAAATTCACTATTGGTTGCGCCTATGCCAACAGCATCCACTTCACAAATTCTAGGAAATAACGAAGCATTTGAACCATACACCTCTAATATTTACACAAGACGTGTACTTTCTGGAGAGTTCATCGTTGTTAACAAACATTTACTACATGACCTTGTAGAACGTGGTTTATGGAATGAAACGTTGAAACAAGAAATCATGAGAAATAATGGTTCTGTTCAAAACATCGATACCATTCCTCAAGATTTAAAAGAATTGTACAAAACAGTTTGGGAAATGTCTATGAAAGACATTATTGATATGTCCCGTCAAAGAGGTTATTTTATTGACCAATCACAGTCACTGAACTTGTTCATGCAAGATGCTAATTATTCAAAATTAACTTCTATGCATTTCTATGCTTGGCAATCAGGACTAAAAACAGGAATGTACTATTTGAGAACCAAAGCAGCAGTAGATGCTATTAAGTTCACGTTGAATAATGACAAAAAAGAAGAGACAATTCCAGAAAGTAAACCTAAAGCAAGACCCCTTGAAGCGGTTGAAATCGAAACAGTAGAAATGACTCCTGAAGAATACAGAGCCATGATTGAATTGGCCAAAAACGCAGGACCAGATGACTGCGAAATGTGTGGGTCTTAATTAAGTTAAAGAGGTTGCCATTTTAGGCAACCTCTTTTTTTTTCAAAAATTCTTAAAATAATACCCATCCTTACAAACATTCATTTATTTGCTTAAATTTGTTATCATAAAAAATAGCTAATCATGGAGATTAAGGATTTTTCAAAATATAGTAATGCTGAAAAAATTGTTTTCGCAGAACAATTATGGGATAGTATTGCTAAAAACGAATTAGAAATCTCTGATGAAATACAAAAAGAGTTGGATATACGACTTCGAAATTTAGAAGATGGCAAATCTGAATTGTATTCATGGGAGGCCGTAAAAGCGCATTTGAAAACGATTAGATAATGCGTGATATTCAATTTACAAAAGAAGCATTATTTGATATTGAGGCCGCTGTTTTATGGTATGAAGAACAGAGAACGGGTCTTTCTTATGATTTTGAATTGTGTCTTGAAGCAGGAATTGATGCAATTTTGAGAAACCCAGAAGCTTTCCAAAAGAAATATAAAGATATTAAAATCCGATTTATTTCAAGATTCCCTTATGGAATTCATTATACATACAAAGATAATAAGATTATAGTTATTGCTGTTTTTCACACCTCTCGCTCTCCAAAAAACTGGTCAAAAAGACTTGGTTTATAAGTTAAACCTTTTAACATTCCAATCCCTTTGAGTTTATTATATTTCACGGACCGAAGTAATGTCCTCCTTGAAGATGTTGTCTTTAATGAAGCCGTTTCACAACAAATTAATCAATTTTTGAAAGAGTATCAATTTCGAAAAGTACTCGAAAAATATGATTTACCAGTAGCCAATAAAATGTTGCTTTATGGCAAAACAGGTTGTGGAAAAACGATGACTGCCAAAGCCATTGCTAAAAAATTAGATAAAAAACTCATTATTGTCAACCTTTCTAGAATTGTTTCGTCTAAACTAGGAGAAACCTCTAAAAATATAGAAGGTTTATTTAAAGAAGTACAGTACGAAAGTGCCGTATTGTTTTTTGACGAGTTCGATTCTTTAGGGCAAATTAGGGATTATGACAACAAAGACAATACAGAGATGAAACGCGTGGTCAATTCCATTATTCAGTTGATTGATAGTTTTCCGAGTCGCTCTGTTTTTATCGCTGCAACCAATCAAATCCAAATGATAGATGAGGCCTTAGTGCGTCGCTTCGAATTGCAACTCGAGTTTACTGCACCCAACGCTGCCGTTTTAGATACTTATTATAACACCTTACTTCAAAAGTATCCACTTCAATTCCAAAAAATGGAACGCTTGTACGACATTACTTTTGCTGAAGCTAAAAACCATTTGCTCCAATCAGTGAAAAACAATGTGATTCAAGACGCTATTGCGAATCATCCTCAGGATTTATCCGAATAGAAATATATAACCAATCGTATTTGTATATTTGACAACTAATCATGCACAAAATAAAATGAACTGGGAACAACTATTATCATTAAAACGTCAAGGCGACACAGGAAAGCGTTTGAGAATCGAACAAGATGAAACTCGTCTAGGGTTTGAAGTAGATTATGACAGAATCATTTTTTCGTCTGCTTTTAGAAGTTTACAAGACAAAACTCAGGTAATTCCATTGTCTAAAACCGATTTTGTGCACACTCGTTTAACACATAGTCTAGAGGTTTCAGTGGTAGGACGTTCTTTAGGAAGATTAGTTGGAAAAAAAATAATTGAAAAATATCCCTACTTACAAGATATTCACGGCTATCAGATGAATGATTTTGGAGCCATTGTTGCTGCGGCTTCTCTCGCTCACGACATTGGAAATCCCCCATTTGGACATTCTGGCGAAAAAGCTATTGGGGAGTATTTTTCAATTGGAAAAGGGCAACAATATAAAAATCAATTGAGTCCTAAGCAGTGGCAAGATTTGGTAGATTTTGAAGGTAATGCTAATGGCTTTTCGGTATTGAATAGTTCTCGTCCAGGAGTCGAAGGTGGAATTCGTTTATCGTTTGCTACTTTAGGTGCTTTTATGAAATATCCAAAAGAGAGTTTGCCAAAAAAGCCTACCAAAAATATTGCTGATAAAAAATATGGTTTCTTTCAAACCGATAAAGATTTTTTTCAAGAAGTAGCTTTAGAAATGGGAATGATTCCCAACAAAAAAAATCCAGATATTGGCTTCGAAAGACATCCATTGGCGTATTTGGTCGAAGCTGCTGATGATATCTGTTATACAATTATTGATTTTGAAGACGGAATCAATTTGGGATTAATTTCGGAAGATTTTGCACTAGAATATTTAATTAAGTTGGTAAAAGATAGTATTGATTCTTCTAAATACAAAACATTAGAAACTAAAGAAGACAGAATTAGCTATTTGCGCGCCTTGGCAATAGGAAGTTTAATAAATGATGCTGTAAAAGTCTTTATCGAGAACGAGAACCACATTCTTGCTGGTAATTTTCCATTCGCTTTAATGGATAAAAGCAAATACAAAGCACAAATGGATGATATCATCAAAATTAGTGTCAAGAATATTTATCAGAGTAGAGAAGTGATTGAAAAAGAATTGGTGGGCTATCAAATTATCCAAACCCTTTTGGATAAATTTATTGTTGCTTTCAATAACAAATTTGAAGGTAAGGCTTCCAATTACGACCAACTTATTTTAAAAATGCTTCCAGAAAAGCACCATCTCGAAAAAGAAAATTTATACGAACGCTTATTACACATCTGCCATTATATTTCGATGTTGACAGATGGGAATGCCTTACTGATTTATAAAACACTTACGGCTGCAAAAAATTAACAAGTGTTATAGAGTTGCTTTTTTTGCATTTGTTATTAATGAGATTGTTGTTATAATGTTGTTAATGAAACAAAAAAAACATTGCATTCTGGAAGTTATAAACAATTAGTTGAGTATTGAAAATTCATTTTAAAAACAAAAAGATCCGCCTTACAACGGATCTTTTTGTTTTTAAAACTCATAAACAATACCTACTCCCAAGACTTGCTTTAATTGAACTTTTGGCCCCTCAGTGATTTGAACACCGTTTTCTTCTCTTTTAGATTTAATATCATCGTCATAAATTAATTGTGAACCAATATTAGCTTTGACATATTTATTAACTACAAGTTCTAACTGAAGATTCCAATCTATATCAACGTTACCAAATCTATTAATATAATCCGAGTACAAACTCAATCTGTTATCCAGATGAATGTTTTTAAAAATTTCCTTTTTAATTTGGCTTGAAAAAAGAAAACCCAGCTCTGATCTCGATCGTTTCCCTTTTTGTATAAGTACTCCATTCGTATCATAAATGGCTGCATCAACTCCAAAAGCTCCCTGATCTGCTAATGTTTGATCTAAAACTAAAGTTGTTTTTGATGTAAATGGAGAGATGTAATAAGAGTAATTCTTTTTTTTATCAATCTTTTCAGCTCCCAAACCTATGAATACATAGGCAGGTGCAAAAGCTCTAGAAATAGCCACTTCTTTATTTGGATAAGAGTAACCAGCTGTAAATTGAGTATTAAAATTAAATTTTGCCGAGTAATACCAATTGGTCAAGGTATCCTTTCGATAACCAAAAGTGGAGTTAATCAAAACCGCATCATCTGTTTTTCGCAATTCAATTCCATCTTGTTTATTGAGACCATAGCGAAAGATCAATTCATTTTGCCATTTATAATTTTCTCTGGTGTAGACTCTTATGAAATTTCCTTTTACTAATCCAGATATAGAGCTTGTACCCCCTGCATTCCAGTTTACAAAAGCAATTTGAGTAATATCAAAACCTAGCTTATTTTTTTTTATCCAGTTTGAAATTCCTAATGTATTCACAGAAGTTTTTCTAATAGTTGGTGCTTTTATAGGGGGCAATGACGTTGGAATTACAAAAGGCCTGAAAGTAGGCCCAGCAGTTGGAGTCAATAGAATAATAGAATCGTTTGTAACTTCTGGTATTGGTGTGGTTTCTTGTGCAAAAGTTTGAAAAGAAAAACTAAAGAAAAATAATAAAAGTGGTATTGATAAAAATTTCATTATTGGCGTTTTAATAAATGCAAATTAACTGATTTTGAAGGTTGAAAAAAACTGCTTCAAGCTTTTAACGTCAATTTTGCATGCGTATTGTAATTCGTTTATAGTGGCTTGTTCAATAAAAGTATCCGGGATTCCTAGTGTTTTAATTATTTTCTGATAGTTATGAAAAGCAGAAAACTCAAGTATGGCTGAACCAAAACCTCCAGTTACCACTCCATCTTCTATCGTAATTATCGTTTCAAATTGTTCAAAAATAGTATGCAAAAGTATTTCGTCTAATGGTTTTACAAAGCCAAAATGATAATGAGCAAAAAACGTCTTATTGTCTAAATCTTCAATTGCTTTTGTTACATTATTTCCAATAGTCCCAGTTGAAAGCACAGCAATTTTTGTGCCTTTATTTTGACAATTTGCTTTTCCGATAAGGATTTTTTTGTAAGGCGACTTCCAATCTACAAATTCACCTCTGCCTCTTGGATAGCGAATGGCTATGGGTTGGTCGATACCTAATTGTACAGTATATAAGATGTTTTGCAGTTCTATTTCGTTCAACGGGGCATAAATCATCAAATTCGGAATGCATCTCAAATAGGCTAAATCAAAAACACCATGATGTGTAGCGCCATCTTCGCCAACCAATCCCGCTCTATCCAAACAAAAAACAACAGGCAATTTTTGGAGAGCTACATCATGAATAAGCTGATCGTAAGCCCTTTGCAAAAAAGTAGAATAGATATTACAATAAACTATCATCCCTTGAGTCGCCATTCCTGCTGCTAATGTGACTGCATGTTGTTCAGCAATACCTACATCAAATGCGCGTTTTGGAAGTTCATCCATCATAAATTTTAGAGAACTACCAGAAGGCATCGCTGGTGTTATTCCGATGATTTTTTCATTCTTTCGAGCTAAATCTAAAAGTGTTAAACCAAAAACATCTTGATATTTTGGAGGCAAGTTAGCTTCTGATTTGGGAAGTAAATCTCCTGTCTCTGCATTAAACTTGCCAGGCGCATGGTATTGAACCTGATTTTCTTCAGCTTGTTGTAGTCCTTTACCTTTGGTGGTAATAACATGAAGGAATTTAGGTCCTTTTACGTTTTTTAAGCGTTTTAATTCTTTGATAACAGCAGGAAGATCATGACCATCAATTGGACCTGAATAGTCGAAATTCAGGGATTTAATCATATTATTTTGTCGATGGTTTTTCCCTTCTTTTACAGCTGTAAGATACTCTTTTAAGGCTCCAACACTGGGATCGATTCCTATGGCATTGTCGTTTAAAATGACCAACAAATTCGCATCAGTCACACCTGCATGATTGAGTCCTTCAAAGGCCATTCCTGAAGCGATTGAAGCATCGCCAATTACGGCAATATGTTGTTTTTCGAAATCTCCTTTTAAGTTGGAAGCAATCGCCATTCCTAATGCTGCGGAAATTGAGGTCGATGAGTGGCCAACACCAAAGGCATCATAAATACTCTCGCTTCTTTTTGGAAATCCAGAAAGACCATTGAGCTGTCTGTTGGTATGAAAACTATTTTTCCTTTCCGTTAAAATTTTATGCCCATAGGCTTGATGACCTACATCCCAAATTAATAAATCATTTGGTGTATCAAATACATAATGCAAAGCAATGGTCAATTCAACCACGCCAAGACTGGCGCCAAGATGCCCCTCTTTTACTGCCACAATATTGATTATAAAATCGCGTAATTCTTGAGCCAAAAGAGGAAGTTGCGCTTCATTTAGTAAGCGTAAATCCTTTGGATTGTTGATATGTTCGAGTAAGTTGGTTTTCATTTATAATCAAAAAGCGAATTTACGGTTTTGTTTTTTATATTTTTGCGATTCACTTAATTATTCCCGCTATGGCGGGTTAGGCGGCTATGATAGATCCTTTCACCGACGAATATTTTATGAAAAAAGCTTTGCAAGAAGCTGAAATGGCTTTTGACAAAGGTGAAATTCCTGTGGGAGCCGTTATTGTTGTGGCCGACAAAGTCATTGCTCGCACCCATAATTTGACCGAATTACTCAACGATGTTACGGCCCACGCCGAAATGCAAGCTATAACTGCAGCTGCCAATTTCTTGGGCGGAAAATATTTAAAAGATTGTACTTTGTATGTGACTTTAGAACCTTGCCAAATGTGCGCAGGGGCTTTGTATTGGAGTCAAATTGCTAAAATTGTTTTTGGGGCTAGTGATACGCACCGTGGGTATGAAAAAATGGGTACTCAATTGCATCCCAAAACTACTGTAGTCAGAGGTGTTTTAGCAGAAGAAGCAGCCGATTTGATGAAGCGATTTTTTGCAGAGAAAAGAAAGTAATTGAACTCCTTAAAGCCCTAGCCCAGATAGTAGTGAAAATCCTTATGTGCCGGTGTTCGGCATATAAGATTGTAACGGATAGCTGGAAATAGCTCCTAAAAATAAGACACAAAAAAACCGCTACTCTTTCGAATAACGGTTTTGTTTGTTTTAGTCTGTAATAACATTTCCTTTTTTGTCATAGAAATGGTATTCTAGGTACGTGTAAGCGTCACGTGGTATAATTTTCACCCACTTTTTGTGTTCAAAAAACCATCTTGAACGCAATGATGGAAAACCTTTACTGAGGTATGCAGCCACAAAGGGATGTACATTGAGTACTACTTTTTTGTGGTTTTTTAGATGTCTTTCAAGGTCGAGAGCGATTTTATCAATGATTTGAATTGGCGCTTCAATTTCGCCATTTTCATTGTTTGGATCTTCTTCTCTAGTTTTGATATTGACTTCTGGTCTTACTCTTTGTCTAGTAATTTGAACTAATCCAAATTTACTAGGAGGCAAGATCTTGTGTTTAGCTTTATCATCGCTCATCTCTTCTCTTAAGAAGTCGAATAAGACTTTACGATTATCGGGATTAGCCATATCAATAAAATCAACAACTATGATTCCGCCCATATCTCTCAAACGCAATTGTCTTGCGATTTCGGCAGCGGCTATCATATTTACTTCCATTGCGGTGTCTTCTTGATTGGTAGCCTTATTCGAACGATTACCGCTATTTACGTCTATAACGTGAAGTGCTTCAGTATGTTCTATTATCAAATAGGCACCTTTACTCATGGAAACCGTTTTCCCGAAAGATGTTTTGATTTGTCTCTCTATGTTATATTTCTCGAAGATTGGTGTGTCTTTCGATTGATAAAACTTTACGATTGATTGTTTGGATGGTGCAATTTCTTGCAAGTAATCCTTTGTTTGTTGGTACAACTCTTCATCATCTATTTGAATACCACTAAAGGTATCATTAAACACGTCTCGAAGAATTGAAGAGGCTCTATTGAGCTCACCTAATACTTTTGACGGATGATGAGCAGTTGGTAATTTCTTACACATTGCATTCCATCTGCTAAGCAGGTTATGCAAATCTTTTTCTAATTCGGCTGTATTTTTGCCTTCGGCTACTGTACGAACAATAACGCCAAAGCCTTTTGGTTTGATGGATTGTACAAGTTTTTTTAATCGATCTTTTTCTTTTTTGTCTTCTATTTTTTGAGAAATAGAAACGCGATCAGAAAAAGGAACAAGCACTATAAAACGTCCAGCCAAGGATAGTTCTGCACTAATTCTTGGTCCTTTGGTAGATATAGGCTCTTTTACTACTTGTACTAATACGGATTGATTGGCATTCAAAACATCAGTAATGGTGCCGTCTTTATCAATCTCTTTTTCAAACTGAAAGTTTTTTAGGGAGAAATCTTTTATTTTACCTGCGCTTACAAGTTTTATGAATTTCAATTGAGAAGCAAGATTAGGACCTAAGTCATGATAATGCAAAAAGGCATCTTTTTCATAGCCTACATTTACAAAAGCAGCATTTAAGCCTGCAACTGGTTTTCTTATTTTGGCAATAAAAATATCACCTACTTGAAAGTTGCTAGTTTCTTGTTCTTTGTGTAATTCAATTAGTTTTCCATCTTTTAATAAGGCAAAATCTACGGCTTCTGAACTAGAACGAATAATTAGTTCTTTATTCACGCTGTACATTTTTATCCATACGTTAAAGTTTTCAGTTTCGGCTTTCAGTTTTCAGTTTTACAACTCATAACTCATAACTTATAACTCATAACTGAATTGTAAGGATGGATTAAACAATATTTAACAGGTTTGACCCGGATGAAGTTTCAGTCGGCAGTTTTCAGAGAGCAGTATGCAGTTTAAGCTGCAATCTGAAGTCTGAAATCTAATGTCTGAAATTCAAATTTCAATGAACTTTTAAAAAGAAAAAAGTAGTTTAAAACTACTTTTTCTTTTTATGACGGTTAGCTCTCGCTCTTTTTTTACGTTTGTGCGTCGCTACCTTATGTCTCTTTCTTTTTTTACCACTTGGCATATCCTGAAGATTTTATGATTAATTAATAGATTATTTTGCTTCGTTATTTGTTTTCACACCTTCTACAAACACCTTAGCTGGTTTAAAAGCTGGAATGTTGTGAGCTGGAATTTTAATAGTGGTATTTTTAGAAATATTTCTTCCTGTTTTTTCAGCTCTAGTTTTAACGATAAAGCTTCCGAAACCTCTTAGATACACATTGTCTCCAGTTTCTAATGAAGTTTTAACTTCATTCATAAAAGTCTCAACTGTTGCTTGAACATCTCCTTTTTCAAGACCTAATTTTTCTGAAATCTTCGCTACGATATCTGCTTTCGTCATTTTCTTTCCTTTTTAATATGTTGTACTATTTTTTTTGAGGTTGCAAATATACGAATTTAAAAAACAATAAATCAACCTAATTCGTTAAAATTTAATTACATAAACTTTTACTTTTGCTTACATATAATTAATAAATGAATTTTACTAACTTACTAATTGAGTGGTATTTACAAAATAAACGTGATTTACCATGGCGAAATACTACAAATCCTTACCCAATTTGGCTCTCAGAAATCATTCTTCAGCAGACTCGTGTGGCGCAAGGAACACCTTATTTTTATGCGTTTTTAGAATCTTTTCCTACAGTAAAAGAATTAGCAAGGGCAGACGAACAACAAGTGCTTAAACTTTGGCAAGGATTAGGGTATTATTCGCGTGCTCGTAACTTACATCAAACCGCACAATACATAGCAAATGAATTGGACGGCGTTTTTCCAAACTCATATGCTGGTCTTATTCAATTAAAAGGTATTGGCGAATATACTGCAGCCGCCATTGCTTCATTTGCTTATAATGAACCTGTACCTGTAGTAGATGGAAATGTGTTTCGTGTAGTATCCCGTTACTTCGGAATCGAATCTGATATAAGCGCTGGAAAAACCAAAAAAGAATTTACTGCTTTGGCTGCCGAATTATTGTCCAAAGAACAGCCTGCACTTTTCAATCAAGCCATTATGGAGTTTGGAGCAATGCATTGCACTCCTAAAAATCCAGATTGCGAAAATTGTATTTTCAATTCTAGTTGCGTTGCCTTGCAAAAAGGACTCGTTGGACAATTGCCTTTCAAATCAAAAAAAATAAAAATCAGAAAACGATACTTTAATTATATAGTACTACAAGACAAAAAAGGCAATACCAAAATACAACAAAGAACAGACAAAGGCATTTGGCACAATCTTTATGAATTCCCATTATTTGAAACCACACAAGAAGAGGGATTTGAAACCATAGCGCCATTAATTAAAAGCGATGCAGATTTTGGGGATTCAGTTGTAAGTATTCAAGAAGCGAATCCCATAAGTTTGATTCATAAATTATCGCATCAGCATTTGTATATCAAGTTTTGGAAAGTAACCATAAACAATACATTGGCCGACGGAGTAAATCCCGAACAATTGAGAACCTTTCCTTTTCCAATAGTGATACATAATTTCATCGAAGAAGATGCTACAAAAAAGTTTTAAAAAAAATGTATCTTTGATTGAAATACCATTAAGCTATGAACGGAACATTAAATAAAGTGATGCTGATAGGACATCTTGGCGACGACATTAAGATGCATTATTTTGAAGGAGGCAACTGCATTGGCCGCTTTCAATTAGCAACCAATGAAGTATATATTAATAAATCGACCAATGAAAAAATTACTTCTACCGAATGGCACAATTTGGTAGTAAGAAACAAAGCCGCCGAAATATGCGAAAAATACCTCTCGAAAGGCGATAAAATATATGTAGAAGGACGCATTAAATCCAGACAATGGCAAGCCGAAGACGGTACTATGAAATCAACAACTGAAATTCAGGTAACCGAATTTACTTTTTTGACCACAAAAAAGGACCATGAGAACAAAAGCAATCCTACTCAAGAATCACCAAAAAATACTAACTTTGACGCCTCAAATGGCGGTTTGCCAATAAACGATTTGCCATTTTAAAGCAAATTGCAATCAAATACACAATGAAAAAAAAAGTTAGTTTATTCATAGTACTCACTATAGGTTTATTTTCTGCCGTAGGGTGCAAAGACGATGTTTTACCCAAACCTGCAGGCTACTTGCGATTGGATTACCCAGAAGCAAGATATGTTGATTACGGCAACCAATGCCCATTTACATTCGAAATAAATGACAAAGCAATTATAAAAGGAAAAAACGATTGTAGCTTAACCATTACCTACCCAAAAATGAAAGCAACAATTTATTTGACCTACAAGCCCGTAGCTAACAATATCAACCAATTGCTACGCGATGCCCAAAAACTAACCTTTAAGCACGTAATAAAAGCCGACGATATTATAGAACAACCCTATTTAAATCCTGAAAAAAAAGTTTACGGTATGTTTTATCAAGTAGATGGTAATGCGGCAACCAATTCGCAGTTTTACGCCACCGATAGCACTCGCCATTTTGTGACGGCCTCTGTATATTTCTACGCAAAACCCAATTTCGACTCTATTATGCCAGCGGCTAGCTACATCAAAAATGACATGCAGCACATCATAGAAACCTTAAAGTGGAAGTAATTTTTTTTTTTTGGAGCACAACAATTAGATTTTTCAATTACGAATCCTCCTGCTGTTCGTTATATCTTTCCCGCCGAACCACGGCAGCAAAGGATGCCACTACCATCAGGGCTAGCCAGAAATAGCTATTTTAATAACATCTAAAGACCTTTTTTAGACAAGACTTTTTTTACCATTTCATCTTGTTTTAAAACAATTTGATAAAAATAGTCTTCACCATATAACTGTCTAGCAAATTCGGCAATTATATACTGATTAATTGCTCCCCTACTCTTTTCTAATTGTAATATCAAACCATTTTTATCGAGATATTTTTGAAACAAATCAAAATAGTTATCAGAATTGTATTTTGACTGAAACTCCTGAAAACTTAACCCTTTGAATGCTTTTCGATTTCGGTCTAATTCTTCAAATACAAAATGCCCCACCATACCCGATTGTTCTAGTAAAGAAGCACTTTCCTCACCTTTTTCGGAACTAATTGGCACAAAAACATCAGGAACGATTCCGCCGCCTCCATAGACTAGTTTCCCTTTTTTAGTTTTGAACTTCAAAGTATCAGCTACCTTAATACTGTCTTTGTGGTACAATTCGCCATTCAAAAAACGATGTTCCGATTCTTTAAAATAATCGGCATTGCCTTTAGCATAAGGCTTTTGAATAGAACGTCCTGAAGGAGTATAGTACCTTGCCACGGTCAAACGCACGGCAGAACCGTCTTTAAAATCCATTTCGCGTTGCACCAGTCCTTTACCAAAAGAACGACGCCCGACTATGGTTCCTCTATCGTTGTCTTGTATCGCTCCAGCCAGAATTTCACTTGCAGAAGCACTATTTTCGTTGATTAAAACGAATAATCTGCCCGATTCAAAATTCCCTTTTTCCGTAGCGAAGGTTTTTTCTATTGTTCCACTTTTACTTTTGGTAAAAACAATCAAGTCATTATCTTTTAAAAAATGGTCAGCTATCGCAATGGCTTCTTCCATATAACCTCCACCATTGTCACGCAAATCCAAGACCAAGGTTTGCGCACCATGCTTTTTCAACTGCGCCAATCCCGAATTAAATTCAGCAAAAGTAGTTTCAGAAAAACGGTTAATTTTGATATAACCCACCGTAGGATTCAACATCAAAGACACGTCAACACTTTTCAGTGGAATTACCGCTCTTTTTATTTTGAATTTCAGCTTCTGACGTGTAGTTTTTCGGTAAACGGTCACTTCTATATCAGAACCAACGGCACCTTTTAGTTTTGCAAAAAGACTATCACTAGGCAAATGGCGCCCGAATAATTTGGTTTTTCCTGCGTATAGTAATCTATCACCTGCTTGTATTCCTGCTTTTGCCGAAGGTCCATTAACAACAGGCTTTATGACCGCAACAGTATCTTTGTACATGTAAAAATTGATTCCAATACCTACAAAATCACCTTTCATACTCTCAGCAACCTGTGTTTGTACGCTTGGCGGAATATACACAGAATGAGGGTCTAACTTTGCCAAAATATTATCTACTGTCAAATTCACAATAGAATCTGTATTGACATCGTCTACATATTCATTATTAATAAAATCAATCAAGGAATTCAACTTTGATTTGGAAGCATTAGAAGCTACCAAACCAGGGTCTCTCGAAACATTCAACCATCCGCCAATACCTACGCCAAGCGCTAAAGTAGCACTCAAAAGTATGGGCAAATATTTGTTTTCGAATTTCATTTAGTCGTCTAAATTGGGAATGTGAATTACCTCAACGCCTGCTTTGATTAAAAATTGTATTCCAGAATCATCACGATATCCGTTTTGGTACACCACTCTCTTAATTCCGGATTGGTGAATCAACTTACTGCATTCTTTGCAGGGAGAAAGTGTGATGTACAAGGTGGCTCCTTCACAAGATTGTGTCGACCGAGCTACTTTGAGAATAGCATTCGCTTCGGCGTGCAATACATCCCAACGCGTCAATCCTTCGGCATCTTCGCAACAATTATCAAATCCTGAAGGCGTTCCATTGTAACCATCCGAAATAATCATTCGGTCTTTTACAATGATGGCTCCTACTTGCTTGCGTTTGCAATACGACAACAAACTCCATTCTCTCGCAATTCGCAAGTAGGCTTTGTCGTATTTATTTAGTTTTATTTCGTTCATTTTTATCGTAACCAAAATTCACTTTCAATAATCATTGGAAGCACTACACCGATTATAAAAGAAGACATGACCAAAGTCCAATCTCTTTTGGAGAATCTAAATACTGTTTGTACAATATAAGACAGTACCAAAACTACAAAAACTACCGCAATTTGTGCCGCTTCTATTCCTAAAGCGAACTCGCACAGCGGTAATAATTTGGAATTGGCTGTTCCGCCTAATATGGTTTTGAAATAGTTAGAGAATCCTAAACCGTGAATGATTCCAAAGAACAAAGTGATAAAAAACACCAAATTAATACTCTCTTTTTTGCTGGACTTCCCAGCGGTAAACAAATTAAACAAAGCGGTAATCAAAATCGTAATAGGAATCAACAACTCGACTACATTTACTTTTATGGCAACAATACCATAAACAGATAGGAATAATGCCATAGTATGCCCCAGTGTGAATAAGGTAACTAATAACAAGATGCGCTTCCAATCGTTAAACGAATAAGGAACTGCTAAAGCGATTAAAAATAAAACATGGTCATAAGCATGAATATCTAAAACGTGACGTAAACCGATTTGAAAATAAATCCAAAATTCTGACATAGGTAATTATATAAATTTGATTAAGGGTCTGTAAACTTACGACAATTTTTGAAAAGTAGTGGTTTGAAAACTTGCCACGAATTCACTAATTTTTATTAAAAATAAACCACTATGAGTTTAAGTCCTTAGATTGGTTTGGAATACTGAAAGTCCGTGAGGTTGAAAAGTAGCATCCACCGCAAATTCGCAAATTTAAAGACTTAGAAAGAAATAAATAATTTGTGTCATTAAAACATATTGTAACTCCTGATTTATTAGTGAATTGCTTTGCCAATTCGCTATGCTCGGATTGTGGGGAAATCTTTAAAAGTGAATGCCCTGATTTCAACTAGCCATTGCTTCTTATTTTTAAAAAAATTCGTATCTTTAATACAACCATAAAAACAACTATTATGTCAATTTCTGATTTATTTGATAACGAATTCAAAAGTCGCAACAAAGGTCATTTTTCAGCTATTGTTCGTGTAGCTTTAGCAGACGGAAATGCAACCCCTGAAGAACAAGCTTTTTTGGACAAACTGGCTTCTCGCTTGGAAATTTCTGCCGAGGAATACCGCGAAATTTTAAAAAACCCATTGAACTATGACATTAATCCTCCCTATTTGTATGTGGAGCGTTTAGAAAGATTGTATGATTTGGGTCGAATGGTTCACGTTGACCATCATTTAGGTGATAAACAAGAACGACTATTGATGCGTTTTGGTTTGGCGCTAGGCTTTACTCCAGGAAATGTAGGTTATATTGTCAACAAAGCTTTGACGCTCCTTGACAAAAAAGTAGACTTAGATACTTTTATCTTTGAAATGAAGAATATGAATAAATAGTGATTAGTCCTTAGTAATTAGTGATTAGTAGCTAGTTCTTAGTCGTTAGTGAAAAATAGTTTAAAACAGAAAACCGGTGGCTTTTTACAGCTACCGGTTTTTTTATGCTTACAAAGAAGCGAATTGTTTTTCTTATAGCCCTGATCGCAGCGGCATCCTTTTGGGGCTGGGTTCGCCCCAAAAGATATAGCGGAGAGCAGGAACCTTGTTTGCTGAAAATGCCTACTGTTTCGCTCCTACTTATTTTTTGCTTTTGCCATAAATTCTTCGGCTTTTTCGACCATATTGTAGCTACCGCAAAAGAAGGGTACGCGTTGGTGCAACTCTGTAGGTTGAATTTCCATAATGCGACCAAAACCGTCCGATGCTTTGGCACCAGCTTGCTCAGCAAGGAAAGCCATAGGATTGCATTCGTACAACAAACGCAATTTTCCGTTGGGCGCTTTAGAACTCGTAGGGTACAAATAAATCCCACCTTTGATCATATTACGGTGAAAATCGGATACCAAGCTTCCGATATAGCGCGAAGTGTAGGGACGATCGCCTTCTTCGAGCTGGCAATATTTGATATAATCTTTGACTCCTTGCGGGAAATGCACGTAATTCCCTTCGTTGATAGAATAAATGGTTCCGTCTTTTGGATATTGCATATTAGGGTGCGACAGATAGAATGTACCGATAGCTGGGTTTAGCGTAAAGCCGTTTACTCCGTGCCCCGTAGTGTACACCAACATTGTCGAGGTACCATAAATTACATAACCTGCCGCCACTTGGTTGATACCTGGTTGCAAGAAATCCTCGATAGTTACTGGAGTTCCTATTGGCGTAACGCGACGATACACGGAGAAAATAGTTCCTACCGACACGTTTACATCAATATTAGAAGATCCATCAAGAGGATCCATCAATACAACATATTTGTTGTTGTGACTGCTGTCCGAACCTTCGACGGTGATGAAATCGTCGTTTTCTTCGGAGGCGATACCGCATACAATCTCTCGATTGATTAGGGTTTGAATAAATACTTCGTTGGCATAGACGTCTAATTTTTGTTGGTCTTCGCCTTGAATGTTTTGTTCTCCAGCAGCTCCAATAATGTCGACTAGACCGGCTTTGTTCACTTTGTAATTTACAACTTTGGCCGCCAAGCGAATGGAGTTGATGATTCGGGATAACTCTCCCGAGGAGTATTGAAATTGGTTTTGTTTTTCGATGATAAATTCACCTAAGGTTTTGTTGCGTTCTTCCATTACGAAATCGTTGTAGTTTAGTTTGAGGTAACAAATATCGGCTTTTTTGTGAAAATGAATTAATAATTATTTAGATAGTTGGTCACTATTGTATCTTTGTAATAAAAATGACAAAAAAAATGTATTTTTATCTGTTTTTTTAGTCAATTTAGAACCTAAACATCAAAAAAGATGATAATACGAAAAGGTACCGCTACGGATATGAAGGGTGTTTTGGCACTCATCAAAGAACTTGCTATCTTTGAAAAAGAGCCTGAAGCTGTTGTAATTACCGAAGAGGATTTGATCAGAGACGGTTTTGGTGAAAATCCTTTGTTCTCTGTCTTTGTAGCCGAAAAAGAACAAGAGATTGTTGGGATCGCTTTGTATTATTATCGCTATTCTACTTGGAAAGGGAAAACGATTCATTTAGAAGATTTGGTGGTCAAAGAAAGTATGCGTGGGACTGGTCTTGGTTCTGCATTGTACTCTGCCATAATCGAGCAAGGTAAAATCGATGGCGTGAGAAGAATTGAATGGAATGTATTGGATTGGAACACGCCTGCCATTACTTTCTATGAAAATTCAGGTGCCAAAGTATTGGACGATTGGAGAGTGGTACAAATGGATCAGAACGGAATTGATGCATTTTTAGAAAAAAATAAATAACATTAAAGCAAGTCTTTTGGCTCAAATACACAAAAGCAAGAGATTGTTTTACAATTTAAGTTGACACAATGAGAGTATTTAAATTTGGAGGTGCATCTGTTAAAGATGCCGAAGGAATAAAAAATGTACACCACGTATTGAAAACCGTTGGGTATGAAGATGTATTATTAGTGGTTTCTGCAATGGGAAAAACCACCAATGCTTTAGAAGAAGTCATCAAGAACTATTTTGATAAATCAGCTGAATTGAATTCTTCAGTACAAGAAGTAAAAAAGTACCATAACCAAATTGTTTTGGATTTGTTCGAAGATGAAAGTCATCCCGTTTTTGAAGCGGTAAATGCTCAGTTTGCCGACTTAGAATATTTCTTAGCACACAACAAATCGCCGAATTACAATTTTGTGTACGATCAAATCGTGAGTTTTGGAGAATTGATTTCGACTACTATTTTGAGTCATTTTATGAGCTTTATGGGCATAGAAACGCAATGGGTAGATGTACGCAATTTGGTAAAAACCAACTCCAACTATCGTGATGCCGAAGTAGATTGGGATCAAACTAAAAAGAACATTACCAAAACTATTAAATCAAAAAGCCTAAACATCACTCAGGGATTTTTGGGATCGGATGAAAATAACTTTACGACCACTTTAGGAAGAGAAGGATCGGATTATACTGCGGCTATTTTTGCCTATTGCTTGAACGCCGAAAGCGTAACGATTTGGAAAGACGTTCCTGGCGTAATGAATGCCGACCCAAGGTATTTTGAAAATGCAAGTTTGTTGAATCAGATTTCGTATCGTGAAGCGATTGAATTAGCTTTTTACGGCGCCACGGTAATTCACCCAAAAACCTTACAACCTTTACAGAAAAAGGAAATTCCTTTGTTCGTAAAATCATTTGTAAACCCATTATTAAAAGGAACCGCTGTTGCAAAAGGTCCCGACTTGGAGCCTAAAATGCCTTGTTTTATCGTAAAACGCAATCAGTTGATGATTTCACTTTCGTCTATTGATTTTTCTTTCATTATGGAGGAAAACATTAGTGAAATCTTTGCTTTGTTCCATAAGTACAAAATCAAAGTGAACTTGATTCAAAACTCGGCGATTAGTTTCTCGGTTTGCGTGGAAGACAAATTCGGGAATTTCGGGGAATTGAATGCTAAACTCTCTAAGAAATTCAAAGTAGAGTTTAACGAAGATGTGACCTTGTACACCATTCGTCATTTTAACGACCAAGCCGCTAAATTGGTAGAAGAAAATAAGATTGTCTTGCTCAAACAAGTCAGTCGTGAAACGATGCAAATCATCACCAAAGAGACTTTATAAAAACGAAAAAGACCATTTTGAAATTATTTTAAAATGGTCTTTTTTTATTGAAAATAAATCGCATTAATTACTAAAACAGTTCGCTTGCTAACTCCTCAAAATCTTCTCCATAGCTTTTCCATTGGCCAACTCATCGACCAATTTATCTAAATAGCGAATTTTCTGCATCAACGGGTGTTCGATGTCTTCAACACGATAGCCACAAATCACTCCAGTAATTTGGCTAGCGTTCGGGTGCAATTGAGGTGCTTGGGCAAAAAAAGTTTCAAAATCTACTTTCGTTTCCATTTGATGCTGCAAGGCTTGTGGTGTATACCTTGTTAGCCAACAAATAATGGTATCAAGTTCTTCTTGGGTGTGATTTTTTTTGAGGACTTTGGCTAAATAATGCGGATAAACACTCGCAAAAGTCATTGCAAAAACGCGTTCATAATTTTTAGGATGTGCCATAGTATTATATTTTATGCAGCAGAAAAAAAGTCAAATTAGTCATACTATGCAGCAGTAATCCCCATACAAAACCTTGTTTCAATCTCAAATTAGTAGCAAAATAACCAATCAACATTTGTGGAAGAACAAAGAATGGGTAAATCAATAGTAAAGAATAATATATCTTTTCTAAGTTATCAATATGCATCAGACCAAATGTTATTATTGAAACTATCGTTAGGCTTCTTTGTAAACGAATTGAAAACTTGATGTTGTCAATTACAAAAAAATACAGCACTACAACAACCGAAAGCGAAATTCCAACCTTTACCCAAGTAGAAAGCAAAAACAACGCATCACTAGTAACCCGAATTCCTAATGCCAACAGCAACATAAAAAATACACTAAGGCAAATTTCCTTTTTCTTGAAATTCAAAAAAAGGCGAAATAAAATCTCTTCGATTATTGGTATTATTATGACAACAAACCAAAAAGAAATAGTAGCAATCCTATCACTAGATTTTCCTATTGCCTCCATTATAGAGGGAAAACCCAATATGTCGGTAACTAAATAGTCTAGTGGTCTTAGCAAAAAAATAGCACTTAGTATGATTGCTAAATACATATAGCAATAAGACAACAAAAGGTTTTTGATTTTTGCCTTCCAATCATAAGACTCGTAACTTTCTTCAGAAGGATTAAAAACAGTAAATAAATTGAAAAACATAAAATGGTTTAATGAGTTCGTTTTGAAACTAATCCAGTGTATTAATATAGCCGATGTACTTTTCTGTATCTCTTTTCTTAAGGCAAACAAAACCTTGAATGTTATTTAATTTTAAAGTATCTGAAACAGATTTGGGAATTTCTTTACCGTTCAAAACTATTCTCAATTGTTTCAAATTTGGCTTAGGATTATGAGCATTCATATAAACAATTGCTCCATTTCTTTTAGTTTCTTCACCATACAATTCTTCCAACAAATCAGAATTCTTATTTATAATAAACAAACCTTCTCTTTTTAAATTTCTAAAAACAGAATGTTTCAAATCAATTTTTGAATAAATTTTGGCTGAATATTCGGTAATTACAATTGTAGGATTAGCACCAATTTTAGATTTATTCATTGCTTCTTCAGCAAAAGTTTTTAAATCAACTTTATCAGAATTACTTATAAAGCCCGTAGTAATCAATACGACAATTAGAATAGGAAATATTTTTTTCATAACTATTATTGGATGAAATTATTTTTTGCATCTCATTCAATTTCAAGATTCAAATTATGATGCTAGATTAGAATTTTAGCTTAACAAACTTTATTTGCTAACCAAATATACCATTAATTCCTACAAATCCAAGCTCAAAAATCGAAAGAACAGTACTCTTCAACCTTAATTCACCAATCTAATTATAATTCTTCACTACCAAAATCTATCTAATTACGAAGCACTATTCACTAATTACTAACTGCCATTCACTATTAAATACTACTTTTGAACATTGGACGTTATCGTAGCTATGTGGAATAAAATTGTGCTTCTTGGAGTCTTCTTTTGGCTTTCTGGCGTCTACGCGCAGGAAAATCAATCGTCCTATCGCACTAAAAAAATCCGCGTTACTACCGATACCATTTGGTTAGAAAAAACAAGTATCAATCCGAGTTTTTTTAAAATTACAACCGACAAAAAAGAGACACTTCCCACCACAAACTACAGCGTGAATTTTGAAAAAGGCTATTTGCTGTTACATTCCCTTTCGCAACTTACCACCGAAGAACTAACGGTTCAGTACCTAAAGTATCCCGATTTTTTAACGAAAACCTATCAAGTCTACTCGGACAGCTTAGTGGTCAACAACGAAGCGCTGAAGGGTACTTTATATCAAATGGCAGAGACAAATCCCAAAAAAACAACGCCTTTTGATGGGCTCAATACCTCTGGAAGCATCACGCGTGGGGTGACAGTGGGCAACAATCAAAACGCGGTGCTCAACTCGAATTTGGATCTGCAAATCAGCGGTAAACTCTCTGACAAAGTCAGTATTAGCGCCTCAATTCAAGACAGCAATATTCCGCTACAAGACGGAGGCTATTCGCAAAGACTGGATCAGTTTGATAATATTTTTATGGAATTGTACAGCAAAGATTGGAGAGTCCGCGGAGGCGATTTGTTTTTAGAAAATCGAACGTCTCAGTTTATGAATTTCAACAAAAAAGTACAGGGTTTGAGCACCCAATTCGATTGGGGCAACACCGAAAAACACACCAAAATCGAGGCTGCTGTTGGTTTGGTCCGAGGACAATATGCCAGAAGTGCGTTTATTGGTCAAGAAGGCAATCAAGGTCCTTATAAACTCAAAGGCAATAATGAAGAAGCCTACGTATTGATTGTTTCGGGTTCAGAGCGTGTGTATGTCAATGGCAATTTGCTAAAACGTGGTGAAAACAACGATTATGTGATGGATTACAACGCGGGTGAGTTGGTCTTTACACCTTTATTCACCATCACTTCCGAAATGCGGATTGTAGTCGAATACCAATTTACAGACCAAAATTACACCCGAATTGTTGCCTATGGAGGTGGAATGCACGAGAACAAAAACTGGCGTTTTGGTAGTTATTTGTATTCCGAAAGCGACTTGAAAAACCAACCCGTACAGCAAAGTTTGTCCAAAGAACAAGTCGCCATTTTACAAAATGCAGGCAACGACCCAAGCAAAATGAATGCGCCATCGGCCTATGAAGATTCGTATTCTGAAAACAAAATCTTGTACGAGAAAAAAAGTGCCAATGGCATTGAATACTTTGAATTTTCCACCAATGACCAAGCCGTTTTGTACAATGTTCGGTTCAGCAAAATAGGTCCAAATCAAGGAAATTATATTCTAAAAAACGCTGGAGCCATTGGCCGAATTTACGAATACATAGCGCCCATCAACGGGATTTTACAAGGAGAATATGAGCCTACAATTCCGCTCATTGCTCCCAAAAAAATACAAATCGCCACCTTTTTAGGGCAATACCATCCAAATGAAAAAAGCAGTACTGATTTTGAAATTGGCGTGAGCAACAACGACCAAAACTTGTTTTCGAGTCTTGATGACAATCAAAACAAAGGATTAGCCGCAAAACTCAACACCAAACAACGCTTGTTTACCGGAAAATGGAATTTGGATTTCATAGGCAATTACCAATACATAGCCGAAAGTTTCAAAACGGTTGAACGCTTGTTCAACATCGAATTCAATCGAGATTGGAATTTGGGTACCACAACCACTGGTAACCAAAGCTTTTGGACTGCAGGAATCCAAAGCGAATGGAACCCAAACTACAAAGGAGCGTTAAAAGGCAATGCGTCTTATCAACTGGAAAAATTAGATTTTACCGATTCTTTTTCTGGGCAAAAACACCGCATAATGGCGCACTTCCAGCTTCCGAATTGGCGTTTTCAAAACCAGACTAGCGTACTCAAAAGCGATAATTTATTGAGCACTTCTAATTTTATTCGCCAACAAACGCAAGTCCGTTTTCACAAAAAGAAAAATTGGGTGGGAGCAACCTTCCGTTTAGAAGACAACCAAGAAAAAATCAAAAGTACCCAAACGTTCACTCCCATCAGTCAGCGTTTTTCAGAGATAGGAGGATTTGCGGGTCGCGGCGATAGTACCAAAGTCTTTGTCGCTTTGGGATATTTGCAAAGAGTCAACGACAGTATTCAAAATGGCGTCTTACAACGCGTCAACCACTCGCAGACCTTCAGTTTAAAATCGAAAGTTTTTCAAACTGCCAAAAGCGATTTGTCTGTTTTTGCTAATTATCGTGTCCTAGAATACACCAATAATTCAGCCCAAAAAGAACCGTCACTCAATTCGAGAGTGGTCTACAACGACCGTTTTTGGAAACAATTGGTACAAAGCACCACGGCCTATGAAACCAATTCGGGTTCGATTGCCCAACAAGAATTCACTTTTTTAGAAGTCAATGCGGGGCAAGGTGTCTATGCTTGGAACGATTACAACGGCAACGGCATTCAAGAATTACAAGAATTCGAGATTGCGCCTTATCCCGATTTGGCCAAATACATTCGTGTGTTTTTGCCCAACCAAATCTTTATCAAAACCCATCAAAATAAGTTTTCGCAATCCCTAATCATTAACCCAAACCAATGGCAAAACGAAAAAGGAATCAAAAAAATAGCCTCCTATTTCTACAACCAAACCTCGTTTATTATGGACCGAAAAATTAAAAACGAAGGCGGGAACTTCGATTTGAATCCATTTGGAAGCCCGAAGGATGATGTTTTGGGACTCAACTCCGTCTTCAGAAACAGTTTATTTTTCAATCGAGGCAAACAAAAACACTCGGTCACTTACACCTATTTGCAAAACAAATCCAAGAGTTTATTGTCCAATGGCTCACAGGAAAACAGCAATGCCTCACACCAATTACAATACCAACATTTGTTTCAAAAAAGTTGGCTGCTGAACTTCTTTACCAAAACATTGGCTACCGCCGTGGTTTCCGAAAATTATGCTGAGAAAAATTTCGACATCAAAGGCTATCAAATCGCTCCAAAAATCAGCTATTTATTTTCTAAAAACGCCAGTTGGGAATTGTTTTACGAATTTCAACACAAAGAAAACCAACTCGCACAAGCCGAAACCTTGCAACAAAACCGATTGGGAACCGCATTTAGTTATGCGCGCAATGCCAAATTCACCCTCAACGGCGAACTCTCTTTTTATCAAAATCAATTCGATGGCAATGCACAGTCGGCCGTAGGTTTCCAAATGCTCGAAGGCTTACAAACCGGTCAAAACCTTACTTGGCGTGTATTATTGCAAAAAAACATCACCCAATTTCTCGACATTAATTTCAACTACCAAGGCCGAAAAAGCGAAACCAGTCCAGCCATTCACACCGGCAATGTGCAGTTAAGAGCTTATTTTTAATCAGAATTGAAATAGTATTATTAAAACCGTTAGGTGAAATTCAAAATATAATAAAAAATTAACCACATAGAAACATAGATTTACTTTCAATAATTTAAGAACCTATAGAAATAGCTATATTTTTCACATAGATTGACTATGTGAATAGTAAAACGTCTATTGAGTTCTTTTTAAAAACTAAAAAATTCTATGTTTCTATGTGGTTAAAAATAATTGCAGTCTACGGTTATTATTTAGCAAAAATTAAATAGAAGGAGAGCCAACAAAAGGCTTTTTCAGTCATCAGGGGTTCCTGCTATCCACTATATCTCTTGTCTTGTTGTAAGGACAAGACAAGAGGATGCCGTTCCTATCAGGACTAAAAGGAAAAATGAGGCATTCTTGCCAACAGTAACACTAAGATTTTTAGAACTTTATATCCAATTCCCAAAAATAATTAGTAGTTTTAGTATTCCATTAATTTAAAAACCTAAAACTATGAAAAGAATACTGATTTTATGTTTCTTGTTTATCGCGTCCAACACTATTTTCGCCCAAGAAACAGCCACAAAAAAGAAAACCACAAAAACTAAAACAGAAGTTTCTGCTGCCGAAAAAGAAGCCAAACAAAAAGCAGCCAACGAAAAAAGAAAAGCAACTATAGCCGCCAAAAAAGAAGCAGAAGCCAAAGCCGCTGAGGAAAAAGCTGCCAAGCAACAAGCCGCTAACGAGAAAAGAAAAGCAACTATAGCCGCCAAAAAAGCCGCTGCCGAAAAAGAAACCGCTGAAAAAGAAGCCAAAAAAGCCAAAGCAACAGCCAAAGCAGAAAAAACAAAATCAGAAAAAGCAGCAGCTGAAAAAACCACCAAAGCCAAAAAAGAAGCTACAACTTCCAAAAAAACAGGCGAAGTAAAAATCAAAGAAACTACCGAAAAAGCACCAAAAACACCAGACAAAGTAACGGGTGAATACAACGGCAAAAAAGTGTACACTGGCCCAAGAGGCGGAAGATACTACATCAACAAAAACGGAAATAAAACCTATATCGAAAACTAGTTTTCTAGTAAAACACAGTATTTCAAAGGCTTTCTTTTAGGAGAAAGCCTTTTTTTATGTAAACAGTTGTTAAATTAAACTTTTGGTAATGTTGCCTAAACTTAAAAAAATAGGAGTATTGCTACCTTGCCTTCGTATAAATTCTTAATTTTGATTGCGAAATGACTTTGGATTCTAGCTCAAAAACGATACTCATCGCTCCATTAAACTGGGGCTTAGGCCACGCCACACGCTGCATTCCAATTATAAAGGCGCTGCAAGAAAACAATTTCACGCCCATCATCGCCTCTGATGGTATAGCACTCGAATTGTTAAAAAAAGAATTCCCTTACATTCAAACCCTACAACTTCCCTCCTACCAAATAGAATATGCCAAGAATGGCAAAAATTTCAAATGGAAACTCATTCAAAGTTTGCCTAGAATGCTCGAAGCCATAAGAGAAGAGAAGAAATTAGTTCAAAAATGGGTAACCAAATACGAAATAGATGGAATCATTTCAGATAATAGATTAGGTGTGTTTAGCGCCAAAATACCCTCTGTTTTTATCACCCATCAATTGAATGTAATGACCGGAAACACTACTTGGTTTACTAGCAAATTACATCAAATCATCATTAAAAAATACAAACAATGTTGGGTCCCCGATGTGGCTGGAACACCTAACCTAACAGGCGATTTGGGCCACTTAAACGGAAAACATTTTCCAGTGCGTTACATTGGTCCACTAAGTCGTTTACACAAAAAAGACAGCCCAAAACTATACGATTTGATGATTATTCTTTCGGGGCCTGAACCCCAAAGAGGCATCCTAGAAGAGAAATTAACCGAAGAGGTAAAACGTTTCAAAGGCAAAGTGGTTTTCATCAAAGGAATTATCGAAAAGACACAAGTTAAAGAAACAGTAGGTGACGTAACTTTTTACAATTTTATGAATACCCGCCAGTTAGAACAAACCTTTAACGAAAGTGAATACGTCCTTTGTCGCTCAGGCTATACCACCATTATGGACTTGGTAAAACTAGGCAAAAAAGCCTTTTTTATTCCCACTCCCGGACAATACGAACAAGAGTATTTGGCAGTCAAACTAGACCAAGAACGCATTGTTCCTTTTGCCAATCAAAAAGATTTTACAATAGAAATGCTGTCAAAAATTGCCGATTACAAAGGCCTTTCAGAAATGGATACCACAATAGATTGGGAAGAACTTTTTGAGGTTTTTAATAAGAAAGATTAAACTCCGAATTGCGCAAATAAACTTTGATAATTAGGATTATTCCCGTCTAGTTTTTTCAATGCTACAACTGTTTCTAACGCTTTATTTGGAAGATTGGCTTGCATATAAACAAAGGTAAGCGCATAATACAATTGTGACGAAAACGGCGCTATTTCAATTCCTTTTTTAAGTATACTTTCAGCTTCTTTGTATTTTTTTAATTCCAAAAGCAACAATCCATAATTATAATACAATTTGTCATTTTTAGATTGTAGACTAACCGCTTTGGCAAAAGCTTCTTCCGAAGCTTTGCTGTTTTTCATCTCATTATACAGAAGCCCTAAATTAAAATAAGCTCGGTCGTTTTTAGCGTCATTTTTAATCGCTTTTTCTAAGGTAGCTAAGGCTTCTTGGTTGTTCCCTTGCATATTATAAACGGTGGCTAAATTTAGCAGAGCATAATTCATCTGACTGTCCTTTTTAATTCCTTTTAGATAAAAAGCTTTGGCATTTTCATAGTCGTTTACTTTTAAATAATAATCGGCTAACATCACATTTCCAACTGAAAAATCGGTTTGATAATGAAGATACTCCAGCAATTCTTTGTTAGCAGAATTGTAATCATTTAGGTAATTACTAGGCATTTGCTCTTTGGGCAAACTAGTATACAAATCTGCTGCTGCAATTCTTACAGCCCGAACTTTATCTTTGAGTAACGGACCAACCTCATTTACCCACAAATTAGGTGTAAAACCTTCAAGACTTTGAATAGCGCGGTAACGAACTTGTGCATCTTTACTTTTAATACAAACCAATAAAGCATTTAAGCTATTTGGGGTATTGACTTTTCCTAAATAAAAGGCTGCTGTAGCTCTAATAATTGGAGGAATGTTTTTACCGTTAATTAAACGTAGCAAATGCTCTTCGCTCATTCCATTCAATTGACTACCCGGAATTAAATCTTCAGCAAAATGATACGCTCTTTTTTTACCGTACCATTTTTCTACAGCTTGTGCCATAGCTTTTGCCGAAAGATTGGTATGACAGATATTACAAGCATTAGGCGTTCCATATTTTACCGTCAAATCGGGTCTTGGCACCCTAAAACTATGGTCATGACGAAAGTCATTACCCATATAAAATTTACCAGGCATATGGCAACTGATACACAAACTTCCTTTTGCGTCAGCTTTGTGAAAAGTATGAGTTGGCACATTATATTTTGAATCCAAATGGCATTGAGTACAGGATTGATTACCGGTTTTTTTCAATTTAGTAGTATGAATATCGTGACAATTACTGCACTTTACTCCTTTGCTGTACATCTTACTTTGCAAAAAAGAAGTATAGATATAATCTTCATCTTTTATTTGCCCATCAGCATAATAATATTCATCATCTGGAATTTGAGGAATGTAATTATCAAGCAATTCTGTACTTGTAATGTGTTTAGAATTAATTTCAGATACTCTTGCGTGACAAGGTGCACAGGTATTAATTTGTTCTAACTGTCCTGAATTTCTAACTAGTTTCAGAAAACTTCCTTTGATTCGTTCCCCGTCTTTGTAATCTGCTCCCTTGATGTAATCCAGATGTTTCTCCCCTGCACCGTGGCAACTCTCACAACTAACATTAATTACATCATAAGTAGTTTTATAAGAATCCGTCGTCGTGTTGTAGTTTTTTTGAAGATTAGTAGAATGGCACGAAGCGCACATCGTATTCCAATTTTGTGAATTTCCAGTCCAATGCAACCAATCGTGTGAGGCAATTTTTTGACCTGCATATTGGTTAAACCATTTTTTCTTTTGTGTATCCCAACTCAATCTTGGAACTTGCATTCTGCCGCCAGGAAATTCAATTAAGTATTGTTGCAATGGAGTAAATCCAAAAACATATTTTACTTCAAAATCATGATTTTTACCGTCGGCGCCTTCTGTATTAATAAAATACTTTGTTCCTTTTTTAAAAAATCGACTAGTAACACCATCGGCAGTTAATGTTACATTGTTGAAGTCTCCTTTGACTGTTTCTGGAGTAGGCAGTAACATTGACTTATAATGGTGTGAGGAGGTCCATTGTTTGTGCTCTTTCCCATGGCAAGAAATACAACTTTTATCGCCAACATACTTCCCTTGATGCCCGCTAATAGGTGCATATTTTTCGTCTTTTGAAGTAACGCCATCAACAATAAATACTCGAAAAAGAAGAAACAAAAGCAAAATCAGTGCAACAAGTAGTAGGTATGTTTTTTTCAAAATAAAGCTGTTTTTTAACAAATATATTCAATTTAAAAAGACGTTGAATACAATAATTAAAATTTAATCAAAACAAAATAAGCCCGATACGATATCGGGCTCAATGTGACAATTATTCAAAATAGAGCTAATCATTGAAACAATAAAATGCCCTTTTATAGACTTATGAATCTTCAATTACATTTTCTTTGTTCTATCAATTTCACCTATGAAAGGAATAGCGTTTTGTGTCTCTTCTCTAATTACGGTATGTAAAGCAGTTTCTAATTGAATAAATTTTGCTGCATTTAAAGCACCAATAACTTTCTTTGATTTTACATAATACTTGGCGTATAACTTTTCATAAGCTAAATTGTTAGCAAGACTTGCTTTAGCAATAGCGTCCGCTTTTGCGTCATCAAGTGTGGCATAATTGGTAGCATAATCACTTATAATTTGCATACGTTTTTGAGCTAAAACTTTTCGCTCTTGCTCATAAGCTTCATAGACCTTAGTAAATTCTGAAAGTTGTGGTTCTTTTAACACCATATAGGCTGAAACTAATTCTTGTTTTGATTTTCCGTAAAAACTTTGAATCAATTCAATATCTTCTTTAACTCCACTTTGAGCAAATGCAACAGAAGTAAATGCAACAGCAATAATCAATGCTAATTTTCTCATCTTTTTTTATTTAAATGGTTTAATTTTGGTTCACTTTTAATTCAGCTATAACAAGTCTATTTTTTCATCATTTCCATCGGAAAACGTTCCATTATTTTCATAACTCCACTGTTGATTACAGCGTCTGGATCTTTCGATGGCGCATCAATTTCTTTGTTTCCAATCCCTTGCCAAAGTAAGTTTTGGTCTTTTGCATCTAAAACATCAATTATTAAAGAGCCATCTTTATAATCTCTTACATCATAGGAGGTGTTGCCCATTGGATATCCAACACCACCCCAACGATACGGACGGTAATAGCCTCCATATCCGTATACATTTGTTGTTGAAGTAACCGATTGTTTGTTAACTGACATTGCTGTCGCATTTACTAAAACATCAGCGCCAGAGTTTACTTCTTTAAAACCTTTGGCTATCATTTGATTTCTTATTGCATTGACTATCCGATTTTTATTCAAATCACTCAAAGCATCATTCTTGTCACTAAGCTTATAGAAAGCAAAAGTTTTGTATTTTGAAATATCAGCAGAACGATCAAAATCTGTAGTTACGGTTAATGAAGAACATGCTGCCATCAAAACTGAAAATAAGAGTACAAATAGGATTGTTTTTAAAGTTTTCATACCATTTTTTTTAAAATATACATTAAGATAAATATTAAATACTACTAAATTGGATAACAAATGCTTAGTTTTTATTCCCCAAAAGATTTACAAACCCCAATCCCTAGCGAAAAACTATCATAAGCATTCCACTTTATATCGTAAGAAAAATTGGTTGTTAATTCCCAGTTATTCCTGATTTCTACTCCATATTCTACTCCAAAACGAGTGAGAACAAAATCTTCTTCTTTCGCAAATTCACCACCCAAGCCTGCTTGAAATGTAAAATGTTTTCCAACTTTATATCCAAGAACTACCGCACTAGCTATTGGAGTAGAACGTTCTAACTCCTTTTCATCAGCAGTGGAAACAACGAATTTTTCAATAACTACATCGTTATGAAGACCTATTTGCCATTTGGAATTGATATTAAAATTATAATCCAAAGCAAAAGAGGGTAATGAAAGCCACTTTCGATTACCCTCTTTTATCCCTTGACTAATATTTGTGTGACTAAGCATAAAACCAAAAACATGCTTATTGAACTTCTCCTCTGTTTCAAGTTCATTTGATTGTCCTAAAAAAATGCCTGAGGTCATAAGTAGTAAAAGCAAAAGGAGTATTCGCATAAATAAAATTAGGTTAAATTCATTTTATAAGGCAAAAAGTTTTCAATAGAAAAACAGCTATTTAACTACTTATCAAGCTAATATACATATTTTTAGGCTTAATAGCTGTTTTGCTCTTAGGAAATTTTAAAAACATAAAAAATGTTAAAATTTAGTTTAAAAATCATACATTTACGCAACTATTTGACTAAAAACATCTTTATTGACAAAAAATAGGAATAGAAATATAAAAACAACAAACTAAAATGGATCAAATATCAAATTGGCCTTTTGTTTTTGTATTCTCAATAGGAATATTAGGTTTACTTGTTGGGAATATTTTGTTTTGGGCCAATAAGAAGGAAACTTTTTCGGCTAGATTGTTGGCCGGTTTTATCTTTTCAATTTCTATTATGTCCATTAACTTTGGACTACAGGCTTCTGCTTTTTTTCTTTATTTCCCTAATTTATGGCGTTGCGCTGGTTTTGTTGCTTTTTGTGGACCCGCTTTTTCTTATTTGTATGTCAAATCGCTATTGTTCCCTTTCAAAAAAATTAATCGAAAATATTTCTTTTTATTCATACCTTCTTTACTCTATACCATAATTTTAATTCCGTTGTATATTAAACCGGCTTCACAAAAAATCATTATTATTAAGCAACTTTTAGCAGACAAAACTTTGATAACTTTAGAACCAGATGTTCTTTTACCAAACGGTTGGGGAGTAATGGCTAGAGTTCTTTTCGGATTAACTATGACCATTTGCCAGTTTGTTTTAATTTATAAATGGAAAAAAATAAACAATAATAACACCGATAACCCAACCTACAAATGGGCTTGTTTGTTTTCTAAAGTCTTGTCATTACTCTATGTTTTATTGATTGTAGAATTTTTTTTCCATCTTTCAAGATTCATAGATCTTACCCAACAAATAATATTTTCGCTTTCAGGTGTCATTTTATTCATTTCGTTGAATTTACTTTTCCGGCCCCATTTACTTTACGGAATGAGAGTTGATTTTCAAGATTCAAAAAATGATTCCTATTTGAAAAAAGAAAAAAAAGTGGAAAAATTGACTAACGAACAAAAGTTGATTTTTAAAAACAAAATGGAACAACATTTTATCCAAAACACTCCATTTGTGAAGCAAGGTTATAGTATAAACGATTTATCATCAGAAATAAACATACCAGTGTATCTGTTATCGGCATTAATTAATGAAGAATATCAAAAAAATTTCAATGAGTTAATCAATGACTTTAGAATTAGCCATATTACTAAGCTATTAAATGAGAACCCTAATTATTCTAATTTTACAATAGAATCCTTAAGCCAAAAAGCAGGATTCGGTTCAAGATCCTCCTTGAATAATGCCATAAAGAAAAATTCAGGTCAAACTCCTGCCGACTTTTTTCGACTCAAAAATCAAACAAATTAGTTTTTTTGATGTATTGATTTCTCAAATCAGCACAAATAAAATGTAATCACTTGACTTACAGCACGTATTAAAATGTTAAATTTGATTAACAATCCGTTAGTCAGGTTTAATTCGACAAATCTATTTGAGTATTGTAAACTCAAATAGATACTTTTTTTTATACAACTCACGAATCAACAAAGCCTTGTTTATTAATTAAAAAAATGTTTATGAAAGTTTTTTTGAAATCATCATTTAAATATGTGTTTATACTACTTACATTTTCATTGCAGACAATAGCACAAGAAGTATTGCCATTTCCAACAATTCCAAGTGCAAGTGTTGCTGGAGAAAGTCTTGCAGAAAGTAAAATGATTCGTCGTGCACAACCCGCACATTTGCCAAAAAACGCGCCAAACATTTTGATTGTTTTGATGGATGATACAGGTTTTGGAACAGCTTCTACTTTTGGCGGAGCAATAAACACTCCAACACTTTCAAAAGTGTATAACGAAGGTATTGCTTATAACAGTTTTCATACCACAGCAATCTGTTCGCCAACCAGAGCTTCTTTACTAACTGGTAGAAACCATACTAGAGTTGGTAATGGAACTATTGCCGAAAGAGCTGTCGATTGGGATGGTTATACAGGGATTATTCCTAAAGAAGCCGCTACAGTTGCCGAAGTGCTCAAGAATTACGGGTATAGCACGGCTGCTTATGGAAAATGGCACAATACACCGGCCAATCAAACTACAGCTGCCGGACCTTTTGAATACTGGCCTAATAATTATGGTTTTGAACATTTTTATGGCTTTCTAGCTGGTGAAACCTCACAATACGAACCACGTTTAGTGAATGATTTTACGCCTGTTGAACCACCTAAAACAACTAAAGATGGTAAAGAATATCATCTTACTACCGACTTAGCAGATAATGCTATAAGTTGGTTAAATCAACACAAAGCATTTGCCGCAGACAAACCATTTTTGTTGTATTTCGCTCCAGGAGCGGGCCACGCACCCCATCATATTATGAAGGAATGGGCGGATAAATACAAAGGAAAATTTGATGACGGTTGGGATGCCTACCGTGAAAAGACATTCAAAAAACAATTAGAATTAGGTGTTATTCCAAAAAACACAAAATTAACAGCTAGAGACAAAACGCAGCCCTCTTGGGAAAGTATTCCGCAAAGCCAAAGAACGTTTCAAGCTAGATTGATGGAAGTTTTTGCAGGATTTGTAGAACATGCCGATATGGAAATAGGCCGAGTTCTGAAAACTATAGAAGACAATGGTCAAAAAGACAACACTATTGTGTTCTTTATTTGGGGTGATAATGGTTCTAGTGCCGAAGGGCAAAATGGTTCTATTAGCGAACTGCTTGCGCAAAATGGAGTATCAAATACCATCGAAGACCAATTAGCCGCATTAGATAAAGTGGGTGGTTTAGACGCTTTGGGTGGACCTTACTTAGAAAACAATTATCATGCTTCTTGGGCATGGGCAGGAAATACGCCATTTAAGTACACCAAATTAATAGCGTCTCACTTTGGGGGTACACAAAATATGATGGTTGTTAGTTGGCCAAAAGGAATCAAAGCCGATAAAAATTTCCGTCAACAATTTCATCACGTAAATGATATTGTTCCAACCATTTATGATGTTTTGAATATTCCAGCACCTAAAGTGGTGAATGGGATTAAGCAAATGCCAATAGATGGAGTTAGTATGAAATATACTTTTGCCAACCCAAAAGCTCCTGAAGTTTCTAAAGTACAATTTTTCGACAATAATGGAAGTCGCGGTGTCTATAAAGACGGTTGGTATGCTTGTACTTTTGGACCATTGTACCCTTGGATTCCCGCACAACCGGGATTAGCTCAATGGGATTCTACTAAAGATGTTTGGGAATTGTACAACATCAAAGAAGATTTTTCGCAATTCAACAATATTGCAGCTAAACATCCAGCAAAACTAAAAGAACTTCAAGACATATATAGTCAACAGGCCAAAGACAATTTAGCTTTACCAACAGGTGCCGGAATTTGGTTGCGTTTGCATCCCGAAGATGCAATTTCTTCACCTTATACTTCTTGGGTTTTTGATGAAAATACCGAAAGAATGCCCGAATTCAGTGCGCCAGGATTGGGTAAAAAAAGCAATAAAGTAGTGGTGGATATGGAAGTGAAAGACAATGCTTCTGGCGTTTTGTTTGCTATGGGTGGAGACGGTGGCGGAGTTACTTGTTTTATGGAAAACGGAAAATTAGTATTTGAATATAATATGCTAATCATAGAACGCTATTTGGCCGAGTCCAATCAAAAAATTCCAGCAGGAAGGCATACAGTGGAACTTTTAACTGCTATCCCGAAACCTGGAGGTCCCGGAACTGTAACTATAACTGTAGATGGAAAACCATATGCTGTTTGCGAAATAAAAAGAGCCGTTCCAGCAGCTTTTACAGCCAGTGAGACTTTTGACGTAGGCAAAGATTTGGGTGGTTCCGTTTCGATGCGCTATCATGATAAAGCACCTTTCAAATTTGAAGGAAAAATTCATACTGTAAAAGTTGATTTAATAAAAAATAATTAAGTCTGACTTTTCAAATTTAGAAACAGTGTTTATGAAGAAAGTAATATCAAAAATTAAAGATACTGTCATCTCAGGAATTGTGTTGTTTCTGCCAATTTTTATTCTGTTAAGTATTTTCAAAAGTGTCTATACCAAATTGTATAAATACGGACATAAACTCACCGAAATACTTGGTTTAGATAATGCTGGGGACAAAAAATGGGTTCCTTTTGTGACTCTTTTTCTTGTGGTGGTATTATTTTTTATCTGCGGTTTATTGGCTCGTTTTGCAATGATTGGAAAAATGAAGGAATGGATTGAGAATAATGTTTTGCTTTACATCCCAACTTATTCCAAATACAAAGCTAAAATGACAGCAAAATTGCAACCAGAAGAAGATGTAAGACCACCCGTTTTAGTGGAACTCAATGGGGCTTGGAAACCGGGTTTTTTAATCAAAACCATTGAAGAGAAAGCCACCGTTTTTCTTCCTACTACTCCTGATATTGATTATGGTGAAGTGTGGATAGTAGAAAATACAAGAGTCTCTTTACTAGAAATGACCACGAAAGAATTCAAAACTTCATTGTTGCTTTCCGGAAAAGGAATGAAAACAGAAAAATCAACCAAATAGGATAATAAATAAATGATGATGAATAAAATATATAAATCTTCGAAGTTGCTTTTAGTTTTGGGAATCATCCTTGCTTTTGGATTTGATGCAAAGAGTTCATCTTCAGGTTTAAGTTGTATAAATGTAAACGCAACTAAAATCCACCAAAAAAATAATGTACCCAAAAACAAAATACTTGTTGGCAATTGGGTACGAACCGATTCTGACTATAAAATTAAAATTTCTGAAATTCTTGCAGATGGCAAATTGAAAGTAGGCTATTTTAATCCAAAGTCTGTTAATGTGAGTAAAGCCTCTTGGACCAATGGCAAAGGAATACTAAAAATTTATGTTGAATTACGCGATGAAAATTATCCGGGTTCCAATTATAATTTGACCTATTATCCTTAAAAAGATATGCTAACTGGAAAGTATTTCCAGGCAGTTACAGGAGAAACCTTCGATGTGTTATTTACAAGAGTAAAATAAATCTAAAACAACAAATCAATTATGGAACTAAGAAACAATCTTTTTGTAAAAAGTATACTATTAGTAGTATTCTTTTCTGCATCGGTGCAAGCACAGGATGTATTGCCATTTCCGCCAGCTCCATCAGGGTCTAAAGCAGGGCTTACTATGCAAGAGTCAACCTATAAAAAGCGGGTGGAACCAAAACATCTTGCCGAAGGCGCTCCAAACATTTTAATCATATTAATGGATGACCTTGGACCAGGAACACCGTCAACTTATGGAGGAGAAATCAATACGCCAACATTGAGTAGGGTGGCAAAAGAAGGAATATCATACAATCGTTTTCACTCGACAGCTATGTGTTCACCAACAAGGGCAGCACTCTTAACTGGTAGAAATCATACTTTTGTCGGAAACGGTCAGATATCTGCAATAGCCAATGATTTTGATGGTTTTAGTGGAACAATTCCAAAAACATCAGCAACCGTTGCCGAAGTACTCAAAAACTATGGTTACAATACAGGGGCTTGGGGAAAATGGCACAATACTCCAGAGGAACAAATCACCAATAAAGGCCCTTTTGATTATTGGCCTACAGGATATGGCTTTGAGTATTTCTATGGATTCCTTGCCGGAGAAGTGTCACAATATGAACCCGTAATGACTCGAAATACAACGCAAGCACCTTTACATCATGACCCTAAGAAACCCTACCACGTTACTGAAGATATTGCACAAGATGCCATCAAATGGTTGCGGGAACAAAAAGCATATGCACCAGAAAAACCATTCTTTATGTATTGGGCTCCTGGAGCTGCACACGGACCTCATCAAATTTTTAAAGAATGGGCAGATAAATACAAGGGTAAATTTGATGATGGTTGGGACAAATACCGTGAAAGAGTATTTAAAAATGCAAAAGCCAAAGGTTGGATTCCACAAAATGCACAATTAACACCACGACCAGAAACAATGGCCTCTTGGGAATCTATCCCAGAATCTGAAAAACCATTTCAACGCCGCTTAATGGAAGTTTTTGCCGGTTTTGCAGAACACGCCGATTATAATGCAGGCTTAATAATTGATGAAATCGAAAAACAGGGAAAATTAGACAATACACTTATATTTTATATTTGGGGAGACAACGGTTCTTCATCAGAAGGATTGTATGGAACCATTAGTGAGCAATTGGCTCAAAACGGAATACCAACCAAAATTTCTCAGCATCTTACCGCATTAGAAGAATTAGGGGGATTAGATGCGCTTGGTGGTCCAAAAACGGATAACATGTACCATGCTGGATGGGCTTGGGCTGGAAGTACACCTTATCAAGGCACCAAACTACAAGGTTCGTATTTTGGAGGAATTCGACAACCATTGGCAGTTTCTTGGCCAAAAGGTATACAACATGACGCAACACCTCGTTCTCAATTTCACCACGTTATCGATATTGTACCCACCATTTATGAGATAACAAAAATTACTGCTCCAAAAGTAGTTAACGGTTTTCAACAAGACCCAATTCAAGGCACCAGTTTGGTTTATAGCTTTGCTAATCCTAAAGCAAAAGGAACACGTACCACTCAATTTTTTGACATTATGGGAAGTCGTGGTGTTTATAATAACGGATGGTTTGCCAGTGCCAAAGGACTCCGTGAGCCATGGGTTGGCGGATTGCCAAAAGGGGCAAAAGAATGGTCTCCTCTAACGGATACTTGGCAGTTGTATAATATTGATGAAGATTGGAGTCAAGCCAATGATTTAGCAACAAAAAACCCTAAGAAATTAGAAGAATTGAAAGCCTTATTCATCGATGAATCTAAAAAATATAAAAACTTACCTATTGGCGGTGGTTTATGGTCAACTGCAATTTATCATCCAGAAGATGCACCCGCCCCTACAGCAACAGAATGGTCTTTTGATGTGCCAATAACTTTGATGCCTGAATCTGCAGCGCCAAAACTGGGCAAAAACAGTAGTTTAGTCACTATGGAAATAGATGCTACTGCCAATGCAAATGGGGTTTTGTATGCCCTTTGTGGTTTTTCTGGTGGTTTAACTTGTTATGTTAAAGATGGAATTTTAAGTTATGAATTCAACTTATTTGAAGTACAACGTACTAAAGTAAAAGCCAATAAAAAATTACCCGTTGGTAAATCTAAAATAGAAGTTGAGTCCAAATTAGTGGACAAAATTGGCGGACCAATGGATATCACGTTACGAATTAACGGAGAGGTTGTTGGAAAAGGAAATGTTCCCGCAGCTATGTCATTACACTTTGGTTCGAATGCCACTTTTGATATAGGAACCGATTTAGATTCACCAGTATCCTTAGATTATTATGATTTAGCACCATTTTCATTCAATGGAACTATTGGAAAAACAGAGATTAAGTATATAAAATAATAACAATAGATTATGAAAGCACTAATTATAGCATTAACACTGTTTACTACATTTATGGTAACAGCACAAGGCGATGGACCTCGTAATCTAACCTGGGGACCAAAAGGGGTAACCGCATTAATCCCTAAATGGATGAGTCTAAATCAGAATATTTCTCCAGGAAATATTCTGGTAAAAAATGCCGAATTTAAAATAGATGTTTTTCCAATAACACTCGTTCATAATTTTAATATTGGGGGCCATTTTGCTCAAATAATGCTTAATGCAGTTCCAGGATCAGCAACAGGAAATGGTAATTTTTCAGACATTCAAGGTTTACCAGCAAGTATTCCATCTCACGTACAAACTTCAGGTTTTTCAGATGGGTTTATTGGGTTTAAGTTTGGTATTGTAAATGCCCCAGCATTGAATGTAATGGAATTTGCCAAGCATAAGCAATCGTTTTCGATGTTTCTGTACACCCGTTTGTGGTATTCAGGAACTTATGATGAGAAAAAACCACTTAACTTAGGTACCAACAGAATGAGTTTAGATATTGGACCCGTTGTAAATATGCAGTTTAGTGATAATCCAAAAAGATCTACATTGTTAGAATCTTATGCCGCTTTGCATTTATATGGAACCAATAATTCTCCATCACTAGGCACATCAACTACACCTCCTTCCTTTTATGCTGATGAGACCAAACAGCTTCCCTCTTTCTCTTGGGAAAATCATTTTTCTCATAATTTCACAGACAAGTTATGGGGCGCAGCCACTTTGCGGTATCAATATGGAGGAGCTTTAAAAGTAGATGGTGTTAGGCAAGATAACAATATGAATATTTTGGGTTGGGGAGTGACTGCTGGATACCAGATATTACCAATGTTGGCACTTCATACCGGTTATGGCGGAATTTTGGCAGGCGATAATGGAGCCAAATCAGATATGTTTCGCCTTGTTGCTGTTTTTTCTTATGTGAATATGAAAAAAGTGAAAGCGCAACAAAACTAGTTTTTGATACTATCACTTTACAAGAATATAATTTCACTTTATAGACCTAACAAAAAATTTAAAAATGAAAAATTTACTTAAACATCCGAATCAATTTACCATTATGATTATGGTAATTGCTTTATTGCTTTCTGGTATAGAAACTTCAGCACAGCATCATCAAAGGTCTGCACCAAATAAATCAGTGCCAAAAAGGTCTGCACCTCAAAGGTCTATATCAAAACCTTCAAATTCATCTTCAAACAAATCCATTTCAAGACCTTCAAGTCCGTCTTCAAATAGATCCGTTTCTAGAGCAACAAATACTACATCTAATAGAAAAAGTTCTTCTATTTCTAACAAAAAAGATTCTAAATTGGGAGATAACAACAAGATTAGCAACAACAATAAGGTAGGCAATACAACCAATATTGGAAGCAATAACAAAAAAATTAGTGGAAATACGGTTAACATAGACAGAAGTAAAGATATTCACATAAACAATAGTCGTAATACTTCTGTAAGACGCAACAACAACATTCATTATAATCGTCAGCCCTATCGATATGGAGGGTATCGTTACAATTGCTATCATCCATATTATCCAAGACCATATCGCCCTTATTATTGGGGACCTACTTGGCACCCTTGGGGATTTTTCGTTAAAACTCTTGCAGTGACCGCTATAGTAGTTAGCGTTGCCAATCAGCCTACACCTTATCATTATGACAATGGCGTTTGGTATCAACCATCAAATGGTGGTTATACTGCTGTTGCAGCACCTGTTGGGGGAACGGTTGTCAATATACCTTCGGGCGCTGAAACAGTCAATACCGGAACTGTCAACAATTATTATTATGGCGGCACCTATTATGAAAAGTCAGGTGGAGGGTATACAGTAGTAGCGCCTACAGCGGGAACAATCGTTGATAAAATACCTGAAGGTGGCGAAGAGGTAACCATTGGAGATGTGAAATACGTAAAATTTGGAGAAACTTACTACCAACCTGTTCAAGTAGATGGTAAAGATAAATATGAAATTGCTTTAGTAGAAAAGGATTAATTACATCAAATAAGGAAATGCTATGAAAAAAATTATGATGACTTTGTTTTTCAGCTCGCTGATCACTATGTCAATTCAGGCACAAATAAGAAACAACCCACGTAACAATATCAATGTCAATAATAATAAAGGTACTTGGCACATATTGGGCACAGTTCATGCCAAACACAGCGCTGACCACGATGCGCTAACTATTAATGGACCACACGATTATTATCGAAAAATAAAATTCAAAGTTATCGACTCTCCCCTAAATATTCAAAGAATGATTGTGCGTTACGATGATGGTGCACCCGAAAACATCAATACTAGAAACGAAATTCCTAAAGGAGGCGAAAGTAGAATAATCGATCTAAGAGGAGGTAAACGTAAATTAAAATCAATTGAATTTTGGTACGACACTTCTGGTTTCTTGAATGGAAAAGCTGATGTTACGGTATTTGGAATGAAATGATCTTTCTACAATAAACTAAAAAAGCGAATGGTATTCTGAATACCATTCGCTTTGTTTTATAAGATAGCTTGATAAATCTACTCTTCTCCTGGAAGATCAAATTTCTCGTGTTTGATAATCTTAGCGTGAACCATAAAATAAACCGATTCGGCTACATTGGTACAATGCTCAGAAATACGTTCTAAATGCTTCAAAACCATTACCAAATTGGTTCCAGAAACAACCACTTTTGAATTGGATTTCATTTCACTAATAATCTCGTGAATGGTATCGTCGGTTTTGTTTTTGATTGCTTTATTCAAAACAAATATTTCTCCAATGGTATTTTCGTCTTTAGAAGTAAAACAAGCATTGGTTTTTGCCATTACCAACTCGATTTCTCGTGCCAAACCTTCAATTTCAAACTTAGCAATCAAATCGTGTTTGTCTTTGATACTTTTTGTCTTTTTGATAATACTTATCGACAAATCACCAATTCGCTCAATCTCGTTACTAATTTGCATCGCCGACATAATGAATCGCAAATCAGAAGCTACAGGTTGCTGCAACGCAAAAATATTTTGACAAATCTCATCGATTTTCACATCCAATTTATCAATCTTATGTTCCGTTTTTTTAACCTCTTTGCCTTCGATGGGTTCAGACAAAATAGCTTTTACGGCTTCACCAACTTGAGCTTCTGCCAAAACACCTATTTTGGTGATAATGTCTTTTAATTTTTCTAGTTCTATTTCAAAATGTGTCATCCTCTATTTTTTTTAGTTAAAACGTTAATCGGTCAAACAAATTGCCGATTAAATAATTAAACAATTAACCAAATCTACCTGTAATATAATCTTCCGTTTGTTTCTTCTCTGGTTTAGTAAAAATATCTTTGGTTTTACCCATTTCTATCAATTCTCCCATATAGAAAAACGCGGTATGGTCACTAGTTCTTGCCGCTTGTTGCATATTGTGCGTCACAATAATGATCGTGTATTGCTCTTTCAATTCGTGCACCAATTCTTCAATTTTTGAAGTAGAAATAGGGTCTAAAGCACTAGCAGGCTCATCCATCAAAATAATATCCGGACTTACTGCCAAAGTTCTAGCAATACACAATCGTTGTTGTTGTCCTCCAGAAAGTCCCATAGCCGAATCGTCCAAACGGTCTTTCAACTCTTCCCAAATAGCGGCTTGTCGCAAAGAAGTTTCAACAATCTCGTCTAACTGTGTTTTATCTTTAATCCCATTAATCTTAGGACCATAAGCAATGTTTTCGTAGATAGATTTCGGAAATGGATTCGATTTTTGAAAAACCATTCCAATCTTCTTTCTGATATTAACTACATCTACATTCTTATCATAAATATCAACCCCTTCAACGAGCATTTGTCCCGTAATTTTGACATCCGGAATCAAATCATTCATTCTATTAATACATCTCAAAAAAGTAGATTTCCCGCAACCCGATGGTCCAATCAAAGCCGTCACCTTATTCGCAGGTACTTGCATCGAAATCTCCTTTAATGCCTTTTTTTCGCCATAATATAACGACAAATCATTAACGTGTATTTTTATATCCTTCATAATAGTATCTAAATCAAATTTTTAAAATATAAGTTGGGCGTGACCCCATTTGCAAAAGGCTTCCTTCAGCAACCCGTTAGTTTGCGCCTTTCGCAACTGCGGTCGGGCTATACGCTGTACTTCGGTACATTGCTTCTATCCCTCACGCAAAAAAAATTACCCTTTTGCTCTTCTTCTAATTCTAGATCTTATCAATACCGCAACTAAATTCAACGACAAAGTAAGAATTAATAAAACCAAAGTGGTGGCAAACTGAATCGGCATCGTTTTCTCCACATCCGAAGATTGTGTAGACATAATATAAATATGATACCCTAAATTCATAAACTGATCACTCAATGAACCTGGTAGCGATGCTAAGTAGTAAGCTGCACCGGTAAACAAAATCGGCGCCACCTCACCAGCACCACGACTCACAGCAAGAATAGTTCCTGTCATAATTCCGGAAACAGAACCTGGCAAAACCACATTTTTGATGGTTTCCCATTTTGTAGCACCCAAAGCCAAACTCGCTTCACGCAATTCTCTTGGGATTGTTTTTAGTGCTTCTTCCACCGATACAATAATCACCGGAAGGGTTAATAAAGACATTGTCAAACTCGCCCATAGAATGTTAGGTTGTCCCCAACGTAATTCTCCTCCGTTAAAAACGGTATCAGCACCAGTACCCACAAACTGAATAAAAAAGCCCAATCCAAAAAGGCCAAAAATAATCGAAGGCACTACCGCTAAGGTACGAATTGAGAAGCGAACCGCAGCAGCAAATTTTGATTTTTCGCTGGCATATTCGGTAAGGTATAAAGCTGTAATAGTTCCAAATGGTACCGCAGCAATCGACATCACTACCACTAGAATAAAAGTACCAATCAAGGCAGGAAATATACCTCCATCGGTCATTCCGTTCGTAGGAAAAGAAGAAATAAACTCCCAAGAAAACTTGGATCTTCCTTGATATATTATAATTCCTAAAATGATAAATAAAATAGCAATGATTAGAAGAACCGCTAATTGAGTAATTCCAACAACAGCTTTTCCTTTCAAATCCTCTTTTTTATTATCTGTTTTAAAAAAAGGATGTTGCATTTCGGTTGTAGATGTTTCCATAATTTATTTTCCTTGAAATTTTTTGATCAACTTTCCTTTTACATAAAACTCTGCAATGGCATTCAAAGCAAAAGAAAAAATAAAAAGTAAGGATCCTATAAAAAACAAAACACTATAATGTGTTTCTCCAAACACCGTTTCGGCCATTTCAGAACCAATAGTAGCGGCAAAAGTACGCACACTCTCAAACGGATTAGCAGATAGTAAAGCGGCATTACCCGTGGCCATTAAGGCAATCATAGTCTCTCCAAATACACGACCAATACCTAATAACAAGGCAGCAAAAATACCTGGCGTTGCCGCTGGCAAAGTCACCAAAAAGGCTGTTTGCGATTTGCTAGCCCCTAGAGCCAAACTCGCTTCGGTATACGTTTTAGGCACAGCCGAAAGCGCATCTTCTGCAATAGTATAAATAATTGGAATAGCGGCCAATGCCATCGCTACTCCACCAATAAAGGCATTTAAACGAGAATCATATCCGAAAACATCTTGAAAAAAAGTAGCCAACACCATCAAAGCAAAAAAACCAATCACCACCGATGGAAAAGCAGCTAGCATTTCTATAATAGGTTTAATGATTTCTTTTCTTCGTTTAGAAGCAAAACAAGAAGTGTAAATTGCCGCCAAAATGGCTAAGGGTCCTGCAATAAGCATTGCAATAATAGTCACTTTTAGTGTACCTACTAATAAGGCAATCAATCCAAAACGAGGATTATCCGAAACGGGCACCCATTCTGTAGATACAAAAGTGCTCCAAGTTTTATCGGCTCCTTCTTGATTTGGTGCTGCTGTTTTGGTCACTTCTTCAGTACCCACTGCTAATTCTTCCACAGGCTCACCATACGTTTCGGGAGCTAAATCTTCAACTGCTGCTTCAGGTGTTTCCAAATCTTCTACAGGTGCTCCATAGGTTTCGGGCTCTAAATCCTCAGTGGCTCCGCCATAGGTTTCGGGTTGTGCTGTAGTAGTAGCTTGTACTTCCGTTTTAGCAGCTTCTTTACTCGAACTAAAAAGAGGTAAAGATTCTTTGAAAACAAAAATAAAGATTAAGAAAATAATAGCGATGGATAAGAAAGCTACAGTAGAAATTACCTTTTCGGCTAAAAACTCAGACCAACGGAATTGTTTTTTTAGACTGTCTTTGGTAAACTTAGAATTCGAGGGGAAAGAAGAATTCATGATAGGATTTTAGAAATTCAAATTAAAAAAAACTTCCTTCTATGATTTACATGAGAAGGAAGTTTAGCATTTTGTTATTTTACTGGATAATATCCAACTTCAACAATCACCTTCTGTCCTTCTGCACTCAAAATCCAGTCGATGAACTTCTTGGTTTCTCCTGTTGGTTTCTCTTTCAAGTACATAAACAAGTATCTAGAGATTGGATACGTTTTATTTTTGATAGTCGCTGCTGTTGGTAAAACCCCTTTGCTTTTAGCGTCTTTTTTAACTTTACAATCTTTAACTCCTTCAGCGTATGCCGCTCCACCATATCCAATTCCTAATTTGTCTTTTTTCACAGCATTGATAATAGCTGCTGTACCTGGCAAGGTTTGACAAGTAGGCGCGAAGTCCGTTTTTACTACATGCTCTTTAAAGAATTCGAAAGTTCCTGAACTACTTTCTCTTCCGTACAATTGAATTTTTGCATCTGGTCCACCCACTTGTTTCCAATTAGTAATTTTTCCAGAAAAGATAGCTCCTAATTGATCGATTGTTAATTCATTTACTGGATTAGCTTTGTTTAAGAAAACTGACAAACCATCTTTTGCGCAAGCAATTTGAATACTACTTTTATTGTATTTAGCTTTTACTTTTTCTAATTCAGCTGGTTTTATAGGACGGCTTGAGTTGGCAATATCTGTAGAACCATTGATCAAAGCTGCGATTCCTACACCTGATCCACCACCAGTAACTTGAATGGTAGTTCCTGGATTTTTCTTCATATATATTTCAGCCCACTTTTGAGAAAGAATAACCATAGTATCTGATCCCTTTACTGTGATTTTTGTTGCCATAGTAAAAGAAAATCCGATTACCATAACAATTGCTAATGCAGCGGCTAATTTTAATTTTGTTTTATACATTTTTTAAAGTTTATTTAATTTTGAGGCAAAAATAAGGGTGTAATATTAACTCTATGTTAAGACAATATTATTCAATCTTTATACTTTGATTGAAATTGTCACTATAATGTAAAATAAAAAGAGACCAATAATTCTGGTCTCTTTTTTCATCTATCTCTTTCCGTTTTTTAGAAATTGAACTGCGCTTGTAAACGCAATAAATTCCCTCTTTGTCTGTTGTTTTTTAAAGCACTATCTTCAAAAGTTCTATCAGCAATAACCCATTCAGCAACTAATTCGAAAGCTTTAAAAGGTTGCCATTCTAGTCCTAGCTCATAATCTCTTACAACATAACTACGTGCGTCTTTTTCGAATTTCTTCCCTCCATCATAATATTGAAATTTAGCAAAAGGAAACAAGTATTGTTTTTTAGGCAAATCCCATTTGTAATTCAAAGTAATATACCCTCCTTCTAAATCAGACACTTGAACTGTATTTGTTACTTTATCGTAACGTGGTCCTTTACCAATATTGTACTCTGTCTGGATTCCGAATGGTCTTGGATACAAAACAAAAGTAGCTCCAATACGTTGGTCAGTAGTTTGTAATCTGTTTGGAGTAGTCACCCCAGTTGACAATTCTGATGTAAATGCCCATTTTCCAGTATATGCCTGTAATCCTGGTTCGATAATTTGATTACCAATTACAAATGGATAAGTAATTCTAGTTACCACGTGAAGGTTTCTATTAGCTTCCGTTTTGTTAGCCGTTTGTCCATTGTATGCTCCAAAAGCAAATACTCCATAATCTCCAGAACCTTTATAACCATCTCTTACCAACATCGCAAAACGTTCTCTAATTTCTTCAGGTGCCCAATAGAAGAACACTCCCAAATCACGCTCATTGGCCGCCGCACTATTGATAGCATCATTACGGTCTAAGGATAGACGGTTTTGACTTGATTGCAAATTTTCAAAACCAAATGGTATTTTACTTTGCCCCACTCTAAAACGATATTCTTTCTTCTTGTCAATAGACAAATCAAAATAAGCATCACGCAATTGAGCAAAATTATTCACTCCTGAACTAGGTGAACTAGCAAAATCAGGTTGAAAATAAAAATACACATTAGGATGAACTTGTCCAGAAAATACAATACGCGCACGTCTTATGAAAAAACCATTATTCGCTTTTGCATCTGGAGCAGTAGAAGTAGTACCCCAAGACTTATCACATTGATCACACGAAACCTTATCGTTAGTAGAGAGCAAACCATTGTAACGCACTTGTACATAACCTCTTATCCCGATATTATCGTACCAATGTTCTTTCTTAGGTTTTTCTTTGTCTTCAGCGATTTTTGCTTTGTTTATAGAATCTAAAACATGCATTACCGCTTTTGTAATTTCGTCTTTCTTTACTTCTTGAGCACTTGTTACAAAATAACCTAATGATAACATTGCCACTAAAATTTTTCTCATTTCTTTTTGTATGATTTATTTGCGTGCAAATGTCTAGGTGTAATGTTAAGATAACGTTAACACAATATTATCAAGATAATAAATTATCATTAAATATGCGAAAGAGGCTTTTTAAAATAGGTTTTACATACTAATTTGGACTATTTTTTGTTTTTTACTCTCTTATTAATTAATTGTAAATTAATTGTTTACAAATGAATTTCAATTCTAAACAATGAATAAAAAAACAACGCTATTTGGAGATATATCACAAGGAAAAGCAATAGCTAAATAGACTAAAATAAGTCTACTTTAACTATTTTATTAGGTATTTTATTAAACTTTGGAAAATTAGGTAACACAACAGCATTACCATTTTAGAGAACAAAACTTTTTATTTATCCTCTTCAGAAGTTTTTTGAAAGGCTTTTTTATTCTTTGCCTTTTCTAATGTAAAAGAAAATTCTGAGCCAATACCAAATTCACTTTCAACGTAAATTTTTTCTTTATGAGCTTCGATAATGTGCTTTACTATGGAAAGCCCCAAACCTGAGCCTCCTTCGGAACGAGCGCCACTTTTGTCAACACGATAAAAACGCTCAAAAAGTCGGGGTATGTTTTGCTGCTCGATTCCTTCGCCATTATCTGTAACGCGAATCAAGACTTTCTTGTTCGTCAAATTAACAATGGTAACTTCAGTAGTTCCACCAACTTTACCATATTTAATCGAGTTCACGATAAGATTTTCAACGACTTGCTGAATTTTGTCTTTATCTCCGTGAACATAAACCGGCTGAATATGATAATTTTCAAAAGCAAGAGTAATTTTCTTTTTATCTGCTTTCATCTCAAGCAAATCAAAAACATTCTGAACCAAATCTACAATATCAAAATTTGAAAACTCCAAATTCAAATCTCCCGACTCCAACTTGGTAATCATATCCAAATCTTCAACAATATAAATCAATCGTTCAACTCCTTTTTCAGCACGTTTTAAATACTTCTTACGAATGGATTTGTCATCCATAGCACCATCTAATAGTGTTTCTATGTAGCCTTGCACAGTAAATAATGGCGTTTTCAGTTCGTGCGAAACATTACCCAAAAATTCTCGACGATACGCCTCACGAACTTGTAGCATTTCAATTTCTAATTTTTTATCCGTAGCAAACTTTTTAACTTCACGAGTCAGTGTTTCCATATCCGTAGTAATCGGTTGATTGATAAACGAACTCGATTCCAACAAGGCTACATCGTCGTATATTTTTTTTACTCTTCGATAAATAAAACGTTCTACACGATACTGAATGACTAAAAAAGAAAAAATATAAGTCCCTGCAAAGGCAATCAATGCAAAAGAAAAAATAATTCTAGAAGCCGGTCTAAAAAAAGCCTGAAGCAATATGGCAGAGGCAATCGCAACAAAAATACTGACATACAAGGCCGATTTTATAGCAAATTTATACGTCTTTTTAAAATTGATTTTTACCATAGTATTTAGTTCCAATGTTATGCTTTTTTAGTGTTAAAAGTAGCTACAAGCAAATAAAGGTACTTGTATTAGCGCAAAATTCACAAATTACAACCAAAAATAGATTGTCATTTGTGAATTTTTTACTCTTTATTATTTTACAAATAGGAGAAAACGGAGAGATAACGAATTATACTTCGAACTTATATCCTACTCCTTTGATGGTTTTAAACAAATCTTCTCCAATTTTTTCTCTTAGTTTTCGTATGTGAACATCAATCGTTCTACCACCAACTACCACCTCATTTCCCCAAACTTTGTCCAAAATCTCGTCGCGTTTGAATACCTTACCTGGTTTTGAAGCTAGCAAATAAAACAACTCAAACTCTTTTCTTGGTAACGCAATTTCAATATTGTCTTTTATGATTTTGTATTCTTCACGGTTAATTTCGATTCCTCCTACATTTAGTGTTTCACTATTTTGTGATTCTTCTTTCAATCTGCGTAACAAGGCTTTTACTTTACTCACCAAGAGTTTCGGCTTAATGGGCTTAGTAATGTAATCATCCGCACCTGCATCAAAACCTGCTACTTGTGAGTAATCTTCGCTTCTGGCTGTCAAGAAGGTAATGATTACATTATTTAATTCTGGGATTTTACGAATATGTTCACAGGCTTCCATTCCGTCCATTTCTGGCATCATGACATCCATAATAATCAAATCTGGCAATTCTTTTTTGGCTTTGGTAACCGCTTCTTTTCCATTGCTTGCAGTTACAATTTGATAGCCTTCCTGCGAAAGATTGTACCCAACAATTTCCAAAATATCTGGTTCATCATCAACCAATAAAATCTTTGTGCTTCTTTTTTTCATAAAAGTAATATTATTTCAAATAGGTCTTTTATGCTATTGCTGTTTCCGTTTTTTGTCAATACAATAAAGATATAGCAATCTCATAAAAAAATAGTCCAAAAACTATTAAAACAAATCAAATTTAGGCTTTTAAATCTATCAAAATCGAAAAACCTATGTAAATGTAGCGATAAACAATCCATTTCTAAAAACGCTATTCGAGGACTTAACCTTAATTTAATATGTTAACATTTGCATAATAGTAATAAAATACAATGTTAATATTTGAGTAACATCGAATTTACAGCTTGGTCTTTATTTTGCACCAACAAACAAAGACAACAAATGAAATTACAACTTTTAATCCTAACCTTATTTATAAGCGTACTTGGATTTTCTCAAAACAAAGGAACAATTACTGGTATCATTACTGACAAAGATGCTAACAATCAATCCCTACCTTTTGCAAATGTGACTTTAAAAGGAACAAAAATTGGAGTAAATACAGACATCGATGGGAAATACTCCATTAGTGCTACTCCAGGAAATTATGTTATACAATTTAGTTTCGTTGGTTACGAAACCGTAGAAGTTCCGGTTACCGTTAAAGCAAACGAAACAGTTACTATTAACAAATCTATTGGTTCAGGAAGTTACAAACTAGAAGATGTAGTAGTAAAAGCAACTGCACCGAATAGAGAAAAAGAAACTGCTATTTTATTAGATCAAAAAAATGCAGTGGTTTTTAAACAAAGTATAGGAGCTCAAGAACTAGCCCGAAAAGGAGTTAGTGATGTAGAAGAAGGATTGACCAAAATTACCGGTATTACCAAAGTAGAATCTAGAGGTTTATTCGTTAGAGGTTTGGAAGATCGTTACAACAATTTATTGATTAATGAATTACAAGCTCCCTCTAACAGCCCTTTTACTAAAATCATTCCATTAGATTTATTTCCAACAGATATCGTAGGTGTTTTGAATGTTTACAAAACATTCAATCCAAATATCGCAGGTGATTTTGCTGGAGCAACAGTAAACATTGAAACTGTTCAAGCCAAAAGTATCACTAAACTTTCTATTGGCGCTGGCTTTACTACTGAGAATAATGGTTCTGACTTTTTAATTCACAGTGATGCCAACAATACGCAAGGATTTTTTGGATTAAACGGTAGAGACCGTCAACTAAGTCCAGCATTTGGGAGTGTTCCAACAGGTAAAAAACTTACTCCAGATGAGTATAATGCTACGTATAAAAACAACACTTGGAATGTTGATAAAACCTCAAGTCCTTTAAATACCAGTGTAGGTTTTATTCACTCAGAAAAATTCAACCTAGACAATGGTGACAAAATCAACTATACTTTTTCTATCAATGGTGACAACAAATTTGTAATTAGAAAAGGGGTTGACCGTACTTTCATTTTAGGTGCGGGTGACTATGATAACAATTTACAGAAAGAAAGCTACAGTTACCAGACAAATGCCTCTGCTTTGGCAGCCGTAAACTATAAAGCTAAACGTTTTGATATTGGGTTGAATTCTTTTTACTTACGTTCAACCGACAGTAAAATTATTGATCAATTAGGATATACCAACAACCAATCAAGTAATCCGAACATCTTGATTCGTACGAACCAATTTGACCAATCAGATTACCTAAATACACAATTATTAGGAAATGTAAAACTTACTTCTGACGAAAAACATACTTTGAAAGTAGGTGGGTCATTTGTAAGAACTGCTTATGAGCAACCTGATCGTAAATTTATCATTGGTGAAAAAGTATCTCCAACAGAAATCAATACTTCCTATGGTGGAAATCATTTGAATAGACAGTATTTAGACATTAACGGAAACTACTATTTCTCTGGATTATTAGAATACAATTATAAGTTTAATGAAGAAGAAAATGGAAAAGCCAATCGTTTAACCGTAGGTTATAATGGTTTTGCCAACGACTTAAAATCAACCTATCGTATCTTCTCAGGTTTACGTTCTGTGAATAAAAACTATACTGCACCTGTAAATACCATCGATTCTTTTATCGTTGATGACATTAACAACGGAATTATTGCAGTTCGTGAAGAATCGAATGCCGATTATAAAGTAAAATTAAACCAAATGGTAAATGCTGGTTATATTAACTACTTGCACCATTTTGGCGAAAAATTAGAAGTAAACGCAGGTCTTAGATTAGAAAACTCAGACAGAACAATAAAATACAGAAGTATTGGTCAACTAATTAATGGTCCTTATCAAAACATAAACGATCAAAAATTAGATTTCTTACCTGTAGTGAATGCAAAATACGAACTTACTGAAAACAGCAATTTGCGTTTTAACGGTTCAAAAACCATCACTAGACCTGTGACTATGGAATTATTACCATTACAGTACATAAGCCCTGATGGTAAATCGATATTAGGAAATCCAAATATGAAAAATAGTGACAATTACAATATTGACTTCAAATATGAATTATTCCCTAAAAACAACGAACTAATAGCTGCTGGTTTATTTGCTAAACAAATTCAAAACCCAATAGAAAGAATTTTTATTGCTGGTGCTGGAGGTAGCGGACAATTGATGACCTACCAAAACTCAAAAGAAGCATTATTATATGGAGCTGAAATTGAAATGTTATTGCAATTAGAAAGAATTTCCCCTGCTTTAGCTAATTTTTCATTCGGTTTAAACACTTCATTAATGAAAACGGATGTAAAAGTAAACTTTGGAAACACTTCTTTAGAAAACAATCCAAGTAGAAAGTTACAAGGTGCTTCAGAATGGATTATCAATTCTGATTTAAAATATGATTTTGAGTTTAATGAAGTAATGAAAAACTCTATTTCATTAGTATATGGTGTATTTGGTCCTAGAATTTTCGCTGTAGGTTCAGCAGGAATGGATAACATCTATGAACAACCATTTCATAAATTAGACTTTGTTTGGTCTAGTAAGTTAACCAAAAACATAGATGCTAAATTTGCTATCGACAACCTTTTAAATCCACTATACAAGATGGAATTAGGAAATGAAAATCGATTTACCATCAACGAGAGCTCTTTACTTCTAGAGAGTTTCAAAAGAGGAAGAGGATTTTCATTGAATCTTTCTTATACCTTCTAAAAACTAAAGCTACCTAAATCGGGTAGCTTTTTTTTTGAAAAACGAAAACCGAAAAAGAAAAAAAAGACTTTACATAAAATTTACCTAAAGTTCAAATTTTAGCAATGGTATTATAATGTTAGGTTAACTTTCTTCTTAGAAGTCGTAGTTACATTTGTATCAAATAATCACAACAAACAAATAGTAAAAAAAATGAAAAAATTAGTTTTAAGCTTATCAATCGTAGCTTTATTTTTAGGTAGTTGTTCATCTGACAATGAAGAAATCACTACACAACCAATACCTACTGGAACTATTACAGGAGACATTACTACTGCAAAAACATATCCATTAGGAAACTACACTATACAAGGGACTGTAAAAATCAAAAGCGGAGGATCTTTAACTATCGAAGCGGGTTCAACAATCACTGCTACAATTGCTGACGGAACAGCTGATGCTCTTTTAGTAGAAAACGGAGGTAAATTATTCCTTAACGGAACTGCTGCCTTGCCAATTGTATTTACTGAAGCTTCTAAAACTCCAGGATCTTGGGGAGGAATTATTATGTTTGGAGATGCTCCAATCGTTGGTGCAAATGGAGTAACAACTGCTACATCAGAAGACGGTAACAACTTACCTTACGGTGGAACAAATGCTGCACACAATGGTGGTACTTTAAAATATGTAAGAGTTGAATACGCTGGAAAAAAATTGACTGACAACACTAGTGAAATGAACGGATTCTCATTCTATTCTGTAGGATCAGGAACGGTATTAGAAAACTTAGTAGCTTACAAAGGAGCTGATGATGGTTTTGAATTTTATGGTGGAACCGTTAGTGCTAAAAACTTAATCTCTTACGGTAACTTTGATGATTCTTTCGACTGGCAAGATGGTTGGAGAGGTGATGCTAATACTAACTGGTTAGCTTACCAAGTTGCAACTGGAAACTACGGAATGGAAATTGAAGCAAAATCTGTAAACAATGCTTTCGGTCCTAAAATTAGCAATATTACATTAACAAGAGCAGCTGGTACTGTAACTGAAGGAGGTTCTTCTGCTGCTGAATATGACGCTATCCAATTCAAAAAAGAAGGAAATGGTGAATATTCAAACGTGGTAATCTCAGGATATACTACTGGTACTACAGCCCTTCCTGCTACAGCTGTTAGAATTCAAGATAAATCAACAAATGATAACCAAGTAAATGGTGGTAAAATCAAAATGTTAAATGTAAAAATCAATGATGGTACTTCACAGTTTGCTGGTGTAGGAACAACTTTTACAGTTGACTTCAAAGGAAACTATACTACAAGTACTACAGCTACAGGAGCCACATTAACAGCTGGCGCGTGGGCAATTGTTGACGGAGTTAGCTTGATCAAATAATTTCAGGTTTCTTTTTTTGTACATTATAAAATGCCTTTCAAAATTGAAAGGCATTTTTTTATTTATTTAAAATGAATTTTATATCTTTACTATTAAATCTAAGCTAATGGTAAAAAACTACTCTTATATTATACTCTTATTGGTCTTGTTTTTTTCTGTGAGTGTTTCAGCTCAAGAGGTAAAGCAACAACCAAAGACACAAGAAAACACTTCTATCGAAGGGTTGAGCTTGTATCCAAATCCTGTGAGTAATGGTAAAGTATACATTTCTACCAAAGAGGATTTAGAAAAAGAAATCACCATTTTTGATGTTTTAGGAAAAAAAGTACTTCAAACGCAATTGAGTTCAAGAGAACTTAATGTTTCCTCGCTTTCTCCTGGAGTGTACATCATAAAAATCAATGAAAATCAAGCCACAGCAACACGCAAACTAATCATCAGATAACTATAATTAACCACCCAAAAAAAGCTCCAACAAAATTGGAGCTTTTTTTTGTCTACTCCACTTTGATTATAAACTCATAAAAGAGCAAAAAAGTATACCTTTGCCAAAAAAATACTGCATTGGTCTCAAATTCTGATCTTTTTTCGATTTCCAACCAAAAGCAATTTGAAAAAATAGCTTTAAAAACCTTTCGTTATCAATACGAAAACAACTTGGTTTATCAAGAATTTTGTGATTTATTACATACCGATGTACAAAAAGTAAAAACATTGCAACAAATTCCGTTTTTACCCATTCAGTTTTTCAAAAGTCATAGGGTTGTGAGCAATAACGAAGCTCCTCAAGCTATTTTTACGAGCAGCGGAACTACAGGTATGACCACAAGTCAACACCTAGTTACTGATGTCACTCTTTACGAAGAAAGTTATCGCCGAGGGTTTTCTCAATTTTATGGCAATATTGAAAATTATGTCGTTTTAGCTCTTTTACCTTCTTATTTAGAACGCGAAGGATCCTCTTTGATTTATATGGTCGAAGATTTGATTCAGTTATCCAATCAACCCGAAAGTGGCTTTTACCTCAACAATCACGACGAATTAATAGAAAAGTTAATCGAACTGGATAGTCTGGGACAAAATGTGATTTTGATTGGTGTTACCTATGCCTTATTGGACTTGATTGAAAAAAGAAAATTCCAACTCCAAAACACCATCATTATGGAAACGGGCGGTATGAAAGGCAAGCGCAAAGAAATGATACGCGAAGAATTACACCAACAATTATGTGCTGGTTTTGGGGTTTCTAGCATTCATTCAGAATACGGGATGACCGAATTACTCTCACAGGCATATTCGCTTGGAGAAGGCATATTTGAATGCCCTTCTTGGATGCAAATACTTATTCGAGATACCGAAGATGCTTTAAGCTATATAACCAACGGAAAGACTGGAGGAATCAACGTAATTGATTTGGCCAATCGCAATTCCTGCTCCTTTATTGCTACTCAAGATTTGGGAAAAAAATACGCTAATGGCACTTTTGAAGTATTAGGCCGTTTTGACAATTCGGATATTCGTGGGTGCAATTTGATGGTAGTTTAATTCTTTTTCAATGAGAAAAATATTGATGTTCTTTTTTTGCTTTCCACTATTGGTTGCTGCTCAATTACAAATAAAAATCAACACAATTACTACTGATAACAGTGATAAAAACCATAGAAAATTCAACATTGAATATACTCTAGAAAACACTAGTGATAAAGAAATTGCCTTTTTCTTCACTCCAAATCATTTCAATTCTGCTCACCGTGGATCCTTGCAAACAGCAATGTTATTTAAAATATTTGAAAATGACACATTAATTCCTGCCGACGGAATTCTCTCAAATTCAAAAAATAACTATTCCAAACTCTCAAACATATTAGATATTGAGGAGAAAATGAAAACTTTAGACAAAATGAAAGCAGATGAGTTAAACATCACTATAGACTCACTCCGTTCCTATCGAAAAAAAATCATCAGTGATTCTGATTTTTTTCAAAAAGAATCTAGCAAAAAATTAATGAGTAGCATAATTAGGCTGCCTTCAAAATCACACAAAACGTACCATCAAATTCTTTATTGGAACAAAAAAAGATACTTTAAAACCGATGATAACGAATATTATTTAGGAGAAACAAGTCCCTTTTTTATTGAACTTTCCTTAGTTGCACTTAAAGAAGAATTGAGTTTTAAATTAAGTTCCGAAGACTTCAAAATCATAAAAAGCGATACTTCTTTTATTAAAGGCTATTTTACATCTAACAAAACTCTCATCGATTTGTCAAAATAAAAAAAGTCCGCAATAAAAATTGCAGACTTTTTAGTGTATAAATTTCGGGTGTTACACCACTCTAATCACAAAATAATTTTTCTTACCACTTTGCAACAAGACAAATCTATCGTTGATTAAATCATTGGCCGTCAATACAAAATCTTCTTTTACTTTTTCTCTATTAACCGAAATAGAATTGGCCGTCAAAGCTCTTCTCGCTTCACCGTTTGATTTAAAGAAACCTGTTTTTTCATTTAAAACTATAATGATATCCAAGCCAACTTCCACTTCATTTTTGGCAATTTCAGCCTGAGGAACACCGTCAAAAACTTCTAAAAATGTGGCTTCATCTAATTGTTTCAAATCATCGGCAGTAGCATTTCCAAACAAAATTCCAGAAGCTTTAATTGCATTTTCTAAATCTTCCTTAGAATGTACCATAATCGTGATTTCCTCGGCTAATTTCTTTTGTAACAAACGTAAATGAGGTGCTTCTCTATGTTGCAACGTTAACTCCTCGATGGCTTCTTTGGTCAAGAACGTAAAAATTTTGATATATTTCTCAGCGTCAACATCAGAAGTATTCAACCAATATTGGTAGAATTTATAAGGTGACGTTCTAGCGGCATCCAACCAAATATTTCCTCCTTCGGATTTTCCAAACTTAGTTCCATCAGCTTTAGTAATCAAAGGACAAGTTAGAGCATAGGCTTTTCCTCCTTCTTTTCTTCGAACCAACTCAGTTCCTGTGGTAATATTTCCCCATTGGTCACTTCCTCCCATTTGTAGGGTACAACCTTTGGCTTTGTATAAATGCAAGAAATCATAGCCTTGCACCAACTGATAGGTAAACTCCGTGAAAGACATTCCCTCGGCTGCTTCTGAGGACAAACGTTTCTTTACCGAATCTTTCGCCATCATATAATTCACTGTAATGTGCTTTCCGATATCGCGAATGAAATCCAGAAACGAAAATTCTTTCATCCAGTCATAGTTGTTCACCAATTCGGCAGCATTGTCAGCATTCGAAGTAAAATCTAAGAAACGAGCCAATTGGCCTTTTATCGCTTCTTGATTATGACGTAAAGTGGGTTCATCTAATAAATTTCTTTCATTTGATTTTCCAGATGGGTCTCCAATCATTCCAGTGGCACCACCAACCAAAGCCAATGGTTTATGTCCAGCTAACTGAAAATGTTTCAATAGCATCACGCCTACCAAATGACCAATATGCAATGAATCGGCAGTTGGGTCAATACCCACATATGCCACACGCATTTGCTCCAACAAATGTTCTTCGGTGCCTGGCATAACATCGTGGAGCATTCCTCTCCAAGTCACTTCTTCAATAAAATTCTTCATTTTTTTTTCAATTTTGACAAAGATAACAATTTCGATGGCAATGACAATTTGAGTTATGAGTCAAAATAGTATATTTGCCCATATGATATTAGTAACAGGAGGAACTGGCTTAGTTGGCGCACATTTATTACTTCATTTGATAGAAAATGGAGAACAAGTTCGAGCAATCTATCGAACAGAAGCAAATTGTGTTAAAACCAAAGCGCTATTTAGCCATTACCAAAAAGAGCATTTGTTTGGTGCAATTGAATGGGTACCAGGAGATATTTTGGACATTCCTTCTCTTGAGATGGCATTCCAAAACATAAAACAAGTGTATCATTGTGCTGCTTTGATTTCCTTTGACCCCAAAGACGAAAACGCCATCCGAAAAACGAATATCGAAGGAACCGCCAATATTGTCAATTTTTGTTTGGCAAAAAAAATCGAAAAGCTATGTTTTGTAAGTTCGATTGCCGCATTGGGCGACTTAGCTCCTCACGAATCAGAAATCACCGAAACTACCGAATGGAATCCAGAAAAACCGCATAGCGATTATGCTATTTCAAAATACGGCGCCGAAATGGAAGTTTGGCGCGGTCAGCAAGAAGGACTGAAGGTCATTATTGTAAATCCAGGTGTGATTTTAGGTCCAGGTTTTCCATCGCAAGGAAGTGGGACTTTGTTTACTACTATAAAAAAAGGGTTGTCTTACCACACTTTAGGAACCACTGCTTTTATCGCCATTCCAGATGTCATAAACAGTATGTACCGCTTAATGAAAAGCGATTGTTGCAACGAAAGATTCACATTAATTGCCGAAAACTTAGTCTTCAAAGACGTTTTCTTTAGTATCGCTGATGCCTTAAAAGTAAAAAGACCGACACATTATGCCAGTCCTTTACTTACTACTATTGCTTGGAAAACAGATGCCTTTTTAGCATTTTTAAACCTTAAAAAACGTACTTTTAGTCGTGTAACTGCCAAAGCTTCGCATTCTGCAATACCTTACAGCAACCAGAAAATCGTTTCCCAATTAGAACCTACTTTTAAGAACATAAAAGTTTACATTCAAGAGATTGCACCTACGTTTTAAGTTATTGTGCTAATTTTTCTGCTCTACTTTCTGGAGATACTGGAGTTACTTTCTTTAACTTTTTCTGTTTCTGTTTGATGATGGTATCCATTTTATCACTATTGGCTTGCAGTCGTTTCTGCACCTGCTCAAACATAGCTTTATACTCCTCAATAGAAGAGGCATAATAAATATTACTCTGCGAAAACTGAGCACTATCGATTTTGTATTTTTTAAAAATGAAATCTTTAGGCGAAATTTTTTGGTACTCCGTTTTAGACATCATTTGATATTTTGAAGCTTCTAGCAAGGCCAAATCATAAAAAACATTGACCATAACCGCTTTGTCAATCAACTTTTTGGGAGTTTTGACTGTTTCTTCTTTTCGACATCCAACGAATGAAACTAAGAGTGCAAAAAATAGGATTCCTTTTTTCATTTTATCTATCAAATAATAATCGTTTACCAGCCTTCTTTGGACTTACTTTAAACCCTTGGTACACCAATTGACCGTTTACAAAAGTGTGGGTAATTCTAGATTTGAAAGTATAACCTTCAAAAGGCGACCAACCACATTTGGCTAAAATATTTTCTTTTTTTACGCTCCAAGGCAAGCCTGCATTCACGATGGCCAAATCCGCATAATAACCCACTTTAATAAAGCCTCGTTTCTCAATTTTGAAAAGCGATGCTGGATTGTGGCACATTTTCTCCACAATTTTTTCGATAGTGATTTTTCCTTGATGATAAGCTTCAAACATCGCCACTACTGCGTGTTGTACCAACGGTCCGCCAGAAGGGGCTTTGGTATACACTTGGCTTTTTTCCTCTAATGTATGAGGAGCGTGATCTGTAGCAATTACATCAATTCTTCCATCATTTACCGCTTTCCATAAAGCTTCGCGGTCATTGGCTGTTTTAACTGCTGGATTCCATTTGATAAAGTTTCCTTTGGTTTTATAATCTTCGTCCGAAAACCATAAATGGTGAATACATACTTCAGCAGTAATCATTTTTTCGGACAATGGAATTTTATTGGTAAACAAATCTAACTCCTTAGCAGTAGAGATGTGAAAAACGTGTAATCTTGCTCCCGTTTTCTTGGCCAATTCTACAGTTCGAGATGACGACAAATAACAAGCCTCTTCAGAACGAATTAACGGATGGCACTCCACTGGAATATCATCACCGTATTGTTCTTTATATTTGGCTAAATTCGATTTCACTGTACTTTCATCTTCACAATGTACAGCGATTAGCAATTTGGTACTTGAGAAGATTTTCTCTAATGAAGCGGTACTATCTACCAACATATCTCCAGTTGAAGAACCCAAAAAGAGCTTAAGTCCAGCAACATTTCGCGGATTTGTCTTTAAGATTTCCTCCAAATTATCGTTGGTTCCCCCCATCATAAATGAATAGTTGGCAAAAGAAGACTCCGCTGCAATTTGGTATTTTTGCTCTAATAACTCTTGTGTTACAGCATTTGGAACGGTGTTGGGTTGCTCAATAAATGAGGTTATCCCTCCCGCTACAGCCGCTCTAGATTCAGATTCTATGTCACCTTTATGGGTTAGACCTGGCTCTCTAAAGTGCACCTGATCATCGATAGCACCAGGAATCAAATAGTTTCCTTCGGCATCAATAATTTTACAATCGGATGACTTTGGACTAATTGTTTCAGCAATTTCTACAATCAAATCATTTTCAATTAATAAATCGCCTTCAAAAATGGTCCCCTCATTTACAATCTTAGCATTCTTTATTAAAATCTTATTCATCTTTTATGTTTTTAAAGTCTTTTGATTAATTGTCGGAGTCGGAGTGAAATTACTCCAAAAACAGCTTCTATAATAATGGAGTTACTCATTTTCGAAACCCCTTTGGTTCGATCCGTAAAAATAATTGGAACTTCGGTGATTTCAAATTTATTGCAGTACGTTCTGTATTTCATTTCAATTTGAAAAGCATAGCCTACAAATTTTATTCTATCAATATTAATGCTTTCTAAAACTTCTCTTTTGTAACAAACAAAACCCGCTGTAGCGTCGTGAATTTTCATTCCAGTGATCATTCTAACGTAAACAGAAGCAAAATACGACATCAAAACACGACTCAAAGGCCAGTTGACCACATTTACTCCCGTTACATATCGAGAACCAATGGCTAAATCTGCTCCGCCAAAATGACAAGCATCGTATAGTTTTTCTAAATCATTTGGATTATGAGAGAAATCAGCATCCATTTCAAAAATGAACTGATACTTGTGTTGTAACGCCCACTTGAATCCGTGAACATATGCCGTTCCAAGACCAGATTTTTCTTTTCTTTTTTCTAAAAATAATCTTCCTGGATATTCTTCTTGAAGCAAAGCCACCTTGTCAGCAGTGTGATCGGGTGAATTATCATCTATAATTAGAATATGAAAAGATTTGTGCTGAGAAAGTGTAGCTCGAATGATTTTTTCGACATTCTCAATTTCGTTATAGGTTGGAATTATAACAATACTATCGTTCATATTTGTAGCAATTTCACGGCAAAAGTAAACTTTTTATAGCATTTGATTCATAATAAATCTATAATAAAAAGATTGAAACAAAAAATTAGTAATTTTGTTGACTATGATGGATCCTGTACTTCACCCGAGAATAATAGAGAACAAAGACTGGGCAACAGCACTTTTTGTCCTTTCCTTAATATTAATTGCTTTGACCAAATCGGTCTTTGAAAATCGATTTAATGATTTTACCAAATTAATTTATTCGGACAAGTACATCAAAATGTATCGCGATAGTAGCCATTTAATGAGTGGCTTCACCATAGCGCTTTTTGTGGTACAAATCATTTCATTCTCTTTTTTTCTGCAACTATTTTTGAGCTATTATGGTCGTGCTTCAAAATCGGATTGGATGCTGTTCATCCAATTATTTACTTTTATCACCTATTTTATTTTGGCTAAATTCTTGATTGAGAAGATTATTGCTACTGCATTCAAAATCGAAGAATTTATGGAGCAGTTCAATCTTAAAAAAGTTACCTATCGTACTTACATTGGGCTAATTATCTTACCTATCGATTTAATTCTATATTATTTTGATGTCTTTTCCAAAAACATTTTTTTGCCAATTTTTGTTATTGCATTGATAATAAACCTCTTCACTTATTTACTCACAATAAAAAACTACCAAAGTTTAATAATGGGTAAATTGTTTTATTTTATTTTATATCTTTGCGCACTTGAAATAGCACCCTATTATTTTATGTATTATTGGTTTACAAAAGGGAATACTTAGACAATATCAACTATGAAAGTGAAAACAATTTTGGTGTCACAACCAGAACCTAAAGTAGAGAACTCTCCTTACTTTGAGTTGCAACAAAAGCATAAAGTAAAAATTGATTTCAGGCCTTTTATTCATGTAGAAGGAGTCAGCGCAAAAGAAATTCGATTGCAAAAAATCGACCTACACAATTACAGCGCTATTATTTTAACTAGTCGTAATGCGGTAGATCACTTTTTTAGAGTTGCCGAAGAAATGCGTTACAAAGTTCCCGAAGATTTAAAATATTTTTGCCAATCAGAAGCCATTGCTTTTTACCTTCAAAAATATGTAGTGTATAGAAAACGTAAAATCTACGTTGGACCAAAAGATTTCGCAGATTTATCTCCGCTAATTAAAAAATACAAAGACGAAAAATTCTTATTACCAGCATCAGACCAATTGAATGCAGATATACCAGTTACTTTAAATACTTTGAAAGTAGATTGGACTCCTGCTACTTTTTACAAAACAGTAATGAGTGATTTATCTGATTTGGCCGATGTTTATTATGATGTTTTAGCTTTTTTCAGTCCAACTGGAATTAAATCATTGTACAAAAACTTCCCAGATTTTGAGCAAAACAATACAAGAATTGCTGTTTTCGGAAGCACTACTCAAAAAGAAGCTTTAGATTGTGGTTTACGAGTTGACATTATGGCTCCAACTCCTGGAACTCCATCAATGACAATGGCCTTAGAAAAATACATCGCCGAAGTTAACAAAGGAAAATAATACATTCAACTTTCAAAATATAAAATCCAAATTCCAATTACTAAACGGAATTTGGATTTTTTTTATACCCTCAAATTTGATTTTAATTTCAAATCTAAACTAAAATCATTATTTTAGTTAAAAATTATAATATGAAAATCAATTCTCTTATAGTTGAAATTGACGGAATCGACAAAGAAATTTTGCGCTACCTGATGGAGGATGCCAGAAAACCTATTTTGCAAATTGCTAATAAAATTGGGATTTCGGGTGCAGCCATTCATCAACGACTGCGCAAATTGGAGCAATCGGGCGTAATTTCTGGGTCAAAATTTACGGTAAGCCACAAAGTATTGGGTTACAACACAATGGCTTTTGTAGGCGTTTATCTAGATAAAGCCGCCCGAAATTCAGAAGCTGTAAAAGATTTAAGAAAAATTCCAGAAGTACTCGAATGCCATTACACCACAGGGAACTGGTCTATTTTAATAAAAATCATTTGTCGAGATAACGAACATTTAATGCAACTTTTGAATTCAAAAATCCAAACGATAGAAGGCGTTTCAAGAACCGAAACGTTTATATCGCTAGAGCAGCAAATAGAACGACAAATACAACTCTAAAAACCTCAAATTTCAAATTCCAAATTCCAAATTCCAAGTAAAATAAAAAATTCCAACCTCAAGACTTCGAGATTGGAATTTGGATGTTATATTTTGGGATTTTTCTTTTACTCTCTTCTGCCTCCCATATAAATGGAAACATAGTATAACAAAGTCGCAATAGATCCCAAAGCTGCTACTACATAGGTTCTAGCTGCCCATTTTAAAGAATCTTCGGCTCCATCATACTCGGCGCGATTGAGCATGTTTTTATTTTTCAACCAAGCCAAAGCGCGATTACTTGCGTCATATTCTACTGGTAAAGTAACAATAGAAAACAAAGTGGTGGCTGCAAAAATCACAATCCCAATCAGCAACAAGCTCGGAAAGGTTTTAATCATTAGAATTCCTGCCAACAAAATCCATTGTACAAATCCAGAAGCAACACTCACAATAGGTACCAACTTAGAACGCATTTGCAACCATTCGTACCCCACAGCATGCTGTACAGCATGACCACATTCGTGCGCCGCAACAGCTGCTGCCGCTGCATTTCGCTGATTGTACACCGCCTCACTCAAATTGACTGTTTTATCTACAGGATTATAATGATCTGTTAATTGTCCTGGAGTCGAAATGACACGAACATCATAAATTCCATTGTCTGTAAGCATTTTTTGAGCAATTTCCGCACCCGACATACCATTTTGCAATTGCAATTTAGAATAGTGCGCAAATTTACTCTTCAATCTTGAACTTACTAACCAGCTGAAAAGCATAATGGCTCCAGCCAAAATCAAATAACCACTTCCCATATTTTTGTCTTTTAGTTTATATTTTTTGTCTCAGTTGTTGATAACAATTTACGAACCAAATTTGAAAAATGCCATTTTGACACGAGTTAAATATTCTATAAAAAAAATCCAAACTCCAATCGCTAAATAGACTGAACCCAAAAGTTTGGACAAATTTATAATTAATTTTGATAATGATGAGCTCGATATTTAGTCGGGCTCATTTTGTTTAAATTGGACTTGGTTCTGTCGTTATTGTAATAGTTTATATATTCATTCAATAAAACTGACAAAGTCCTAATCGGGGCATAAGTAGCTAACTTTGATCGAAGAGAAGGTTCACTTTGTCAGTTTGGTTGTTGATTAAAAGTAATTTAAATTTATTTAGCAAATCTAAAGGATCGCAGCGGCATCCTTTTGTGCAGCGATAGCGGAACAAAAGATATAGCGGAGAGCGGGAACGTTGCTGGCTGTAAATGCCTATTCTTTCGCTCCTGATTGGGATTATGGTTGATTAAATCGTTTCTGTTTTGATATTCCTTTTTTATGAAGAAAAGCTTCTGAGTAACCTTTGTTTTTTCAGAATTTGCAATTACAAAAATTTCTAATCCTACAGCGAAAAAAAAATTAACAGTCGTTTATGAGGGTCGAGTTTTAGGTCATTTTATAAATTTTTTTATTAAAGACAAATTTTTGTAGTGTATTCCTTTGATTTTCAGGTCGTAAAATTAGCATTGTACTATTTATTTTATTATATTTGAGTTAAGAATAATATTATTGCCGTTTGCCTTGATTTTACCAAATTTTTATTTTTTGCTCAAAAAGTCAATTCTAAATTAGTTTTGACTTTAAACGAAGCTTAAAAAATTTTAAATAATCTAATAAAACCTATATATTATGAAAATCACTATTGTAGGAAGTGGCTATGTTGGTCTTGTAACAGGAGCCTGTTTTTCCGAAGTTGGTATTAATGTTACGTGTGTAGATATAGACCGTAATAAAATAGACAAGCTTAACGAGGGAATCATCCCTATTTATGAGCCTGGACTTGAAGATATGATTACCCGAAATATGAAAAAAGGGCGATTACTTTTTACCACAAACATACAAGAAGCCTTAATTGATTCCGAAGTTTTATTTATTTCTGTAGGAACACCACCCGATGAAGACGGTAGTGCCGACTTAAAATATGTATTGGCAGTTGCGAGAGATTGCGGAAAATATATTAATGATTACTTATTGGTTGTAACCAAAAGTACTGTGCCTGTTGGAACTTCTCAGAAGGTAAAAGTAGCACTACAAGAAGAGTTAGATAAGAGAAAGGTTTCCATAAACTTTGATGTTGCTTCCAATCCCGAATTTCTAAAAGAAGGAGCAGCCATTGATGATTTCTTAAAACCCGATAGAATTGTAGTGGGGCTTGAAAGCGAAAGAGCTCAAGAGTTAATGAAGAGTTTGTACAAGCCGTTTACGCTGAATGGTCATCCAATCATTTTTATGGATATCGTTTCTGCAGAAATGACCAAATATGCTGCGAATTCTATGCTTGCCGCAAAAATTAGTTTTATCAACGACATTGCTAATCTTTGCGAAATTGTTGGAGCTGATATTAATAAAGTCCGCAAAGGAATTGGTTCTGACTCCCGAATTGGAAATAAATTTATATATCCAGGTATTGGTTATGGTGGGTCTTGTTTTCCTAAAGATGTACAAGCATTAATCAAAACGGCTGGCGAATACGATTATGAATTGCGAGTATTAAAAGCTGTAGAAGCTGTTAACAATGACCAAAAATTAGTGCTTTTTCATAAAATAATGAAGTATTTTAATGGAGATGTCAAAGGCAAAACCATTGCACTATGGGGGCTTTCTTTTAAACCTCAAACCGATGATATGCGCGAAGCGCCTTCGTTATATATTGTAAAAAATCTACTGAAAGCAGGGGCAATTGTAAAAGCCTACGATCCAATCGCTATTAATGAAGCGAAACATCATTTTGGAGACACCATTTCGTATTACGAAGACCAATACGAAACTCTTATTGATGCCGACTGTTTGGCAATTCTAACCGAATGGCCAGAATTCAAATTTCCAAATCTAAAAATTGTTCAAAAATTACTTCATAGACCTGCAATTTTTGATGGACGTAACATCTACGATAAAGACGAAATGAAACAAAACGGTTTTGATTATTTCTGTATTGGAGTGAATACTTCAAAATAGGTAAGCTCTCGTAAATAGTAATTCGGTTTTAAAAACACAGGTTATGGCAATGAAAAAAATTTTAGTAACTGGTGGTGCCGGTTTTGTAGGTTCACATTTGTGTGAACGTCTATTAAATGAGGGCAATGAGGTCTATTGTTTGGATAATTTTTTTACTGGACAAAAAAAGAATGTGGTTCATTTGTTAGACAACCCCTATTTTGAATTGATTCGTCACGATGTGACTACTCCATTCTTTATTGAAACGGATGAGATTTACAATCTCGCTTGTCCAGCTTCGCCAATACATTACCAACACAATCCTATAAAAACAATCAAGACCTCTGTGATGGGAGCCATTAATATGTTAGGACTTGCCAAACGAGTAAATGCTAAAATATTACAAGCATCGACTAGCGAAGTGTATGGAGATCCGTTGGTACATCCGCAGCCAGAATCGTATTGGGGACACGTAAACCCAATCGGGGAGCGCTCTTGTTATGATGAAGGCAAACGCTGTGCTGAAACATTATTCATTGATTACCACAAACAGAATAATGTTAAAATTAAAATCATAAGAATATTCAATACCTATGGTCCAAGAATGGATCCTAATGACGGAAGGGTTGTTTCGAATTTTATTGTTCAGGCTTTACAAAATCAAGATATCACTATTTACGGAAAAGGACAGCAAACTAGAAGTTTTCAGTATGTAGATGATTTAGTGGAAGGAATGATAAAATTGATGGATACACCAGACCACTTTACGGGGCCCGTAAATGTGGGAAATCCAAATGAATTTACCATTCTTGAATTGGCAGAAAAAGTGATACAACTAACGGGTTCAAAATCAAAACTGATTTACCAACCCTTGCCTTCTGATGATCCTATGATGCGTCAGCCAGATATAACGATTGCCAAAAAAGAGTTAGACTGGTCTCCAAAAATTCAGTTGGATGAAGGTTTAATTGAAACGATAAAGTTTTTTGAATCAATTATTTAGTTGAGTTTTGAGTGCTATTAAAATGTTGCTGTTATGAAATTATACAATCTTCAATTGGTTGAAAAAATGTGTCGAGGCAATCAAGAACAGATTGCAAAGATGGCTGAAGTATTTGTAGAACAAATTATAGATGCTATAAACGAGATAGAAACAGCCTACACAGAAAAGGATTTTATAAAAATCGTTAGACTATCACATAAGATAAAACCAACGTTAGCTTATTTTGGAACAGATCAATTAGCTGAAGAATTCCTTCTTACCGAAGATTTATTGTCTAATGAAATTACTGCACCAGAAGTTGATATGAAAATTGCATCTCTAAAGTTGATTGCACAAGAAGTGGTAGATCAAATGAAAAATGATTTTAATATAACGAATACCTAAAATTATGAAGAAAAAGATATTAGTAGTAGATGATGAAATAAGCATTTGCTTGTTATTGCAAAATTTTCTTTCTCAGGATTATGAAGTTATAACAATACACGACGCTGTGGAAGCCCTTCAATGGCTTGATGAGAGTCTGCCAGATTTAATAATAAGTGATATCCAAATGACAAATATGGATGGTTATGAGTTTTTGACTAAGGTCAGACAACGTGGATTTACCAAACATACGCCTTTTATTATGTTATCGGGTAAGTCAGAAAGTAAAGAGCGAATAAAGTGTTATAGACTGGGTGCTCAGGATTACCTGACCAAACCCTTCAATCCAGAAGAATTGGAAGAATTGGTCAAGAAAAATATCTACCCCATTCATTTTGCCATAGAATGGTGAGAACTTTAGCACTATTTGCAATTTAAATTAAGTCCTTATGAACTCAAATCTAACAATTTTATATATCGGTAGCACTGCAGATTATTTTAATCAAAAAGAATTTGAAAATTGGACTATAACTGTTTTAGAAAATAGTGTCAAGGCTACAAAATACCTACAGTCTACAAAAAAAATAGATGCTATTATTTGTGATTATAATTTGCCAGGCAACAATGGTTTTTTTCTATATGATTGGATTAGGGCACAAAGTGAATACGACGCTATTCCCTTTGTATTGCTTGTTAAAGATTTTAATCCAGATCTCTATAAAACAGCATTTAGAAAGCAAATGGATGATTTTTATGTGATTTCAAGTACAGCAGCAAGTGCTATTCTTAATAGAATTGAGTTCTTATCCCAACATAGAAAACCAAAACACAAAAAAGAAATAGTATTCGATTTCAGTGAGGAAATGTATAAAATGCCGCTTTCAAAACGCATATTCGACATTTTTGTAGCTTCATCGGTCCTTATTGTAGCTTCTCCATTTTTACTACTTGTTATCGCAGCCATTCGACTTGAATCCAAAGGGAAAGTATATTACATTTCAAAACGTGTGGGCAGAAAAACTTTCGATTTTTATAAATTAAGATCGATGCGAACAGGATCTGACGAGTTACTAAAAAAACTAGCAGCCGAAAAAAATCAATATAAAAAAGAAACGACAAAGGCTTCGGACAGCCCGTTGGATATTCCTTGTCCAAAATGTAGTGAACTACCCGATGGAGAAACTTGTTCTCCTATTATGTATTTAGACTCCTATGCAATTTGTGATTATTGGTTCAATGTACAAAAAAATGAAGCCGCCAAAAATAATTCAACTTTTGTGAAAATTGTAGACGATCCAAGGGTTACAAAAGTGGGTAAGTTTATCAGAAATACCAGTATAGATGAACTACCACAGCTTATCAATGTGCTAAAAGGCGATATGTCTATTGTAGGCAACAGGCCGCTACCCGTTTATGAAGCAGAAATGCTAACTGGTGATGAATTATCCAAACGGTTTTTGGCACCACCAGGAATTACAGGTTTATGGCAAGTTGAATTAAGAGGAAAAGGCGGAAAAATGTCCGAAGAAGAACGAATGCGCCTCGATAATGAATATGCGGATCAATTTAAAGGAGATAACTATTCCTTTTGGTACGATATGAAACTCATTTTAAGAACGATTCCCGCATTACTTCAAAAAGGTTCTGTGTAATAAATAAGATTTGATTCTTGTATACTTATGAAAAAACAAATTAAAATAATATCCATTATTAGTGTTTTTGTTTTATGCTTCTATAACACACAAGCTCAAACCGCTCAAAATAAAGATACTTTACTAACTGGTAACGAGTTTCACTTTCCGCCTCTAAAAGTGGTTTTAGATTCTGTATTGAAAAGAAATGCAATGGTCAAGTTTAGAAAGAATCACGTTGGTGTAAAAGAATCTACTCTAGCATCAGAGCGTATTTTTTGGACAAGAAATATTGGTGTACAAGTAGATGGTAGATATGGTACTTTAAATAATTTTTCTAATAATGATGATGGGGTTTCAAATACAGCTTTTTCAACATTGTCCACGCAATACAACTATAGTGTGGGGATGTATCTAAAATTTCCGGTGTTTGATATGTTAAACAGAAAGAATCAACTCAAACTAGCGAGACTAGAAATTGAAGAAGCCAAAAATATGACCAAATTTCAAGAAGATGAAATACGGCAAACGGTAATTAGGATGTACCAAGACGTTATTTTAAAGCAACGATTACTGCAAATACGATCTAAAAACTTTGGTAACGGAAAAGTAAATATGGAAATGGTCGAAAAAGAATTTAGAAACGGTGTGGTACCCGTTGCAGAATATGTGCGAATAACTAGTATTACTTCTAATCTTGAGGCCGATTATGAATCCGCAAAGGCAGAATTTATAATTGCAAAACAATTGCTCGAAGACATGTCAGGACTTGTATTCGATTTAATAAATTAAAAAAGAAAGATGAAAATAATTGATTTTGTACGATTGATTTTAAAGCATCTACTGCTCTTGCTACTGGTTCCAATTGTATTGGCTTCATTGGTTATATTGCTTACTAGAAATCCATCTTTTGAATATTCTTCTCAAACGGTTTTATACACGGGTATCGCGACAGGCTCTTCTATTGAAATGGATAAAACATTCAATTATCAAGCATCGAACGCAGCCTTTGATAACCTGATTAATATTATCAATTCACGTGAAACCCAAGAAGAAGTTGCCGTTAGGTTACTAGCTCAGCATTTGATGCTCCCAGAAGCCAATCCGAGATACATATCCAAAACGTTTTATGACCAATTAAAAAGCAAAGTACCAGCTTCCTTGTATAAATATGTAGTACACGAAAATAAACCAGAGTCTTCTTCAATGGAAATAAATGATCCAGATAAAGCATTATTTCCCCCTGAAATCAATAGAGCGGATTACGAAAAGACGGTTAAAAATTTAATGGCTTTAATGAAGAGTAGCAATACTAATTATGTATATGAACTATTGAACTACGGTAAAGATGACCATTATTCTCTTAAGGCGATTGCTACTGTAACAGCTATGCGAATTTCAAATAGTGATTTGATAAAATTAAGTTATACCGTTAATGATCCAGGGATTTGCCAACAAACACTTGCCATCTATAATCGAGTTTGTATTGTTAATTACAAGCACATTAAAGAAAATAGATCTGATGCAGTGGTAAAATACTTCGAAGCTCAGTTAGAAAATGCTAGACAAAAATTAGCCGCTGCTGAAGATATTCTTCTAGAGTTTAATAAATCTTCTAATATCATCAACTACTACGAACAGAGTAAGGCTGTTGCGGTAGTTAAAGAAGATATGGATGTCGATTACAATAAAAAAATAGCTGATTTAGCTGGGATTCAAGCATCAACTAAACGATTGGAAGAAAAGTTAAAAATTCAAGAGGCCATACAACTTAAGACCAATGCAATTCTGGATAAAAAGAAACAAATCGGAGACCTTAACTACAAAATAGCTTTAATCAAGGCGAGATTCGAATCGACGAATAATGAAAGCGATTTGGCAAAAATAGAAGAGCTAAATAAAAAAGCCGAAGCCTTATCTAATGATATAAAAAGAAATGTTGCTGAGTTGTATTCTTATCAAAATTCTATAGATGGTTTGCCTGTTTCTAAAATTCTTCCAGATTGGATAAATAATGTAGTCGAAGCAGATAATATTAAAGCAAAACTCAATATTATAAACGGACAGAATAAAGAGTTTCAGAAAAAATATGCCAATTATGCTCCAGCTGGCGCGACGATTAAAAGAATTGAAAGAGAGATTTCGGTATCTGAACAAGGCTATTTAGAAATACTTCACGGATTAAATTTAGCCAAACTCAAACTTCAGGACAGTGAGCTAACCTCCAATTTGAAAGCCATTGACCCTCCTTATTATCCTTTATCACCAAACCCTACCAAACGAGCGCTATTAGTTATTGCAGCGGCGATTTTAGGAGGTCTAATTACTTTGGCCATTATTTTTGTGATGGAGTATTTTGATGATACTTTGAAGAATGCTAAAATAGCCAGTAAAAAGTTAGGCTTGAATTCTTTGGGTATGATGCCTAAATTAATAGTAGACCCCGGAAGCATTAATTTACCCTACATTCAAAAAAGATTAATTGAAATCATTACACAAAATGTGTTGCAGTATTTTGTGACACATCCCTCAGAGAATAAAACAAAAACCATCGTTGTCTTTAGCACTCAAAAACAAGAAGGAAAAACGGTAATGGCAGGAAACATTGCCAAAACATTGAAAAATGAAGGCAAAGAAGTCGTGATGCTTACATATGAAGGCGCAAAAAAAACAGTAAAACAACACCCGAAGTTTTCAGGACTAAATAAATTTTTAGGCTATGCAGACCCTAGAATCGATTATGATAATCCATTTTTAGCCGATGTTTCTAGTTATCTAAACGAGACCGAGTATTATACTTATGCAATAAACAATACCTTTTATAACGCTCAAAACTATTCCGACATTTTAAATCAAAATGGCATTACGCTCAATTGTGCTCCCGATTTTGTAATTATTGAATTACCTCCTCTAATTGATTATATCTATCCAACGGAATTATTAAATCAAGCTGATTTGAATATCCTCGTATGCCGCTCTAATCGAGTCTGGTCAGATGCAGACCAATTGGCAATGAAAAATATAGTAGAAACAGCTGCTTCAAAAATTAATTTTATAATTAATGGAGTCCAAATCAATGAAATTGAATCCATTTTAGGGGAATTGCCTAAAAAACGAAGTGTATTGAGAAAGAAATTAAAAGCGATGTTCAAATTTCAATTTTTTTCTAAAGCCCAAATCTAAAATGAACTGATGAAAACGCTCAAAAAGATAGTGCGAGAAGATAATTTTCTGTCCTTGACAGGGAATCTTGTCATTGCCGTTTTAGGCATTGCAGGTTTTGCATTATTAGCGAGAAGTTTGTCTCTGGATGTTTTTGGGCAATGGGTGTTATTTATTACCGGCGGGTCTTTTGTAGAAATGTTTCGCTTTGGCATTACCAATAATGGTTTAATACGTTTTTTATCGGGAGCAGACGCTTCGTCTAGAATGGAACTTATTGGTTCTAATGCCTTAATTGGTTTGGTGGCAACTCTTGCAATAGCATTGATTTTGATTGTGTGCTATGTACTGTTCAATGACGTAATTAGTGCTTCTGGATATCATCTATTTTTTAAATGGTATCCATTATTGGCTTTTCTAAATCTTCCTTGGAATAATGCGCTAGTTGTCTTGCAAGCAGACAGAGCATACGGAAAAATACTGCTGTTAAAATCGGTGAATAGCGGCCTTTTCTTCTTAGTGATTTTAACTAATTTTTTCCTAGAGCTGTTGACATTAGATGAATTAGTAATGGCAATGCTTATCATCAACGCCTTGACTTCCTTCATAAGCATAGTTTTGGGTTGGGACGGTACAAAAAACATTTTCAAAGCCAACAAAAAGACCAATAGCACATTATTAAATTTCGGAAAATATACTACGTTCACCTTAATTGGAACCAACTTGTTGAGAAGCGCCGATACCATAATTATCAGTTTAAGTCCATTAGGGAGTGCCGCTGTCGCTTTGTATAGTATTCCATTAAAATTGACAGAATTACAGCAAATTCCACTGCGAAGTTTTGTGGCTACTGCTTTTCCTAAAATGTCTAAGGCAAGCGTTCAGGGCAAGGTGGAAGAAGTAAGAGATTTGTTCTACACCTACTCTGGAGCTTTAACGTATCTTTTTGCTGGTTTAAGTGTATTCACATTCGTATTTGCTGAATTCTTTGTATTAGTAATAAGTGGAAGACAGTATTTAGAAACGGATCCTCAAACGGGATTTAATGTTGTCAATATTGTTCGAGTATTTTCCATTTATGGGTTGTTATTGCCTATCGATAGAATGACAGGTATTGGTTTGGATAGCATCAATAAACCAAAAATTAATGCCATAAAAGTATTCGTGATGGTTCTAGCGAATATAATAGGTGATTGTATCGCCATTTTTATATTCCAATCGTTGTTGCTAGTGGCAGTTGCATCTATACTTTTTACTTTAATTGGCATTTGGATGGGAATGTATTTTTTAGACAAAGAACTGTCTTTGAGTTATAAAGAAATTTTCTCAAGCGGAATCGATTTTTATAAAAGCCTTATTCATAAAGTAAAGAGAACAAATTTGAAGGAATCATAAACACCTAATAAAAGTAAAGTGAACACGAACAGTAATAATATAAATCCCTTTGATAAAGCATCTGGTTCAGCTAGTTTATCTAGCCCGAAGGGACTTTTGTTATTGCTTGTAACGGTTGTGATCATCGCATTATTAATTGCGAAATTAAAAACAGTAGGAATAGGGCTTTTAATTGCACTACTATTTTTGGTTTTCTACCTGTACAAGTTGTTTTCAAATCCTATTCTGGGATTCTATACTGCTATTGGTCTGAACTTTTTGATACTTGGTTTAACTCGATATATAACTGGATTGCCTCTAGGTTTTGCAATAGATGGCGTAATGATTTTGACTTTTTTAGCGTTAATTTTTTCTAGATTTAGAGAAAAGGTAGATTGGTCTCCTGCCAATAGAGATATTACCATTTTTGCTGGGATTTGGTTATTGTATTGCATATTTCAATTGGTAAATCCAGAAGCCCGAAGTGTTGAAGCTTGGATAGCGGGTAGAGGTCTTGGATTTTATTTCTTTTTCTTTTTAGTGCTCACCTTTTTATTCATCGATACCCACAAAAAGTTAGACACGCTTTTATATATCTGGGGTGTTTTTTCAATAATTGCCAGCCTGCACGGAATGAAGCAGTTGTTCATTGGGGTAGATGAGGCTGAACAAGCTTGGTTAAATGCAGGTGCAGCGCAGACCCATGTGCTTTTTGGTAAATTAAGGGTGTTTTCTTTTTTTAGTGATGCGGGTCAATTTGGAGGAAATCAAGGGTATACAGGTGTTGTGGCTATTATTTATTCGATGACCAAAAAAGGTTTTGCTAAAGCTTTTTTTATAATCGTTGGAATATTAGGATTCTACGGAATGGTAATCTCTGGAACTAGAGGTGCAATCGGTGTTCCTTTGGGTGGACTTATGACCTTTTTCTTCTTAAGGAAAAACATCAAAGTATTGGCATTAGGGGTACTATTTCTAGCAATGGTTTTTGTTTTTTTCAAATACACTACTATCGCTAATGGAAATGACCAAATACGAAGAATGCGAACTGCATTTGACCCCAATGAGCCTTCTTTGCAAGTACGATTGAACAATCAAAAAATACTGAAAGCTTATTTGGCATCAAGACCATTTGGAGGAGGGATTGGGCATGCAGGCGACAAAGCACAACGGTTTTTGCCCAATGCATTTCTTTCTCACGTAGCTACTGACAGTTGGTACGTTTTGATTTGGGCAGAATTAGGAATTGTGGGATTGGTATTCCATTTGTTTGTTTTGTTTTATGTAATTGGAAAAGCATCCTACAAAGTTATGTTTACCATTAGAGACCCAATAACTAAGTTGAAAATGAGTGCGCTAATTTCTGGAATGGCGGGTGTTATGGCAGCTTCTTATGGCAATGCTGTTTTGGGACAAATGCCAACAGCCTTGCTCATATATGCAACTATGGCGATTATATCGAATCCAGAGATTTTTGAAGCCGACCAACAAAAAGAAGAACTTGAGTTGCGTACGGCACAAAATGTATAAAATTGAAATTACTATGTAAAGCTTAACTAATCAATCATTAAACCCAAAAAGCTATGTACTATAGAAATGTGAAAGATTTAAATAATATCATACTTCAGCGATTAAGTATCATTCCTCGTGATTTTGATTTGATTGTTGGTGTTCCGAGAAGTGGAATGCTACCAGCAAATTTATTGGCTTTGTATCTCAATAGGCCTTATACAGATATTCATTCTTTTTTGAATGGGCATATTTATAAAGCAGGTGCCAGAAGCCAGTTTTTTGATATTTCTGAATTTAAAAAAATACTTGTGGTCGATGATAGTATTGCCTCGGGAGCTGCTATGGTTGAGGTTAAAGAAAGCTTGGAACATCTCAAGGATCAATTCAATATAAAATATTGTGCCGTTTATGTCATTCCAGGAAAAGAAAAAATGGTCGATTATTTCTTTGAAGTGGTGCCTTTGCCAAGGTATTTTCAGTGGAATATTCTCAATCATACCACTCTAGAGAAAGCCTGCTTTGACATTGATGGGGTTTTGTGTGCAGATCCTTTGCCAGAACAAAATGACGATGGAGAAAAATACATCGATTTTATTTTGAATGCCCCACCATTGTTTATTCCAGGAAGCAAGATTGGTACAATTGTTACCTCACGACTAGAGAAATACCGCAAAGAAACCGAAACTTGGTTAGCTGCAAACAATATCAAATATAATGAATTGGTTATGCTGGATTTACCCAATATGGAAGCCAGACAGCGAGCCAACAGTCACGGCGACCATAAGGCAAAAGCCTACTTAGCAAAACCTTATGTGCTTTTTGTTGAAAGCGAATACCATCAGGCTGTAGAAATCAATAGGTTGTCCAAAAAGCCCGTTTTATGTACCGCTAATTTCGAAATGATATTCGAATCGGAATCTTTTATGTACAATCTTAAAAGTGGTAAGCACCTTCCTTTCTTGAGAAAATACGCTTTAAAAGCGAGAGATGTACTGAGAAAGTTCAAATAAGTAAATGAATAAAGCACCAACAATTTTTAATTAAAAATTTAAATTATGCTTCTATTTAATATCATACAAATTGTTTTGCTACTCCTTTTGGGTTTTGCAACCTTATATATTTTACTGTTTTCAATAGCAAGCTTATTTTATAAACAACAAAAATATTCCGATAACGGAAATATAAAGAAAATTGCTGTGCTTATTCCAGGTTACAAAGAAGATGAAGTAATTGTAGAAGTGGCCAATGCGGCTTTGCAACAAGAGTATCCGTCTACGCATTATGATGTGGTAATCATTGCAGATTCTTTTCAAGAAGAAACAATTTCAGCCTTAAAAACGTTACCCATAATCGTTATTGAGGTAAGTTTTGAAAAAAGCACAAAATCCAAAGCGTTGAATAAAGCTATGGCAACTCTCGAAAGGGATTATGATATAGCAGTGGTTTTAGATGCTGATAATGTGATGGCAAATGACTTTTTGAAGCAAGTAAATGCAGCATTTGAATCTGGATTCACTGCCGTGCAAGGCCATCGAACAGCCAAAAACACGAACAATTCTTGGGCTATTTTAGATGCTATTAGCGAAGAAATCAATAATAACATTTTCAGAAAAGGGCATCGTGTTTTAGGATTATCTTCTGCAATAATTGGTTCTGGAATGGCTTTTCAATATAATTATTTTAAAACCCTTATGGCAAGCGCTACCGCCGTTGGTGGATTTGATAAAGAAATTGAACTCAAAATGCTAAAAGAGGGACATACCATTGTATACCTCAATGATGCCATAGTTTTTGATGAAAAAATTCAAAAAGCTGAAGTGTTTGGCAATCAACGTCGCCGATGGTTGTCCGCACAATTGCATTACTTTAAGAAAGATATTTTGACTGCCACTAAACATTTATTACTCAAAGGCAATGTCGATTATTTCGACAAGGCAATTCAATTTATTCAGCCTCCTAGGATATTATTGCTCGGAGCCGTTATATTGTGCAGCGCTAGTTTTGTTCTGCTGAACTATTGGTTAGACAACCCAAAAGCGTATTCGAAGTATTGGGTGGTTTTACTAATTGCTTGTGTGTTGTCTTTTGTTTTCTCTGTGCCAAAATCCTTTTACAATCGCAAAACTTTAAAAGCATTAATGAGTTTGCCAAAAGGAATGTTGATGATGTTGTTGTCTCTACTAAAAATAAAAGGAGCCAATAAAACATTTATACATACGCAACATACATCAAGCTCTTCAAAATAAAGTTGTTGTAATTCAATAAGTTGTTTCAAAAAAACTATGGAAACATCAGAAAAATATAATCGTTTAGAAAAACTCGAAGCCATTCGTGGTTTTAGCGCATTATATGTGATGCTTTTTCACGTGCTGCCGCAAAAGATAAATCTATTTGGAATAAATTTGGGCTTTCTTTTTCGTTTTGGGTCAGAAGCGGTTATTTTATTTTTTGTTTTAAGTGGATTTGTAATCAAGTATTCTTGGGAAAAATCAGAAGATAAATCGTTTCGAAACTATTTTGGACGTCGTTTTTTACGAATTTATGTGCCTCTCTTTTTCATCTTTTTGATGGGCTATTTTTTAAAATGTTATGCCACTGGAAATTTAGCCGACCCAGAATGGAGCACTTTGTGGGGTAATATTTTTATGCTACAAGATGTGATTTCTCTGAAGCCCAATGTAATTGTACCAACCTATATGGGTAACGGATTGCTTTGGTCCTTATCGTATGAATGGTGGTTTTATATGCTCTTTTTTGCGCTTACAAAATACATTCGTCCCGAAAAAAAATCGTTTTGGGTAAGCAGTAGTATTCTTATAGCAACTGTTTCGTATGTCGTTTATCCTTTTATTCTAAATAGAATTGTAATGTATTTTGGAATTTGGTGGATTGGAGTAGAATTTGCCTCAATTTATATAAAAGGCGGTTCCTTTAGTTTCAAAGCTGTAAGTTCTTATATTGGTGTTTTAGCAATTGTCATTGCAGTATTGGTACTGAATGTATACTTGAATTTTTCATACACAAAAGTCTATAGCTACCCACTAGTGGCGTATCCTATCGTAGAATTACGGCATTTTGTTTTTGCGTTTTTAGTACTGCTTACTGCTCTGATTTGGAATGCATACAATTGGTTTGGTTTCAATACTATTTTTGGTGTATTCAAGTACTTCGCACCTTTTTCTTATGTAATCTATATTTCTCATCATTACCTAGTTGTCGAGGCTACTTACTTAAAATTTATAAACGATAAAATAGTAGAATATTCACTTTATATTATGGTGATGTTCTTGTTCTCTTATGTCATAGAAGTGGTGGTGTATACCACAATTAAAAATCAGCTCATAGGGTATTTTTCAGTTCAATCAATTAAAAAAGTAGCAGTATGAAAATAGGTATAGAAGGGCAACGCCTTTTTCGTAAAAAGAAGCACGGAATGGATATGGTAGCTTTAGAATTAATCAAGAACCTTCAAGAGCTAGACCATATAAATGAGTATTTCATTTTTGTAAAACCAGATGAAGATTCCTCTGCTCTTAAAGCAACTTCGAACTTTACGATTGTTGAATTGAATGGTGGACCGTATCCAACTTGGGAGCAAATTGCTTTGCCCAATGCTGCCAAAAAATATGGTTGTGATATCTTGCACTGTACTAGCAATACCGCACCTTTTTTTACGTCTATTCCGCTGATAACGATTCTTCACGACATTATTTATATGGAAAGTAGTTATTTGACAATACTGAGAAGTAGTGCGAGTACTTATCAAAAATTTGGAAATATATACAGAAAATTGGTAGTGCCTCGTATAGTGAAGAAGAGCAAAAAAGTGATTACTGTTTCTCACTTTGAAAAAAACAGAATTGGGGAGTTCTTTGGAATAAAAGACGATACAAAACTAGGGGCTATTTATAATGGGGTAAGCGAGCATTTTAAACCCATTACCAATAGAGAAGAACTCAAACGGGTTAAAGAAAAATACAATTTACCAGACCAATTTTTCTTTTTTCTGGGTAATACAGACCCTAAAAAGAACACAAAAGGAACACTAAAAGCTTTTTCCGATTTTTTAAAACATACAGCCTCAAATCATAAACTCGTAATGTTAGATTATGATAAAACAGAACTGAACAGTTTGTTGAATGAAATTAACGACCCCAATCTCATCCATCAAATTGTTTTGACGGGCTACGTAATCAATACTGATTTGCCAGCTATTTATTCTCAATGCGATATCTTTTTGTATCCATCACTACGGGAAAGTTTTGGGATTCCTATGCTGGAAGCGATGTCGTGTAACGTGCCTGTTATTACATCAAACACTTCATCAATGCCTGAAATTGCAGAAGATGCTGCCCATATTGTCAATCCGTTTCAACCAGAAGAAATTACAGATGGACTCATCACCATTCTAAATAATGAAGCCTATCGCCAATCGCTTTGTGAGAAAGGCTTGGAGCGCAGTAAACAGTTTTCTTGGAAAAATATGGCCAAAGAGTATTTGAAACTTTATGAAACCATCCATATCGAACATTCAAAAAAATCTAGACAATGATAAAAGGTAAAGATATAATAGTGGTAGGCATACAAGCCTGGGATATTGAAATAGGTAGTAATTGCAAGAATATAGCGTTGGAGTTTGCCAAACACAATCGGGTTTTATATGTAAATCCGCCTATGGATAGAGCTACAATGAGAAAAGACAAGCATAAAGAAAAAATTCAAAAACGAATCAGAATCAAAAAAGGTCTCGAGCCTGATTTATACGAGATTGGTAACAATCTGTGGAATTTATACCCCAAAAACAGTGTCGAATCCATTAATTGGTTGCCTATTGATAGTGTTTTTAGAATGTTGAACAGGAGAAATGCCCGATTATTTTCAGAAGATATCAAATCGGCGGCCAAGCGATTGAATTTTAAAGATGTCATTCTCTTTAATGACAGTTCGATGTTTTTAGGAAGACATTTGAAGGAATTTTTACAGCCCAAAGTCTATGCTTATTATATGCGAGATTATTTGGTGAAAGTACCTTATTGGCAAAAACACGGAGAACAAATGGAACCCGAAGTGATACAACAAGCAGATGTTTTATTGACGAATTCTGATTTTTTTGCAGATTTTGGTTTACAATACACGGCTTATAGTTATATGGTTGGACAAGGTTGCGATGTCTCTCACTTTAGTGACGATGAGGGTACGATACAAGTACCAGCAGAATTCAAAGATGTACCCTCGCCAATTATTGGCTATGTGGGGTCGCTTACCAGTTTAAGGTTAGATATCAATTTACTTGAATATATAGCCGAGCAAAGAAAAAACTGGAGCATTGTTCTCGTAGGGCCAGAAGACGATGATTTTAAAAAATCAAAATTGCATCAATTGCCAAATGTGTATTTTTTTGGGAGTAAAGATGGCTCAGAACTTCCAGCTTATGTAAAAGGTTTTGATGTAGCCATCAATCCGCAGTTGACCAATAACTTAACGATTGGCAATTATCCAAGAAAAATCGATGAATACCTTGCTATGGGAAAACCAGTTATTGCAACGCAAACCAAAGCAATGGAAATGTTTCGTGAGTATGTGTATCTGGCTTCTTCAAATGAAGAGTACATTACTTTAACCGAAAAAGCTTTGGAAGAAAACTCAAAAACTTTGGCTGAACAAAGAGCCAATTTTGCCAAAAGTCATACTTGGGAAAACAATGTTAGTGCCATCTATCAAGGAATAATTAAAGCAACCAAACACAGGATACAATGGGATTGAAAGAAAAAATAAAATCCAATGAAAAATTGAAAAAACTGGTTCATTGGTCCATACTTATTCCAAAGCAAACAAGACCTAGACTATGGATTAAGTGGTTCGTAAATCCTTTTTATCATAAAAAAGGAAAAGGAGCTATAATAAGATATCAAACAAGATTGGACGTCGTTCCGTGGAATAAATTTGAACTTGGAGAGGACTCTACTATCGAAGATTTTTCAGCCATAAACAATGGTGTGGGTCCAGTAATTATTGGAGATAGGACCAAAATAGGACTCAGCAACACCATTATTGGTCCAGTTACCGTTGGAAATGATGTACGATTGGCGCAAAACATTACCCTTTCGGGCTTGAACCATAACTATGAAGATGTCAATCGTCCCATTCATATTCAGGGTGTTTCTACAGCACCCATAACTATTGGAGATGGCACTTGGATTGGTGCCAACGTGGTGGTTTTGGCAGGAGTAACCATTGGTAAAAATTGTGTAGTCGCAGCAGGTAGCGTGGTCACAAAAGATATTCCAAACTATGCTGTCGCTGTAGGGAATCCAGCACGAATATTGAAACAATACAATCCTGAAAAAGAAATATGGGAAAAGGTCTAGCGCTAGTATAAATTTTAAGCAAGTAAAAATGATAACACTAAAGATACTATTCTGGATTTTGCTATCGGTGATAGTCTACACCTATGTAGGTTATGGCATTTTGTTGTATGCAATTATAAAAATCAGACGGTTTTTTAAGATGGGTGAAAAGCTAGAAATTGACCTTTCCTATGAACCCGAAGTGACCTTGTTTATTGCGGCTTACAATGAAAAGGATTATGTAGCTGCTAAAATGAAAAACACCTTAGAACTCGACTATCCTAAAGAAAAAATCAATATCGTTTGGGTTACCGATGGTTCCGATGATGGCACTCCTGAATTATTGAAAGGATACCCAAACACAACAGTCTATCATTTAGATGAGCGCAATGGTAAAATTGGAGCAATGAATCGAGGGATGGATTTTGTGAAAACTCCCATTGTTATTTTTAGTGATGCCAATACCAATCTCGGGAAAGAATCCATTAGACGCATCGTAAACTTGTTTAGCAATCCAAAGGTGGGTTGCGTTTCTGGTGAAAAACGAATTGTTGACAAAGAAAGCGATGTCGCCTCTGGTGCAGGCGAGGGTATTTATTGGAAATATGAATCGGCATTGAAAAAATGGGATGCCGAATTGTACTCAGTGGTAGGAGCAGCGGGAGAACTTTTTGCTATCCGAACAGCCTTATACCGCCACGTTGAAAAAGACACTTTATTGGATGATTTTATCATATCACTAAGAGTTGCTCAAGAAGGCTATACCATTCAATATGACCCTGAAGCCTATGCTATCGAAACCGCTTCGGCCAATGTGAAAGAAGAATTTAAACGCAAAGTTAGAATCTCTGCGGGAGGCATTCAATCTATTGTGCGACTTCGTTCTTTGCTGAATGTTTTTAAATACGGAACACTTTCCTTTCAATACATATCGCATCGCGTTTTACGTTGGAGTTTAACTCCTTTATGCCTCATTCTTCTTATTCCTGTTTTGTCAATATTAGCCATCAACGAAGGGATTTTCTCTTTTGGTTTGTATTCCACCTTGTTTTGGTTGCAGTTGCTTTTTTATGCCCTTGCCTTGTTGGGTTGGTTTTTAGAAAATAGAGAAACCAGAATCAAGATTTTGTTTGTGCCGTATTACTTTTTTATAATGAATGTATGCGTGGTTTTGGGCTTTTTTAGATATATGAAAAAATCACAATCGGTAAACTGGGAAAGAGCACAACGAGCGAGTTAGTACCGAATGCAATTTGTAAACCATTAGATTTCACTTCAAAAAAAATAAAATTATGAATAGAAGAAAAGCTATCGGCGGAATTTTAGCCCTCACTGGAATTGGGATTGCTTCCTATACGGGAATTCATTTTTTTTATGCGAAATCCAATAGAGGACAACTCCCTAATTACAAGAATTTAATTGCAGCCTTAGTCGATGTGATTATTCCTGCTACCGAAACTCCAGGAGCAAAAGAAGCTAACGTTCAGGATTTTATTATTGACTATATGGAATCGTGTTCTTCGAAAAAAGAATATACTAATTTCTTTAACGGATTAAATGACCTCCAAGAAACGTGTTTGGATACCTACGGCTTCCCTTTTGAAAAATGCACGCCACAACAACAAATAGCAATCGTAAAGGATTTGGATAGTACTTACGAAGGTTCGGGTTTGTTTTCTAAAATTAGAAATAAAATATCGGGTCGTCCTTTTTATACCATTTTAAAAGCATTAACTGTAGAAGGATATTGTACGTCAGAACTAGGAGCGACAAAACATTTAGTGTACGAACCTATTCCTGCAAGATATAAAGCAATCACCATCATACAACCCAACCAAAAAGCTTGGGCAACAAAATAGCTATAGTATGAAAAACCAAACAGAAACAAACACCTTTGATGCTATTGTTGTAGGGTCAGGAATCAGTGGCGGATGGGCAGCGAAAGAGCTCACAGAGGGCGGCTTAAAAACCTTGGTGTTAGAAAGAGGCGGACAAGTTGAACACGTAACGGGCTACACCACTGCTTTTCTGAATCCTTGGGATTTTAAAAATAGAAAGCATCTAACAAATGAAGAACTCGAGGAGCGACCTGTGCAAAGCAGTCATTGTAACGCCACCGACAAGCATTTTTATGTCAATGACAAAGAGCATCCCTATATTCAGGTGGACCCATTTAAGTGGATTAGAGGCTATCAAGTTGGTGGTCGTTCCCTAACTTGGGGTCGACAAAGCTATCGTCTTTCAGATTTGGATTTTGAAGCCAATAAAAAAGACGGTTATGGAGTCGATTGGCCTATACGCTATGCAGATTTGGCTCAATGGTACGACTATGTTGAAGATTATGTAGGTATTAGCGGAAGTTCAGAATCTATATCTCATTTGCCAGATGGTGTTTTTTTGCCACCGATACCGATGAATGCGATAGAACAGCATTTAAAAGAAAAAGTAAAAGAGCATTATTCCGATAGAGTGATTATAAATGGTAGAGTAGCAAATTTAACGCAACCAAAAAAAGGAAGAGGACCTTGTATGTATCGCAATTTATGCAGCCGAGGTTGTCCTTTTGCAGGCTATTTCAGTAGTAACTCTGCAACATTGTTAGATGCACAAAATACAGGGAATTTGACTTTAAGAGCGAATTCTATTGTGAAAGAAGTGCTGTATGATGCCAATACTAAAAGAGCCATTGGGATAAAAATTATTGATGCGCTGTCAAAACAAGAGCACACGTTCTACGCTAAACTAATTTTCTTAAACGCCTCGGCAATTGCCACAGCTGCTATCTTGTTGAATTCTGTTTCGCCCTCTTTTCCTAATGGATTAGGGAATTCAAGCCAACAAGTCGGACACAATTTAATGGACCATATCGTCAATGAAGGCACCTACGGAACTTTTGATGGATTGTTGGATAAATATTACGAAGGAAGGTCGCCTGGAACCATTTATATTCCAAGATTTCAAAACATCAATAAGCAAACGCAAATCCCTGATTTTGTCAGAGGATATGGAATTCAAGGAAAAGGTGAGCGAGAAAATTGGGAATCAAAACCCACACAAGGTTTTGGCGCTTCTCTAAAAACACAACTGCAAACTCCTGGAAAATGGACGGTTTCTCTTGGTGGTCGAGGGGAAGTACTGCCAAATTATGAAAATAAAATTTCTCTTGACACCCAGAATCTAGACCAATGGGGATTGCCATTGGTTAAGGTCCATTTTAAATATGGTGATAATGAATTAGCAATGATGGAACATATGACCAAATCGAGTGAGGAAATTTTAACCAAAGCGGGGTTCAAAAATGTAGGAAGTTATAGAACAAGTCCGCCTCCTGGCTCAGCAGTGCACGAAATGGGAACGGCAAGAATGGGAAATGACCCCAAAACTTCTGTTCTGAACAAATACAATCAAATGCACGATGTGAAAAATGTATTCATTACTGATGGTAGTTGTATGACGTCATCGGCTTGCCAAAACCCTTCTTTAACTTATATGGCGCTTACCGTACGAGCGTGCCGATATGCAATGGAGCAATTTAAATCTAACAAGTTATGAGTTTTTTCAAAAAAATAGTACTCCTGTTGGGCTTGATTTGTCTAGTATTTGGAATGGTATATGTCATAAAACAGCCCAAATATTCCATAAAAACGGAAGGGAAATTATATGTTGTCAATAAAGCAAGCCGAAGCATTACTGTTTTTGATTTACAAAAAGGGGAGGAAATAAAGGAGTTGCCCATTGCAATTGAGCCACACGAAGCAACAGTAGTAACCAACCCGAACAGCATAGTGGTTACAAATTATGGCGCTATTGATGCAAAGGGGAAAAGCATCACAGTCATTGATGCAGAGAAGAATACTATAATAAAGACAATTGATTTGGGTAATAAGAATGCTAGTCCTCACGGTATTATTACTTTGCAAAATCCTAACAAAGTTGCTGTTGTGTCAGATGATGGCAATAATTTATCAGTAGTCAATATTGAAACAGGAAAAGTAGAAAAACAGATTGCCACTCAACAAAAAGTCAGTCATTTATTGGTTAAACATCCCTTTAAGCCTATTGTTTATGTGACCAATATTAGCTCTGGTTCTGTAAGTGTAATTGATATTGAAAATAATAAAGTTGTTCAAATTATCCCTTGCGGAAAGAGCGCAGAAGGCATTGATGTTACTCAAGATGGCTCAGAACTATGGGTTTCAAATAACAAAGAGAATTACGTTTTGGTTATCAATACTTTAACTTATAAAGAAACGACTAGATTGGCAACAGGAAAAGAGCCCTTAAGAGTAAAATTTTCAATTGACGGAAAATATGGTTTGGTTGCTAATGCTAGTGAGGGGACAATTTCAGTTTTTGATACCCAATCAAAGAAGCTTTTTAAAACCATAGTTATTCCAGGTAATAAAAATGTTTTCGAAAAAATCATCTACCGGACTCCTCGACCAGTTGGTATACTAATGCATCCCAACGGATTGTATGCCTTTGTATCGAATCTCACCGCTGGTAGAGTTGAACTTATTGATATGCAAAATTTTACAATTAGCAGTAGTATCAAAGTTGGAAATATGCCAGACGGTTTAGCAATTATAATCTAGTTTTAGTTATGATAAGTAAGAAAGCAAAATATTGGATTTTATCGTTTGCAATTGTATTTATTTGCTTTCAAGCGGCACGTTTTATTGCTAGATTACCATCGTATACCATACAAACCACAGGGAAATTATACATTGTGAGTAAGGTTGGCGAGAGTGTTCACGTATTTGATTTATTTACGGGAAAAGAAATAAAGGAAATTCCTATTGACATCTTATCTCACGAAGCAGTTGTAACTTCGGATGAGAAAAGAGTAGTGCTTACAAATTACGGGTCTAGTGATGGTAATATTTTGAAAATCATAGATGCCAAAAAGAACGAAGTAGAAAAAACTATAGACTTAGATGACAATATAAAAGTTAATGGGATTGTAGCTTTTCCAGAACCCAATAAAGTTGGTGTGATTGATTATGTAACTAATACATTATTAGTAATTAATATTGATACCGATAGTATTGAAAGAAAAATACAAACCCAACAAAAAAAGAGTCATCTTATAGTGTTGCACCCAAGTAAAGCCATTGCTTATGTAACGAACATAGGTTCAAGTTCAGTGAGTGTTATCGACTTACATCTCAATAAAGTGATTAAGGTTATTCCTTGTGGGTTAGGAAGAAAAGGCATCGATATAACTCCTGATGGCTCTGAATTATGGGTTACCAATAATAAAGAGAATACTATTTCGGTAATAAATACCTCGACTTATAAAGTTACCCATACTTTGAAAACAGGTGATGACCCATTAAAGCTTAAATTCTCAACAGACGGGAAGTATTGTTTAGTAGCCAATGCAATAGAAGGTACTGTATATGTGTATAATCAAAAAATAAAAAAGAAGATAAAGACCATTGTATTTCACGGGAAAACAACATTAGTAGAGATACTACTTTATCATACACCACGTCCTGTGAATATCGTAATGCATCCTAACGGATTGTATGCTTTCGTTTCCAACTCCAATGCTAATAAAATTGAAGTGATTGATATGAAAACTTTTGAAATTGTAAGTACAATTGGAACAGGAAGAGTTCCAGATGCTATTGCATTTATAAATTAATATATCCTCTGAGGTCCAATTCAGTGGTGTGTTTTTTAGAATAAGTAGTTCCAAAAAATGGAAAGCATTTCTAATTTATGGATAAGAATGAATTTCTATATATGGGGTAAAGCGCCTAAATACCAGCGTTTTAGATGGATATTTTTTTTGGTGTTGTTTTTGGATACTCAAAAACATCAAAATAAAGCACATTGTAAATTGAGATAAAACTTAACCTAAAAACATTCTAATTTAAAGGATATGAATAATTTAAAAACTTTCATTAAAGATGCACAGCAAAATAGCAATTCAGTATGGATAGTGTTATTTGTTATTATGATTTTGTTAAACTCTTGTAGTAAAGACCCTGAAGATTTTACTACTGACCCTCCTCCAGTTTCTGGTGAAGTTACCATTGATAATCTAAAGGCTTCTTCAACTTTTACTTGGAAAAATACTCAAGATGCCAAAGTAACCCTTCGAACAAAGGACAATCAAGGAAATGCCGTTCCTGGTGTAAAAGTAAGTGTTTGGACCAATTTTGAAGAAGAAAATGGAAAAGAGATTATCAACGGTATAACCAATGAGCAAGGAGAATTTATAGTAGATTATACTTTCGAAGCCGATATTAAAGAAGTTGTTCTAAAAACAGACTTTATTGGTTTTGTTCCAGAAACGAAAGTGCCATTAGAAAATGGAGCAGTTAATTTTACTTTTGGAGGTTCGAGAAATACCCAAAAAAGTCAAAAAACTAGCAGCAAACCCTTTTCTTCTATGCTAGCATCAGCATCTTCTAGCAAAACGAGTGCTAGTATAAAAATTAATTACATCGGGACTTATAATAATAACGGAGTGCCTAATTATTTAATGAGCAAACCAGATGTGATTGATAAAAATTTCTTAATTGATGTCAACAATGCTTTACCCGAAAATATGCCCGTTCCTACCTATCATCCAGAATATCTTTTAGGGAGTAGCCAGCACAATTTAGTGATTTTAGATAAAGCCGAAGTATGGATTACTTTTGTTTCTGAGGGAGCTGGATATAAAAATGCCTTGGCATACTATACTTATGACAGAGATTTTCCACCTAAAACTCCAGCTGATGTTAAAGAATGTAAGGTGATTTTTCCTAATGCCTCATTTGCAGGTTCAGGAGGCGGATTGTATTCTGGGGACAAAGTTTCTTTAGGTGTTTTTGAAAAAAATACAGTAATTGGATGGATGTTGTTGCGTAATGGTTGGAATGATAGAACGGGACAATCAACAGTAGGTGAGGGTTTATTGTACTCTAATTTAGAGTTAAACCCAGAGGCAGATATCAAATACCGTCAACATACGGTTATGTTGTATGATGAAAAAAGAAGTTTGTTCTTACTTGGATTTGAAGACTTAATTCGCCCAGGCGGAGACAATGATTTTAATGATGCTGTTTTCTATGCTACTGCTAATCCAATTAAAAATGTTGAGATATTTGATGTTCAAAAAATAAACCCTGATAGAATAGATACCGATAAAGATGGTATAATCGATAGCTCAGATGATTATCCAAATGACCCGAAACTAGCGTTTAATAACTATTACCCAAGTAGTAACACTAACGGAACCCTTGCTTTTGAAGACTTATGGCCATCAAAAGGAGATTATGATTTTAATGATTTAGTGGTTGATTACAACTTTAATAGAATCACAAATGCACAAAATAAAGTAGTTAGCTTGAAAGGAAAATTCACAGTAAAAGCTATTGGGGCAAGTTATCAAAATGGGTTTGGTTTTTCAATCCCTGGAGTAAGTCCTTCTCAAATCGCATCTGTAAAAGGGACAAAATACACCGAAGGATACATAAAAACAGATGGAAACGGAACAGAAGCTGGTCAAAAAAATGCGACCATAATTGTTTTCGACAATGCTTGGAAACACGGTGCGGGTAATACCAACCCTGGCCAACCATATGTTGCCTCAGAGCCTATTGAAGTCACTATAGATTTAGTCAACCCAATTGATGTTAGTGCCTTCGGAATGGCGCCTTTCAATCCATTTATTATTGTTAATAAAGAAAGAGGGAAAGAAGTTCATTTAGCAAATTACCCGCCAACAGATTTGGCTGACAAAGCCTATTTCGGAACTTCTTTTGACAACACTCAGTCGTCTATAGGGAAATATTACAAAACCAAAGACAATTTACCTTGGGCTATTGATTTTCCTAGTAGTTTTGACTATCCAATTGAAAAAGCGAAAATCGATGCCAGTCATTTGAAATTTATAAATTGGGTTTTAAGCAATGGCGTAGAATACAAAAATTGGTATAAAAACGAAGCTGGATATAGAAACAGTTCCAATATTTTTAACAAATGATAATGATTTGATATAAGACTTCATTTTATCGAAGTACGCAAAAAAAACTCCTTAATTGCTTAAGGAGTTTTTTTTATATTTTAGGATTTTGATCTAGTTTACTTTATTCCATTTCAAATTTTACAGTAACATTTCCTGTTCCTAAAGCAGCTATCAATCCAGAAGTGTTATTGATTTTCCCTAATCTTGTGTAGCTGTATGAGGTATTAAAACCTTCGTAAAATAATACTAAGCAATTATTCCCATAAAGCATCAAATCGCCATTCTGGATGCTTCCGCCCGGTGTTGCATTAGTGGGTAATGTATTTGAAAAATAATAGAATTTTTCATTATTATTCAAATCACTCATAGTAATTGTTAACGGTAATAATGCTTTAAAGGCTTTTGTTGTTGCATTCTCAATTAGGGTTGCAGTGAAAACGGACGTTCCAATTGTGATTCTCATAGTGCTGTTTTTGGGGATGTTATCTTCTGTGTTAGTAGTATTGTTCTTTACTGGTTCAGGATCATTTGCAGTACAACTAGCCATACTAATGGAGATAGTAAAGATAATTAGAACTGTTGTGATTAAATACCTCATAAAGTTAGATGTAGAGATTAAAATGTTCCTGCGTCTATGACATAACGATATCTTGCTTCTTTGTTTACTACTTTATCCCAAGCTGTAGTAATTTCATTTGGATTAAAGATCTCCAATTTTAAATTTAGTCACGTTTCTCCAACAACCGTATGTATTCCGGAAATTTTATATTCTTAAATAATTATTGGATTTTTATCGTTTGAAAATAGTTGTAATGGAATTGCAAATAATAAAACGCTACTTGCAAGTATTGTTTGTAAGATGAATTTTCTTCTTCCTTTATTTGAATTGCTATAGTCCGATTTCATTATTCCAATTTTATATTTTTAAATTCCTCATCCGTTACTTTTTGTAACCAATTCACTAACCCCTTTTCTGTATTCGGATTAATCGCAATGTGAGTCATAGCACTATGTAATGATGCACCATGCCAATGCTCAATGTTGGGTTTGAAAGTAATAACATCGCCTTTTTTCATAGTTTGAACTGCTTCCCCTTTAAGTTGATAAGAGCCTTCTCCTTCAACAACTAATAGAATTTGGCCACTGGGATGACTGTGCCAATTAGTTCTTGCATTTTTTTCAAAAATAACATTATAAATGTTACATTGAAAATACTGATCGTCAACGAGTAAGGCTTTTGCTTTTACATTTCCTGTAAAATATTCAGCTGGTGCCGATTCACCAATTTCAAAAATGCTTTTTTCCGCTTCTTTTTTCATGATTTTTTTGTTTTGTTATTATAACTAATTGTTTATGAGTAAATTATAATCAAAATTACGTTTTTTTTTATCCTCTTGATGCCGTTAAATTAAAAAGCTATCGCAGGTATTCTTTGAAAAAGCTTTCTAATTTGTCAAAAGGAATCATACCTACTTTGTCATACAAATCACAATGTGTTGCACCAGGTACAATTATCAATTCTTTTGGATTTGATGCTATTTTGTATACATCTTCAGAATAGTAACGGGAGTGTGCCTTTTCTCCTGCAATAAGCATAATTGGCCTTGGTGATAACAAATCCAAATTGGTATGCATAGGAAAGTTAAAAAATGATATTGGCGTTGTAGCTGTCCACGCAGAAGTTGAATTAATAGATCTCGGGTGGTATCCTCGTTTGGTTTTGTAATACGAATAAAAATCAACCAAAACTGGGTTTGGATTTTCTGGTAAAGTATCAGGTATGAGCTTTGTTCCTTTTACAATTTCTCCTTTTTCATCAAATGGGATTTCGTGATATCCCAGCGCGTAAGTTCCTTTTTCTGCATCTATCCAACGCTGTTGACTCAGATAATCACTGATTTTATGGCGTTGCTCGTTGGTATAACTGTCCATGTATCCTTTGCTTATACTTCTGGACATATCATACATAGAAGCAGTAGCAATGGCTTTAATTCTTGTATCGCTAGCAGCAGCTGTAATAGCCATTCCGCTTAATCCACATATAGCTAATGCTCCAATTTTATTTCGGTCCACATAATTTTGCAATCCTAAATAGTCTACAGCTGCACTAAAGTCTTCGGTAAAAATATCAGCAGAGGCAACATTGCGAACATCTCCACCGCTTTCCCCAGTAAAAGAAGGGTCAAATGCCAAAGCAACAAAACCTCTTTTTGCCATTTCATTTGCGTATAAACCTGATGATTGTTCTTTGACAGCACCAAATGGTCCGCTAAGAACCAAAGCGATATGTTTTTTAGTTTTATCGATGTTTTTTGGCAAGTATAGATGGCCTGCAATAGAAATTCCATAGCGGTTTTTGAATGTTACATTTTCTTTGCTAACCCCATCACTTAGTGTAAAGGTCAAAATTTCTTTGTCTTCTTTGGTGTCCATATTTTCTTTTTTTAAATTTTGATTGCAGGAGTAGGAAACTAATACTAGTAATACAAAAGCAATGGATTTAGGATATTTCATTGTTGTGATTTTTTGATTTATATTTTTTTTTTAAAATCTTAGCAGGAATACCTCCAACAATAGTGTTGTCTGGGACATCTTTAGAAACAACAGCACCCGCTGCAACTATAGAATTAATACCAATAGTTACTCCAGGAAGAATTGTTGCACCAACACCAATCCAAACTCCTTTTTTAATGTGAATTGGATTTGAAATTGTAGCTCTTCTTTCATTTGGATGTAAAGGATGATTGGTGGTAATAAGATTTACTTTAGGACCAATAAGCACATCGTCTTCAATTGTAATTCCACCTCTATCCATAAAGGTACAGGCATGATTAACAAATACGTTTTTACCAATACTTATGTTTTCTCCAAAATCTGAATAAAAAGGAGGGATTAGAAAAAAAGAATCGTCAACTTTTTTGCCGATGAGTTCGCTAAAAAGGATATTAATCTTTTGTAAATCATCTACAACAAGAGTGTTGATTTGAGTAGTGATTCTTATGGCTTTTTTTATAACCTCGAATAATAAAGGATACTCAGGATCGTCAAGTGAAATAGTTTCACCCGATTGGTCTCGAGTAAAAATGGTATTGAGATTTGTTTTCATTTTGTTTGTATTTGATTGCGGAATGAGAGTTCCACTATGAATAATCAAATACAAATGTATCGTTTAGTTTTACTGAAAGGCTAACAAGAATCAAACCGATAGTTAAGAAAATCAAACTTCGTTGGAGCGAAAACTTTTTGGATTGGTTCCGGTATTCTTTTTAAAAAAATTATTGAAGTAGGTGGGATAGTCAAAACCCAAAGCGTAGCCTATTTCTGAAATATTCCAATCGGTGTGGAGTAGAAGCGCTTTCGCTTCGCTAATAATCCTTTCTGATATATGGGTGGTTGTCGATTTTCCTGTAATGCCTTTAACCGCTCGATTGAGGTAATTGACGTGAAGTGATAGGGCATTTGAGTAATCTTGAGCAGTTTTTAGTTCTAATGGCTTTTCAAAGTTTTCAATTGGAAATTGTCTTTCTAATAATTCTAAGAAAACAGATGTAATTCGTGAATGGGCATTATTGCTAGTAGTATAATTATCAGAGGGCTGCATTTTTAACGCCTCGTGAATTATCAAATTAATGTAATTGCGGATTAAATCGTCTTTGTAAGTATAATCCGTTTGTTGTTCCTCAATCATTTTCTGAAAGAGGGTGTTTAAAAAAGTTCGTTGTTCTTCTGTTATTTTTAAAATTGGTGTACCTCCAATTTTAAATAAAGTCGAGTTTTGTAGGCTCTCAGAGCGATCAGATTTTAAAAACTCTTCTGAAAACAAACAAGTGTAGCCTACGTAGCTAGTTGAGATGGTTTCCCATGAATAAGGAATGTGAGGATTTCCAAAAAACAAAACAGTTCCTTCGGCATTAAAACTTTTGTCGGCATAGTGAATGTTGCTTTCACCAGTCGTCAAGCAAATTTTGTAAAAGTCTTTTCTGCTGTAATTGCGAGTTACATTTCCGTCGCTTTCGATTTGAAAGACATTAAATCCTTTTAGTTTTAATTCGCTATTGAATTTTGAAACTATTCGTGAGTTTTTGTTTTGCATAGTGCAAAGTTATAAAAAACAAACTTTTTACTTGGGTATTTTATTTAATTGAATGGTGGGTTGTTTTTTGCATCCTTAAATCACAACTTTTGAAGTTGATCTGGTCTTTGATAAAAATCTCTAAAATATAGAACAAAAAAAACTCTTTAATTACTTAAGGAGTTTCTTGGTGGGCGATAGCTTGTTCCGATGCTTCGGAAAGGGGTTCGAACCCCCGACCACTTCCGATGCCATCGGAATGCTCTGAATCAGCTGAGCTAATCTTTGTTTAAGTTCAAATTTCAAATTTTAATGCTCTTTGATGAAATATAGAAATAAAAAAAAACTCCTTAATTGCTTAAGGAGTTTCTTGGTGGGCGATGAGGGGTTCGAACCCCCGACCCCCTCGGTGTAAACGAGGTGCTCTGAACCAGCTGAGCTAATCGCCCTATTTTACTAGGTTGCTATCATTTCGTGATTGCGAGTGCAAATATACAACCCTTTTCGGGATGTGCAAGCAAAAATGAAAAAAAATTACAAAATTTCTGCAACTACAAAAGTACTTCCGCCAACGTAGATAAAGTCAGTAGGGGCAGCATTTCTCAATGCTTCTTCGTAGGCTTCTGAAACAGAAGAGTATACTTCTCCGTTCAGCCCAAAAACCTGCGCTTCGGTTTGAAGTGTGGTTTCTTCTAAGCCACGTGGAATATTGGGCTTACAAAAATAATAAATCGCGTTTTTTGGAAACAAAGGCAATACTTCTTTCAAATCTTTGTCGTTGACTACTCCCAAAACGATATGCAATTGGTCAAATTTCTCTTTTTGAATTTGACGCATTACGATTTCCAAACCGTTTTTGTTGTGGGCGGTGTCAGCAATTACTTTGGGTTGCTCTTTCAACTGTTGCCAACGACCTTGTAGTCCTGTGTTTTTTATTACGTTGGCCATTCCCATTTGGAGTTGTTTTGGCGTAACTAATATGGATTTGTTTTCGTTCAAAACGGCTATGGTCTGCATTACCGTTTTCTTGTTGTGCACTTGGTAATCGCCTAATAAATCCGAGGGATAAGTACTCGAAATCAAATCCGAGGCCAAATGAATTTCTGCAAAACAACTTTTGGCTTTGCTAATAAAAACAGGCAAGGTTTCTGGAGTGTATTCGCCAATCACTACCGGAATACTTGGTTTTATGATGCCGGCTTTTTCACCAGCAATAGCCGCTAGTGTATCACCAAGAAATTGAGTGTGGTCCAATCCTATATTGGTGATGATCGAAACTAAAGGCGTAATAATATTGGTAGCATCCAATCGGCCACCCATTCCAACTTCTATAATTGCGATGTCGACTTGTTCTTTTACAAAATAATCAAAAGCCAAACCTACGGTCATTTCGAAGAAACTCATATCCTGTGCTTCAAAAAACGAACGGTGTTGGTTCACAAAATCACAAACAAAGTCTTCTGAAATTTCTTCCCAAGCTTGTTCAGGAGTTGCATTCGAGATAATTTTGATGCGTTCTCTAAAATCGGTGAGGTGTGGTGAAGTGTACAAGCCTACTTTTAATCCCGCTTCTTTAAGTACAGAGGCGAGGAGGTGTGAGGTAGAGCCTTTGCCATTGGTGCCCGCCACGTGTATGCATCGTAATTTTTGCTCGGGATGCCCCAAGTAGTCGGCTAATAAATGTACGTTGGTCAAATCTTTTTTATAAGCCGATGCGCCTTGCAATTGATACATTGGCAACTGATTGTAGAGCCAGTGAAGGGTTTCTTGGTAATTCATTTTATTAAATATCGAAGAGCTTAAAAGAACGTTTATTCTCCCAGTTTAAAATGGATGGTAATGAATCCGATTTGAGCTTCAGGAGCATTAGCGTCTGCGAGCCATTTGTGTTTTTTAGCTGTCATAATCGCAGGTTCAATTAGGCAGGGATTGGTATTAGTGGTTCCTTTAGTTGGTTTTGCGGCAATCACATTCCCGTTTTGGTTTACAGTGATTTGAATGACAACCGTTCCAGTTTCATTGCATTTTGGAATTTCTTTACCACGAGTACTGATTTTCCTGCCATTGAGTCCCCAAGAGTTTCCATTTCCTCCATTTCCATTTCCAGAACCATAATAACTATTTGCATAAGGATTGCCGTTTATGTGTCCTTTGTCTCCTCCTTTCAAGTCATTCCCTTCTCCTTCGCTTGCTTTTCCTGGATTTTTAGGGCCGTTAATCAAGCTAGATAAAGCATCTGTAGTGCTTTTGGAGGGCTTAGGGCTTTCTATGGGTTTTGTTTTAGGAGTGTCTTTGGAGTTTTCTTTTTCTGTTGTTTTCTTTTTATTTTCATTTAATACAATTGCTTCTTCGGTTTCTTGAGTTATCAGTTCTTCTTCTGCAGAAGATTGTTTACTTGTGGATGCTACAGGTTGAGGAGAGGTAGCAATTGGTTTAATTGGTTGTACATCTCCATTGCCAGTTTCAGAAGTGCCAAAATTAATGGTAATACCATTTTCTGGAGGTGGATCTAAAGAGGTTAAACCGAGGAAAAAGAACATAAAAAACAGCATCACAAAAAGGATTGATGTGAAGGTAAATGCTTTTTTTTCTTCTTTTGTTTCTAAATATTTCATAGTAAAAGGTACTATCTTTTTACTTTGGGTTGACTGCCAAAACAACTTTTATTTGATTTCGATTGGCAATGTCTAGAATGGCAACCGCTTTTTCTATGGGTACGCCTTCTTCGGCACGCAAAACAATAGATTTGGAAGTTTCGCCTTTGAGTAGTGAAAGTACTTGTGTTTCAATTTCACTTTCTGCTACTGGTGTTTTGTCTATGTAATAAGTTAGATTTTTAGTAATGCTTACTGATATACTTTTATTGTTGTCTGTTTTTCCTTTTGCCTTTGGTAACACTAAGTCTAATGCGTTTGTGGTGACCATAGTGGAGGTTAACATAAAAAATATTAACAACAAAAAAACAATATCCGTCATAGATGACATATTGAACTCTGCACTAACTTTATTTCTTCCTCTTAAGTTCATAATTCTTTTTTTAGAAAGTTAGGGTTAAGCTGGGTCATTCAATAAATCGAGAAAATCAACCGCGTGTGCTTCCATTTGGTGAACAATTTTGTCGGTTTTAACCACCAAGTGGTTGTAGCCTACATAGGCAATAATACCTACAATCAAACCAACAACGGTTGTAGTCATAGCGGTATAAATTCCTTCTGATAAGGCTCCTACTTCAATTTGTCCACCACCAGTCGCCATTTTGTGAAAAGCTTGAATCATACCAACAACGGTTCCTAAAAACCCAGTCATTGGACCTGCACCTGAAATTGTTGCCAGTAAGCTCACATTTTTTTCTAGTTTGTAAATTTCTAATTTTCCAGCGTTTTCTATTGCGGTATTAATGTCATCAAGTGACTTGCCAATTCTTGAAATCCCTTTTTCTATAAGTTTAGCTACTGGCGAATGGGTTTGCGCACAAAGTAATTTGGCAGTATCAATTTTACCACTTCGAATGTGTTCTCGAATTTGGGTCATAAAAGAAACATCTATTGTTGAGGCTGCTTTTATTGCCATTAAACGTTCAAAATACAGATAGAGAGCAACAAAAAGCATTAAAAACAGAGAAACCATAATGAGTTGGCCGGCTAATCCGCCACTAGTTAATAGTTCAATTATGGATAATGTTTTTTCTGTTGGTACTGTTGCTGGGATACTTGTTGGAGCAGTAGATAAGGTATCGGCTTGTAATGCTAAACTCATACTTTTGGGGTTTAATTTCAAAACGCTAATATATCATAAAAATTGTGATTTTTATGAGCTATTAGCGTTAAGGTATAAACTGTTTTTATCAAACAGCCAAAAATATTTTAAACCAATTGTTTCAAAGCGATTTCGAAAGCCGTCGCGCTGATATTGGTTTTAGCATTGCTTAAAGCGTGTGCTTTTACGATAGCATTTTTGATGGTTTCGGACGTGTCTTGAAAGATGGCTTCGTCGGTCATTTGTACTTTTTTCTCCATAAAATAGGCGAAAACTCTAGCCATTCCACAGTTGGAAATAAAGTCTGGAATCAAGCTTACTTTGTGGTCTACATCTTCCATAATTGGGCCAAAGAAAATTTCTTTGTCGGCAAAAGGAACGTTCGCGCCACAAGAGATTACTTCGAGTCCGTTCGCAATCAAACTGTCAATTTGAGATTGGGTAACCAAACGAGAGGCAGCACAAGGAGTGAAAACTTCTGCGCCAATAGTCCATATTTTTTGGTTTATTTCTTCGAATGGAATCATATTTTCTGAAACCAATTTGTTGCCGTCTTTGTTCAGGAATAAGGTTCTGATTTCTTCGAAAGAGAAACCATTTTCGTTGATTAATCCTCCGTCTCTATCAATGATTCCCACGATTTTGGCTCCCATTTCAGCCAAATAAAAAGCTGCTGCTGAACCTACGTTTCCAAAGCCTTGAACAATCGCTTTTTTACCTTTGATATCGCCACCGTAAATGCTGTAATAATGTCCAACAGCTTGAGCAACGCCATAACCAGTAATCATATCGGCAACGGTGTATTTCTTAGTTACATCAGGGGAGAATTTTGGGTTTTCGATTACTTTGATTACACCTTGGCGCAATTGCCCGATGCGATTGATTTTATCAGCTTCGGTAGGTTTGAAGTGTCCGTTAAAAACGCCTTCTTGAGGATGCCAAACGCCACATTCTTCGGTCATTGGGATTACTTCGTGGATTTCGTCTACATTCAAATCGCCACCGGTTCCATAATAACTTTTTAATAAAGGAGAAACCGCTTTGTACCAACGTTGCAAAACGCCTTTTTTTCTTGGGTCGTTAGGGTCAAAGTTGATACCTGATTTGGCACCACCAATTGCTGGTCCTGAAACAGAGAATTTTACTTCCATCGTTTTGGCCAAAGACAAAACCTCGTTCATATCCAATCCTTTTCTCATTCTTGTACCTCCACCAGCAGCACCTCCGCGTAAGGAATTGATTACAGTCCATCCTTCGGCCTCGGTTTCAGAATCTTTCCAATTGAAGATGATTTCAGGCTGTTTATTTTCGAATTTCTTTAATAAATCTTTCATTAAAAATGGGTGTTATTTTGTTAAGCAAATTTACTTTTTTCGACATACGAAAAAAAAATTTTGGCATTTTTCGAATTATTTGATACCAATCGGTATCTTTGCGTATGAAGTCGTCAGAAATTACAAAAAGCAAGGTGCTACAAGAAGCAATTACTCTTTTTAATACAAAAGGGTATCGGGCTACTTCATTGAGTGACATTACCAATGCCACTGGATTGACGAAAGGTGCTATTTATCGCCATTTTGAAAATAAAGAGCAATTGGAAATTGAAGCGTTTCAAAATATGATGCATTCGATTTTCAATACATTGCAAAAAAGAATCAAAGCAGAAAGCAACACAAGGGACAAGTTGTTCTGTGTTTTGGAGCTATTTCAAGGCTACATTAATAATCCTTTTTTTAGTGGTGGTTGTCCTTTACTGAATGTGTCAACAGAAGTTGATGACACCACAATGGTGCTAAAAGACAAAGCGTTACAAGCTTTAACCGTATTTAGAAATTCTATTGAGACGATTGTTATCAACGGTAAAACACATAAAGAGGTCAATGCTATTGTGAACGAAAAATTGGTAGCCATTGTTATGATTTCCTCGCTTGAAGGTGCTATTATGATGAGCAAATTGCAGGATTCTAATAGTGACATTGAGGCGGTTGTGAAGCATCTAAAAAATTGGATAGTGGCCGATGTATTATTATAAAAAAATTTACTCAAAACGATACCGATTGGTATCAAAAAACACAAAATAAGATGAAATTAAAGAAAGTGATTCAAAAAAATATAGGATTTTACTTTAATATTTTAGCCTATGTTCACCCAAAAATGCTACAGCGAAAAGGTTTCGCACTTTTTTGTAACCCCTTTGCTCACAAAGTGAAGCCACACCAAATGCAATTTTTGGAAAAAGGTATTTCTGAGGTAATTGAGTATGAAAACTATAAAATCCAAACCTATAAATGGGGGAATGGTTCCAAAAAAATACTATTTGTACACGGTTGGGCAAGTCATTCCTTTAGATGGAAAAAATATGTAGAGCAGTTGTTGCAACAAGACTTTACCGTTTATGCGCTAGATGCTCCTGCCCACGGATTGTCTACTGGAAAAATGATTCACGTTGTTTTGTATGCTCAAGTCATCGATATGTTTTTGCAAAGGAAGCCAGATGTTACTGCTATTGTGAGTCATTCCATTGGAGGATTTGCTACAACCTATTATTTAGACCATTACAAGTCCCACAATATTGAAAAAGTGATTATAATGGGCGCTCCTGGTGAAGCCTCTGATTTTTTTGACTTTTATAAAAAAACGCTGGGTTTGAGTTCAAAAACTTTGGAGATAATTGTCAAGGAGTTTGAATTACAATTGGGACAATTGCCTAGCTATTTTTCTACTGCAAAATTTGCTGAGCATCTTACTATTCCAGCTTTAATCATTCACGATAAAGGAGATGAAGCAACGCATCATCATTATTCTATTCGCTTAAACAAACACTGGAAAAACAGCCAACTGGTCTTAACCGAAGGATTGGGTCACGATTTGAAAAGTAAGGAGGTAATTCAGATGGTAGTCAATTTTGTCAACTAGTATACCTAAATAAAAAGTGCCGTTCCTGAAAAAAATCAGTAACGGCATATCCTTTTTTGGGGGCAAAAAAGGCGGATTATGATGCTTTTATTTTACTTTTCCTAAGAGTGCATCTTTAAGTTCTGCATCTACAGGATTGTTCGACAACCAAATTCCGAAAAAGGCTTTTTTGAAATCAAAACCAGGAATTTTTCCTTCTAATTGGTTGTTTTTGTAAACTAAAATCGATTTTTCTGTAGAAGAATAAATCAAATTGAAAGCGTCATTTTCGACAGTAGCTTCTCGATTTAATAGTTTTTCTAATAAATCAAGTTGCGTTTTAAATTTTGGTAAATTTTCTTCACCAATTGATTTTACAATTCCTTTGTGAAGAGATTTGGATAATTTTTGTGAACTCACTAACGAAGAAGTGATTTGCAAACGAATTCCCATATTGGTATCGCTATCTAAAATGTCTTTGGCATCTTCAGACAAAACAGTTAAGTATAATGCTTGTACGTAAACTTCTGTCCAGAATTTAGTTCGAGAGCCGAACCCATTTAATTGTAATTTTTGATTTTCAAAATCGATGGTTCTAGGAACGGTTACACCATTGAGGGAAAATTTTTCTTGTGAGAATACGTTTGAAAATGAAAGGGTTAAAAATAAAACTACGGTTAATGTAATTGATTTTCTCATAAATTATTCTTAATTAAAAAATAGAGTGCAAATTTATATCAAAGGCAAGGTTTTTCAATACTGTTTTTTTGTATTGAAAAAAGTATTGTGTATTCTTTAATAATTTTAAGTTCAATTTATTGTATCGACAATTCTTTGATTTAAAACAAAACGGATTTATTGGGTTTTGTGTTAAATGATTGTTATTTAAAGAATGGAAAAAATGGCTTTTTTTTTCAATTAAAGCTGTTTTTTTTCTTGATTTTTATTTTTTCCTCTTCTCTAAACGTCTAGTAACGAATGATTTTCTGTTTTTTATGAGGCTTTTATTTAGTTAAATCAAAGTTGAAAAATCAAAATTGGAAATAATTTTTTAGTGTTTTACAGAAATAATTGTCAAATGTTTTAGACAAAAGCTAAATTCACGAAATCGTTTGAATTTTTGATATTTAAATTCTACTTTTGGATTCAAAATTTCAATACTTACTAAACAAACTAAATACAACATGGATTTTAATCTTACTGAAGAGCATTTAATGATTCAGCAGGCAGCAAGAGATTTTGCTCAAACGGAATTGCTACCTGGAGTAATAGAAAGAGACGAACATTCTAAGTTCCCAACGGAGCAAGTAAAAAAAATGGCAGAACTAGGATTTTTGGGAATGATGGTAGACCCAAAATATGGTGGCGCTGGATTGGATAGCATTTCTTATGTTTTAGCGATGACAGAGATTGCCAAAGTAGATGCCTCTGCAGCAGTAATTATGTCTGTAAACAATTCATTAGTTTGTGCAGGATTAGAAAAGTATTGCAGCGAAGAGCAAAAAATGAAGTATTTGGTTCCTCTTGCAAAAGGAGACGTTATCGGTGCTTTTTGTTTGTCAGAGCCTGAAGCTGGTTCGGATGCTACTTCTCAAAAGACGACCGCAATTGATATGGGAGACCATTACTTATTAAATGGTACTAAAAACTGGATTACTAACGGAGGAACTGCTTCTACCTATTTAGTAATCGCTCAAACCGATATCGAAAAAGGACACAAAGGAATCAATGCTTTTATCGTAGAGAAAGGTTGGGCTGGATTTGAAATCGGTCCAAAAGAAAAGAAAATGGGAATTCGAGGAAGTGATACGCACTCCTTATTATTTACGGATGTAAAAGTTCCTAAAGAAAACAGAATTGGTGCTGACGGTTTCGGATTTGCTTTTGCTATGAACGTGTTGAACGGAGGTAGAATCGGAATTGCTTCTCAAGCCTTAGGAATTGCAACAGGAGCTTATGAATTAGCGTTGAAATATTCGCAAGAGCGTAAAGCATTTGGAAAAGAAATTTTCAAACACCAAGCTATTGCTTTTAAATTAGCTGATATGTATGTGAAAATTACAGCTGCCAAATTGTTAATTATGAAAGCAGCTTGCGAAAAAGATGCTGGACAAGATATTGCACATTCTGGAGCTATGGCTAAATTATATGCTTCTGAAATTGCATTAGAAGTAGCGAACGAAGCAGTTCAAATTCACGGTGGAAACGGATATGTGGCAGAATACCACGTAGAGCGTATGATGCGTGATTCTAAAATTACTCAAATTTATGAAGGAACTTCTGAAATCCAACGTATTGTGATTTCGAGAGGTTTGGTTTCGTAAACAGAGACTATACTATTTTAAACCATTAAAGAACTAAGACGGTAAGTTCCTATTTTACCTAATCTTAATTCTTTAATGGTTTTTTCGTATAAATAATTTGATACATTTGTTTTATGTATGAAGAATTAAAATATTGGTATCTGCGTGATCACAAGTTGTTTTGGACCTTAAACGGGAGCCAATTGAAACAATTATGCATAATTACAGGTTTTAAAAAAGCCAAAAAGGGAGAGATTATTTATTTTTCTTCTTCTGAATTGCCTCGTGTTTTTTTGCTCAAAAAAGGAAATATCAAAATTGTTTCTGTAGACGAAGACGGCAATGAAACCATTAAAGATATTATTCAAAAAGGGGATTTGTTTGGCGAGTTAGAATTGGATAGCGACAAAAACTCGAATGAATACGCCAAAGCACTAACCGACGAAATTATTATTTGCAGTTTTTTGCTCTCTGATTTCGAGAACTTATTGTTGGAACATCCTTCCTTGGCGCTGTCTTATACGAAGTTTGTAGGCTTAAAAATGAAACGCATCAAAAACAATTATGCGAATTTGATTTCTAAAGATGCCAAAACACGCTTGCTCACTTTTCTAAAAGAATGGGCGGAGCGAGATGGAAAAACCATTGACAATCGCATCGTTATTGAGAATTACCTTACCCAAAACGATATCGCCCAAATTATTTGCACCTCCAGACAAACTGCAACGCAATTGCTCAATGAGTTGGAAGAAAAAGGTATTCTATACTACAGCAGGAAAGAAATTATTATTGAGGATATCTCGCTTTTGTAGTTTTTGAGGGAAAAGTAAAGTACCCGACATTTGGTTTCTTAAAAGTCAAGTAGTTTTGAAGTATTAAATTTTAAACTATGAAAAAATTACTTGTATTAGCGTTTATTTCAATTGTCGGAATCTCAAATGCGCAAAACGAACTTCCAAAAACGGCTTTGGAGATTGCTCCATTATTGATTGGCGAAAAAATCCCAGCTGTTACCTTACTTTCTTCGGAAGGGAAAACGGTAAATCTTCTTGATAGTATCCAAAGACAAAAAACAATAGTAGTGTTTTACCGAGGCGGATGGTGTCCGTATTGCAATATTCAATTAGCAGCATTAGGTCAAAATGAACAAGAGTTGTTGGCGTTAGGTTTTCAAATCATTGCAGTGAGTCCAGATGCTCCCGCGGCATTACTTCAAACAGACCAAAAGGAAAAATTGAATTATTTACTATTATCGGATAGCAAAGGAGAATTGTCCAAAGCGATGGGCTTGGCATTTCAAGCGCCAGAAAACTACAAACCTATTATTACCAAAGGATCCGAAGGAGTAAATACTACTTTCTTGCCTGTTCCTGCAGTTTTCTTTGTCGGAACCAATGGACTGATTCAGTTTGAACACATCACACCTGATTTTAAAAATAGAATTTCTTCGGAATTGTTGGTGGCAGTTGCCAAAGCTTTAAAATAGTTTTTGTAGAGGTGTTTTAGTAAAACTAGTTGAGTTCAATCAATGAAAAACTCCGTCAGCTATTGGCGGAGTTTTTTGTAAAGTTTTTAAACAGATCTATTTTGGGCAATTTTTTTATTATTTTCTTTCAAATGTAAACTAACGGACAAAAGGTAAATAGTCCACTCAATACATTTGTACCATTAGAAAACAACAATTTAAAAATAAACGAAATGAAAAATATACTTGTAATACTGTTATTGGCCTTTACAACGGCTACGACTTTTGCTCAAAGCGCTACTAAACGTGCAGCAGAATTTAATTTAGAAAAAAAGGTAGGGATTCAGGGGTATGATCCTGTGGGGTATTTCAAACTAAACAAAGCAGTAAAAGGCAAAGCAGCTTTGGCGACTACTTACGAAGGGGTTACCTATTATTTCTCCTCTCCAGCCAATAAAGATAGTTTTGTCAAAAATCCAGCGGGTTTTGAACCGCAATATGGAGGTTGGTGTGCTTATGCTATGGGAAGTTCGGGTGAAAAAGTAGAAATCAATCCCGAAACTTTCAAGATTGTAGAAGGCAAATTGTATCTGTTTTATAATGCCTTTTTTAATAATACTTTGAAAAGTTGGAATAAAGAAGAAGCCCAATTGAAAGTAAAGGCTGATTCGAATTGGAAAAAAATCATTAAATAAATTAGTATGAAATCGCCATTGCCAATGGGTTTGCAAAAGTAAACAATGATAAATAAAAGGCGACTCGAGCGTAGCAAATTGGCGAAGCATAAGATATATTACCACTGACAAATAAATTTTACCTATATGAAGACCACTCTTTTACCTTGGATTTTGCGTTTGATAGCCGCTGGGATTTTGCTCCAAACCTTGTTTTTTAAGTTTACTGGGGCACCAGAAAGTGTTTATATTTTCTCCACCTTAGGCATCGAACCTTTTGGAAGAATTGGTTCTGGAGTAGCGGAGCTAATTGCAGCCGTTTTATTGCTGATTCCAAGAACTACTTTAGTAGGCGCTCTGTTGAGTTGCGGAGTAATGTTCGGAGCCATTGCATCACATATTTTGATTCTAGGGTATGAGGTGCAAAATGATGGCGGGACACTTTTTATTTTGGCTTTAATTACGTTTATTTGTTCGGCCGCATTGGTTTTTATTTATAAAAATCAGATTTTTAATCTGTTAAAACTCAAACTTTAATATGTTGACTGCTTCTGTAAAAAATAGTTTGAATGAATTAATTGGCCTTTTGGAACAATTATCTGATACTGATTATACATTTCCTTGTCCTGAACTTAGCGGAGCCACTATTGGAGAACATACGCGTCACATCATCGAAATGTATCAATGCTTGCAAAAGCAATACTATACTGGAGTTGTAAATTATGATTTGAGAGCCAGAAACAAACAAATTCAAACCGATAGTCTTTTTGCCATCACTCAGATTGAGGAAGTAAAAGCCAACTTAGACTTAGAAAATAAACCTTTGGTTTTACAACAAGTAATAGATGGACAAGCGATTACTATCGAAAGCAATTACACCAGAGAACTTTTGTACAATTTAGAACATTGCATTCACCATCAGGCCTTAATAAAAGTTGGTTTGTTGCACTGTCAGGCGATTGCTATCGACGATAATTTTGGCGTGGCACGTTCTACCATTGAGTATAGAAAACAATGTGCACAGTAAGTTTTGTCTGCACCAACGGAAAAGTAATCCTTACTTCGAATAGGGATGAAAAAGTAAATCGCCCAGCAATTGCACCCAAACGCTACTGTTATAACGGAAAAGTAGTGCTGTTTCCCAAAGACCCAAAAGCAGGTGGAACTTGGTTTGCCGTTTCGGAAGGTGGAGTGGTGGTGGTTTTGCTTAATGGTGCAGAAGAAAAACACGAAGTGCAACCCCATTACGGAAAAAGTCGAGGCTTAATTACATTGGAAATTTGTAGTGCAAATGACACTATTCAACAATGGGAAATCCTCGATTTAAGTGCTGTTGAACCGTTTACTTTGGTGGTTTTCGAAAACCAAAAGCTTTTCCAGTTGCGTTGGAATGGAAAAATGAAAACCCAACAAGAATTATCCGTTTCGGAAAAGCATATTTGGTCTTCAGCTACATTGTATACTCCAGAAATTCGAACACTTCGTAAACAATGGTTTGAGGCTTTTATCCAAGAAAATCCTAATCCAACCCCTGAAGAAGTGCTGCATTTTCATCAATCCACCCAAGGCAATAATAAAGAATTCGGGTTAGTAATCGACAGAAACAACGTATTGAAAACAACAAGCATTACTCAAACGGTTATTGAATCGAATAAAGTGACATTAGGCTACAATGATTTATTGCAACAGCAGAGTCAAACCAATACTTTTATCATCATTTAAATCCTCAAAATTGAAATTATTTTTTCATAAACTTTTTCATTGGGAGTATTGGCCATTTCAAGTGGTGTACTTTCCTATTTATTTTCTGTGGACGTATTATGCCATAAGAGCGCGTTCTATTTTTTTCTTTAATGCCGCTAATCCTTCTATTAAAAATGGGGGTTTTATGATGGAATCTAAAAAAGCCATTTATAATTTAATTCCAAAAAATGAGTATCCAGAAACCCTTTTGATTGCTTCGGGAACTTCAATTCCAATGATTTTAAAAAAGATTCAAATGGAACAAATTACGTTTCCATTTATCGCTAAACCAGATATTGGCTTAAGAGGTTCTGGGGTAAAAAAAATTAAAAATTTAGCCGATTTAGAAAATTATGTTGCTCAAGCCGATTTTGATTTTTTGATTCAAAACTTAATTCCATTTTCGAACGAAGTAGGCATTTTTTACGTACGTTTTCCACACGAAAAGTCAGGTAGAATCACTGGAATAGTAGCCAAAGAATTTTTGATTGTCGAAGGTGACGGTGTTTCGACCATTACTCAATTGCTACAAATGAATCCCCGCTATGCTATGCAATTGAAAGCCTTGCAAAAAGAGTATGGGAAAAAACTAGATAAGATTGTGCCTAAAGGGGAGAAGCGAAACTTAGTGCCTTATGGCAATCACGCCCGAGGAGCCAAGTTTATAGATGCAAGCAACTTAATCACTGAGAAGTTGAATGCAACAATAGACAAATTATGTGTTCAAATTCCAGGGTTTTACTTTGGGCGTTTGGACGTTATGTATGACGATTTTGAGGAATTAGAACAAGGAATTAATTTTTCGATTGTTGAGTTGAACGGCGCCGCTAGCGAACCCACTCATATTTATGACCCGAAGCACTCGCTTTGGTTTGCTTGGAAAGAACTAGCTAGACATATTACCTATATGTTCCAAATTAGCGTAGCCAATCATCAATTAGGTTTTCCTTATTTGAGTTATGCTGAAGGAATGCAACAATATCGAATGCATTTGGAACAAAACAAAAAAATAATCAATTTTTAAACGATGCGAATTCTTAAGAATCTTTTTTTTGGTTTTCTTGTTAGCTTCTTAGGGTCGCTTCCTTTGGGGTATCTCAATATTATTGGGGTAGAAGTTTACACTAACTATTTTCTGGAATCTCTTATATTTTACTTAATTGGTGTTTTGTGTATAGAGGCTGTTGTAATCTATTTTACCATCGTTTTTGCCAATCAATTGATTACTAATAAAAAGTGGATGAAAAACATTGACTTTTTTGCCGTTGTATTTTTGGTTGGACTTGCCTTTTTGTTTTTTAAAGGTGCTAGTCCATCGATACAACAATCGGATTATATCAAGGACTATATTCAATATTCTACTTTTGTTATTGGGATGGTTTTGTGTGCTTTCAATTTTCTTCAGATTCCATTTTGGGTTGGTTGGAATTTGTTTCTGCTAAACGCTAATCGTATAGATTTACAAGGAACACTGAAATTGTATTATATTCTGGGTACTTTGGTAGGTACTTTTTTTGGGATGCTTCTGGCAATCGTGGTTTTATCAGAATTATCTACTGTGGATTTTTCCTTCACGCGGTATATTTTACCAGTTGTAGTTCCTGTTTTCTTTTTGGTTTTAGCGGCTTTACAGGCTCGGAAAGTATACATTAAATACATCAAGACGTAAAGTTATTGTTGAAATTCATTTTCTAAAAAGAAATACATAGAGCGGGATTTATTGTCTTTTGCTTATTTTTGCGCTATGAAAAAAATTATTATTACTGGAACGTCTAGAGGCATCGGGTATGAAATGGCGTTGCTATTTGCCAATGCAGGTCATCAAGTGTTGGCCATTTCTAGAAAAACACCTCAAGCGCTAATCGAAAACGAAAATATTACTTGTTTGTCTATCGATTTATCGACCGAAGAGGATTTGTATCAAGTAACAGATTTTCTTGATAGCAGCTGGAAAAATGTGGATGCCATTATACACAACGCTGGCGCTTTATTGAATAAGCCTTTTGCCACCATCACTCAAGCTGATTTTGAAGCCATTTATAGAGTCAATGTTTTTGCAGTTGCAAATCTTACGCGAATCGTGTTGCCTTATTTGCAAAAAGGAAGCCACGTAGTTACGATTAGTTCTATGGGAGGAGTCCAAGGCAGTTTAAAATTTGCAGGATTAGCAGCTTACAGTTCAAGCAAAGGAGCAGTGATTACGCTATCAGAATTATTGGCTGAGGAATATAAAGAACAAGGTATTGCTTTCAACGTATTAGCGCTTGGAGCAGTTCAAACCGAAATGCTTGAAGAAGCTTTTCCTGGTTATCAAGCTCCATTATCTGCTGCTGAAATGGCTCAATACATTTTCGACTTTACGCTTACCGGAAATAAATACTATAACGGAAAAGTATTGCAAGTCACTACAAGTAATCCTTAATTGCTTTAATTCTCAAATCCAAAATTCCAAATTCATAACCCAATTTGTCAGACACCCTTTTAAAATATTTGCCCGAACACGCCGTAAAGCCAGTTTTCGAACTGATTGTTGCGAATCAGGTGCATTTAAAAATTGTTAATGAACGTGTCACTCGCCACGGAGATTATAGGAAGGGAATCAGTGGAAAACACGAAATCACCGTAAATGCTAGTCTGAATAAATACCGGTTTTTGATTACGTTAATTCATGAGATAGCGCATTTGGTAGCTTTTGAAAAATTTGGACGCAACATCAAACCCCATGGAGCAGAATGGAAATATACTTTTCAGCGGTTGATGGTTCCGTTTATTAGACCTGAGATTTTCCCCAATCATTTGTTGCCATTATTAGCGCGACATTTTAAGAATCCCGCAGCGAGTAGTGATACAGACGCTACTTTGGCCTTGGCTTTAAAACAGTTTGACCAACAAAACGATAAAAGCTATATCTTTGAGATTCCTTATGGAAGTGTTTTTAGAATTCATAACGGGAAAATTTTTAAAAAAGGAGCACTTAGAACAAAGCGTTACGAATGTGTTGAAATTAGTTCGAATCGGATGTATTTGTTTAATCCTAATGCCGAAGTAGAATTATTGCCTCATTAAAACAACTAAATAGCACACAGGAATCGTGCTAAAAGACATAAAATACCATGAATAAAAATTATTACGCCATCTTGATGGCTGGAGGAGTAGGGTCTCGTTTTTGGCCAGTAAGTACCACAGAGTTTCCAAAACAATTTCACGATATGTTGGGGACTGGAGAGACGCTGATTCAAAAGACATTTAGTCGATTGTCACAGTTAATTCCAAAAGAAAACATACTGATTCTTACTAATGAAGCATACAATGCTATTGTGCTAGAACAGTTGCCTATGGTGAGTCAAGAACAAATTGTTCTAGAACCTGCAATGCGAAATACTGCACCTTGTATTTTATTTGCTTCGTTAAAAATCAAAAAACTGAATCCTAACGCCGTTGTTGTTGTTGCTCCAAGTGACCACTGGATTGAAGATGAAGTGCAGTTTGTGGCCAATTTGCAGCTTTCTTTTGATTTATGCGAAAGAGAAGAAACGCTAATGACTTTGGGTATTTTGCCTACTTTTCCTAACACAGGTTATGGCTATATTGAATATGATAAATTGGATAGTAGACCTATTAAAAAGGTAGTGCAGTTTCGCGAAAAGCCAGATTATGCCACGGCTAGAAAGTTCATTCAAAGTCGTAATTTTCTATGGAATGCAGGGATTTTTATTTGGAGTATTCCTTCTATTCTAAAAGCTTTCGAAGCTTTTCAACCAGCAATGTTAGCTCATTTTATGCAGGGGTACAGTAGTTATAATACCGCTTCTGAGAATGATTTTATAAAAGAATATTATCCATTGGCAGAAAACATTTCAATAGATTATGCCATTATGGAAAAAGCTAAAAATACTTTTGTTTTATCAGCTACTTTCGATTGGAATGATTTAGGGACTTGGGGGTCATTGTATGATAAATTACCCAAAGACAAACAAGATAATGCAGTGGTAAATGCAACGGTGATTTTAGAAAATGCTTCAAATAATATTATCCGTACTGCTGCTAAAAAACTAGTAGTGATTGATGGATTACATGATTTTATTATTGTAGATAAAGAAGATGTATTGTTGATTTATCCGAAAAGCAAAGAACAAGACATAAAATTGATTGCCAATAAATTAAAGAAGTAAAAAAAAGGCTTGATTATTGAAAATCAAGCCTTTTTTTATCCTTTTAAATAAGCTTCTCTTACCTTTTTGAATAAGTTAGAAGAGTAAACAAAGTCCACAATGGCTTCGTTGTCGGTTCTAAAAATTTCTTCTTTGGTACCTTGCCATTCTTTGATTCCGTTTTTCAGGAAGAGGATATTTTCTCCAATTTCCATCACAGAGTTCATATCATGGGTATTAACAACGGTAGTAATATTATATTCCTCAGTAATTTCTTTAATTAAATTATCAATTACAGTAGAAGTATAAGGGTCTAATCCTGAGTTGGGTTCATCACAAAATAAATACTTAGGGTTATTTACTATTGCACGAGCGATAGCGACTCTTTTTTGCATACCACCGGATATTTCTGAAGGTAGTTTTTTATGAGCATCAATCAAGTTAACTCTTTTTAAAACAAAATCTACACGGTCTTTCGTTTCTGAAGGAGTATTGTGTGTAAACATTTGTAAAGGGAAGGCTACGTTCTCTGCAACAGTCATAGAGTCGAACAAAGCACTGCCTTGAAAAACCATTCCAATTTCTGTTCGTAATTCCCTCTTTTCTTCAGGCAATAATTCGGAGTAAATTCTACCATCAAAAGAAATAGTTCCTTTCTCGGGATAATGAATGCCTAACAAACTTTTTAATAAAACGGTTTTTCCAGAACCACTCTGACCAATGATTAAGTTGGTTTTGCCCGCTTCAAAAAGACAAGATACTCCCTTTAAAACTTTACTCTCGCCAAATGATTTTTCTATGTTTTTGATTTCTATCATGCGCCAAGTAATAATTGAGTTAAAATATAGTTTGATGTGATGATACATACAGATGTCCATACAAAGGAAACCGTACTTGCTTTACCTACTTCGAGTGCGCCGCCTTTCATGTAATAGCCGTGAAACGATGGAATTGTTGCCAATAGTAAGGCAAAAATGATTGTTTTAATGAAAGCGTAAGTGATGTGAAAAGGAATAAAATCCAATTGTACTCCAGTAATAAAGCTTTCGCTTGAAGTAAACCCACCATAAACTGCAGCCATCCAACCGCCAAAAACGCCTAAAAACATACTAATACCAATCAAAAAAGGATACATTAGCAAGGCGATTATTTTTGGGAAAACGAGATAGTTTAAAGAGTTAACTCCCATAACTTCTAATGCATCAATTTGTTCTGTAACACGCATAGTACCAATACTTGATGTTATAAAAGAACCCATTTTTCCCGCCATAATTACTGAAATAAATGTTGGTGCAAACTCTAATATTACAGATTGTCTTGTAGCAAAACCAATCAAATAAGTTGGAATTAACGGATTGGTTAAGTTCAATGCGGTTTGGATAGAAACTACGCCACCAACGAAAAACGAAATGAAACAAACGATTCCCAACGAGTTAATGATGAGGTCGTCGATTTCTTTAAAAATAAGATTCTTCATCACAGACCATTTGGTTTGTTTAATAAAGATTTCTTTAATCATCAGAAAGTATTTTCCGATTTGTGAGATGTAGCGAATTAGCATCATAGGTTGTAAAATAGTACCAAAAATAGTAATTAGTTTTCAACTGCTGGTTAAAACAGTTTTTCTTTCATTTTTTTCCAGCGGTAATTTCTGAAAAATTTAGCTTGCTCCGCTGTTACAAATAATGGTTTTCCGGATGATTTTGCTTTCCAAAAACCCATTATGTAATCTATAAATAGAAGAGGTTTCCCTTTTCGCATGGCCAATTTTAATGATGAAATTGCCGTGATGATAAATCCGTAACCCAAGCTGTAAAAAGCTTCTCCTTGTTTGTATCGAGCGGCTTTATTGTAGCTTGCGCCAGTTGGTTTGAGGTGCTTTACATGCAGACTTTCGTCGGTGACTACTTTCCAATTGTAAAACTTGCATAACAACTCGTCTACAGTATCCCAACCCATAGCCGGTTTTAGCCCACCAATTTGTTGGAAAGTTTCTTTTCGATAAGCTTTTAGCGCACCACGAATATGGTCTTTGTCGGTTAAATTTTCTAATATCCACTCCCCATTTTTTTCGATGTAGCAAAAACCACCCACCATTCCAATGCGTTCATCGGACTGGAAATGTTTAATAATAGTTTCGAAATAATTGGAAGGAAATATTAAATCGGCATCAATCTTTACAATTAAATCATAGTTGTCGTCCAAGGTTTCGAATCCTTTTTCAAAAGCTTGAATGACTTTACTTCCCGGTAGATGTATGTTTTCTGATGATTTGTTGACCAAACTTATGTATGGGTTGTTCTTAGCAAATTCCAATACAACTTCGGCAGTTCTATCTGTTGAATTGTCATTGACCACCACAATTTTTGAAGGCAAAACAGTTTGCGAAATCAGTGATTGCAGTGTCAAACCAATTAAAGCTTCTTCGTTATAAGACGGTATGACGATGTAGTATTTCATAAAAAATAAAATTCCAAAATTTTAAAATTCCAAATTCCTAATGATTGGATGAGTCCAAAATTGGAAATTGGAATTTCATTTTTGTGATTTGTTTTTAGGCTCGTTCAGCGTAAACAATATAGTATCTTGGTGTAAAAAAACGCAATAGCGGACGGAATCCTATTTTTTTTACGGGATGTGTGAATTTTTCTCTTGCGATAATTTTCCAGCCTGTTTTTTCTAGCAACCAGTCCAATTGCCAATCTTCAAATTCGTGGTAATGTCTGTCCCACATATCAGTTTTGCTGCGATAAGCGGGTGAAAACCATAAACGAAGGGGGATTGAAATTAATAATTTGTCGCATTTTACATTTTGTAAAACAGTATAAGGATTCAATAAATGTTCAAAGATTTCGAAGGCAGTAAAAACCGTATAGTCTTCAGTTTGTAAGGCGTTTTGATTGTTGTCTAAATCCTCGCCAGTAGTGTTTTTTACAGTATATCCATTTTCTTCCATAATTTTTGAGAAAGGGTTTGGAACTCCTAAATCAAAAATGGTTTCTTGGGTAGTGATGTGTTTTTGTAAAAATTCTAAAGTATGCTTGAATCGTTTATTGGGAAATGTTTTTTCGTACATAGTTATGGGTGTTGACCTTTTGGAAACAAGGCGCAAATATACAAATTATATGTGTTTTGAAGGCATTGTAAATAGGGTGTTCTCTTTTAACTATTTTGCCACAAATTACACTAATTCAGCACAAATTTGAATGCGTTTTGATTCCACAAATTCATATTTATCGTATTATTTGTAAAATTTACCATCAATTTCAAGAAATTGTTTAAGCAATTTGCGCATTAGTGGCTACTTTTTTTAAATGAATGCCCTGCATTGTATAGCCCAGATAAAAACGAAAAGCCCACAGCACTGCAGTTTAATTTTTGCTGGTGCATCAAAGCGACTAAAAGAAGCTCTTGAGGCGCCTTGTAAAAATAAACTCCAGGGCGAGGACTTGTAGTGGATAGCTGGATTGGCTCCTGAAAAATAGTGATTAGTCCATAGTGATTAGTGATTAGCACAATTTGAGCTAAGGACTTAGGGCTAGTTACTAATGACTACTAGTAGCGATATACAAAGGCATTGACATTCATACCAGCGCCTACTGAGGCAAACATAATAACGTCTCCTTTATGGATTTCGTGGTTTTCGATTTGACCTTTCGTCAATAAGTCGTATAAAGTTGGAACGGTTGCAACACTACTGTTCCCTAGTTCGTTGATGCTCATTGGCATAATGTCTTTAGGCGGTGTTTGTCCATAGAGTTTGTAAAAACGGTGAATGATGGCTTCGTCCATTTTTTCATTGGCTTGATGAATCAATATTTTTTTGACTTGATTGATTTCGATACCGCTTTTGTCCAAACAACTTTTCATTGCAGCAGGAACTTTGCTTAGGGCAAATTCGTATATTTTGCGGCCATACATTTTGATATAGCGCGTGTTGGGATTCAAATCTTGATTGTATGATTTACCAAAAAACAGATAATTGGCTTCGTCTATGGCAAAAGTACCACTTTCGTAAGACAGCATTCCCGTTTCAGAATCTGAGCCTTCGATAATAGCTGCTCCAGCACCATCGGCATAAATCATAGAGTCTCTATCGTGTGCGTCTACTACTCTTGATAGGGTTTCGGCTCCAATAACTAAACAACGTTTGGCCATTCCAGAAGTAATAAAGGCATTGGCTTGCAATACGCCTTCAATCCATCCAGGGCAACCAAAAAGAATGTCATAAGCCACACATTTTGGATTCTTGATTTGTAATTTGTTTTTTACTCTTGTCGCTAGACTTGGGAGCGTGTCTGCTTGAATGGTTCCGTGATTGACATCACCAAAATTATGTGCGTAAATAATGTAATCAATGGTTTCCGGATCAATTTTGGCATCTTCAATTGCTTTTTGTGCAGCAAAATAAGCCAAGTCCGAAGAGTTTAAATGATCCTCTGCATAACGACGTTGTTCAATGCCTGTAATTCCTTTAAATTTATTGATCACTACATCATTAGGATAGGCAAAGGCAGATCCGTCTTCGTTTAAAAAGACATGTTTATCAAAGTCGGTGTTGTGAATTTTTAGAGCTGGAATGTAACTTCCAATTCCTGTTATTTTTATTTTCATCAGGGTATTTTTGGTATAATCCTAGCTAAATTAATCATTAATAAGTAATTCGAGCAATAAAATTTACTATGCGTGCATATAATTATCAAATAACATTTTTTTTGTTGAATTATTGTTTATTTTTTAATGAATTCTGTATTTTTTGGAAAATCTCAATCGATTGAAATCGGGAGTTTCTATTTTTTTTGATTTTATGCACTATTTTTATTTAAAAAAAAGAAAAGCCCGACAAATAAAATTATGTCGGGCTTTATAGTTGTAAAAATTATTGTTTTTTAACTTTCCATATACGCTTCGATAGGCGCACAGCTACAAACTAGGTTTCTATCTCCGTAAGCGTCATCGGCTCTGCGCACAGTAGGCCAGAATTTGTTTTCAGCAATGTAATCCAATGGAAAAGCCGCTTGTTCTCTGCTGTATGGGAAATCCCAAGTTTCAGCTGTTAGCATCGCTAAAGTATGTGGTGAATTTTTCAATACATTATTACTGTCCTCGATAGTTGCTGCTTCGATTTCTTTTCGGATGGAAATCATAGCGTCACAGAAACGATCCAATTCTTCTAAGTTTTCACTTTCTGTTGGTTCGATCATTAAGGTACCTGCTACTGGGAAAGAAACGGTTGGCGCATGGAAACCATAATCCATCAAACGTTTAGCGATATCAGTTACTTCGATTCCTTTTTGTTTGAAAGGACGACATTCCAAAATCATTTCGTGAGCTGCACGACCCATTTCACCAGAATATAACGTGTCATAGTGACCGTTTAATTTTTCTTTGATGTAGTTGGCATTTAAAATTGCGTGTTCCGTTGCTGATTTTAATCCCTCAGCACCTAACATTGAAATGTATCCGTAAGAAATCAAGCAAACTAAAGCAGATCCCCATGGTGCAGCAGAAATAGCGGTAATTGCATGTTCTCCTCCAGTTGGAATTACTGGGTTTGTTGGTAAAAATGGAACCAATTGAGGAGCTACACAAATTGGTCCAACACCTGGTCCACCACCACCGTGAGGAATAGCGAAGGTTTTGTGTAAGTTCAAGTGGCAAACATCCGCACCAATAGTTGCTGGATTGGTTAAACCTACTTGAGCGTTCATATTTGCTCCGTCCATATATACTTGACCACCGTTATCGTGAATGATTTTGGTGATTTCTTGGATAGCACTTTCGAATACCCCGTGTGTAGATGGATAAGTTACCATCAAACAAGAAAGGTTGTCTTTGTGCAGCATCGCTTTTTCACGTAAATCTTCTACGTCAATGTTTCCATTGTCCAAAGTTTTGGTTACCACTACTTTCATACCTGCCATAGCTGCAGAAGCTGGGTTGGTTCCGTGAGCTGAAGATGGAATCAAAGCGATGTTTCTGTGGTGATCTCCACGGGATTGGTGGTACGCACGAATTACCATTAATCCGGCATATTCTCCTTGTGCACCAGAGTTAGGTTGCAAAGTAGTACCAGCAAAACCTGTGATTACATTTAATTGTTGTTCTAATTTGCGCAACATTTCTTGGTATCCTTGAGCTTGATCTAGTGGAGCAAAAGGATGAATGTTATTCCATTGTGGATTGCTAAGTGGCAACATTTCTGAAGCTGCGTTCAATTTCATTGTACAAGAGCCTAAAGAAATCATCGAATGGTTCAATGATAAATCTTTACGCTCTAGCATTTTGATGTAACGCATCATAGCTGATTCAGAATGGTATTTATTGAAAACATCGTGTTGTAAAAACGAAGACGTTCTGTTCAATGCTTCTGGGAAGTGGTTGGTTACTGTTAATTCAGTAATTTCAGGAGCTTGAGTTCCTTTTGCGGCAGCGAAAATGCTAACAATTTTGGCTACGTCTTCGATACTAGTGGTTTCGTTGAATGCAATAGAAACTGTTGCTTCGTCGATATAGAAGAAGTTGATATTGTTTTGTTCTGCTAATGCTTTTATTTTTTGAGCCTCAGCTTTCACTACAATGGTATCGAAGAAAGCGCTGTTGGTTTGCTCGTAACCTAATTTAGTCAATTCGTTTGCTGTTGTTGCAGCCACGGCGTGTACTTTATTAGCGATATAGCGTAAACCTTTAGGTCCGTGGTACACTGCATACATACCTGCCATTACAGACAATAAAACTTGTGCTGTACAGATATTTGAGGTAGCTTTTTCACGTTTGATGTGTTGTTCACGAGTTCCTAAAGCCATTCTCAATGCTCTATTTCCGTTCGCATCAATAGTTACTCCGATAATACGGCCTGGCATAGAGCGTTTGTATTCGTTTTTGGTAGCAAAATACGCTGCGTGAGGTCCACCATATCCTAATGGAATTCCGAAACGTTGTGTAGTACCAATCACTACAGCTGCTCCCATTTCGCCTGGAGGCGTCAATTTTGTTAAACTTAAAATGTCTGCTGCAACGGCTACTTTTATTTCGTTAGCTGCTGCTTTTGAAATAAACTGTGAATAGTCATATACTTGACCGAATTTACCTGGATATTGCAACATAGCTCCAAAAAAGTCTTCCGAGAATTCGAAAGTTTCGTGGTTACCCACTACCAATTCTATTCCGATTGGTGTAGAACGTGTTTGTAAAACCGATAAAGTCTGTGGTAAAATTTCTTCAGAAACGAAGAATTTGTTGGTATTGTTTTTCTTTTGATCGCGGGTTCTTACATCAAAAAGTAAAGCCATAGCCTCAGCTGCTGCTGTACCTTCATCAAGAAGTGAGGCATTGGCGATTTCCATTCCAGTTAATTCAATAACCATAGTTTGAAAATTCAAAATAGCTTCCAAACGACCTTGCGCGATTTCGGCTTGGTAAGGAGTGTAAGCGGTGTACCATCCTGGGTTTTCAAAAATATTTCTTTGAATAACAGCAGGAACAATCGCTTGGTGATATCCTAAACCAATATAAGATTGGAAAACTTTATTTTTATTACCTAATTCTTGAATGTGATTCGCAAATTCATATTCTGTCATTGCGGGATCCAATTGCAGTGGTGCTTTTAGACGAATGTCATCTGGAAGGGTTTCATAAACGAGTCGTTCTATAGAATCAACTCCAATGGTTTTCAACATGTGTTGAAGGTCATTCTCTCTTGGACCAATGTGTCTTAAAGCAAAAGCATCTGTTCTCATTTGTACTAAATAGTGTTTTTTTTATATTCTAAAACAAATTGGTCTGTAGTGTAATGTTTTGGATTACTTTTGATTATACAATCATCAGACTTTTTTTGAATTAAAATAGTAGGTGTTGTTTTTTTGTGGTGCAAAAATAAGTATTATTAATAATTCAAGACGTATTTTGTTGGGTATTTTTTATTGATTTTTCAACTAAAACCGCTATTTGTTTACAATTGATTAATTTTGTTTAATGAAGATTTTCAGACATTTATTTCGTTTTTACATCAATAGCAGTATTCACGTGGGCTTGTCTTGTTTGGCTTTGTTTTGTATTACTCAACAACAGTTATTTTTTTCTTTACCTTTTTCTTTGGCATTATTTGTTTTTTTAGGGACTGTTTTTGCCTACAATTTTGTTAAGTATGAGTCATTAATTAGGAGGAGAAAAAATGCTATTCGAAAAGAATTAAAAGCAATTGCTGTGTTTAGTGGGCTCGTTTTTTTGGGATTGCTTTACTATTGCTTTCAGCTTCGATTCCAGACGCAATTAGGAGTTTTTTTCATTGTAATACTCACCTTATTGTATGCTTTACCTTTTTTTCCTAATCGAAGCAATGCCAGGAATTGGAAAGGCATTAAAATTTATATCGTGTCTTTGTGTTGGGCTCTGACTACTGTTTTTTTGCCTGCTTTAGAAGGGAATTTTTCATTAGATGTTATGGTGTTTGTTTATGGTTTGCAGCGGTTTTTTTTGGTTTTTGTACTCATCCTAATTTTTGAAATCGTCGATTTAAAAAACGATGATCCCTTATTACAAACCGTACCACAGCAAATAGGTGTGGAGCGAACTAAGAACCTAGGTTTTGGCTTGTTGGTTCTTTTTTTAGCTTTGGATTTTTTGAACAGGAACTTTAATTTACTTTCTCTTTTTTTTATCCTAGTCACTGCCTTTTTTTTGGCTTTTGCCAATGAAAAACGTTCTCATTATTATACTTTGTTTTGGGTGGAGGCTATTCCAATAGTGTGGTGGATTTTTTGGATTCTTTACAAGTAAGATTTATTTTAAAAAACCTTTCATTAATTGATTAAATTTGGCTGTTTTCAAAATAAATAGCAATGAAATTTAAAACCCTTTTTTTTGTTCTGTTTTGCACAGTTCATTCGTATGCCATTGATTTCAATGAAATTGTTTCCACTTTTTCAGCTGATAAATCGGCATTGCAACGAAAATTTTCCAACCATCTCTCGGATGCTTATTTTATTCGTTTCACACAATTTTATTCCGATTGGAAAGTAAAATTAGAAACCATAGATTTTAATTCCTTGACCAAAGAGCAAAAAGTAGATTATGTTTTACTTCGCAATTACATCGAAAAAAGCACCTGTTTTCATCAATTAGCACAAAAAGAATTTGATAGTGTAAAATTTGTTGCAGAAAAGGCAAAAGAGATATATGATTTTAATGAAAAAAGAAAATCAGGAATCACCCCAAAATCGAGTCAATTAGCTGGAGTTTTTGATGCTACGGAGAAAGCATTTCGCAATGAGATCAATTCTATAAAAAACACAAAGCCTTTTAGTAACTGGCAAAATGCTGATTTAGCTGCAAAAGTGATTAAGTCGTTAATCAATGCGACAGAAGAATCGTTTGCTTTTTACAATGAATACAATCCTGATTTTATGTGGTGGATGCAGCAACCGCATCAAAAATTAATGAAAACCTTGGGAGAATATGAATCAGCGGTACGTCAAAATTATATAAATTCCTCTGTAAAGGATGATGGTAGTGGAATTATTGGAAAACCGCTGGGTAGAGAAGCTTTACTTAAAGATTTAAAGTTTGAATTTATTGCCTATACACCAGAGCAACTGATTGAAGAAGCCAACAAACAATTTGCCTGGTGCGAAAATGAAATGCTTAAGGCTTCTCAAACAATGGGCTTTGGTAAGGATTGGAAAAAAGCTTTAGAAAAAGTTAAGCAATCTTATGTGGCGCCAGGACAATGGCAAGAAGATGTTAATCATTTGGCGAATGAAGCCGTTCAGTTTATCGAAGATAGAAATTTAATCACAGTTCCGCCATTAGCCAAAGAAACTTGGCGTATGACGATGCTCTCAGCCGAAGCACAAAAAATTAGTCCTTTCTTTTTAGGTGGCGAAGTGATTCAAATTGCTTATCCAACTGCGGGTATGGAATATGATGATAAAATGATGAGTATGCGAGGTAATAATCCTTATTTTTCTAGAGCTACGGTACAACATGAATTAATTCCTGGGCATCATTTACAGATTTTTATGATGGATCGCTACAAACCCTACAGGACGCTTTTTCAAACTCCTTTTTGGATTGAAGGTTGGGCATTGTATTGGGAATTTAATTTATGGGATAAACAATTTCCTAGAACTCCAGAAGAAAAAATAGGGATGCTTTTCTGGAGAATGCACCGTTGTGCTCGAATCATTTTCTCTTTGAATTATCATTTAGAAAAAATGACACCACAACAATGTATCGATTTTTTGGTTGACAAAGTAGGACACGAAAGAGCCAATGCTGCTGCTGAGGTACGTCGTTCCTTTATGGGAGGGTATGGGCCACTTTACCAAATTGCTTATATGACCGGAGGTCTACAATTTTACAGTTTAAGAAAACAATTAGTGGATTCTGGTAAAATGTCTGAAAAAGAATTTCATGATACGATTTTACAGAACAATGCAATGCCAGTAGAAATTGTTAAAGCCATTTTAACGGGTGAAGAGTTAAAAAAAGAAGCGTCTCCTAAATGGAAATTTTTAGACTAAATTAATTGATAAAAAATAAGCCGTCTCAAATGAGACGGCTTATTCACTGGGATCAAAAAAATTATTTTTTAGGAGCTGGTTTGTCAGTTTTGGCATCCATCATCTCCATTAGTTTCATACCTAGTAAGCCGCTGATTCCACCTTCAGAACCATTTGTTCCTGAAATTAAGACATCAGGAATTACTTTGATATTTCCTTTTCCAATTTCTTCGGTAATTTTATATTTAGTAAAGTTATCACCGCCCATAGCTGATACCTGTAATTGATACGCTTCAGCTGTAGATTGACCAATAGCCTTGATTTTTTCAGCTTCTGCTAAACCAGTTTTAGAAATTTTTTCAGCCTCTGCGCTAGCATTTAATCGAGTCGCTTCTGCTTGTGCACCAGCTCTTGCTTTAGTAGCTTCTGCTTCTGCGTTGGCACGCATTTTAGTAGCCTCAGCTTCTGCATTTACATTAAGTTTCAAACTTGTAGCGTCTCCCTCTGCTTTTTTAACTGTCGCATCAGCAGTTCTTTGAGCAATTTCAACACTTTGAGAGGCTTTTACGATTTCTTTTTGCATATCAGCAATAGCTGTTTCCTTTTCAACACCTTGACGTTGTTCTTGCGCCATTCTTTGGGTTTGATAGGTTTTTTGTTCCTCTTCCGCAATTTTTCTATCAGTCAACGTTTTCATTAAAGAATCTGGAGGAACGATATCACCAATTAAGGTGTCGACAGCATTTACGTTGTATTCATCCAATACTGCTTTGATATGATTTTTAGCTGATTCTTGACGCTCTTTACGAGTACTTAAGAATGAAATTACATCGCTATCTTGCGCTGAGTTTCTAAAATAGTTACCGATAGTTGGTTCCAAAACTTGCGACACTAAGTTGGTCATACTACCAAAACGTGCAATAACTTTTGGTGCTTCGTTCGCGGGAACGTGAATAATTTGTGCTACATCCAAATTAAAAGGGAAACCATCTTTTGAACGAACGGTAATTGTTGATAGATTCTTATCAAGGTCGTGTGATTCACTTCTTGCATTTGCCCAGTTTAGTACTAGGTTTGTTGTTGGAACAGGCTCAAGTTTTGTAGTGTATTTATTCAAAGCATATTTACCTGGACCAAACGGTTCCATCCAAACACCACGTTGCCCTTTTGATACAATATTACCGTGTTTAAAGGTGTCTCCCGTAACATCTTTTCCGTCTTCACCGATATATGAAATGACAACTCCAACATAACCAATTGGCACATCTGTCATAGGGTTTTGTTCTATTTGTATTGCCCAAGTATTGATGTAGTAGGAACCTGCCAGCATTACTTGAGGTTGCAAACCACGATTTCCACCTTGTTCTAAGAAATAGTCAAAATCTTGAAAATTATTATGACCATCTACATATTTACCTGCAATTTGTCCTTGTGGAATTGGATCACCATCTAATGCGGTTACAATTCCAACCATATTTTCAAAAATCTTTATTTGTTCGGCGATTACAATTTCGAACAAAAAGGTATTGATACGATAAGATCCAGTGGTTATAAAAGCGGATTGTCTTCCTTTTTGTCCACCATTAGTTAAGAAAGCAGTAGCGTCTTGAAAGTTGTCGCTATCTACTTTTCTTGCAAGGATGCGTCCCGTTGGAATTTCTTTACCATCTTTACTCAACACTAATCCAATTTTTCCTTCAGGGATAATAGTAAATGGGGTCATATCTACTGAAAATTGCCAAATCCACATTCCCCAATACAAACCTGGAGCTAGTGTTTGAGCTTGAAAACCTGCTTCACCTTTAGTGGCTATAATTCTTCCGTCAGGCAATGATTTATCCGCACCAAAGAGTACGAATTTTTTTGTTACTAATCCAATTTTGTCCTCGGGAACGATAACCATTCCAAAGAAAACTCTTAAAACAAATTTGTAAAGAACGATGGATAAAACAAGTAAAAATACCCACCAAAAATCTAGAATTGCAGTCATTATGAAATATTTTTTTGATTATTACTATGTTTGATTTTTATAGATAATGACTATAGAAAAATACTGTAATTTCCTTTTTTAGTTTCTGAATTCAAATTGTATTATATAATTGAAATCCCTTTTTGAAGTTACAACAGCCCTGTGTTATTTTAGAATATCGTTATGGTATAAAATCTCTAATTATACGGAAACACTTATTAATTGTTACAAAAAAATAAGAAATATTTTAGAAAATAAAAAACCGAAGCATTGCTACCTCGGTTTTTTATATGAATACTGAAATTGACTAAATCAACCCCGCTCTTTTCAAAAGCGCATCCGCCTTTGGTTCTTGACCTCTAAAGCGTTTGTAGAGTTCCATTGGCAATTCGGTGCCGCCTTTCTAAAGGACGTTGTCTTTGAATTTTGTTGCCACTTCTTTATTGAAAATGCCTTTTTTCGGTTTTTCTAATATGAATCTTTCTCCATATTAGACGATGTTTTTTAATTTTTTTCAACTATTTTTTTTATGAATTGATTTCTTTCTGTTATGAATTTGGTTAAATGTTTTTTCAAAATTAAACTATCAAATATTTTTCCCAATATAGTTAATGGTACTTCGTATTGTATTTCATCTTTCATTGTTGTGCAGCCATTTACTTCTTCAAAAAAATGATTGTGTTGAAAAGATTTGAATCTTCCCTCAACCATTTCATCCCTAAAGTTCGAATACAAGTTCATTTCGGTAATTCTACTTTTATGTGTGAGATACAAACCGAAATGTTGGCCTCTCCAAGTTACCGTTTCATTTAAATTGATTAAACCTGATGTAACTCCAGCAATTGCCAATTCTTTAGTTTTGCTTGTTGATTGTTGATGTAAATCTATATTTCTGAAGGCATCAAAAACAAGCTCTTTCGGAGCGTTTATAATCGTGATTAAGGTGATAGTGGTCATTTTATGAAAGGTTTTTCAATGCTTTTTCTAAAGTACTGAATTCAAATTGAAAGCCATATTGTTGTAATCGTTTCGGAATCACATTACGACTTTTTAAAACTAGTTCACTTTCCGTTTTTATGATTATTGAGCCTATTTTTAATAGTAGCTCACTTATGGGGACAACAAATGGTACGCCTACAGATTTACTTAAAAGTGCCATAAAGTCTCTATTTGTAATGGGCTTTGGCGACACAATATTTACCACTCCAGTAATTTCGTTTTCGATGATAAAGTTTATTGCTCTTGCAAAATCGTCTTCGTGAATCCAGCTGATGAATTGGTTTCCTTTTCCTTGTTTTCCACCTAAACCAAACTTAGCTAAAGTCTTTAAAGGAACAAAAGCGCCTCCGTTTTTACCCAGAACTATTGATGTTCGCAAAGCCGTTTTTAAAGTATTAGGCGTTTCGGTTTTGAAGAATGCTTTTTCCCAAGACTGCGCCACATTCATTGAGAAGTCATTTCCAATTTCACCATTCATTTCATCCATTTCTTTGTCGAGTGAAAAACGATAGATGGTAGCAGTAGAAGAATTTAGCCAATGTTTAGGTGGATTTGCACATCGTGTAACAGCTTTGTTTAGAATCTTTGTACTTTCAATTCTAGACAACAAAATTTCTTTTTTATTTTTTTTAGTATAGCGACAATCTACCGATTTACCTGTAAGGTTTATTAAAACAGTTGCGTTTTCTAATTCCTTCTCCCAACCAGAAAATGTTTTTTTGGCATCCCAATTTACATATTTTATAGTATCCTTAATTTTTGATTCTCCTCTTGTCAAGATAATGATTTCTTCAAATTTATCTCTAAAATGGTTCGTCAAAACCTGTCCTAAAAATCCTGTTCCTGCTGCTATGATTAGTTTATTTGATTTCATTGGTATGAATTAAGATTGATAAATAGATGCATAAAAAGGGAGGTAAACACCAAATCCAAAATGTAGAGTAGAGGTATAACAGTAAAAAGAATAGAGTAACACCTAAAAAGTAAATTTTAATTAAAACATTTTTTGGATGTTCTTGCCAATACTTTATAGCTAGTAGTATTTGAATTGCTCCTGTTATCATAGTCGATAACAATGCCAATAGAAAGAGTCCATTTTCGAATAGTGCAAATAAAGAGATAAACAAGGGGATTCCTAATGCAATGATGTTTAAGTTTTTTATTGCTTTCATATTTTTATCAGTTAGAATGACTTTTACTATTGTAGTGCTTCTTTTGCTTTTCTTTTCCCTCTAAAGAAAAAATACAAATTCAAAAACAACATTAATCCCAAATAGATTGAAAACCCTCCAATTTTATAACTTAAGGCTTCAATTAAAGTTTGATAATCATTTTTATACTCACTAATAGTTAATATCATCAAAGCGAATCCAAGATTAAGTAGGTAAAAACCTGTCTCAAAAAGTTTGTTTGTTGCATTTGCAATTTCCTCTCTACCTCTGAAAATATCTAGCATATAGATTTTTCCATTTTTAAAAAGTGTTTTTGAAACGTAGTAAGTCAAGAATATTGCAACAGGTAAATAGATGCTGTAACCGATAAGGATTTTTGTCGTTTCCATAATGTTTGAATTTAATTGTTATTTGATTAATTTTTTAATGTATTTGGTAATTACCATAATGTTTGTGTAATGCAGTGCTGAAAGAATAAAAGCAATTATTGCAGTTTTTAAAGCTATAACTTCAATGAGTTGGTTTGTTGAAAGTATTCTTTCCCACGAAATTAAAGTCATTGCACAGTAACCAATATTCAAAAGATAATAGGCTAATAGTAGTATTTGATTTGTCTTTTGAGATAAAGTCCTATGTTTTGGGAGTAATTCAGCAACATAAATATTTCCGTTTTTATAGCAGATTTTGCCAACAATCAGAATTTTAAAAGCAGTTATAATGAGGTAAATAAAATACCCAATGATGTTGAGGTTCATAATTTTATTTTGTTTTAAACTTTCAGAAAAAAATGAAAGTTTGTGTTAAATTTTTTTTAGCTTTATTTCATAAACTTAACTACCAATTTGGTTAGCCAATTGTCTTTGTATTCAGTGATTTTATCCAAAACATTATCGGCTTTCAAAACAAAATCGTAGAGTTTTGTGGTTTGCTCAATAAATTGTATTTCTTCTGCTGTGTTATTGGATTGAATGGATGATACTTCTTTTAAAATTTTAAGTGCTGGTTTAATTTCACGCTTGCTTCTTTCTCTAGCAATTTTGACTGCTAACTCGTCTAAATCTTTTTCGGCTGTAAAAAATTCTCTTCTTTCACCAGCCTTGTATTCTTTATATACAATTCCCCAATCCATCAAAGCTCGTAAATTCATACTGGCATTGCCTCGTGAAATTTGTAATTCTTCCATTACTTCTTCCATCGAAACAGCCTCGCTTGAAACCATCAACAAAGCGTGAATTTGTGCCATTGTTTTGTTAATGCCCCATTGCGAGCCTAATGCCCCCCAAGTTTGTACGAACTTATTTTTTGCTTCTTTGAATTCCATAGTTCAAATGTATGTAAAAGTTTTTAAACTTTCAAAAATAAATGAAAGTTTATTTGAAATAAAAAATTCCGAAGTAGCAATACTTCGGAATTTTCTTTGAATTCTAAATTCTAATATCTGCAATCTTTTACAGCAACCCTGCTCTTTTCAAAAGCGCATCTGCTTTTGGTTCTTGTCCTCTAAAGCGTTTGTAGAGTTCCATTGGCAATTCGGTGCCGCCTTTCGAAAGTACGTTGTCTTTGAATTTTGTCGCCACTTCTTTATTGAAAATGCCTTTTTCTTGAAAATAAGCAAACGCATCGGCATCGAGCACTTCTGCCCATTTGTAGCTGTAATAACCAGAAGAATATCCTCCTGCAAAAATATGGGAGAAAGAAACCGACATACAATTCTCAGCTACATCAGGATATAAGGAGGTGCCTTCAAAAGCCGTTTTTTCAAACGCTTTGATGTTAGTAATCGCGCTTGGATTGTTACTATGAAAGGCCATATCTAAAATACCAAAACTCAATTGGCGAAGCGTAGCCATTCCTTCTTGGAAACTAGCGCTTTCTTTTATTTTATCTACATATTCTTGTGGAATAATTTCGCCCGTTTCATAATGTTTCGCAAATAATGCCAATGCTTCTGGTTCGTAGCACCAGTTTTCCATCACCTGACTTGGTAGTTCCACAAAATCCCAGTACACTGAGGTTCCTGATAAACTTGGATAAATAGTATTGGCCAACATACCGTGTAATCCGTGACCAAATTCGTGGAATAAAGTCGTTACTTCATTAAAAGTTAGTAATGAAGGTTTGGTGGCGGTTGGCTTGGTGAAATTGCAAACATTCGAAATGTGTGGTCTTTCGTTTATGCCGTCTTTGATGTATTGCGATTTGAAAGAAGTCATCCAAGCGCCGTTTCGTTTGCCTTTTCTTGGGAAAAAATCAGCGTAGAAAATAGCAACGAGTTCGCCAAATTCATCTTTCACTTCATACGTGGTTACTTCTTCGTGGTATTTATCGATGTCGAAAATTTCCGTGAAGGTCAATCCAAATAATTTATTGGCAATAGTAAAAGCACCGTTCAAAACATTTTCTAATTGAAAATAAGGTTTCAGCTTTTCGTCATCCAAATTGAATAATTTTTGCTTCAATTTTTCAGCATAATAAGCGCCATCCCATTTTTCTAATTGTTCAATGCCATCTAATTCTTTGGCGAAAGCAGATAATTCAGCAAACTCTTTTTCAGCGGCTGGTTTGGCTTTGGTCAACAAATCATTCAAAAACGATTTGACTTTGTCAGGATGTTGCGCCATTCTTTCTTCCAAGACAAAATGAGAATGCGTTTCATATCCCAATAAATTAGCTCTTTCGAAGCGTAACTTAGCAATTTTTAAGGCAATGGCTTGATTGTCGAATTCGTTATTTTGAAAGGCTTTTTTACCAGCAGCGATGGCGATTTCTTTTCGCAATTCACGATTGTCAGCATAGGTCACAAACGGAATATAACTTGGAAAATCCAAAGTAAAAATCCAACCCTCCAAATCCTTGCTTTTGGCCAATGCACTAGCTGCTTCAATAGCATCTTCTGGTAAACCTTTTAAATCGGCTTCATTAGTCAAATGCAATTGGTAGTTGTTGGTTTCGGCTAAAACATTTTCACTGAAAGTCAGTTTGAGTTTAGCCAATTCCGTATCGATTTCGCGTAATTTTAGTTTGTCTTCCTCCGAAAGTAAGGCACCATTTCGAGAAAAACTTTTGAATTTCTTGTCTAATAATGTTGCTTGTTCGGGGGATAAATTTAAGGTATCTTTTTGCTCGTAAACCGATTTTATTCTTTGGAATAAGGCTTCGTTTAAGGTAATATCGTTGCTGAATTCGGTCAACAAAGGCGAAACTTCTTGGGCTATTTTTTGCATCTCATCGCAAGTTTCGGCCGAATTCAAATTAAAAAAAATAGAAGATAAACGGTCCAAAGCGTTTCCTGAAAAATCCAAGGCCTCGATAGTATTTTCGAAAGTCGGAGCTGCTGGATTGTTGATGATGGCATCAATTTCTGCTTTTGCTGCAGCGATATTCTCGATAAATGCAGGTTGGTAATCCTCCAATTTTATCTGAGAAAAGGGTGCAGTATTGTATTTCGTTTTGAAGGTAGAGGTTAAAATTTCCATATTTTACCGAAGGGACAGGTCGCGACCTGTCCGTACTTTATATTTTATTATTATGATTTAAGATAGCGACCTGTCCGTACTTTTATTGATTATTAATTTAAAATAGCCGATTTGTTCGTCAGGTATCTATTTTTTCAATCCTTCAGCCGCTTTGTTTACGGCATCTTTCAATCCTTCTTTATAAAGGACGATTTTATCTAAAACGCATTTATCAGCACTACCGATGATTTGGGCTGCCAAAATTCCAGCGTTTTTAGCACCGTTTAAGGCAACAGTGGCAACTGGAACACCACCTGGCATTTGTAAAATTGACAATACAGAATCCCAACCGTCAATAGAATTACTTGATTTTACTGGAACTCCGATTACTGGAAGTGGCGACATAGAAGCTACCATTCCTGGTAAATGTGCAGCGCCTCCCGCTCCAGCAATAATCACTGAAATACCTCGTTTGTGAGCGTTTTGGCTAAAATCAAATAATTTTTCTGGTGTTCTGTGCGCCGAAACAATATCGACTTCTACTGCAATATCAAATCCGTTAAGGATATCGATGGCGTCTTGCATTACAGGCATATCTGATATACTGCCCATTATTACGGCTACTTTGCTCATTGTTTTATATTTAAAGATGAAATGATTGAAAAATTTAAAAAGGAATACTCCAATCTTTAAATCTTTCAATCTTTAAAATTTTTAATTATTGTGCAATCACTTTAATTGTATTTTTAACTTCCTCCGCAATTCTTCTTGCTTCAGCCATATTTTCATTCGCAATGGTCACGTGTCCCATTTTTCTGAAAGGACGAGTTTGCTTTTTACCATAAATGTGTGGTGTAACGCCATTCCAACCTAAAATCGTTTCGATGTTTTCGTAAACCACGTCTCCTGAATGACCTTCGGCACCTACCAAATTGACCATAATTCCAGCCACTTTACTATCGGTATTGCCTAAAGGTAAATCCAAAATGGCACGCAAATGATTTTCAAATTGTGAGGTATAACTCGCTTCAATGCTGTAATGACCTGAATTGTGCGGACGAGGCGCAACTTCATTCACTAGGATGTCATCGTCTTCGGTTTGAAACATTTCCACCGCCAAAAGGCCAACGTGGTTAAATTGTTGCGAAACATTTAGCGCAATTGCTCTGGCTTTTCCGGCTACTTTTTCATCGATTCTAGCAGGACAGATTACATATTCTACCTGATTGGCTTCGGGATGAAATTCCATTTCAACTACAGGATAGGTTTTGATTTCACCCGATGGATTGCGACAAACAATAACGGCCAATTCGTTTTTGAACGGAATCATCGTTTCGGCAATACATTCTACATTGGGTAACAAATCCAAATCCGAAGCTTTTCGCACCACTTTTACGCCGTTTCCGTCGTAACCAAATTCAGTACATTTCCACACAAAAGGCATCTCGACTTCACTTGATGCAACAGCTAATTGTAATGCTTCAAGATTTTCAAATCGAGTATAGGGAGCGGTGGGAATATTGTGTTGTGTATAAAAATCTTTTTGAACGCCTTTGTTTTGAATCAAACGCAAGGTTTTAGGCGAAGGATATACTTTTTTGCCTTCGTTTTCTAGTTTTTCTATGGCTTCTAGATTCACCAATTCTATTTCGAAAGTCAGCACATCGACTTGTTTTCCAAAATTATAAACGGTTTCAAAATCCATCAAATCGCCTTTGAAGAATCGGTTACAAGCTATTTTGCAAGGTGCTTCGTCGCTAGGATCGAGTACGTAAGTTTGTATGTCGAATTTTCGAGTGTCAAACAAAAGCATCTTACCTAATTGTCCGCCACCTAATATGCCTAATTTAAAATCAGAAGAAAAATAATTCATGGTTGTGTGTTTGTAAACGGCAAAGATACTTATAATGATTGAAACCGAAAATGCTATTTTATTTTCCTCAAAATGGCTCTCGAAACTGCCTTGTAGGCTGCGGATTGAGCAGGATAATCTTTTTCGATTATAATTTGTAACTCCTGATAAATCCAATCATTCGATTTTCCTTGTACAAATAGCGTGCGAATGCAATAGCATTTGGCGGCTACTTTAGTGTCAGAAATCAGCCAATCAAAGCAGCATTCTGTTATTTGCTCTAGTTGTTTTGGGCTTAGTTTTATGGTGTTCTTTTTAAAATGATTTTCAACCAATAACTGTATTACTTTGGCGACTGGACGAATCGCACTTTCATTGTTGAGTTGATTTAAATGCGAACAAAAAAAATCCAAATGCGGTTGCAGCCATTCTAGTTGACTATAAGTCACTTGTTCCAAAACCCAACAGGCTTTGTATGACTTTTCATCTTCAATAGCAAAGCAAAGGTGTAGTAATTCTTCAAAATGAGCGGGATGGTTCAAAACAAATTGTGCCGCCAGCACTCTTTTGTCTCGATAACCACTTACATAATCTAGATGGGACAACAGTTCAGCGCTCATATTGGATGGTTTTAATTTAAAAATACAAATTTAAAATCAATTGTTAAATGTCAAATCCGAATTCTGTATCTTTGCGCATTATTTTAAACCTAAAAATAATGATACAACTTCACGATAAACAATTTGTTCCGTTTATTTCTGCTAACGAAATTGATTTTGCTATTACCAAATTAGCGGCTCAAATTCAAGACGATTTTGCCGATGAAACTCCTGTTTTTGTTGGAGTTTTGAATGGGTCATTTATGGTGGTTTCAGATTTGATGAAAAAATACAAAAAACCTTGTGAAATCACCTTTATTAAGATGGCTTCTTATGAAGGAACTTCTTCAACAGAGAATGTAAAACAATTAATAGGTTTGAATCAAGACCTTTCAGGGAGGTCAGTTGTGATTCTTGAAGATATTGTAGACACCGGAAATACTTTGGTAGAGCTAAAAGAATTGTTCAAAAGTCAAAATGTAAAGCATTTCAAAATTGCCACGCTTTTCTTTAAGCCCGAAGCCTACAAGCAAGATATTAAAATTGATTATATCGGCATCCGAATTCCAAACAAATTCATCGTTGGCTACGGTCTAGATTATGATGGATTGGGAAGAAACCTATCCGAAGTATATCAGCTAAGCGAATAACTAAAATTTACTATAACTAATTAAAAGGTAATCTTTAACCATAAGGTTGCCACTTTTAAAATTACAAAAATGATTAACATTGTTTTATTTGGGAAACCAGGTGCAGGAAAAGGAACTCAAGCAGAATTCCTAAAAGAAAAATACCAATTAGTTCACATTTCTACAGGAGATGTATTTCGTTATAACCTGAAAAATGATACCGAGTTAGGAAAACAAGCTCGTGTTTTTATGGACGCAGGAGATTTAGTACCAGATGAATTAACTACCAAAATGCTAATTGACGAAGTAAACAAAAATTTGGATGCCAATGGAATTTTGTTCGATGGATACCCAAGAACTATCTCTCAAGCCGAAGCATTAGATGCCTTTTTGCCAACTATCGGTAGCCAAGTAACCGCTACTGTTGCACTAGAAGCTGATGACGAAGTACTAGTGGCACGTTTGCTTGAAAGAGGAAAAACGAGTGGTAGAGTAGACGACCAAGACGAAGAAAAAATCAGAAACCGTTACCAAGAATACAATGAAAAAACTGCTCCTTTGATGGATTATTATAAGGCGCAAAACAAATTTCACGCTGTAGATGGTATAGGAAGTATTCAAGAAATTACCGAAAGACTTACACAAGTTATCGATAATTTATAGAAGCATTTCCAGCTGTACGTTACAAGTCCTCCTCTTGTGGTTTGTTTTTGTAAAGCATCGCCCAAGCTTCTTTTAGTCGCTTAGCGCTACTTACAAAAACTAAACCACAATAGTCCGGGCTTTTCTCTTCCATCTGGGCTAAAAAGAAGTTTAACTAACAAACATAAAATTGGAAATACTGATTATCTTTTTTCTAATACTCTTAAATGGCGTTTTCTCTATGTCAGAAATCGCATTGATTTCAGCAAGGAAAAATAGATTAGAAACAGCAGCAAAAAAAGGAAATAAAAGTGCAAAAACAGCATTAGATTTAGCCAATTCTCCCAATAAGTTTTTGTCAACCGTACAAATAGGAATCACCCTAATTGGTATTTTGACAGGTATTTATTCTGGAGATAAAATCACCAAAGATGTAGAGCTTTTTATACAAAGCTATCAAGTTTTTCAACCCTATGCCCACTCCATTGCAGTAGGGATTGTGGTGGTCGTTCTTACCTTTTTCTCTTTAGTATTAGGCGAATTGTTGCCCAAAAGAATTGGTCTCAACCACCCAGAGTCTATTGCAAAGACTGTAGCGATGCCAATGAAATTTATTTCGATAATCACGGCTCCATTTATATGGTTACTTACATCTTCTACAGATGCTATTTTAGACCTTTTGCAAATCAAACCTACGGCAGACGGTAAAGTAACCGAGGAAGAAATCAAAGCCATTATCAAAGAAGGAACTGAAGGAGGCGAAGTACAAGAAATTGAACAAGATATTGTAGAGCGCGTTTTTCATATTGGTGACCGAAAAGTCAACTCCTTAATGACGCACCGTAAGTCTGTAGTTTTCTTGCCATTTAATGCCAACAAAGAACAAGTAAGGCAGTTAATGTTGAAAGAACTGCATTCCATTTATCCAGTTTATGGCGAGAATTTTGACGACATAGTAGGCGTGGTCAACTTAAAAAACATATTCTCTAATTTTGAAAATGATAGTTTCAATTTGGCGGATATTATGACCGAGGCACCTTTTATTATGGAACAAACTACCGCTTACACGGCTTTAGAGAATTTCAAAAAAACAGGTATCCATTACGCCTTTGTTTCTGATGAGTATGGTGATTTTCAAGGGGTGATTACCTTAAATGATATTTTAGAAGCTTTAGTAGGTGATGCTTCTGAGTTTTATAAAGATGATTTTCAATTAATAGAAAGAGAAGATGGCTCTTGGTTAGTTGATGGACATTATTCATTACACGATTTCTTAACCTTTTTTGAGTTAGATGAATTAATTAATGATTATGAAGTAACCACGGTGAGTGGTTTGATAATGACCGAATTGTCTCGTATTCCAAAACAAGGAGAAAAATTGATTTGGCAAAAGTTTGAGCTAGAAGTTATTGATATGGATGGGGTTAAGATAGATAAAGTAATGGTGAAAGCCTTAAATGGTTAATTTGGTTTAGGGTTTAAATGTTTAATGTTGTTGGTTCTCAGAACAAATTTAAACCTTTAGACTTTTAGACTTTTATACAAGAAAAAATGACAGAAGGAAATTTTGTAGATTACGTAAAAATATTTGTTTCATCGGGTAAAGGTGGAAAAGGTTCTACGCATTTGCACAGAGAGAAATTTATACAATACGGTGGGCCAGATGGTGGAGATGGAGGTCGAGGAGGACACATTTATCTAGTAGGTAATAAAGGACTTTGGACATTATTTCATCTAAAATTTGCACGTCACATCAAAGCGGGTCACGGTGGAGATGGTGGTGGCGATAGAAGTACGGGTGCTGATGGAGAAGATAAATATATTGAAGTTCCTTTGGGAACAGTGGTAAAAGATAAAGAAACTGGTGAAACACTCTTTGAAATTACCGAAGATGGTGAGAAACAAATTCTTTCTCGAGGAGGTAAAGGTGGATTAGGTAACTGGCATTTCCGTAGTTCGACCAACCAAACCCCAAGGTATGCGCAACCAGGTTTACCTGGTGTTGAAATGGATGTGATTCTTGAGCTGAAAGTTTTGGCGGACGTTGGTTTAGTAGGATTTCCAAATGCAGGAAAATCGACTTTATTGTCTGTGTTAACTTCTGCAAAACCAAAAATTGCGGATTATCCGTTTACGACTTTAAAACCCAATTTAGGAATTGTAGCCTATCGCGATTATCAGTCGTTTGTAATTGCTGATATTCCTGGTATTATAGAAGGTGCTGCTGAAGGAAAAGGGTTAGGGCATTATTTCTTGCGTCACATCGAGAGAAATTCTACGCTGTTGTTCTTGGTTCCAGTAGATACGCCAGATATCAAAGCGGAATACGATATTTTGGTTAACGAATTGACCAAATACAATCCAGAGATGTTAGACAAAGAACGTTTGTTGGTTATTTCTAAAATCGATATGCTCGATGACGAATTAAAAGCAGAACTAAAAGCAGAATTAGATGTTAAGTTCAAAGACGTTCCTTATATGTTCATTTCATCAGTCGCCCAACAAGGTTTGACCGAATTGAAAGATAAATTATGGAAAATGTTGAACGAATAATCTCTTTTCATTCAAATATAAAAGGTGTTCTTGAAAAAGAGCACCTTTTTTTGTTTTATAAAATTCATAAAATTAAGTTAATTAAGAGAATGTAAAATGTGATTTGGAATATCAAAAGTCGTTTAAAATGCGAAAATGACTTATATTCGCAATGCTAAAATAAATATTTACCTATATGAAAAAGATTGTCTTATTCTTGACCTTATGCCTTATGGCTTTTCCTGTAAAAGCAGATGAAGGAATGTGGTTCTTGATGTTCATCGAAAGATTAAACCATAGAGATATGGAAAAAATGGGCTTGCAATTGACAGCCGAAGAAATTTACAGTATCAACCACCACAGTTTGAAAGATGCAATTGTGCAATTCAATGGCGGATGTACTGCTGAAATTGTTTCAAAACAAGGTCTAGTTTTAACCAATCACCACTGCGGGTATGATGCGATTGCAGAATTGTCAACAGAACAAAATAACTATTTGAAAAACGGATTTTGGGCCAAAGACAAAAGTCAAGAGCTAAAACCAAAGTCGTTGTTCGTTCGTTTCTTTGTGCGTATGGATGATGTTTCTAAACGTATTTTATCAAAAGTAAATGATAAAATGACTGAAACTGAGCGTAACAAAGCGATTCAACAAGAAATGGCTTTGATTGAAAAAGAAAACAGTGAAGGCGGAAAATATACCGTTTCTGTTCGTCCTTTTTTTCAAGGAAATGAGTACTACTATTTTGTGTACCAAGACTACAAAGATGTTCGTTTGGTAGGAACTCCAACGGAGAGTTTAGGTAAATTTGGTGGAGACACTGACAACTGGGAATGGCCACGTCACACAGCCGATTTTTCTATGTTTAGAGTGTATGCGGATAAAGACGGTAATCCAGCAGAGTATTCTAAAGATAATGTGCCGTTGCAACCTAAGCATTATTTACCAATAAGCTTAAAAGGAGTGCAAGAAAACGATTATGCTATGATTTTAGGTTATCCTGGTCGTACTAACAGATGGATGCCAGCTAATGGAATTGATCAAAACGTGAAGTATGCTTATCCTGCTTGGGTAGAAGGCGCCAAAACAGGAATGGACAACATGAAAAAGTTTATGACTAAAGATGCTACTGTAAACTTACAATATGCTTCTAAATATGCGTCTACTGCTAACTATTGGAAAAACCGTCAAGGGATGATTGATGCTTTGACTAAAGCTAAAACGGCTCAAACCAAAACGAAAGAAGAAGCTAAATTTAACGCTTGGGCTAACAAAGCTGAAAACAAAGCGAAATACGGAGACGTTATTGCTACAATCAATAACTACTATGCGCAAACCAACTTAAAATCTCGTCACGATAACTATTTGACACAATTATTGCGTACTGCGACTTACGGAACTTTGCCTGCTAGTTTAGGAAATGGTTTAATCGCTTATGCTAAAGAAAACGAAGCAAAGAGAGCCGAAATGTTGCCAAGATTAACTTCAGCAATTGATGGCGCTTACGGAAGTTTGTACGCACCTCTTGAAAAAGAAGTATTGACAGCACAATTGAATTTGTATGCTGCAAAAGCTGCAGAATATGGTTTGGCACCAAAAGTGGCTGAAATGAAAGCGGCGAATAATGGTGATTTTACCAATGATGTACACAAGGCGGTAACTTCTAGTATTTTTACTTCGAAAGATGCAGTGCTAGCGTTTTTGAAAGAGCCTAAAGTTGAAACTATTACTAACGACCCTTTGTATGTTATTTCTAATGATTTGATGACCAAAATCAGAGCGAAATCGCCAGAACAAGCCAAAGCTGATGATGATTTTGCTATCGCTTTCCGTAAATTGGTGGAAGGTTTGAGAGAATCAAAATTGAATACGATTCAGTATCCAGATGCGAATTCTACTTTGCGTTTGACTTACGGAAAAGTTCGTGCTTTGCCTGCTGACAAACGTAACGATGCCAAAATTAACAATTACACCACTATGACAGGAATGGTAAACAAATACAAAGCGGGTGACGCTGAGTTTGATTTGCCTTCTCGTTTATTAGAGTTGAACAAAGCCAAAGATTTTGGTCAGTATGCTGACAAAGCAGGGTATATGCCAGTAAATTTCTTGACAGATACTGATATTACAGGAGGAAACTCAGGTTCTCCAGTATTGAACGGAAAGGGAGAGTTGATTGGTGTTGCTTTTGATGGTAACATTGAAGCAATGGCAGGTGATGTTATTTTTGATAAAAAATTGCAAAGAACCATCAACTTAGATATTCGTTTTGTGCTTTGGATTATTGACAAATATGCTGGAGCTCAAAATATTATTGATGAAATGACTATCGTAAAATAGTTCAAAATAAAATTGAAGGCAAGAAAGAATGTTGTGGCTCTCTAGCCCCGATAGCAGTGAAAATCCTCTAGACTCGTGACCAAACGAGTCTAGAGATTGTAGCGGATAGCGGGACGATGACAACCAGAGTGCCTATTTTTTCTGCTCCTAAAAACTTTAATAGATAAGACCGTCTTGATTAATTTCGAGGCGGTTTTGTTTTTGGGGATAGGTGTCAAACAAGAAGTCTAAAGTGTGTGGAATGACATTGGCCTCGATTTTGGGGTAATTCATAGGCAAGGTGAGCCAATTTTCTATAATCAAATCGAAATCTTGACCGACTTCGTAAATAACAGGAATGCCCATTTTTTTTAAAGCGGCAGCGTTGCATTCTTGCTCGTAATGTTTACGAATGGGGATGGAAAGGATTTTTTTGCGTAGGTACAACGCCTCCGAAGGTGTTTCAAATCCGCCACCAGTGATGATACCTTGGCATTTGATTACACTTTTGTTGAACAGCGCTTGGTCTACAGGATAATAAGTGATGTTTTTGACTCTATGCTTTGTTTTGACATCGCTCAAAAACCAATGAAAGTGCTCGTTGGGTAATTTATGGAAGGCTTTTTCTAAACACTCTTTTTGAAAAGAAGGAAGATAAACGGTAATGTGTCCGCCATTTTTAGGCTCAGCGTGTAAGATTTCATCTTTGATGATGGGTGGCAAAATGAAATCATCGTAACGCTCAAAATGTAGTCCTATGTTTTGAGGAGCAGGCGCATAATGTTTGAAAATTAATTCACCAATGGCATCTTTTCTTTCGGGTCGCGGGGTTAGTTTTGAGGTGAAACTGGCTTGATGACCAAAAGATACCGAGTGTTTTTTTTGTAATTTACAAGCCAATGAAGTGATGGAATCAAAATCATTGATGATGACATCGTATTGGTCTAATGGTAGCGAGCGAGCGTCTTTGTAGATTTGGTTAGGTTTTACTTTTTTGGCAATATTCCAATAATCTAGTCCGCCACATTGACTGTAATGAAGACTTAATCCATTGCTTCTGTATTTAATTGGAATGCTTGGATTTAAAGAAGCGTAAGTGCCGCTTAAGAGAAAGTCAACTTCGCCATATTTTTGCAGATAAGGGTAGAGTTGAATGGCTCTGCTAATGTGTCCGTTTCCTGTGGCTTGGATGGCGTAGAATATTTTCATTTTACAGATTAGGATAGGATTTTGACAACGATGTCGTTGTTTGTTTTTTCTTCGGAAGTGTCGGCATCTTTGTAATGTTCTTTAAGGTATTGGTAGATACTCCATTTTCCTTTTTTGTACTCTAAAGCGGTTAGATTTTCGACCCAATCACCACTGTTGAGATAAGTCACTTGTCCGTGTTCGTTTTCCATTATTTTCATTTGGGGTTTATGAATGTGCCCACAAACGACGTAACTGTAACCTTTTTCTATAGCGATTTCAGCAGCTGTAGTTTCAAAATTACTGATAAATGCTACCGCTTTTTTTACACTGTCTTTGATGGTTTTGGAGTAGCTTCTTTTTTCTTTACCGAACAATTCGCGAAACCAATTGATGCAACTATTGATTAGAATCAACAAATCATAACCTTTGCCACCCAATTTAGCGAGAATTTTGGCGTAGCCTCTGGTGGAGGAATCAAACACATCACCGTGAAAGAACCACGTTTTTTTGCCATCGATTTCTAAAATCAATTTGTCGACCAACTCAAAATTTCCTAAAACAAAATCCGAATATTTACGAAGGGCTTCATCGTGATTTCCTGTGATGTAGATGACTCTTGTGCCTAAATTGGAGAGTTTTATGATTTGTCTCAAAACATTCATATGCGCCACAGGAAAGTAACTTTTGCTGAAATTCCACATATCGATAATATCGCCATTGAGAATTAAGATTTGCGGTTGAATGGATTTGAGGTATTGTAGTAATTCTTTGGCTTGGCAACCATACGTGCCCAAGTGCACATCACTAATTACGACTAGAGGAATTTTTCGTTTACTTTTCATATGTGTGAATTATATTTTTAATGGACACATATGGTATGCTTCGCCAATTCGCTTCACTCGGGTCGATTTGTTTCTCTTTGGTGTTTGCTTAGGCAAACTTTTGGTTGTTATCGATTTCATATAAAGTTTTTACGAAAATAGGGTAGTAGTGTTAGGGGAATGTGATTTTAATTTTTTCTTTGTATTATTTATTTCGTCATAGTTTATCTTGAATGTAAATTATGCGTCTGTTTACTCTAAAATTTATTTATTTTTGAAGAATGAAAAAATCAGTACTGTTTTTTATTCTATTTCCTTTTTTTATGGTTTCACAATCTAATTTCGAGACAGCCGAAAAGTTATTTGAAGCCGGAAAGTACGCACAAGCAGTTCCTTTGTTTGAGTCGGTATTGAAAACAAATCCAAATGATTTGAAAGCTCTCGAATATCTTGGCGATATTGCAGGAAAACAAAAGCAATGGGATAAAGCGCTAGGCTATTACAATAAGTTGAAAAAAGTAAAACCAAATGAAGCCGACTATCATTACAAATGTGGTGGCGTTATGGGGATGAAAGCTAAAGAGGTGAATAAATTCAAGGCTTTGGGGATGATTGGTGATATCCGTTCCTCTTTTGAAAAGGCCATAACTCTCGAGCCTAAACACATTGATGCGAGATGGGCACTTATTGAACTCAATTTGCAATTGCCCGGAATTGTTGGTGGTAGTCAGTCGAAAGCAATACAGTATTCTAATGAGTTATTGAAAATTTCTCCTGTTGATGGTTATTTGTCACGTGGGCATATTGAGGAGTATTTTGACCGCTATTCGGCTGCTGAAATTCAATATAAAAAAGCGCACGAAATTGGCAATTCAAAAGTTACTTTTCAAAAATTATATCAATTATATTTGAAAAAATTAAACAACCCTAAGAAAGCGCAAGAACTAAAAGGGCAATTTGAAAAAAATTAATCAAATTTCAATTGGAATTTGGAACTTATAAATCTAGAATTTACTATGAAAACTCATTTTATAGCTATTGGCGGAAGTGCAATGCACAATTTGGCCTTGGCTCTTCACAACAAAGGATATCAAGTAACGGGTAGCGACGATGCTATTTTCGAACCTTCAAAATCTCGTTTGGATAAAAAAGGAATTTTGCCTGCTGAACTAGGTTGGTTTCCTGAAAAAATCACTGCTGATATTGAAGCCGTGATTCTAGGAATGCACGCTAAAGCTGATAATCCAGAATTATTAAAAGCTCAAGAATTAGGATTGAAAATTTATTCTTACCCTGAGTTTTTATACGAACAATCCAAAAACAAAACCCGTGTTGTAATAGGAGGGTCGCACGGAAAAACTACAATTACCTCAATGATTTTGCACGTGATGCACTATCATAACATAGAAGTTGATTATATGGTGGGCGCCCAATTGGAAGGCTTTGATACTATGGTGCATCTTACAGAAGAAAATGATTTTATGGTTTTGGAAGGGGATGAGTATTTGTCTTCACCAATTGATAGAAGACCAAAATTTCATTTGTACCAACCGAACATTGCTTTGATTTCTGGAATTGCTTGGGACCATATCAATGTTTTTCCGACCTATGAAAATTACGTGAATCAATTCGAGATTTTTATTGACAAAATCACCAATGGCGGGATTTTAGTGTATAATGCAGAAGATTCAGAAGTGAAAAGAGTGGCCGAAGCAGCTACGAATCCTATTCGAAAAATGGCATATACCACTCCAAATTATGAAGTAAAAGATGGTGTTACACTTTTAGAAACGCCAGAAGGCCCTATGCCAATTGAAGTCTTTGGAGCACATAATTTGAACAATCTCGCTGGAGCCAAATGGATTTGTCAAAATATGGGTGTAGATGAAGCTGATTTTTATGAAGCGATTGCTAGTTTTAAAGGAGCTTCGAAACGCTTAGAGAAAATAGCCGAAGGTAAAGGGAAAGTGGCTTATAAAGATTTTGCTCATTCGCCGAGTAAAGTAGCGGCAACTACAAAAGCGGTAAAAGAGCAATATCCTGATCGTACGTTGGTAGCTTGTTTGGAATTACACACTTACAGCAGTTTGAATGCTGAATTTTTAAAAGAATACGAAGGAGCGCTTGAATATGCTGATGTTGCCGTGGTTTTCTATTCTCCTGATGCCGTAAAAATTAAGCAACTCGAAGAAGTGACGTATGAACAAATAGCCAAAGCTTTCAATAGAGAAGACTTAATTATTTATACTAATCCAGCCGAATTCAAGACTTTTTTGTTTAATCAAAATTTAGAAAACTCAGCATTGCTATTAATGAGCTCTGGAAATTACGGAGGGTTGAATTTTGATGAGGTTAAAAATTTGATGTTGTAATATCGAGTCGATAAAATAATGATAAGGTGTCAGTTTTTGGCACCTTTTTTTATTTCTCGTATTGAAAGTGCCCCACTATTTTGTATTTGAATAAGCAATCTTCTAGGACTTGTCCGTACCCAACATTATGAACAAGTAAGGGGCGCAAGCCATCACTTGTTTTCTTATGAGTTACAATTCCTATGTGAGGAAGTTTTCCGTTAATCATCCAAGTGACAATGTCTCCGGTTTTGTAATCCTTAGCGTTATCGGATACTAATAGTTTTTTACCTTTTCTTTCAAAGAAAACTTCCAAATTTGGAACCCTTCTGTGGTCAATGTTGGTATCGGTTTTCTTCATTCCCCATTTTTTGAGATTAGGATATTTTGGAAAATTTGCTTTCATATCCTCGTGTACTTCTTTTTGTAAATCAATATTGAGTTTTCTGTAGGCTCTTATTACTACATCGGTACAAACGCCTTTGTTTTTGGGAACATCCCCATTTGGATATTTTATGGAACAATAAGTGGGGTCATATTTGATATTTGGATTTATAATTGCTAGCGCAGCTTCCGAAAGTTGTATTGAAAAGGGTCTTGTATTTGATGTAAAAGCTGGATTTGTAGTAGTAGCCGAAAAATAATTTAGTAGGAAAATTAAATAAATTGCTTTCATTTTTTTACTTTTATTATAAAACGATGTTTTTTTTAAACTAGTATAGTGTTCAATTTTAATTATTTAGCATTTGGAAGCAACTAATTTCCCTATTACCCATTGGTCTGAAGATGACAAGCCTCGCGAAAAAATGATGCTCAAAGGTAAAAGTGCTTTAAGCGATGCCGAATTAGTCGCCATTTTGATAGGTTCAGGAAGTAGAAATGAATCGGCAGTGGCACTCAGTAAACGTATTTTAGCTAGCGTCAATAATAATTTATCTTCTTTAGGAAAACAATCTTTAACTCAATTAATGGAATTTAAAGGGATTGGTGAAGCCAAAGCCATTACGATTGCAGCCGCTTTAGAATTAGGCCGACGAAGAAAAGAAGAAAACCCTCTCGAATTGGTAAAAGTAACTTCCAGTAAAGTGATGTATCAAGAAATGTATCCAATTATAGGGGAGTTAGCTCACGAAGAGTTTTGGGTAGTATATCTTAATAATGCGAATAAGATTATTTTTAAAGCACAACTCAGCAAAGGCGGAATTACAGGGACGATTGTTGATGTGCGATTAGTATTTAAAATAGCATTAGAGCAAAATGCGGTTGCAATTGTTTTGGCGCATAATCACCCGTCAGGAAAACTCCAAGCCAGCGAAGCCGATATTCAGGTAACTAAAAGAATTAAAAATGCTGGACTACAGTTGGATATTCCTGTTTTAGACCATATAATTGTCACTGAGCATAGTTATTTTAGCTTTGCTGATGAAGGAATTTTATAATTAACGTATTTAATATGGACATTTGTCTTATATTTGCAGACAAATGTCTTTTTTATGGAAGCAATTAAACTAAATTCACACACAGCTATTAATGCGATGGTTCGTTCTTTTGTTTCAAAGTTAGAACAAACTAGTGGCTACAAAGTTTTAAATAAAAAATTGACGTATGCCGATTTCTTAAAGAATAAAATGCTAATTGTTCACGCCATTCGCGAAGGGATTCCCTATGAATTTTTTAAATTGATTCAAGAACAAACTCCATTTAATGAAGAAGATTGGGCGCTTTTCTTAGGAATATCCACAAAATCTTTACAACGCAGTCGTGCCAAGGATAGTTTTGTTTTTAAACCTTTACAATCCGAAAAAATATTAGAACTTGCTGAAGTTACAACGGTTGGAAGAGCAATTTTCGATTCAGAAGAACAGTTTTACAGCTGGCTAACGCTTCCGTCTTATGCTTTAGGGAATCTAAAACCAATTGAGTTGTTGCGAGATTCTTACGGCAAAGAAATGGTTTTGCAAGAAATGATAAAAATCGACCAAGGTATTTTTGTGTAATGGAAGTTTTTCGACTAGCTAGAAAGAAATATCCAATAGAATTATCTGGAAAAGGCGCTTCAATGTGTGGTGCGAGATGGAATTCTAAAGGCACAGAAATCATTTATACAGCAGAAAGTAGAGCACTTGCTATGGCGGAAGTGGTAGTACATTTGTCATTAGCTACTTTACCAAATGATTTTGTAATGCTAACCATTGCTATTCCTGACACTATCGAAATCAGCGAAGTCAAAATTGCTGATTTACAATCGGATTGGAATGTGTTTCCTTCCTCTTTTCATACGGCTGTAATTGGAGACCGTTTTATTCAACAAAATGATTTTGCTATACTGAAAGTACCTTCGGCTGTAGTCAAAGGAGATTTTAATTTCTTAATTAATCCGTTTCATCAGGATTTTAAGCAAATTCAAATCATAGACCAAATTGATTTCCCTTTCGATAAACGAATATTCAAATAAGTTTTATGCTGTTAAAAAATATAACCGATGTCTTTTTTGATTTAGATCACACTCTTTGGGATTTTGACAAAAATTCTGAAATGGCTTTTGATGCTATTTTCAAAAAAAATCATCCTGATGTAGATACGACTTTATTTATAGAAAAATATATCCCAATTAATCAAGCTTGTTGGAAATTATATCAAAATGACCAAATTTCGCATAATCAATTGCGTTATGACCGTTTGAAATTGTCATTTGATGCTTTAGGATATGCCATTTCTGACGCAGCAATTCATCAAATGGCAATTGACTATATTGATTTGTTGCCTGAAAATAACTTTCTATTCGAAGGAACTATTGATATTTTAGAATACTTGCATAAGAAATATACTTTGCATATCATTACAAACGGTTTTGCTGCTGTTCAAGATAAAAAAGTTAGAAATTCTAATTTAGAAATTTATTTTAAAACCATCACCAATTCAGAAATGGCAAGAGTTAAGAAGCCGAACCCTATTATTTTTGAGCACGCACTCGAAGTGGCCAATACCAAAAAAGAGCAGAGTGTAATGATTGGTGATTGTCTCGATGCAGATGTAAATGGGGCTATAAATGCTGGTTTAACAGCTATATTTTTCAATCCAAATCAAGTTCCCGTAGACCCCAAAATCAAACAAGTGAAACATTTACTAGAGTTACAAAATTTCTTGTAACTTTAAACCAATTAGAAAGAGGCTTTTTCCTCTGTTTTTTTACTTTAAAAATAATGATAATGAAAGTACGTTTTTTATTCTTTTTCGCCCTTTTGACTAGTTTTTCATTTGCTCAATCGCTAAATGATTTTAGAGCGGTTATTGTTCCTTTGAAATTTGATTTTCAAAAAAAACAAAATGAATACCGTGTATCTACACTAACGAAGTATAATTTGAGTAAAGCTGGTTTTGAAGCGTTTTATGCAGAAGAGCCTAATTCCTACGACAAATGCAGTTTGTTGTATATTGACGTTATTAATGTAAAAGCTTTTTTGGCTACCAAGATGTATTTTGTGTTGAAAGATTGTAATGGAAAGGAAATTTTTAAATCAACTACAGGTTATACCAAAGAAAAAGACTATCAATTGGCGTATACAGAAGCGATAAACGAAGCTTTTAATTCGTTGTATGCAATGAATTATAAGTACACTCCAGGAGCAACACCTGTAGTTTCAACAAATGCAAATGTAGTTCCAACACCAAAGCCTGTTGCCGTTCCAGTCCCAGTTGTATCCAATGTTAGTGCGCCTGTTAGCACTGTAGTAGCAACTAATGTCGCAGCCAATACTACGGTCTATTACGCGCAGCCTACAGCCAATGGCTATCAATTAGTAGATACGACTCCAAAAGTTGTTATGAAATTATACAAAACCTCAAAAAGCGATTACTTTACGGCTGTTAGAGACGGCGTTCAAGGTGCTTTACTTTTAAAAGAGAACGATTGGTATTTTGAGTATTATCAAAATGACCAATTGATGTCTGAAAAAATTGCGATTAAGTTTTAGTTAATTTAGCGCGCTAATCCAACAAATAAATAAAAACGAGAATGCTTTGATTTATCATAGCATTCTCATTTTTTGTTTTATATACCTCTAACCTCTAACTTCATTAGTATCCATACTTATCTTTCCATCTATTTTTCAAAAACTCTCGAATACTGTTTTCTCTTGAGTTATTCCCGGGAACATAAATAGGCGTGTTGCTCAGCGCGTCAGGAAGGAATTCTTGCTCGGCAAAATTGTTAGCGTAATCGTGCGAATATTTGTATTCTTCGCCATAGCCCAACTCCTTCATTAATTTCGTTGGAGCGTTTCTTAAGTGCAAGGGTACCGGCAAATCTCCCGTTTGTTTTACGATTTGTTGTGCTGTGCCTATGGCCATATAAGAGGCATTACTTTTTGGGGAAGTTGCCAAATAAACCGCACACTGACTCAAAATGATACGGCTCTCAGGATAACCAATGGTAGCCACAGCCTGAAACGTATTATTAGCCATAATAAAGGCCGTGGGGTTAGCATTGCCAATGTCTTCACTTGCCAAAATTAACATACGTCTTGCTATGAATTTTACATCTTCGCCACCTTCAATCATTCGGGCCAACCAATATACAGCTCCATTGGGATCGCTCCCTCGAATCGATTTTATAAAAGCAGAAACAATGTCATAATGCTGTTCTCCTGTCTTGTCATACAACACCGTATTTTGTTGCACCAATTCCAAAACCCGCTCATTGGTAATAATAATCGGTTCCGAGGCCGACGCATTGACGACCAATTCAAATATGTTTAGCAGTTTTCTACCATCGCCTCCAGATAATCGCAGCAAAGCTTCGGTTTCTTTTAGCTCAATTTTTTTGCTAGCCAAAATGGCGTCCGCTTGCATCGCTCTTTCCAGCAGAGATTCTAAATCTTGTTTGGTAAAAGCATTCAAAATATACACTTGACAACGCGATAACAAAGCGGGAATCACCTCAAAACTTGGATTTTCAGTCGTAGCACCAATCAAAGTAATCCATCCTTTTTCCACCGCCGCCAAAAGTGAATCTTGTTGCGATTTACTAAACCGATGAATCTCATCAATAAACAAAATCGGATTTTTGGCTGTAAATAATCCGCCACTTTGTTTGGCTTTTTCAATCACATCCCGAATGTCTTTCACCCCAGAATTGATAGCACTCAATTCATAAAAAGGTCTTTTCGATTCCTGCGCAATAATCTGCGCCAACGTAGTTTTGCCAGTACCCGGAGGTCCCCACAATAGCAGCGAGGGAATGATTCCGTTCTTAATTTGTTGTGTCAACGAGCCGTTAGGGCCCACCAAATGCGTTTGACTAATATAATCCGTCAAGGCTTGTGGCCGAATGCGTTCTGCTAAAGGTGCTTCCATACCACAAAAATAAACATTTTTTATAGTTTTCAGGAGCCAATCCAGCTGTACATTACAAGTCCTCGCGCCGCGCTCTGTTTTTCTAGGCATAAAAGGAGCTTCCTTTGGTCGCTCTTTTCTACCAAGAAAAAACTAGAGCGCGGCACTCCGGGCTTTCCATTCCCATCTGGGCTAACCCTACCGCAACACATTAGGTATGACAATTTAGCATTTTCGCTATTTTGGATGTATTTTTGAGAGACCAATAGCATAGCATTTATCCTATGGAAGAAACCCATTTTCAATTTCGTAATCGCGTAGTCCTATTACCGCTACTTTTTTTATTGACGATATGGTTGGTCTACTGGCTTGAAGTTCGTTTCCATTTCGATTTTGACAAAAATGGGATTTATCCACGTACTTTCTCGGGTTTACAAGGTGTCCTTTTCAGTCCTTTCATCCATTCCGATTTATTGCATCTGTATAATAATTCCCTGCCATTACTCGTTTTGTTGACTGCGCTGTCTTATTTTTATCCTAAACAAACGCTAGCTGTTCTTTGCTTCGGAATAGTTTTGTCTGGTGTTATCACTTGGGTTATTGGTCGCCCTAATTATCATATTGGTGCTAGTGGACTCATTTATGTTTTGGTGAGTTTTATCTTCTTCAAAGGAATTCAAACCCAATATTATCGTTTGGTAGCACTTTCTTTAACTGTAGTTTTAGTTTATGGTGGTTTGATTTGGTATGTCTTTCCCGAAGTAGACAATACCATTTCTTGGGAAGGTCATTTGGCGGGTTTTATCACTGGATTTTTATTGTCCATCTTTTTCAAAGCCGAAGAGTATCAAAAAATCTATAAATACGAATGGGAACGCCCAGATTATGACCCATCGCAAGATAAATTTATGCAACGCTTTGACGAAAACGGCAATTTTGTAAATCTGCCAAAACCAGAGGTAGAGGAGGAGGTTGATTCCATAATGGCGTATTTTACTTCCAATTTACCCATTCATTACGATTGTGTTCCCACACAAAAAAAGGAACCAAAACAAGAGTCTTGATTCCTTTAATATTAAGTAATTCGTGATTATTTTGTCACAAATTGTATTCTATATCTAACTTCTCTGTCTTACTGCTTCATACAAAAATGCACCACAAGCAACTGAAACGTTTAATGAACCAATGGTCCCAAACATAGGCAATTTAGCTTTCTCGTCAATGATTTTTAAAACCGATGGATTAATGCCTCGGTCTTCAGCTCCCATTACAATAGCAGTTGGTCCAGAAAGCGTTACATCATACAAACTTTGTTCTGTTTTTTCAGTAGCTGCTACTGTGGTAATGCCGCTAGCTTGCAGTAAGAAAATAGCATCTTTTATATGATCTACTTTACAAATCGGGATATTAAAAACAGCTCCTGCCGAAGTTTTTACGGTATCTCCATTTACAGGCGCCGATCCTGATTTTTGAACGATTATTCCATTCACGCCAGTACATTCAGCAGTTCTAATGATGGCTCCAAAATTTCTAGCATCAGAAATTCCATCCAATACTAAGAATAATGGGTTTTTACCGTTTTCAAGAACTGTCTCGATCAAAGATTCTAAATCAAAAAATGAAATAGGAGAGATGGTTGCCACGGCACCTTGGTGATTATTTGGAGTAAGTCGGTTGAGTTTCTCAACAGGAACGTAAGAGAAATTAATGTTTTCTCTTTTCATTACCTTCATTAAATCTTTCATTAATTCGCCACTAGCTTCCTTTTGTATGTAAACTTTGTCTACTGTTGCCCCTGCTTGAATAGCTTCAATGATGGCTCTTATCCCAAATATTTGATGTTCTTTTTCCATTGCGCAAAGATATAAAAAAAAACCACCCCTAAAAAGGAGTGGTTTTATGGTTTGAATAATAATAAATATTAGTTAACCGGTGTTTTAGTCACAATTGATGGTACTGGATTTGGTGTGTTTGGATTAGCGTTTATCTCTACTTGAGGATATAAGAAACGTTGTGGAGTTCCTGCTTTTCCAGCTTTTAATTGAATTTGTGCTGCATTGTTAGTTCTTCTGAAGTCTGTAAAACTTTCATAGGTGCCCATCAAGTATACATATTTTTCTTGAAGAATTTCTCTTAATAATGCATTTTGATCAGTCAAAGCTGCTCCAGAATTGTTTTCCATTCCACCAGCTGCAAAATCTGCTGCGTCATATGGTTCGTATTTGAAAGTTTCACTTTCATAACCTGAATTGTCTATACCAATAGAATATCCAGTATTTAGTAAGTTTCTGTATGTGTTGTAAGATGTTAATCCAGTGGCAAAACCACTTCTAGCGTCTACTTCAGCAATGATTAACAACATTTCTCCATAAGAAACCATTGGCATATCAGAATCACTTCCAAATTTACCGTTTGTTCCACCGTAATCTCCACCATAAATATTTAAAGAGTATGGTGAAAAGTATTCTTGATTATAGCAGAATGCAAAACGTGCATGTTCGTCAGTTTTTGAATTCCCTCTATACAAAGCATTAGATGGATCAATTAAACGCGCACCATAACTATCGCCTGACATATAATCATCTCTATCGTAAACTAGAAAAGAATAAAAAGGATTAAAGTCTTGGTAGCTTGAGTTTCCAAATTGTGCTACTAAATCATCTGATGCGCTTGACATACCTAATAATGCATTTGCTTTTGCGCTAGTGTAATTTTTCACATGTAAGTAGTATCTTGCTTTTAATGAATAAGCTAATTTTATCCATTTTGAAGCACTTCCTGCATAGTAAATGTCTTTATCTGCAGGGATACCTTTACCAGTTGTAGCTTTTAAATTTACAATTGCTTTGTCTAAAAGGACTTGTAGGCTATTGTAAATGTCTACTTGTTTGTCATATTTTGGTGTTAAGTTATTCCCTGTGATATCCAATTCGCTATAAGGAGCATCTCCCCATAATGATGTGATAGTACCCATACAATGAGCTTCAATAACTTGAGCAGCTCCAACCAATCTAGGATTAAGCTCTTTTTCTGCTTTTAAAATTGTTATTTTAGCATTTGTAATACAATTTACGTACCCGTTATTCCAGCTGTCATCAAATGTTGAGGCTGTTGAAAGGTTCCAATCATTTAAAGCAACATATTGTCTGTTCTCTCCATTTGCTTGGTTTAACCAAATCATTACATCTCTAGTATTTGGAGTCGTATGAAAGAATTGGTCTGCCAGAAGAATTCCTTGAAATAAGTTTCTTGCGTCAGAATCTGTTAATAAATCTGGATCCACGTTAGAATCTGAAACATAATCCGTACAACTAAAAATTGTTGTAGCTATGAAACATAGACTTATTGATTTTATAAATAGTTTTTTCATTTTTTAAAATTTTAAGTTAACGCTAAATATTAATGATTTAGTGTTTGGAGCATTGAAGTATTGTAATCCACGTCCATTAGATCCACCAGTAAGGTTAGTTTCAGGGTCTTGACCTAAATCGTCCGCTTCAGTCCATAACCATAAGTTTCTTCCTGTACCAGTAAAAGTGATGGTATCAACACCTAAATTTTTCTTAGCTAAATTTAGACTGTAAGATAAAGAAAGTTCTCTCCATTTGATCCAAGATGCTGATTTAACAAACTGTTCTCCAACTGGTCCGAATCCACCTCCAAGCGAAGTGTACCAAGCTTGATCTAATAAAACTGGTCCTGCACCAAAGTCTCTTAGATTTCCTCTAACTGTTCCTGGAGCAATAGTTTGTCCATTATAATTTACTGTTGCTGTGGTTAAAGTAACTTCGTTTGCAGTTTCTAAAGTTTTACCGAAGTTATTTAAAGCTCCACTTGTTCCATCCCATAGTTGACCACCAATAGAGGCATCAAATAAAGTGCTTATTTTAAATCCTTTGTAGCTAAAAGAAGTTCCTAGTGCTCCTCTCCAATCTGGGTTAGGATCACCAATGATACCTTCTGATTCAGCTGCTGTTGGGAAGCCATTAGCATCTAGTATTAATGTACCATCAGCATCTCTGTCGAACTTACCGCCCCAAAGTACACCTAATGGTTGTCCTAAAACTGCACGAGAAGAAGATCCTGTAAATCCGTTAAGGAATAATGAACTAGTTCCGTCAAGTTTAGTCACTTTATTGCGGTTTGTACTCCAGTTTCCAAAAATATTCCATTTTAATTCTGAACTTGAAGGTAATAAGTTAGCATCAAACTCTACTTCAAAACCTTTGTTTTCAATAGTTGCAAAGTTTCCATAAAGAGTACTGTAAGTAGAACTTCCATTTAAAGGAACATTAACTAATAAATCTTTGGTTTCATTAGAGTAATAAGTAGCATTGATTGTAAGAGCTTTAAAGAATTGCAAATCAAGACCAACTTCCATTTCTGTTTTAATCTCTGGTTTTAAATTTTTATTTCCACCAGTTCCTGCTTGTTGGAATGATCCATTATAAGCTCCGGAATCATAAGCTGGCCCCCAACCTTCAGCTCCTGTTGCTGAAACGAAGTAAGTTGTTCCTGCATATGGTTGAGGTATAGACGCTATTTGACCATAAGTTGCTCTTAGCTTTCCATCTGTTAAAATGTTGTTTTCAAAACCATTAGTGAATTTATAGCCAAATTCAGCTGTTGGATAAAAATACACTTTCAAATTAGGATCATAGGTTGAGGAGGTTTCAAAACGACCGCCTAAAGTTAAGAATAAATAATTTTTGTAATCAAATGCAGTTGAAAAGTAAGCTCCACTTAATTTTGAATACGTTCTGTCTAAGAAAGTTGTTTTGTCTATCAATAAGGCATTATCGTAAGAAAACCCGTTTGAGTCGATAATGAAATTTTTATAAGAACCTCCTCTTTGATCATAATTGGTTTCAGAGAAGTTAATCCCTGTTAAATATGACAACCCAATATTCTCAGTGATTTTAGTATCACCTAATGCAATCAAGTCAGCATTGAATGATTGATAGTCTGTTACACTTTCAGAAGCGCTACCATTTCCTCCGTTTTCAGATGAATTCATTGGGAACATAGTGATTCTTTTATCGCTGTACCCATCTAAACCAAGTCTTGCTAGTACAGATATCCAAGAGCTAATGTTGTGTTTTAATTCAAATCCACCAATGTATCTGTTAACTGTATTTGGATTTTTTTGTACATCTGTTGTCCAAAGTGGGTTGTTGTAGCTTGGATTCAAATCTGTAGCAAACGTTCCAACATCTTGTCTGTAAGCTCTATGGCTATTTAGATGTGCAGTTCCATTTGCTTGGATGTTTGTTCCAATAAAATCTCTACTATCAAAATCAGCAGGTGAACGATAGAGTCCTAAATATAAACCTGATAAGTTAGATCCAGTTTGAATACGATTAGAGTTTACTGAAGAATATCCAAATTTGGTTTTGAAAGAGGTTTTGTCGCCAATTTTTGATTCAGAAGTAAAGTCGATGCTTGTTCTTTCATAATCAGAATTTCTGATAATACCTTGTTGGTTTGTGTTACCTAGTCCCAAATAGAAGTTTGTGTTTTCACCACCCCCACTTACACTAATGTGATTATCAAGAAGTAAACCGTCTCCGATTACTGCATCCATATTTGATTTTTGAAAATTTGCAGTGCTTCTTTTACCACCAGCAGCTATTGGATAGATTTTTCGTCCGTCATTAGTCAAGAAGTATTGTCCTGTTGTGTTAAAAACATCTGAACCTCCAGGTCTAGAAGATATTTTATCTCCATATGAATTAGCATTGTTTCTAGACCAAACTCCATTACTTCCTTGTCCAAATTTATCTTGAAGCTTCATTTCTACATTTACCTTGTCAAAAGAAACGGTAGAATTAATATCAATAGAGATTTTGCCTTTTTTACCTTTTTTAGTAGTAATCAATACAACTCCATTGGCTGCTCTATATCCCCATAAAGCTGCTGCAGATGCTCCTTTTAATACTTGAACATTTTCAATGTCATTAGGGTTAATATCATTTAAACGGCTTTGTTGTCCTACACCATCAACACCGCTTCCAATTTCATCATTAGATACAGGTGTTCCATCTATTACGAATAATGGTTGAGTTGAACCAGTAATTGAGTTTTGTCCTCTAATTTGGATGTATGCTCCAGATCCTGGGTCACCAGAGTTAGAAACGATTGCCACACCAGAAGCTTTAGCAGAAAGTCCTTTGATAACTGAAGTTTCTCCAGAATTTGCAATTACATCTCCTTTTACTTTTGAAAAAGAAGATGCTTTTTCACTTCTTTTTACTTCTATACCTAATGTGTTAATGACAACACTTTCGAGCTCCATAGCAGAGCTTACCATTTTCACATTAATGGTTGTTGATTTTGCAACAACTTCTTGAGTGTTCATGCCAACATAGCTAAATACTAATGTTTGACTTGGGTCTACTTTGATGATGAATTTACCATCAAAATCAGTTTGCGTTCCAGATTTTGTTCCTTTAACTAATACACTCACGCCTGGTATTGGCAATCCTGCATTGTCAGAAACTGTACCTGAAACAGATCTTTCTTGCGCAAATGTTAGTTGCGTCATTAGTGCTACTAAAAGCACTAAGAGTCCGTTGAACTTTAGTTTCATTATTTATATGTTTTGAATTAGTGGTCCAAAACTCATAATAATTTGTTAACATTCCTAATGATTTTTAGTTTTTTTTTAACATTGGTTTAAAATTTAACATTATAACATAAGTTAACTATACTGTTAAAAAAATTTATATCGTTATCGTGTTTAGACCCATTTGTTATAGAAAACTTTAAAATTCCGTTATTTGTTAGTATTCCTAAGCCAAAACCTAAAGTTTTTATACTGTTAATTTTTTGAACACTTGTTAAGGTACTTTGATCTTGATAAATTGCGTAATCAATTACTGAATGTAGGTATAAGTTTTTATTTATGAGAAATCTATATTCAGTAATGATGATTGATGCGAAATTTGCTTGTAAGCTGTTTTCTGTAAACCCACGGATGGAGTATAAACCGCCAAAACGAAACAATTCATTTGTTAAGTATGTGTTGCTTTTTAAATAATAGTTTTGGTTTTTTATAAAGATGCTGTTTTTTTTATTAATGTAGAAATGATGTGTAAGTTCGAGTTGTGTGAAAAATTGTTTTTCTTTTGTTTTGTTGTTGTTTGGGGCGGTGTTGTCTCTGTGACCGATACCAACTCTTAAATTCACTTTTGTTTTATCAGGGAAGAAAGTACTGTTTATGTCTGTTTTTAGGTAATCCATTCCTAAAGCCACGAATTGATTTTTGAAATCGCTTACTTTGTTATTACTGTTTTGTATATCACTTGATACTGTTGATTCTATTCCTGTGTAAATTTTTGTTTTAATATTGATGGGGTAAGTTATGTCAACGAGGGTTTTTGAGTTTTGAAAAGTACTATCTTGTTTGAAAATATTTAAATTGGCATTAAGTCCAATTGGTGTTCTAAATAAATAATCAAGTTTTAAACCTGTATTAAAAGTTTTTTGATCGTTACCGTCGCTTTTCCAGTAGATATAAAACTCTTCACCTTTCTTTAATAGGTTGTTTAATTGGATGTCTAAGTATCCGTTGAGTCTTGTTTTGTCTTGATTGTTGTTTCCGATGCCAATGTATCCGTCAAATGAATTTGCTGCTTTTTTTTCTATGTATACGTATGCAATTGTCGAGTCATTGCTAAAAAGTACTTCAGGGTCTTTGATTTGTCTTATAAAAGGATAGTTATTGAATTGATCTTTTAATGATTCAATGGTTTTTTGAATTAGTATTTTGTTTTTAAATTTTTTATTGATTTGTGATAAATGATTTTGTGGGAAGTAATTTTGTTTTTTTTCTGAATCATTATTTTTTATTACTATCTGATTGATTTTTCTCTGACTATTGGTTTTTATGCTTAGGTCTGCAATTAATATGTTGTTTTTTCTTTTTATGTCTACTAATTGCACTTTTGCTAACGGATAACCATTTGATTCTAGTTTTTTAATAAATTCTTCCAATAAAGTGTTGCTTTCGGAATATTTAATTCTTAAAGTATCTTTATTTGCGTCTTGATCGAATAATTGTTTTAGGTGTTGGTTTTTACCTATATATATATATATATATATATTATTTGTGCTTTTAATTCTATTTCTGTGTGAAATGTACTGTCATTTTTTTTCTCAACTACGCTTGGGTTATTTTCTATGTAGCCAATTTTTTCTAGTTTATGTGAAGTTAATTGGATTTCTTTTTTAATTGATGTTATGTTGTTGTGAACTCTGTTGTAGTTTAAAGAATCTATTATTTTTGTTTCCTTTTCGGTTTTTCCGGCTATTTTCAAAGTGAGCTTTTGACCAAAGCAAACTTGGAATGTGGTGGTAAAAAAGATGAGTAGAAGTAAATATCTCAATGTTATTAGTTTGAATTTAAAGTAACGCAAATATCTGCCGAATGTTATGGAATTCATAATCTAAAATGAGGATATTGAAAATTAATGAATTATGGTTTGTATAGTGAAAAATATTTTATACATTTGCAACCCCGTAAAAAGCGGGAATTTAATATAATAAGAAATTTTTAGTATTAATTATGCCAACAATTCAACAATTAGTAAGAACAGGAAGAACTCAGATAACTAAGAAGAGTAAATCGGTTGCTTTAGATTCTTGTCCTCAAAGAAGAGGGGTTTGTACGCGTGTTTACACTACTACACCAAAAAAACCAAACTCTGCAATGCGTAAAGTTGCGCGTGTACGTTTGACAAATGGTAATGAAGTGAATGCTTACATCCCTGGAGAAGGACACAATTTACAAGAGCACTCGATAGTATTAGTTAGGGGTGGAAGGGTAAAAGATTTACCAGGAGTTAGATATCACATCGTTCGTGGTGCGCTTGATACGTCAGGTGTTGCTGGAAGAACGCAAAGAAGATCTAAGTATGGTGCTAAACGCCCAAAAGAAGCAAAAAAGTAATTTAAAAAGTTAGAAGCTTGATTTTGGATACGGAGTTATAATAATTCTGTGTTTTTTATTGTGCTAATAATAAAAAAATTAAAAAAAAGACATGAGAAAAAGAGCGGCAAAGAAAAGACCACTTTTACCAGATCCAAGGTTTAATGATCAATTGGTAACGCGTTTTGTGAACAACTTAATGTGGGATGGTAAAAAATCTACAGCGTTTAAAGTATTTTATGATGCAATTGACATTATAGAGTCTAAAAAACAAAACGATGAAAAAACTTCATTAGAAATCTGGAAAGATGCTTTAACTAACGTTATGCCACACGTAGAAGTGCGTAGTCGTAGAGTTGGAGGAGCTACATTCCAAATTCCAATGCAAATTCGTCCAGACAGAAAAATATCTATGGCTATGAAATGGTTGATTCTTTATTCAAGAAGAAGAAACGAAAAATCAATGGCGCAAAGATTGGCTTCAGAATGTTTAGCTGCGGCTAAAGAAGAAGGAGCTGCTGTTAAGAAAAGAATGGATACTCACAAAATGGCAGAAGCTAACAAAGCTTTCTCTCACTTTAGATTTTAATTCATAAGAAATGGCTAGAGATCTTAAATTTACAAGAAATATTGGAATTGCTGCTCATATTGATGCTGGTAAAACAACAACAACTGAGCGTATATTATTCTATACTGGAAAATCACACAAAATTGGTGAAGTACACGATGGTGCTGCAACAATGGACTGGATGGCGCAAGAGCAAGAAAGAGGTATTACTATTACTTCTGCTGCTACAACTTGTGAATGGAATTTTCCAACTGAGCAAGGTAAAATTTTACCAGAATCTAAACCTTATCACTTCAACATTATCGATACTCCTGGTCACGTTGACTTTACAGTAGAGGTAAATCGTTCGTTGCGTGTACTAGATGGATTAGTTTTCTTGTTTAGTGCAGTTGATGGTGTTGAGCCACAATCTGAGACTAACTGGAGATTAGCAGATCAGTACCGTGTACCTCGTATGGGGTTTGTTAATAAAATGGACCGTCAAGGATCTAATTTCTTAGCAGTTTGTCAGCAAGTACGTGATATGTTGAAATCTAACGCGGTAGCGATTACTTTGCCAATTGGTGAAGAAAATGATTTCAAAGGAGTGGTTGATTTGGTTAAAAATCAAGCTATTGTTTGGCATGATGCTACTCAAGGTGCTACTTTTGATATTATCGATATCCCTGCGGATATGGTTGATGAAGTAAAAGAGTACAGAGATATTCTTATTGAAGCGGTTGCTGATTACGATGAAAACTTGCTTGATAAATACATGGAAGATCCTGATTCTATTACAGAAGAAGAGATTAACAATGCGTTAAGAGCTGCGACTATGGATATGGCTATCATTCCTATGATTGCTGGTTCATCTTTCAAAAATAAAGGAGTTCAATTTATGTTGGATGCAGTATGTAAATACTTGCCATCTCCAATGGATAAAGAAGGAATCTCTGGTATTCATCCAGATGATGCAGAATTGCTTGAAGAGGATCAAACTCAAATCTTGCGTAAGCCAGATGTAAAAGAGCCTTTCGCTGCGTTAGCGTTTAAAATTGCAACTGACCCATTCGTAGGTCGTTTAGCGTTCTTCCGTGCATACTCTGGAAGATTAGATGCTGGTTCTTATGTTTTGAATACACGTTCTGGTAACAAAGAGAGAATTTCTCGTATCTACCAAATGCATGCTAACAAGCAAAACCCAATCGAATATATCGAGGCAGGTGATATTGGGGCAGCTGTTGGATTTAAAGATATCAAAACTGGAGATACATTGTGTGATGAAAAACACCCAATTATTCTTGAGTCAATGAAATTCCCAGCACCAGTAATTGGTATTGCTATTGAGCCAAAAACTAAAGCTGACGTAGATAAAATGGGTATGGCTTTGGCTAAATTAGCTGAAGAAGATCCAACGTTTACTGTTAGAACTGATGAGGCTTCAGGGCAAACTATTATCTCAGGTATGGGTGAGTTGCACTTGGATATCCTTGTAGATCGTATGAAACGTGAATTCAAAGTTGAGGTAAATCAAGGTGAGCCTCAGGTTGAATATAAAGAAGCGTTTACTAAATCTGCACAACATAGAGAAACTTACAAAAAACAATCTGGTGGTCGTGGTAAATTCGGTGATATCGTATTTAGAGTTGAGCCTGCAGATGAAGTTGATGGAAAAGTTCCTGTTGGATTGCAGTTTGTTAATGAGGTAAAAGGAGGAAACGTTCCAAAAGAATATATTCCTTCTGTAGAAAAAGGTTTCCGTGAAGCTATGAAAACTGGTCCTTTAGCAGGTTATCAGGTGGATAGTTTGAAAGTGACTTTATTAGATGGATCTTTCCACCCTGTAGATTCTGATGCTCTTTCTTTTGAATTGGCAGCTAGAATGGGTTATAGAGAAGTTGCTAAAGCTGCTGGTGCTATCATTCTTGAGCCTATTATGAAAATGGAAGTTATTACGCCAGAAGAAAACATGGGAGATATCGTTGGTGATATTAACCGTCGTAGAGGTCAGGTAAATGACATGGGTGATAGAAATGGTGCAAAAACTATTAAGGCAGATGTTCCATTATCAGAAATGTTTGGATATGTTACAACTTTAAGAACTTTATCTTCAGGTCGTGCAACATCTACAATGGAATTTTCACACTACGCTGAAACACCTTCTAATATTTCAGAAGCAGTTATCAAAAAAGCAAAAGGAAACGCATAATCTTTAAGAAAATGAGTCAAAAAATCAGAATAAAATTGAAATCTTACGATCATATGTTGGTGGATAAATCTGCTGAAAAGATTGTGAAAACAGTAAAAACTACTGGTGCTGTGGTAACTGGTCCAATTCCATTGCCAACACACAAAAAATTATTTACAGTATTGCGTTCTCCGCACGTAAATAAGAAAGCAAGAGAGCAGTTTGAAGTAATGTCATATAAGAGATTAATTGATATTTATTCTTCTTCATCTAAAACAATTGATGCTTTAATGAAATTAGAATTGCCTAGTGGAGTTGAAGTTGAAATCAAAGTTTAAGTAGTTCTAGAGTATTTAAGAACGCTGTTTTTAGGCAAAAAAATATTTTTTGGATTGTGTGTAAATAAGTTATACCTTTGCACCCACAAAAAAAATAGAATTTGCTTAAAAGCTGCGTTCTATATTTATATTTAATAATTAATAATTAATATTTATGTCTGGGTTAATTGGTAGAAAAATCGGCATGACTAGTATTTTCGATGAAAACGGGAAAAATATTCCTTGTACGGTAATCGAAGCTGGACCATGCGTTGTTACCCAAGTCAGAACCAAAGAGGTTGACGGGTATGAAGCGTTGCAACTTGGTTTCGATGACAAAAACGAGAAACATTCCACGAAAGCGGCTTTAGGTCACTTTAAAAAAGCGGGAACTGTTGCTAAGAAAAAAGTCGTTGAATTTCAAGATTTTGCAACTGAACAAAAATTAGGAGATCTTATCGATGTTTCTATTTTTGAAGAAGGAGAATTTGTGGATGTACAAGGTGTGTCTAAAGGTAAAGGTTTTCAAGGGGTTGTGAAACGTCACGGTTTTGGTGGTGTTGGTCAAGCAACTCATGGTCAACATAACCGTTTAAGAGCGCCAGGTTCTGTAGGAGCTTCTTCTTATCCATCTAGAGTATTCAAAGGAATGCGTATGGCTGGAAGAATGGGAGGAGAAAATGTAAAAGTTCAAAACCTTAGAGTTTTAAAAGTAGTTTCTGATAAGAACTTACTAGTTATTAAAGGATGTGTTCCTGGGCATAACAACTCTTATGTAATCATTCAGAAGTAATGGAAGTAAAAGTATTAGATTTCAACGGAAAAGATACTGGAAGAAAAGTTCAACTTTCTGATTCAGTATTCGCAATTGAACCAAATAATCACGCAGTATACCTTGATGTTAAGCAATATCTTGCTAATCAAAGACAAGGAACGCACAAAGCTAAAGAAAGAGCTGAAGTAGCAGGAAGTACTCGTAAGATTAAAAAACAAAAAGGAACTGGTACTGCTCGTGCGGGTAGTGCAAAAAATCCATTGTTTAAAGGTGGTGGAACTGTTTTCGGGCCAAGACCAAGAAGTTATTCATTTAAATTGAATAAAAACTTAAAAAGATTGGCTAGAAAATCTGCTTTCTCTATTAAAGCTAAAGAATCAAACATCATTGTTTTGGAAGACTTTAATTTTGAAACGCCAAGCACTAAAAATTTCATTAATGTTTTGAAAGCTTTAGAGTTAGAAAATAAAAAATCACTATTTATATTGGGTGATACCAATAAAAATGTATATTTGTCGTCACGTAATTTAAAGGCGTCTAATGTTGTAAGTAGTTCAGAATTAAGTACTTACGCTATTTTAAATGCTAATAATTTAGTGCTTTTGGAGAGTTCTTTGGAAGTAATTGAAGATAATTTAAGTAAATAATAGGATATGAGCATCATAATTAAACCTATAGTAACGGAAAAAGTAACCAAAGAAAGTGAAGTTTTGAACCGTTTTGGATTCGAAGTTAACAGAAAAGCAAACAAAGTTGAAATTAAGAAAGCTGTAGAGGCTGCTTACGGAGTAAACGTTGTTAGTGTTAACACTATGAATGTAAGACCAGACAGAACTACAAAATACACTAAAAGTGGTTTAATCAGTGGAAAGACAAATGCAATTAAAAAAGCAATTGTACAAGTACAAGAAGGAGAAACAATTGATTTTTACAACAATATCTAAGATAAAATGTCAGTAAGAAAATTAAAACCTATTACCCCAGGTCAGCGATTTAGAGTTGTGAATGGTTATGACGCTATTACAACTGATAAGCCGGAACGCTCTTTGATAGCGCCGATAAAAAACTCTGGAGGTAGAAATAGTCAAGGAAAGATGACCATGCGTTATACGGGTGGTGGTCACAAGCAGAGATATCGTATTATCGATTTTAAACGTACAAAAGAAGGAATTCCTGCTACGGTAAAATCTATAGAATATGATCCAAATCGTACTGCTTTTATCGCTTTATTAGCTTATGCTGATGGTGAGAAAACTTATGTTATCGCTCAAAATGGTTTGAAAGTTGGTCAGAAAGTAGTTTCTGGTGCAGATTCTCAACCTGAAATTGGTAACACTTTACCTTTAAGTAGAGTTCCACTTGGAACTGTAATTTCTTGTATTGAATTGAGACCAGGTCAAGGAGCTGTAATCGCTCGTTCTGCTGGAACATTTGCTCAATTAATGGCAAGAGATGGAAAATATGCAACTATAAAAATGCCATCAGGTGAAACAAGATTGATTTTGTTAACGTGTTCGGCTACTATAGGTGCAGTTTCTAATTCAGATCATCAATTAGTTGTATCAGGAAAAGCTGGTAGAACAAGATGGTTAGGAAGAAGACCTAGAACAAGACCTGTTGCAATGAACCCTGTTGATCACCCAATGGGTGGTGGAGAAGGACGTTCTTCTGGTGGACATCCACGTTCAAGAAATGGAATACCAGCTAAAGGTTATAGAACACGTTCTAAGAAAAACCCGAGTAACAAGTATATCGTAGAACGTAGAAAGAAATAATAAGATATGGCACGTTCATTAAAAAAAGGACCTTTCGTTCATTATAAGTTAGAAAAGAAAGTTGAAGAAAACATCGCAGGTGGAAACAAAGGAGTAGTTAAGACTTGGTCTAGAGCTTCTATGATTACTCCAGACTTTGTTGGACAAACTATCGCAGTTCATAACGGTCGTCAATTTGTACCTGTTTACGTTACTGAAAACATGGTAGGACATAAATTAGGAGAATTTTCACCAACTAGATCTTTTAGAGGTCATGCTGGAGCAAAAAATAAAGGTAAAAAATAAGAAGCAATGGGAGTTCGTAAAAGAGAAACAGCAGATGCGAGAAAAGAGGCTAATAAGTCTATTGCTTTCGCGAAGTTAAATAACTGCCCTACTTCACCTAGAAAAATGCGCTTAGTAGCAGATCTAGTAAGAGGTCAGAAGGTAGAAAGAGCACTTAACATATTAAGATTTAGTTCTAAAGAAGCTTCAAGAAAATTAGAAAAACTATTATTATCTGCAATCAACAACTGGGAGCAAAAAAATAGTGAAGCTAGTTTAGAAGAAGCTGGTTTATTTGTTAAGGAAATCCGTGTAGATGGTGGAATGATGTTGAAAAGACTTCGTCCAGCTCCACAAGGAAGAGCACACAGAATAAGAAAACGTTCAAATCACGTGACAATCGTGTTGGGAGCTATCAATAACACACAAAGCAATTCTTAAGCAGCATGGGACAAAAGACAAATCCAATTGGAAATAGACTTGGTATCATCAGAGGATGGGACTCAAACTGGTATGGTGGAAATGATTACGGTGATAAATTAGCCGAAGATCACAAAATCAGAAAGTATGTTCATGCTCGTTTATCAAAAGCTAGTGTATCAAAAGTAATCATCGAGAGAACTTTGAAACTTGTAACCGTTACTATCACTACTGCTAGACCTGGTATTATTATCGGTAAAGGTGGACAAGAGGTAGATAAGTTAAAAGAAGAACTTAAGAAAATTACTGACAAAGAGGTTCAAATTAACATCTTTGAAATTAAAAGACCTGAACTTGACGCGTATCTAGTTGCTACAAGCATCTGTCGTCAAATTGAAAGCAGAATTTCTTACAGACGTGCTATTAAAATGGCTATCGCAGCCTCTATGCGTATGAATGCTGAAGGAATTAAAGTTTTAATCTCTGGTCGTTTGAATGGTGCTGAGATGGCACGTTCAGAAGGTTTCAAAGAAGGTAGAATTCCTCTATCAACTTTCAGAGCTGATATTGATTATGCACTTGCAGAAGCTCATACTACATATGGTAGAATGGGAATTAAAGTGTGGATCATGAAAGGTGAAGTTTACGGAAAGAGAGATCTTTCTCCGCTTGCTGGTATGGATAAAAAACAAGCTGGTGGTAAAGGAGGAGATTCATCTAGAGGAGACAGAAAACCTTTCAACAAAGGTGGAAAACCAGACGCTCGTAAAAGAAAGTAAATTTTTAAACTAAAGAAAAATGTTACAGCCTAAAAGAACAAAGTATCGTAAGGTACAAAAGGGTAAAATGAAAGGGAATTCTCAAAGAGGACATGAACTTTCAAATGGAATGTTTGGTATTAAATCTGTACATGAAGATGGAATGTTCTTAACCTCTCGTCAAATCGAAGCTGCACGTATCGCTGCAACTCGTTATATGAAAAGAGAAGGACAATTATGGATTAAAATATTTCCAGACAAACCAATCACTAAGAAGCCTCTTGAGGTACGTATGGGTAAAGGTAAAGGTGCCGTTGAATATTGGGCAGCTGTAGTTAAACCTGGAAGAATTATGTTCGAAGTTGGAGGAGTTCCTTTGTCAGTTGCTAAAGAGGCGTTACGTCTAGCAGCTCAAAAGCTTCCAGTTAAAACTAAATTCGTTGTTGCAAGAGATTTCGAAGCATAATCTATATTATATTATGAAACAATCAGAAATAAAAGATCTTTCTGCAGCGGAGTTGCAAGAAAAACTAAGTCAAACTAAAAAGGTTTATGCCGATTTAAAAATGGCTCACGCTATTTCTCCGATCGAAAATCCACTTCAAATAAGAAGTGTACGTAGAGCGGTTGCTAGATTAGCTACAGAACTTACTAAAAGAGAGTTACAATAATTGTAATCTGCTGAAAGATGGAAAAAAGAAATTTAAGAAAAGAAAGAATTGGTGTGGTTACTTCAAACAAAATGGATAAGTCTATTGTTGTTGCTCAAGTAACTAAAGTAAAGCACCCATTATACGGTAAGTTCGTGTTGAAAACAAAGAAATTTGTTGCACACGACGAAACAAACGACTGTAACATTGGAGATACTGTAAGAATTAGCGAAACGCGTCCTTTGAGTAAATCAAAATGTTGGAGATTAGTTGAAATCATTGAAAGAGCTAAATAATTATGGTACAACAAGAATCAAGACTAAAAGTAGCAGATAACACAGGAGCTAAAGAAGTTTTAACTATCCGTGTTTTAGGAGGTACCAAAAGAAGGTATGCCTCTGTTGGTGACAAGATTGTAGTTTCTATCAAAGATGCAACTCCAAACGGAAACGTAAAAAAAGGAGCTGTTTCAACTGCAGTTGTTGTACGTACCAAAAAAGAAGTAAGAAGAGCAGATGGTTCATACATCAGATTCGATGACAATGCATGTGTATTGTTAAACGCAGCTGGTGAAATGAGAGGAACTCGTGTTTTTGGTCCGGTAGCAAGAGAACTTCGTGAAAAACAATTCATGAAAATTGTATCATTAGCACCAGAAGTGCTTTAATTCGTTATAAGATGATAAAGCTAAAAATAAAATCAGGAGATATCGTAAGAGTAATTGCTGGAGACCATAAAGGTGCTGAAGGTAAAGTATTACGTGTTTACCGTGAGAAAAACAAAGCGATTGTTGAAGGTGTAAACATGGTTTCTAAACACACGAAGCCAAGTGCTAAAAACCCTCAAGGTGGTATTGTAAAAAAGGAAGCTTCTATACAAATTTCTAACATTGCTCTTATAGATCCTAAAACTAAGGAAACTACAAGAGTAGGTATTAGAGTAGAAGGAGATAAGAAAGTAAGATTTTCAAAAAAATCTAATCAAGTACTATAGTAATGGCATATATACCTAGACTAAAAGAAGAATATAAGAGCAGAGTTATTGCTGCTCTTAAAGAAGAGTTCGGTTACTCAAATATAATGGAAGTTCCAAAATTGGAAAAAATTGTTTTGAGTAAAGGAGTTGGTGCAGCAGTATCTGATAAAAAACTAATTGACTATGCAGTTGAGGAGTTGACTAAGATTACTGGACAAAAAGCAGTAGCTACTATTTCTAAGAAAGACGTTGCGTCTTTTAAACTTAGAAAAGGGATGCCTATTGGTGCAAAAGTGACTTTACGTGGAGAAAGAATGTATGAGTTTTTAGATAGACTTATTACTTCATCTTTACCTCGTGTAAGAGACTTCAGTGGTATTAAATCTACAGGTTTTGACGGAAGAGGAAATTATAACTTAGGAGTTTTAGAGCAAATCATTTTCCCAGAAATTGATATTGATAAAGTAAACAAAATATCTGGTATGGATATTTCCTTTGTTACTTCTGCAAAAACAGATAAAGAAGCAAAGTCATTGTTGGCTGAATTAGGTTTACCTTTTAAAAAGAATTAAGATATGGCTAAAGAATCAATGAAAGCCCGTGAGGTGAAAAGAGAAAAAACGGTAGCTAAGTATGCTGAGAAAAGAAAAGCTTTGTTAGAAGCTGGAGATTTCGTAGGTTTGCAAAAATTACCGAAAAATGCTTCACCAGTTCGTTTGCACAATCGTTGTAAATTAACAGGTAGACCAAGAGGGTATATGCGTCAATTCGGTATTTCACGTGTTACATTCCGTGAAATGGCTAACAATGGATTGATACCAGGTGTTAAAAAAGCATCTTGGTAGAAAAATAATATTCAGACGTGAGTAATCACGTCTGTTTTTTCACATTTATAAACTGGTTTCAGGTTCGAATAGTTCGAAAACCGTTACCGCAAATTAATACATATGTATACAGATCCAATTGCAGATTATTTGACGAGAGTTAGAAACGCTGTGGCTGCAAACCACAAAGTTGTTGAAATTCCGGCTTCTAATCTAAAAAAAGAAATAACTAAGATCTTATTCGATCAAGGTTACATCTTAAGTTACAAATTTGAGAACAACACCGTTCAGGGTTCTATCAAAATTGCTTTGAAGTACGATAAAGTTACTAAAGAGCCTGTAATTAAAGATATCCAAAGAATTAGTAAACCAGGTTTACGTAAATACGCAGGTGCTTCTAAATTGCCTAGAATCCTTAATGGATTAGGAATTGCTATTGTTTCTACATCAAAAGGTTTGATGACTGGAAAACAAGCTAAGCAATTGAATGTTGGAGGAGAAGTAATTTGTTACGTATACTAATTTTTAAAGACTAGATAAGATGTCAAGAATAGGTAAAAGTCCAATTGTAATCCCTGCCGGAGTAACTGTTGAAGTTAAAGATGGTATTATTACTGTAAAAGGAAAAAATGGTCAACTAACACAGGAATTCTCAGATGTTACTGTAAAAGTTGAAGACGGTCAAGTTACAATTGAAAGATCGTCTGATCACAAAGACCAAAGAGCAAAACACGGTTTATACCGTTCTTTAATCAATAATATGATTGTTGGTGTAAGTGAAGGTTTTACTAAATCTTTAGAATTGGTTGGAGTTGGTTATAGAGCTTCAAATCAAGGACAAAAACTAGATTTAGCCTTAGGTTTTTCTCATAATATTATTTTAGAAATCGCTCCAGAGGTAACTTTGGAAACTATTTCTGAAAAAGGAAAGAACCCAATTGTTAAGTTAACTTCTTTTGACAAACAACTTTTAGGACAAGTTGCTGCCAAAATTAGAGGTTTCCGTAAACCAGAGCCTTACAAAGGTAAAGGGGTTAAATTTGTAGGTGAAGTATTAAGAAGAAAAGCAGGTAAATCAGCTTAAAAAATAAGATTATGTCATTAACAAAACCTGAAAGAAGACAGAGAATTAGATTCAGAATTAGAAAAACGATTAGTGGTTCAGCTACTAAACCGAGACTATCTGTTTTTAGAAGTAACAAAGAAATTTATGCTCAATTAATTGATGATGTAAATGGTGTTACTTTGTTAGCTGCCTCTTCAAGAGAAAAAGAAATAGGAAAAGGTACGAATATTGAAGTAGCAACTGCAGTTGGTAAATTAGTTGCAGAGAAAGCTTTGAAAGCTGGTATTGAAACAGTAACTTTCGACAGAGGAGGTTATTTATATCATGGTCGTATTAAATCATTAGCAGAAGGCGCAAGAGCGGCTGGGCTTAAATTCTAATATAGTATGTCTAATAAGTACAAGAATATAGAGTTAGTAAAACCAAGTGGTCTTGAATTAAAAGATCGTTTGGTAAGTGTAAATCGTGTTACTAAGGTTACAAAAGGTGGTAGAGCTTTTGGTTTTTCTGCTATTGTAGTTGTAGGTGATGAAAACGGTGTAGTTGGACACGGATTAGGTAAATCTAAAGATGTTTCTGAAGCTATTGCAAAAGCAGTAGAAGATGCTAAGAAAAATTTAGTTAGAATTCCTTTGAATGGTCAATCTGTTCCTCACGAACAAAAAGGTAAATTTGGTGGTGCACGTGTATTTTTAATTCCTGCCTCTCATGGTACTGGAGTTATTGCTGGTGGAGCTGTTCGTTCAGTTCTTGAATCAGTAGGAATTCATGATGTATTATCAAAATCTCAAGGGTCATCAAATCCTCATAATGTTGTAAAAGCTACTTTTGATGCTTTATTACAAATGAGAAGCGCTCATACAGTTGCAAGACAAAGAGGGGTTTCTTTAGAGAAAGTTTTTAAAGGTTAATTTAAGAAATTATGGCTAAATTATTAGTAAAACAAGTACGTAGCAAAATCAACTGTCCTCTTACTCAAAAAAGAGGATTAGAAGCTTTGGGTTTACGTAAAATGGGACAAGTTGTAGAGCATGATTCTAATCCTGCTATCCTTGGGATGATAAATAAAGTTAAACACTTAGTTTCTGTAGAAGAAATTAAATAACAAATACTGGTATGAATTTAAGTAATTTACAACCTGCTGAGGGTTCTACACACAATCAAAATAAGAGATTAGGTAGAGGTGAAGGTTCTGGTAAAGGTGGTACTTCTGCAAGAGGTCACAAAGGAGCTAAATCTCGTTCTGGTTATTCTAAAAAGATTGGTTTTGAAGGTGGTCAAATGCCGCTGCAAAGACGTGTTCCTAAGTTTGGTTTCACAAACATCAATCGTAAAGAATACGAAGGTGTTAATTTAGATACACTTCAATTATTGGTTGATAATGGTGTTGTAACTGATACTGTTGATATGACAGTTTATGTTGCGAATCGTTTGGCTACCAAAAATGAAATCGTTAAGATTTTAGGAAGAGGTGAATTGAAAGCGAAATTAAAGGTATCTGCTCACAAATTTACTGCTACTGCAAAAGCTGCTATTGAAGCTGCTGGAGGTGAAGCTGTAACATTATAATTTTTCAATAAAGATGAAGAAATTTTTTGAATCATTAAGTAATGTTTGGAAGATTGAGGAACTAAAAAATAGAATCCTAGTAACTCTAGGACTTCTTTTAGTTTATCGATTTGGTGCCCATGTAACACTTCCTGGAATTGATGCTACTCAATTGACTGGTTTGGCTGGTCAAACAAAAGAAGGTATCGGTTCTATCTTGGATATGTTTACAGGTGGTGCTTTTTCTAAAGCGTCTGTTTTCGCATTAGGAATTATGCCGTATATTTCTGCTTCTATTGTAGTACAGTTAATGGGAATTGCTATTCCTTATTTGCAAAAGCTACAAAGTGATGGAGAAAGCGGTAGAAAAAAAATCAATCAGATTACCCGTTGGTTAACTATTGGTATCACCTTAGTACAAGGGCCAACTTACATCTACAATCTTTACAGAACATTACCAAGTAATGCCTTTTTGTTAGGGTTTAATTCTTTTGAATTCTTATTTTCTTCTGTAGTTATCTTAGTTACAGGTACAATTTTTGCAATGTGGTTAGGTGAAAAAATTACTGATAAAGGTATCGGTAATGGTATTTCTCTACTTATTATGGTAGGGATTTTAGCTAGATTCCCACAAGCATTTATTCAAGAGTTTACAACAAGAGTAACCAATAATAATGGTGGTTTAATGCTTTTAGTTATTGAAGTTATCATTTGGATGTTGGTTATTATTTCTTGTGTGTTACTTGTAATGGCGGTAAGAAAAATTCCTGTTCAGTATGCAAGACGTACTACATCAGGTGATTTTGAACAAGATATGCTTGGTGGTAACAGACAATGGATTCCATTGAAGTTGAATGCTTCAGGTGTAATGCCAATTATCTTTGCTCAAGCTATTATGTTTATTCCAGCAGCTGTTGCTGGTTTATCCAAATCAGAAACTTCGCAAACAATTGTTAGTGCTTTTAGTGACATCTTTGGTTTTTGGTATAATTTTGTATTTGCTAGCTTAATAGTTATCTTTACATTTTTTTACACCGCAATCACAGTACCAACTAATAAGATGTCTGATGATTTGAAAAGAAGCGGAGGTTTCATTCCAGGAGTAAGACCTGGTGCAGAAACATCTGATTATCTTGATAAAGTGATGTCTTTAATTACTTTCCCAGGGTCTTTATTTCTTGCTTTAATCGCTGTGTTCCCAGCAATTGTCGTAAGTCTTATGGATGTACAACAATCTTGGGCAATGTTTTTTGGAGGTACTTCATTAATCATTATGGTTGGTGTTGCTATTGACACAATGCAGCAAATTAACTCATACTTGTTGAATAAACACTATGATGGTTTGATGAAGAGTGGTAAAAATAGAAAAGCAGTAGCTTAATTTTATGGCAAAACAATCAGCAATAGAACAAGACGGATCAATTATTGAAGCATTATCTAATGCAATGTTCCGTGTAGAGTTAGAAAATGGACATATAGTAATTGCTCATATATCTGGAAAAATGCGTATGCATTATATCAAATTATTACCTGGTGATAAAGTGAAATTAGAAATGAGCCCTTACGATTTGTCAAAAGCAAGAATTACTTATAGATATTAAAGATATTCAAAATGAAAGTAAGAGCATCAGTTAAAAAAAGAAGCGCCGAGTGCATTATTGTGCGTAGAAAAGGCAGATTATACGTAATCAACAAAAAGAATCCTAGATTTAAACAAAGACAAGGATAATTATGGCAAGAATAGCAGGGGTAGATATCCCAAAAAACAAGAGAGGTGTTATAGCACTTACCTACATCTTCGGATTAGGAAAAAGTAGAGCAATTGAGATTTTAGAGAAAGCTCAAGTAAGCCAAGATAAAAAAGTTCAAGATTGGAATGACGATGAGATTGGAGCAATCCGTGAAGCTGTATCTGCTTTCAAAATTGAAGGTGAATTGCGTTCAGAGGTTTCTTTAAACATTAAACGTTTGATGGATATTGGATGCTACAGAGGTATACGTCATAGATCTGGTCTTCCATTAAGAGGACAAAGAACTAAAAACAACTCTAGAACAAGAAAAGGTAAAAGAAAAACTGTTGCTAACAAGAAAAAAGCAACTAAATAATAAGTAATATGGCTAAAGCAACTGCAAAAAAACGTAAAGTTATCGTTGAATCAACGGGAGAGGCTCATATTTCTGCTACCTTCAATAACATCATCATTTCGTTAACAAACAAAAAAGGTGAAGTTATTTCTTGGTCTTCAGCTGGTAAAATGGGTTTTAGAGGTTCTAAAAAGAATACTCCATATGCAGCCCAAATGGCAGCAGAAGATTGTAGCAAAGTAGCTATTGAGGCTGGTCTTAAAAAAGTTAAAGTATATGTTAAAGGACCAGGTAACGGACGTGAGTCTGCTATCCGTTCTATACATAATGGTGGAATTGAAGTTACAGAAATTATTGATGTTACTCCAATGCCTCACAATGGATGTCGTCCTCCTAAAAGACGTAGAGTTTAATACTCAAATTTATTTATAGTATAACCTAGATAGATTATAGATTATCGAAGGATTTGACCTGAATTCATAATTTTCTATCTTAAACAATTTAAAATGGCAAGATATACTGGTCCAAGCACAAGAATCGCCCGTAAATTTGGCGAAGCAATTTTCGGAGACGATAAAGCTTTCGAAAAAAGAAATTACCCTCCTGGACAACACGGGATGGCTAAAAAAAGAGGAAAAAAATCTGAGTACGCTGTCCAATTGATGGAAAAGCAAAAAGCTAAATATTCTTATGGAATTTTAGAAAAACAATTCAGAAATTTATTTGAAAAAGCATCAGCTACTAAAGGTGTTACTGGTGAGGTTTTATTACAATTATGTGAATCAAGATTAGATAACGTAGTTTTTAGAATGGGAATTGCTCCATCTAGAAGAGGTGCTCGTCAAATTGTTTCTCACAGACACATTACTGTTAATGGTGAAGTTGTAAATATCCCTTCTTACCACCTAAAGCCTGGTGATAAAGTTGCTGTTCGTGAAAAGTCTAAATCATTAGAAGCTATCGAACGTTCTTTGTCTAATTCAAGTCATGTTTATGAATGGATTACTTGGAATAATGATCTTAAAGAAGGAACTTTTGTTTCTGTACCTGCAAGACTTCAAATTCCTGAAAATATTAAAGAACAATTAATCGTAGAGTTGTACAACAAATAATAATTGACTTAGTCGAAATTTATGGCAATATTTAATTTTCAGAAGCCCGATAAAGTTATCATGATCGATTCCACCGATTTTGAAGGTAAATTTGAATTTAGACCTTTAGAACCAGGTTACGGATTGACCGTAGGTAATGCACTTAGAAGAGTTTTGCTTTCAGCATTAGAAGGATATGCAATAACATCTGTTCGTATCGAAGGTGTAGATCATGAGTTTTCCACTATATCAGGAGTTGTTGAAGATGTTACCGAAATTATCTTAAATCTTAAACAAGTGCGTTTTAAACGTCAAATTGAGGATATTGATAATGAATCAGTTACTATTTCTGTTTCCGGTAAAGATCAATTAACAGCTGGTGATTTTCAAAAGTTTATTTCAGGATTTCAAGTTTTGAACCCAGAACTTGTTATTTGTAACTTAGACAGTAAAATCAAATTAAGTTTTGATTTGACTATTGAAAAAGGTAGAGGTTATGTTCCTGCAGAAGAGAACAAAAAACAGAATGCAGCAATTGGTACTATTTTTACAGATTCTATTTTTACTCCAGTAAAAAATGTAAAATATGCTATTGAAAACTTCCGTGTAGAGCAAAAAACAGATTATGAAAAATTAGTTTTTGAAATCAAAACTGATGGATCTATTAATCCTAAAGATGCACTTACTGAAGCTGCTAAAGTTTTAATTCACCATTTCATGTTATTTTCTGATGAAAGAATTACACTTGAGGCTGATGAAATAGCACAAACAGAATCTTATGATGAAGAATCATTGCATATGAGACAATTGCTTAAAACTAAGCTTGTTGATATGGACTTATCTGTTAGAGCTTTAAATTGTTTGAAAGCGGCTGAAGTTGATACACTTGGTGATTTAGTATCTTTTAATAAAAATGACTTAATGAAGTTCCGTAATTTCGGTAAAAAATCTTTAACTGAACTAGATGAACTAGTAGCAGTAAAGAACCTTACTTTCGGTATGGATTTGACAAAATACAAACTAGATAAAGAATAATCTAATCCGCCTTTAGGCGTGATTAAATTCATAAAGCAATGAGACACGGAAAAAAAAATAATCACTTAAGCAGACAGACTGCACATAGAAAATCTATGTTAGCTAATATGGCTTGTTCTCTTATTGAGCACAAACGTATTAATACTACTGTTGCTAAAGCTAAAGCGCTAAAACAATTTGTTGAGCCGCTTATAACAAAATCTAAAGCTGATACTACTCACAATCGTCGTATCGTTTTCTCTTATTTACGTAGTAAATATGCTGTAACTGATTTATTCAGAGATGTTGCTGCAAAAGTTGGAGACCGTCCAGGTGGATATACTCGTATTATTAAAGTTGGAAATCGTTTGGGAGATAATGCTGATATGGCAATGATCGAACTAGTTGATTTTAACGAACTTTACAACGGAGGTAAAAAAGAAGTTAAAAAAGCAAAAAGCCGTCGTGGTGGAAAAGCTAAAAAAGTTGAAGAAGCTACTGAAGCTCCTGAGGTTAGTGCTGAGCCAACTGCTGAAGCTGCTGAATAAATATGAGAATAATTATTCAATAAAAATTAAGGATAAGCTATTTATAGTTTATCCTTTTTTTTTGAAATTAAAATTATCTTTTATTTATTATCCTCTTTAATTGTTTCGCCTCCTTTTATAATTTAAATTTGCAAAATTTTTAACTACAAATGAAATATACAACTAGACAACAAGCTTTATTATTACTTAGTGATGGAACTATTTTTTATGGAAAATCAATTGGTTTAAGTGGAATCGCTTATGGTGAAGTTTGTTTTAATACAGGAATGACGGGATATCAAGAGATTTTCACTGATCCTTCTTATTTTGGACAATTAATGGTAGCTACAAATGCTCATATTGGTAACTATGGTGTTAGTGATAAAGAAGTAGAATCAGACAATATTAAAATATCTGGTCTTATTTGTAAAAATTTTAGTTTTAACTATTCACGTCCAGATGCAACTGAGAGTCTTGAAAATTATTTTGAAAAGCAAAACCTCATTTGTATTTCTGATGTTGACACTAGAGCTCTTGTAAGTTATATCCGCGAAAATGGTGCAATGAATGCAGTTATTTGTACGGATGGGACACCAATCGAAGATTTAAAAGTGGCATTGGCTAAAGTTCCTGATATGAAAGGTTTGGAATTGGCTTCAAGAGTTTCAACAAAAACGCCTTATTTTTATGGTGAGGAAAATGCAAAATATAAAGTAGCAGCTTTAGATTTAGGTATTAAAACTAATATCCTTCGAAACCTTGCCAAAAGAGATTGTTATATAAAGGTATTTCCTTTTGATGCTAGCTTTGAAGATTTAGCGTCATTTAATCCTGATGGCTACTTTTTATCAAATGGACCTGGTGATCCTGACCCACTTGAAAGTGCTATTAATGTTGCAAAACAAATTATTGAAAAAGATAAACCTTTGTTTGGAATTTGTTTAGGGCATCAAGTAATTGCATTAGCAAACGGAGTTTCGACTTATAAAATGTTTAATGGACACAGAGGGATCAATCATCCAGTTACTAATTTGGAAACGGGTAAAGGTGAAATTACTTCTCAAAACCACGGATTCGCTGTAAATAAAGAAGAATTAGAAAAGCATCCTGATTTGGTAATAACCCATTTGCATTTAAATGATTCTACTGTTGCTGGGATGAGAATGAAAAATAAAAATTGTTTTTCTGTTCAATACCACCCTGAAGCAAGTCCTGGGCCACACGATTCATCTTATCTATTTGATCAGTTTATTGCTAATATAGAGAAAGCAAAAAGCTAAAACGTTATCGTTAATAAATTATAAAATATAGTCTATTCTTTATTTATGATTATCATTTTATTTCCGTAATTTTGAGTAAAATACAAATTAATAACATAAAATATAAGAATAATGAGTATTATTGTTAAAATTTTCGCAAGACAAATTTTCGATTCAAGAGGTAATCCAACTATTGAAGTAGATGTAATTACAGAAAACGGAATTATAGGAAGAGCTGCAGTTCCATCAGGAGCTTCAACAGGTGAACACGAGGCGGTAGAGTTGAGAGATGGTGGTAAAGCTTTTTTAGGAAAAGGAGTTTTGACTGCTGTAAATAATGTAAACACAATTATAGCTGAAGAATTAGTAGGTACTTCTGTATTTGAACAAAATAAAATTGATCAATTAATGATTGATTTAGATGGTACTCCAAATAAATCAAAATTGGGTGCAAATGCTATTTTAGGTGTTTCTCTTGCTGCTGCTAAAGCTGCTGCAAATGAATTAGGACTTCCTTTGTATAGATATGTAGGAGGTGTTTCAGCTAACACTTTACCATTGCCAATGATGAATATCATTAATGGTGGTTCGCATTCAGATGCTCCGATTGCTTTTCAAGAGTTTATGATTATGCCTGTTAAAGCAACATCATTTACACATGCTTTGCAAATGGGAACTGAAATTTTCCATAATCTTAAAAAAGTATTACACGATAGAGGTCTTTCTACTGCTGTTGGTGATGAAGGAGGTTTTGCTCCGAATTTAGCAGGTGGTACTGAAGATGCATTAGATACTATCAAAAAAGCTGTGGAAGCGGCAGGTTATACTTTTGGAGATGAAGTAATGATTGCTTTAGATTGTGCTTCTTCTGAGTTCTATGTAGATGGTAAATACGATTATTCTAAATTTGAAGGGCCAACTGGAAAAGTTAGAACATCAGCAGAGCAAGTTGAGTATTTAGCAGAATTAACAGCTAAGTATCCAATTATTTCTATAGAAGATGGTATGCAAGAAAATGACTGGGATGGTTGGAAATTATTAACTGAGAAAATTGGTGATAAAGTGCAATTGGTTGGTGATGATTTGTTTGTTACTAATGTTGAGCGTTTATCTACTGGTATCGAAAAAGGAATTGCAAATTCAATCCTTGTAAAAGTAAATCAGATTGGTACGTTAACTGAAACGATTGCAGCAGTAAATATGGCTAAAAATGCTGGTTATACATCTGTAATGTCTCACCGTTCTGGAGAAACTGAAGATTACACTATTGCAGATTTAGCAGTTGCTTTGAACTGTGGTCAAATTAAAACAGGTTCTGCATCTCGTTCTGATCGTATGGCAAAATACAATCAATTATTGAGAATAGAAGAAGAACTTGAAGCTACTGCCTATTTTCCTGGCAAAAATGCTTTCAATGTAAAATAACATCAGTGTTTTTTATACTAAAAGCCATCTGTTTATTCAGATGGCTTTTTTTGTAAACATTTAACAAGTTGGAGATTGAATTCGTTTTTAAATTAGTTCTAAATTCATTAGATTTGGGAAATATTTAATTAAAAGTATATCCATATAATATTATGTCAAAAATAGCAACGTTAGAAATTGATGGCAATAAATTTGAGCTCCCATTTATAGTAGGTAGCGAAAATGAAGGAGCTGTTGATATTAGTAAATTAAGAGATTTATCAGGGGTGATTACTATTGATCCTGGATACAAAAATTCAGGTTCTTGTAAAAGTGAAGTTACTTTTTTAGATGGAGAGTTGGGTATTCTTCGTTACAGAGGGTATTCGATAGAAGATTTAGCTGAAAAAGGCCACTTTTTAGAAGTTTCATATCTTGTGATTTTTGGTGAATTACCAACTGCTGAAGAATTAACTCAGTTTGAAAATGATATTCGTAAGCATACTTTGGTAAACGAAGAAATGAAGAATATTATTGACGGATTTCCAAAAACTGCCCATCCAATGGGGGTTTTGTCTGCTTTAACAAGTGCTTTGACAGCTTTTAATCCTAAATCCGTTAATGTAGAGAACGAAAAGGAAATGTACGAGGCAGTTTGTAAGACTATGGGTAAATTTTTAGTTATTGCTACTTGGACGTACAGGAAAAGTATGGGATTCCCATTGAATTATTATGATAATACAAAGGGGTATGTAGAGAATTTCATGCGATTAATGTTTGAGTTACCTACTGGGCCTTACAAAGCAGATCCTGTTGTAGTGAGTGCTTTGGATAAATTGTTTATTCTGCATGCTGATCACGAGCAAAACTGTTCTACTTCTACTGTTCGTATGGTAGGTTCTTCTCATGCGGGTTTATTTGCTTCTATTTCTGCTGGAGTTTCAGCACTTTGGGGACCTCTTCATGGTGGAGCAAATCAAGCGGTTTTAGAAATGCTTGAAGAAATTCATAAAGATGGTGGCGATACTGAAAAGTATTTATCAAAAGCAAAAGATAAAAACGATCCTTTCCGTTTGATGGGATTTGGTCATAGAGTATACAAAAATTTCGATCCTAGAGCTAGAATTATTAAAAAAGCAGCTGATGAAGTATTAGCTACTTTAGGTGTTGAAGATCCAATTTTAGAAATTGCCAAAAAGTTAGAAATTGCTGCTTTAGAAGATGAGTACTTCAAATCAAGAAGTTTGTATCCTAATGTTGATTTCTATTCTGGAATTATATACAGAGCCTTAGGAATTCCTACAGATATGTTTACTGTAATGTTTGCTATTGGTCGTTTGCCAGGTTGGATTGCGCAATGGAAAGAAATGAGAGAAAACAAAGAACCAATTGGTCGTCCAAGACAAGTTTATGTTGGCTACCCATTACGGGAATTTAAAGGTGTAGATAAAAGATAATATATAATGACTAAAAAGCTTCACGAATCTGTGGAGCTTTTTTGGTTCTAAATAATTTCAAGTTATAATGTTAAAGTTAAATGTAAAAAATGAAACGGCGCGCTTAAGAAAGGTTATTTTAGGATTAGCAAATAGTAATGGACCCACTCCAAGTGTCGATGAAGCCTATGATCCAAAATCGTTAGAGCACATAATAGCAGGTACTTATCCTGTAGAAAAAGACATGATTGTTGAGATGGATGCTTTTAATGCTGTTTTTCAAAAGTATGATGTTGCAGTTTTAAGGCCTGAACTTATTCCAAATTATAATCAAATATTCGCAAGAGATATCGGATTTGTTATTGATGATGTTTTCGTAAAATCGAATATTTTACCAGATAGAGAAAGAGAATTGGATGCTATTCAGTATGTGATTGATCAAATTAATCCTTCTAAAGTAGTTCGCCCGTCAGAAGAAGTGCATATAGAGGGTGGTGATGTAATGCTTTGGAATGATTACATTTTTATCGGAACTTACAAAGGAAGTGATTATAAAGATTATATAACTGCAAGGACGAATTGGCAAGGTGTTGATTTTATTAGACAACTTTTTCCAAACAAGATAGTGAAAGAGTTTGATTTGGTTAAATCAAAGCTGGAAGCTAGAGATAATGCTTTACATTTGGATTGTTGTTTTCAGCCAGTAGGTAATGATAAAGGGATAATATATAAGAATGGATTTAGAGAAGAGGCAGATTATCTGTTCTTGGTAAATCTTTTTGGTAAGGAGAATCTTTTTCATATTACTAGAGACGAAATGTATGATATGAATTCAAATGTTTTTTCTATTGCGCCTGATGTGGTGGTTTCTGAAAGGAATTTCACGAGGTTAAACAACTGGTTAAGAAGTCAAGGTTTTGTGGTAGAAGAAATACCTTATGCGGAGATTGCGAAGCAAGAAGGGTTATTACGTTGTTCTACACTTCCGTTAGTTAGAGATTAAAAAATATTTTAGGTTCAAAGTATTGATTTGAATCAATTTAATTAGAAAAAAAATGAAACAGACTACCAATTCAATTTTGATGATACGTCCAGTTGCTTTTAGAATGAATGAGCAAACTGCCGTAAATAATTATTACCAAAAAGTATTAGATGGGTTGTTGCCGGCTACTGTTAATGCTAAGGCACAGGAAGAGTTTGATGCTTTTGTGAAAAAATTACGCTCTGTTGGTGTGAATGTGATTGTTGTTGATGATACATTATCTCCAGATACTCCAGACAGTATTTTTCCAAACAATTGGATTTCCTTTCATGAAAATGGAGATGTCGTTTTGTATCCAATGTTTGCAGAAAATCGTCGTTTAGAAAGAAGAGAAGAAATTTTAGATATTCTCGAAGATGAAGGCTTTGTAATCAATGAGATTATGGATTATACTGAAGCTGAAATGGATAGTATATTCTTGGAAGGAACCGGAAGTTTGTTGCTAGATCGTGCTAATGGGAAAGCTTATTGTGCTTTATCACCTAGAGCAGATGAAGAGTTGTTTATCGAGTTTTGTGAAGATTTTGATTTTGCGCCAGTAATTTTTGAAGCGTTTCAAACCGTAAATGGAGAACGTAAGTTGATTTATCACACTAATGTGATGATGTGTTTGGGTGAAACTTTTGCTGTTTTATGTGCAGATGCAATTGACGATAAAAAAGAACGTAAGATGGTTATTGATAGTCTGAAAAATGATGATAAACAAGTGATTTTAATTACTGAAGATCAAGTGAATAATTTCGCAGGTAACATGCTTGAGGTAAAAGGTGCTGACGACAGAAGGTATTTGATAATGAGTTCGGCAGCTCATCAGTCCTTGACTAAAAAGCAAATTACAGAATTAGAAGAGCACGTTACGATTTTAAGTTCTAGTTTGGATACTATTGAGGCTTGTGGTGGTGGAAGTGCCCGCTGTATGATGGCGGAGATTTTTTTGCCAAGAGCTTAATTACAAAAACATTTTAAAATTCAGCCTGTCAGAAATAAGTTTTGACAGGCATTTTTTTATCTAAAAATTAGCTTTGATTATATTTACTAAAGCGCCTACTATATATTGTATACCAATAGCAATTACAATAAATCCCACTATACGAGAAATCGCAACAATACCAGATGCTCCTAGGGCTTTTGCCAAATAGTGTGCGCTCCTCAAAATAACAAATATTGTTGCCGATATGGCCAAAATTGCAGCCATTGAAATCAAAATTTCATTCGTTGATTTGTGTTGATTGTAAAATGCAATAAGTAAAGACATCGATCCTGGACCAGCAAGCATTGGTATTGCTAATGGAGTAAGCGCAATATCATTTCTTTTTTGGGCATCGTTTTCAATCTTTTTATTGATTCCCCTTTTCTTATTGAATTTTCCTGACAAAAGTGAAAATCCAGAACTTACAATTACAATTCCACCAGCTATTCTTAATGAGTCAATGCTAATTCCGAAGAAAGTTAGCACATATTGTCCGACTAAAAAAGACACTACTAAAATGATAAAGACATTTATAGCGGTCCAAAGGGAGAGTCTGTTACGTTCGGGTTGGCTGTCGTTTTGGGTTAGCCCAACAAAAATTGGTACTGTTCCTATAGGATTTAAAACAGAAAATAAAGCGGCAAATAGGTAAATAAATAATTCCATATCTGGTGTTTTGTTACAAAGCTACACTTTTCAGAGTGATAAATCTTACTTGTTTGTTAATTTATTGTTTTCTGAGTACTACGGTTTTCATTGGTTAAAAGGTAGAGGCTGTCCTTGTTTTTTGACTACTTTTGTAGCATATATTTAGAAAAATGGCAAAAAATAAAAAAACAGTAGTTTTAGGAGCGACATCTAAACCAGAAAAATATGCCTTTAAAGCTATTTCCTTATTGGTCGAGAAAGGGCATTCTGTAATTGCAATAGGTCAAAATGCAGGAGAGGTAGCTGGTGTGAAAATTAAAACAAAGGCAATTCCTTTGAAAAATATAGATACCATAACCTTGTATTTGAATCCAGCAAGACAAAGGGATTATTATAATTACATTGTGGAAGCAAAGCCTAAACGTGTAGTCTTTAACCCAGGCACTGAGAATCCAGAGTTGTATCAATTGCTTGAATTGAATGGGATTCAAGTGGAAGTAGCTTGCACTTTAGTTTTACTTACTCTCAATCAATATTAAAGTATTTGTTATATTTTGGGACGCTAAAGTTATTACTAATTTGGATTTATTTTTAGCGCAACAATTAAGTAGGTAGTGTTGGTATCTCAATTTTTAAGAAACCATTTTGTTTTGATAAAAGTTTTAAAAAAATAATCTTTTAGTATTTAAAGGCAGTTTTATTTATGAATCTAGATAGAATCTTTCTTTCTGAATCTCATCCTTGTGGTAAAGAGTTGCACTATGTACAACAAGCATTAGAAGCTAAAGCGATAACCTCTGGCGGAAATGTTGTGCGTGATTTTGAGGAAGATTTAGAGTGTTATTTAGGAAATAATGTCATTGTAAATGCTACTAATTCTGGTACTTCGGCTATTCATTTGGGGTTGTTGTTATTGGGTGTGCAGGCTGGAGATGAAGTTATTTGTCAGTCCATGACTTTTTCAGCTTCGGTGAATCCAATTCTTTATATAGGAGCAAGTCCAATTTTTGTTGATAGTGAGTTGGATACTTGGAATATGTGTCCAATAGCATTAGAAGAAGCAATACAAGATAGAATTAGTAAAGGCAAAAAACCAAAGTGCATTATTGTTGTGGACTTGTATGGTATGCCTTATTATGCAGATAGGATTAATGAAGTAGCAAATAAATATGGAATTGCAGTTTTAGAAGACAGTGCTGAGGCTTTGGGAAGTCGCTATAAAGGTGTCCCTTGTGGAACTCTCGGGGATATTGGTGTTTTTTCATTTAACGGAAACAAAATTATTACAACATCGAGTGGTGGTGCATTATTACTTTCGGATGCTTCACAAAAAGAGCGCGCTGCTTTTTTGGCAACGCAAGCTCGTGATGCAGCGCCTTATTATCAACACAGTGAAGTTGGATATAATTATGCCATGAGCTCCATTGCAGCAGCTGTAGGGAGAGGACAATTAGAGGTGCTCAATTCGCGTATTCAGTCACGTAGAAATAATCATTCGTTTTATGAGGAACTATTTTTAGGGGTAAAAGGAATCTCAGTTTTTAAGGAGCTAAATACTGATTTTTTTTCCAATTATTGGTTGACCACCATTTTAATTGATAGTGAAATAACAAATGGATTAACACCCGAAATTTTTCGTTTATTTTTAGAAGAATTTAATATTGAAGCGCGACCATTATGGAAACCGATGCATTTGCAACCTGTTTTTGAAAAATACCCTTACTACGGAGGAGTAAATGCGGCAACTTTGTTTGAAAAGGGTTTATGTCTTCCTTCAAGTTCGACTTTAGATGAAGAAAAAAAAGCAAGAATAAAGGAAAAGTGTATGATTTTGTTGGATAAGTACAATTGTTTGTAAAAATTACTAACAACATCTTATAAAAGCGCTAGTTTGCTATAAAAATAGTGTTTTTTCAATTTTAAACGTATTTTTGTAGCTATGGAATTTTCTTCAAAGTTATTAGAAAAAGCGGTTAGTGAAATGGCTCAATTACCAGGAATTGGTAAAAGAACCGCTTTACGATTGGTTTTGCATCTACTCAAACAACCTTCAGATCAAACACGTTTTTTGTCGGAATCCTTGCTAAATATGAGGAACGATATTCGCTTTTGTACTAGTTGTCATAATATTTCAGATACTGAGTTGTGTCAAATTTGTGCTAATACAGCTAGAAATCATCAGTTGATTTGTGTAGTTGAAGATATCCGTGATGTTATGGCTATTGAAAACACAGGTCAATATAAAGGGATTTATCATGTATTGGGAGGAAAAATATCTCCAATAGATGGCGTGGGTCCTAGTCAATTGAATATTAATTCTTTAATTGAAAAAGTAAATTCAGGTCAAGTTAAAGAATTGATTTTTGCATTGAGCTCAACAATGGAGGGCGATACAACGAATTTTTATATCTACAAACAAATCACTTCTACTGATTTGGTTCTTTCAACCATTGCAAGAGGTATTGCAGTTGGTGATGAGTTGGAATACGCAGACGAGGTTACTTTGGGACGAAGTATTTTGCAACGCGTGCCTTTTGAGTCTTCATTTAAGACTACGGGTTCTAATTAATACATTGTGTTTTCTCTTAATTGTGAATGATAAACTATATTTGTAATAAAATAATAAGGATGAACAAAACGATTTTCTTTTTGGTACTAATGAGTGGTTTACTTTTGAGTTCTTGTATACCAACCAAAGATTTAACTTATTTGCAACAAAAAGAGTCGGAGTCTCCTGAAAAGGCAATTATGGCTATAGGGGCAAAACCCTATCGACTGCAAACAAATGATATTTTAAGTATCAATTTGAAAGCCATAGATCCAAAATTGGTGGCTATTTTTAATGCTAACGCAACTACCAATGAGAATTTAAATCAAAATTCTGAAAGTGGTTTGTATTTTAACGGATATAGAGTAGACGATCACGGTAATATCCGTATTCCTATTTTAGGCGAAATGAATGTTTTGGGCTATACTTTAGAAGAGGTTCGTCTGAAAATTGAAAAACAACTTTTAGAAGAATACTTTAAAAACGAAGCGAATCTTTTTGTTAATGTAAAGTTGTCTGGTTTCCGTTATACTATCAATGGTGAGGTAGGAAGTACGGGTACTAAAACACTTTTTCAAGAGAATGTAACTATACTAGAAGCAATTGCCAATGCAGGAGACATCACTATGGTTGGAAATAGAAAAGAAGTGACCATTATGCGAAAAACACCAACTGGAGTTGAAATGCATGATTTGGATTTAACCGATAGAAATGTTATCTACTCGCCTTATTATTATTTGCAACCCAATGATTATGTGTATGTGAAACCCATGAAACAAAAATCTTGGGGAACAGGGAAAACAGGTATCGAATCTTTAGGTACTATCATTACATTGCTTTCATTGGTGACAACTACCTATCTATTATTAAAAAACTAAATCCCATTTCTAACAATGCTTGACCTAAAAGATTTTTCCATTTTTGAAAATCAATCCACTTTTGATTTCAAAGGCTTTTTGCTAAAAATAGCGGGCTACTGGAAGTGGTTTTTGATAAGCTTAGCAATTTGTTTTTTTATTGCCTATCAAGTTAATATTAGGAAAGAAAAAATTTATGGATTAGAAACATTGATTTCTGTAAAAGAAGAAAGCAATCCATTATTCACTTCAAATACTAGTTTAACATTCAATTGGGGAGGCGTTTCTGATGAAGTGCAAACCATTACTACCACCTTGCAATCGCGTTCCCATAACGAATTAGTTGTTGAAAAATTACAGTATTATATTGACTATTTAGTCCAAGGCGAATACAACTTAATCGACGCTTATGGTGCAGTACCATTTGAACTTGAGTTGGATAAGAAGAAAGGGCAATTAACAGGAGCGCTAATTAGTATAACTTTCGTGTCAGAGTCTGTTTACGAGTTGAAAATTACTTTTGAAAACAGTTCCGTTCCTTTGATTCACTATGCTGATGCTACTAGTTCAACTACAAATGTAGCTGTTGGTGAATTCAAAAAAAGATATAAAGTAGGACAACAAGTGGCACTTCCTTTTTTGAATTGGCGTTTAAATATTAAGGATAATCCTGGTTTTTATAAAGGAAATGAATACTTCGTTCGCTTTAATGATTTTGATGGTACTGTATCAAATTATAAAGGTATAGCAGTTAGGGCGGATGATAAAGGGGGATCTGTTTTGACCTTAAGCATGCAGGGTACCAATAAAGCACGTTTGGTAGATTATTTGAATGCTACGGTAAAGATGTTGATAAAAAGACAATTGGATAGTAAAAATCAATTTGCTACCAATACAATTGCTTTTATTGATAGCACGCTAGTGTCAATGGAATCGCAATTAAAAGAAACAGGTGATGAATTGAAGACCTTTCGAAAAGATAAAAATATCATTGATGTTGAAGATGGAGGCGTAAAATTTTCAGACAGAATTTTAAAGTACGATGTTGAGAAAGACGAGATTACTAGAAAGATTGCGTATTACAATTCGTTACGATCTTATCTGAAAAGTAGTGTCGATTATTCTAAATTACCAGCGCCATCAGTAGCAGGAATTGAAGACCCCAATATTGTGGTAAATGTTTCTAAATTAATAGCATTGTCTACCCAACGTTCAGAAATGGCCTATGCCGTAAAGAGCGAGAAAATATTTAGAGATTTTGACAATCAAATGTTGGCAGTAAAAAATGTTTTATTAGAAAACATCGTCACGGCCAAACAAGCTTTGCAATATGATTTAGCTACAGTCAATAGCAAAATCGGAGCTTCTGAGAGTGTAATCAGACAGTTGCCCGAAGATCAGCAAGAGTTGATCAAAATAAAGCGTAAGTATGATTTGAGTGACAATATTTATACTACTTTTTTACAAAAACGAAGCGAGGCTGATATTGTGAAAGCAGCCAATCTATCCGACATTCACTTTATTGATCCCGCCAAAGATGTAGGTGGAGGGTTAATTGGTCCCAAAACTTCTGTTAACTACGTACTCGCCTTGTTTTTAGGGATTTTGATACCCTTAATTGTAGTTTTGATTATTTTCTTTGTAAACAATTCTATTCAAAATACAGATGAGTTGTCTAATCTTACCAAAATTCCTTTGATAGGAGTGATTGGTGTTAATAGAGATAAAACGGAGTTAGCGGTATACAACAAACCTAAATCGGCTTTGTCTGAATCGTTTCGAGCCATTCGATCGTCTTTACAGTTTTTGTATAAAAAGCAAAATGTAGAAGGGGCGAAAACATTAATGATTACCTCTTCTGTAAGTGGTGAAGGGAAAACATTTTGTTCTATTAATATTGCAACGGTTTTTGCATTAAGCGAAAAAAAGACAGTAATCGTTGGATTGGATTTGCGTAAACCAAAGTTGTTTGAAGAGTTTAATTTAAATAATGACAAAGGAGTTGTCAATTATTTGATCAATGAGAGTTCTGTAGATGACATTACAAATGCTACAGAAATTCCTTTTCTAGATGTTATTTTATCAGGTCCAATTCCGCCTAATCCTGCAGAGTTAATTATAAGTGAGGGCTTGGGAGATTTGATAAGCGAATTAAAACAAAAGTACGATTATATCATTTTGGATACTCCACCAGTTGGATTGGTGTCAGATGCTTTGGAGTTGGATCAATATTGTGATGTAACGTTGTATATTGTTCGTCAAAACTTTTCAAAAAAGGACATGATAACGCTTTTAAATAATAGAGTCAAAAGAGGCGAATTGAAGAACACTAGTATCGTTTTGAATGGTTTTGAAAACAAGGCAAAATACGGTACAGGTTATGGCTATGGCTATGGTTACGGTTATGGCAATAACAGTTATGCTGATGGTTATCATGAAAAAGAACCAGTGCTAGGGACTATTACTAAATTGGTAAATTGGTTAAAAAAGGAACGAAAATTATAATGGAAAAAACGATACTTATTACGGGTGGCGCTGGTTTTATTGGTTCTAATCTCGCAGAATATTTTTTAGCAAAAGGATATAAAGTAGTGGTCTTAGATAATTTTGCAACAGGCCATCGTCATAATCTTGCAGCAGTGGCCGCTCATCCTCATTTTAAATTAATTGAAGGCGATATCAGAAACAGCAGTGATTGTGCCTCGGCGGTTGAAGGAGTCGATTATGTGTTGCATCAAGCGGCTTTGGGTTCTGTTCCTCGCTCAATTGGAGATCCTGTTACTACCAATGACGTAAACGTTTCGGGTTTTTTGAACATGTTGGTGGCTGCAAGAGACGCCAAAGTAAAGCGTTTTGTCTACGCAGCGAGTTCCTCTACTTATGGAGATTCTCAGGGGTTGCCAAAAGTTGAAGAGGTTATCGGTAAGCCATTATCTCCTTATGCGATTACAAAATATGTTAATGAATTGTATGCAGAGATTTTTGGAAAGACCTATGGTTTAGAAACCATCGGATTGCGTTATTTTAATGTTTTCGGACGCAAGCAAGACCCTAAAGGTGCTTACGCAGCAGTTATTCCAAAATTTGTGATGCAGCTGATGCAACACCAAAGCCCAGTAATTAACGGAGATGGGAATTATTCTAGAGATTTTACCTATATCGACAATGTTATTCAGATGAATGAATTGGCAATGACTACTACTAAACCAGAAGCCATTAATACTGTTTTTAATACAGCCTTTGGAGACCGTAATACATTGAATGACCTTGTGGGGTATTTGAAAGCCTATTTAGGGGAATTGGATGAAAACATCAAAAACATTCCTATTGAATATGGTCCCAATCGCGCAGGTGATATACCTCATTCGCTAGCTAGTATTGATAAGGCTCAGCGACTATTAGGATATGCTCCTCAGTTTTCACTACAACAGGGCTTAAAAGAAGCGGTGGGTTGGTATTGGGAGCATTTGAAATAATCCTTCAACCACTTTTGTTTCTTAGCGATGCTTCTCAGTCGCAAAAAAAGTTTAATCTAAAGTAATAAAATACATAATGTCAATTACAAAAATATGTTGCATAGGCGCCGGATATGTCGGAGGGCCTACGATGGCGGTTATTGCGCAAAAATGTCCACAGATTCAAGTGACTGTTGTGGATTTGAATCAAGAAAGAATCGCGGCATGGAATGATGCCGATGTTAATAAAATTCCAATATATGAGCCAGGATTGGCTGAAGTCGTGGCAGAAGCTCGAGGGCGTAATTTGTTTTTCTCAACTGATGTTGAAAAAGCCATCGACGAAGCGGAAATGATTTTTATTTCAGTGAATACGCCAACCAAAACGTATGGAAAAGGGAAAGGAATGGCTGCCGACTTGAAATACATTGAGTTGTGCGCCCGTCAAATCGCTAAAGTAGCAAAAGACAATAAAATTGTGGTGGAAAAATCGACTTTGCCAGTTCGTACAGCTGAAGCGCTTAAAAGTATTTTAGACCATACAGGTAATGGAGTACAATTTCAAATTTTATCCAACCCTGAGTTTTTAGCAGAGGGAACTGCTGTTTCTGATTTGTTGGCTCCAGACCGCATTTTGATTGGTGGGGATACCACTCCAGAAGGACAGCAAGCCATACAATCTTTAGTAGCTGTGTATGCGAATTGGGTACCGCAAGAAAAGATTTTAACTACAAATGTGTGGTCTTCTGAATTGTCTAAGTTAACCGCCAATGCTTTTTTAGCGCAGCGAATTTCTTCTATCAATGCAATGTCCGAATTGTGTGAACAAACGGGTGCCGATGTGAATGAAGTAGCCAGAGCTATAGGAATGGATAGCAGAATAGGACCTAAGTTTTTGAAAGCCTCTGTTGGTTTTGGAGGTTCTTGTTTTCAAAAGGACATTTTGAATTTGGTGTATATTGCCAAATCTTATGGTTTGCATGCAGTAGCCGATTATTGGGAACAAGTGATTATCATGAATGATCACCAAAAAAGACGTTTCTCCAACAAAATTGTACAAACCTTGTACAATACAGTAGCCGATAAAAAAATTGCTCTTTTGGGGTGGGCGTTTAAGAAAGACACGAATGATACCAGAGAATCTGCGGCGATTTATGTAGCTGATGATTTGATCAATGAGGAAGCCCAACTTACGGTTTATGATCCAAAAGTGTCGTTTGGAAAAATACTGACCGATTTGGAGTATTTAGGATCAAGAACTCCAGCCAAAAATGAAGAGCACATTGCAGCGGCAACTACTGCCTATGAAGCTTGCGAAAATGCCCACGCTATTGCTATCCTAACAGAGTGGGATGAATTTAGAAGTTATGATTGGCAAAAAATCTACGATAGTATGCAAAAACCAGCCTTTGTTTTTGATGGTCGTAACATTTTGAATCCAGATGAAATGAAAGCCATTGGTTTTGTGTACTTAGGGATAGGGGCGTAGGGTCAGTTATCAGTTGTCAGTTATCAATTGTCAGTTATCAGTTATCAGTTATCAGTTATCAGTTATCGGTTCACGTTGAACTGTTTAATTGGTTAACTGATTTATAGTTTAATCGTTTAGCTTTACAGCTAATTACCTCTAACCGATTAATGATTAACTGGTTAATTAGTTCATCGTCTAATTTTATACTAATTAGCTCTAACTGATTAACTTTTAACCGATTAATCTTTAAATGATTAACCTTTAATTGCTAACACTTAATCCATTAACGATGCATTTAGGCAAAATTGGTGTTGTTTTTTGTAGCAAAACATTTAATTTTATACCATATAATAGCGTTTATGGAAGAAGATATCCGTTGGAAACAACGATTGGTAAATTATCAAAAGGCACTTGGACAATTGCAGAAGTTTATTGCTAAAGGGGAACTGAATGAATTGGAGGAACAAGGACTAATTCAAGCATTTGAATTCACCCATGAATTGGCATGGAACGTGATGAAGGATTATTTTGAATACCAGGGGACCACTTCGATCACGGGCTCTCGCGATGCTACTAGGGAAGCTTTTCAAAGAGGATTGGTTCAAGATGGGGCACAATGGATGGAAATGATAAAAAGCAGGAATCAATCGTCTCATACCTATAATGAAAGTACAGCTAAAGAGATAAAAGATAAGGTGCTACTAGCGTATTATGATTTGTTTGTTGTGTTTAATGAGAAAATGAAAACCCTTCTATGATGCAATTTGGCTTACTAGCAGAGGATATTGCTAAAATTAATCGTGTTTTTTCGGATTTTGATGCCATTGAAAGTGTATATGTTTATGGCTCAAGAGCAAAAGGAAATTTTAAGAACAGTTCAGACATCGATTTGACCCTAGTGGAGCAAACGATGACTTTTTCTGACTTTCTAGCGTTAGAGAATCAATTAGACGATTTGTTGCTCCCTTATAAAATAGACCTCTCACAAAAAAGAAAAATAGCGAATGTGGATTTACTGGCTCATATCGATAGGGTAGGGCAGTTGTTTTATACAAAAGAAAAACTTTAATCTGTTATTCGTTGTGGGTTGTTGCCGGGGGGAGGAGTATAATGGTTTAAGGTGTTAACTGTTTAATCGGTTAATTGATTTATATGTTTATGGTTTGTTGTTTATAGTTTATAGTTTATAGTTTATAGTTTGTTGTTGGCTGAAAATTTAACCGCAGGGTTCGCCAAGGGTCACGCAAGGTTCGCTAGGGTATAGTGTTGTGAGGTTTCTGATTAATCGTTTAAGTGTTTAATCTATTAATTGTTTAATCTTTAGTAATGAACTTTAATTAATTGCCTTCTCAACGATTAACCTTTAAGCCTTGAGCTATTACCCTTTTAGTTGGTAAGAAGCGAGATTGTTTTATGTGCTTTGAAGCTTTGTGTTGCATTGCATAATCCTTTGCGAACCCTGCGGTTATCTTTTTTATTTTGTCAAGTAGGTTTCGACATTACGGATTGTTTCTTCCTACCCTGAAGATTTTAAAAAACTGCAACAAACAATAATTGAACTCAGTTTAGCAAGGAAAAAGAAGCGTCTTAAGCTATTCCATATACGATTTGTTTGCGATTGTACTCCCCTCTACAGAGGGGCTGGGGGTGTGTTTTTGAATTGTTGTGTTTTTTATCAAGAATTCGCAAAACTTTTTCCATCCATTAGATACGGAGCAACTAGTCGTGACGCTTCGAGTTCTTTTTACCCCACAATCTCTTCCTCACAACGGAACAACAAACCCTAAACCATAAACATCAAAACTAAGCTATAAACAACAAACCTTATACCATAAACAGCCAACAATCATCCACAAACAACCCAACTCACAACTGATAACCGACAACCGCTAACCATCACTAAAACTAGTGATTTTTTATTTTTATTTTTGAACGTAGTGCAGTGTTTAGTGCTTCAAAAACAGTAGGTTGTATTTCAATTGTTTGGGATGCCACCTATTGTTTTTTATACTACTTTTAATTGCGAAGCATAGCTGTTTAGTTTTTGTTATATTTGCAATCCGAACAAGGATGAGTAGATACTTGTTGGTTTAAAAATAAGTAGTGCATTGGATACAAAAATAAAAATTGCCGTAATCGGTCTAGGATATGTGGGATTGCCATTGGCTAGACTATTTGCTACTCAATATCCCGTGGTTGGATTTGATATCAATGAGAACCGAATTTCCGAATTGCGACAAGGTACTGATAGCACTTTAGAAGTAGCCGACGCGGTTCTTCAAGCTGTTTTAGTTTCAGACTTCGACTCCGCTAACAAAGGCTTGTTGTGTTCTAGTGATATAGCAGCCATTCAAGATTGTAACTACTACATCGTTACTGTACCCACTCCTGTAGACAAAAACAATCGACCTGATTTAACACCTTTATACAAATCCAGCACTACTGTTGGAAAAGTCTTGAAAAAAGGAGATATCGTTATCTATGAATCAACTGTTTATCCAGGAGTTACTGAAGAAGAATGTGTACCGGTTTTAGAAAAAATATCAGGTTTGCAATTTAATGAAGATTTTTTTGCAGGCTATTCTCCTGAACGCATTAATCCTGGTGATAAAGAACATACTGTAGAAAAAATTTTAAAAATCACCTCTGGATCTACCCCAGCAATTGGTCAAAAAGTGGATGCCTTGTATCGATCAGTTATTTTGGCTGGGACGCATTTGGCACCTTCTATCAAAGTGGCCGAAGCCGCTAAAGTCATTGAAAATTCGCAGCGTGATATCAATATTGCTTTTGTAAACGAATTGGCTAAAATCTTCAATTTATTGGATATAGATACTGCTGAGGTCTTAAAAGCAGCGGGTACCAAATGGAATTTCTTGCCCTTCAAACCTGGTTTGGTGGGTGGTCATTGTATTGGGGTTGACCCTTATTATTTGGCACAAAAAGCGCAAGAGAAAGGCTATCATCCAGAAATTATTTTGGCTGGTCGTCGTTTGAATGACAGTATGGGAGAGTATGTGGCAGCACAAGTGGTGAAATTGATGATTAAAAAAGGGGTGACGATCAATGGTGCCAACTTGTTATTGTTAGGAATCACTTTCAAAGAAAATTGCCCAGATGTGCGCAACACCAAAATCGTAGATGTGGTTCGCGCTTTTGTGGATTATGGCATTCAGGTTACAATTTATGATCCTTGGGCGAATCCCGAAGAAGTAAGGCATGAATACGGATTAACTACCATAAACAAAGTACCTGAAAGTACTTTTGATGCTATCGTTTTAGGGGTAGCACATAAAGCTTTCTTAGATATGGACTTTGCAGCTTTGAGAAATGAAAAAAGTGTGTTGTACGATGTAAAAGGGGTACTGCAAATACCTGTGGATGGGAAGTTGTAGTTGTCGTTTAATCGTTTAATTGTTTAATCGGTTAGAGGTAGTTAGGGGTAAAGTTAGACGGTTAAGGAGTTTAATCGGTTAATCGTTTAATTGGTTAGAGGTAGTTAGGGGTAAAGATAGACGCTTAAGAAGTTTAATCGGTTAATCGTTTAATCGGTTAGAGGTATTTAGGGGTAAAGTTAGACGGTTAAGGAGTTTAATCGGTTAATCGTTTAATCGGTTAGAGGTAGTTAGTGGTAAAGTTAGACGCTTATGGAGTTTAATCGGTTAATCGTTTAATCGGTTAGAGGTATTTAGGGGTAAAGTTAGACGGTTAAGGAGTTTAATCGGTTAATCGTTTAATCGGTTAGAGGTAGTTAGGGGTAAAGTTAGACGGTTAGTGAGTTTAATCGGTTAATCGTTTAATCGGTTAGAGGTAGTTAGGGGTAAAGATAGACGGTTAGTGAGTTTAATCGTTTAATCGGTTAGAGGTAATTAGTGGTAAAGATAGACGGTTAGTGAGTTTAATCGGTTAATCGTTTAATCGGTTAGAGGTAGTTAGTGGTAAAGTTAGACGCTTAAGGAGTTTAATCGGTTAATCGTTTAATCGGTTAGAGGTAGTTAGTTGTAAAGTTAGACGCTTATGGAGTTTAATCGGTTAATCGGTTAGAGGTAGATAGTGGTAAAGTTAGACGCTTAAGGAGTTTAATCGGTTAGAGGTAGATAGTGTTGAAGTTAGACGCTTATGGAGTTTAATCGTTTAATCGGTTAGAGGTAATTAGCGATAAAGTTAGACGCTTATGGTGTTTAATTGGTTAATCGTTTAATCGGTTAGAGGTAATTAGCGATAAAGTTAGACGCTTAAGGAGTTTAATCGGTTAGAGGTAATTAGTGTTAAGTTTAGAAGATTAAACAGTTAACCAGTTAACCAAATAACCAGTTAAACGATTAAACAAAATACAAAAATATAATAAAAATGAAAAAAATATTGATTACAGGAGGAGCAGGATTTATTGGATCACATGTGGTCCGTCGATTTGTAACGACTTATCCAGAGTATCATATCTTTAATTTGGATGCGTTGACTTATGCAGGTAATTTAGAGAATATCAAGGATATTGAAAAAGCACCGAATTATACTTTTGTTAAAGGGGATATCACAGATGAGGTGTTTATAAACGAATTGTTTGCTACACATCAATTTGAGGGCGTATTGCATTTGGCCGCTGAATCGCATGTCGATCGTTCCATTACGGATCCTTTGGCGTTTGTAAAAACGAATGTTTTTGGTACGATGATTTTGCTTAATGCAGCTAAAAATCAGTGGAAAGACAATTTTGAAGGGAAACGTTTTTACCATATTAGCACCGATGAGGTATATGGTACTTTGGGGGCTGAAGGGCTGTTTACAGAGACCACTCCTTATGATCCTAATTCTCCTTATTCGGCTTCTAAAGCGAGTTCAGATCACTTCGTGCGTGCTTACGGCGAAACCTACGGATTACCTTATGTGCTGACAAATTGTTCGAACAATTACGGACCCTATCATTTTCCAGAAAAGTTGATTCCACTTTTCATCAATAATATCATTCAGAACAAACCTTTGCCAGTGTATGGTGATGGAAATTATACTAGAGACTGGTTGTTTGTTAAAGATCACGCGGTAGCCATTGATTTGGTTTTTCATAAAGGAAAGAATCACGAAACCTACAATATCGGAGGTTTTAATGAATGGAAGAATATTGATTTGGTCAAAGTCTTGTGTCGTATTATGGACGAAAAATTAGGACGTGCAGAAGGAACTTCTCAAGAGTTGATTACTTATGTAAAAGATCGTCCAGGGCATGATTTGCGATATGCTATTGATGCTAATAAAATTAATAAAGAATTAGGATGGAAGCCTTCGGTTACTTTTGAAGAAGGACTAGAGCAAACCATCGATTGGTATTTGAGTAATCAAGAATGGTTGAATAGCGTGACGTCAGGGGCGTATGCATCGTATTATGAGCAACAGTATTTGTAGACTACTTGTATTTGGAATGCAAAAAATACACACCCCCAACCCCTCTCAAGAGGGGAGTAACGATTGCTATTATTTTTATATTGGATTGTAAAGGCAATCATTTTTTATAAAATTTTTTTTGAAAGAAAAAAGTTTAATGATTAGTGTTGTTAACTCGTCTCTTTTAAAGATAACAAGGAGAGTTAATAGTGCTCTGTAGATTTTAAATAGACGTTATTTTTAAAATGTGTTTTGAAAAGATAATGTGTAATAAGTAACGGGGGCTAACTCCCCTCTAGAGAGGGGTTGGGGGTGTGTTTAGTGAGAGTATTTTGTTGAGTAATTCGAATTCATATAAGGAATAATAAGGTAAAAATGAACTGGTACGTACTCTATACAAAGCCCAAATGGGAGAAGAAGGTGGCTGATAAGTTGAAGGAGATGGGTATTAAAGCCTATTGTCCTACGACGATTCAAGTACGGCAATGGAGTGATCGCAAGAAAAAAGTAGAAATGCCTTTGTTTTCGTCTTATGTTTTTGTTCAAGTAGAAGAGAGGGAACGAAATGCCGTTTTTGCAGTGTCAGGAGTGATTCGCTATTTGTTTTGGTTAGGTAAGCCAGCCATCGTAAAGGATCAAGAGATTGTTGCTATTCAACAATGGCTTTCGGAACCTGATTCTTTTGAGGTTGAAGTTAGAACTTGGCAAGCTGGAGATAGAGTGGTACTAGAGCAAGGGGTTTTTAAAGATCAGCTGGCAGTAGTGCAAGAGGTTAAAAGTAGTGGTTATGTACTGGTTTTAGAAGCCTTGGGTTGTGTGTTGAAAGTGGAGAAGAAGAAGAGGTAATGAGTTTAATCGGTTAGAGGTAGTTAGAGGTAAAGATAGACGCTTAATGAGTTTAATCGGTTAGAGGTAGTTATAGGTAAAGATAGACGCTTAATGAGTTTAATCGGTTAATCGTTTAATCGGTTAGAGGTAGTTAGAGGTAAAGATAGACGATTAACCAGTTAACCATTAAAAACAACACTAGTATGAAGTATCAAATTTATTCGTTTGAGAAATTAGAAGTATATCAATTGGCTAGGCAGTTTAAAGTTGAAATAAAATTGTTGAGTCAAACATTTCCTAAGGAAGAGCGATTTGAATTGGTTAGTCAAATTAATAGATCATCTGCTAGTATTGCAGCAAATTTGGCAGAAGGTTCAGGTAGGTCTTCCAATTTAGATCAAGCACATTTTACCAATATGTCATTTTCAACAGGCTTAGAAACTATTGATCACTTGAATACAGCTTTAGATTTGCACTATATTGACGAGCAAAAATATACTGATATGAGAATTAAATTAGATGCTATTTTAAATAAACTTAACGCGCTTTATAAGTATCAAGCTAATAATAAAGAAACTTTGAAGAAGAAGGTTTAATCGTTTAATCGGTTAGAGGTAATTGGCGGTAAAGTTAGACGGTTAATGAGTTTAATCGGTTAATCGTTTAATCGGTTAGTGGTAGTTAGTGGTAAATTTAGACGTTTATACAATTAAACGATTAACCAGTTAACCTTTAGTTGCTTAGAGGTAGTTATCAGTAAAGTTAGACGATTAACCAGTTAAACGATTAACCAGTTAACCTTTGATCGGTTAGAGGTATTTAGTGGTAAAGTTAGACGGTTAATGAGTTTAATCGTTTAATCGGTTAGTGGTAGTTAGTGGTAAATTTAGACGTTTATACAATTAAACGATTAACCAGTTAACCTTTGATCGGTTAGAGGTATTTAGTGGTAAAGTTAGACGGTTAATGAGTTTAATCGGTTAATCGTTTAATCGGTTAGTGGTAGTTAGTGGTAAATTTAGACGTTTATACAATTAAACGATTAACCAGTTAACCGCTAAGCCAGTAAAAAAAGCCAAAATTTAAGTTTTAAATAAGACTACTATTCTTGTTTAATTGTCTTAAATTCGCAAAAATTTTGAATAGGGAGTCTTGTATGGGACTCACAGTGGCGAAGCCGTGGAAAAAATATACTTTTTGTTATGAAAAAAATACTATTTGTTGTTGTTTTTGTTCTTGGGGTGTTCAATACTTCCTCATTGTTGGCACAGGATTTATTAAAAAGTCAGGATTTGAGTACTTTGAAGGTAGATTATTTGTCGGATGCTGATATAGCAAAGATTAAGGGCCAATTGCAAACCAACAATATAACTATTGAACAAGCTGAACCTATGGCTTTAGCTAAAGGAATGTCTGCAACAGAGTTTGCCAAGTTAAAAACGCGATTAGCGGCTAATAGCCCTGCAGGTGCTGCACTTAAAAAAGAGGGAACAGAAAAAAAAGTTGCCTTACGTGAGCAGGAAATCTACACTAACAACAAAGTAAAAGATACTTTAAACACCTTGGTTTTTGGGTCTGAGTTATTTGATAATCCGACCTTGAATTTTGAGCCTGATTTAAAGTTAGCTACTCCAGTCAATTATGTGTTAGGTCCTGGCGATGAATTGCAAGTGAGTGTCTATGGTATTCAAGAATTCAATGCCAGTATTCCGGTATCAGTAGAAGGTAAAGTGAGCATACAATATGTAGGACAAATTGCGGTTTCGGGTTTGACTATAGAAGCGGCTACACAAAAAATACGTGGAGCCATAGCAAGAGTGTATAGCACGGTTGCTTCAGGTCAATCACAAGTAGGAGTGAGCTTGAGCCGTATTCGTACCATCAAAGTAACGTTGATTGGCAGCAAGCAACCTGGTAATTATTCCGTTTCTTCCTTGGCCACGGTTTACAATGCCTTGTATTTAGGAGGTGGACCATCTAAAAACGGTAGTTATCGTAACATAGAGTTAATTAGAAACAATAAAGTATATCGCAATATAGACATCTACCGCTTTTTAGTGAATGGGAACCAATCCGACAATGTTGGGTTAAAAGACAATGATGTCATTCGTATTCCAGCTTATACCAAACGGGTGACTATTGAAGGCGAGGTGAAACGTCCTGGTATTTTTGAATTGAAAGCAGGAGAATCTTTTAGTGATTTGTTGCGTTTTTCTTCTGGTTTTACGGATGTCGCCTATACAGCTTCGGTAAATGTTTTGCAAAAAACCAGTAAAGAGTTCAAGGTTAAAGATGTGAAGTCAAATGAGTTCTCTACTTATAAGCCTTTGGCAGGTGATGTGTTTAAAGTAACCAAAATTTTGAACCGCTTTGAGAATCGTATTAAAATTGAAGGAGCTGTTTTTAGACCGGATACCTATTCTTATTATAGTGGGATGCGCATATCAGACTTAGTGGCTCAGGCCGACGGACTCAAAGAAGATGCCTACAAAAACCGAGCTAGAATTGTTCGTTTAAAATCAGATTTGACTACCGAAATTGTGAATGTGGATTTGGGTAAAGCCCTAGCGGGTGATGCTATGGCGAACCTATCGCTTCAAAAGGAAGATATAGTTACGGTCTATTCTATTTTAGATTTTAAGGAAGACTATACGATTTCTATTGATGGGGAAGTAAAGAAACCTGGAACCTATGACTATTTTGACAAATTATCGCTAAATGATGTAATTGTGCAAGCAGGTGGACTTACTGGCGCTGCCTCAAAACGAGTGGAGATTGCTAGAATGATGAAATCGGAGTTGGAAGATGTCAATTATCCGAATCGTGTGGAATTATTTGATTTTGAAATTAGTACGGATTCGAATGAGCAATTGAAAAATTTTCAATTGCAGCCTTTTGATGTCATTAACATCCGAAGAGTAGCGGTATACGAAAAGCCGCAACAAGTAAGTGTTAAAGGGGCCGTAAATTTTACCGGAAAGTATGCTTTAGTACAGAAGAAAGAAAAGATATACGACATCATTCAGAGAGCGGGAGGCTTGTCTTCTTTAGCAGATCCTAATGGTGTGAAAATCAAACGCCCTATCCAAGCCAAACAGATAGAAGATTTAGAAAACATCAATTTGAATTTGGGTAAAAAAGACAGCATTCAAAACAAATTAGAAAATAAACTAAAGGAAGAAGTGCATTTTGCTACTATTCCAGTAGATTGGAAGTCGATTCTTAAAAAGCCAGCAAGTACTTCTAATGTTACTTTGCTACCAGGGGATGAAATTGATGTTTCCTTTTTAAGCGAAAGTGTGAAAGTAACTGGAAATGTATTGCTGACTTCGGAAATCCCTTATGAAAGAGGGCGTGGCTTTGCTTATTATTTGGATGCTGTAGGAGGTACCGATGCTAAGGCTTGGAGAAAAAAAGCCTATGTGATTTATCCGAACGGGAAAGCTGCTGTTACTGGTCATTTCTTGTTTTGGCGCTCTTATCCTAAAGTATTACCTGGTTCCCAAATTATAGTACCTGAAAAACCTGAAACTAAGAAAATGTCTACTGGAGAATGGGTGAGTATTGGTAGTGTGATTAGCAGTTTGGCGTTGTTGATTGTGACGGCGTTTAAGTAGAAAGGAGGTGAATCGGTTAACCGTTTAATCGGTTAATTGTGTAAGCGTTTAAAAGTTTAAAAGTTTAAAATTGTAGCTATCTACCAATTCATTTCTTACATCAATTAAGCGATTAACCATTTAACCGACAGCGGATAACCCATAACCGATTAACCAGTTAACCCTTTTTAACCAATTAAGCGATTAATCATTTAACCTATAGCCGAAATTTTAAACATGGAGGAACAAAATATACATAACAACAACGACGAAATATCCTTAAAAGAATTACTCGAAAAAGGCAAAGAGTGGTATCTCTATTTGCTCTCACAATGGAAAATCATTGTATTGGCAGGGATTATTGGGGGCCTACTGGGGATTACTTATTCTTTTATTAAAAAACCTGTTTATACGGCGACTTTATCTTTTGCTTTAGAAGATGAGAAAAGTGGAGGTTTAGGCGGTGCGCTTGGATTGGCGAGTTCCCTTGGATTAGATCTTGGTGGCGGTGGAGGCAGTATGTTTACCGGCTCCAATTTAACCGAATTGTTCAAGTCTCGTGCGATGGTCGAAAAGACCTTGTTGAGTACCGTACCTGATGCCGATGGGAAACCGATTACTTTAGCGGAATTGTATATCAAAAACAATGAATGGCGGGATAAATGGGAAGGTAAACCCAAATTGGAAAAGATTCAGTTTTTACCTAACGTGAAACGGACCTATTTCACCCGTGTACATGATAGTATTTTGGGAGTGATGTATGATAAGCTCTCTAAAAAGAGTTTATCCGTAGCCCAAAAAGACAAGAAAATTGCCATTGTCAATATTGATGTGAATGATAAAAATGAACTATTTGCCAAACAATTCTGTGAAAACCTTGCCAAAACGGTTTCCGATTTTTATGTTACTACCAAAAGTAAAAAAGCCAAAATGAACATGGATATTTTAATTCGCCAAACGGATTCTATTCGTGGGGAATTGAATGGGGCGATTACTGGAGTGGCAGTAGCCAACGACAATACCTTCAATTTAAATCCAGCGTTGAATGTACGAAGAGCACCTTCTGCTCGCCGCCAAGTGGATGTGCAAGCGAATACGGCTATACTAACTGAACTCGTTAAACAAACCGAATTGGCCAAAGTAACTTTGCGAAAAGAAACTCCATTAATACAAGTGATTGATAGACCTATTTTGCCATTGCCTAAAGAGCGTTTTGGCAAAGCCAAAGGGTTAAGTATGGGAGGATTTTTATTTAGTTTTTTAACGGTATTGTATTTGATTGTTAAGCGTTTGCTAAAGGATTTGCAAGTTTAATGTTGTTTTAAAGATTTAATTTTTTTTAAGTCCAGTAATTACTAATCATAAGAAGCGACAATTTAAAATAGACAATGGATAGTAAATAAAAAATGAAAACAGTAAGAGCATTTAGTTCTTATAATTTATTTTATGCAGGAAATGTAAAAATGCTTGAAGAAGCAAAACGCATTGTGATTATTTGCTTGTAGTATAAATTGGCTACTTTCGTTCGTCTCGATAAAAGGCTACCTGTACAAACATTGAAGGAGTGTTACATGCATTTGAAAGACTGTTAATATGTAAATTTAAATGTCTGTAAAAATGTTAAATTACCGTCACTTATATTTTTTTTTATGAAATATTTATTTTATTTTTTTATCTTATTTGTTGTTTTTTCTTGTGATGGAAGTGGAAATGCTGAATCTGATAGTTTAATAGAAAGTTTCCCAGAAACTATATCAAGCGGGTGGTACCAAAAGGGAAAAGACTCTATTAGAATAATTGCTCATGGCGGGGCATCTGCTTATGAACCATTTAATTCGATTCCTGCTTTTAAGAAAGCTTTTGAGCTGAATTCTGATGGAATTGAACTTGATTTAATGAACTCAAAAGATGATTCATTAATGGTTTTTCATGATTTGAATACTGAAAGATTTACTGGAGCTAATTATAATATAGTTGATACAAAATTTGAAAAACTTAGGACTTTAGATATTGGTAAAGGCGAGAAAATGCCATTTTTGAATGAAGTTTTCAAAATTTTGCCACCAGGAAAAAAAATTTATTTAGAGATTAAATGGTGGCAAGATCCTACTGCAAGAAAAAATGCTCGTCTAATAGAAAAGTTAATTGATCAAATTGAAAAAAGCGGCAGAATTAATGATTGCGTTGTTGTTTGTCTTGACATTAATTATCTAATAAAAATAAAATTAAGGAAACCAGAATTAAATTTGTTTTGGATTAATTATGATGTTGAGAATTGCAAAAAGACAGGAGATCTTTTGTCGAAATATAATTTACAGGGATGTAATATTCTATACTCGATAATTAATTTGGAACTTTCCAATAGTTTAGTCGCCAGAAATAAATTTCTTTTTGCTTGGACAATTAATGATGGTGCTTTAGCTTTGGATTTATGTAAAAAATATAAAATAAACGGAATTTTTACTGATAAGCCAGACGTTATAAGAAATTCTTTATCTAAGCTAATGAAGTGATCTACTATCACGTGTTGGTTTTTAAAGTTTAAATTAATTCTATGGATTCATATAATAATGTATTTAATGACTTGTAAAATATTAGAATTTCCAAAAATTCACGACCCAAGAGGAAATTTATCTTTTTTTGAATATCCAAACCAATTGCCATTTGAAATAGCAAGGACCTATTGGATTTATGATGTTCCAGGTGGAGAAATACGTGGTAGTCATGCCTTTAAAGAACAACAAGAGATTATTGTTGCAATATCCGGAAGTTTTGATGTTGTGCTTCATGATGGGGAAAAAGAGGTGAAGTTTTCTTTGAATCGGTCGTATTATGGACTCTATATTCCAAAAATGGTTTGGAGAAGAATGGAAAATTTTTCGACTAACTCTTTGGCTTTAATCGTTTCTGATAAAAAATATGAAGAAAAGGATTATTTGAGAAATTTTGAGAAATTTAAAAGTCTAAAAAATGTTTAGTGTAGAAGAATGTAAAATAATAGAATTGCCTAAAATACATAATGAAGCTGGTAATATAACTGTTGTTGAAAATAAAGAAACTATTCCGTTTGATGTTAAAAGGGTTTATTATTTATACGATGTTCCGATGGGATCAGAAAGAGGTGGCCATGGGCATTATATATTGCAACAGTATATTGTTGCTTTGAGTGGGTCTTTTACTTTTGTATTGGATGATGGAGTGAATACAAAAGAAGTTTTCTTGAACGATCCGTCAAAAGCATTGTACATAAAGCCGGGTATATGGAGAGAAATTAAAGATTTTTCAAGCGGAAGTATATGCTTGGTTTTGGGTTCTGATGTTTATTCTGAAGAGGATTATGTAAGGGATTATGATGAATTTTTAAAGTATAGAAAAGGATGATACACCCACTTTCTGATGTGCAAACCCAAGATATTGGAAGCGGTACTTATATTTGGCAATACACTATCATTTTAAAAAATGCTAAAATAGGGAATGAATGTAATATTAATTGTCATGTTTTTATTGAAAATGATGTTGTTATAGGGGATAATGTGACGATTAAGCCTGGAGTTTATGTTTGGGATGGAATTACAATCGAGAGTAATGTAATGATTGGTCCTAATGTTACTTTTACCAATGACAAATTACCAAGATCCAAAAACCAGAATTATAAAATGGAATTGACCACAGTTAAAAGTGGTGCTTCTATAGGTGCAGGTGCTACAATTTTATGCGGGATAGAAATAGGGGAATACGCATTAATTGGGGCAGGGGCATTAATTACGAAAAATGTTCCAGCTAGGGCTTTAGTAGTAGGTTCACCAGGTAAAGTAATTGGATGGGTAAATGATGATGGTAGTAAGATGGAAAATGATAATGGACATTATATTGATAATCTTGGGGAAAGGTGGATGGAGATGAATAATGAATTAATAAAATTAAATACAGCTTAAAATTCAAATGATATTAGGATTATAAAAATTATAATATGGTTAAATTTCTTGATTTACAAAAAATAAATGCTCAATATGAAGTTGAGTTAAAAAAAGTTGCGGCGGAGGTAATTGATAGTGGCTGGTATTTGTTGGGGGAACGTGTCAATCAATTTGAGCAGGATTTGGTTTCTTATCAAGAGGGTGGAAATGCTGTTGCTGTAGCGAATGGACTGGATGCATTACGCCTCATTCTGAAAGCTTATATTGAAATGGGGTATATGCAGGGAGGTGACGAAGTAATTGTCCCAGCAAATACGTATATAGCTTCGTTATTGGCTATTAGTGACAATAATTTAGTCCCTGTTTTAGTTGAGCCCGATTTAGAAACTCATAATTTAGATTTGAATCTTATAGAAAGCAAGATTACTGCAAAGACTAAAGCTATAATGGTTGTTCATTTGTATGGGAAAGTTTGTTGGAGTAATGAGTTGGAATCATTGGCCAAAAAATACAATTTGAAACTGATAGAAGACAATGCTCAGGCAATAGGCGCGAGATGGAATGGAATTCGTACCGGCAATTTAGGAGATGCAGCAGGATTCAGTTTTTATCCTGGTAAAAATTTAGGTGCTTTGGGTGATTCGGGTGCAGTAACTACAAAAAATACTGATTTGGCTAAAGTGATACGTGCATTGGCTAATTACGGATCGGCTCAAAAGTATGTGAATCAATACCAAGGTTTGAATAGCCGTATGGATGAAATTCAGGCTGCTTTTCTAAGTGTAAAATTGCGCTATATCGATCAAGAGAATAGTCGTCGTAAGGAAATTGCATCCTATTATTTAGAAAATATTAGAAATAGTAAGATTGTTTTGCCTCAATTTGGGATAAGAGAAGGTCATGTTTGGCATCTTTTTGTCATTAGGGTAAAAAATAGAGCAGATGTACAAACTTATTTACAGGGTAATGGGGTGCAAACTTTAATTCATTATCCTATTCCTCCACATATGCAAGAAGCTTATATTTCATTAAACTATAAAATGGGGGATTATCCTATTACTGAGGAATTCTCAAATACTTGCCTTAGTTTGCCTTTATGGCCAGGGATGGTTGAAGAAAATTTAGAAACCATAGTTCAATTGCTTAATAAGATATGAGTTCATTGAAATCAATAATTAAAGCATATGCACCTACAAAGGTTTGGGAAAAATTTGGGAAAGTAAAAGGTTTATCTAATAGATTATATGAATTTTATTTGATTAAGACCGCTCCTGCTAGGCATCGAAAGGCTCTTATAAGAATTCGTAAAAAGGAAAAGATAAAAGTCGCTTTCTTTTTGATTCATGATTCTGTATGGAAGTATGATATATTGTACAATTTAATGGTAGAACATACCAAATTTGAACCTGTTATTTTTGTTTGTCCTGTTGTTAATTTTGGATTTGATAATATGGTGTTTCAAATGGAGAAATCCTTTGATTTATTTCAGAGTAAGAATTATAATGTTATTAAAACTTTTAATAAGGAGAACGGAACTTATTTGGATGTAAAAATGGATTTTTCTCCTGATATTGTATTTTACACTAATCCTTATGAAAGTTTGCAAGATGACAGGTATTTTATAAAACAGTTTAAAAATACCTTGACTTGTTATGTACCCTATGCAGTAATGACTACTAAGTATGATTTTTTTTATACTTCAGCTTTTCACGATCTTGTTTGGAAAATTTTTAGCGAAACAACTCTTCATAAAGATATTAGTTCAAAAAAACAAAAAAATAAGGGAAGTAATATTATTGTGACTGGTTATCCAGGGTTCGATGAGTTCTTGGTGAATCAAACGCCTAATAATGATGTATGGAAAAATAAAAATCCTAATTTGAAAAAGATAATATGGGCACCACATCACTTAATGAATGAGTTGAATCGAATGTCAAATTTTCTTGAATACTGCGACTTTTTTTTAGATTTGGCTATAAAGTATCATGATAAAATACAAATAGCATTTAAACCTCATCCTTTATTGAGGGTTAAATTAGAAAACGACCCTAATTGGGGGAAGGATAAAACAGACAAATATTATGAGTATTGGGAGAATTTGCCTAACGGACAATTTGAAAGTGCTGAATATGGAGATCTTTTTTTGACATCAGATGCATTGATTCACGATTGCGGCTCATTTATTTCAGAATATCTTTTTACTATGAAACCAACGCTATTTATGGTAAGAAATGAAAATGTAATGAAAATGTGGAGTGAATATGGAGAAAAGGCTCTCTCAGTACATTATCAATCAAGAACCAATCAAGAATTGGAAGATTTTATAGAATCAGTTGTTTTAAATGGTAGCGATAGAATGGAAAAAGAACGTAGAGAATTTGTTAATAATATATTAATGACGGAAAACAAGTTGACCGCTTCAGAAAACATAATGGGTTATCTAGAGAATGAAATTTTTACAAAAAAAAACATATAACGAAAATAATATAGTATAACATTTCCAAATAACAAATTTGTTAAAAAAAAATATATTTTATGGATGCAATTATTTTAGCTGCTGGTAGTGGTTTACGAATGAATTCAAATATTCCGAAACAATTTTTAAGAATAAAGGGTAAGCCTCTTTTTATCTATTCATTAGAACTATTTGATAAATGTAGTTTTATCGATAAAATTTATATCACTTGTAATAAAGAATATATGCACCTTTATAATGAATTTATATCTATGTATGATATTAAGAATGTTGAGTGCATTGAAGGAGGCAGTACAAGACAAGAGTCAGTTTACAGGGCTCTTTCTTTTATAAATACACCAAAAGTAATGATTCATGAAGCGGCACGTCCTTTAATCGATTTAGAATTTATGAATAGTATTTTTTCATCAGATTTGGATGCTGATGGTGTTGTTCCTACAATTCCAGTGAAATTTACTGTCGCAATTGGAAATGATTTCATGGAGTCCGAATTAGATAGATCAAAATTACATAATGTACAGCTACCTCAAATTTTCAATAAAGAAATCTTATTTAGTGCTCATGAAAAGGCCCTGAATGATAATTATGAAGCAACAGAAGATGGAATGTTAGTTTTTCATTATGGAGGACGTGTTAAGTTTGTTGATGGAAGAGAATCAAATATAAAAGTGACAACTCAACTCGATATTGAATTGATTGAGAATTTACTAAAATTATAAATTAAAATATGATATATAATAAAATTCTTCTGATTACAGGAGCAAGTTCAGGAATAGGATTGAGTACAGCTATAGAAGCTCAGAATAAAGGTTTCACTGTGATTTTTACAAGTCGAAATATTGAATCAAATCAATCTTTAAATGAGAAACTTACAAATGGAAGTGTTTTAAAAAATTTGGATGTTAGTGATGAGAAAAGTGTAAAGAACCTTTTTGAATTTATCAAAGTTAAATTTGGTAAACTTGATGCCTTAATTAATTGTGCGGGTTTTGTTGATCCCGAAACAATGCTTGCAACAACTTTAGAAAATTGGAATGCCACAATTTCAATAAATTTGACAGGGACTTTTTTGTGTTGTAAGTATGCTACAGGTTTTATGAAAAAGAGCGGAGGTACAATTGTGAATGTAGCCTCTACTGCAGGATTAACCCCAAGGCCAGGGTGGGGAGCGTACGCTGCATCAAAAAGCGGGGTGATTGGTTTCTCTGCTTCCATATCTGAAGAGTTGTCCGAATATAATATAAGAGTATTTGTTATTTGTCCGGGAAGAACAGCAACACCACTTCGTAAAATTTTGGCACCTACAGAAGATCCACTTACAATTATGCAACCAGAAACTGTGTCGACTACAATTTTATTTTGTTTGACAGAGGAGGCTTCTCCATTAGAAGGGCAACCAATTTTAGTTCGTGAAAGATTTTAATATTATTTAAAAAAGCGTACTAATTTTGTCAAATTCACTCAAATCAACTGCAACTAAAGGGATAATTTGGTCGGCTGTTGATAAATTTGCTGTTCAAATGGGGCAGTTTGTAGTGAGTATAGTGCTTGCTCGAATATTATTGCCCGAAGATTTTGGTTTGTTGGGTATGCTAGCCATTTTTATAGCGCTGTCTCAAACTTTCATTGAGAGCGGGATGGGCTTAGGTTTAATTCAACGTCAAGATAGAACAGATATCGATTTTTCAACCGTTTTTGTTTTCAATTTAGCAGTTAGTAGTTTGTTTTATTTGTTGCTGTTCTTTTCAGCGCCTTTTATTGCATCATATTTTAATCAACCTAAGCTAATTGATTTAACCCGTGTATTGGGATTGAATCTATTCGTAAGTTCGTTAGCAATTGTTCAACGCACCAAGTTAACAATTGCCATGAATTTCAAAGCAATCGCAAAAACGAATGTAATTGGAGTTATTATAGGGGGAATAACTGGTATAATTGCAGCAATGAATGGTTTTGGGGTTTGGTCTTTGGTTATTCAAACTTTGCTAGGTGCTTTCGCTACTGCAGTGTCGTTATGGTTTTTTAGCCATTGGACACCCTCTATTGCATTTTCCAGAAATTCGTTTAGGAATTTATTTGGTTTTGGTTCAAAATTATTGTTTTCGGGCTTATATGCGCAATTACTAACCAATGTCTACAATATTTGTATAGGGAAGTATTACCCTATATCATCTTTGGGATATTATACACGAGCTAAAGGATTTGCAGATATATCGGCTGGCACTATTACAAGTATTTTGCAACAGGCCACATTTCCAATTTTGGCCGCTGTGCAAAACGATAAAGAAAAATTAATCTCCGTTTATAGTAGAATGATTCGAATGTCATCCTTTTTTATTATCCCGATGATGACACTTATCGCTTTGCTGGCAAAACCAATTGTGATACTTTTATTGACAGAAAAATGGGTAGCTGTAATACCGCTTTTGCAATGGATGGTATTTGCCCGCATTTTTCTTCCAATGTCTGCAATTAATATGAATCTTTTAAATGCTATAGGTCGCTCTGATTTGTTTTTAAAGGTTGATTTGTCAAAATTACCATTAACAGTTTTAACAATGATTATAACAATACCTTTAGGGGTGAAAGCGATGATAATTGGACATGTCGTTACATCAGGAGTAGCCTTTTTTATTAATGCTTATCTACCAGGGAAGTATTATGGATATGGTGCTTTAGCCCAAATAAAGGATATGATACCTATGTTTCTTTCTACTTTTTTAATGTCAATTTTTGTATATTTTGTTACTAGTTTAATTGATGATTTGTTGCTCCAACTATTATTGGGAGGAATGGCCGGTTTATTCGGATATATTATATCAAGCTACTTTTTGAAAGTAAATGAGCTCAAAGTCTTAATAGATTATTTTTCTTTTTAATTTTTTAATGTTGTTATATGTACACTACTAAAAAACCTTTAATCTCGGTTGTTATACCTTGTTATAACCACGAAAAATACGTTGCACTTTGCATTGAAAATGTATTGAATCAAACCTACTCCAATTTTGAAGTTATTGTTATAGATGATGGATCTAGAGACAAAAGTCCTGAAATATTAAAAGAATTAAAAAAGATATATGATTTTACTCTTATTCTTCAAGAAAACATAGGTTTGCCAGCGACTTTAAATAAGGCTCTTAAAGAGTTTGTTAAAGGGGAGTTTTTCTCAATATGTGCTTCGGATGATTTTTGGTGCTTAAATAAATTGGAGTTGCAGTTTAACTTTATGAAAAAAAATACCAATATACCGATGTGTTATGGAAAAACTCATTATATTGATGAAAATTCTATAGTAATTAAATCATTTGATAAAAAAAATAACATTTTAAAAGGGGGGGGGTTATTTAATGATATTTTTACATTTAAAATACATCCGCCAGTCAATTATTTTTTCAAAACTTCAATTTTTAATGAAATAGGATATTTTGATGAAAATATTTTTGCTGAGGATTATTATATGAATTTAAAAATTGCTAGTAAATATGAAATTGGATTTATTGATGAATATTTAAGTTATTACAGAGTTGATACTAGTTTTGATAAAATTAACCGGGTTGCTAAAGTTTCAGCCTCGCACTTAATGAGCATTGAATTATATAAGGATCATCCATTGTATGGAAAAGCTAAAGCTATGGTTTATTTAAGTAATTTTAGAGTATTTTCAGGTTTCACCAGACATAAAAATCTTGCAATCAAAAATGCGGTAAATGTTATCGGTTCTTTTTATAATAAAAATTTTGTTATATCATGTTTTAAAATGATTGTAATTTGGAGATAATGTAACATTTAATTTTTTTCATAATGGTTTTGGTTTATCTAAAATTTTCAATATAAATATTATAAATAAAAGGTACCAGAATAATTAATTTTTATTTGTAAATCTATTAAAGTATATATGCCTAATAATTTTAAAAACAAAAGAATTTTATTTATAGGGCCAATTTTTCATAATTATCACACATTAATTAAAGAAAAAATGGAATTTTTAGGAGCTAGTGTTGATTTTTACCCTGAACGTGACTATGGGTTGAAATTTAAGGTTATAAATAATTTTTTTAAAAAACACGTTTATAAGCTGCAAAATAATCATTATGAATCAATTTTACAGAATTCTAAAAATGAGGATTATGATTATTTATTTGTGATAAGGGGTTATATGTTACCAGATAATTTTATCAATAAATTTCTGCAATCAAATTCAAAAGCAAAGACAATTATGTATCAATGGGATTCTAATCAAACCAATCCCTTTTCAACTGTTGCTGGTTTATTTGATCAGGTTTATTCTTTTGATTTTAAAGATTGTCAGGATATACCTTTTTTAAAATATTTGCCATTGTTTTATACAGATGATCTTATTCCTTATATGGAAAAGAAATCAGTGGTGGTGCATGATTTTTTTTTTATGGGATGGTGTTTCCCTGAAAGGTACAAAGCGGTTGTATCTTTTAGAGAATTTGCTATTACTAATAATTATAAATTAAAGGCTTTTTTATACATGCCTTTTTCATCATATTTGAAGGAAATTTTAAAAGGAAATTTTCTCGATAGATCTATTGTTTCTTTTACTCCAATGAATAGAACTGAATATTTAAGTATTTTATCAAAATCAAAAGTTATGGTTGATGTTAGTAATCCTAGGCAAACAGGTTTAGCAATGAGAGTTATTGAGTCATTAGCAATTGATGTAAAAGTGCTTACAAATAATCTAAATTTGAAACAGGATGAATTAATTAAAAATTCAGAAAGTATTTGTTTTTTTAGCGAAAATAATGTTTATATCGATAATAAATTTATTAGAGATATGCCTTCTAAAAGCACTAGTCGACTCATGTTATCCATGGAAGACTGGTTGAAGCAAATTTTCTTTGATCAGCATGATGAAGCATAAAATATTATATCTCCCTTGTTTTGTGTATGCAGTTTCATTTGCATCAATATTATTATTGTATCAAGTTGGTTGGTCGGATTTGTTCCCAAAGTTAGATGGTTATTTACTATATTTTTTATTTTCAACAATTGTACTATCATTAATTTTATCTTTTATACAGTTTAAAACTTTAAATATAAAAACTAATGAAGTAAATCTTAAGTCTTCGTTTGTCAAACGAGCATTGATTTTCATTATTATCGGTTACTCTTTAGAATTTTTATATGAAAGAAGTATTCCTATCGTTTCTACTATTTTAAATTCATATTATTCTTATCAAGATTTTGATGGAATTCCAACTTTTCATGTAATACTGAGTACATTCAATATTTTTTTTTCAATTTTAATGTTCAATTTTTATTTGTCAAAAAAAAAATTAAAGAACTTATTTTGCTTTATTTTAACATTATTTCCATATATACTCACTTTGAATCGTGGTGCCTTTATGATAGTCTTTTCTGCCATGATATTTATTTTTTTAATGCGATTACAGACAATAAGTTTAAAAACTTTTATTAGGCCAATTACTGTGTTGGTAATAGTATTATATTTTTTTGGTGTTGTTGGGAATTTTAGGCAAGAACAAACTAAGGATGATAAGGAATTTCTACTCAGAAAAGGTGGGGCGACAGACACTTTTATTAATAATGGAGTACCGGGGGAGTTTTATTGGAGTTATATCTATCTTATTTCTCCTATGGGGAATCTTCAAAATATAGTAAATGAAAAGGAAGATATATTTGACGAAAATAATATTGGAATATTTGCAGCAACGCAATTGTTTCCTGATTTTATTAGTAAACGACTAGTTTCTCTGTTTGGTTATGGAGATAAAATAGAAAATAGTAATGGTGTTTATTACTTAGTAACTCCACTTTTAAATGCTCCAACTATATATTTTGCTTCTTATTTTTTTTTAGGTTTCATAGGTCTGTTTATAATGTATATTATTATGATGATTAGTGCTTTAATGTATCCATTTTTAGTTAAAAAAAACAGTGTATATTATTGTACAGCATTAGCATCACTAAATTCATTAATTCTATTGTGTACATTTAATAATATGTGGTACGCAACAGGAACAATTCTGTTTTGGCCAATTATTATGGATGTTATAGATAGAGTCAAATTTAAATAAAATTAAATGAATAAAAAGAATTGTCAAATTAGTATTATAGTTCCTTTTTATAATGTTGAATTGTATTTTCGCCAATTTCTGGATAGTTTATTACCCATTGGGGATAATTGTGAAGTAATTCTTGTTGATGATGGGTCACAAGATTTTTCTACAGATATTGCCATTGAGTTTACAGAACGATTTAGTAATGTTAAATTGTTGCAGAAACAAAATGGAGGATTGAGTTCTGCAAGAAATTATGGATTGAAATTTGCTAAAGGTGATTATGTGATTTTTTTTGATAGTGATGATTATATTGAAGATAAAACTGTAATTTACAAGATGTTTGAAGAAGCTGTAGTAAAAAAAGCCGACATTTTGATAGCACAGTATTATGAGTTCATAGAACTAGATAATAAGAAATTTAGGCCTGATAAAATAAATTTTATTCAAGATCTTATATCTCTTGAGGATAAAATGGATAAACTATTTCAAAATTGTGTATCGTTTGCTGTTTGGGACAAAATCTATAAGATCGATTTTTTGAAAAGTAATAATTTACAGTTTAAGGAAGGAGTTTGGTTTGAGGATATGGATTTTATATATAAAGCATTTTTTTATGCTAGTAAAATTTCAAAAGTGGAAGATGTTTTAATAGGATATAGGCAGAGGCCAGGATCTATAATGAAAACAATTTCTCCTAAAATTTTAGATAAGATATCTGTTTTGGAAGGACTTTATGATTTTTTTGAGGAAAAAAATACATTAAGCAAGGTTTATGAAAAATTCAAAGTACTTTATATTAGAATTATTTTTTCGATTATTTATAGTGTTTTAATCTTTGGAAGTAACAATAAGGTTGAGAATGAAATTCTTGACAAAGTTTTTAATTTACCTTTTTTTAAAGTAGCTATTCAAGAAAAATTAGTTCATAAAAATTATCTTTCTAAGCTTGAAAAGTTTTTGTTTTATTTAATAAAGTTTAAAATTATCAATCGGAATAATATTAATCTTATCAGGTATTTTACTGTATTGAGAAGATTATAAGATATAGTAGTATATAGTTTAGAGAACAAAATGAAGAACAAATTAGATTTATAATAAATGAAAAATATATTAATTACAGGGGGAGCTGGATTTATTGGAAGCAATCTTGCGCTTAAGCTTATCGAAAAGGGGTATAAAATTACAGTTTTAGATAATCTTTCAAAACAAATACATGGTGACAATCCAGAAATTACCTCTCCATTATTTAAAAGTATAAAGGAGAAGGTCACATTTATAAATGGAACCGTTACTTCAAGAGAGGATTGGGAAAAAGCAATTGAAAATCAAAATGTCATAGTGCATTTAGCTGCTGAAACGGGAACGGGTCAATCAATGTATTGTATTGAAAAATATACAGAAGTAAATATTCAAGGTACAGCTATTATGCTCGATATTTTAGCAAATTGTAAAAATTCAATTGAAAAAGTAATTATTGCTTCTTCTCGTTCTATTTATGGCGAAGGAAAATATAAACATCCAAGACTTGGTGTTGTGTATCCCTCTCATAGAAAAGAAGAAGATATGTTAGCAGGAAATTTTGAGCTTAACTATTTAGACAAACAAGAACTTGAGTTGTTAGCAACAGATGAAGAGTCTAAAATTCATCCCTCATCTGTTTATGGTATTACAAAACAAAACCAGGAACAAATGATTATGACAGTATGTCCTACTATTGGTGTTGCTGCGGTAGCGTTTAGATACCAAAACGTTTATGGACCAGGCCAATCATTAAAAAATCCTTATACGGGTATTTTATCTATTTTTTCTACACAGATAAGAAATAGTAATGGTATTCAGATTTTCGAGGATGGTAAAGAGACGAGAGATTTTGTTTTTATCGACGATGTGGTTGAGGCGACAATTCTTGGAATAGAAAAAGAAGAGGCTAACGGACAGGTTTTCAATGTGGGTACTGGTGTTGCTACAGACGTCCTTGAAGTTGCAAATTCACTAATTGAAGCTTATAAAATTAATGTTACAGTTACCATAACAGGAAATTTCAGATTAGGAGATATTCGTCATAATTATGCTGATTTAACTAAGATTAAAACTCGTTTAGGATTTGAACCTAAAGTTTTTTTTAAAGAAGGTATCGAAAAATTTTCAGCCTGGGTTCTTGAGCAAGAAATTCAAGAGGATAAATTAAGTATATCACTTGAAGAAATGAGAAAAAAAGGTTTGTTGAAATAAAAAATAATATATATAAACAAAGATTAATTTTTTTACTACAAATATTTAATAATGAAGATATCGATTATCACTGTTGTGTATAACAACGAAAAGACAATTCAGGATGCAATGCAATCGGTTCTTGGACAGACTTATAAAAACATTGAATATGTTATTATAGATGGTAACTCAAAAGACAGCACTGTTAATTTAATAAATGAATACAAAGACCAGCTTGGGTATTTCATTTCAGAAAAGGACAAAGGGCTTTATGATGCTATGAATAAAGGAATAAATGCTTGTACTGGAGATGTGATAGGGATATTAAATTCGGATGATTTGTATCAAGATTCAGAGATTATTACAGCTGTTATGGAACATTTCAATAATGATCCTGCGTTAGATATAGTGTATGGGGATTTGGTGTATGTAAAAAGTGAGGATACCAATAAAGTAGTGCGTAATTGGAAGTCAAAAGAGTATTATAATCTTTTTTTTGAAAATGCCAATGTTCCACCACATCCTTCATTATTTGTTAGAAGAAAAGTATATAAAGAAATTGGTTTATTTGATTTGCAATTTAAATTGGCTGCGGATTATGAATTGATGTTACGTATGTTTAAAAAACACAATTTCAAGTCAAAATACATTAATCGATTAATCATTAAGATGAGGTTGGGTGGTGCCACCAACCAAAATTATACGAATATAATTAACCAAAATAAGGAGATATTGAAAGCATGGAAAGTGAATGGCTTACAAGCTCCTTTTTATTTGATGCCATTAAGAATAATCAAACGTTTATCTCAATTTATTTAACCTTTTGAAATGCAAGTATTGCTAACAGGCGCAAGTGGCTTTCTTGGGAAATCTATCCAAGTAGCATTGTCCAAAGGAAATTCAATTTTTAGACTATCAAGGACATCTGGTGATTATAAGGTTACTTTAGAAAATGAAATTCCCAATTTCAATCAAACTTTTGATTTGGTTATTCATGCCGCAGGAAAAGCACATAGTGTTCCCAAAACAGAAGCTGAGAAAAAGCAATTTTATGATGTCAATATAGTAGGAACTCAAAATTTATTACAAGGATTGGTGGCATATGGAGTTCCTAAACAGTTTGTATATATTAGTTCAGTTTCCGTGTATGGTCAAGAAGAGGGTTTCAATATAGCTGAGGATTTTCCTTTAGCTGCTAAGGATGCTTATGGTTTAAGTAAAATTGAAGCTGAGGTACTAGTTCAAGAATGGTGTAAGCAACACAATGTCGTTTGCACCATTTTGCGTTTACCATTGTTAGTTGGAAAGAATCCTCCTGGTAATTTAGGTGCTATGCTAAGAGCTATAGACAAAGGGTATTATTTTAACATTGGAGGTGGTAAAGCTAGAAAAAGTATGGTGTTGGCACAAGATGTTGCTAACTTCATTTTTAAGGTGGCTGCCGTAGGCGGAATTTATAATCTGACTGATGGGTTTCATCCAAACTTTAGCGAATTGAGTACCGCTATTTCAAAACAGAAAAAGAAGAAAATACCTTTGAATTTACCTTTGTTTATTGCAAAGTTAATGGGGTATGGTGGAGATATATTTGGAGACAACGTTCCAATTAATTCTTCCAAAATTAGAAAAATAACTTCTGATTTGACTTTTGATGATTCAAAAGCGAGAGAATTGGTAGGTTGGCAACCAAAATCAGTTTTAGAATATTTAAAAAGTAATAGTTTGTAATTAAGGGGTATACTAATTTTATAGGATAGTTAATAAAAAATAAGAATGAAATATATTATGAAAACAGCCCTTATCACAGGAATTACAGGACAAGACGGGTCGTACTTAGCGGAGCTTTTATTAGAAAAAGGATATATGGTACATGGAGTAAAAAGAAGAGCCTCTTCTTTTAATACCCAACGTATAGATCATATCTATCAAGACCAACATGAAGCGCATGTGAATTTTAAATTGCATTACGGGGATTTGACGGATTCTACCAATATCATCCGAATTATCCAAGAGGTGCAACCGGATGAAATTTATAATTTAGGAGCCATGAGTCATGTGAAAGTGTCTTTTGATTCTCCTGAATATGTGGCTAATGTAGATGGTATTGGTACACTACGTATTCTAGAAGCCGTTCGAATTTTAGGTTTGGAAAAGAAAACGCGTATCTATCAAGCATCTACCTCAGAATTGTACGGTGGTTTGGCTGAAAATAAAAACGCTAAAGGGTTCTATGATGAACAATCGCCTTTTTATCCGCGTTCCCCTTATGGTGCGGCTAAAATATATGGTTTTTGGATTACTAAAAATTATAGAGAGGCCTATGGAATGTTTGCTTGTAATGGGATTTTATTTAATCACGAATCACCAAGAAGAGGAGAAACATTTGTAACTCGTAAAATTACGATGGCCACGGCTGCTATTGCTTTGGGACAACAAGACTGTTTGTATTTAGGGAATTTGGATGCACAACGCGACTGGGGACATGCCAAGGATTATGTAGAAGCGATGTGGCGTATTTTGCAGCAAGAAGTACCTGAGGATTATGTAATTGCTATGGGAGAAACTACTTATGTTCGTGATTTTGTGCGTATGGCATTTGCCGAAGTAGGTGTTGAAATTGAGTTCAAAGGCGAAGGAGTAGCAGAAAAAGGATATGTGAAGTCTTGTGCGAATCCTAACTATCAATTGGAAATTGGAAAACAAGTGATTGCAGTCGATCCTCAGTATTTTCGTCCTACAGAGGTGGATTTGTTGATTGGAGATCCAACGAAGTCCAAAACCAAACTAGGATGGGTGCCTCAATATAATTTGGCCGGATTAGTGAAAGAGATGATGGAAGGGGATTTGGCGTATTATCAGAAGAAAAAAATGTTGAGAGAAGCTGGGTTTTCAGTGGAGAACTAGTTATCAGTTTTCTGTTGTCGGTTATCTGTTACTTTCGTCACTTCGAGTGATTTTTGTAATAATGCGACAGCTTTATTTTAAAAATAGTATCGAGAAGTCAGTTACCAGTTTTCGGGTTTCTGTTGCTATTCTCAGTTCGAGTATTTTCCAGAAAATGCGATAGCTTTTTCTGAAAAATGTATCGAGAATATTTGGGAACACAGAAGGGTTCTCGATATGAATTGAAAAGCTATTGCATTTCAATTCTACTCGAACTGACGTAAACGATTCGTCAGTTCGAGTGGTTTTCTAAAAAATGCCTTAGCTTTTTTTGAAAATTGTATCGAGAACGTTTGGTTGCAGTGAAGGTTCTGGATACATTTTTTAAAGTCAATTGCTGTCGCATTGTCTTTAAAAAAACACTCGAACAGACATGTCAGTTATCTAGCTGCAGGCTTTGGTTATTTCAAGACGATTTGGGAAGCACTTATGTCAGTTCGTCCCGATAGCTATCGGGATACAGAAAATACGTTAGCTTTTTTTGAAAATTGTATCGAGAATATAGCGAGCACTTTTGTGCCCTGTACATTTTTAAAGGCGATTGCAATCGCATGAATATTAAAAAACACACACTCAAATTGATGATATCAATTAAAAGTAGAAAAAATGAACAAACAAGATAAAATATATATAGCAGGTCACCGCGGAATGGTGGGGTCGGCTATTTTACGAAATTTAGAAGCGGCTGGCTACACTAAATTTGTATTGCGTACTTCAAGTGAATTAGATTTGCGTAATCAACAAGCAGTAGCTGATTTTTTTGCAACTGAAAAACCAGATTATGTTTTTTTAGCTGCTGCTAAAGTAGGCGGAATTATCGCTAATAATACCTATAGAGCCGATTTTATTTATGAGAACATGATGATTCAGAGTAATGTGATTCATCAGGCCTATGTGCATCAAGTGAAAAAACTGCTATTTTTAGGGTCTTCTTGTATTTATCCTAAAATGGCACCACAACCCTTGAAAGAAGACTATTTGCTAACAGGACTTTTGGAACCGACTAACGAGCCTTATGCAATTGCAAAGATTGCAGGGATCAAAATGTGTGATGCGTATCGTTCGCAATACGGTTGTAATTTTATTTCGGTCATGCCTACGAATTTGTACGGGCCAAACGATAATTATGATTTGAACAATTCACATGTGTTACCTGCCTTATTACGTAAATTCATAACCGCCAAAAATTCGGGAGCTCGTTCGGTAGACATGTGGGGAACGGGCAGTCCTAAGCGTGAATTTTTGCATGCTGATGATTTGGCAGCTGCTTGTGTCTATTTAATGAATACTTATGATGCCGAAGGGCTCGTGAATATTGGGGTAGGAGAAGATGTTTCTATTTTGGAATTAGCACAGTTGGTTCAGAAAATTGTAGGGTACAATGGTACCATTGCAACCGATCCAAGCAAGCCAGATGGGACACCCAGAAAATTGATGGATGTTTCTAAATTGACTGCATTAGGTTGGAAAGCTCAAATTTCTTTGGAAGAAGGAATTCAACGGGTGTATGAAGAAATTAAGGATAAGGATTGGAGGTAAGTTTCGGTTATCAGTTATCGATTTTCGGTTGTGCAAGGTTCTCGATAAACATTAAATAGCTATCGCAATTTAATGCACTCGAACGGATGCTTCGGTTATCTCAGTTTATATTCAAGGAAACTCGAGAACGTTTGGGAACACTGTCCTTCTTGATAAATAGTATAAAATTTGTGACCCTTGCAGTTTTTCGAATTCTGAAAGGGTTATTTATGAACGGAACTAAAGTTTTTAATAAAGAAAAAATAATGCAACAAAACAACACCTACGTCCTGATTATGGCGGGCGGTGTGGGGAGTCGATTTTGGCCAAAGAGCAGGAATCACTTTCCAAAACAATTTATTGATATTTTGGGGACGGGGCAGTCGTTATTGCAAATGACCTATGCCCGTTTTTTACAAATATGTCCAAAAGAAAATATTTATATCCTAAGTAATCAAGATTATAAAGGCTTGGTGATGGCTCAATTGGATGGGATTGCAGCAAGTAATATTCTTTTAGAGCCTAGCCGAAATAATACGGCACCTTGTATAGCTTATGCTACCTATAAAATTTTGCAACAAAACCCTGAAGCGAATATCGTAGTAGCGCCATCAGATCACTTGATTTTGAAAGAAACTGCGTTTCTGGATAAAATCACCCAAGCCTTAGAGTATACTTCCAAAAATGAAGCTTTGCTTACTTTAGGGATTAGCCCAACACGTCCTGATACGGGCTATGGGTACATTCATTTTGAACAGGAAGCAGTAGCGGGTGTACATGAAGTGAATCGTTTTATGGAAAAGCCGGTACTTAAAAAAGCTAAGGAATATTTGGCTAGTGGAGATTATTTGTGGAATGCCGGAATCTTTATTTGGAGTGCTAAAAGCATCCAAAAAGCGTTTCAAACGCATGCGCCTGAAATAGCGAAATTATTTGAACAAGGTAACTCGGTTTATAACACATCAGAGGAGTTAGGCTTTATTCAAGAAAATTATCCCAACAGTCCGAATATCTCTATCGACTATGCTATTTTGGAAAAAGCAACAAATGTATTTACAATTCCAGCGGATATTGGTTGGAGCGATTTGGGGACTTGGGCTTCGTTGCACGAGGTATTGCCTAAAGATGCGAGTAACAATTCGAAGAGTACTGATCATTTGCATTTAGAAGCAACTTCTAATTGTATCATTCATTTGCCTAGTGGAAAAGCCGCAGTTATTAAAGGCTTGGACGATTTTATCATTGTAGATGATGAAAAAGTACTGTTGATTTATCCTAAAAGTAGTGAACAAGAAATCAAGAGTGTTGCAGGAGCTATGGTGGCAACCTACGGAAAAGAATATTTATAAAAAGGATTAGAAGAAAATCAATCGTACTTTTAAAAGTACTAGGGTATAATATATGAAAGCATTTTTTTTTAATAAAGTTAAAGAGGAAGTGAGCTCGCATTTTACCATTGCCAGTTTTGACGATAGCCGTCCCTGGGGAGGTTTTTTAGTAATTGATGAAAGTCAATCGCAAGCCTTCGCTACAATGTATTTTGATGGTTTGGATGTTTCGTCATTAAAAATAGCAGGAAAATTAAGTCCAAAAATACTAATGGTGGCTCCTGGTCATCGTTTGTCTTGGCAGTACCACCATAGAAGAGCGGAAATATGGAAAGTGATAGAAGGAGAAGCTGGTGTGATTACCAGTCCTAACGATACCGAGGGCGAGTTACAAGTATTATCTAGAGGTGCTGTGATTACTTTGGCTCAAGGTGAGCGTCACCGTTTGATTGGTTTAGAAGACTGGGCTGTAATAGCAGAAATTTGGCAACATACGGATGCGAGTGCTCCGTCAGATGAGGAGGATATCGTTCGTGTTCAGGATGATTTTGGGAGGTAGTTGTTGGTTCTCGAGTAGAATTGAAAAGCTATCGCGTTTCAATTCTACTCGAACTGACGCTAGGGGGACTCAAGAAGTTCTCGAAATACGAATCGTCAGACCGAGTGGTTTTTAGAAAATGCGTTAGCTTTTTCTGAAAATTGTATCGAGGGCGTTTGGGTGCAGAGAGGCGTNGTAACGCAATAGTGGTTAGTGCCAATGCCATCCCAACAGTTACACCAATCATTGGAGCAGCTACGGTTTGTGTGAGTTCCACCACAACCTTATCCAACGCTAGCCCAGGCGGAGTTTGGACTAGTAGCAACAGCGGTATAGCAAGTATCGATGGTTCGGGCACGGTAACCGGAGTAAGCGCAGGTAGTGTAACCATTACCTATAGCGTGACCAATAGCAGTGGATGTATAACGAGCGTTAGCAAACCCCTTACCATCATCGCTCAACCTACCAAACCTACTATCACTGCATCGAGCAGCACAAGTTTCTGTTCCCCAGGCTCTGTGGTGTTAAGCAGTAGTGCCACTACGGGTAACCAATGGTATAAAGATGGTGTTGCCCTACCAGGTGCAGTTTCTAATAGTTATACGGCAACTAGCACAGGAATATATACCGTAGTTGCTACACAAAATGGATGTTTGAGCCAAGAGAGTAATCAAGTATCGGTAACGGCTAACGCCACCGAAAGTGCTCCAACGTTGATTGCTACAGGTAACACAATTATTTGTGAGGGAGGAAGTGTCCGTCTACATACTTCTTCATTAACTAGCAATAAGTGGTTTAAAAATGGTATGGAAATACCTGGTGTAACAGGAAGTGATTATACCGCTACAGAGACGGGTTCATATACAGTAGAAACTCTCAATCCTTTAGGTTGTGTTAGTGGTTTTAGTAATGCAGTGTTAGTTACCATTAACCCTAACCGAATAGTTGACTCTATAACAGGATTCAATAGTGTTTGTGCCAATTCAAGTATCACCTTATCCAATACGACCTCTGGCGGAGTATGGACTAGCAGCAATACAGGTATCGCTACTATTGACGTTTTAGGTGTGGTAAGAGGTGTAAGCGCAGGCACGGTAACCATTAGTTATAGTGCGACCAATACTAGTGGTTGCGTAACTAGTGTGACTAAAACAGTAACTGTAACGGCGCAACCGATACAGCCTACTATTAGCGTTTCAGGTACGACAAGTGTTTGTGTACCAGATTCTTTGATTCTAAATAGTAGTGCTAGTACAGGAAATCAATGGTTCAAGGATGGTGCTGCTATTTCAGGAGCAACTTCTAGTGTATATAACGCTACGGGATCAGGTTCTTATACCCTAGTAGTGACAAGAAATGGTTGTTCAAGTATAGTGAGTAATGCTATTAATGTAAGTGTAAATGCGGTTCCAATAGTAAATCCTATAGTTGGAGCCGACACGGTTTGTGCTAATTCAACACTTATTTTATCTAGCACTACCTCTGGAGGTGTTTGGAATAGTAGTAATACCGGTATTGCAAGTATTGATAGTTCAGGATTGTTAACAGGTGTAAGTGCAGGTACGGCAACTATTACTTACAGCGTGACCAATAGCAGTGGTTGTATAACAACAGTGACTAAAGCTATAAACGTAACCGCCCAACCAATTCAACCCACTATTAACGCTTCCAGTACTACGAGTTTCTGTTCACCAGGATCTGTGGTGTTGAATAGTAGCGCTACAATAGGTAATCAATGGTATAAAGATGGCATTATGATATCTGGAGCAACTTCCAGCAGTTATACGGCAACTGATACTGGAATATATACAGTGATTGCTACTCAAAATGGGTGCTCAGGTCTTAGTAGTATTGGAGTAGTTGTAACTGCCAATCCTTTGCCAATTGTTGATGTAATTGTTGGTCCTGATTTGTTAAATAATGGTGCTACCGCTCAGTTAAGTAGTACTACAATGGGGGGAATTTGGAGTAGTAATGCAACTTCTATTGCTACTATTTCAAACTCTGGTTCAGTTACTGCTCTTTCTTCTGGTGTTGTTGTTTTGAGTTATACGGTTACTAATGGAAGTGGATGTACTACAACTGTTACCAAGTCAATTACAGTTGTTGATTATGTCCTTGATGCTGTAGATGACGATTATTCGTCAACACCGTTTGATGCTTCAAAAAATCAGGTTCTAGGAGTATTGACTAACGATAAAGAAAATAATGGACCAGTAAATCTTAGCGATGTTGTAGTTTCTATTATTGATGATGGAGGATTACAAGGAGTAACTTTAGATAGTCAAGGAAGGGTGGTTGTGCCTGCTGGTTCCCCTATTGGTACATACAATTTGATTTATTCAATTTGCGATAGAAGTAATCCAAATAATTGTGCAACAGCTACAATTACTATTGTTTTAAAAGATCCTTGTGATTTTGATGATAGTGCTGTGGGCTGTGATATTATCATTAGAAATGCAATTTCACCTAATAATGATGGATTAAATGATGTATTCATTATTGACCGAATAGATAATTATTCAGATAATACAGTTGAAATTTATAACCGATGGGGACAGCTGGTTTACAGTACAAAAGGTTACGATAATAATTCTAACGTATTTAGAGGGATTTCTGAAGGTAAAGGAACTATAGATAAGAATGCTTATCTTCCTTCAGGCACTTATTATTATGTTATAAAGTATAAAAAACCAATAAGCGGAGTGACCAAACAAAAAGTAGGTTTCTTGTACCTTTCGATTTAAATAGTAGGTTTACTAATATTTCTTTCCAATAGAAAACCCTTTCTGAGTAATGAATTCAGAAAGGGTTTTTATTTAATGAAAGCTATAATTTTTTTAAAGTAATAGTTGATTGTCTTTTAAAAATGGGCTTATTATAATCTCTTATTTATTCTACTTTTGGAGTGTTAAAATCAATTTTAGTCTTTCTCAATTCAAAATTTTGTCCTAAGTATACTCTTCTAACCATTTCATCTTCTACTAGTTCTTCAGGCGTTCCAGCCTTTAAGATTCCTCCTTCAAACATCAAATAGGTTTTGTCGGTAATGGCTAAAGTTTCCTGTACGTTATGGTCGGTAATTAAAATACCAATATTTTTATTTTTTAATTGTGCCACGATGCGTTGAATATCTTCTACCGCTACTGGGTCTACTCCTGCAAAAGGTTCGTCCAACAAGATGAATTTTGGGTCGGTGGCTAAACAACGAGCAATTTCAGTTCTTCTTCTTTCACCTCCCGAAAGCAAGTCACCTCTATTGGTTCGAATGTGTTCCAAACTAAACTCGGCAATTAAGTTTTCCATTTTGGCAATTTGCTCTTCTTTGGTATGATTGGTCAATTGCAAAACACTAAGAATATTATCCTCGATACTTAATTTTCTAAACACAGAAGCTTCTTGTGCCAAATAGCCCACTCCCTGTTGAGCACGTTTGTACATCGGATATTCGGTAATATCCAAATCATCCAAATAAATATGACCCGAGTTGGGTTTTACCAATCCTACAATCATATAAAAAGAGGTGGTTTTACCAGCACCGTTTGGTCCCAAAAGACCAACAATCTGTCCTTGGTTTACTTCCAAAGAAATACCCTTTACAACACTACGGCCTTTATACGTTTTTATGAGGTTTTCTGCTCTTAATTTCATGGTGTTTGAATTGCTAAAATCCTTAGATTTTACTGATTAATAAGTGGAAAAGGTTACGTCATAGAAAAGCTTAGTTGCTAAGCAACTTAGAAACTCAATAACTTCAAGTCTATTCTTGCTCTTCCAAAGCTTCCCAAAATTCGTAGGCTCTTCGTAAATGAGGGACTACTATTGTTCCTCCTACCAAAGTAGCGATTCCCATAGCTTCCATCATTTCTTCACGTGTAACGCCTTCTTTATAGCTAGTTTCTAAATGATATTTGATACAGTCGTCGCATCGTAATACGGCCGAAGCAACCAATCCTAATAGCTCTTTTGTTTTTACATCCAAAGCGCCAGCAGCATAGGCATTTGTGTCTAAATTGAAAATGCGTTTTACAATTTTATTATTATCTGCTAATAATTTTTCGTTCATTTTAGAACGGTAGTCGTTGAATTCTTGAATTAAATCAGCCATTTTGTTTCTTTTGGTTGCGAACAACAAGTTTTGAAATTAATATACTTACTTCATAAATCAATAGCATCGGTACAGCCACGATAGTTTGACTCACTACATCCGGAGGGGTCACTATTGCTGCAACAATTAAGATGATAATTACCGCATATTTCCAATATTTTCTTAAAAATTCGGGAGTAACCAAGCCTAGTTTGGTAAGAAAATAGATAACTATTGGGAGTTCAAAAAAGAGGCCTCCAGCCAATACAGAGGTTTTTACTAAACCAATGTAGGACTCTAAAGTAAATTGGTTTTTTACTACATCTGATACTGTAAAAGTGGCTACGAAATTTACCGACATTGGTATAATAACAAAGTAGCCAAAAAGTACCCCTAGAAAGAAAAGAATAGAAGAAACTCCAATGAAAAATTTAGCTCCTTTTTTCTCTTTTTCATAGAGTGCAGGACTTATGAATTTCCATATTTCAAATAAAATATAGGGAAAACTCAAAATGAAACCAGCTAATAAACACATCCAAACAAACATATTTACCTGTCCTTCCATTTGGGTATTTTGAATGATAAAAGGAAGTTCTGTAATGCAAATACTGTCAACAAAACCCAACTGATGTGAGAGCTCACAAAAAAAACGGTAAGTGAAAAAGCTGGGGCGTGTTGGTCCAAAAATAATATCGTTGAACAAGAAATCGCTAATGAAGTAAGTTACAAAGGCCATAATCAAAATAGCAGTTGTACTTCTTACTAAAACCCATCTTAATTCTTCAAGATGGTCTAAAAAAGACATTTCGTTAAGGTTTTTCTTTGCCATTATACAATTCCTTCTTTTAAAATGTCGTGTATGTGTAAAATCCCTTTGTATTCTCCGTTGTCAATGACAATTAATTGGGTAATTGAGAAATCTTCCATAAGGTTAAAAGCATCAATAGCCATAGCTTCTGAATGGATTTGTTTAGGGTTTTTAGTCATAATATCTTTAGCGGTTAAACCAGCGATACTATCGCGGTCGTTGAGCATTCTTCGAATATCTCCATCGGTAATAATACCAACTACATTTTTCTCATCTACAACAGCGGTTACTCCTAATCTTTTTTCTGAAATCTCAAAAATCGCTTTTTTTATTGAGGTATCGGAGGTAACAATTGGTTTTAACGAATGTTCAATCAAGTCTTTTACTTTTAATAAAAGTTTTTTTCCAAGTGCTCCACCTGGATGGTATTTGGCGAAATCTTCTGCTTGAAAGCCTCTCATTTCCATCAAACATACTGTAAGCGCATCACCCATTACTAATTGGGCAGTTGTACTATTGGTAGGTGCCAAATTCATAGGGCAAGATTCAGCATCAACAGTGGTGTTTAGGACAAAATGAGAGCCTTTTGCTAAAAAAGAAGTCATATTGCCTGTCATACCTATTAAGGTGTTTCCAAAACGTTTTAACAATGGAACCAATACTTTAATTTCAGGACTGTTTCCACTTTTAGAAATACAAATAATTACATCTTCATCTTGTATCATACCAAGGTCACCGTGAATAGCTTCGGAGGCATGTAAGAATAAAGCAGGTGTTCCGGTAGAATTTAATGAGGCTACAATTTTTTGAGCAATTATGGCACTTTTTCCAATTCCGGTAATGACAACGCGGCCTTTAGAATGAAATATTTTGTGGGTGGTTGATAGGAACTGATCATCCAAAAAAGTGGTTAATTTGGCAATAGATTCACTTTCTGAGAGTATTGTTTTTTTGGCTAATGCCAATAGGTTTTCGTTGCTTATCAAAACAGAATGTTTAAATTTGTATGTATAAAAGATTTTTGTACCTTTAGTGTTGCAAATTTATACAAAATACCACATAATAAAGAATGAATTCAAACGAAATTGATATACACAAGGAATTAAAAAAGTATTTTGGCTTCAGTCAATTCAAAGGATTGCAGGAAAAAGTCATTAGAAGCCTCTTGAATAAAGAGAATACTTTTGTAATTATGCCGACTGGCGGAGGGAAATCACTTTGTTACCAATTACCCGCTTTAATTCTTGACGGAACTGCAATTGTCGTCTCTCCTCTAATTGCTTTAATGAAAAATCAAGTTGATGCCATACGAAGTTTGTCGTCTGATAATGGAGTGGCGCATGTCTTAAATTCATCATTGACAAAAACTGAAATCGCTCAAGTAAAAAAAGACATTACTTCAGGCGTTACGAAGTTATTGTATGTAGCTCCAGAATCTTTAACAAAAGAGGAATATGTACAGTTTTTGCAGCAAGTCCCTCTTTCATTTGTGGCTATTGATGAGGCACACTGTATCTCTGAATGGGGACATGATTTTAGACCAGAATATCGAAACTTAAGACATATTATAAAACAATTAGGCCAGGTGCCTGTAATTGGTCTTACTGCCACTGCAACTCCAAAAGTTCAGGAGGATATTCTAAAAAACTTAGACATGTCCGATGCAGTTGCTTATAAAGCATCGTTTAATAGACCTAATCTTTTTTATGAAGTACGTACCAAGACTAAAAACATAGAGTCGGATATTATCCGATTCATTCGTCAACATAAAGGGAAATCAGGCATTATATACTGTTTGAGTCGTAAAAAAGTAGAATCAATTGCTGAAGTTTTACAAGTAAACGGAATTAGTGCTGTACCTTATCACGCTGGATTGGATGCCAAGACTAGAGCCAAACATCAAGACATGTTTTTGATGGAGGATGTTGATGTTGTGGTAGCTACGATTGCTTTTGGTATGGGAATAGACAAACCAGATGTACGTTATGTAATCCACCATGATATTCCAAAATCTTTAGAAAGTTATTACCAAGAAACAGGTCGTGCCGGTAGAGATGGAGGAGAAGGACATTGTTTGGCTTATTACTCTTATAAAGATGTTGAAAAATTAGAAAAATTCTTGTCTGGTAAACCTGTTGCTGAACAAGAAATTGGTTTTGCACTTTTGCAAGAGGTGGTTGCTTATGCAGAAACATCCATGTCGAGACGTAAATTCTTACTCCATTATTTCGGAGAAGAGTACGATAACGAAACTGGAGAGGGTGGAAACATGGATGACAATGTTAGAAATCCAAAGACCAAAGTTGAAGCAATGAATGAAGTAGTCAAGCTGCTTCAGGTTGTTAAAGAAACAAAACATATCTACAAGTCCAAAGAAATAGTTTTTACCCTAATCGGTAGAGTAAATGCCGTTATTAAAGCTCACAAAACAGACACTCAATCTTTCTTCGGGAGTGGTGCTGACCATGATGAGAAATTTTGGATGGCTTTATTGCGTCAGGTTTTAGTAGATGGTTTGCTAGCAAAGGACATCGAAACCTACGGAGTTGTAAAGATTACCAAAAAAGGCTTAGCGTTTATAAAGAACCCAGAGTCTTTCATGATGTCTGAAGATCATGAATACAGTGAATCTGAGGATGATGCAATTGTTACAGCCGCTAAATCTTCAGGCACCGCCGATGAGACGTTAATGGCGATGCTAAAAGAATTACGTAAAAAGGAAGCCAAAAAATTGGGCGTTCCACCTTTTGTAGTATTTCAAGACCCTTCTCTAGAGGATATGGCATTGAAATATCCAATTTCTCTAGAAGAATTGATAAACATTCACGGTGTTGGTGAAGGTAAAGCTAGAAAATACGGAAAAGCTTTCGTGACATTGATACAACGCTATGTAGAAGACAATGATATCATTCGACCTGATGATTTAGTGGTCAAATCAACAGGGGTGAATTCAGCAAATAAATTATATATCATTCAAAATATTGATAGAAAATTAGCTTTAACAGATATTGCTTCTGCTAAAGGTCTTTCTATGGGAGCCCTAATCAAGGAAATGGAGCAGATTGTGTATTCTGGAACAAAACTGAACATTACCTACTGGATTGATGAAATGTTGGATGAAGACCAGCAAGAAGAAATTCACGATTATTTTATGGAATCCCATTCAGACAATATTGAAGAAGCTTTAAAAGAATTTGATGGCGAATATGATATTGATGAATTGCGATTAATGCGTATCAAATTTATTAGTGAAGTAGCGAATTAAATTTTCAAGTTCCAAAAAATTAAATTCCAAATTCCAATGATCGTTAGTTATTGGAATTTGGAATTTTCGTTTTTGGAATTTAGTTTTCATAAACTTCTCCACGGTGGGGTTTCAAAGCATCGCGTACTGTAATCATATCTTGCTCTTCCACCACCATAAAGGCGACGGCGTGCATTTCTCCGAACGTTTTAAATCCTGTAATCTCGAGCGGTAGTTGCTCAATTTTTATATACTCTTTTAGATGAATTTCGTGATGTTCGGCGGTTTTAGCAGAGGCAGGACCTCGAAAATCCCAAATGAGTTTGATTTTTCTAGACATAGTATTTGATTTAACTAGTTTGCAAAACTACAAAGACTTATAATGAAAATCTTTGTTTATTGCTGATAAAAAGTCAAAAGCTACAGATTAAAAGATTACAAAGGATATTATCACATAACTTCTATGCTGTTAAATTCCTTATATGGTCTAAACACACACTTCGTTTTATTAAAACTTTTATGACTTATCTGTTTTCTATTTTTTTGGCGCCCCTTGCGTAATCCTTTGCGCACATTGCGGTTTACATTTTGACACAGATTTTTTGACAACAACTTATATTGTCTTTTATTTTTTACTTTACTATAACACACCACAATTTACATGACCTTAAAATGCCTTACATGTTTTTATTTTTTGGAGAACCTCCTGTCGTTTTTCAATCTAATTCTAAAAATTGAATTCAAAATAGTACTTTTGTAGCCTGAGTAAACGAAGATGGTTTACTCTAAAAATTGAAGTATTCAGATACCATGCCACAAGAACTCCTATTACAAGTTGCTCCCGAAATTGCTGCTAACGAAACGTTACTCTATGATTATTTGTCTCGACAATTAAAAATTTCGGTCAAAGAAATTCAGCGTGCTACTATTGTAAAACGTTCTATTGATGCGCGTCAAAAAGCGGTCAAAATCAATTTAAAAGTGATGGTTTACTTAAAAGGAGAGCCTTTTTTAGAACAAAAAATAGCTTTGCCAGACTATCAAAACGTAGCGAATGCACAAGAAGTGATTGTAGTAGGTGCTGGACCAGCTGGACTTTTTGCAGCGCTTCAACTGATCGAACTGGGTTTGAAGCCTATAGTTATTGAACGCGGAAAAGATGTTCGTGGTCGACGTAGGGATTTGAAAGCCATCAATAGAGATTATATTGTAAACGAGGATTCGAATTATTGTTTTGGTGAAGGTGGAGCTGGAACCTATTCGGATGGAAAATTATATACACGTTCCAAAAAAAGAGGTGACGTAAATAGAATACTAGAATTATTGGTAGCTTTTGGAGCAACACCTGATATTTTGGTCGACGCTCATCCACATATTGGAACCAATAAACTACCGCAAATCATTCAAGATATTAGAGAGAAAATCATCGAATGCGGTGGTCAAGTGCTTTTTGAAACCAGAGTTACGGACATCATAATAAAAAACAATGAAGTTCAGGGTGTAACAACTCAAAATGGTGCAGTCATATCGGCCAATAAATTAATTTTAGCTACTGGACATTCTGCAAGGGATATTTTCGAATTGTTAGATAAAAAGAAAGTGTTAATAGAAGCCAAACCTTTTGCACTTGGCGTTCGAGCGGAACACCCACAATCTTTAATTGATACCATACAATATAGCTGTGATTACCGTGGAGAACATTTACCACCAGCACCTTATTCAATAGTGAAACAGGTTAATGGTCGTGGGATGTATTCGTTTTGTATGTGTCCTGGCGGAGTGATTGCGCCTTGTGCGACAAGTCCAGGTGAAGTGGTTACCAATGGTTGGTCGCCTTCTAAAAGAGATCAGCATACTGCTAATTCTGGGATTGTAGTAGAATTGAAGTTAGAGGATTTTAAACCCTTTGCCAAGTTTGGTGCTTTGGCCGGAATGGAGTTTCAAAAGAGTATTGAACAAAAAGCATGGCAATTGGCGGGTCAGACGCAAAAAGTGCCTGCACAACGTTTAGTCGATTTCACCCAAAGTAAAACATCCTCTGATATTCCCAAAACGTCCTATGTTCCAGGGACAACATCAGTGGAATTGGGACAGGTTTTTCCTGGATTTTTAACCCAAATCATGCGTCAAGGATTTTCAGAATTCGGGAAATCAATGAAAGGCTATGCTACTAATGAGGCGATTTTGCACGCTCCCGAATCTAGAACCTCTTCGCCTGTGCGAATTCCAAGAGACAATTACACTTTAGAGCATCTTCAAATCAAAGGATTGTATCCTTGTGGTGAAGGAGCGGGTTATGCAGGAGGCATTATTTCGGCAGCGATTGATGGGGAGAAATGTGCACAGAAGATTGCAGAGGTATTGAAAAATTAAATTATTTTGCGTGAGGGATAGGAGCAATCCGCCAAGGCGGAGCGGATAGCCCGACAGCATAAAAGAAAGAGGCCGACTTACCACTAGCATAAGTTGGCCTCTTTTTTTTATGGTGGCACGCCCTCAATAGGATTAAAATTGATTTATGAAAAATACATTTTAATGGTCATAACTTATCATTCGTGAAACTTTCCATTGATTGCCTATTTTTTTCCAAATGGCAACAAATTTAAAGGTGCCAACTTCTTCTTTTCCGTTCTCCATATGTCGGAATTGATGTTGGGCTACTTCGATGGCTCCAAAATCTTTTATAGGATGTACTTCAAGGCTTCCTTTTACTAGCGTTCGAGTAAGTTTGTTTTCGTTTTTGAACATTTTTTCAAAATTGGCAAAAACAGTGTCATACGACAATAAACCACCATTGTCTTGGTACCATTCTAAGTCTTCGGTAAACATAGGTTTAAACTTGGACATGTCTTTTGCGTTGAAGGCTTCAAAAAGTTGAGTGTCCATAGCCGCAATTTCATTGTACAACTCCTGTGAAGTTGGCGCTACTTTTTTTTCTTGAGCAATCACAGTTGTTGTGAATAAGAAATTGCAAATAATACAAAAAGCGAACAGGTAGGTTTTCATATAAAGTACTTTATTTCTTTTTGGTATTCATTTCCATATAATCTAAGGTCAAATCTGCCATACTCGTCATTCCTAAAACAAAACTTCCTTCGTCTATATAAAAATCAGGGGTATGGTGTGAGGGCATTTCACTGGCTTTTTTTCCTTTGGGCATTCCTCCAATAAAATAAAATAATCCCGGAATTTTAGCTTGATAAAAAGAGAAATCTTCTGCTCCAGTAACGGCCTCAGTTAAATGAACATTCTCTTTTCCTGCTGCTGCTTGTAAAGTAGGGAGCATTTGTTCTGTTAGTGAGGGGTCATTATAGGTTATTAATGTTTTTTTAGAAATGGTAACTTCTGAGCTGGCGCCTGCGCTTTCGGCTATATTGGTAGCGATGGTTTTGATTCTACCATGAATAAAGTCTTGAGTTTGGGAATCCAACGTTCGAATCGTACCACTCAGCGTCAATGACTCAGGGATGATGTTGCTTCGAACCCCTGCATTGATTTGGCCTACGCTCACTACAGCAGCGTTTTCGGTTAAATTTACATTGCGGCTTACAATAGTTTGTAAGCCGAGAACAATTTGTGAGGCGGTAACGATAGGGTCAACGGATTGCCACGGATAGGCGCCATGCGATTGCTTGCCATTGACTTGTATGGTAAACCAATCTGAGGACGCCATGGTTCCTTTTGGTCGGTATTTGATTTGACCCACTTCGGTTTGGGCATTAATATGGAGGCCAAAAATGACATCCACTTTTGGGTTGTTCAAAACACCTTCTTTTACCATTAACTCTGCACCTCCCTCTTCGCCTTCTGGTGGGCCTTCTTCTGCTGGTTGGAAAATGAATTTTACAGTTCCTTTTATTTCATTTTTTATTGAGGCTAAAATTTCGGCAGTTCCCATTAACATGGCTACGTGGGTATCATGGCCGCATGCATGCATTACACCCACAGCTTGTCCATTATATTCTCCTGTTACTTTGGAAGTAAAGGGTAAATTTACTCGTTCTTTTACGGGGAGCGCATCCATATCTGCTCTTAGAGCTACAACTGGTCCAGGTTTTCCTCCTTTTAGAATACCAACAACTCCCGTTTTTGCTACACCTGTTTGAACTTCAATTCCCAAAGAACGTAAGTGTGCAGCAACTTTTTCCGAAGTTTTAAACTCTCGATTGCCTAATTCTGGATTTTGATGCAACTCTCGCCTCCAACTAACTACTTTCGATTCTAAACTGGCTGCTTTTTGAGCCACTTTTGTTTTTAACGTTTGATTTTGAGCAGTACTGCACAATGCAATTAGCAAAAGGCTTGATGTAATTGTTGCTTTTTTCATGAATTTGGTTTTCGGTTACAAACAAATATAGTAAAAAAGGAACTGCTTCAAGTCATAAAAAAAAGCCGAAAAATTCGGCTTTTTAATGTGTATAGATAATGGATTTAATTTAATTTTTTGATTTAAGTCGGTTTTTAAAAACTTTCTCAAATTTCTCTAATTTGGGTTGTATCACGAGTTGGCAATACGGTTGAGATTGGTTTTTTTCATAATAATCTTGATGACTGTCTTTGGCTTTATAAAAAGCAGTAAGAGGTTCTATTGTAGTTACTATTGGACGGTCAAAAGCTTTTGCCTTGGTCAGCGCTTGTATGATTTGTTGACCTGCTTTTTTTTGTGCTTCATCTTTGAAGAATATTGCTGAGCGGTACTGTGTCCCTACATCAGCTCCTTGACGATTCAATGTAGTAGGGTCGTGAACGGTAAAAAACACTTTGAAAATTTCATCCAAATTGGTTTCGTTTTTGTTAAATGTAATTTGAACCACTTCAGCCGCTCCAGTTGTACCTGAAGAAACCGCTTCATAACTTGGATTTTTTACCGTACCTCCAGCAAATCCAGAGACTACTTTTTGTACTCCTTTAAGGTTTTCATAAACAGCTTCAACACACCAATAACAGCCTCCTGCCAAAACGATAGTGTCTGAAGAGGAAGAAGGAGAGGGTGGAACTGTTTTTTTTTGAGAGAAACCAATGGAGGTTGTCAAAAGCATAAAAAGAAGTATCTTTTTCATAATTGAATAATAATTTTAAAATGAATAACAGTTTATAAATGGTGTAACTACTGCTTTTTTTTGATTTAATTATTTTCAGGAACGAAATCTAAAGAAATAGCATTCATACAATAGCGTTTTCCCGTTGGTGCAGGACCATCATCAAACAGATGTCCCAAATGACTATCACAGCGGCCACAATTTGCTTCTATTCGCTGCATACCATAAGAGTTGTCGGGTTTGAAAGTGATACTCTCTTTGTTTTCTTGTTCGAAAAAACTCGGCCAACCACAACTACTTACAAATTTTTGATTGGATTTGAAAAGTAAGTTGCCACAAGCAGCGCAATAATAAGTGCCTTTCGTTTCTGAATTCCACATAGTCCCTGTGAAGGCTCTTTCCGTGTCAGCTTCTCTCGCTACAGCATACAAATCGGGCGAAAGTATTTTTTTCCATTCAGAATTTGGAATCGTTACTTTTTTAGTATCTGTATTAGAATAATAAGGGTTTTCTGGTTTGTGAAGTACTTCTTTCATGTCCTTTGTTTTAAGTGTTTTTGATTGTGATGGATTTTGTTGAGCGCAAGCTTGAAGAAATAAGCTGCTTATTGCTAGTAAAAAAAAGAATTGCTTTTTCATAGTGTTTTTGTTATTAAATGTGATTGTAAAACTACTTTGTACTTACGGCAACATTTGTCAGCTGGTTTACTATAAACTCTACTTTGATGTAAATTTAACTTTTGTTTATCCTAAGCCAGATACGAGATTAACATTTTTTATAAATAGTGTCATTAAAACCATTAAATGTTTCGTGCTTTTGAGTACCATTTTTTGAAAAGAAAATGAATTCAAATTGGTTAAAGTTGTGAAATTCCTATAGTAATATTTGAAAAATATGTATTTTCGACAATTAATTCTATTTTCAAATATACAAAAGTTAGGTCGTCCTTATCGACGAGCAACAGTCAGGTGTTTTTCTAAGTAATGAAGCTTCAACAAAACGAAAGACAACGTTAAAGCCCCCTGTCAATCTAATCCTTTTTGTATTTTTGGCCAGTAAAAATTTTATGGAAGAAGAAAAAGTTATCCTAGTCAATGAATTAGATGAACAGATTGGTCTAATGCCGAAATTAGAGGCACATCAAAAAGCAATTCTGCATCGCGCTTTCTCAGTTTTTATCTTGAATGATAAAAATGAAATTATGTTACAACAAAGAGCTCAGCACAAGTACCATTCACCTTTACTTTGGACAAACACTTGTTGCAGTCACCAAAGAGAGGGTGAAACAAATATTCAAGCAGGCGGTAGACGTTTGTTTGAAGAAATGGGTTTTGAAACTGAGATAAAAGAGTTATTTCATTTCATTTACAAGGCGCCATTTGATAATGGATTAACAGAGCACGAATTAGACCATGTAATGGTAGGCTATTATAATGATGACCCACATATCAATCCTGACGAAGTTCACGACTGGAAATGGATGAAAATAGAAGAAGTAAAAAATGACATGCTTATCCATCCGGAAAGTTATACGGTGTGGTTCAAAATTATTTTTGATGAATTCTATCATTTTTTAGAAGAGCACACTATCTAATTTTTAAAACCAATGTAATATTCAAATAGTATAAATAACAATTATGAGAGTAACCATTTCCCGAAAAGCACATTTTAATGCAGCACATCGTTTGTATAGAAAAGATTGGACTTTCGAACAGAATGATGCGGTTTTTGGAAAATGTAATAATCCCAATTTCCATGGTCATAATTATGAGTTGATTGTAAGTGTGACAGGAGAAATAGATCCAGAAACAGGTTATGTTATGGATGTGAAATTTTTGACAGACATTATAAAGTCAGAAGTAGAGGAGCAAATGGATCACAAAAACTTAAATTTAGACGTCCCCGAATTTGAGAACCTTAATCCAACAGCAGAAAATATCGTGGTAGTTATTTGGAATAAAATACGCGCCAAAATCAAATCAAGTTTAGACTTAGAAGTTGTACTATACGAAACCCCACGTAATTTTGTAACCTATAAAGGAGAATAATTTATTTAAATAATTTTTTAGAAGTTGTAACTCATGCCAATTGAACTAGGAGACGTAATACCACATTTTACCGCACTTGATACTAATGGGAAAAAATTTGATACTAAAGAATATATAGGTAAAAAGCCATTAGTAATTTATTTTTATCCAAAGGACAATACACCAGGTTGCACCGCACAAGCTTGCGGTTTTAGAGATCAATATCAGGATTTTACTGATTTAGGTGCAGAAGTCATTGGAATTAGCAGTGATACAGTTGATTCACACGATACCTTTGCAAAACGATACAAATTACCATTTGTACTTTTGTCAGACTCAGATAAGAAATTAAGAAAGTTATTTGGTGTTCCTTCTGGCTTGATGGGTATGCTACCGGGTCGTGTTACTTATGTTATTGATAAAGAAGGAAAAGTTGTTTTGATTTTTGACAATGGTATCAATGCTACTAAGCATATTCCTGTGGCACTTGAAGCTTTAAAAAAAATAGTATCATAAAATAACAAAATAATAGCAATTCAAACTCCTTGAATTAGCGATATTTGTCAAAAAAAGAAATGCAAACCAAACTATATCCTTTACAATTCGAACCCATACTTAAAGAACGTATTTGGGGTGGCGAAAAGCTAAAAACTTTTTTGAATAAGCCTATTGTTTCTACTATTACAGGGGAGAGTTGGGAGTTGTCTACAGTAAAAGGTGATTGTAGCGTAATTGCTAATGGCGATTTGAAAGGGGTTGATTTGATGAAGTTAATCGAAAATCAGCCAGCTGAAGTTTTAGGAACTACTGTTTATCAAAAATTCGGAAAGCAGTTTCCATTGCTTTTTAAATTTTTAGACGCTCGTGAAGATTTGTCGATACAAGTACACCCCAATGATGCTTTAGCTCAAGAAAGGCATAACTCATTTGGTAAAACCGAAATGTGGTATGTGATGCAAGCCGACCCAAAATCACGACTGATTGTTGGTTTTAAAGAAGATTCTAATGCTTCGGAGTATGTTGAAAAGCTAGAGAAAAAAGAGTTACTTTCAATACTAGATACCAAAGAAGTCCAAAAAGGAGACGTTTTCTTTTTAGAAACCGGAACAGTACATGCTATTGGTGCTGGATTAGTCATCGCCGAAATTCAGCAAACCTCAGATATAACCTATAGATTGTACGATTTTGATCGTGTTGATGCTCACGGAAATACTAGAGAACTGCATATTGATTTAGCTTTAGATGCAATCAATTATAAAAAGGTTGACACACAAAAGCAATATACTAAATTAGTTAATCAATCTAATACTATGGTTGATTGTCCCTATTTTACAACGAATTATATTCCGTTGCAAGACGAGATGGTAGTAAGTAAAACAGGAGAGTCTTTTACTGTGTATATGGTTGTTGATGGATGTTTTTCTATAGATATAAATGGGGTAGAATACGACTATCAAACTGGTGACACGGTTCTTGTTCCAGCTGCATTACAGTCTTTTAAGTTAAACGGAAATGCTTCTCTTTTAGAAATTTACATTTCATAGTTAGTAATCGAAAGATTATATGTACTTTTGCAAACGCAAATTTTAGTACAATATAATAAATTAAATAAAAATGGCAAACGTTAAGAATTTAAAGAAAGACATCAACTACGTTTTAGGAGATATTATTGAAGCAGTTTACTTGTATGAATTAACTACTACAGGAAAACCAACCGAAGAAACTAATGCTTTAATTGACGAAGCTATTGCTGCTTTTGATGCTTTGATTGCAAAAGTGAACCAAAAAAATGTGGAAAGTAAAAAAGCACATTTCAAACAAATTAATTTGGAGTTAGAACAAACTGCAAATCAATTGATTGCTAAAATCAACGAATTGTAATCGAAAAAAAGTAAAAAAAAGTCTGAATTTGTTTTGGAGAATTCAAATTCAGACTTATATTTGCACCCGAAATAAGACGCCAGCGTAGCTCAGTCGGCTAGAGCAGCTGATTTGTAATCAGCAGGTCGTGGGTTCGAGTCCCTCCGCCGGCTCTAAAGAAAACCATCTAAGAAATTAGATGGTTTTCTGTTTTTGTTGTCTAGCAACAGATTTTAAAGTTCTTGTAAAACTTTGTGAATTTGTTTTGCAAAATTGAAATATGTATTTATATTTGCACCCGAAATAAAACGCCAGCGTAGCTCAGTCGGCTAGAGCAGCTGATTTGTAATCAGCAGGTCGTGGGTTCGAGTCCCTCCGCCGGCTCCAAAGAAAACCATCTAAGAAATTAGGTGGTTTTTTGTTTTTAGCCTATTTTCTTTAATGGTTTATCTTTTGTTTTGTTGGTTGTTCTCTTCTGGTAAATGCTAATGGTGTTTTTCTTTTATTTTCTTTTTCAGGAGCTATTTCCGGCTGTCCGTTCTATCTCTTAGGGCGAACCCCGCCCCAAGAGGATGCCACTACCATCCGGGCTAGGGCATTTGTGTTTACAACAGGTTTTTGTCTTTGTTTTTACATGTACTTTATGTTTTACGCTTTGTTCTGATTTTTTACAATGAAGTTAATTGCTGTTTTGTCATTCCGACAAAGGAGGAATCACATAGTACAATAAGTAGTATGGTTTTTTAGATTGTATTTCTGCTTATTTCTAATATATCATGCTGTGTCTAGTAATCCTCGAGACCGCCCATAAAGACGATGCTAGTGTGTTTGTCGTAAAAAGGTGTTCTGTATTTCTTTTTATGTTTAATGTATTATTCTTTATTGCTACATATATAATGTATAGATAGAGTATGAATAGAGTATGGATAGAGTATAGATAGAGTATAGATAGAGTATAGATAGAGTATGGATAGTGTATGAGTAGAGTATGAAGACACTATATATATAGTACTTATGCAATAATGAATTAATAAGTATTACTATATATAATTAGTGATTGGCTCTTGAATGTCTTCGATACGTCCTGTAAATAGAGTAAGAACGGGGTATAATGTGCGCTAATTGGGCTTTAAGAGTAGAGTGTCTGTGGTAGACCATTTTTTTTACGGCGCTAATGTTTGTGTTAAATAATGATTATCAATGTTTTATTGTTGCATTAAAAAATAAATCAAAAAAAGGTTTGCAAAAGGCTTGTTTAAACGAAAAAAGGTGCTACTTTTGCACCCGCAACAACGCAGACGTTCTTTTATATACTGGCAGGTTATTGAGATATTCGGGATTAGATTTCTGAAAAAAAATATCAAAAAAAGCTTGTGAGAAATAAAAACGTTGCTTACCTTTGCACCCCGCAAAATACGGAAAGTTCCTTGAGAGATTGATAAGAGAATGAGATTTAAAATGAGATAAAAATTTTCAAAAAAAAGTTTCAAATTTTCTTGCCAGTTAAAAAAGAATTACTACTTTTGCACCCGCTTTGAGAAACAACGAAAGGCGGAAAGAAACTGAAATAAATTCAGTTTAAAATAAAGAAGAATACGTTCCTAGACATATTGAATTGACAGCCGTTTCGATGCAAATCGAAACAAAGAAATAAGAGTAAGATAATCGAGAGATTAGAATAAAACCGAGAGTAACTGATTCGAATAATAAAANGATAATGCCATTATTGAAAACTTCTTCGGAATATTAAAATCAGAATTGTTTTATCTAAAAAAATACACCTCAATAAAGCAATTAAAAATGGAAATCAAAGAATATATAAACTATTACAATAACGACAGAACCAAGTCCAATTTAAACAAAATGAGCCCGACTAAATATCGAGCTCATCATTATCAAAATTAATTATAAATTTGTCCAAACTTTTGGGTTCAGTCTATATTTCTAAATTGGGATTTGTGTATTTTAAATTGAATTAGCCTTTTAACCAAGCTTCTTTTATTGTGTTTTTTGAAGCATCTTTTGAGCTAAAGGTTTCTTTTTCTTCATATGGTAAAGCTACTTTTCCGTTTATTGTTTCTTCTTTTCCATCTCTTTTTATCTTTAACGAAATAGTCTCGTTTTCTTTCCAATCTTGACTAGTCGTTATCAATTCAAATATGTTTTCTTTATTAAAGTTTTTTCCATTGATGGCAACTATAATGTCTCCACCTTTTAATGATAATGCTTTAAAAAATTCATTTAGTTCGATGTTTGGAAGTATTACAATTTCATTAGTTTGTGGATTAATTGTAATATATGGTCTTTGACCTTTCAAAAATATTCCACCTGGAACTTTAACGGTTGATTTAGATACTCCTACTTTGTTTAGAAATAAGTCGTAAGGAATTGGTGTTGGGCCTGAAACATAAGTTTTTAGGAAATCACCTACTTCTGGATAGGTTAATGCGACAATTTTATCAAACAATTCTTTGTCATCAAAAGCTTTTGTAACTCCATATTCATTTGATAATTTGTGCATTAAATCAAGGATTCCTCTTTTTCCTTCTGATTTTTCACGAATTATAATATCAATGCACATTCCAATTAAAGCTCCTTTCTGATAAACATTTAGATATTGTGCTTTGTACGGTTCTTGTAATACATTAGCGCTCATTGTTGTGAAAGGCATAGTATCATTCATTCTTTTGGCTTGCTCGATTTTGTCAGCAATTCTTTCATAGAAAGCTTCCTCTGTAATCAGACCTTGATTGATTTGGAAAAGGTTAGCAAAATATTCAGTTACCCCTTCGTACATCCAAAGGTGTTCAGACATTTTTGGTGTGTTGTAATCAAAATATTGAATCTCTTTTGAATGTATGGTTAGTGGCGTAACAATATGGAAGAATTCGTGCGAAACAACATCTTTCATTTGTTCTTGAAGCATATTTAATGGAATTGTTTCTGGCATTACAACTGTAGTTGAAGTTGGATGTTCTAGAGCTCCAAAACCTTTCGCATCATTAGGTTTCATGCTTGACAAATACAATAGCACAGTGTATTTTTTATTTGCATTGATTTTACCCAAAAAAGTTTTTTGAGCCATCATCATTTTCTTCATTTCAGGTGTAATGTTCTCAGCAGTTACTTTTTTTCCTGGAGAAAAAACGGCAATTGTAATGTCCATTCCATCTACAGTAAAAGTAGTATAATCTGGTTTTGCATACATTACTGGGTTTTCAACTAACTCTCCATATCTTGAAACTACAAATTCGTCTGAGTTGTTTTTTGAATCTAAATCAATCATAGATGTAGCACCCCAAAGTGTTTCTGGGTGAGTAATGTTAACTCTGTATGGAATTTCTTTTTTGTCTTGAAAGTAGCCAACAAAACCGTGCATGTTAACCATAAAATTGGTTCCAGCTTCTATGTTTGTTCCTGCAGGAGAAAAAATGTCTTCTTGACCAAAGCCTGCACCTTTTTCAGAATCAAAAGTGTCATTGACTAAGTAAGTGATTTTGTATAATTTTTTTGCACCTGGAATGGTCCACGTATTTTCATCCGTTTTTTTTACTTCTAATAGTGTACCTTTATTATCGAATGCTTTTAAATCGTCGATATATCTGCCGTAATTGTCATTAGAGTAAGTTCCTGGGATGATTTTTGGAATACTATAGGTTATTTGGTCTGAGTTGATTTTAGGTGCTAAGATGGTTACTTGTACTTTATCGTCTTTTACATCAATCAAATCTATTGTTACATTTACTTCTTCTTTTTTGTTTGAAGTAGATACGGTTGATTTACAACTTAGCAGCACAGATGCAAGCGCTAAGGACACTATTATTTTTTTCATTTTTTTCATTTAAGTTTTAGATAGGTCTATTAATCTATACACTTGTTACATAATTGTTGTAGTAAATTTATTTTCTTTTGTATCAAAAAAAACTCCTACAAGAAAGTAGGAGTTACTATGTGTTAGTCTAATTTATTTTTAATGTAATATTTTCCGTCTAAATCTTCATCAAAATCGTCTATTTTTAATGGTTTAGGTTTAGGTTTACTTGCAATTGCTTTCTTCTTCCACATTTCATATTTTTCGGCAGGCATCTTCTTTTTCATAAATTCTAATACTTCTTTTTCAGAAAGTCCGAATTCTTTTTTAATTATCTCGAAGGGATTTCTTTCTTCTAAGGCCAACGTAACAAGCTTTTCTGTTTGTTCCCAGTTCAATTCTTTGCGGTTACTCTTTTTCATCACATGAAAATTAATTCAAATTGGTGTTAATGATTAATAAAATAGGTATCTAACGATATACCAATATTAATAAAAATAATAATTACTTTAATTAAAATGCTTCTTTTTTTTGTCTCTTAATCAATTTCGGGAGACCTATGTTTTTGGAAAGGAATATTTAATAAGTTTTTTAACTCATTGTGTTCTTTTGGGTCTTGATGGGTATCAATTCCGTAGATTATATCTTTTCTTGGCATAGTTTTAAAGGTTCCAAACAGACGGTCCCAAACTGAAAATATATTGCCATAATTACTATCCGTATATGGGAGTTTGTAATGATGGTGAATTTTATGCATATCAGGTGAAACAATGAAGTAACTTAAAAAAACATCTAATTTTTTTGGTAAGGCTATGTTAGCATGATTGAATTGAGTTGCTACAACCGATAATGTTTGGTATAAAAACACCATCCACATTGGACTTCCAATGATAAAAACTCCTAATAGTGTAAAAGCAAATCTAATGACACTTTCTCCAGGGTGATGCCTATTGGCTGTAGTAGTATCTATCCAAGTGTCTGAATGATGGATAAGATGGAAACGCCACAAAACTTTTGTTCGATGTTCGATGAGATGTACCAAATAAGCTCCAATCAAATCCAATAGCAATAATCCAATAATTGCGTACAACCATAATGGCATTTCTGGTAGTATTTGAAGAATTCCGAAATTATTTTCAACAGTCCAATCGGCTGTTTTTAATAAAAGATAGGCTAAACAAAAATTAATGACAATGGTCGTTAATGTAAAAAAAATATTAATTCCGGCATGTTGCCATTTTTTATAATCAAAACGGAACAATGGAAATGCATTTTCGATAAGCCAGAAAATCGTAATTCCTCCAACTAAAATTAGGCTTCTATGCGAAGAAGGAATAGTGGTAAAATAAGAAACAATTTCATTCATAATCAATTTGGTTAAGTTTTTTGGTTTTATGGAATAATTCTGAAAGTTAGGTTAATTCTGGGGCCAATTGGTTTTGTTGTTTTTGGAATTTGATGTTTCCAAAAGTGCTGGGTAGTCCCTTTCATTACTAAAAGACTGCCGTGTGCTAAAGGTATATTTATTTTTTGATTTGGAATAACATTGTGTTTGAGTTGAAAAATTCTTTCTGCTCCAAAACTCAATGAAGCTATGATGGGATTGGTTCCTAATTCTTTTTCATTGTCAGCATGCCATCCATTACTGTCTTTGCCGTCACGATAATAATTAAGTAATACCGTAGAATAAATTGTTTCTGTTGCTTTTTCTACTTTTTCTTTAATGTTCATAAGCAGTGGTGACCATTTATGAGGATGCATAGTAATATTCGAGTAGGAATAGGATTTTCCTTCGTTGCCAAAAAGCGCGGTTAATCGGGGTTGTGGATACACTTTTCCGTAGACTTTGATGTCGTCTTGTTGCCAAGGAATTTCCTTTTGTAAAGTGTCAAAAAAGATGGTTGCTTCTTCAGTTGAGAAGAAATTAGGGTAATAAATAATGGATGCATCTGGGACATCAAAAACAATAGGTTCAGAATCAAAAAGGGATTTCATTTGGTAAAAATAAAGAGAAAAAGAACATCAATTTTGTCCTTTTTCTCTTTTTGATAAAAGATTATTTTTTATGCTTCTGAGTGGTCTTGTAATAGATTTTTATAGATAAAACCAGCAACTACTGCTCCTAAAATGGGTGCTACCCAAAATAACCATACTTGCCCTAAAGGTTCTCCTCCCACAAAAATAGCTTGTGACAATGAACGAGCAGGGTTTACAGAAGTATTGGTAATTGGAATACTGATTAAATGAATTAGCGTCAGTGCTAAACCAATGGCAACTCCAGCAAATTTTCCATTTGCAAATTTATCGGTAGCGCCTAGGATAACCAATAGAAAGAACAAGGTTAAAACAAACTCTGCTATAAATGCAGCTTGCATAGAATAACCATCAGGTGAGAAAGCTCCAAAACCGTTAGAAGCGAAAGCTCCAGCTTTGGTATTATCAATCACGAAGCCTACTTTTCCAGAAGCAATAGTGTACAATGTACCAGCGGCTGCTATTGCTCCAACAGATTGTGCGATGATGTATGGAACTAAATCTTTGGCTGAAAATCGTCCACCAGCCCATAAACCAAAAGAAACGGCGGGATTAAAATGCCCACCAGAAATGTGTCCAACAGCATAAGCCATTGTTAATACGGTTAATCCAAAAGCTAGAGCAACTCCAGCAAAGCCAATTCCTAAATTAGGTATGCCCGCAGCGAATAAAGCGCTACCACATCCTCCAAAAACAAGCCAAAATGTTCCAAAAAATTCTGCAAATAGTTTTTTCATAAGTATTTAGTTTTTATATGGTTACTAGTTTGTTGTGAATTCTTAAAAATTTATAAAGTATAAGTGTAAGCCCAATACATCAGCAGGAATTGTAAGGGTAAACGCAGGTATAGCAACCATTTGGGAAGCCCCATACTTGCTTTTGGATTGGTTAACATAAAAATATGTGTTGGAAAAACAGCAATTAGCAGCAGAATAATTCCCCAAGCAGCATACTGGGTAGTTGGAGGAAAAAGTAATGAAACCCCTAGAATAATTTCGATAGCTCCGCTTAAAATGTTTAGTAAAGAGGGATTAGGAAAATAGGTAGGTATGATTTTTTGATATAAACGAGGGACTCTAAAATGATTGATTCCAGCAATTATATAGAGAAAAGCCATTACATACAAATGCCAAGGTGAATTCATAACAAGTTGTTTGTTACGAATTTATAAAAAAATTAACAGTTTGATGATGTTATTGAAAAATATTTTGGATTTGATTACTTTTTTGAAGAATTGGTATTCATTATTATGATGGCAACGATGATTAAAATTATTCCAAACCATTGAACAACGTTAACGTCTTCATTCAAAAGAACGTAAGCCATTGTTACAGAAACAGGTAATTCGAGGGCAGAAACTATACTGCCAAGTCCAATTCCAGTAAGAGGAAAACCTGCATTCATCAACAAAGGAGGAATAATTGTTCCGAAAAGAGCCAAAACAATTCCCCATTTCATAAAAATTCCCATTTGAAAAGGACCTACTTGGGTAACTAGCGCAAAACCAAACACGATGATGGCACCACCAAGCAGCATATATAAGCTTCGTTGAGCAGATGAAATGTGATTAGCAATATGATTTGCGGTAAACATAGTAGCAGTAAAAGATGCAGCGGCAAGTAAACCTAGGGCAATTCCTCTCCAATCCAAAGAAGCCGTTGTAGCAATTACGTTTGTAGCCAAAAAAGTTCCTATTAAGACAATGATGACTGCGATTATTTTCTTGAGTGCTGGTAATTTTTTGTCGATGGCCATTTCTACTACTACACCCATCCAAACGGTTTGCATCAACAGTACGATAGCAATAGAAACAGGAATGTATTTTACAGCTAAATAATAGAAAACACTCGTCATTCCCAATGAAGTCCCAGCGGCGATGAGTTGGAAAATGTTTTTAGAAGTCGCCTTTACAACCGTATTTCCTTTTTTGTTTTTTTGAAATAAATTAATCAATAGCATACCAAGAATACCAAGTACGAATTGAGCAGTCGTTACTTCTGGAGTCGAATAGCCTTCGTCGTAGGCCATTTTTACAAAAGTAGCCAACATACCATAACTCGTTGCACCTAATCCTACCAGAAAAACTCCTTTTAATACTTGATTCTTTGTCATTTTTTAATTTTTAAAAAGCGGGCAAAGATAAGGCATTTCTTTTTGAATCGATGCTTAAGTAGGTAATAGGTTTAGAATAAACCCTGAAGCGGACTATTTTTTATGCCGATTTTCGTTGGTTCAAAGGCCAATTTCTGTTGTAAAAGAGAGGCATACACACTTCTAAAGTCGATTTGGTATTTTAAATCGCCTGCATCTAAATCTGTTAGGTTTGGATTTTTTCCAAGTACCTTACCTTTTGTAGTGCCACCAATTACAAAAAGCGGTGCTGCCGTTCCGTGATCGGTTCCCTTTCCGTTGTCTTTTACTCTTCGACCAAATTCAGAAAACACTACTATGGTTGTGTTTTGCAATACTTGTGCTTTTTTCAAATCGGAATAGCAACTAAAAATGGCATCATTAAGTTCGCTTAATTTATTTTGATGAATGGCCAATTGATTGTCGTGCGTATCAAATCCTCCGAGTGAGGTATAGTATACTTTAGAATTCAAATTTCCTTTTATCAGTTTAGCAATCCATTCTAAATTTTTGGCTAAGCCAGTTTTTGGATAGCTAACTTCAGAGGGAGTGCTTTTTTTGAGAGCATCTTGAATGGCATCGGCGCCTTCTGAAACAGAATTGGCAATTTTTCGAACAAAATCCAATTGTGGGTTGTTAGATAATTGATCTTTGGTTTCTGCAGCGTTACGGCTGTTGAACCGATTGGGGTCTTTTACTGTAATACTGTTGGGTTCTTCGCCTTTTAATGCTAATGTATCAATAGTATCGATGTTGATTCCTGCTGTGGGTTGGTGGTCATTGCATTGCAAATCCAAGTAGCGTCCAAGCCAACCTTGACTGAGGTATTCTTGATTAGTTGGAGCAGTTTGCCAAATTTCTTGGCTTCTAAAATGAGAGCGAACAGGATTAGCATATCCTACATTTTGGATGACCGTTAAATCACCATTTTGTTGCATTTTAGCAAAATCCTTTAGCGCCGGATGAAAGCCCATTCCGTTATTTCCAGCAATAACGTTTTGTTTCGCTATTCCAATTGATGGACGATGGTGATAGTACAATTCATCTTGATAAGGAATGTAAGTATTGAGTCCGTCGTTTCCGCCATTCAACTGAATAAAAATCACGCATTCATTTCCTGTAACAAGTTGTTGTGTGCCAAAGGCGTGAAGAAACTGAGGAAGAATCAATGTTCCTCCTGTAAAAGTTCCTGTTAGCGCTAAAAAATTTCTTCTGTTCATAACTTGGATTTAAATAAGTTGAAATTCAGGTGATTTTATGATAGCATTAAAAAGCCGAAGTACAGCGTTATTAGCTCCAGTGGATTGAGGGTCAAAGTCGTACTTTAGTAATTTTTCAAGGTCTTGTTGCAAAGAGGCATCGGTAGTGAACAACAATCGGTCAGTCAGTTCTTTTATGATTTCTTTGTTTGTTCCTGTGTTGTTCCATTCCAATGAAATAGATAATGACTGCTTTTTATCTAATGTATTTTCTCTCTCTTGTTTTGGTCTTGGAATACTTTTTCCGCTACAAAGCAAATCGGCAACATTGTTTCGTTGTAAGTAAATTTGCGAGGTAAGCCAACTTTTTCCGCCGTCCCATCCTTTTACATTGGGTGGATTGAACAAATCCATACCTTGTTGTTTTAAGAAAAAAGCAATAGTACTGGATTGTGGTCTTTGGGTGTGTAATTCGTTAGTTAGTAATAGAATGTATTCTAATGGGTTTTTAATTTTCGAACCTCCAGTATCGTTTTTAGCATATTCTTCCGAAAATATTTTGACTAACAAAGGTTTAATTTCAAAATTGACTTTTCTGAAGTAGTCACCATAATAGGTCACTAATTCTTGTTTTGGTTCGTCGTAAAGGAACCATTTTAGCATTTTTTGTGTTAGTAAATAGGGGATTTTTGGGTGGTCAAAAATGGCATCTACCATTTCATCCAGTTTTAAAACACCTTTTTTGCCAAGGTATTCAATGGGCTCATTGTCTTCTAAAAATCGACGATACATCGCAGTGGTTTCTCCAATTCCTAATCCTGCCAATCCTTTGGCTCCATTTTTTATGTCGGTTTCAGAGTAGTTGCCTATGCCGAGAGTGAAAAGTTCTAGGAGTTCTCTACTCAGGTTTTCGTTCAATTTCCCTTTTTTATTATCAACATTATCGAGGTAGCGTACCATTGCGTTGGTTTGCATTACTTTTTTGGTCAATGTTTTAAAATTGCCAAAAGCATTTTCTCTAAGGAGTTGGTTCTTTTGGAAAATCCAATAATTGACTTTGACTTTTTGATAAGCTGTAACAAAATGATTCTCCCAAAAAAGTGTCATCTTTTCTCTCAACGGAAACTCGGTTGTTTTCATTTCATCAATCCACCAAGCTTTTAATTCATTGGAGGTTTGAATTTCTTTTTTTAGCAATTCTTTACCAACTTCTGAATCTTCTTTTCTGGTTTGTCTGATTTTTTTGAGATCTTCTAATGACTTTGGACTGTCAGAAAGTAATGCAGGTGCGCTAGTATTGAAGGACGCTTGAAACGATTGTTGAAGAAAACGTTCCATCCCTAATTTTTGAATCGTAAGTGCTTGTTGATTGCTAAAACCTAGTCGTTGAGACCAAAGAAACTCTTTTTTCATATTCCAAGCTATTTCAGGATAAGACTCAAGGAGTTGCTAAAAGTTTAATTAACCTTTAAAAGGAATTGGCCCAATCAAATTTACTTTTGATGATGTCTTGCTTGTATTCTTCCAAAAACGCAAGATAGGCCTTGGCTATTGGGGAGAAATTTTTGTTTTTGTGCCAAATTAAATTCCAAGTAGACTGTATGGGTAAGCCACGCACAGGAATGATTTGAAGATTACCAGTAGTGATTTCATTTTTTATTCCAATGATGGGCATAATCGAACATCCTAATCCTGCAATGACGGCTTGTTTTACGGCTTCATTACTAGTGAGTTCTAATTTTTTCTTAACGTTCAAATTGTTCAAAAGCATAAATTGCTCCATACTTTGTCGGGTTCCTGATCCCATTTCTCGCAAAATAATTGGAATGTTTTCTAAAATGTTTTTGTCATAAATTTTTTCTGGAAACTCGGTAGCTGAGTTCGAAACTAGAAACAAGCGATTGGGCATTAGCTCTATTCGATTGACGGTTAAAGTCTCGGGTAAAATAGAAACCAAAGAAAAATCGACTTCATTTCTTTCTAAACTTTTAATCACTTTTGATTTATTGGTTACATCCAAAATTAATTCTACATCGGGATGCAGTTTTAAGAAGTCGGCCAGAAAATAAGGCATAATGTATTTTCCAGTGGAGACGATAGAAATCTTAAGCCTTCCGCTCAATTTTCCTTGATAGGCCTGCATTTTATAATTGATGGCGTGTACTTCATTGATGATTTTTTCAGCGGCTAGTACAATTTCTTTCCCGAAATCAGTTACATACAATTTTCTACCAATAATTTCTGTCAACGGAATTTCAAATTGATCTTGGAAATTTTTGAGTTGAATAGAAACAGCGGGTTGTGTCAAATGCAGTTCTTCAGCCGCTTTAGTAATACTTTGACATTGTGCTACTTTTAGAAATACTTGTAATTGGTGGAGTGTATAGTTCATAAAAATATTTAATGATGTTTATTACAAATATAAATAAAAATTAATGACTTGATTTATTGAATTTTGCCACAGAAAAAATAAAATTATGAACCATCAAGAATTGACATTGTTTCAAAAAGTGAAATTGACAGCAGTACTTATTGTGTTACTTGTTGTGCTAGCCTTTGCTTTTTTAGAACCTGAGAATTCCTTTTTTAGTGTACTGTTAGTAATTGGTATTCTTTGTGGTACACAGATATTGAAAGATTTAAAATATAAACTTTAATTAAAATAGCCCTTTTTATGGAAAAAGACTTCCAATTTCAATTAATCGATGGGGAATTTACTCCAGCAGGAGCAGCCAAAGTGCTATTCCCTTTGATTAACAATAAGATTAATTATCATTCTTTGGAGAGTTTTAGTAATGAAATTCGGTTTGAGAAAGATGCTACCAACTCTAAGAAGAGAATTTCAGAGTTGCAAGAAGTACAGTTGCAAATTCAAGAATTATTAGAGAATGCAGAAGAAAACGGTTTTAAGTTAAAAATCACTAGCCAAATTAAAATTGAGTTGGACAACGCTAAATAGTTTCAAAGGGCGTCAGCTTGTGATAGCCACTATGCATCATAAAGAGCAAGTGATGGCTCCTATTTTAGAAAAAGGTTTAGGTGTTATTTGCACTACTCCAAAAGATTTAGATACCGATAGTTTTGGTACTTTTTCAGGAGAAATAACTAGAGTTTCTGATGCCTTGACCGTGGCGCGTCAGAAATGTTTAGCAGCAATTGTTGCCACAGATTGTGATTTGGCAGTAGCCTCCGAAGGTTCATTCGGTCCTCATCCTTCTGCCTATTTTGCAACAGCAGACGACGAATTGGTTGTTTTAATTGATCGACTACATAATTTAGAGATTATCGGCAGAGCAGTAAGTTTTAAAACCAATTTTGCAGGGAAGGTTGTTGAATGTGAAAAGGATCTTCTCGATTTTGCCTCACAAGTAGATTTTCCGACGCACGGATTGATTTTGAGAAGTAGTCAGGAAAGTACTGAAGGAATGGTAAAAGGTATACTTTCTGAGAAAGTGCTATTGGAAAGTTTTCATACTATACAATCTAAATATCATTCGGTGTTTGTTGAAACAGATATGAGAGCTTTGTACAATCCTACCCGAATGGAAATCATTAGCGTAGCAACTAAGCAATTGGTTCAAAACGTTCAGTCCTTGTGTCCAGAATGTCAAACTCCTGGATTTACCATTACAGATGTCAAAACGGGACTGCCTTGTTCTTGGTGTGGGAGTGCAACATCCTCTGTATTGAGCCATATTTATAGTTGTAAAAAGTGTTCTTATACCCAAGAAGATTGGTATCCGAAGCATAAAAAAACAGAGGATCCAGGTTTTTGTAATTATTGTAATCCTTAACGAATGAATAATACTAAAGATTTAACAAAAGCAATACAATTGCTACAAAAGGAATCAGTAGTAGCTATTCCTACTGAGACTGTTTATGGTTTGGCTGGCAACATATATAGTGAAAAAGCCATCCGAAGTATTTTTGAGTTAAAGAATCGCCCAATGTACAATCCCTTGATTGTGCATTTAAAATCGTATACCGAATTAGAAAAAGTTGCTGCGAATATTCCAGATAAAGCGAGATTGTTAGCTGAAACTTTTTGGCCTGGGCCATTGACATTGGTTCTTAAAAAACAAGAGAATATTTCCGACTTGATAACTGCAGGAAAGGATACAGTTGCGGTTCGAGTGCCCAATCATCCAGTTGCGCTGGCACTTTTAAATCAGTTGGATTTTCCCTTAGCTGCTCCAAGTGCGAATCCTTTTGGCTCAATCAGCCCTACTACAGCAGCGCATGTTGCGAATTATTTCGATTCCAGTTTAGTCCATGTTTTAGATGGAGGAGCATGTTCACAAGGTATCGAGTCAACCATTGTTGGATTTGAAGAAGACCAAGCTGTTTTGTATCGAGCTGGTGCTACATCCATAGCGGATATTGAAGCAATAGTTGGGCCTTTAAAAGTTTTTACTAAAGATGATGTAGCTCCTGTAGCACCTGGGATGTTATCCAAGCATTATGCTCCTTCTACTAGTACAATTTTCTCAGAAGATGTTGAAAAAATACTTGCAACAATCACTGAAAAAAGGGTAGGGGTAGTGTCTTTCTGCAAAGAATATAACCACCCAGCTATTCATTATCAAAAAAAATTGTCAAGCAATGGTAGTTTAGAAGAAGCAGCCAGTAGATTGTATGCAACACTTCATGAAATGGATGCTCAGCCTATTGATGTTATTATAGTCGAAAAAGTTCCTAACGAAGGCATTGGGGTAGCCATCAACGACAAGTTGTTAAGAGCCTCAGCAGTATAAATTTTAAAAACAAAACAAAACCTATGAATTTAGACTTACTAATTGAAAACGTTACTAATCCTGCATTGCTTTTCTTTCTTCTCGGAATCATAGCCGTATACTTAAAAAGTGATTTAGAAATTCCAAACAATACCTCCAAGTTTATTTCTCTTTACCTTTTGTTTTCTATTGGGTTTAAAGGAGGGCAGGAGTTGGCGCATAGCGAAATCAATATTGATATATTCTGGTCCATTATATTTGGAATGGCAGTTTCTGTTTTGATACCCTTATACACTTTTTTCATCTTAAAGAAAAAATTTAGCATAGACAATTCAGGAGCTATTGCTGCGGCCTATGGTTCTGTGAGTGCGGTTACTTTTGTGACGGCGATTTCTTTTTTAGAGATGCAAGGTCATAGTTTTAGTGGACATATGGTCGCGGTTATGGCACTTATGGAAGCTCCAGCAATTATTGTGGGTGTAATCTTAATCAGAATGTATAGTAAAAAAAGTGCTACTGAACAGCCATCTAAATTATCTGAGGTTATTAAACATTCATTTACGAATGGAAGCGTATTGTTAATTATAGGTAGTTTAATAATTGGTTTGCTGGCTAGTGATAAAGCTGCTTTAGGAATCAAACCTTTTACAACAGATATTTTTAAGGGGTTTTTGGCAATATTCTTACTTGATATGGGAATTGTAAGTGGTAGAAAACTAGGTGACTTCTTTAAAAGTGGTTGGTTCAGCTTTTTCTTTGCCATCATTATTCCTTTGATTAATGGTTGTATTGTTGCTTACCTGAGTCAATATATTACAACAGATATTGGGAATCGCTTCATATTTGCCGTACTAGCTTCTAGTGCATCTTATATTGCTGTACCTGCGGCAATGAAAATTGCAGTTCCAAAAGCGAATCCGGGGATTTTCTTACCAATGGCTTTAGCAGTCACGTTCCCTTTCAATATTACTTTCGGAATGCCAATTTATTTGTCGATTGTATTAGCGGGATAGTCTTTTGTTTTTTCTTTTTGAGTCAAATCACTTAGATGCAATCGCAAAGCACCGACAGAAATATTAATTTCCCAAAATGATAATCCTAAGGAAAGCAATAAGGCCAATAAACTAAAACCAAATAAGTAAATCCCAGCAATTTGTTGGTTGAGATACAGCAATAACATGGCGAAAACAGATAGAAATAAACTCATTACGCCTGCCATTTGCATGTACCGAATTAGTGTTAACCGCAAATTTAGATTTTTGATTTCTAACAAAATCATGCTGTTCTCTTTCTCTTTGTAGGCTTTTTTTAACCCACGTATAATCGTGGCTAAAGTTAAAAAACGATTGGTATATGCCAATAAAATCAAGGAAGTTGCAGAGAATAGTAGTGCTGGGGTTTCTATTTGTAGTGTCATCTTTTTTTTTACAAAGGTCGGATAACTTTGACTTGAATTCAAAAAAAAAAATCTTCGTTTCAGTAATTGAAACGAAGATTTTTTTTAATGAAGATTTTGAATTACATAGTTAAGTTAAAAACTAAACCATTTTCATGGGTATAGGTGAATTTGTTGTCACAATCTCCATTTCCGTAATCAATTGTACCGTTAAGTAGACTACCTTTTACGGTTAGTTTTCCTTTTGAAACATAATCACAATTGTATTTCTTTACCAAAGATTCAGCTACAGTTAAAGTTAAACTTGGTCCGTTTTCTTTGCTTACAGTATGATTTCCTTGTGTCATCTCGTAAGTGTTGTCTGCAAGTACTAATGGAGTACCTACTCCTTCCGTTTGTTTGATGGTATGCGTTCCAGAATTTAAGAACACCATTCCTTCTAAGTTGGTAAGTTTACCATTGGTAATGGTTCTGCTCCATTGTGGAATATTTGGGGTTACAGTTTCATTAACATATACTACTGTTCCCTCTACTTTTAATCCGTTTACATAATAGTTTTCGCGTTCTATTTTCATAGTGGCTTTTGGAGTGCTTACTAAACCAGACAAAGTAACTTTTAATTTTCCTTTTCGAGTGATGTTGTTAGTAGTACAACCCGTTCCAAAGTCTATCGTTATCACTTTTGGAAAAACATTAGGCGTTAAGTTGTCTACAGTAATAGTAGCACAAGCTCCTACTAAAGAATTTACAGTAGATTTATTGGTTGATTTCGATAAAGAATTTTCGAAGGTAACTTGCGTTCCCGTTTTGAAATCCAGTTCGTTGATGGCGTCAATTGTGGCTGAAGCTACTACGGTGTTCGTGTCTGTTGCATTTACTATTTCATCTTTGGTACAAGAAGTAACAGAAAAAGCAGCTGCAATTATGACTAGCAGTACTTGTTTTACATTTTTCATACGGATAAGTTTAAGGTTTGGTTGCTTCAAAAATAGTAAAAGCAATGACATAGCCATAATAAATCGCAGAAAATAATTAACAGCTGTTTGAGTGCGTGGTTTCCTTTTTTAGGCTTTTATTTTGTCAAGTTTTTTATGCAAATAATCAGAGTAGAAACCAGCCATTATCAAAGCAATCATAGTACTTAACCCGAAAAAAGAATTAATATACGTCAATGACGCTTCTGGTGTTGTCATGGCAAAAGAACCATAGCCCAAACTTCCGTAAATTGTCGATAATAGGGCAAACAAAGCCGCAATAATTGAAACCCCTCGAATTCTGAAACGGAAAGTAGCCCAAAGTAAAACGATGATTAAAAGGTATTGGTCGTCTGCATGGTCGAAAGCGACCAAAACACAGATAAAAATAGTAACCAATCCTAAGGCCAAAGCCTCTAATAAAGAAGTAGCGATAATTTTGATATGATAACGGTATAGCCAAGAAGTCAAAAATGGCGTGAGGATTATCGTTCCAATAAAGTCTCCTTGCCACCAAGTTGTCCAGTTGAATATGAAATGATTTGGAGCACTTAGACCAAAAAGGGATATGACACTTACTCCAAGTAAAGAACAGATGGCGGAATAAAACACACTAATTGCCAAAAATATAATAACTCCCCATCCTGTCTTTAAAGGATAAGTTCCTTTATTTAGAAGATTAATAAAATACGCACCTAAAGCGGCACCTAACGTAACACCAGAAGCCACTAAAACAGCCGACAAAACAGTTGAAATTAAGGGTAGTTCAAGCATTTGGCTGGTGTCCCAAAATGAAAACATGTTAGCTACCACTGAGCCAATCCAAATCCCAATTAGCGTTTTTCTGCCCATAATTAAAACCGAAGCTAGTGCAAATCCTGCTGCTGTGTATATTGGAGCGATGTTATCTGGAGTAACAGTAATTTGATAGCTAATAAAAGCTAGGGCGTTATAAATAAAAGCTACTAGTGCAATTTTTATAGGAGCTGATTTCAAAAAAGACGGCAGGAAATAATCGTTGGGAGCTTGTTTGTACATGTTTTGAGAGCTTTGAAAATTCTCAATAAAAATACATAATTTTTTGATTCGGTTAAACAGTTGTAAAAGTTCTGTTTTTTCTCAGTAGGAAGCATAAAAAAAACCTGCAAATGAAGATTTGCAGGTTGATGATTATGGTAAAAAATATTTTATTTAATCATTTCAAAACTTCTTTTTACAAAGGCAGTCAAAGCTTCTCCTTTTAATAAGTTTTGAGATAGTTTCGCCAAATCTAAGGCTTGTTTTACCAAGTTTTCTTGAACCGTTTTGTCTTCGTTGTTCAAGATGCTTGTAGCCAAATCTGAATTGGTGTTTACCACTAAGTTGTACATTTCTGGGAAATTACCCATTCCAAACATTCCACCGCCACCGGTTTGACTCATTTCTTTCATACGACGCATGAATTCTGGTTGTGTGATGATGAATGGTGCTGCACTGCTATCCAAAGCTTCTAACTGAACGGTATACGTTTGTTTAGGAACAATAGTTTCCACTACCGTTTTTAAACTTTCTTGTTCTTCAGTAGATAATTTAGAAATCGCAGTTTCTTCTTTTTTGATTAAATTATCAATGTGGTCAGAGTCCACACGAACAAAAGTTAATCCACTATTGTCTGATTCTAATTTTTGAATCAAGTGAGGAATGATTGGAGAATCTAGCAACAATACTTGGTAGCCTTTATCTTTTGCAATTTCGATATAAGAGTGTTGTGCTTCTTTGTTTCCAGCATACAATACTACCAATTTACCATCTTTGTCTGTTTGGTTTTCTTTGATAGCTTCTTTCAATTCTTCAAGTGTGAAATATTTATCATCTACCGTTGGATACAATACGAAGGCTCCTGCTTTTTCGTAGAATTTATCTTCAGAAAGCATTCCGTACTCTAGTACAATTTTGATATCGTTCCATTTGGCTTCAAAATCGGCTCTGTTTTCGTTGAATAATGATTTCAACTTATCCGCAACTTTACGAGTGATGTAGTTTGAAATTTTCTTCACAGCACCATCAGCTTGTAAACCAGAACGAGAAACGTTCAACGGAATGTCTGGAGAATCAACTACTCCGCGAAGCATCATTAAGAATTCAGGAACAATACCTTCTACGTTATCAGTTACGTAAACTTGGTTTTGGAACAATTGAATTTTATCTCTTTGGATTTGTAAATCTGCTCCTAATTTTGGGAAGTACAAAATTCCAGTTAAGTTGAAAGGATAATCAACATTTAAGTGAATATGAAATAAGGGCTCCTCAAATTGCATTGGATACAATTCACGATAGAAGCTTTTGTAATCTTCATCTTTTAAATCTACAGGTTGTTTAGTCCAAGCTGGATTTGGGTTGTTGATGATGTTGTCAACTTCAACGGTTTCGGCTGTATAATCTTCTGGAGCATCTTCTGGCTTAGGAAGCGTTTCAGTTTTGGTTCCAAATTTAATTGGAATTGGCATGAACTTGTTGTATTTGTTCAACAACTCTCTGATTTTACTTTCTTCCAAAAATTCTAAAGAATCTTCTGCTACGTGCAACACGATTTCAGTACCGCGGTCGGTTTTGTCGCAAGGTTCTAATGAAAATTCTGGGCTACCGTCACAAGTCCAGTGAGCAGCTGGTTCGTCTTTGTACGATTTAGTGAAGATTTCTACTTTTTCAGCCACCATAAAGGCAGAGTAGAATCCTAAACCAAAATGTCCAATAATACCTGAGTCTTTAGCAGAATCTTTGTATTTGTCCAAAAACTCTTCTGCACCAGAAAAAGCCACCTGATTGATGTATTTTTCTACTTCATCAGCAGTCATTCCTAGACCTTGGTCAATGATGTGAATTTTTTTTCCCTCTTTGTCAATTTTAACTTCAATGATTGGATTGCCATACTCTACTTTAGCCTCTCCTATACTGGTTAGGTGCTTTAATTTTAGAGTAGCATCGGTTCCATTTGAAATCAATTCACGCAAGAAGATTTCGTGATCACTGTATAAAAACTTTTTGATTAGAGGAAAGATGTTTTCTACTGAAACATTAATTTTACCTGTTGTCATAATTAAATACTATTTTAAGTTGAATTTGATGCAAACCACGCTTCAAATAGAATACCATTTGCTATGAAAATGACAAAATGTCGCAACGACTATTTTTTTAAAAAAAACAGTTGAATTCGTGTTAAAGCAATTTTTTGCGTCGTATATTTGTTAATCTATTAATTTTAAACCAGTTATAGTTATGAGGAAATTTATTCTATTGGGCACCTTTGTTTTTTTGCTTTTTGCCTGTAAATCTAGTGCCCCAGCAGTTGCCCCCACCGCTCCCGTTGCAGCAACCAAATTGGATAAAAAATCACAAGTTGCCATCAAAGGAAATTGGCAAATTGCAGATGTGACGTATCCCGGTTCTGAGTATTTTAAAGTAAATTCATTCAACATTGCAGATTCTAAATGCTTTATCGGTAGTACTTGGAATTTTATTTCTAATAACAACAAAGGTAGTATGGCTTTAGCTGGTGCTGGTTGTACTTCATTTTCCTCACCTATCGTTTGGAGTATTAATAGTGAAGGAATGTTTGTTCTGAAAATAGTAGAAGCAGGTGTAAAATCCAAAACCGTACAATCCGGATTTTTATTGAAAGTTGCTAATCAAACCGAGACTAGCTTTGAACTTATCGATAAAATAGATGTTGCGGGACAACAGAAAGACATCGTTTATCATTTTAAAAAAACTAATTAATTTATAACTTATGAAAAAAATCACCATACTAAGTCTAACTGCTCTATTTCTATTTAGCAGTTTTTTCACAGCTTGTAGTTCAGTAAAAAATGCCAATAACACGCAAAAAGGAGCGGGAATTGGTGTAGCCGCTGGTGCTTTAATTGGAGGAATCCTTGGTAATAATTTAGGTAAAGGAGGAAATGCAGCATTAGGAGCGGCCATTGGAGCAGCTATTGGTGGAGGAGCCGGTGCCCTGATTGGAAACAAAATGGACAAGCAAGCTCGCGAAATTAGTCAAGCTTTGCCAGGAGCAGATGTACAACGCGTGGGCGAAGGAATCCATTTGACATTAAATGAAAATGCTGTGCGTTTTGATTTGAACAAATCGAGTTTGACTCCTCAAGCACAAGCCAATCTGGACAAACTGATTCCAGTTTTTAAAGAATACGGCGATACCAATATTGAAATTTTTGGGTACACTGATAGTTCAGGAAAACCAGAATACAATTTGACTCTATCTGAAAAAAGAGCCGAATCCGTAAAAACCTATTTGATTGGAAAAGGATTGGACGCCAGCCGATTTAAAACCTCAGGTTTTGGAATTGCAGACCCAATTGCTCCAAATGATACTCCAGAAGGTATGGCCAAAAATCGTAGAGTAGAATTTGCGATTACCGCCAATGCCAAAATGATTCAAGATGCGAAAAATGGTCAATAATTTGATATAGAAAAGAAAGCTAAAAAGCTGTTTCTTTGGAGACAGCTTTTTTTTATATAAAATGAAATTTTCAACCGCTTATTTTTTTTAAAGCCACTATCTTTGTTTTTTATTAATGATACAATAAATAATGCTTGAAGTTCAAAATATTTCCTTCGCTTATACAGACAAAGCGATTATTCAGAATGTTGATTTTACCGTAGAAAAAGGACAAAATATTGCACTAATTGGCGAGAGCGGTTGTGGCAAAAGTACTTTGTTGAAACTTATTTATGGTATCTATGATTTAAATGAAGGGAAAATTTTCTTTAATAAGACACGCGTGCTAGGACCCAAATACAACTTGATTCCGGGGATGCCCTTTATGAAATATCTGGCACAAGATTTTGATTTGATGCCTTATGAAACGGTTGCCGAAAATGTGGGCAAGTTTTTGTCTAATGGATTTTTGCCTTTAAAAAAATTGCGTATTCAAGAGTTACTCGAAATGGTCGAAATGACAGAGTATGCCAAAGTACGCGCCAAAGATTTGAGTGGAGGACAACAACAACGCGTTGCCTTAGCCAAGGTTTTAGCCGTAGAACCTCAGGTGTTGTTGTTAGATGAGCCGTTTAGCCATATTGATAATTTTAGAAAAAACGCTTTACGTCGTAATTTATTTGCTTATTTAAAGAAAAAAGAAATTACCTGTATTATTGCTACCCATGACAGTACCGATGCACTCTCTTTTTCAGATGAAACCATAGTTTTACAGCAAGGGAAAATAATTGAGAAAGCACCTTCGGCAGAAGTCTATCAATTTCCGATAAATAAATATGTGGCCTCTTTATTTGGTGAAGTCAACGAATTGAGAATGTCGCAATTAATGCCTATTGAAGGAGAAGATGAAATGGTATTGCTGTATCCACATCAATTAAAGGTCTCTCCTGTTGGTACAGTGAAAGCCGTGGTCAAACAATCCTATTTTAAAGGAAGCCGTTTTCTAATTAAAGCCGCTTTTGATAGAAAGGCCATTTTCTTTGAACACGAAACAGCATTAGAATTGAACCAAGAGGTACTATTGAAGATTATGTAACTTCTAATTGAAAGTATAAAAAAAAGAGACAACTTTTCGGGTTGTCTATTTTTTTTGCACCAAATTGAATTTATGTATTTTGCACTTTGGTTGAAATTATTTTTTTTACCACATAGAAACATAGAATTTATAGCTTTATTAAAGAAAAAATAGACGTTTTACTGTTCACATAGATATTCTATGTGTAAAATAGTGCTATTTCTATTTTTTCTTTGGCTTGTTATCATTAATCTATGATTCTATGTGGTTATTTTTTTATTTTAAGTTCGTCAAAAGCCTTAGTTTTTCAAATGCTTTTCTAAGAATTGGTCTTGTTCCCATAGTAAGTGCAAGATGTTTTCTTTGGCGGCGTAACCGTGACTTTCTTTAGGTAAAATTACCATACGTGCAGGGCCACCCAATCCTTTTATAGCTTGGAAATAACGTTCTGTTTGCAAAGTAAAAGTACCAGGATTATTGTCCGCTTCTCCGTGAACTAATAGTAAAGGAGTTTTCATTTTGTCTGCGTGCATAAAAGGCGACATCGTATTGTATACCTCAGGTGTTTCCCAATAATTACGTTGTTCGCTTTGGAAACCAAAAGGCGTTAAAGTTCTGTTGTAAGCGCCACTTCGAGCAATTCCGCAAGCAAAAAGATTGGAATGTGTCAATAAATTAGCCGTCATAAAAGCACCGTAAGAGTGACCACCCACAGCGACTTTTTTTCTGTTGATATACCCCAAAGCGTCTACTGCGTTGATAGCAGCTTCGGCATTGTCTACTAGTTGGGAAATAAAGTTGTCGTTAGGTTCCGTTTTTCCTTCTCCGATAATTGGGAACGAAGCGTCGTCTAAAACCACATAGCCTTTGGTCACCCAGTACACAAACGAACCATAGTTAGGAAAGGTAAATTCGTTAGGATTTTGAGTGCTTTGTCCTGCGCTGTTTTTGTCTTTGTATTCGGCAGGGTAGGCCCAAATTAGTAACGGCAATTTTTCTTTTTTGGCTTTGTCATAACCTACAGGCAAGTACAAGGTTCCAGATAATTCAACACCATCTTTACGTTTGTACTTGATTACTTCTTTGCTCACATTTTTGATGCTTTCAAATGGATTTTTGAAATCGGTGATAGGAGTAAGTTTGTCTTTTTGGTTGATGTTTCTGAAGTAGTAATTTGGGTAATCGTTTTTGGACTGAATTTGTACCAAAACCGTTCCTTTTTTGAAATCCTCTACTTCAATCAAATCTTCTTTTTTGTCTTTATAAGCCGAGGTATACAAACGTTTGCTTTGTAACGTTTTTAAATTCAATTCGTCAATGAATGGAAACTGTCCTTCTTTGGTGTACCCATCTCCAATACGGAAAGCTTTGTCGTTTTCGATAGCCAAAACATAGCGGTTGTATTGGTTTTTTCTAGTTTCAAAATTACCTGGATCAGCGTAAACGTCTTGTGAGTTTCTGTCGGTAATTACTTTTGGTTGTTGTGATGGATTTGACGGATTGATTAAGTATGTTTTGGTGTTTCTAGTGTCATACCATTCATCTGAAACGATAGCAACGTTGTCATTCCCCCAAGTAATATCGCTAAAACGTTGAGGTGTTTTTACTAACGAAGTTGGATTGGCTGTAAAGGGAGCTTCCCATAAAAACATTTCGTCTCTAAACGCAACTTTATTCGCTGGATCTCCTTCGTCTAGTGCTTCTACAAAAGCCAAAGTAGCTGGTTTGTCGTTTCTCCACATCAGGGATCTTTTTCCTTTTTGAACCGCCATAAATCCTTTTGGCATAATTTCGGTCAATGGAGTTTCGTTTACGATTTTTACTTCCCTTCCGCTTTTGTCATACACTACGGATTTCATTGGGAAACGATTCAAAGGAACGATATAAGAAAACGGTTTTTGAATCGTAGTAATCATAATATAATTTCCATCAGGAGATAAACTTTGACCTGCAAACATATCTGCCGATTTGAATAGCGTTTTATTACCACTTAAGGTGATTTTGTATAATTCAGAAGTGATGATGTTTTCAAAATTGATCTCGTCATTTTTGTTTTTCAACATATCTGGATACGTTCTGTTTTGAGATTTTGCACCACTAGCATTCGAGATAATTGGCCCAGCTGGCAAATCTTTTTTGGCATCCAATAAAGGTTTTCTGTTGCTAGGCAAAAGTTTTACTAATACTGTTTCGTTGTCGCCAAACCAGCTAAACGGAGCGCCTAAGTTGGCATTCAAATTCGCCTCGGTTAATTTTTTGGCTTGAGCCGAAGCCACATCAATTACCCAAAGTTCTACACCATTGGCAGCGGTATTTGTAAACAAAATTTTAGTATCGTTCGGCGACCAAGACAGATTGCTAATTTTTGCATTAGCTGGTAATCCCGCCACTTGAACTTCGTTTTTGTCTTTTATTTTTCGAAGTTTTAAGTTGTTGATGTACGTTACTGTACTCGAAATGTTGGTAATAGGATTGATACGCAATCCGCCCAAACGCAATTCTTCTTGGTTGAGGTCGTCAAGCGTTTTGTAGGTGTTTCGGTAAGAAAGCAAAAGGTATTCTTTTTTGGTATCCATCGAAACCGAAGGGGCTCGTTCGTAATCGGCTAAGTCTAAAATGGATTTAGAAGGTTTTTGATAGCTCAGGTTTTCTTGAGCCAACATAGAAAAACCGAAACCTAGAAACAGGAGTGTGAGTTTTAACTTCATGAAGTAGTGAATTAGTTGAAAGAATTAGTTATGGTCTAATTAGTCCAACGGTAGCAAAAAATGTTACAGCTCGAAAGTGTTAAATTGATTTTTATTGTGACCTATGATTTTTTATGGTTTGATGAATCTATGGAGTGTTCAAAGCTATAGTTTTCTAGGATTTCATTCGTAGAAATGGATTGTAATAAAGAGAGATGACTATTGCATTTTTCTGGAAAAGATAGAAGAGTTAGACTTATTTTTAGCCTTATTTTCAGTACAAGAGCATATTGACTTAAATATAAATGATTTATTTTTTTAGGTTAAAAATGATTATATCAAAAAAAAGACTAAATTGTGTGGCGTCTTTTTAAAAGATGTTTAATTTTGTCAATCAATTTTTAATGAAAAACAAGTACTTATGTATCACTCTAAAATAGCAGGGTTAGGATTTTATGTTCCTTCGAATGTGGTTACAAATGACGATTTGTCAAAGATAATGGAAACCAATGATGAATGGATTCAAGAGCGTACAGGAATCAAAGAACGTCGTCACATTATCAAAGGGGAAGATACGACCACTACAATGGGAGTAAAAGCAGCCGAGATTGCTATTCAGCGTGCCGGTATAGCCAAAGAAGATATTGACTTTGTAGTTTTTGCTACTTTAAGTCCCGATTATTATTTTCCAGGACCAGGAGTTTTGGTACAACGCGATTTAGGTTTAAGAACTGTAGGCGCTATTGATATTAGAAATCAATGTTCAGGTTTTGTGTACGGATTGTCAGTTGCTGATCAATATATCAAAACTGGAATGTACAAAAACGTTTTGGTGATTGGATCTGAGGTGCATTCTTCAGGATTGGACATGACAACTCGAGGTCGTGGTGTATCAGTAATTTTTGGTGATGGAGCAGGAGCAGCTGTTTTGTCAAGAGAAGAAGATTTGACCAAAGGAATTTTGTCTACGCATTTGCATTCAGAAGGGCAACATGCTGAGGAATTATCACTTATTGCGCCGGGAATGGGTGGTCGTTGGGTAAATGATATTTTGGCCGATAATGACCCGAATGACGAAAGTTATTTCCCTTATATGAACGGACAATTTGTATTCAAAAATGCTGTAGTTCGTTTTGCTGAGGTAATCAACGAAGGATTACAAGCCAACAATTTAGAAGTTTCAGATATTGATATGTTGATTCCACATCAAGCGAATTTGAGAATTTCTCAGTTCATTCAGAACAAATTCAAGTTGAGTGATGATCAAGTATTCAATAACATTCAGAAATACGGAAACACAACCGCAGCTTCTATTCCAATTGCTTTGACCGAAGCTTGGGAACAAGGAAAAATCAAGTCGGGCGACACCGTTGTTTTAGCTGCTTTCGGTAGTGGATTTACTTGGGCAAGTGCGATTATTAAATGGTAAACTAAAGTTACGACTAATTATACGAAAAGGTCTAGAGCAAATGTTCTAGACCTTTTTTTGTTAATTGGCATTGACTCGTGTAAGTTCGAGAGTTTTATTGTTTTTAGCTAATTCAAAAGTCTTTAGTGGTTTATGAACAGTTAGTGATTGATTTTTTCTATATTTGGAAGTGTGGAAGAAAGAAACTTATACATTATTGCAGTAATCAACTTATGATTCTTGATGAAAAAAAGTTTACTGAATTAAAAAAATAGTATGACCACTGAAACTAAAATAGAGCGAAGAAATAAAATTCTAAAGGGACTTGAAAAAGCCTATGAGAAAATGCTTGATTTTAAAAAAGAGCGTAAAAGTGAGCTTGTAATTATTAGAGACAATAAAATAGTGAAGATAAAATTATAAGATAGCTAAAGCACTATTCTTGCAAGTTAGTTGATTTTTCCTTTTTTAAATTTTTTGATTATTGGTATTTTGTTATATGTTTGGGATTGCATTTATTTCCCTAATTTGGTCACAACCAAAAAAAATAGTACAATGACCAATCGTCGCCATTTTCTAAAAACCGCCACTATAGCTTCAGCCGCAGTAGTCTTGCCTTCTTTTGCTAGTACTTCTGAAGAAACACCTATTCCAACCCCTTCCAAAATCCGAAAACCTATAGTACTGTCCACTTGGCGTTTTGGCCTTCAAGCCAATGCTGCCGCTTGGGAAGTTCTCAAAAATAATGGTAAAGCCTTAGACGCTGTGGAAGCAGGAGTGAAAGTTCCCGAAGGCGATCCCAACGAACGCAGCGTAGGTTACGGTGGACGACCTGATCGCGACGGACGTGTCACGCTCGACGCTTGCATTATGGACGAAAAAGCCAATATTGGTGCCGTGGGTTGTTTGGAACACATCAAGCATCCTATTTCGGTGGCGCGTGCCGTAATGGAAAAAACGCCTCATGTGATGTTGGTAGGCGATGGCGCTTTGCAGTTTGCCCTTTCACAAGGTTTTACCAAAGAAAATTTATTAGTCGAAGCCAGCGAAAAAGAGTGGAAAGAATGGCTCAAAACCAGCGAGTACAAGCCCATTGCCAATATCGAAAACCACGATACCATTGGAATGATTGCTTTGGACAGTCATGGCGATTTGTCTGGCGCTTGTACTACTAGCGGTATGGCGTTCAAGATGCACGGCCGTTTGGGCGATTCGCCCATTATTGGAGCAGGTTTGTATGTCGATAACGAAATTGGAGCCGCTACCGCCACAGGACATGGCGAAGAAGTTGTGCGTATTTCGGGTTGTCATTTGGTGGTCGAGTTGATGCGACAAGGAAAATCCCCTCAAAAAGCCTGCGAAGAAGCCGTGGCGCGCATTGTAAAACTCACCCAAAACCGTGGCAAAAACCTCAAAGACATCCAAGTTGGATTTATTGCATTGAACAAGCAAGGCGAGTATGGCTCGTATTGCATTCAAGGTGGATTCAATTATGCGGTGCACGATGCTTCGGGCAACCAGCTCATCGATGCGAACTACTTTTTAAAATAATTTAGGCTTGAATTTAAAGTTTAAAAAATAACCACATAGAAACATAGATTAAATGTAAAGCGTTAGAGCAAATAAGAAATAGCACTATTTTCCACATAGAATGGCTATGTGAATAGTAAAACGTCTTCCTTTTTCTTTAAAGACTATAAACTTCTATGTTTTAGCCTGCACTGAGGCATCGAAGTGTGGTAAAAAATGATGTAACTAATACCTTCAAGTTTATATTCAAACTCATTTTAATCTACCCAATACAATAAAAATGAACCAATTAGAAATCGCCTGTTTTAGCTTAGAAGCAATTGCCATCGCCCAAGAAAATGGCGCCGACAGAATCGAATTGTGTCTCGACCGAGCCGCTGGTGGCATCACACCTCCCGCCGAAATGGTGCAAGCCGCACGTGCCCTGACCACCGTAGCGCTCAACGTGATGATTCGCCCACGCGAAGGCGATTTTGTCTACACCGAAACCGAGTTCCAAGAGATGAAAAACAGCATTGCCGCTTTCAAAAATCTTGGCGTCGATGGTTTTGTGTTTGGGATACTCCATCCCGACGGCAGCATTCATACCGAGGCCAATGCGGCTTTGGTGCACTTGGCGCATCCGTTGCCTTGCACCTTTCACCGCGCTTTCGATGGCATTGCTAATCCGCTGCAAGGGTTAGAAACGTTAGTGACTTGTGGCTTCAAAACCGTCCTCACTTCTGGCGTGCGCACCAATGTGACCGAAGGCGCTGACCTCCTACAACAATTGGTCGCACAGGCTAGTGACCGCATTACGGTGATGCCTGGAGGCGGATTGCGCTCGAGCAATGCCCACTGGCTGAGTCAAACCACCCGAGCCGTGTACTATCACTCCGCCGCGATTACCGACCACAGCGAACTTCCCAACCCCACCGAAGTCGCCCTGCTAAAACAACAATTGAATACCCTTTAACATCGTATTTTGGGCATGACCCCGAGGCAAACGACCCTGCATAACCACAAATCCCTGCTCCTCGGGGTCGGGCTGTACGCTATATCTCTTGGGGCGAACCCCGCCCCAAGAGGATGCCGCTCCCATCCCTTATGCGGGCAAGTCGGCAGTTTTTAGTGCTTAGAAAGCAGTAAGCAATGGGCAAATTTTGTAAGAAGATTTCAGAAAATTTTTATAAGTTTCGCTGAAAAAAGGATATATTTGGGATTACATAAAGTATGACGCTTATCATACCTGTCTGCCCCAATTTGGGTGGCTTTGTATGCTTTTATATATTTATTGAACTTGTTCCATTTATAAAGCAGAGCCTGAAAACTGGCCATAATATTAACCTAAATGAAAATAGCTGAATTAAGAGATTACCAAATTGAATTTGAAAAAATCAGAGCAGATTATAGTTCAGGTTTTAAAGTGATTGATCGTGTACGAAAAAAATTCACATTCGACTATCCAATCCACGTAATTGCAAATTTGACAAAAGATGAATACGTAATAGGAAAAGGTGATTCAACATTTTGTAATAGAATAGAAAATGATCTTAATGATTGGGGAAATATTCACGGAAGTCCAGCAATAAAATTTGGTTTATATTTTGGAAAATACGGTGAAGATAAATCTCGAAAATATAGAATTGGACGAAACGAATATGGAACGGATGAAAATATCGCACTTAAAAAAATACTTTTTTCAATAGTCGAACTTTTAGAGAACAAAGATAATTTTAATGTATTAAGGAGAAATCCGATTTCTCCAATGTATAAAGGAAAAATATTATCAGTTTATTATCCAAACGATTTTTTAAATATTTTTTCTGCAAAGCACTTAAATTATTTCATTAATATTCTTGGTTTAGATAATGACTCGAAGTCTGAATTAGATAAACAAGCATTGTTACTTAACTACAAGAATAGTGATAAAGTGATGAAAGGATGGAGTGTCTTCGAGTTTAGCAAATTCTTATACAAATCGTTTGGAAACCCTAATGACGAAGTAAAAGAAGATAATATTTCCAAAGAACTCAAAGATTTTAGATTAAAGGATTTTCCGCCAATTGAAAGTTTGAAATTTGACTATGTTGATTTACAAACAAATGAACTTCCAGAGCCGAACGAAAAAGAAATATGCAAAGAAACAAAAATTGATTATTTTAATCGCTCAAAAAAAATCAAACGAATTGGAGACAGAGGTGAACAAATTGTTTTAAGAGCAGAAAGGCACTTTTTAAAGAAAAATGGCAAAATGGATTTAGCAAAATTAGTTGACCGAGTTTCTGAAAGAGATGATAGTGTTGGATATGACATAAAATCCTATGATTTGGACGGAAGCGAAAAACTTATTGAAGTCAAATCAACTTTAAGAAAAATTGGTAAAAGCAATATTTTCCTTTCAGCAAACGAATTACAAGTTGCGGAAAATAAGAAAAATTATTATTTCTACATTATTTATGAAGTTGGAAGTACAAGACCGAAGATATGGAGAATTAAAAGTTCCGATTTATTAGGCGATGAAAATATCGTAAAAGAACCTATTTTATATAAAATAAGTATGAACACAAAATAACTTGGTACAACACACATTACAAGCAATTTGTCCAATTGGCTTAACTTAGATTAAAACCACTTATTTACACAAACTATGAAACGACCAAATTTCAATACTCAAGTATCAAATGCTATTAATAATGGTGAAACAACAATAGAGGAATTAAAGGCTATTGAGCCAATTTTAATAGAAAATTGTAAAACGAGTATTAAACAAATGTATAATTATTATTTTATAACACTTGTATTAATTTTTTTATGGTTTCTTGTTGATAACTCAATAATTACTGAAGTAAAATTGTTTGATGTAAATCTAAAAAACAAAAAAATATTGATTATTGGAATTCCTTTTTTAGCAATTGTATGTTATTATTTTTCTATAACATATATGGCTTTTAATCAATTAATTGATGCTGGATTAAAACAAATTCAAGAAAAAATATATCCAAATATTGGTAAAAGTTCAATCTTAGAGTTAACAATATTTCCTTCTTTGATAGAGTTAGAAAGTATAAAAATGAGACTATCAGAGGAATCTTTATTACGTACAATATTAAGTACAACAGGATTCATTTTGATATCTGTATTGTTTATCTTTTTACCATTAGTAATTAACAGTGTAATTTGTTATGAACTTTTTATAAATGAAGACGTTTCGTTTTGGTATCCTTTAATTTATTCTTTAATTCTAGTTAAGATATTTTGCAATATAATTTTCTTTTTTTGTCAAGTGCAATAAGCTGCTTTTTCGCCATACTCTAAATGATTAACCAATAAAGTAAAACACTAAACTATACAAAAATGAGAAAAATTATAATTATTGCTTTTCTAGTGCTAACGAACCCCGGCTAACGCAAGCGTCCCCCTCGTGCCCATAACGATGTCTCATCCAAAAGTAAGTTTACATAATTAGAATAATCCATTTATCTAGATTTCAATACAAAATGAAGAATTTGTCTTTTTCCTTACGTGCTATTGTTGCATTCGTTTTTTTTCTTTTTTCTTTTTCATCCCAAGCGCAATTACAGCCTGGGAACTATCTTACTGCTGCGGTGGGTATTGGGTATAGCTTTCCTGATTCAGATATCGATATTAGTGGTTCTGGGTTTTATGCTCAAGGTGAGTATGTGCACAATATAACCAAATGGTTCGGAATACGTCCTTATGCTGGTCTTGTGATTACCTCTCCAGATGACAACAAAAACCAACAATTTTCGGAAGATTTTCAGGTTACAACAAAGGCCTTTTTTCTAGGAGGAAAAGCCCGTGTTGCAGCACCCATTCCGTGGGTGGCTCCTTATTTTGAAGTGGGTATTGGAGCTTCGATTGGTTCATTCAAAACCATCACACCCGAATTCAATATCAAAAAAAGCGGCGTTTTGATGCACGTGCCTTTTAGTATTGGTTTGGCTCTTGGTCGTAAGCATAATTTTGATGTTGGATTTACATATTATATTCACGATGCTGCTAAGCAATTTAATGGTGCTTTTGCTGTTGGATATTCTTTTCCTTTAGATTAATAATTTAGTGATGTAGATTCCTAGATATTAACTTGGATTTTCATTTATTCGACCGCGAACAGCTATGAAAATGAAACTAAGGAATTTAAAGAGTAATGCTGATTTAGTAGAAGAGACAATAGAAAACAGGGACTAAATAATTTTAAAAAATATAATTATGTTTGAATTAATTTGGGGGATATTTAATGGAATACTGCTTTTGTACTTCATTGTTATTTGTTTTAAATCAGTAAAGCTTATTAAAGAGGAAGTAGGATTTCTAGCATCCTTAGTTTTTGTTTTAGGTTTGTTATCATTTATGTCAAACTCAAATGATAAAAATTTAGCAGATAAGAATATTGATTTTTTAAACCAGACAAATCCTAAAAAAACTTTTAATGGGAATTCATTTTTTCATGAAGTTTTATTAGAAGATAATTTAATATCTAAGATTGGATTGTCAATAATTGTTGGTGAAAAAGGAACTGAATTAATAATCTTAAATGCAAACTGTCATAGGTCTGGTATTATAAGTGGTACAAATTGGAATGTTGAAAACGTAGATATCGACAAACAAAAAGATAAAAATTACTGTTCCTACTTAGTCAGAGGAAAAATGGATTGGAAAATTCTGGGAATCACCATTTTTTCAGAGTATAAAACATTTCGAGGGAATGCATTACTAAGAAAGTAGCGTTTCCCCCCTCGCTAGCGCGAGCGTCCCGCTCGTGCCCATAACAATTTAACCCGAAACCTAAAATAAGAAAATGAAAAAAAGAGTACTGCTATTTTTATTGTTTAGTGTAACGCAGCTGCATTACAGTCAAAAATCCATTACAATGACGAACAGCTACGGAAGTGAAAACCAAGAAATTCAAAACTTAATGGATTTTGAGAAAATTTACACCGAGCGATTAAACTTTGCAAGTGAAGAGCTAAAAGGAAAGCATTATGAAGTGAGTCTTGAAGAATTCAAAAATGGTAAACTCATTAGGACTAGTTCTCTTTTTGATAGTTCAGACAGTGATTATTTTAAAATTGAGTCAAATAGCGAATCTTTAAGTTTCTTTTTCAAACTAAGTGATGGAAAATTAAAAACCTATATAAGAGGAAAGAAGTTCGGGAGTAAAAAGTATTACTTTAAATTGTATAGCGATTCAGATGAATATGCATTAAAAGACTTTTTTGGAGGTAAAAAAGAGGTGACTATTGATTTTCAAAAGAAAAATGCTGTTTTTGGAATTATAACCCCTACTATACATAAAGACGGTTCAGGTTCTTATTGTGAAGTCGCACAATCCGATATTGCACCTGAAAAATTGGGTGAGCATTTTAATATTCCTCATTATTTTATTGTTTCGATAAAGTTCAAGTAGAAAAGTATTTTTACTCAGGCCTTCTATAAAATCTTTTGAATTTACTTAAATAGCTTTGTATACATCCTGAAGTGTTCTTACTTCTAAATAAATTTATTGCGTATGCTGCTCGAACGTCTCTGACTTCGAGCTATTTTAAATTATGTCGATGTCCGTAAACACGATAAAAGTCTCACGACTTTTTACGATAACTATCTTTAGAATGATTACCTCTTCAAAAGGGTAAAGAAAACTACAAAATTACCTTGGGCTATTTTGTGGTTTTTTGTTTTTATATAATTTGGTATTGGGTTATGAAAACAAAACGTACTCGCTTAGCCCCGATTACTATGATATATACAAACTAAAAATTCATTTATTTTTTAGTTTAAAAAAAAGACATAACAAGCCTTCGAATAAGAATTACACGAAGGTTTGTTGTGCCTTTCATAAGTTATTTTTATTCGTAAACATCATAAATTTATCAAGATAGGTTTCTTTATTCAATAAAACTGACAAAGTCCTAATCGGGGCATAAGTAGCTAACTTTGATCGAAGAGAAGGTTCACTTTGTCAGTTTGGTTGTTGATTAAAAGTACTTTAAATTTATTTAGCAAATCTAAAGGATTGCAGTGGCATCCTTGCTTGCCGGGGTTCGGCAAGCAAGATATAACGTAAAGCGGGACGACTCGTGTGGTGCGCAAAGAAGTGCTGCTTCTATTAATAAAATTACTGTTGGCGCCAATGCTTCTTCAGCTCAACATCAGATGCAGTACTTTACTATTCCTGCTTTTTATTTGTCCCTTCCTAGTAGTACAGCAACTCTAAAAAACCGACTCGTTTTTTATCGCTATTTTTGCACCCAATACTGTTGAGTAGTTGAATAGGATATGGATAAAAAGAATACGCCTTGCTGGAGCAGTTGTCCAGACTGTCAGGGGCAAGGCAAGAAAAGTCAAAGACTTCGTAAAAAAGTGCGATTGCAATATCAGCAGTTGGTAGCCAAACTCACGGTTGCTGGTGAAGTGGCTTTGCCTGAAGCGCCTAAAGCCCCTTTGGTGTCTTGTTCGTTATGCGGTGGTTCGGGATTGCTTCCATCAGAAAATTTTCCTGTAGTAGATTATGAAAACTATCCCCATATCGCCATTATTGGTGGCGGAATTGGTGGCGTGGCGTTGGCTGTAGCTTGTTTGCATCGCGGCATTCCGTTTACGCTTTTTGAGCGTGACACCCACTTTGAGGCCCGTTCGCAAGGCTATGGACTGACCTTGCAGCAAGCGAGTAAAGCCATAGAAGGTTTTGGGATTTTTTCTTTGACCGAAGGCGTGGTTTCTACACGGCATTTGGTCCATAAGACTGACGGAACAGTTGTAGGCGAGTGGGGGATGAGAAAATGGGTGCAGCCAACCGAAAAAAAATACACCAAACGTTCCAACATTCATATTGCGCGACAAGCGTTACGTTTGGCACTAGTGGAGCAACTCGGAGGGAAGGACAACATACAATGGGGACATCAATTGCTCGATTTTCAAGAGGAAGCTTCGGGTAAAATCCAGTTGCGTTTTCAAGTCGGTGCGCAAATCAAAACAATTGCAACCGATTTGGTCGTGGGTGCCGATGGGATTCGAAGCGTCGTCCGTCAGCAATTGATTGGAGAGGAAGTTACTCCTTTGCGTTATTTGGGTTGTCTTGTGATTTTAGGAATTTGTCCTTTGGATGCCCTGCCAACCCTAACTTCAGAGTTGTTGGATTCGGCTACTGTTTTTCAGACGGCGAATGGTCACGAACGTATCTACATTATGCCTTTTACAGAAGATTCGGTGATGTGGCAATTGAGTTTCCCGATGGAAGAATCCGAGGCCAAAAAATTAAGCGCACAAGGTGCACAAGCCTTGAAGGAAGAAGCGTCTCGAAGAACGCAATGGCATTCTCCAATTCCACAAATAGTCGATGCCACAGCGGCTGCTCAGGTATCGGGTTATCCCGTATATGATAGAACTTTGTTGACCACAGCTCAGTTTGAGAACGCAGGAAATAGCACTTTGATCGGCGATGCTGCACATCCTATGAGTCCGTTTAAAGGGCAAGGAGCGAATCAAGCTTTGTTGGATGCTTTGGCGTTGGCTCGTGGCATCACCAAAGGCTGTAAACCTTCTTCTCAATGGAGGACAGTAGGATTGCGAAAAAGTGTTTTGCTCCCCTTTGAAGCTGAGATGATTGCCCGAAGTGCTGTTAAAGTCAAGGATTCTGCCGCCGCCGCCGAATTTCTGCATTCGGATATCGTACTTTATGAATCGGATGAACCGCGAGGACGAATACTCAAACGCAAAAAGCAGTAAGATTTAAAACTAGAACGCGGATGACACGGATGGTACGGATTTTCGCTGGTTTGTTTTTATATTGAATCTGTTTAAATCTGCGTCATCTGCGTGCCATTTTCAAAGTATTTTCAATAACAAGTTGTCGAAGCCAAAGTATAAAATTTATTATTATTAGAAAGCTGATGACACGGATGGTACGAATTTTCGCTGGTTTGTTTTATATTGAATCTGTTTAAATCTGCGTCATCTGCGTGCCATTTTCAAAGTGGTTTCCAGTAAAGGGTTGTCCAATAAAAGTTTGACATTGTATTTATTTCTAAAGGGTGTGTTTTTTTATTTAAAAAACGCATACATTTGTATCGCACACGATTTAATCGTAAAAGATAAAATAATGAAAACAACATTCTTTCAAAACAGTATGCGCATTCTTTTGGGCGCATTTATGACTTACGCAGGTGTAAGTCACTTAACATTTAACAGAACGGCATTTTTAGCACAAGTTCCCAAATGGCTTACAACAGACCTTGGTTTTATGGATTTTGTGGTGTTGTCTTCTGGGATAGTCGAGATGGCATTGGGATTGGCACTTATTTTTTGGGTGAGTCAAAAAATATACGTTGGAATAGCGCTTGGGATATTCTTTATTTTGATTTTTCCGGGGAATCTTTCACAATACTATTACGGCATCGATTCTTTCGGATTGAATACCGATAACAAGCGTTTGATTCGTTTGTTTTTTCAACCCGTTTTAGTGCTTTGGGCACTTTGGTCCACTGGAGTTTTGGCTTATTTATTGAAAAAGAGAAAGGCTATTTCGCAACAGTCTTTTTATGATTTTGAAGCTGAATCCATTCAAGGCAAACGAATTCCAATGAGTGCTTATAAAGGAAAAACAGTACTCGTTGTCAACACCGCTAGTCAATGTGGATTGACGCCTCAATACGAAGGTCTTGAAAAGTTGTATCAAAAATATGAGAGCCAAGGGTTGGTAATTTTGGGATTTCCTTGTAACCAATTCGGGAAGCAAGAAAAGGGAAGTGCGACAGAAATTGAAACCTTTTGTCAAGTCAATTACGGTGTTAGTTTTCCAATGTTTTCGAAAGTTGAGGTAAATGGAAGCCAAGCGCATCCTTTGTTTGTGTATTTGAAAGCAAGTTTAGGAGGTATTTTGGGAAGTACAATAAAATGGAATTTCACTAAATTTGTCATCGATAAAAATGGACGTCCTGTACAACGTTTTGCACCGATTACAACCCCTGAAGCCATCGAAAAATACCTTCAAGAAATCCTCTAACAATGGAAAAAGATTTTAGCACGTTATATCTCGAGAACCAACTTTGTTTTCCGTTGTATGCGGCTTCGCGTTTGACCACAAAGCTGTATACTCCTTTTTTGGAAGACCTGGGGATTACGTATCCGCAGTATTTAGTGTTACTGGTTTTATGGGAAACGGACGCACAAACTGTAACTGAAATAGGCACTCGTTTGGCTTTAGAATCGAATACGTTGACGCCTCTTTTGAAACGCCTCGAACAAAAGGAATTGCTCTCTAGGTCACGTTCTTCGAAAGATGAGCGAGCCGTTTTGGTTACTTTATCAGCAAGTGGGCAAGCACTCAAAGAACAAGCCGTTTGCATTCCGCAAAAAATTATGGAATCTTTTGCCAATGCTTCTGTCAGCCAAGAGGAGCTTTTAGCTTTTCAAAAAACATTGACTAAGTTAGTGGAGTTGTTGCGTGAAGAATAGCGGTTGTATTTTCCTTACTTTAGGTAGCCTTTTATTGTTCGTTTTTAGAGCAAAAGTTATCTAAAAAATGTCTTTTAATTCATTAGGTTGTATAATCTTTATTTTTAAAATAGTCATAAAGCAATTTAGGAGTTATTTTAATTTGTAATTTTGAAAAAAAGATTGGAAAATGGATTTACAAACACGAAAATTAAATTTCATCCAAGACTTTCTAAAATTAGAGAGTGAGAAAACGATTGCTCAATTTGAAAAGTTGCTTAGGAACACAGCTGCGAATGAGGAAGAACTGAATCCAATGACAGTAGATGAATTTCATAAAAGAATTAATAAGTCTTTGGAAGATGTTAAAAATGGTAAAGTAACAGATGCGAATGACCTTTTAACAGAAATTGAAAAATGGAGTTAAAAGTCAAGTGGACCGATTTTTCTAAGAATGAGTTGAAAAATATTTTTGAATACTACAAAGACAAAGCCAGTGTTGCTATTGCTAGAAAACTTGTCACGGGAATTGTAAATGAAACGTTGAGGTTAAAGCTTCAACCGACAATTGGACAAGAGGAAGAATTGTTGAAAAATAGTGATAAGGAGTTTCGATATATAGTTTTTAAAAATTATAAAATCATTTATTTCGTCAATAGTCAACTGAATACGATTGAAGTAGTTGATGTTTTTGATACTAGACAAAATCCAATCAAAATCAAGAGAACTAAATAGTAAATGAGATTGTAACTATTGTTTTATACTTCTCATTTCAAAACAAAGAACCCCTAGAGTTGGCAGTCTCTAGGGGTTCTTTTTCTACAAGTAAAATAAAAAATAAGGAAAGGATTCTGGGTTAAAACATACCTCCGCCTCCTTTATTCGTGTTGTCGTCTCTTTGTTTGCGTTGTAGACTTTTGTTTTTTCCACCACCAAAACCGTAGGTTACACCCAAGTATACTGTTTGGCTTTCCCAAGTAAATTCTCCAGTTTGCGGATAAGGATATTCAGCATCAAAAGCATAACGCATAGTGTTGAACATATCGTTGAAACGCACACTAATGTTCATTTTGTTGTCTAGCAAAGTATAGCGCGCACCACTGTCAATTTTGTACATTTCTTTGCTGTTGTTTTGCAATCCATCCACACTTCCTCTGTAGAATCCGAAAAGTAAAAAACTTAAGCGTTTGTTGGCTTTGAAGTTAGAGTTCAATCGACCATTGAAAGCTGAAACAGTCACATTTCTTTCCAAAGGTTTGCTAGTGTTGGTAGTTGGATTGAATTGGAAAACCACACCTTGTTGTTTGATGCTCGAAAAATCAATAGCTGGCTGTATGTCCCACCATTTGGTGATTTTATAATTGGCAGACACTTCAAATCCAGAAGCCGTATTGTTGTCGAAGTTGGTGTAGGTCAAAATCTGTCTTTGTCCACTTGGATCATTTTCGTCAGGGTATAAGATACGGCTGATTTGGTCGTTGATGCTTCTCACGAACACCCCAGCGGTAATGCTTCCTTTTGTTAAAACTTTGGTGTAATTCACTTCAATCGAATTGGTGAATTGAGGCAATAATTCTGGATTTCCAAAAGAAGTCACCAAAGGAGTTGCAAATTCACGAATAGGTTTGGTTTGTTCTAAACCTGGGCGGTCCACACGACGGCTATAGCTCAATTGCAACGTATTTTTCTCATTCAAATTATAAGTCAAATACGCAGAAGGATACACTGTAATGTAATCGTCATCAAAGGTGGTTTTTCCTCTGTTCAAGTTGGCTGCTACTTTATAACTTTCAAAACGGGCTCCCACTTGGTAACTAATATTTTTGAATTTTTGACCAAAAGTGGCATAGGCAGAATAAATGTCAATATCGTAAGTGTAATTCGATTGTTGATCAGCTGGAGCTACTAATGGATTTCCGGTGCTGTAGTTGTTTTCTGTTCTCGTGATTCTGGCTTCGGCACCAGCTTCAAGTGTTGATTTTTCGTCAATTGGATTAACGTAATCAATGTTGAACGTGCTTAGTTTTTGAGCGTCTTTGATATTGTCTTTGAAAAAAACAGTGCTGTTTGAATTGTTAGTCGTAGTCGTTTCGGTATCAAAACTCGCTCTTTGGGTTTCTTTGTAATCGTTAAAGTTGGCTTCTACATCAAGTGTGTGGCCTTCTTTTTTGAAAATATGCTTGTACGCCAAGTTGTAAGTTCCGGTTTGATTGGGTCCTTCGTAAGTGGATTTTTGAAGAATTCTGTCAATCGTTCCTCCGTTGTTGTAGTCAATATTGGTGTTTACATTTCCAGTTCCATCCGCTTTGTTTTGGGTGGTGTAAAATGACAAGGTATTGTGGTCGTTGATCAAATAGTCCATTCCTACTTTGTATAAAAATGAATCATTTTCATTCGAAATATCTAATCTTTGCACTAGATCTTGATCCAATCTCGCGATTTTTCCATCGTTGAAATAAGTACCAAAGTTGCGTCCTCCGTTACCAAAGAAATTTACTTTGCCAACTTTGTAATTCATATCCAAAGATTGGTTGTATTTGGCAGTTTCACCAAAGGTAATTCCACCGCTAAAGCTTCCGTTAAAACCAGTATTAGCATTTTTGTGCAAGATGATATTGATGATACCCGACATTCCTTCAGGATTGTATTTGGCACTCGGATTGGTAATCAATTCTATTTTTTTGATAGAAGTCGATGGGATTTGTTTTAGCAATTGCGCTGGGTCAATGTTGGTTGGTCTACCGTCAATTAAGACACGAACATTTTCATTGCCACGCAACGATAGTTTTCCGTCTTGATCCACATTTACTGAGGGAATATTGTTCATAATGTCAGAAGCCGAAGCGCCTGCCGTGGTCAAATCTTTTCCAACAGTGATTACTTTTCGGTCGATTTTTTGTTCGATTGTAGAGCGTTCGCTTACGATGTTTACGCCTTTCAATTGCGTCGCTTCTTCTTCTAAACTAACTTTAAAAGTAGCTTCTTTTTTGTTTTCGCTTAAAATGGCTGACCCGATGTATTTTCTAAATCCGATGTATTGAATTTCGATAGTATAGCTTTTTAAAGCCAAATTCTTGATGGTGAATTCACCCTTGTCATCAGTGTTTGCGCCCGAGATAACTTTTCCGTTATCTTTGATTGAAACGATAGCATAAGATATCGGAGCGTTTGAAGTTTTTTCGGTGATTTTTCCAGTGATTTTCCCAGAATTTTGTGCCGTTCCTATTCCGACTACGCATAGTAGTAGAAAGGTAATTAGTTTGATTTTCATGATTGATTGATTTTGATTGATGTTTTATTTAGACTGAAAAGCTTGCGATATGTTACAAAGAAAATTAAGAAATGTTTACTTTGAAAGACGATTATTCCTTTTTTATGGGCTTTTGAGACTCATTTTGGTTAAACAATGTTTGGTTTTAATCGATTTTTAGTCAGGAACTTATCGCTAGAAAAGGATAGGGTGCAATCTTTTTTTGGAACCCTTTCAAAAAAAACAGAAAACACTCTGATTTTTTTGAGCATCTTTAGGAAAAATCAAACAAATTCGTTGGGCAAGCGGTTTTCTAATTGCTAAATAAGCAGTATCTTTGCGCACTTTTAAAATACACTATACATGTCATTACAACAGATTCTTACTCCGTCGATTCACAAAGCCGTTCAAACCTTGTTTGACGTAACTCTTGATAAAGTTGAATTTCAAGCGACTCGAAAAGAATTCGAAGGAGATATTACCTTAGTTATTTTTCCCTTATTGAAAGTAATCAAAAGCAATCCGGTAGAATTAGGAAACAAAATAGGAACTTATTTGGTAGAAAATGTAGCCGAAGTGGCTCGTTTTAACGTAGTATCTGGTTTTTTGAATATTGTCATTGCCGATGCCTACTATTTGAATTTTTTCAACGGAATCAAAGACGACAACTGTTATGGTTTTGTAACGCCAAGTCCAGATGCGAAAGCGGTAATGGTAGAATATTCTTCTCCCAATACCAACAAACCTTTGCATTTAGGACACGTTAGAAACAATCTTTTGGGGTATTCAGTGGCGGAAATCATCAAAGCTTCTGGAAAAAAAGTATACAAAACACAAATCATCAACGATAGAGGAATTCATATTTGTAAGTCGATGTTGGCTTGGCAAAAATTCGGAAACGGAGCCACTCCAGAAAGCACAGGCTTGAAAGGAGATAAGTTGGTGGGTAATTATTACGTAGCTTTTGATAAGGCATACAAAGAAGAAATCAACCAATTAATGTCTGAAGGTAAAACGGAAGAAGAAGCGAAAAAACAAGCGCCTATTCTTTTAGAAGCCCAAGAAATGCTATTGAAATGGGAAGCTGGTGATGCTGCCGTGAAAGCGCTTTGGAGCACAATGAACCAATGGGTGTATGATGGTTTTGCGACTACCTACAAGAATTTGGGCGTTGATTTTGATAGTTATTATTACGAAAGCAATACCTATTTGCTAGGAAAAGATGTTGTGCAAGTAGGATTAGATAAAGGTATTTTCGAAAGAGATCCTGATGGTTCCGTTTGGATTGACTTGACTGATGAAGGTTTGGATCGTAAGATTGTTTTACGTTCAGACGGGACAGCGGTTTATATGACGCAAGACATTGGAACAGCCATTCAGCGTGTAAAAGATATGTCTGATGTAGGAGGAATGGTGTACACAGTAGGAAATGAGCAAGATTACCACTTCAAAGTATTGTTTTTGATATTGAAAAAACTAGGTTTTGATTGGGCTTCTAGCTTGTACCACCTTTCGTACGGAATGGTAGATTTGCCTTCAGGAAAAATGAAAAGTCGTGAGGGAACTGTAGTAGATGCCGATGACTTGATGCAAGAAATGACCAATACGGCTCAAAAAATTGCAGAAGATTTAGGGAAATTAGATGAATATTCAGCCGAAGAAAAGGCTGCTTTATATAGCACCATTGGATTAGGAGCTTTGAAATATTACATTCTAAAAGTTGATCCTAAAAAACGCATCTTGTTTAATCCCGAAGAATCGGTTGATTTTGCTGGAAATACAGGACCTTTCATTCAGTATACCTATGCCAGAATCCAGTCGATTATTCGTAAAGCTGCTTTCGATTTTTCTGCGCCAAGTGCTCTAAACGAATTGAATGACAAAGAAAAAGAACTCATCAAACAATTAGAATTGTTCCCAGAAGTGATTCAGAATGGAGCTCAATATCATAGCCCTGCTTTGATTGCCAATTACACTTATGAGTTGGTTAGAGAGTATAATTCGTTTTACCAAGCGGTTTCTATTTTAGGAGAGGAAGACCAACAGAAGAAAATTTTTAGAGTACAATTGTCTAAAAAAGTAGCCGATACGATTGCTGCAGCTTTTAGTTTGTTGGGAATTAATGTTCCTGAACGTATGTAATTTTAAATGTTTAAAATCAAAAGACATTCTTGTGAATACACCTAAATCGTATTTTTTTCGCTCTTTTCTGATTATCCTGATGGCAGCTTGCTTTTTCTTAGGATTAAAAGAAGTATTGCCAAAAAAAATATTTGCAGCAGCCAAAGGTCCTTCTAAAAATGTATTGATTGACAGTATGTTGATTGATGCATTTGAATCGGAGCCCGACAGTGTAGCGATTACGCCCAATGATACGATGTCCGATCAAAAAATTGTTTTTGAGGAGTCCTTTGGCGTAACTTTTCCTGAAGAATCAATGGATAGTTACAAAGGGTATCAGTATTTGATTCCTTTTTATGAGCGATTGTATCAATTAGAAACCAGTCAAAATGGTAAAGTTCGTATCGCTTATTTTGGTGATTCTATGACCGATGGCGATATGATTGTGCAAGATGTTCGTGCAGCATTTCAAAATAATTTTGGTGGAAAAGGCGTTGGTTTTGTTTCGATTACTTCAGAGTCTGCGGCTTCTAGAGGTTCTGTTTTGCACCAGTTTTCTGAAAATTGGAAAATGCAATCCTATCTGAATGTCAAAAATCCAATTCGTCCTTTTGGAGTAAATGGTCACGTGTTTTTTGCCAACGATACCAATAAAGATATTTGGGTGAAATTTGGCGCTGGTAGAGCTAGAAATACTGCCTCGTTAGATAATCCCACTTTGTTTTACGGAAGTTCCGCAAATACTTCTGGATATATAAGTTACCAACTCGAAAAGGACACCATCAACAAAAGTTTGACCGCCAATAATCTGCTAAATACAATCGTTTTGAAAAACGGTAATATGAAAGCGTTAAAGGTGAATTTCAAAAACGCTCAATCTGTTCCGATATATGGGTTTAATTTTGATGACGGAAAAGGGGTTCACGTGGATAATTTTTCACAACGAGGTAATTCTGGAATTCCTATTTCAAAGTTTGATCCTGCTTTGATGCAAGCTTTTCAAAAGAAATTGAACTATAATTTAATCGTTTTGCATTACGGTACGAACGTGTTGAATTATGGTACAAAAGATTACAATTGGTACGCTAGAAGTATGACCAAAACCGTAAACCGTTTACGAGAAGGTTTTCCGGGAGCTTCGATTTTGATTGTTTCGACTGCTGATAAAGCTTCGAAATACAAAACCGAAATGAAAACCGATTCGGCTGTAGTACCTTTGACTAATGCTCAACGCAACTATGCCCTCAAAACCCAATCCGGATTTGTGAATTTGTACACGCTTATGGGTGGAGATGGCTCAATGGTAAAATGGGTTGAGCAAGAACCCGCTATGGCCAATAAAGATTATACGCATTTCAATATACGAGGTTCTAAAAAAGTAGCAGGAATGATTTATGACCAAATTATGAATGGCTATCAGGAATACAAAAGATTGCGTAGAACAATAAAAACTGTAAAACCGGTAGCTCCTAAGGATAGCGTGATAGCGCAACCCGTTGTTCCTAAAACAGAAGAAACCGATGAGAACTAAATTCCTTTTTTTCTTTTGCTTTGTAGTCTTTAAAATGTTTTCTCAAAACGCGTATTTACCTGTGCTTATGTCTATATCATCTGTTAACGAAATCATTGATCCTGAGTTTTATCCAAGAGGAATTCAGAATACGGAGCGACTTACAACATTTTTTACCAAATTAAAAGTGTTGCAAAGTACCCAAAAGGGGAAATTGAATATTGTCCACATTGGGGATTCCCATATTCAAGGGGATGTAATGACGGCAGTTTGTAGAAACAATTTGCAAAAGAATTTTGGGAATGCTGGTCGTGGTTTGGTGTTTCCATATACACTAGCGCATACGAATGGCTCTCCAGATGTCCGTTTTTCATCAAATGTAAAATGGACGAATCACCGTAATATCTTGCCTTTGAATGGAAGTCCAGTCGGTATAAGCGGTATTTCATTGACTAGTAAATCAAAAAGTTTGCGTCTTACGTTACAGGTAAAAAACAAAGACTATTTTTTTAATACTTTAAAAATAATCACTCCTAACAACGAATCGCTTTTTGAAAGAGCGGGTGAGGTTGAAAAAATGGTTACTATAAAAACTGTTCCAAAAAAGGTTGTTCATACCATTAAGAAAGGCGAAACGCTTTCGACCATTGCGGATCATTACAACGTAAGTACGGCAAAACTTAAAAAAGAAAACAAACTCACAAGTACTAAAATTACGGCGGGTAAGACATTAAAAATTCCTACCAACCAAACCAGTGAGAAATCGGTAGTAAAGACAAAGTATCATTCTGAATCTTTTGAAGAAGATATGAATTATCATTTTTTTGAGTCAGAAAAACCATTAGATCGTTTTGTTCTTTTGCCAAATGAAGAAGCTCCCTTGTATGCCTTGAATGGAGTGGTTTTAGAAAGTAACAACGCAGGAATTATTTATCATAATATTGGTGTAAATGGCGCTAAATATTCTGATTACAATAAATATCCTCTGTTTTTTGATCAGTTAAAAGCCCTGCAACCCGATTTGATTATTGTGTCTTTGGGAACCAATGAATCCTATGGTAAAATCACGCCATTGGATTATCTAAGACAAGTGCAGGAATTTTTATTGAAAGTTAGAGCACAAAATCCAGAAGCAGATGTTTTGATTATTACGCCACCGCCATCATTTTTGCCTCATCATCGTCTTAATACTTATGTAGATGAATATGCTAAGAGTTTGGTGAGTTATGCAACCTTAGGGCAATACGCAGTTTGGGATTTGTTCCAGACGTTAGGTGGAATGCACGGCGTTAGTAAAATTTATGGCAAAGGATTAATGAATCCAGACCGCGTGCACTATACCACAAACGGGTATCAGTTACAAGGGAATATGTTGTCGAATGTGCTGCTCAACGCTTTTAAAGAATTTAATAAATAAAACTAGATTGTGATTACTATTACAGATATAACAAATTGGTTAAAAACCACTTTTGGCACTATAGATGCAGCTCAAGTGAATGAATGGATTACGTTCAATCCAAAAGAGCCTATTCTTTTTAATACCGCTTTTTTCTTAGGACTTTTTTTATTGTTCTATCCTATTTATATTCTTACGACCAAAGCCAAAACTAGGGTGTACCGACACATTTATGTTTTTGCTTTCTCGTTATTCTTTTATTATAAATCCAGCGGAATCTATTTTTGCCTCTTGTTGTTTTCTGGTTTGGTCGATTATACGTTGGCTAAATTTCTGTATGAAGAAACCAAAGAAGGTTATCGTAAATTTTTCTTGATAATCAGTATTATTTTCAATTTGTCTTTTTTAGGCTATTTCAAATATTCTAATTTCTTAATCGACAATTACAATCAGCTATTCGAAGGTCAGATTCATTTTATCGATGTGATTTTACCTGTTGGGATTTCGTTTTATACCTTTCAATCGATGAGTTATATCATCGATATTTATAGACGAGAATTAGAGCCCACAAAGAATATGTTGGATTATATGTTTTTTGTGTCCTTCTTTCCACAGTTGGTGGCGGGGCCAATCGTTCGTGCTTCGGAGTTTATTCCGCAAATTTATAGCAAGATTCAATTGTCTCGTGCCGATTTTGACTCAGCCGTATTTCTTATTATGGGCGGTTTAATCAAGAAGACCGTCATTTCAGATTATATCTCTTTGAACTTTGTCGATCGCGTATTCGATGCACCCAAAAGTTATACTGCTTTCGAAAATCTTATGGCATCGTATGGCTATACGATTCAGATTTATTGTGACTTTTCAGGTTATTCCGATATGGCTATCGGGATTGCTTTATTGATGGGTTTCAAATTGTCAGTCAATTTTAGAACCCCTTATCAATCGGCCTCTATCACCGAGTTTTGGAGAAGATGGCATATTTCATTGTCCACTTGGTTACGCGATTATTTATACATTTCCGTAGGAGGAAACCGTCGTGGTAGTTTTGGAGGGTTTTTATTTCCTTCGTTATTCTTTGCTGGGTTGATTGCTTGGGCAACTTGGTATTATCCCGTGAGTCCAATTCCGTTGGTGATTGCTATTGCTTCACTGTTGGTTTTCTGTTTGACATTCTTATTAGCCAAAGACAAGAAAAGAACGATGTTTACCAATGTGAACTTAATGACTACGATGTTACTGGGTGGCTTTTGGCACGGCGCAAGTTTGAAATTTATTATTTGGGGTGCTTTACACGGCATTGCTTTGGCGGTTAATAAATTGTTTTCAGATTATTTTCCTTCTTCCAAAGATTCTAAATTCACGTTTTGGAAAGCTATCACCACAGCTATTTCGGTACTAGTTACCTTTCATTTTGTGGTTTTCTGTTGGATATTTTTTAGAGCCAAAGATTTCTCTGTGGCCTTAGATATGATTACTTCAATCGGGGAATTACAATTCAATTGGGAACAATGGGCGATAGTCATTTCTGGTTATGAAAACGTGTTTATAATGATTGCTATTGGGTACGCGCTCCATTTTGTTCCAGCCAAAATCACTCAAGGACTAAAAACGATTTTCGACAAGCTACCGATGCTTTTCAAAGCCTTAATTCTAGCGCTTACCTTCTGGTTGGTTGCTGCAATGGCTTCAAGCGAATTAGTACCTTTTATTTATTTTCAGTTTTAATTTTTTAGGATGGTATCAGTTGCAACACTAGATTTAGCAATACTTGTCAAGTGTAAAAAAAATTGATTTATATAAAAACTTCAGAAAGTACGTATCATTTTGTTGTGATGATTTTCTGGTTTTATCATTTTATAACTGAACTCTTATTTATTTAAGTTTAGTATAAAAACAACAAGGGCTTAAAGCCCTTGTTGTGTAAAGTAATATGACTAGCAGGATAAGTTTTACTAGTTTATTCCACCACCTAAAGCTTTATATAAATTGATAATGGCTTGATGTTGTAGTTTTTTGGTAATGATGAGTTCAATTTTTGAGTCTAAAGCAGTTCTTTGTACTAATAATACTTCTAAGTAAGTGGCTCTTCCGGATTTAAACAAATCGTTGGCAATTTCGGTTGACTGTGTATACGAAGAAACCTCTTTGTTTTTTAGTTCATAAAGTTCATTCAAGTTTTTTACATTGGACACTTCATTGGACACTTCGATATAGCCGTTCAGTATTGTCTTTTGATAATTGAGTAATGCTTCAGTTTGATTCGCTTTCGTCGTGTTAAATTGTGATTTAATAGCACTTCTGTTTAAGAGAGGTGCAGTCATTCCTCCAAGAATAGTGTATGCTATTGATTGTGGAGATTGAAAAAGCAATCCAGTAGTAAAGGCTTGGAATCCCGCTGCTCCTGTAATTGTAAAGCTAGGATAAAACGCTGCTTTTGCTGCTTTTACATCACATTTAGTAGCAAGTAGCGTAAGTTCTGCTTGTCTGATGTCGGGTCTATTGGTTAGTAATTGCGAAGGAATACCTAAGTTAACAATGGAAGGGTCTAAGGTGTTGAATTTAGTTTTGTCTCGAATTATAGTTTGCGGAAATTGACCACAGAGGAAGTTAAGTTTATTTTCTACAACGGTAATTTGTTGTAGTATTTTAAACTCAAATCCTTTGGAATTGTTGACTTGTCCTTCAAATTGTTTTACAGCCAATTCATTGAGTATACCCGTTTGTTTTTTTATCTTGATGATTTCAAGAGCAGCTTGTTGCAACGTAATGGTTTCTCGAATAATATCGAGTTCATTGTCTAAGGCTAGTAAATCAAAGTAGGTCGTAGCGACTTCGGCAATTAATGCCGTTTGAATGGCATTTCTACCTTCTATAGAACTACTAAAGCGGGCAACTGCGGCTTTTTTATTAGAGCGAAGTTTCCCCCAAACATCCACTTCCCAGCTTGCATTGAAGCCCGCAAAGTAGTCAGGTAGGTTTTCTGGAACTACTCTTCCAGGTTGAATATCTGTACTGGCGTTTCCAGCGCCATCCATTGTAAACAATCCAAATTTGCGCTGTGCGGCTGATAATCCGGCACTCAAAACAGGAAGCTGAGCTCCTTTAGTGAATTGGACTCCTGCACGGGCAATTTCAATTTTTTGAATCGCAATCTGCAAATCGTAATTGTTGTTGATGGCAGAGGTAATCAGTTTCTTTAGATTATCATCTTTGTAAAATAGCTCCCATTTTACCTTCGCACTGTTAAGCGTATCTTTTGATTCCAAATAGGTAGCGGGTAAAGGCGTAAGTTGTTGTTCCGCTACATTATTTGTTGTCTTGCATCCAAAAAGACCAAGAGTTATAATGAGGAAAAAAACGATTCTTTTGAATTGTAACATAATTGTTTGAAGTTGATTCTTTAATGAATAAAATTTATTTTACGGCTGTATTTTTATAAGTCAAACTCGCAAAAATGTAGTAAAGCCCGGGAATAATTAGAATCCCGAAAATGGTACCAAACAACATTCCTCCAGCAGCTGCTGTACCAATAGTTCTATTTCCGATGGCACCAGCACCCGAAGCAAGCATAAGTGGAAGCAAGCCAGCAATAAATGCAAACGAAGTCATCAGAATAGGACGCAAACGTGCTAGAGCTCCTTCTATGGCGGCTTGAAATGGAGTTAACCCTTCCTTTTGTTTTAGAATGGCGAATTCAATAATTAATACGGCATTCTTTCCTAGTAGTCCAATAAGCATTACCATAGCGACCTGAGCATAAATGTTGTTTTCTAAACCCAATGCGACCAAGAGGAAAAATGCTCCAAATACTCCCGTTGGCAAAGATAAAATCACCGGCAGTGGCAAAAGAAAACTTTCGTATTGTGCCGCTAACAAGAAGTAAATAAATAGTAAACAAATAAGAAATATATAAATGGCTTCATTTCCAGCATTCGCTTGCTCTCGCGAAGAACCACCCCAGTCAAAACCGTATCCCTTTGGAAGTTTTTCGCTAGCAACAGCTTTGACAGCAGCAATGGCTTGCCCACTACTGAATCCCTCTTTTGGTTCACCGTTTAACATCGCTGCTGGATACATATTGTAGCGAGTGATTTGTTCCGGGCCATATACTTTTTCAATGGATAAAAAGGAGGACATCGCAACCATTTCACCTTGAGAGTTCTTAGTATAAAGCTTTAAAATATCCTCAGGCTTTGTTCTGAACTCAGGAGAGGACTGCACCATAACTTTATACATTTGATTAAATCTGATAAAATTGGTGGCATATTCACTTCCTAAATAGGTTTGTAGCGTATTCAGAATTTCGCTTATTACCACCCCTTTTTGCGCAGCTTTGGTATTGTCAATGTTTACAAGGAATTGAGGGAAGCTTGCATCAAAAGAAGAGAACGTGTTTTTTATTGCTTCATTTTTGTTCAATTCTAAGGCAAAATTTCGTGCTACTTCTTCTAATTTTTTCAAATCACTTTTGCCTGTTTTATCTAGAATTCGCAATTCAAATCCACTTGAGTTTCCATACCCAGGAACAGGGGGAGGGGTAAAAAATTCAATTTTACCATCTTTGATGTTTTTAGTGTCTTCTTTTAGCTTCTGGATTATTTCCTGGTCTGTCGTTCCTTTTCTTTCTTTCCAGCTTTTTAAGCTAATTAAGTTCATCCCGAATGACGCACCAGTTCCATCGGTAAGGAAATTGTAGCCTGCTAAGGTAGAAACAGAGGCAACACCTTCTATTTTTAAAGCAGCTTCTTGTATGGCATCTACTACTTTTTCAGAGCGTTCTAATGTGGCGCCTGAAGGAGTTGTGATACTTGCATAAATGGTTCCTTGGTCTTCATTTGGAATAAAACCAGTTGGTAAGAATTGTCCAATTCCAAAAGTTCCAACGCAAAATAAACCAAGCGCTAAGGCCGTTACTACACGTCTATTCACAACGTACTCTAGTATTTTTCGGTATCGTATTGCTACTGAATTATAGCGAGCGTTAAAGGCATCTATAAAGCGATTGATAAGGGTATTTTTGCGTTCTTGATTGTGAGTATTCTTTAGCATAAGAGCACACAAAGCGGGTGTCAATGTTAATGCAATAACACCTGAAAGTACAATTGCGATAGCCATTGTCACAGAGAACTGTCTGAAAAATACCCCTGAAGGTCCTGGTAAAAAGGCTACCGGGATAAATACAGCAGACATTACCAAAGTAATCGCTATAATAGCTCCACCAATCTCTTTCATAGCACTTTCTGTAGCTTCTTTTGGATTGAGATGTTCTTCTTCCATTTTGGCGTGTACGGCTTCCACAACAACAATGGCATTGTCTACCACAATTCCAATGGCTAAAACCAATGCAAAAAGCGTGATTAGATTGATACTAAACCCAAAGAGTTGCATAAAGAAGAAAGTACCTATTAGTGATACGGGTACCGCTATAGCAGGAATCAAAGTAGACCTAAAGTCTCCCAAGAAAATAAAAACTACTAAAGCAACCAATAGAAAAGCTTCTAGTAAGGTATAAAGTACACCTTCAACAGAGGCGTTCAAGAAATTGGAAACATCATAACTATAAGTGTATGATATTCCTGCCGGGAAAGAGGACTTTAACTCGTCCATTTTATTTTTAATATTTTCAATTACATCGCTTGCATTACTCCCGGGACGTTGTTTTAAAACAATTGCAGCAGATGGTTTTCCGTTTTCTTTGGATAAAACATCATAATCTAGTGAGCCAAATTCTATATCGGCAATGTCTTTCAATCGCAACAGTTCTCCCTGAAAATCACGCTTTATGATTACATTTTCATATTGTTCTTTGGTATTGTATTTTCCAGTATATTTTACTACATATTGTAGGGATTGTTCTATTTTTCCGGAGCTTTCGCCCACTTTTCCAGGGGCCGCTTCTATGTTTTGCTGCTTAAGATTTTGAATGACTTCTTCGGTCGAAATATTATAAGCAGCCATTTTTACTGGGTTGAGCCAAACACGCATTGCATATTCTCGTTGTCCCATTATATCGGCATAACCCACTCCTTCAATTCGCTTTAGTTCTGGTATGATATTGATATCAGCAAAATTGAATAGGAATTTTTCATCAAGATTGGTGTCTGAACTTAATATGTTAAGATACAACAGCATACTGTTTTGTACCTTTTCAACAATTACTCCAGACTTAATTACTTCTTCGGGCAATTCATCCAGAACAGAAGAAACTCTATTTTGTACGTTGACAGCGGCAATTTCTGGGTCTGTCCCCGCTTTAAAGATGATGTTGATGACACTGGTTCCGTCGTTTCCTGATACAGACGACATATAAGCCATTCCAGGCACACCATTCACAGCACGTTCCAAAGTAGTTACCACTGCTTTTACACAGGCTTCAGCATTTGCTCCAGTATATTTAGTGGTAACCGTCACTTCTGGTGGAGCAATATCTGGGAATTGGGTCATAGGTAATTGTGTCAATGACAATACCCCTAAAAGAACAATAATTAATGAGATAACTATTGATAGTACAGGTCTATGTATAAATTTTGAGTACATTGTTTTGTTTTTTTTAAGTCTACAGACTTTATAGTTTTGAAATTAATTCTTGCATTCGTTTGGTTTCAGGGAATATTTTATCTCCTTCTTTCAAGTTCTGAATGCCTTCATATATAATTCTGTCCGATGTTTTTAATCCCGACTCGATTACATACAAGTGTTGAATGCGTTGTTTGATTTCAATATTTCTTGCGCGTACAATGTTGTTGTCATCTACTACATAAACGTATACTTTGTCTTGTATTTCAAAGGATGCTTTTTGAGGAATAAGCAAGGCTTTTTTTATAGTATTGGTCAGCTGAATTTTTCCACTTGACCCATGCTTTAATAGTAAATCTGGGTTTGGAAATTTGGCTCTAAAAGCTATGTTTCCAGTTGTTTTGTCAAATTCTCCTTCAATTGTTTCAATGCTTCCTTTGTAAGCATGTGCTTTGTTATTGGCTAAGAGTAAAGTAATATCTGCAGCGTTATTCTCTTTTTTTTGCTCTTTAAATTGCAAGTATTCCTTTTCGGATACATTAAAATAGGCATAGACAGAGCTGTTATTGGATATTGTGGTAAGAAGCGTTCCCTCATTGATTAAACTTCCAATTTTGAAAGGAATTCGATTGATTACACCATCAAAAGGAGCTTTTATTTTTGTCAATGAAACTTGAATTTCTGCACTAGATTGATTCGCTCGATATTCATCAATACGAGCTAAAGCGGCTGTATAAGCGGCTTGTGCTTTCTCTAATTCTGTTTTGGATACAATGTTTTTGTTGGCTAGTGTTTTAATGTTTTGCAAGTCAAGTTCTGCAGTTTTTGCCTCAGCTAAAGCATTTTTGACCATTGCTTTCGCTTTAAGAACATCTTTTTGTAAAGTTTGGCTACTTATGGTGAAAAGTAATTGGCCTGCTTTTACAGGTTTACCTTCATCAACGTATATTTTTTCGATGTAGCCATTAATTTTTGTTCTAATCTCAACATTTTGAAGGGATTGTATTTCTGCTACATGGTCTATCGTAAAAGTGGTGTCTACCAAAATAGGATTAGTAGTAGGGTATTTTTCTAAAGCTATTTTTTCGCTTTTGTTTGAGTTGCAAGAGAAAGTAGTCCCAATAGCAAGAACTAGGACAAAAATCAAAATAATTTTGTTCATTTTTATGAAAATTAAATAATAGTAAGTACAGTGTTTTTCTGCTTTATCGACAATCCTTTTGCTTAGGATGCACAACAAAACAGCAACTTAGTGTAATAATTATTTAATTTTTTGGAGGAGGAGGAACAATATCTTGGTGACACTGACGTGGCTCTATATGGATATAATTATCAGATATTTTTCTATAATTGAAAACCAAGGGTAGCTGATAATGAAAGCTAATAGGAAATAAGGAAGTCTCGAAACTATCCTCAATTTCGTTTACAGAGTTTTGTTCGCTATCATTTGTTGTTTCAAGCGGTGAGTCTGAGTTTGTATCTTTAGATGTAGTCGATAAATAATTCAAAACAGTTTGTTTACTCTTTTTATCGCTTAATGAAATAGAGGAATACGCTCCTGTACTGGCAAGTGCAGTAGTGTCAACAAAGAGTAGTAGCGTAATAAGCCATATCAATACTGAGCGCATATGAATAAATCTTTTTTCCATTATGAGCTGCAAATATATACGAATTCCGTAATGCGTTTTGCTATTTAAGAATATCTTAGGTATTTTTTAGTAAAATCATAAGACTTGTTTTTTTACTCTTTGTGTTTTTTTGAATTTGGTTGGTTATAGCAATGATTTTGAGTGAGTTGACACTTATGTTCTAGCGTACAATACTTTTTAGGAGCGGAGGCAATAGGCTTTTTTTGTAGGCAGGTTTCCCGCTGTCCACTATATCTCCTGCCTTGTTTGGTCACAAGTCAGGAGTATGCCGTTCCCATCGGGGCTAGGAAGTTAGCATAAAGCTTTTTTGGATTCATACCAAAAAGCAAAATTGAAGAATTTGCAATTACCTTTTTTTAGTTTCCAAAAACGTCTAAAATCTCCAAAGTTTAAAGTTCAAATCTTTGTGCCTCTAAACCTTTATAGTATATTTGCATTTCAAAAAAATAGAAAATTATGTTCGATAATTTAAGCGATAAGTTAGATAAAGCGTTCCATATTCTTAAAGGTCACGGGAAAATCACCGAAGTCAATGTAGCCGATACCTTAAAAGAAGTTCGTCGTGCGTTGCTAGATGCCGATGTTAACTTTAAGATTGCTAAAGATTTTACAGCCAAAGTTAAAGAAAAAGCCATTGGTCAAGACGTATTAACGACCTTGCAACCAGGACAATTGTTGGTAAAATTGGTCAAAGACGAATTAACAGAATTAATGGGAGGTGATGTTGCTGGAATCAATTTGTCTGGTAATCCATCCGTAATTTTGATGTCAGGTTTGCAAGGTTCTGGTAAAACTACCTTCTCTGGAAAATTAGCCAATTATCTTCAAACCAAAAAAAATAAAAAAGTCCTTTTAGTTGCTTGTGATATTTATCGTCCAGCAGCGATTCAACAATTATATGTTGTTGGAGATTCTATAGCCGTTGAGGTCTATTCTGAACCAGAAAACAAAAATCCAGTTGAGATTGCACAAAATGCGATTAAACACGCCAAATCCAATGGATTCAATGTTGTAATCGTCGATACCGCAGGTCGTTTGGCTGTGGATGAAGAAATGATGAACGAAATCGAACGCGTTCACAAAGCCATTCAGCCACAAGAAACCTTGTTTGTCGTAGATTCGATGACAGGTCAAGACGCAGTAAATACAGCAAAAACCTTCAACGACCGTCTAAACTTTGATGGAGTAATCTTGACGAAATTAGATGGTGATACTCGTGGTGGAGCAGCATTGTCTATCAAGACTGTTGTAAACAAACCGATTAAGTTTGTAGGAACAGGAGAAAAAATGGACGCCATTGATGTGTTCTATCCTGTTCGTATGGCAGAACGTATCCTTGGAATGGGAGACGTTGTTTCTTTGGTGGAGCGTGCGCAAGAGCAGTTCAACGAAGAAGAAGCTAGAAAATTACAAAAGAAAATTGCTAAAAATGAGTTTGGTTTTGATGATTTCTTAACCCAAATTCAGCAAGTAAAGAAAATGGGTAATATGAAGGATTTGGTTGGAATGATACCAGGTGCTTCTAAAGCAATGAAAGATATCGAAATTGAAGACGATGCGTTCAAACATATTGAAGCCATTATCCATTCTATGACACCTGGCGAAAGAAGCAAACCAGCACTAATCGACGCCAAACGTAAGATTAGAATCGCAAAAGGTTCTGGTACAAAAGTGGAGCAAGTCAATCAATTGATGAAGCAATTCGACCAAATGAGCAAAATGATGAAAATGATGCAAGGTCCAGGCGGAAAGAATTTGATGAAAATGATGGGCGGAATGAAAGGAATGCCTGGAGGAATGCCTAGATAATACTGATAGTTTCAAGTTTCAGGTTTCAAGTAATTGATACTTAAACTTGAAACTTTTTACTTTAATAAAATAGAAGTCTCAATTACTTGAAATTTTAAACAATAAACCTGAAACCTTTTTTAGAAATGCAACTACTAGACGGAAAAAAAACATCAGAAGATATTAAGAAAGAAATTGCCATTGAAGTACAACAAATGAAAGACAATGGGGAGAAAGTGCCTCATTTGGCTGCAGTAATTGTAGGTACAGATGGTGCTAGTTTAACTTACGTTGGTAGTAAAGTGCGTTCTTGTCAGCAAATTGGTTTTGAATCTACTTTGGTGAGTTTGCCAGAAAGTATTACAGAAGCAGAGTTGTTGTTGAAAATTAAAGAATTGAATGAAGATGATGATTTAGATGGCTATATCGTGCAATTGCCATTGCCAAAACATATTGATGAACAAAAAATATTAATGGCAATTGACCCTGACAAAGATGTAGATGGTTTCCATCCAGCTAATTTCGGAAAAATGGCTTTAGATATGGATACTTTTATTCCTGCTACGCCCTTCGGAATTATGCAATTGTTAGAGCGCTATAAAGTTGATACAGTAGGGAAACATACAGTTGTAATTGGAAGAAGTCATATCGTAGGCCGTCCGATGAGTATCTTGATGAGTCGTAAAGGGAATCCAGGTGATTCAACCGTTACCTTAACCCATAGTAGAACCAAAAATATTGAGGAATTTACTAAAAATGCTGATATCATTATCACCGCATTAGGTGTTCCAAATTATTTGAAAGCCGATATGGTAAAAGATGGCGTTGTTGTAATTGACGTAGGAATAACTAGAGTAGAAGACGCTTCTCACCCAAAAGGATATGTAATCACCGGCGATGTTGATTTTGATGGGGTAAGTAAAAAATCCTCATTCATCACTCCAGTACCTGGTGGTGTTGGGCCAATGACCATTGCAATGCTGTTGCAAAATACATTATTAGCGAGAAAAATGAGAATGAAGTAATTGTTCTTTTTTTATAATTTATAGAGCCACTTTTTTAAGTGGCTTTTTTTTAAAAATCAATTAAAATAAATACGTGGTGTTTGATTTATTTTATTAACTTTGTATTTCAAAGTACTTTTATTATGACTGAAAAGCATCAAGAAGATTTAGTGCATATCCGTTCCATGATGGAGCGTTCTTCACGTTTCATTTCTTTAAGCGGTTTGTCTGGCGTTTTTGCTGGTTTGTCTGCTCTACTAGGAGGTGTATATGTGTACCAATTGTTTAAAGACAATGGTATCGAGTATTTTGAAGATAATCATCAGTTATATTCTACTAGTTTAATTACCGAATTAATCCTTACAGCATTTGTTATCTTGTTCTTTGCACTTGCTTTTGGTATTTTTTTTACAGTTAGAAAAAGTAAAAAATTAAAGTTGCCAATCTGGACTTCAGCTACCAAAAATATGCTTTTCAATTTAGCAATTCCTCTAATTGCTGGTGCTATCTTTTGTTTTGCACTTGTTTATCATCAGATGTTTATTTTGGTAGCGCCTAGTACCTTGATTTTTTATGGTTTAGCATTGTTGAATGCTGAAAAATATACTTACTCAGATATCAAATACCTTGGATTTTCAGAGGTAGTTTTAGGAAGTATTGCTTTGTTTTTTGTGGGATACGGTTTAGTATTTTGGATTCTCGGTTTCGGTATATTGCACATTTTCTATGGTTTATTATTATTCAAAAAATATAAATAACCATCAATGGGAATTATAGATAAATTAAATAAAGATTTCGAGAGTCGCGTCAGATTAGGCATTATGTCTATTTTGATGGTTAACGATTGGGTAGATTTTACCGAAATGAAATCGCTATTGGATATAACCGATGGAAATTTAGCCAGCCATTCCAGTGCTTTAGAAAAAGGGGAATATATCGAAGTTAAAAAAGAATTTGTTGGTAAGAAACCCAAAACTTCTTATCGAGTAACGAATAAAGGACGTGTTACCTTTGAACAACACCTCAAAAGTCTTGAAAAATTATTGAAAACTAAATAACTATTTTTTTGTCTAATTACTTTGAAATGCAAAGTACTTTTAAATTTTAAATTATGAAAAAACACCATTTCATTTTTGCCTCAAGCTTTGTTTTTACCTTGCTTTTTTACAATCAGTCTGTTGGTTTAAACCTTGCTATTTTTGGTTTGTTTCTGACAGCAATGATTGTTTATTTTTTTAAAAATCAGTTCGTAAACAAATCCCATTGGTGGCTAGTTTTTACTTCTGTCTTATCTTGTTTGTCGTTTGCTTGGTATGGCGATTTTGCTTCTTTTTTAGCGCTTTTTCTCTCTATTATTATGCTACAATTTAGGACACAATTGGTCGAGTTAAAATTGATTCAATTAGTTCCATTGATTGTTGTTAATGGATTTGCTTCTTTAGGTCGCCCTTTTTTGTTTGGACAATGGTTGCCTAAACGAGAATTAAAAAATGATTTTGCCAAAAAACTAATTGCCTATGTAGTGATTCCACTAGTGTTTTTGTTGTTGTTTTTTGTCGTATATTCTTTTGGTAGTGACCATTTTTCGGCACTTTTTACAGACTACACTTTAGACTTGGATATTTTTGAACTGCTTTTAATGGTCTTGATTGGGTTTTATGTTTCCTTTACTTTCTGGAATTATTGGGTTCCCGATATGTCTTATGAACTTAATGAAAAGTTAGCTAATGACTTCGTAATAGCCAAGGAGGTAAATCAACCCACTTTTTCTTTTTTGGATTTAGATTTTGAAAGAAAAAGTGGTGAAATTACTTTGTGGTTGCTTAACGTTATGCTTTTGGTTTTTATAGTCACCTACAACTACGAACAATTTTTTGAAGTATCAGCAAGTAGCTCATTGAGTAAAGCGACGCACGAAAGAGTGAATGCCGTTATTTTTTCAACAATTATGGCGGTTGGTGTTTTATTGTTTTACTTTAAAGGTGGTTTTAATTTTGATAAAAAAGCGGTTAATCTTAAACGCTTGGCCAAAATTTGGATTGTTTTAAATAGTGTGTTAATCATAAGTACGTTTATTAAGAATTCAGAATATGTTGCTTTTTTTGGTCTGACATACAAAAGGTTGGGGGTTTATGCCTTCTTGATTTTGGCTTTTATAGGTTTGGGGTATACTTTCATAAAGATTATTCGTCAAAAGACCAATGCATATATTTTTAATCAAATGGCGTGGTTTTTTTATGGAACCATTCTGGTGTGTGCTTGTATCAATTGGGGAAATGTAATTACAGTCTACAATATTTCGGTAGGGAAAGGAGTTGAGCCTGCTTTTCTATGTAGCTTGAATTTTAATGATGAAGCGAGGGAAAACTATTTTTTAGCGAACAAAATCAATGCTCCTGAGCAATATTCCTATAGACAAGGTTTTATCCATCAACAAAAACAGGAATCTTTTTTATCTAAGGTTTTGTATTATGAATTTATAAAAGACTAAGACATAAATAATAAAACCCAAGACATTTATCTTGGGTTTTCTATTTAGTATTCTCCTCTTTTCTTAAATCTAGGGTCGTCTTTTTTGATGAACTCGGCTCTTCGTTTTGGAGCTTCAGCTTTAGCTTTGGGTAAGCTGGCTTCTTCTGTTTTACTTGAAGGTTCAATTAGTGTATTGAGTTCCTTGATTTCGGCATCGGTTAAATCTCTGTAGCGTCCTACTGGAATATCCAATGAGATATTAATGATTCGGATTCGTTTCAAAGCAGTTACTTCATAGCCTAAATATTCGCACATTCTTCGTATTTGACGATTTAAGCCTTGTGTTAAAATAATTTTGAAGGTGTATTTACTGATTTGCTCTACTTTGCATTTGCGAGTTACTGTTTCCAAAATCGGAATACCGTTACCCATTCTTTGAATGAAACGGTCGGTTATGGGTTTGTTTACAGTAACTGTATATTCTTTCTCGTGGTTGTTTCTAGCACGCAAAATTTTGTTCACAATATCTCCGTCATTGGTCATAAAAATTAAGCCTTCACTGGCTTTATCCAATCGGCCAATAGGAAAAATACGCTTTGGGTAATTAATGTAATCTACGATATTGTTACGAACTTCTAGATTGGTTGTGCACTCAATGCCTACGGGTTTGTTGAAAGCCAAGTACACTAATTTTTCGTGTTTTTCAGTAATCAATTTTCCGTCTATGCGTACTTCATCTTGAGGCGAAACTTTGGTTCCCATTTCAGGAACCACACCATTAATAGTTACGCGGCCTTCTTCGATTAGTTTATCGGCTTCACGACGAGAACAATATCCTGTTTCGCCAATGAATTTATTGAGTCGTTTTAGATTTTCTTCCATAATGCAAAAATACAAAATTGAATAGCAGTTTATGATACTAATACAATTGTTTGTTTTTATAATTAAAATTGTTTGTTGGGAGGATTCTTAGCTTTCTTTTTCGAATAAAAAATCACTTACTTTATGATACAGTTGGTTGTCGTGCATACTGTGTCCCAAACCATTAGTTTCATAGAAAATGGCATCTTTCCAAGTGGAAGCAATTTTTTTAGCTTCTGCAATTTTTACCACAGGGTCTAATGTATCGTGCGCAATAAAACCTTTTGTATCCACTTTTTTAGCAAACAGTTGACTTGAGAATTGATGAATGTCTAACTTAAAATGGTTTAAATAATGATTCTCGATATTTTTAGCAATGGTAGTATTGAGTCGCAATAATTTGATAAAATTCGAAAGTATAATGGTAAAATCACTTGGAGTACCTAAAATCACCATTTTTTTTATCGCTTTGTTTTGATACATCGATTGGTAATACAAACACGTTTGGCCTCCAATGGAATGACCAATAAGGTAATCTGGATTGAATTTCTGAACTGCAAGATGAATGAATGCTGCATATTGTGGAATACTAAATTCTTTACCGCTAGAGAGACCGTGGGCGGGTGCGTCAATAGCGACAATGGTGCTACCAGACTTTTTTAGGAACGGTAATAATTTTTCCCAACGAGAAGCATTGCTTTCCCATCCGTGAACTAATAAAATTATAGTGTCATTCCCTTTCCAAGTATAGGTTTGAAAGAAAGAGTCTTCATAACTTATTTTTTCGGATTGCGCCTGTTGTAGAATCTCAGGAAGTTGTTCGTTATTTAGTTTCCCAGCTCTTGGTTCACTAAATAAACCATAAGCAATTTTGGTTGCTTTTTTTGGGAACGCAAAACTTAGTAGATTTAGACCTAAACCTAAGAATTTGATATAAAGATAAAGTGCGGTTTTTTTCATATCAAAAAAGCCTCCTAAAAAGGAGGCTTGTTAGATTTAGATTGTTGAGAACAATTGTTCCATTTTTTCTCTTTCTTCCTCAGCAAGGACACTATCAACCAAGATTCTTCCTGAGTGCTCATCGATGATGATTTTCTTTCTTGCAGCAATTTCAACTTGCGTTTGTGGTGGAATAGTGAAGAATGAACCTGCAGACGCTCCTCTTTCAATAGAAACTACCGCTAATCCGTTACGAACGCTGCTTCTGATTCTGTTGTAAGCAGACAAAAGACGTGGTTCAATATTCGCTTGATATTCCGCAGATTTTTCAGTTAAAAATTGCTCTTCTTTTTGAGTTTCAGCCATAATAGCTTCTAACTCTGATTTTTTATGTTTTAAATGAGAAGTTTTAGCTTCTAATTTTTCTCTAGAATTAGTGATAACTTCTTTTTTGTGTTCGATAGAAGCTTTCATTTCTTTGATTTGCTTTTCAGCCAATTGAATTTCTAATTCTTGAAACTCTACTTCTTTTGTCAAAGAATTGAATTCACGATTGTTACGAACCGTTTCTTGTTGTTTGGTGTATTTTTTAATCGCTTCTTTGTGCTCATCGATGGCATTTTTCTTTACTTTAATCAAGTCTTCGATAACCTCAAGATCTGCTTTTAATTTTTCGGTACGAGTGCTCAAACCTGCAACTTCGTCTTCTAAATCTTCCACCTCTAAAGGAAGCTCTCCTCTTACGTTTCTAATTTCGTCAATTCTTGAGTCAATAAGTTGTAAATCGTAGATTGCTCTTAACTTTTCTTCAACACTTAATTCTTTCGTAGTAGCCATATTCTATAAGTACTTAACTGGATTTGTATTTTCTTCTGATAAAATGATTCCGCTTGGTAGCGAGACGGGTGCAAAATTAAGGATTTTTTTTCGAAGATACTCAACAATATAATTTTTTGTATAACGTTCGCTTTCAAAATGTCCGATATCTGCTAAAAGTATTCGATTTTCTGCTTCATAAAACTGATGATATTTCAAATCTGCGGTCAAATAGGCATCGGCTCCTGCCTGAATGGCTTGTGAAATGGCAAAACTTCCTGCACCACCCAAAACGGCTACTTTTTTGATGGGACGACCCAAAAATGCCGAATGTCGAATGCCCTCTGCTTGCATTTTTTCTTTTATAAAATGCAAAAAGGAAGATTCCTCCATCGGTTCTTCTAGTTCACCGACCATTCCTAGTCCAATCTTTTGGTAATTGTTTTGCAAATCATAAATTTCGTAAGCTACTTCTTCGTAGATATGAGTAGTAAATAATGCTTTTAAAATTTTTGACTGCAAATGTTTTTCAAAAACAACTTCTATTTTAGTTTCAGTTCCTGTTGATAAAACGCCTTTTTGTCCTACCACGGGATTGCTATTTTCGTTGCCTAGATAAGTGAAAGTGCCTTCTGAATTAAAACTACAATTATCATAATTACCAATGCTTCCTGCGCCTGCTTGAAACAAAGCGTTTCGAACGGCATCTGCATTTTCTCTTATCGTGTAGGTAACTAATTTGCGAATATAGTTTTGTTTGGGAACCAATATTTTGGTGTTCGACAAGCCCAAGGCATCGCAGAAGATTTGATTTACGCCTTCAGGATGATTGTCTAAAGCGGTATGAACGGCATATATGGCAATGTCATTTTTAATTGCTTTTAGAATTGCTTTTTCAACATAATTTTTGCCTGTAATTTTTTTAATGCCCGAAAAAAGAATGGGGTGAAAGCAAACAACCAAATTGCAATTTTTATTGATGGCTTCTGTAATTACATTTTCTAAGGCGTCGTGACAAACCAAAACACCCGTAGTTTCAGCATCTTGGTCACCAACTAATAAGCCTACATTGTCGAAATCTTCGGCATAACCTAGTGGCGCCATTTCTTCAAGTAAAGCAAGGATTTGTTTTATTTTCATTCAAAAGAAATTTTGAGTATTAGATTGATTTTGTTTTCAGTTGTGAGTACTTGAAAAGCCTAACAAATATACTCTTTTTAGTTTTTTTATTGAATAATTATCAAAGGGCTATTTGTTCTCTTTTTTCGTCTAAGAATAAAATTTAAATATTCATTAACAGTAAATTAGGATAGTTTTTGAAAGACAGAATGATAATTGGGTATTTTTGTAGTCTAATTTTTATGTAATTATGAAGCAACTGGCCATTGTTTTTGGACTTTTATTTTTCTCTTTTGGAAAGGCACAAACCACTAATCTGTTGAAAGGAAAAGTGATGTGCGATACATTGGCAGTTAGCGGAATCGAAGTAATCAATTTGACTTCAGAGCAAAGTACCAAAACCGATAGTCGCGGTTTTTTCGCTATTTCCGCCAAAAGCAAAGACGTTTTAGCGTTTTATTCGAAAGAGTATGTTTTTAAAAAGGTGGTTGTTGTTCCAGAGTACTTTCAGATGAAACAATGGAAGGTTAGCCTCATTAAGTCAGCTATCGAATTGGATGAAGTAGTCGTTAAAAACACCAAATTAAATGTCCCTAAGTTTACATATGAGCAAGCGGCTGCAGCTCGAATTTCTAAAGAGGCTGCAAATCCGAAAAACCCAAATGTATATGATGGTACCATTACCAACGGTATGGATTTTATGGAAATTGGAAGAAAAATAATCAGTCTTTTCAAAAATCCAGACAACCCAAAACAAAAAAAACAGCCTGAGGAAGATTTTATAGCTTATGCTAAAGCTAGTATTGACGAGTCTTTTTATAAGCAGAAGCTTGGTCTTCAGAAAAATGAAATAGATAATTTCTTAAGCTATTGCAAAGAAGACCCTGAATCAAAAATAGTTTTTATAAACAAAGACGAATTGACATTGTTGGATTTTTTACTCAAGAAACAAAAAGCATATCTCGAGTTAATTCGTGAGAATAATAAGTAATGACTTTTTCTTAGATGATGCGTCTCAAATGCTCAATTTGTTATAATTTCGTAGTATGAAATTACTCCGAATATTACTTTTTCCTTTTGCTGTTGTATATGGCTTTATTACTACTATCCGAAATTTTCTTTTTGATATCGGATTTTTAAAATCGTATTCGTTTTCAATACCCATTATAGCTGTTGGTAATTTAAGTGTTGGCGGAACGGGCAAAACGCCTCAAATTGAATATTTGATTCGGTTGCTTTCAAACAAATATAGTGTGGCAACTTTGAGTCGTGGGTACAAGCGACAATCTAAAGGTTTTCTACTAGCGGATTCATCTGTAAATGCAGCGATTTTGGGAGATGAACCTTTTCAGTTTTTTCAAAAGTTTCCTGCTATTCAAGTAGCTGTAGACGCTGACAGGAAAAATGGTATAGAGCAATTGTTGTCTCAAAAAAAATCTCCTGAAATTATTTTGTTAGATGATGCTTATCAACACCGCAAAGTAAAAGCAGGTTTTTATATTCTATTAACGGCTTACGGAGATATTTATGCTAATGATTATATATTGCCAACAGGAAACTTAAGAGAGAGTAGAAGGGGGGGGCAAAGAGCAGCGATTGTGGTGGTAACCAAATGTCCAAAAAACCTTCCTACTTCGGAACAAATAAGGATAAAAAACCAACTCAAGTTAGCCGATAATCAGCAATTATATTTTACCTTTATTGATTATGAGGATTCGGTTTACTCAAAAGAGACCAAGCTAAAATTGGCCGATTTAGAAAATGAATCCAAATTGCTTTTGGCAGGAATTGCAAAACCAGAATCTTTTTTTGAGCATCTCAAAGCAGAGGATGATGAATGTTTGACATTTCCAGATCATCACCATTTTAGCGAAAACGAAATTACGGCTATTCAAAAGCAAGCCAAGGGTAGAAAGATTATTACCACCGAAAAAGATTATGTTAGATTGAAAGATTCCATTCTTTCTGAACAATTGTATTATTTACCAATTCGTAGTTCTTTTATCAGTAATGAAAAAGAATTCGACCAAACCATTTTAGATTATGTGGGAACAAGTTCAAGAAACCGTTAGTTTTATTCAAAATAAAATCAATTTTGCACCTGAGTATGGGGTGATTTTAGGCTCAGGCTTAGGAAGTTTTACAGAAGAAATGGAAATTGTGTACACGTTGCCGTATACCGAAATCCCAAATTTTCCAGTATCAACAGTACAAGGTCATAAAGGCGCCTTGGTATTTGGAACAATTGGTGACAAAAAGGTAGTGGCGATGCAAGGGCGCTTCCATTTTTATGAAGGCTATTCAATGAAGGAAGTGACGTTTCCTGTTCGTGTGATGAAATATTTAGGCATTACCAAATTGATTGTTTCTAATGCTTCGGGAGGAGTAAATTCTGAGTATCAAGTGGGTTCGATAGTGGTGTTGAAAGACCATATTAATTTCTTGCCAGAGCATCCTTTACGTGGGAAAAATGACGAACGTTTTGGTCCACGTTTTGTCAATATGAGTGAACCGTATAGCCGAAAAATGATTGCTCACGCTTCTTCATTGGCGGAACAATTAGCCATCAAAGTGCATATCGGAATATATTTAGGTTTGCAAGGCCCTACTTTTGAAACGTTGGCTGAATATAAAATGGTAAAAATTCTAGGCGCTGATTGTGTCGGAATGTCAACCGTACCCGAGGTTATCGTTGCTCGCCATATGGAGGTCGAGACTTTTGGTGTTTCGGTTATAACTGATATGGGGGATGCAGATAGTATTGATACCATTTCACACGACGAAGTCCTCGAGGCAGCCAAAGGTGCTGAGCCTAAAGTCAGACAATTAATTAGAGAATTGATTCTGACCTATTAATTAGCAATGTATTTTGATATGATAGTGTAAAATTCTTCTGGTATGAATGGTTTGGTAATCACATCATTCATACCGTAAGAAAGTAGTGTTTCTCTATTTTCGTCTAGTGAAATTGCTGTCAAGGCGATAATTGGTACAGTATTATCAAATTCTCGAATCTGTTTGGTGGCTTCGGTGCCATTAATTCCAGGTAAGTGCACATCCATTAAGACCAAGTCATATTCGTGGTTGTGCATCAATTTGACTGCATCTTCACCATTGTCTATAATGATGCAAACAATTCCTTTATTCTCAAGCATTTTCTTGGTAATCATTTGGTTGATTTTGTTGTCTTCTACCAATAATATTTTTTTGCTTCTGAATTGTTCTTCATCATAATTTACTACTTTTTCTGTAGCTTCCTCTAAACTTTTTGCTATTGTAAATGGTAAGCTAAATGAAAATGTAGACCCTTTTCCTTCTTCACTCACCAGCTTTATTTTTCCACCCAAGACTTTGACTAGCTTTTTTACAATGGTTAATCCTAATCCTGTTCCACCGTATTTTCTGTTGATTTCTACCGAGCCTTGAGAGAAGTTTTCAAAGACTAATTCGAGTTTATCCTGTGGGATTCCAATTCCAGTATCGATAATTTGAAAATTGATTTTGGCTTTGTCGTCTTTAATTTTAATCAAATTGGCTACAATTGTGACCGTTCCGTCGTGGGTAAATTTTAAAGCATTATTGATTAAATTCAAAAACACTTGCGAAAGTTTTGTGGGGTCGCCTATGAGATAATTCGGAATATTGTTATCAAATTCTAAGTTGAATGCATTGTTGTTGGTCAATGCAAATTTGTTCAACGAGCTTTGAATATTTTCTAATAGCTCTTTTAGGTGAAACGAGATGTTCTCTAGTTCAATTTTATTGGACTCGATTTTGTTGATTTCAAGAATTTCATTGATAAAAGTGGCTAAGTAATTTCCTGAAAATTGAAGTGATGCCAAATAATTCAACTGCGATTTTTTTGGTTTTTCCTCTAGTAACAAATGGGTGATTCCGTTGATGGCATTAAGAGGTGTTCGCAATTCGTGACTTACAGTCGAAAGGAATTCAGCTCTGGCTTTAGAAGCTTTTTCTGCATTGTTTTTTGCAATGATTAATTCTTGATTTTTTTCCTTTAAGAGCTTGTTGCTTTCATTTCTGATGATGTTGTTTTTGTACAGGGACAAACTCAAAAGTGACAAAATCGTGATTAGTGCAATAGCTAAAATATTGATTAGCTTAGAATACTTATTAGCATCTTCTGCTTGTTGTTGCTCTTTGTTCTTCTTTATGATGGCTTTGTATGCTTCATCACGCTTGAATTGTTTGAAGTTTTCTTGATTTTGCTTTGCGTTGATGATTTCGGCCAAATGCATTTTGAGTAAATGATATTCTTCCAAGTAAGAATAGGCTTGGTCAAAATTGCGCATTCCTTTGTAGCATTTGCTGAGTTGTAGCAGGATGTTTTCCTTACTTTTTAGGTTTTTGGTGGTTTTGTTCAAAGCCAAAGCTTTTTCCAAAAGGGCAAGTGCTTCTGGATATTGTTTGTTTTGTAGTGTTATAATTCCAGTATATAGATAGACTGCTTCTATATTGTTTTTTTCAGTAGCAGGGTCTGAATTTGAAAGAACTCTGTCGAAATTGACAGAAGCAATATCGTATTGATTGTTGCTGAAATATAGTTTTGCCTTTCTTAAAAGCAATAAGTTGACCTTTTTTTTGAGTGCGGGCGTAATTGGTAAATTGTCCGCTTTTGCAAATGAAAGGGATGCTTTGTTCCAATCTTTTTTTTCAATAGCACAATACCCTTCAAAATAGATGGCTTTGAATTTATTGAAATCCGCTGGGTTTTTGGTGTTCAGTTGACAGCTTTGTTCAAAATAATTCTGAGCCTCATTGTATTTTTTTAAATCAAAATACAGCTTACCAAGTACAAAGTTTCTTTCGATTTGTGCTTCGATATTTTTGGTAGTTTGGCTGTATTTTAGCGATTTATTTGCAAAATGAAGGGCTTTCTCGTAATTGTGAATTTTGAAATTGTATTGTGATAAATTATGATAAATAGAAATACTGTCGATGATTTGTGTAGAGGAAGCAGATAGCATAGTGCTACTGACCAATAATAGAATCCAAAAGTATTTTATTTGTTGTTTCATTATTTGTATTCCTGTTTTGTGTGTAAAATCAAATCAATAATTCTAGAGGAATAGCCTATTTCATTGTCATACCAGCCCACAACTTTTACCATTTTGTCTATCACAGAAGTTAGTTGACCGTCAAAAAGACAAGAGTGGGTGTTACCCAGAATATCTACAGAAACGATAGGGTCTTCAGTATAATCTAGAATTCCTTTCAGTTCCTTTTGAGAAGCATTTTTAAAAGCTTTGTTGATTTCTTCAATCGAAACGGCTCTTTTTACATTAAAAGTTATATCAGTTAGAGAGCCATCCGGAACGGGAACACGTATACCACAACCTCCAATTTTGCCTTCCAATTTAGGAAAAATTTTTGTGAGTGCTTTGGCTGCACCTGTTGTCGTGGGGACGATAGATTGACTTGCACCACGAGCTCTTCTTAAGTCTTTGTGGGGTTGGTCGTGTAGACTCTGATCGGTTGTATACGAGTGTATGGTGGTAATGTAAGCTTGCTCAATACCGCATAATTCATCAATAATTTGAATCATAGGTGCGGCATTGTTTGTGGTGCAGCTGGCATTGGATATAATGGTTTCGGTTCCGTCAAGGATGTGCTCGTTTACGCCCAAAACCACCGTTTTTATTTGTTCTACTTCGGCGGGAGCGGATAAAATCACTTTTTTGGCACCTGCTAAAATATGTGCATTGATCTCGTCGAAAGTTTTGTATTTACCCGTAGATTCGATGACATAGTCAATGTTGTGTTTTTTCCAATCCAGATTGGCTATGTTTTTTTCATTAAAAAACAAGTAATGTTTGTCGGCAATGATAAGGCCAGTAGTGTCGTGACTTACTTTTTCAGGTAAGATTCCGTGAATACTGTCGTATTTTATCAAGTGAGCCATTGTTGCTACATCGGCAATGTCGTTTATAGCGATCACTTCGATGGTAGGATGGTTGACCAAAAGGCGGAATAAATTACGTCCAATCCGTCCAAAACCATTAATTGCAATTCTTGTTTTCAATTCTGTATTTGCTATTTTGAAAATCCTTTTATAAAATATGTTTTTGTGCTTTGTAAGAAGAACGAACAAGTGGCCCGCTTTCTACGTGTCTGAAACCAAGTTCTAATGCATAGGCTTCGTATTTAGCAAATTGTTCTGGCGTGATAAATTCTTTTACAGGAAGGTGTTTTTTGCTAGGTTGTAGGTATTGACCAATGGTAACAACGTCTACTTTAGCTTCGCGTAAATCTCTAAGTGTTTGAAAGACTTCCTCTTCTTGTTCTCCAAGACCTAACATAATTCCAGATTTGGTTCTGTTGATGCCTTTTTCTTTTAAATAACGCAGTACTTCTAGGCTACGGTCGTATTTGGCTTGTATGCGCACTTCACGAGTTAGTCTTCGAACGGTTTCTACATTGTGTGAAACCACTTCTGGATTGGCTTCAACAATGCGGTCAATGTTTCTTTCTATACCTTGGAAATCTGGGATAAGTGTTTCCAGTGTGGTGTTTGGATTCATTCTACGAATCGCTTTTACGGTTTCGTTCCAAATAATAGAACCGCCATCTTTTACATCATCTCTGTCTACACTGGTGATTACAGCGTGTTTGATGTTCATTATTTTTATTGACCGTGCTACTTTTTCAGGTTCGTCCCAGTCAATGGTTTCTGGTCTTCCTGTTTTTACACCACAAAAACCACAAGAACGAGTACAAATATTTCCTAAAATCATAAATGTAGCGGTTCCTTCTCCCCAGCATTCTCCCATATTTGGGCAGCTTCCTGAGGTGCAAATGGTGTTTAAGCTGTATTTATCTACTAATCCGCGTAATTCAGTATATTTTTGTCCAATCGGCAATTTTACTTTTAACCATTTTGGTTTGCCTATTGGTAATGTGTTATCTGTTGTCGTTTCCATATCTTCATTTTTTCAGAGTCACAAAGATAGGGCAAAGTTGTATGTAAAAAAAGAAGTTAACACATCAGTTTTTGAGTGAATTTTGCATAAAAAAAGCAGAACATTTAGTTCTGCTTTTTTGAAGTTATTCTGCTTTTATGATGATGGGCAGAGTATAAGCTGTACGCATAGGTTTGCCGTTTAAAATTCCAGGATTCCATTTGGTTTTTAAAGATTTCAAAACTCGAATGGCTTCTTGTCCTAATCCGTATCCAGGGTCTTTTAACACGCGAATGTCAGTCAAGCTTCCGTCTTTTTCGATTACAAAAGCTACCGATATGCGGATGGTTTCTAATCCTTCGATATCTGGTTTTGCAAAGTTATTCCCCACATAGCTATAGAATTTTTTCATTCCTCCAGGAAATTCTGGCGATTTGTCTAGTATAGCGGTGTTAACAATGTTATTATTGGGTGCCTCTACTTCAGGAGTTGTGCCGAGTGTTGCAGTAGTCACCGTTCCAGTTGTAGCCTCACCTGTAACAGCAGTTGTTGTATTCGATTGTGAAAACTCATTGTTTTTTGGAACGTCTGGAGTGGCCACATCTGCATTTACAACTTGCGGATTGGTCATGTTTTGGGTAGTTACTACGTTTTCTACAGGATTTTTTACCGTTGGGAGTGCTGTTTTTTTAACAGGTTCTTCAGGTGTCACCGGAATGATTTCGTCTAAATCTATAGGTCGTATTTCAAATCCTGGAATTTCTGGTGCTACAATGGTATTTGGGCTTAGCTTGTTAATGACCATAGCAATGCAGACGATAGTGGTAATTAATAAAACGCCAAGAAAAAAAGCAGATACCGTGTTTTTGGTACTTTCTTGTCGTAATTGATAGGCTCCATAATTTTTGTTTTTGTCTTCAAAAACAAGATCAATCCAGCGGCTTTCGTAAATACTTAATTTTGACATGGTGTATAGTTTTAGAGGTTAAGTAACTATAGAATCATAAGCAGTATTTTTATATTTAACAACGTCAACAAGTATTTTCTTATTGTGTTAAATTACAAAAATAATTGCAAGTATTTAACTTTATTGATGTAAAATGTAATGTTATTGCTTGTTTTTGTTGAAAAAACTGAAGAATCGAAGTTTTGCTTTTTGATGAAACTAGCGTTTTTGCTGGATAATTTCTGCTAGTAACTTTTTAGCTCTCAGGAGTTTGATTTTTACATTACTAATGGGTTCGTCAATTTTAGTAGCGATTTCTTGGTAGCTTAATTCTTGAAAATAACGCAATTGAATGACTTCTTGGTAATGTGGTTTTAATTCTTTGATGAATTGTAATAAACGAGATAAATTTTGTTCCGTAATCAATTCGTCTTCTGCTGATGGGGTAGTGTCAGCAATATTTTGAGCTTGGCGGTCTTGCTCCTCGGTGATTTCTACGAAAAGATTGGATTTTTTTTTGCGCAATAAGTCGATGTGGACATTTTTTGCGATGGCAATAAGCCAAGTATTGAATTGAAATTCGCTGTTATAGGTGCTAATTTTATCGAACGCTTTTGAGAATGTTTCGATAGTGATGTCTTCTGCATCGGTTTCGTTTTCGGTTCTTTTGAGCATAAAGCCGTATACCTCATTCCAGTAGTGATCTAGTAAGAAAGTGAAGGCAATTTGGTCCCCTTTTTTAGCTTTTTCAATTTTTTTATTTATTTCCAATGTACAGGTTTTGAGAAAATATTGGTAATAAAGATATTAATTTGTGTGAATATAAGCCAAAATTCAAGAACAGGATACCAATAGATGATGTCTTTTTCTTTTAGTTTTTTAGCTCCTAATCCAAAGCTAATCCAAGTGAATAAATATCGGAAAGCAATTAAGCTTGCAACGATTATCCATTCAAATTGAAAAGCAAGTAATACAATTGCGGTTATTATGAAAAGTAATTGGGAACAATAAAAGACACCAAGTTGGAATTGGTCTCCCAATTTGTAATGTTCAGCGGTTGCTGCGTGTCGTCTTTTTTGATTGAACCACTCTTTGAATGTTTTTTTAGGTTCAGAATACGTAAAACTTTCTGGAGTGTAAGCAATGGTTGTGTTTTCTTTATTTGCTGCTTGATTGACAAATAAATCATCGTCGCCAGAACGCACTTGAATGTGGTCAATAAATCCGTTTACATCAAAAAAAACGTCTCTTTTGTAAGCTAAATTTCGTCCGACTCCCATATAAGGACGGCCTGATTTTGCCCAAGAAAAATATTGTATTGCTGTTAATACGGTTTCGTAGCGAATGATTTTGTTTAAAAAAGAATTGGCGATTTTGGTATAACCTCCATAGCCTAAAACTATCTTTTTGTCACGGTCAAAATGAGCGGACATATTGGTAATCCAGTCTTTGGTAAGCGGGAAGCAATCGGCATCGGTGAATAACAAATGCTCATATTTTGCTGCTTTAATCCCTAAGGTCAAAGCATATTTTTTATTGCCCCAAAAGGCTTCGTTGTTTTTTACTTTAACTAATCGAATGTTGGGATATTGTTGTTCAAAGGCTTCAAAAACCTCTAATGTTTCATCGCTAGAAGCGTCATCTATCAGTACTAATTCGAAGGTTGGATAGTCTTGTTGTGCAAGAATCGGAATGTATTCTTTTACGTTTTCTTCTTCATTTTTGGCACAAACGATTACCGAAATAGGAATATTTTTAGCGTTGATTGCATCAGGTTTTGTGAAGGAAAATTTACTAAAAACGCCAATATAGTATACAAATTGTATTACGATTAGTGCGATAAAAAAGTATAGTAGATATAAAAACATTGTGTTAATTAGTTTCTGATAGGATGGCTGCAAAGTTAATTATCAATTGTAAACTTTCCATACAATCGGTGATTTACTTTCTTAATTTTTTCATTTCTTCTGCAACTGCAATAGCTGAAGGAGATTGTGTTTTTGCTAACTCTTGAATTATGTTTTTGTAATTGTGGTCGTCGCGATTTTGTGACATTTTTTGTGTCGCTTCAATTTGAGTGATTTCAATTTCAAAACCAATTACGCCCTTGGCTTGTCGCATCGTAGCTTTGGATAATTCGCTAACTTTTACCGGACAGGCTGAGGCTTGTTCGTATTTGTCTACCAATTTTGTTAGAGAATCGATTACAGCTTCTCCGTGAATGATTTTTACTTTTCCGTATACGTGAACGGCTGTGTAATTCCAAGTGGGTACGTTTTCGTGGTCGTACCAAGAAGATGAAATGTAAGCGTGCGGCCCCGTAAAAATAGCTAAAACTTCGGTGTTATCTTCAAAAGCGATGCCTTGTGGATTTTCTTTGGAAAGATGACCGTGCAAAATTTCTTTACCCTCGCTATTGTAATCCAATTCCATTGGGATATGCGTGGCCCACAATTTTCCGTTGGTTTGATTGATTAATATGCCAAATGCATTTTCTTTTAGAAAGGCGCGAATGCTATCGGGATTTTCTAGTTGGTAAATATCGGGTGTGTACATTTTTTGAGATTTTTGGATGTTTACAAAAAAGCCTTTTGTGGCTCTTTAGCCCCGATTGAAGCGGAAATCCTTTTGTGCCGGGGTTCGGCACAAAAGATTATAGCGAAAAGCGGGAACCTTGTTTCCTGAATAGCCTATTGTTTTGCTCCTAAATGATATTCACTTCGGCCTCGATGTGTATGCCAAAAGTGTTGAAAATAGTTTCTTGAATGTTTTTGGAGACCGCCACGATTTCTTGCCCCGTTGCGTTGCCATAATTGACAAGAACCAGCGCTTGATTTTTGTGAATTCCGGCGTCGCCAAAGCGTTTGCCTTTGAAGCCCGCTTGCTCGATTAGCCAGCCAGCAGGTACTTTGATCTCGGTAGGAGAGACCTCGAAAAAGCGCATTTCGGGAAATTTTTTATGAATGCTTTCGAAATCGGCTTTCGGAAGGATTGGGTTTTTGAAGAAGCTACCGCTATTGCCAAGCTCTTTTGGGTCTGGTAATTTGCTTTGTCGGATGGCAATTACGGCGTTGCTCACGTCTTTTAGCGTGGGTTGTGTAATGCCGTTTTTGGCTAATTCTCCAGTAATATCGCCGTAAGAGGTGTTGATGTGGTGATTTCTCTTGGTTAATTTGAAAATCACGCTAGTAATTACGAATTGACCTTTTACTTCGTTTTTGAAAATGCTTTCGCGGTATCCAAAATGGCAATCGGCATTGGTAAAACTTTTGATTTCTTGAGTGGCTATGTGCATAGCGTGGCACGAAACAAAAGTATCCTTGATTTCAGTGCCATAAGCGCCAATGTTTTGAACCGGAGTAGTGCCCACATTGCCCGGAATAAGCGACATATTTTCTAATCCACCAAAATCTTGCTCGATGGTCCAAAGTACAAACTCGTGCCAGTTTTCGCCAGCTTGGGCTTCCACCCAAACAAAATCGTCATTGGCATCGATTATCTTTTTTCCTTTCAAATCGATGTGGATGACTAAGGCGTCAACGTCTTGGGTCAATAGCATATTGCTGCCTCCACCCAAAATGAATTTTTTTTCGTTGGGATGCTGTGCTAACACCTGTTGCAGTTCTTCGGTAGAGTGAACGGCAACGAATTGTTTGGCTTTGGCTTCAATGCCAAAGGTGTTGTAATTTTTTAATGAAAAATTTTTGAGGATTTCCATAGGGAGTAGTATTTTGTCTGTTGCAAACAGGTTATTCTATTTCTAAAGCTCTGTTGAGGAATTCGTTTAGCGGTCGCAAAGCAATCATTTTTTGGACCATTAACGGAATGAAATCTTTGTGCGTCAAAAGTTCAGGCTTGAAGTTTTCTGTAGCGGTATAGCTTTTTAACTTTAAAAATTCAATGGCTGGGTTGTCTTTTTCGCAGCCTCTTGGTGGATTTTTTAGCGTTGAATTTTCGTCACGATTCAGTGCTTTGTAATTAGACACGAAATCTTTGTCGCTAGTTATGGCTACTAAATCGTCATAAAAAAAGTTGATTTCTTTTCGAATTTTCTGAATTTGTTCGGGTTGAGGACAATACATTCCACCACCAACAAAAGGGTTTTCAGTATCGATTTGTAAATAATATCCAGCCGATTCTACATTTTTTGCGCCAGTAGAAAGCCAAATGCCTAAATGGGTTTTGTAAGGTGATTTATCCTTTGAAAAACGAATATCACGATTGATTCTGAATACACAGTTTTTTACTTCCAAAAGTGCTAAAGTTGGGTCCAAAGGCTTCATACTATCCAATAGGTCAGATGTTAGTTGGTAGTATTCTTTTTTTACAGCTTCGTATCGTTTTTTATTGTCTAAAAACCACTCTCTGTTGTTGTTGGTTTTTAAATCTTTCAAGAATTGTATCGTACTTTCCGAAACCATAGTTATAGTATTTGTTTTTTCAAATCTTCTTCGCTTACAAAACCGCTACTTTTCCATTTAAGGTTGTTGTTTTCGTACAAAAGTAAGGTTGGAAGTTCTTCTACTTTTAGTTCTTTCATAATGGTTTTATTTTCATCGGCGTTCAAACGAACAATAACAACTTTGTCGCTATTTTCTTTTTGCATTTTTAATATGAAAGGTTCCATTTTTTTGCAAGGCGCACACCAAGGCGCGAAGAAATTGATTAGTACTTTTTTGTCTGACTTCAAAAGTGCTTCAAATTGTTGACGGTTTATTCCAACAAGTTTATCACTTGGTTTTGAAAGGCCAGCCGCTTCCCATTTTAGAATACCACCTTGTAGGTCATAAATGGTTGTAAATCCCATTTCTGCTAATTTTGCTGCAGCTTTATTGCTGCGACTTCCTGCTTTGCAGTATACAAATACGGGTTTTGTTTTGTCTAATGTTGCAGCATTTGTGGCAAAATCAGCATTGAGCCAATTGACGTTTTTGGCATTTTCAATATGGTCGCCTGCAAATTCTTGAGGGGTTCTTACGTCAAGGATTTGTGCGTTAGGGGTGTTTTTTATTTTCTCTGCAAAAGCTGAAGCTTCTAGTAGTTGTATGTTTTTTGAAGTTTGACTTTGACAAGAAGTAAAACTAAAAAGCATTGCCAATGCGATGATAATAATGTTTTTCATATATGTAAAATTTATTTTTTAGTGGTCATATATGCAATCGCCTTTTATTTATTGGTGTTTGCTTGCAGCAAACTCTTTGTTAATGGCGATTTCATAGGTATTGAATGATTTTATGTAAAAGTAATTATTTTTTAGGCTTTGGTTGAAATAAAACACTTCAAATCTTGAATGCTAAAGCGTGTTCTTTTTGTTTGCTACAAATTGAAAACGGTATAGCTTTGATAAGTCGATTGCAGTATGGCCTCAGTTCTTTCGGGATGAGTGTCCGAAATAAAGAGTTGTCCAAACGAATCGTCTTTTACCATTTCGATAATTTTGGCTACTCGAAATTCATCTAGCTTATCAAAAATATCATCAAAAAGCAGTATTGGTTTTACGCCACTTTGTTGTTTCAGAAAATCAAATTGAGCCAGTTTTAGCGCAATCAAAAATGATTTTTGTTGGCCTTGTGAACCAAATTTTTTGATAGGAAACGAATCAATCTCAAACGACAAATCGTCTTTATGGATGCCAACGCTGGTGTACTGTAACGCTCGGTCTTTGGCTAAATTTTCATTTAGTAAGTTCAAAAGAGAATTTTCATAAAGATGACTTTCATAAACCAATTGTACTTGTTCTGCGCTTCCTGTAATGGCTTGATGATGCTTATTGAAAATGGGTAAAAATTCGGCAATAAAGGCTTTCCTTTTTTCGAAAAGTAAGGCAGCAAAACCATCCAATTGCTCGTTGTAAATAGATAAGGTGTCCTTGTCAAAAACGTGATTCAAAGCAAAATACTTCAATAAAGCGTTGCGCTGACTGATTGTTTTTTGATACTGAATCAATTGCTGTAAATAGGTCGCGTCGAGTTGCGAAATCACGCTGTCCATAAACTTTCTTCGGGTTTCGCTGCCTTCTATAATAAGGTCACGGTCGGCAGGCGAAATAATTACCAGTGGAATAAAACCAATGTGGTCCGAAAATTTGTCGTAGGCTTTTCCGTTTCTTTTTAAAATCTTTTTTTGCCCTTTTTTGATGCTGCAAACTATTTGTTCGTTGCGCTCATTTTTTTCAAACAAAGCATCAATTACAAAAAAATCCTCACCGTGTTTGATATTTTGAATGGCCAGCGGATTGAAATAACTTTTACCGTAAGCCAAATGATAAATGGCATCCAGAACATTCGTTTTTCCAATTCCGTTTTTGCCAACAAAACAATTAATCTTGTTGTCAAATTCAAATTCAGCTTCGGCAAAATTTTTATAATTGAATAAAGAAATTTTTTTTAAATACATAGTGAAAGCTCCCTTTTTATGGACAACAACCTCGTTTATGAGGGCTAGTTTAGAGGGGCGCAAATTATTGAAAATTATCCATATTATTAAGGTTTTCAAGAATTGAAAAAAGAAAGAAGATAAAACTGAATATAAAATCAATTTTTTTTACGTCTGTTTCAATAAAAATTTTATTTTTGCGGCTCACTAAATTAATTTTAAATGGCTACTTACAGCAAACGAGGATATAAAACACCAAAAGAGAAAGAAGTAAAAGAACCAATCGAAGAAGTTCAAATTAATGAAAAAGACAGTGCTACAGCTGAAGTTTTCTCTAAGCTAGACGAAACAGCATCAAGAACTGAAGATTTTGTTGCCAAAAACCAAAAAATCATTATTGGTATCGTAGCAGGTATTGCTTTGATAACTGTAGGATATTTAGCGTACCAAAAATTTATTGCTACTCCACAAGAAGAAGAAGCAGCTAACGAAATGTTCGTAGCCCAACAAAACTTCCAAAAAGCAACTGACGGTGTAGCTAGTGATTCTTTATACAAATTATCATTAAACGGGTCTGAAGGTAAATTCGGATTTATCAAAATCGCTGACGAATATTCAGGAACTTCTGCTGGAAATTTAGCCAACTACTATGCGGGTATTGCTTACCTAAATACAGGTAAATATGCAGAAGCAATCTCTTATTTAGAGAAATTCAAATCTGATGACATTATCCTAAGCGCATTGGCAAAAGGAGCTATTGGAGATGCTTATGCTCAAACCAACAAGCAAGAAGAAGCTTTAGATTTTTATGTAAAAGCAGCTGAATCGAACAAAAACGATTTTACTACGCCACGTTTCTTGATGAAAGCTGGTAAAACGGCTTTGAGCTTAGGCAAAAAAGAAGACGCTTTGAAATACTTTACAGATATCAAAGAAAATTATGACGCAACTCCAGAAGCTGCTGTTGTAGATGGATTGATAGGATTAGCGCAATAAAAAGCACTTTTTTCCAAAATAATTTGAGGTTAGAAACCAAAGGAGTTCGAATTAATTTTTGAATACTTTCATTTCTAACCTCTTTTTTTATGCCTATATTTACTACTGTTTTTTAGGAGCAGCAACAATAGGCTTTTCAGCGAAAATCGTCCCGCTGTCCTTCCTATCTTTTGTATACAGCTGTCAGGTTTTATCACCTGCCAGCTGTATACAAAAGGATATTCCCTCCCATCGGGGCTAGGAGTAATGTTTTTGCTTTTTTGGCATCATTCTTAAAAGGCAACAAAAAGTACAAGAGTTTAATTTAAATAAAACAATACAATGGCAACCGTAAACAAAAATTTATCGGATTATAATAAAAACGAAGTTCCAGATGCCAAAGATTTCCGTTTCGGAATTGTGGTTGCAGAATGGAATGAAAATATAACAGAAGGGCTTTTCAATGGCGCTTACCAAGCCTTGATAGAAAACCAGGTGCCCGTTCAGCACATTATCCGTTGGAATGTTCCAGGTAGTTTTGAGCTGATTTATGGAGCTAAAAAAATGCTTCAAACTCAAAACGTAGATGCGGTTATCGTGATTGGTTGTGTGATTCAAGGTGAGACCAAACATTTCGATTTTGTTTGCGAAGGCGTTACCCAAGGCATCAAAGACCTAAACGTACAAACCGATATTCCTGTAATTTTTTGCGTACTAACCGATAATACGATGCAACAATCGATAGACAGAAGCGGAGGAATTCACGGTAACAAAGGTACCGAAGCCGCCATCGCAGCTATAAAAATGGCATACATTCGTCATCAAGCTACGCTAACGCATCAATTTCAACATCAAAATCTTTTAGGAGCTGGCGCTTTGCAAATTGAAGACAAGCCATTACAACTTGAAGAATAGCGTTATAATTTCTTAATTTATACAACCTATACTTCGAATTTTAAAGTATAGGTTTTTTGTTTTTTTTATGAGTGCGACGCTAGCAAAACCCAATAGTTTTTGCTTAAATTTGTCCTCCTCGGTTTTTGATTTTTTTAATCACAAATCCTTAATCTCTAAATCTAATTTTTTTTAATGTCGAGTATTATTCAATTGCTGCCAGATCACGTCGCTAACCAAATTGCTGCTGGAGAAGTAGTGCAAAGACCTGCATCTGTAGTCAAAGAATTGCTAGAAAATGCAGTCGATGCCAAAGCAACCGACATTAAATTAATCATAAAAGATGCCGGAAAATCACTGGTACAAGTCATAGATAATGGCGTTGGAATGAGTGTGACAGATGCGCGTTTGTGTTTTGAACGCCACGCTACTTCTAAAATCCGTTTGGCCGAAGATTTATTTTCATTAAACACCAAAGGGTTTCGTGGAGAAGCATTGGCTTCTATCGCAGCGATTGCCCACGTAGAAATGAAAACCAAGCAAGATCAAGACGAATTGGGTACTCACATTATCATCGAAGGAAGTAAGTTTGTTTCCCAAGAAGTCGCTGTTTTACCCAAAGGAACATCTTTTGCCGTAAAAAATCTTTTCTTTAATATTCCAGCCCGTCGTAATTTCCTAAAATCGGATACTGTTGAATTTCGTCACGTGGTCGATGAGTTTCAACGTGTGGTTATGGCGCATCCCAAAATTCATTTCACTTTTTATCACAACGGAAATGAAATGTTCAATTTGCCTCCTGCCACTTTGCGTCAGCGTATAGTTGGAATTTTTGCTGGTAAAACCAATGAAAAGTTAGTTCCAGTTAGCGAAGAAACGGAAATAGTAAGCATTCAAGGTTTTGTTAGTAAACCCGAATTTGCAAAAAAGAGTAGAGGAGAGCAGTTTTTCTTTGTCAATGACCGATTCATAAAAAGTGGCTATTTGCACCACGCGGTAATGGCAGCTTTTGATGGTATTTTGAAAGATGGTTTGCAACCTAGTTACTTTTTGTACCTCACCGTTGAGCCCAATACGATTGATATCAACATTCATCCTACAAAGACTGAAATTAAATTTGACGATGAACACGCTTTGTATGCTATTCTAAGAGCTTCTATTAAGCATAGTCTTGGGCAATTTAATGTAGCTCCTGTATTGGATTTTGATAGAGATGCCAATTTGGATACACCGTATCATTATAAAGATTTGGAAGGTTCTTTTCCTACGATTGAAGTTAATGGTAATTTTAACCCTTTCGCTGAATCGACTCCAACACCTCAAAAATCCTATTCAAGTTATAAGAAACCAGAAGCTACGGCAAGTTGGGAAAGCTTATATGTTGGGTTAGAACCAGAGATAGAACGTGACCCAGAACCCGAGCAATTTTCTAGTATGGCTTTTGAAACAGATGCGATTTCTTCCTCATTGTTTTCGGATAACGAAGTAGAACAAGCGGTTCAAAAAACATATCAAATTCATAAAAAATATATTGTTTCGCCTATAAAGTCAGGAATGGTTATTGTCGACCAACAGCGCGCTCACCAAAGAGTGTTGTATGAGCAGTTTTTGGCCAATATGACTATGCACCAAGCGGCTAGTCAGCAGTTGTTGTTTCCGTTGAATTTATTCTTTTCGACCGATGAAATGGCGTTGATTGCAGAATTGCAAAGTACATTGACTGCAACAGGCTTTGTTTTTGATACTTCGGCTACAGACCATGTGGTGATTTCAGGTATTCCTGTTACGATTTCAGAAAGTGAAGTGGCTTTGGTCATCGAACAATTATTAGCTGATTTGCACGATGGGATTCCAGAAAATAGTTTTAGTCAAAGCGATACGATAGCCAAATCAATGGCCAAAAGTTTAGCAGTAAAAACAGGAACGTACTTAACCGAAAAAGAACAAGAAAATGTGGTAAACGGTCTTTTTGCATGTAAAGAACCCAATATTTCTCCTTTTAATAAACCTACTTTCATTACTATGCGTGTGGAAGATTTAGATAAAAAATTTGCTGTATGATGAATATCACACCTACCGTTAAGCAATTGTTGATTATTAACGTGCTGTTTTATATTGGTTCTATGATTGTGGGCGAACCCGCGTATCGTTTATTGTCTATGTATTATTTTGACAATCCAGATTTTCATGTGTGGCAAATTTTCACGCATATGTTTATGCATGCTCCATTACCAAATGTCATGCATATCTTGTTTAATATGTTTGCTTTGTATTCTTTTGGTTCTGCCTTAGAGCACTTTTGGGGCGGCAAAAAGTTTTTGTTTTTTTACATTTCATGTGGATTAGGAGCGGCTTTGTTGCATACAGGAGTGAATTACTATTTCTTTGAAAATGGCTTGAATACTTTAATTTCAAATGGTTTTACTAAAGCTGATATTTTGCAAGTTTTGAATGAAGGAAAAATAAATACAAGATGGCAAGAATTGCTTACAGTTACTGAGTTCAATGAGTTTGTAGGAGCTTATTTTGGGACAGTAGTTGGCGCTTCAGGAGCAATTTACGGACTGTTGGTTGCCTTTGCTTTTATGTTTCCTAATGCAGAGTTAGCATTGATGTTTATCCCAATTCCAATCAAAGCAAAATACTTTGTGCCAGGATTATTATTAATCGATTTATATTCTGGTGTAACAGGAGGTTCTATTTTTGGCGGTTCTTCAGGAATTGCTCACTTTGCGCATTTGGGAGGTGCTCTGCTAGGTTTCTTGATGATGTGGTACTGGAAAAAAAATCAATTCAATAACAATCGTTGGAATTAAAAAAGATAGTTCTTTTTTATAGCTTTGCTTATATTTGAGTCATTAATGCATCACTTTATGAATATATTCGATGATTTAAAATCGCGTTACCGTTTGGGAGATGTTGCATTGCAATTCATTTTCTGGAATGTAGGCATCTTTTTAATCTCTATACCTCTTTTTTACCAATTTAAGTTTGGTCAATTTGTTTTTCCTGATTGGATTGCTTTATCATCAGACCCTTTGGTTTCTTTACGACATCCTTGGACATATCTATCGTATGCTTTTTTTCACGACGGGATTGGTCATTTATTTTTCAATATGCTTGTCTTGCATTTTTGTAGTCAATTATTTTTGACCTTTTTTACTACTAAGCAGTTTGTGGGACTCTATGTGCTAAGTTCTATTTTTTCGGGGATAGTGTTTGTGGTTTCTTATTATTTTTTACAGTATACTTCGTTAATTGTTGGAGCTTCGGCAGCAATTTATGCAATATTGGTAGCCACTACAGCCTATCAACCTCTAATGGAAGTGCAATTGTTTCTTTTTGGTAGAGTAAAGTTGTGGTACATAACAGCTTTTGTTTTATTGCTTGATGTGCTTCAATTTCGTTTAGAGAATATGGGCGGGCACATCGCTCACTTTGCTGGTGCCTTTTTTGGTTTTTTATTTATAAAACTATTGGTTAATGGTTTGGATTTGAGTAAATTGGTTTCTGGAATAACTGATTTTTTTATGAGTTTGTTTCAAAAGAAAGAGAAAAAACCGTTCAAGAAAGTACACGTTAATTACGCAAGAAAAGAACCAACAAGAACGACTTCTAGAATTGTTACTAAAGACAAAACCCAACAACAAATCGATGAAATTTTGGATAAAATTAGTCAGTCGGGTTATGATTGTCTGACCAAAGAAGAAAAAGAATTTTTGTTTAAAGCCGGAAAATAATGTCGTTTTAGATGCAGTACATCTAAATCTTCAACTTGAAACTAATAAAAAATGAAAAACCTATCTTGGTTCAATAAAATAATGTTTTTCTTGAATATAGTGCTAACTGTATTCACCTTTACGGCTTACATTTTTCCTTTTTTGTCGCCCAAAGTGTTTCCGTTGTTTGCGGTTTTTACCCTTTTTATGCCTGTCTTTTTTGTGCTTAACGGTTTGTTTTTCATTTATTGGGGAATTCAGTTCAAAAAGCGAATGATTCTATCGGGTTTGGTATTACTGATGGGGATTACTTTTATCAATAAATTTTACAAGTTTTCACAAAAAGTCCACCCTGAGTCTCCAAAGGACTTTAAAATAATGAGTTACAATGTCCGTCTTTTCAACGTATTCAAATGGATTGATAGAGACGACATACCAGAAGTAATTTTGGCTTTTATCAATCAAAACAATCCTGATATTCTGTGCATTCAGGAATATTCCAACCACGGGAATATTGATTTAAAAGTCTATCCCTATCGTTATATTTTTATTGAAGGCGACAAAATTCGTACAGGTCAAGCCATTTTTTCAAAATTTCCTATAATTAATCAAGGCAATATTGTTTTTCCTCATTCTAACAATAATGCCATTTTTGCCGATATCAAGCGAGGAAAAGACATTATTCGCGTATATAATATCCATTTTCAATCCATAAAAATTTCGCCAGACGTACACGAAATTTCCGAAAATATCGAAGTCATCAATCAACAAAAATCACAGAAATTATACAACCGAATTAGCAAAGCTTTCAGGCAACAACAAGAACAAGCCGAAATTTTTATCGCTCATAAAAAAGAATGTACCTATCCGTTAATCATCTGTGGCGATTTGAACAACAGCGCCTTCTCGTACGTGTATCGCAATGTAAAAGGCAAATTGAGAGACACTTTCGAAGAAGCCGGAAAAGGCTTTGGGCAAACCTATACCTTTCGATACTACCCTGCGAGGATTGATTATATTTTTGCAGACAATCAAATGGAAGTTAAAGATTTTCAGAGTTTTCCCGAGTTTCAAAACTCAGACCATTATCCCATCATAGCCAAATTGAGTTTTTAAAAGTAGTTTTAGGAGCGAAACAAAAGGCTTTTTTGGAGTTATGGTTTCCCGCTTTTCGCTATAATCTTTTGTGCCGAACCCCGGCACAAAAGGATTTCCGCTTCAATCGGGGCTAAAGGACCGTCAATAGGTAATTTATTTCACAATAATCTTTTGATTTTTCAGATAATCCAAAGCAAATTTTCCTTCATTAAAAATCAAATCCAACACACTTAAGTTGTTAATAAAGCCGTGTTTATCATCAAAAACTTGAGTATAGGTTTCAAAAACATTAGGGTCTTTTTTGCCATTTACTAGGCTTCGAGCGTCAAAAATGTCATCTGCTACTTCGTGAAAATATTCATCTGTCTTTTTAAATTCTAGCGGATATCTTAGGCATTTTTCCACTAAAGCAATGGTTTCAAAATTCAAATCCATCAAAAAGTGGTGTTTTTTTTCAAAAAATGGCATAAAATCATCTTCAAAAAACTCAAAGAAAGGAGAGCTTCTATAACCCGCTTCAAGCGATTTAAAGTGCTGCTTTTGCCAATCAAAATCATTTTCAATGGTAATGTCTTTTGTTTTTTGATGTCCTTTGTTGGCGTGCTTAATAGGAATATTTAGCATTTGAATCCCATTCGGGCTATAAATGTAAGTTCTATTTCTATTCGTCTGTTTTTGAAAATTATCTTCAACTTCAAAGGTCACCACTTCCGACTGTACCATAGCCGCAAACTGACTGATAGAAGGGAAATACGAGGGGTGTATTAATGTATTCATACTACTTTTTTTAAAGTCAAAAGTCATATCTATCCGAAAAGGAAAAATATGACTTTTGAAGAAACGTTGTACATTGGGTTAAATCTCAGTTTTAGCTTTTCTTTTTTTCCAAAAATATTCTCCAATAAAGAAAGCAACTAAAGCAAATAAGAAGTACTTGAAATAAGATTGTGGTTGGCCTTCTCCGCTAACCGTTGTGAAAACGCGGTCCCAACGGATTTTGTTGATGCCTTTTCCGTTAGTATCCCAACTCAACCAAATAAAAATAGGTTTACCCACAATATGGTTTTCTGGAACAAATCCCCAATAACGACTGTCTTCAGAGTTATGGCGATTGTCTCCCATCATCCAATAATAATTTTGATCAAAAGTGTAATTAGTAGCTACTTTACCATCAATTCTGATTTCGGTTCCGTTTACTTCTAATTTTTTATTTTCATAATCGGTTATGATATTTTTGTAAAAAGGAAGCGTTTCTAAATTCAAAGCCACCGTTTTTCCTTTTTGCGGAATATAAATTGGTCCGTAGTTATCTTGATTCCAGTTTTTGGTATGAGGAAAGACACTTTTCTCTCCTCCTTTTGAAATTATTCTAGTCACCGAAGTAATACCTGGTACTTGTTTAAAGCGTTCAGCTCCAGCAGCCGTTAGGGCACTAATAAATAAAGTATCTCTTTTTTGGTCATCTAAAAAGCCTGCAGGGTCTGTAATGTCTAGTTCTTTGAATAAAGTTTCAAAATCAATTGGCGTTTTACCATCCAAAGCCAATTTGTATGAATATTGAGGTTTGGCTCTTTCTGGTAAGATAAGTTCTTTTCCATCAATGTAAATTAAACCATCTTTTATAGATAAATTATCGCCAGGTAAACCTACACAACGTTTTACGTAGTTTGATTTTTTATCGATAGGTTTGTCAACACGCAAACCAGATTTGTCTCTAAATTTATATACTGTGTCTACTGGCCAGTTGAATACTACGATATCATTTCGTTTGATGTCTTCGATAGAAGGGAATCGCATATATGGCAATTGTGGCCAATTTAAATACGATTTTTTCTTAGTTAATGGAATGGTGTCGTGAACCATTGGCATTGCAACGGTAGTCATCGGAACTCTTGCTCCATAGTTCATTTTGCTTACAAACAAAAAGTCTCCTACCAATAATGATTTTTCCAAAGATGAAGTCGGAATGGTAAATGGTTGAATGAAATAAGTATGAACAATCGTAGCAACAATAACTGCAAATAGCAATGAGCTTACAGTATCAGCCGCTTTGTGGTCAGGCGCTGTGTCTCTGTCTGCTATATAATTTAATGGTTGTGTATAATTGATGTAATACAAATAAAAACCAAAGGTTAGGATTACCAAGATAGTGTCTACTGTTGAGCGTCTTCCAAAACTACGTAAGGTTTCTACCCAAACCACAGGAAACATAATTAAGTTGATTACTGGAATGAACAATAAAATCGTCCACCAAGTTGGTCTACCGATTATTTTCATTAATACGATGGCATTGTAAATAGGAATAGCCGCTTCCCAGCGTTTTCTTCCTGTACTTTCGTACATTTTCCATGTCCCCAAAAAATGGACTATTTGAATAACTAAAAAGAATACAAACCAAGAATATAGTGTCATAGGATTCGGTATTTTTTAAAACTAATGTAGCTCTATGATTATTTAAAATTTAAAACATCTTTCATTGTGAAAACGCCTTGTTTTCCTGCCAACCATTCTGCAGCAATGACAGCACCTAAGGCAAATCCTTCTCTGTTGTGAGCAGTATGCTTGATTTCGATGGCGTCGATAGGGGAATTGTAGGTTACCGTATGCGTACCAGGTACTTCCCCAGTTCTAATGGCTTCAATGTGGAGTTCGTTTTCTTTTGGACTTGCATCCAAAGTCCATTTAGAATAGTTACTATGTTCCATAACTCCCTCGGCTAGGGTTATAGCCGTTCCGCTTGGTGCGTCTAATTTGTGGATATGGTGAATTTCCTCCATTGACACTTTATAAGAATCGTAAGGAGCCATTATTTTTGACAAATAGGAATTCAATTCAAAAAAAAGATTTACTCCTAAACTGAAGTTAGAGCTAGAAATAAAACCACCCTTTTTTTCTTTACATAAGGCAATCATTTCGTCATAGTGTTCTAACCAACCAGTAGTGCCAGAAACTACAGGGACATTGTTGTTAAAACTAGCCGAAATATTGGCAACTGCTGCTGCTGGGACACTGAAATCTATAGCAACATCGGCTTTTTCTAGTCCTTCGTAAGTATTGAATTCGTCTTTTTTCAAAACAATTTCGTGGCCTCTTTCAAGTGCAATTCTTTCAATTACTTGGCCCATTTTTCCGTATCCTAAAAGCGCAATCTTCATTTTTTTTGATTTAAAATAAGTACTTCTTAAAAAGTATAATTGAAAGTTAGTCCAACGTTGGGACGAAACGTTACATCGTTTGGGTAAATTTCAGGTTTTAAAGAAAGATTTTCATTTACATTAAACTGAATTAAAGCCGCATCTACATTGGCGTCTATAATGTTTAAAACATAAAAACCAACGGTTACTAATGCCGATAAATCTCTGTTGCGTTGGTAGAATTTTTGTCCTGCAATGAGTCGGCTATTGTCTAAATAAGAAAATTTATCATCGTTGTAGCCTTCTAATCTTCTTTTGTAAGCATCCCGGTATTGATTGTATTTTCTATTATTGTCAATATAAAAATACAAGCTTGTGCCTATTCCAGCATAAACTAATGGAATTTTCCAATACTTTTTATTGTAGGCTTGACCTAAACCTGGCAAAATAGCAGAGTAAAAAGCAGCTTTTGCAGGTGTTAGTGGGTCAATATCATTGGATTGGACAGTGTCTTTTGCAACTAAACCTTCCGTTTTTTTATCTTGTGCAAAAACAAAACCATTCCCGAGAAAAAAAGTGAGGATACATGTGGTTAGGAATTTAGTCACTACCCTTTGATTAATTTGATAATTCGGTTTAAATCTTCTTGAGAGTGAAATGGAATTGTTATTTTTCCTTTTCCGTTACCAGCCACTTTTAAGTCTACTTTGGTTCCAAAATAAGAATTAAAACTGTGTTGTTGTTCGTCATCAATTTCAAAAGCTGCAGATTTTGAAGGGGTATTAGATTTTGGCAACAAACTTTCGTGATAGTTTTTTACCAAAGTTTCTGTTTCACGCACAGATAGATTCTGGCTAACAATTTTCTGATACATCTGGGCTTGTACGTCTAAATCCTCAACATTGATGATGGCACGACCATGTCCCATACTGATGAAACCGTCTCTAATTCCAGTTTGAATAATTGGGTCTAGTTTTAAAAGACGTAAATAGTTGGCAATGGTAGAACGTTTTTTACCCACTCTTTCACTCATTTGTTCTTGAGTCAACTGGATTTCATCCATTAAACGTTGGTAGGAAAGTGCAATCTCAATTGGGTCTAAGTCATGACGTTGAATGTTTTCCACCAAAGCCATAACCAATGATTCGTTGTCATTGGCAATTCGTATGTATGCAGGCACTGTGGTAAGTCCTACTAAAACAGAAGCGCGCAAACGACGTTCCCCAGAAATTAATTGGTATTTATTAAAATCTAATTTACGAACCGTAATAGGTTGAATCACACCTAATTCTTTAATAGAAGTGGCTAATTCACGCAGTGATTCTTCATTGAAATTAGTCCTAGGTTGAAATGGATTAATTTCAATAGCATCAATTTCAAGCTCAATAATATTACCAACAACTTTGTCTGCATTTTTATCCTCAACCGATTTAATATCGTTTTCAGGGTCTTTTAATAATGCGGATAATCCTCTACCGAGTGCTTGTTTTTTTACTGCTTTTGTCATAAAACCTATTTGCTATTTTTCTTTATTATTTCTTGAGCTAAGTGAATATAGTTTACTGCTCCTTTGCTAGTTGCGTCATAGTTGATGATGCTTTCACCAAAACTAGGAGCTTCACTCAGTTTCACATTTCGTTGGATTACAGTTTCAAAAACCATATCGTTGAAATGCTTTTGTACTTCTTCTAAAACTTGATTAGATAATCGTAGTCTAGAATCATACATAGTTAGTAATAATCCTTCGATGTCTAAATCTGGGTTATGAATTTTTTGAATACTTTTTACGGTATTCAATAATTTTCCTAATCCTTCGAGTGCAAAATATTCGCACTGAATAGGGATAATTACAGAATCCGCGGCAGTAAGTGCGTTCAAAGTTAGTAAACCTAAAGATGGAGCACAATCAATTAAAATGTAATCGTATTCATCTTTGATGCTTTCTAATGATTTTTTGAGCATGTACTCACGGTTTTCTTTGTCGACCAATTCGATTTCGATAGCCACAAGGTCGATATGGGAAGGAATCACGTCTACGTTTGGAGCGGTACATTTAAGTAAAGCTTCGTGTGGCGTATGACTGTGTTCTAAAATTTGGTAGGTGCCAATTTCAACTGACTCAACGTCAATTCCAAGTCCTGACGTGGCATTAGCTTGAGGGTCAGCATCAATTAATAAAACTTTTTTTTCTAAAACACCTAATGATGCTGCAAGATTTACGGATGTTGTGGTTTTTCCAACGCCTCCTTTTTGATTAGCAATCGCAATGATTTTGCCCATTTGTTTTTGAATTTTGAGCGGTAAAAATACAATTTTTTATGGTTATTGAAAATCTATTTTGTTAACTTTTGCTAATGCTTAGTTAATCATTTCTTACCATTGTTGAATTGCTAATTATAATCTCTTTTTATTTCATTTTTATTAAATTTTTTGCTTTTAAAAAGTGTCTTTTTTGTAAGTAGTATCAATCAATATAAAGTAATTTGATACCTCGATTAGTATTCAATGATTTTGTCAACTGCAAAAACTTTTGAAGCTTCTCCGTTTTTTAATTTGTACTGAATTTGTCGCATTCCACCTGTTGGCTTGCTGTTAGTGTCTCCTTCTTTATAAATAGGAAATCGTTGCACTAAAGTGCCCTCAACAATTGCAAATTCATCATGGCCCATATATCCTTTGTTCGCTTTAGGATTGTCTACCATACTTGGGATGGTGATTTCGCTCATTGATTTATTGTTGTTCCCAGAAAAACCAATTGCCGTACCATAACTTCCACTTCCAGCACTAGTAATATAAATCATTAGCTCTGGAGAGCCATCCGTATTTACATCATCTACTTCTACATTGGTAACGGTACCGTCAATCGTTTTGGAGACTTTTGTGTTGTCTGATTCAAAACCTGAGGGTTGAATCGTTAAGGTATCGCCTGATTTAGTTATTTCAAAACGTATCGTTTTATAAGCTACAGTCTTTTTAAAATCTGTTTTTGGTTCTACTGGTTCTGAACTGGTAGTAGTAATGGAATCTTTTGGTTGAGTAGATTCAGTAGTGGTTTCAGATTTCTTTTGACAACTAATTGACAAAAGAAGAAAAGTTAGTGCTAAGCTGGTTAAATGATTTTTTTTCATTTTAAATAATTGTTTTTTAATTGATTAGGAGATTAAAGTTAGTAAAAATGAAATAACAATGCCAATTTTTATCTTAATAATTGCTACATACTTTTGTTATTCAAAGTTGGTCTAAGTAATTGTAATTGAATTGAATCTTTTGTTTTACTGCTTGGTGTAAGGCATTAAATAATTTTATTTTTGAAATAACTTGTGATAGCCAAAAAAGTGTTCTATATTTGCACCCGCGTTACGGGGTGTAGCGTAGCCCGGTTATCGCGCCTGCTTTGGGAGCAGGAGGTCGCAGGTTCGAATCCTGCCACCCCGACAAAAACCTTTCTGGATTTCAGAAAGGTTTTTTTATTTTCTACTTGTTACGTTTATGATAAGCGACTTCAAAAGAAACATTTTATAACAAATACTATTGTAGTTTACTTAGTAAGAATGTGTTTTTTTATTACTCCATAATCAAAACAAATACTTCAAAGCGAGTTATTATTTTTTAAAATCCTATTTTTGCGTGTATTTTAAAAAACTCAAAACACAATGTCAAATACTATCGAAAAAATAAAATGCCTAATTATAGGTTCAGGTCCTGCTGGTTATACCGCTGCTATTTATGCTGCTAGAGCCAATATGTATCCTGTTTTGTACCAAGGAATGCAACCTGGTGGACAGTTGACAACGACCAATGAAGTTGAAAATTTCCCTGGTTATGTAGATGGTGTAACTGGTCCAGAAATGATGATTCAGTTGCAACAACAAGCACAACGTTTTGGCGCTGATGTGCGAGACGGTTGGGCTACCAAAGTTGATTTTTCTGGTGATATTCACAAAGTTTGGATTAACGATACTATCGAATTGCACTGCGAAACTGTAATTATTTCTACAGGGGCTTCTGCAAAATATTTAGGTTTACCATCAGAACAACATTATTTAAAAATGGGTGGCGGAGTTTCAGCTTGTGCCGTTTGTGATGGCTTTTTCTATAGAAACCAAGAAGTGGTAATCGTTGGAGCAGGAGATTCTGCTTGCGAAGAAGCACACTACTTATCTAAATTGTGCAAAAAAGTAACAATGTTGGTTAGAAGCGAAAAATTCAGAGCTTCCAAAATTATGGAAGAAAGAGTACGCAAAACCGAAAACATCGAAATCCTTTTAAACCATGATACAGTTGAAGTTTTAGGAGATGAACAAGTGGTTTCAGCTATCAAAGTAAAAAACAAAACCACCGATGAAGTGTATGACATTCCAGCTACCGGATTTTTCGTGGCCATTGGTCACAAACCTAACACCGATATTTTCAAAGATTACTTGACCTTAGACGAAACGGGTTATATCATAAACGTTCCAGGAAGTTCAAAAACGAATGTAGCAGGAGTTTTCGTAGCAGGAGACGCCGCCGATCACGTGTACCGCCAAGCCATTACCGCTGCAGGTACAGGTTGTATGGCAGCATTGGATGCCGAGCGTTATTTGGCTGCCAAAGAGTAATTTTTTTAGGAGCAGTATTCAAATCGCTTTCTTGTGAGCAAAGTCCCGCTCTCCGTTATAATCTTTGTTGCCGAACCCCGGCAACAAAGGATTTTCACTGCGATCCTTTAGATTTGCTAAATAAATTTAAATTACTTTTAATCAACAACCAAACTGACAAAGTGAACCTTCTCTTCGATCAAAGTTAGCTACTTATGCCCCGATTAGGACTTTGTCAGTTTTATTNTGCAGAGAGGCGTCGTTCTCGATACATTTTCTATACCCTTGTTGCCGCAGGGCATAGAAAACACTCGAACTGACGCTTGGAGGACTCAAGAAGTTCTCGAAATACGAATCGTCAGACCGAGTGGTTTTTAGAAAATGCGTTAGCTTTTTCTGAAAATTGTATCGAGGGCGTTTGGGTGCAGAGAGGCGTCGTTCTCGATACATTTTCTATACCCTTGCTGCCGCAGAGCATAGAAAACACTCGAACTGACGCTAGGGGGACTCAAGAAGTTCTCGAAAAGTGAAACGTCAGACCGAGTGGTTTTTAGAAAATGCGTTAGCTTTTTCTGAAAATTGTATCGAGGGCGTTTGGTTGCAGAGAGGCGTCGTTCTCGATACATTTTCTATACCCTTGCTGCCGCAGAGCATAGAAAACACTCGAACTGACGCTAGGGGGACTCAAGAAGTTCTCGAAAAGTGAAACGTCAGACCGAGTGGTTTTAAAAAAATTGCTGTCGCATTGTCTTTAAAAAACACTCGAACTGACGGAAGATTTGAATTGTAATTATTTGCTGATAATCTATGAAACTTTCTTATGTCTATATTCTAAAATGTTCAGATGGTAGTTATTATACTGGCGTTACTAGTAATTTGGGACAAAGATTGTTTAGACATAATACGGGCTATTATCCAGATTGTTACACCGCTAACAGAAGGCCACTTGAACTTGTTTTTTATTGTGAGTTTACGGATATTACTATAGCAATTGAAAAAGAAAAACAAATTAAAAAGTGGTCAAGAGCAAAAAAAGAGGCGTTAATTAATGGCGATTTCGAAGCTTTAGTGAATTTAGCTAAAAAAAGGTTCTCGATACGCATTAAATAGCTATGGCAATTTAATGCACTCGAACTGACGCCTCGGTTATCTCGTTGCTTGCTTAGGGAAATTAAGAGGTTCTCGTAAAACGAATCGTCAGACCGAGTGGTTTTAAAAAAATTGCGGTAGTTTTTTTTGAAAATTGTATTGAGGGCGTTTGGTGCACATAAGGGTTCTCGATATGAATTGAAAAGCTATCGCGTTTCAATTCTACTCGAACTGACGCCTCGGTTATCTCGTTGCTTGCTTGGGGGAACCCAAGAAGTTCTCGAAAAGTGAAACGTCAGACCGAGTGGTTTTTAGAAAATGCGTTAGCTTTTTTTAAAAATTGTATCGAGGGCGTTTGGGTACATAAGGGTTCTCGATATGAATTGAAAAGCTATCGCGTTTCAATTCTACTCGAACTGACGCCTCGGTTATCTCGTTGCTTGCTTGGGGGAACCCAAGAAGTTCTCGAAAAGTGAAACGTCAGACCGAGTGGTTTTAAAAAAATTGCGGTAGCTTTTTTTGAAAATTGTATCGAGGGCGGTTTGTTTCTCGATATGAATTGAAAAGCTGTCACGTTTCAATTCTACTTGAACTGACGCATCGGTTAACTCTTTGCTTGCTTGGGGGACTCAAGAAGTTCTCGAAATACGAATCGTCAGTTCGAGTGATTTTCGAAAAATGCGATAGCTTTTTTTGAAAATTGTATCGAGAACATTTGGGTGCACAAAAAGCTTCTCAATACGTTTTAAATAGCTGTAGCAATGTAATGCACTCTAGCTAACGGCTGGGAGTTATAAATCAAAATTTAGTTTAAAAAATGATATATATTCTATTTTTTCTAGTTCTGCTACTAGCGGAACTTTTTTATTTTAAAATTGCGGATCGGTTTAATATTATCGATAAACCTAACTTGCGTTCTTCTCATACCCAGATTACCCTACGAGGTGGAGGGATTTTATTTCCCATAGCGGTGGTGCTTGGTTTTGGGATGGGGTACGTGAGTTGGCCTTTGTCTTTGTCGATCTTACTCGTTGCAGTGGTTAGTTTTATTGATGATATCCGTCCATTGTCGCAATTTCCAAGATTATTGGCTCATCTGTTGGCTATTGGTTTGGTGTTGTATGATTTAGAACTCATAACATTGGGCTGGTGGTGGCTGCCGGTAGTAGCAATTTTGTTAATCGGTTGGACCAATGCCTTTAATTTTATGGATGGCATCAACGGGATCACGGTCTTGTATGCTTTGGTGAGCCTCGTTTCTTTCCGTTTTTTACCAGAATTGGTAGAAGATGTGCCTATGCTTGATGTTATGGGAATAGCCTGTTTGGTATTTGCTTTCTTTAATTTGAGAAAAAGAGCTAAAACCTTTGCGGGTGATGTAGGGAGTGTAGCTATGGCTTTGTTTTTGGGTTACTATATGGTGAAGTTGATTGTGGCTACGCAACAAATAGGCTATTTGCTTTTCTTCGCTGTTTATGGTATAGATGCAGTTCTGACCATTTTCAATCGCCTTCGCAAAAAAGAAAATATACTCGAAGCACATCGTTCGCACTTGTATCAGTATTTGGCTAATGAAAAGCGCTTGCCCCATGTGGCTGTGGCTGTAGGGTATGCTGTGGTGCAGTTGGGAGTGAATTACTCTGCCATTTATTTGATCCAACAACAGGCTTTGACGCTTACTGTTTTTATATTGATTTTAATAGTGATGAGTGGGGTGTATTTGGGTATTAGGTATTGGGCGACGAAAGAAGTTTAATGGTTTAATCGGTTAACTGGTTAATCGGTTAATTGTTTAACTGTTTAATCGGTTAACTGGTTAACTGGTTAATTGTTTAAAATTGTTTAATCGGTTAACTGTCTAATCGGTTAATTGTGCGGTTGTTTAAAATTGTTTAACTGTTTAATCGGTTAATTGGTTAACTGGTTAATTGTTTAAGGTTGTTTAAAGGTTTAATTGGTTAATCGGTTAACTGTTTAAAGTTGTTTAAAATTGATTAATCGGTTAACTGGTCAATTGGTCAATTGTGCGGTTGTTTAAAATTGTTTAACTGTTTAATCGGTTAACTGGTTAATCGTTTAAGGTTGTTTAAAGATTTAATTGGTTAACTGGTTAATCGGTTAACTGTTTAATTGTTTAATCGTTTAAGGTTGTATAAAGGTTTAATTGGTTAATCGGTTAACTGTTTAAAGTTGTTTGAAAGTTTAATAGTTTTACCGCGAAGTTCGAAAAGTGTTTCGCAAGGTTCGCCAAGGAAGTATTCAGTATTCAGTTGGAAAGTGATCAGTGGGTGTTTTCAGTTTAGCCAATCTTAAATAGACCTGAAAACAGGTTTTATTGAAACAAAGCCTCTCGACTGTACTTCGACTTCGCTCAGTATAAACTACTCGAGGTGACAATCAAAGGTAGAAGATAGAATGTAGAAGATAGAATGTAGAGGTTAGAGGTGGAAGGTAGTTGACAATGTACAGGAAAGTTCAGTTGGAAGTTAACAAGACAAGAAAATGATATGGGAGCTATAGTGAAACAACCTAGACTAATAGAAGGAGGTATCCATACCGATCTTAGAGGGCAAATTTCGTTTGTGAATGGGATGGTCTTTGAAGAGATTGCTCGGTTTTATATTATCAGTAATTCTGAGGAGCACCCTTTGCGTGCTTGGCAAGGGCATCGCATTGATAACAAGTATTTTTATTGTGTACAAGGTTCCATCCGAGTACATTTTGTCAAAGTGGACCACTGGGAATCTCCTTCGAAAGACCTGTCTGTGGAGAATGTCTTGCTTTCGGCTAACGAAAGTAAAGTCTTGCACATACCTGAAGGCTATGCTAATGCCATTGAGTCGCTTGAAGCGGGTTCAAAATTGATTTCTTTTTCGACTTTACCACTGGAACGTACGGCTGAGGATGACGTGCGATTTCCTCCGGAGATGTGGCCTATCGAATATGCTAATGGAAATTCCAAATTTTAAAATTCCAAAAAGTGAACCGCGAAGACACAAGGTCGCAAAGTGTTGTACATGGTTCGGAAAGTTTAGTGAGGAGGATAACCGCAAATTCACAAATTTTTTCGGATTTTGAGCTATCGGGTAGGCTTTATAAGGAGTTAATTGATGCTATTTTTAAACCCTTTCTGAGTTTTGGATTCTGAAAGGGTTTTTTATTGGGGTTAGGAAAAGCTAAATGGAGGTTTTAAATTTTCAGCTGAGGTTTCGGTTTGAGCTGGAGTATTATCGTTGAGGTGTTGGGGAAAGTAGTGGTAAGCTATTAGGGTTGCCGTGTTGTGTTTGCGGTGGAGCGGGATGTGTTTGCTACCGATTTGGTTGGAAAAGCCAATAAATAAAAAAGTGAGGTGGAGGTCTTGGTCTGTAGGCGGTTTAACCGTTATGGTTATGTCTTGTGGGGTACTGGTTTTGGGAAAAAATTGTGGTTCGCCATAGATGGTGGTGAAGTGGTTGGTTTCTAGGTTCCAATTGGCAATGGCTAGATTGAAGGTGATATGAGTGGCATCTTCAGGCCAATTGAGGTCGGTTTCTAAATTACAATTTGAATACTTAAAACCGTGGTTTTTTAGTGTCCATTTATTTGAGGGTAGTACCAGTGGAAGGGGGCGTAATTTGTTGCTTTCAAAGCCTAAAAGGAGTTCTTGACCGTATTTGGATTTGATGCCTTCAGTTACTAAACGATTCCCTCGTTCATTATTATGGTCTTCTTTTACGATATTCAAAAAGAGGGCGTTGGCTCTTCCTGCATAACTGCCGTCTTTTGCGTTATTATTAAAGGCTTGCGTTAATCGACGAAATATTTTGGAAGTTTTAGAACAATGGCTCATTTCTTGGCCTTGCATTTTTATGAGGTGATCGTTGGATGCGTTTCGGTTCTTTTTGGTCGTCTTAGCCGAATCTGCTTTTTTGCGAACGCGGTTGATTTTATCTTGATCGAGATAAAAGTTTAGGTCGTCTATCGTGCCAGTGATTGCAAAGGGTGCTTTTACTATAGCCATACTTTTTTTTGTTGAAAGATATTGCATACTGTTTTTCGTTTCTTGATGGTTGTCATTTTTGAACATAAAATGACACAAATGTCACAAATGGCTCAGTGCAAACGATGTGGTTTGCCACGGATGCACGAATTAATTTTGAAAAGTTTGTGATGTGGGATTACCGGTTATCGGTTATCTGTTTAATCGGTTAACTGTTTAATCGGTTAATTGTTTAAGGTTGTTTAAAGGTTTAATTGGTTAATCGGTTAACTGCTTAATTGTTTAAGGTTGTTTAATGGTTTAATCGGTTAACTGTTTAATCGGTTAATTGTTTAAGGTTGTTTAAAGGTTTAATTGGTTAATCGGTTAACTGCTTAATTGTTTAAGGTTGTTTAATGGTTTAATCGGTTAACTGGTTAATCGGTTAACTGTTTAATTGTTTAAGGTTGTTTAAAGGTTAATTGTTTAACTTGTTAACTGTTGAATTGTTTAACTGGTTAATCGGTTAATTGTGCGGTTGTTTAAAATTGTTTAAAAGTTTAATCGGTTAACTTTTTAAAGTTGTTTGAAAGTTTAATAGTTTTACCGCGAAGATTGCAAAGGATTACGCAAGGTTCGTTAAGGAAGTATTCAGTGTTCAGTTGAAAAGTGATCAGTTTGTGTTTTCAGATGAGACCTACCTTAAATAGACCTGAAAACAGGTTTTATTGATACGAAGCCTCTCGACTGTACTTCGCTTCGCTCAGTATGAACTACTCGAGGGAACAATCAAAGGTAGAAGGTAGAGGTTAAAAGGTAGAGGCTAGAAGTGGAAGGCGGTTAACAATGTACAGGACAGTTCAGTTAAGTATGCTAAATGTGTAGTGTTTACTATAGCGCCTCCCCTCTAGAAATCGAAGATTTAACGACTCCAAAAATAAATAGTTACTGGAGTTATAGGTGCTGGGGGTGTGTTTTGAAGTAAGATACTGTGAGTTTTCGTTTACCCCAAACCTAAAGGGAGCCGAAAACAAGAAATTCCGAATTTCAAAAATCAATTTTATAACTTTTGGTCATCGTTACTTTTTCGACCCTTTAAGGTAGGGGGAATGAAAAAGGAACTAGCAGCCTCTCGATTGTGTTTATGGTGCCATTCATCAAGATATCACTTTTCCTGTGAGGAAACTAGCTAACTAAGTAATCAATTAATTAATAGTTAACCCCTTAACCGATTAACCAGTTAACCAGTTAACCATTTCATCTATTAACCCATTCAACAGTTAACCAGTTAAACGATTAACCAGTTAATCCATTAACCGATTAACCATTTAACCTTTCCCATCTAAAATAAAAATATAAATTTGCAGCATGAATAAAGAAGAAACATTTATTAAAGATTTAGTAGTACTTACTCCTGATGTTTTTGAAGACGCTCGTGGGTATTTTTTTGAAGGCTACAATAAAAACAAGTTCAGTGCTCTTGGCATTGCCATCGATTTTGTACAAGACAATCAGTCGTTTTCCCAAAGAGGGACTTTGAGAGGCTTGCATTATCAAAACCCACCTTATGCACAAACGAAATTAGTTCGGGTGTTGCAAGGGGAGATTATGGATGTGGCGGTCGATTTGAGAAAAGATTCTCCGACCTATGGACAGCATTTTGGCATTAAATTAACTGCTGAAAATAAAAAACAATTGTTAGTACCTCAAGGTTTTGCTCATGGCTTTTCGGTTTTGAGTGAAACGGCGGTGGTATTGTATAAATGCGATCAGTTTTATAACAAAGCCAGTGAGGGTGGGATTCGTTTTGATGATCCTACATTAAATATTGATTGGGGAATGGAATTGAAGAAGGCAATTGTTTCAGAAAAGGATTTGGTTTTGCCTGATTTCGCTAATTGTAATAGTGAGTTTTAGGAGATGAGGGTAATTGGTTGTCAGTTATCGGTTATCGGTTATGTGTTATCAGTTGTGAGTTATTAGTTGTGAGTTATCAGTTGTGAGTTATCAGTTGTGAGTTATCTGTTATCAGTTATGAGTTATGGGGTGGTTATAGTGTTTTAATTTAACCGCAAAGTTTTAAAGGGTTACGCGAGGGTCACAAAGATTGCTTAACTGGTTAGTCGGTTGTCAGTTATCTGTTATCGGTTGTGAGTTGTGAGTTATCAGTTATGAGTTATGGAGTGGTTATAGTGTTGTAATTTAACCGCAAAGCTCGCAAAGGGTTACGCGAGGTTCGCAAAGATTCCTTAACGGGTTAGTCGGTTGTGAGTTATCTGTTATCGGTTATGAGTTTGAGTTGTGGGGTGTGAGTTATGGAGTGGTTATAGTATTGTAATTTAACCGCAAAGCTCGCAAAGGGTTACTCGAGGTGCGCAAAGATTGCTTAACGGGTTAGTCGGTTGTCAGTTATCAGTTATCAGTTATCAGTTATCAGTTATCAGTTATCAGTTATCAGTTGTGAGTTATGAGTTATGGGGTGGTTATAGTGTTGTAATTTAACCGTAAAACTTGCAAAGGGTTACGCGAGGCTGGCAAAGATTGTTTTAAAGGTTAATCGTTTAATCGGTTAAGTGTTTAATCGATTATACTTTGTAGTTAGGTAGAGGATGATTGTTTAAGATGGTTTAAAATTGTTTAATTTGTTACCTGCTTAATCGGTGACTTGTTTAAGGTTGTTTAAAGGTTTGATGATTTAACCGTAAGGTTCGTAAAGTTTGGTTGTTAAGTCTACTTGTTTGAATGGAAGGTTATATAGAGTACCTGACTTAGTTCGCCTTTTATTACAGGGTACTGCTTAGCGTCAAGCATCAAGCATCAAGCACCAAGCATCACAAACCACTAAAAAAATATATGAAAAAAATACTAGTTACGGGAACGAATGGACAATTGGGGTCTGAATTAAGGGTTTTGTCTAAAAGGTATACTCAATTTGAGTGGGTTTTTACAGACAGAGGAGAATTGGATTTGTGTGATTTGGTTCATTTGACAATGGAATTATCTAGAATGCAACCTAATTATATCATTAATTGTGCTGCCCACACAGCGGTAGATCGGGCAGAATCTGAATTCGAATTGGCCGATGTATTGAATCATCAAGCGGTAGCGGTGCTAGCGAAATGGAGTGCCAAAAACGATTGTAAGTTGCTCCATATTTCTACTGACTATGTTTTTGATGGAACCGCTGCCACACCTTTGGCAGAGTCGGCTCCTACGACGCCAATTAATGTCTATGGACAAACGAAACTAGCAGGTGAGTTGGCTTGTGCACAGGAATGCCCAAGCAGTATCATTATCAGAACTTCATGGGTGTATTCTAGTTTTGGTGCCAATTTTGTAAAAACGATGTCGCGTTTAATGCAAGAAAGAGATAGTTTGAATGTGGTCAACGATCAAATTGGTAGCCCAACTTATGCGGCAGACTTAGCCCAGGCTGTACTAACCATTATTATCCATCCTACTTGGCAAGCAGGAATCTACCATTTCTCCAATGAAGGCGAAATCAGCTGGTATGAATTTGCCCTAGCTATTCAAGAGATTGGTGGATTTGATTGTAAGGTAAGTGGTATTCCAACTTCTGCTTATCCGACTCCAGCGAAACGTCCACAATATTCGTTATTGGATAAAAGTAAAATTAAAGCTACTTTTGGAGTGATGGTCCCGGATTATAAGGAGAGTTTAGAGCTTTGTATGAGGCTGTTGCAATAGTTTTCAGTTATCTGTTTTCGGTTGTCAGTTATCAGTTTTCGGTTATCAGTTGTCTTAATACTTAATACTTAATACTTAATACATAGTACTTAATACTAAAACAAAAATGAAAGGAATAATACTAGCCGGTGGATCCGGTACCCGTTTACATCCCCTAACATTGGCGATGAGCAAACAAATGATGCCCGTTTATGACAAACCAATGATTTATTATCCGTTATCGACCCTAATGATGGCGGGAATACACGAGATTTTGATTATCTCTACGCCGCACGATTTGCCTAATTTTAAAAAGTTATTGGGTGATGGTAGTCAGATAGGCTGCCAATTCAGCTATGCGGAACAAGCGATTCCTAATGGTTTAGCACAAGCTTTTGTGATTGGGGCAGATTTTATTGGTGATGATTCGGTGGCCTTAGTTTTGGGGGACAATATCTTTTTTGGAGCCAACATGCATGAATTGTTGCAATCGAATACAAATCCTGAGGGAGGAGTGGTTTTTGCGTATCATGTTTCGGATCCAGAACGGTATGGGGTGGTTGAGTTTGATGAAAATCAGAAAGCACTTTCAATAGAAGAAAAGCCACTACAACCTAAGTCCAATTATGCAGTACCAGGTTTGTATTTTTATGATAATTCGGTTGTAGAAATTGCTAAAAATATTCAGCCTAGTGCTCGAGGAGAATATGAAATCACCGATGTGAATAAAGTGTATTTGGCACAAGGCAAACTCAAAGTAGGCATACTGAGTAGGGGAACGGCATGGTTGGATACAGGTACGTTTAACAGTTTGATGCAAGCCGGTCAGTTTGTTCAGGTTTTAGAAGAACGTCAAGGTTTAAAAGTGGGTTGCATTGAAGAAATCGCTTGGAGACAAGGCTTTATCTGTGAAGCCGAATTAAAGGCCATCGCTGAACCCCTTCGCAAGTCGGGTTATGGCGATTATTTGTTGGGCTTGTTGAAGCAGAGAGGTTAATCGGTAGATTGTTTAATCGGTTAATTGGTTAATTGTTTAATCGTTTAATGTTGTTTAAAAGTTTAATGGTTAACTGGTTAATTGTTTAATCGTTTAAGGTGGTTTAAGGGTTTAATTGTTTAATGTTGTTTAAAAGTTTAAGGATTTAGTCGGTTAACTGGTTAAAGGTTTAATTGTTTAAGGTTTTTTAATGGTTTGGCGATTAAAGGAGAATTGTTTAATCGTTTTACTTACTAGAAATAATCCTTTGGTTGAAGGGCAAATTAAAAAGGAGTAGTAAACAGCTTTTATCCGTGAGTAATTGCTAGAATCATAGATTAAAGCTAGTCAACATAGAAAAAACAGCAATAGCACTTTCTGAAACTGATAAGCTGTGTGAATTGTAAAAGGTCTATTTTTTCTCTTAAACAAAACTATCTTTTCTATGTTTCTCCTACGTGGTAAAAAAACAATTGCACTCAACGGAAAATGATAGTAAATTCAGTTCAACAATGAATCAGTTCAACAATTAATGAATTTTAATGATTAACTAGCTTAACAATTGCCAAATTCAACAATTAACCAGTTAACCATTTCCACGATTAACCAGTTAACCAACAAATACTACCGGTAGGATATATTAACATTTTTATTGTCCATACTTTCCCAATAATTTGTATTTTTGTTCACATTAATTTTAAAAGAAATCGCATTTTGAGTACAGCTACACAAAATTTTTTTTCTAGAGCGAACCTGAAGTTCAATATTCATAATTTGAGTTATTTACCTCGATGGATTATCGTGGTGATGGATACTATGGTACTCAATGTCTCTTTCTTTTTTACGGTATTGATTTTTAAGGGAACTGGTTTAGAATATATCGTTACGCCACATTATTTAGTGTACATCAGTTTGTTGATGGGGGTTAATGTGTTTTTCTTTTGGTTGTTCCGTACCTATTCTGGTATTATTCGTCATTCTTCTTATATTGATGCTGTCAAGCTATTGTTTTCTCAAATGGCGGTATTGGTAGTTTTTTTAATCACTAATTTCTTTTATGAAGTCAGTACAGGGGAAAAAGCCATTTTGAATACGGCCTTGTTTATTAATATTGTACTTTCTTTTTGTGGTTTGTTCTTGTATCGCGTGGTGGTCAAACAAACTTTCGAATTGTATTTTTCGGATAAAGGAACTAATAAATTGATTCGCACCATTATTTATGGGACGGATGCCAATGCTATTTCAGTAGCCAATGCACTGAAGTTTGAAACTCCATCGCGATTTAAGATTGTTGGTTTTGTGGATAAGAACAATATGAATTCGAATAAACGAATGTTGGATTTGCCCATACTTGTTCAAAAGAAAAAATTACCCACTTTGATGCGATCTGTTGGTGCTGAGGCTATCATTATAGCGGATAAGTCCTTAAGTAAGGAAGAACAATTGCAAATTGTAGATAAGTGTTTAGAATTCAATTACAGGGTATATACAGTGCCTTTGATTTCGAACTGGGAAAATCAAAAAGAGATTTCAGAAAAGGTAAAAAACATTCAAATTGAAGACCTTTTGGAGCGTAATCCTATTATTTTGGATAACAAAACCATTTCAAAAGATTTAAAAGATAAAACCATATTAATCACAGGAGCTGCTGGTTCTATAGGAAGTGAAATCGTGCGTCAAGTGATTCAATTCAAGCCGCATTCGATAGTTTTAGTGGATCAAGGGGAGACTCCATTGCATCAATTGACTTTAGAATTAGAAACTATTGTTACCGATTCCAATTTGCATAGTGTTATTGCTGATGTTCGCAATAAAGAAGTAATGCGCAGAGTATTTAGAACGCATTCTCCACAAGTGGTGTATCATGCAGCAGCCTATAAGCATGTTCCTTTGATGGAAGAAAATCCTGCACAGGCTATACAAACGAATGTTGAAGGTACCAAGAATGTTGCGGATTTATCTTGTGAATTCAAAGTAAAAAAGTTTGTTATGGTTTCTACTGACAAAGCGGTTAATCCGAGCAATGTCATGGGAGCAAGTAAGCGAATTGCGGAAAAATATGTGCAATCGTTGCAATTGAAAAGTATCAGAGAGAATAATGGAAAAGGAACCAAATTCATTACGACTCGTTTTGGAAATGTATTGGGTTCTAATGGCTCTGTAGTACCTTTGTTTACCAAACAAATTGCAGCTGGGGGGCCTGTTACCATTACGCACCAAGATATTATTCGTTACTTTATGACGATACCAGAAGCCTGTCAGTTGGTTTTGGAAGCGGGTTCTATGGGCAAAGGTGGCGAGATTTATATTTTTGATATGGGTAAGCCTGTAAAAATTATTGATTTGGCTAGGAAAATGATAAAACTGGCTGGTTTTATTCCGGATAAAGACATTCCAATCAAAATTGTTGGATTGCGTCCAGGTGAAAAATTGTATGAAGAACTTTTAAATGACACTTCTAAAACCATTCCAACTTATCACGAAAAAATCATGATTGCTGAGGAAATTCAGGATGAATTTGAAAATCTGCACCTTGAAATTGAAGAACTAATCGGAATGTCTACTTTCTTTAGTAATGAAGATATTGTAGGTAAAATGAAAAAAATTGTACCTGAATTTAAAAGTATGAATTCTGCCTTTCAGTTTTTGGATAGTTAGTGGGGGTTAATTGGTTAATTGTTTAATCGGTTAACTGTTTAATCGGTTAAACGTTAATGAGTTAAGGGTTTAGTCCTGATCATTAAGTTCACTAATAATACTGATGCTTTCAGTATAAGAAATAAAACCCTTTCAGGTCTTGAGATTTGAAAGGGTTTCTCTTTGTTTTCAATTCTAAAGAATACTGAAAAGGGAAAATTTAGTAGTTTGTATTTCAAATTCCAAAAGTTTAACCGCAAGGTTCGCAAAGTGATTACGCTAGGATCGCCAAGGAAAATTTCAATAAAAAAATCTTAATTCCGAAAGTTTAACCGCAAGGTTCGCAAAGGGATTACACTAAGTTCGCCAAGAGAAATTTTAATAAAATATCCAAATTCGAAAGTTGAACGCTCAGACCCTAAAACTTACGGTTTCCAATACTGTCAAGTCGAGCGCAGTCGAGACTGTTTAGAAGCACATAATTCATATTGCTTGTTAAGATAAAAAAGTTCAAAACACCCTACTCTTCAAAATATCGTCCTTATTACTTTTTCCTCCGTTTAGGGTGGGGATAAGAAAAAGTAATTTCTACATAAATCGAGACTATTTTTTACTACGACTACTTTGTGTTCCTTTGCGTAAATATTTGTTAGCATTGCGGTTAAATCTCTATGCTAACGCTATCTGTGTTTTTTTAAGCCAAGAACTTATATGCCCTTATTTGCCTTATATGGTTCAAACCACTTCCGTTTTCAATCCAAAACTTTATTGACTTAATATGTTTTAACCTTTGCGTTCAATGGCGTAATCCTTTACGGACATTGCGGTTAAATTTCAATGCTAACGCTATTTGTGGTTTTTTTAAGACAAAAACTCATATGCCCTTATTTGCCTTATATGGTTCAAACTACTTCCTTTTTCAATCCAAAACTTTATTGACTTATATGTTTTAACCTTTGCGTTCAATGGCGTAATCCTTTACGGACATTGCGGTTAAATTTCAATGCTAACGCTATTTGTGGTTTTTTTTAAGACAAAAACTCATATGCCCTTATTTGCCTTATATGGTTCAAACTACTTCCTTTTTCAATCCAAAACTTTATTGACTTATATGTTTTAACCTTTGCGTTCCTTGCGTAACCCTTTGCGTTCCTTGCGATTAAATCTCAATGCTAACGCTATCTGTGGTTTTTTTAAGCCAAAAACTAGTATGCCCTTATTTGCCTTATATGGTTCAAATCACTTCCGTTTTCAATCCAAAACTTTATTGACTTATATGTTTTAACCTTTGCGTTCCATTGCGTAATCCTTTGCGGACATTGCAGTTAAATTTCAATGCTAACGCTATTTGTGGTTTTTTTTTTAAGACAAAAACTCATATGCCCTTATTTGCCTTATATGGTTCAAATCACTTCCGTTTTCAATCCAAAATTTTATTGACTTATATGTTTTAACCTTTGCGTTCATTGCGTTATCCTTTGCGTTCATTGCGGTTAAATTTTTTATTAGCCGACTACGTTTTTGTTATGTATACTAAATAGTCGTTTTCTAAGATAAATAAAACCCTTGCTGCGTCTTGCATACTGAAAGGGCTTCTCTTTGTATAGGATTGAAAGATTATAGCTATCTTTGTCGCAAACAAAGCTAAAAATCGATTGTTACTGATTTTTAGCAATAGCTTTTGCACCCAAAATGAATACCACACCTACCCAAAATGAAGATTGGTTGTTTGAAATAACACCCAAGAATTCCTTTTTTTCACTGCCTCTGAAAGAGGTCTGGCAGTACCGTGATTTGTTGTTCCTATTTGTGAAGCGAGATATTGTAACAGTTTACAAACAAACTGTTTTAGGACCCTTGTGGTATTTGATTCAGCCCTTATTCACTTCGATTACTTTTACCATTATTTTTAATTCCGTTGCTGGAATCGAAACAGGAGTTGTTCCGCCATTTTTATTCAATATGGCTGGGATTACCGTTTGGAATTATTTTACGGCCTGCTTGAATGGTACCTCTGATACTTTTAGAGCCAATGCTGCAATATTTGGAAAAGTGTATTTTCCAAGAATCATCACTCCAATTTCTATAGTAGTTTCCAATTTAATAAAGTTGGGGATTCAGGTTTTTATTTTTCTAGTCTTTTATGCCTATTTTTATGTTCAAGGAGCAGAAGTTGGTTTCCATTGGACGGCAGTTTTTTTTCCATTCTTAGTGTTACTTATGGGAGTTTTAGGTTTGGGACTGGGAATGATCATCTCTTCTTTGGTTACTAAATATAGAGATTTTACGCATCTGATTGGTTTTGGAGTGCAGTTGTTAATGTATTTATCGGCAGTGATGTACCCTTTAGCGCTTATTGAAGATAAACTGCCGAAGTATGGATGGTTAGTCCATTACAATCCCTTGGCTTATATCATTGAAACATCACGATATATGTTATTGAATGTGGGGACCTTGTCTGTAAAGGGGCTACTTTTTACTTTTGTAGTTACTATGCTCGTTTTTTTTCTGGGTCTGCTTATATTTAATCGAACAGAGAAAAGTTTTATTGATACGGTGTAGTTTAGTGTTCAGTAGTCAGTTTTTAGTATTCAGTTGATTTATAGTGCGATAATTAATGGGTAAAGATATTATTTTAAAAGCCGAAAACATCTCCAAGCAATACCGATTAGGTACCGTTGGGACAGGTACGCTCAGTCACGACTTGAACCGTTGGTGGCACAAGATAAGAGGAAAAGAAGATCCGTATTTGAGAATTGGCGAGACTAATGATAGAACCACAAAAGGAGCGTCGGATTATGTTTGGGCTTTGCAAGATATTAATTTTGAGGTACAACGAGGAGAGGTACTGGGAATCATAGGAAAGAATGGCGCTGGGAAATCGACTCTGCTAAAGATTTTATCCAAAGTAACCGCACCCACCACGGGGAGCATCAAATCACGAGGACGTATTGCCTCTTTATTGGAAGTAGGTACTGGATTTAATGGTGAACTCACCGGACGCGAAAATGTCTATTTAAACGGTGCTATTTTAGGGATGACCAAAAAAGAAATCACTGCCAAGTTAGACGAAATCATAGCTTTCTCGGGTTGCGAGCGTTATATAGATACTCCTGTTAAAAGATACAGCAGTGGAATGACCGTGCGTTTGGCCTTTGCCGTAGCCGCATTCCTAGAACCTGAAATCTTAGTAATCGATGAGGTGTTAGCCGTAGGCGACGCCGAATTCCAAAAGAAAGCCATCGGTAAAATGCAAGACATCTCCAAAGGCGAAGGAAGGACGGTCTTGTTTGTGAGTCATAATATGGCGGCGGTGAAGAGTTTGTGTACGAGGGGGATTGTGATGGAGCAGGGGAGAGTGGTGTTTGAAGGGGGGATTAATGATTCAATCAACTTATATTTAAATTTAGATAAAAAGAAAAATACAAGTACCGAAGTTGTTATATCGGATAGTAATAGAAGGTTTGTTAATACCAAAGAGATTGAATTTTTATCAGCTAAACTTTTAAATCCGTTATACGAAAATTGTTTTGCTAACTCAAAAGATATAGTAGTTGGTTTAAATTTTAAGGTAAATAAAAAAGTAGCTAAGTATAGAATTGCTGGGTCAATTTTTAATAGTGAGGAATATAAAGTTGGTACTTTTTTTACGAATGACAAAGACTTTTATGCGCAAGGAGAGTTAGTATATGAGGAGCTTTCTATACATAACCATAATCTTGCAAAAGGAGAGTATTATTTTGCTTTATCAATTGGAATAGGGAATGAAGAATATGGTAATGTTGAGTATGATATTGTTTATGAGGTTTTAAATTTTGAAATTACTCACAAATTTGATTTGGATTCTCCAATTAATAAGTGGCCTAGAGATTGGGGAAATTTATCGTTTCAATCAAAACTAAAGGTATCAAATGAATAATGAATTTGTCAATATAAAGTGTACTTGCTATAATTTAGATAGGTTTTATATTAGGATGTCTATATTTAATGCTTTGAAAGTTACAATTCCTAAATTAAAAGATAATCTTCTAGATATAGGTTGTGGTAAGATGCCCTATAGAGAGTATATTTTAAAAAATAGCAGAGTGAATAACTATGTAGGTCTAGATATAGAAGATGCATTACAATACGATTCTGAAATTAAACCTGATTTTACTTGGAATGGAAAAGAAATGCCTTTTGAGGATAGTTCATTTGAATGTGCTTTTGGAACAGAAGTTTTAGAACACTGCCCAAATCCTGAAGTTGTTTTGAAGGAAGTTTTTAGGGTTTTAAAACCAAATGGGCTTTTCTTTTTTACGGTTCCATTTATATGGAATTTGCATGAAGTACCAAATGATGAGTATCGTTATACTCCTTTTTCATTGCAACGCCATTTGGAAGCATCAGGGTTTACTGATATAAAAATAAAAGCGACGGGTGGTTGGCACGCATCAATGGCTCAAATGCTAGGACTTTGGGTAAGAAGAAGCCCAATGAGTTCTAGAAAGCGAAATGTTTTGTCTTGTATTTCGAAACCTATAATTAAGTATCTAATTAAGTTGGATAAACCAGAGCATGTTGTTTTTAAAGAAGGTCAAATGATAACAGGATTGTATGGAACTGCAAAAAAATAAAATTGCGATGGTATCACCATCACAAAATGCATATTCTGAAACCTTTATTCAAGCCCAGAAAAAAGGACTTGATGGTATGGTGTTTTATTATTATGGAGGTGGCTTGCCGACTCATTTAGAGCAATATGGAAAATTGCTTCGTCGGAAATTTTTTTTAGTTTACAAAATTAAACGAAAATTAGGGTTTACTCATTTTAATGCAGATGAATTGGCTTTTATAGACTCTTTAAAAAAGAATAAAATACAAGTTGTATTAGCACAATATGGAACAACTGCAAACTGTATCGTAAAAATTTGTGAGTACTTGAGGATTCCTTTAATTACTCATTTTCATGGATACGACGCATCCGTCAATTCTGTTATTGAAAATTGTGACAACTACAAAAAAGTATTTGATTATAGTTCATCTGTAATTGCTGTTTCCATTTCAATGAGTGAAAAACTCATACAATTAGGTTGTTCAAAAGATAAAATATTATATAATACATACGGGCCAGATTGTTCCTTTGCAAATATTGTTCCCGAATTTATTGATTCAACTTTTATCGCCTTAGGTCGTTTTGTAAATAAAAAGGCTCCGTATTATACGATTTTAGCATTCAAGCAAGTGCATAGCCAATTTCCTGACTCAAGGCTTATTATAGGCGGTACTGGAGAATTATTAGAAGTCTGTATAAATTTAGTAAGAACTTTGGGATTGGAAGATGCTGTACAACTGCCAGGTATTATGGATAGAACTCAATTTGTAGAATATTTATCAAAAGGATTGGCTTTTGTACAACATTCCGTTACCGCTCAAAACGGTGATCAAGAGGGTACTCCGTTAGCTGTTTTAGAGGCATCAGCTGCAGGTTTACCTGTGGTTTCTACAAAGCATGCAGGTATTCCCGATGTAGTTATTGACGGAGAAACGGGTTTTATAGTCCAAGAACACGATGTGGATACTATGGCTGAAAAGATGATATTACTCTTAAAGAATAAAGAATTGGCAGTACAGTTGGGTAAGAATGGAAAAGAGAGAATTAAAAATGAATTTTCATTACATAGACATTTGAATGTTATCGATGATTTAATTGCAAGAATAATCAATACTTATGAATAATCCACTTTTTTCTATTTTAATAGCAAATTATAATAATGGTCATTTTTTTAAAGATTGTTACCAAAGTATTATATCCCAATCTTATGAGAATTGGGAAGCTATTATTGTAGATGATGGTTCAACGGATGATTCTATTACAATAATTCGAAATTTAATCCAAAACGATTCACGATTTAAGTTGTTTCTAAATGATAAAAACAGAGGTTGTGGTTATACAAAAAGTAGGTGTGCTACTCTAGCCAATGGAGTAATTCTTGGTTTTTTGGATCCTGATGATGCATTAAAAGAAAATGCTTTAGAGGCGATGATTCAGTCACATTTTGAAAATCCTGATGTTGCTATCGTAACTTCAAAATTTGATTTGGTTGATTTAAACATGAATTTTATAGAAGCTGGAAGACAAGGTGCTAGTATTTCAAAGGACAAATCATATTTAACTTCTGTACAAGGAATATTAACAGCTTTTGCGACTTTCAAAAAAGCCAAATACATTATGTCTGAAGGTATTGATGTTAAAATGAAAAGAGCTGTGGATCAGGATTTGTATTATAAACTAGAAGAGCAAGGAAGGCATTTATTTTTAGATGTATCTCTTTATTTATATCGTATTAATGAGAATAGTATTTCGGCTAATGCTAATGTTTATAAAGCACAATATTGGCATTTTTATTCGCAGGTTAAAGCATACAAAAGAAGAAAAAAGTTAAATTTAGTAATAGATAATTTTTCTAAAGTTCAATTAAAGAAGTTAAAGTCTAATTATTATATGCTTCGATTTGAAAGAGCGAAAGATTTGAACCAGTTTTGTAAAAGATATTATTTTTTGATAAAAGCTATCGCAATTTTTCCTACACATAAACTACAATATAAATTAAAATCATTATTTGACCTGTGATGTATCACCCTAGAGTATCAATTATTGTTCCTTGTTATAACCAAGCCCAGTATTTGGCTGAGGCTTTACAATCTGTATTGGGCCAGACGTATGAGAACTGGGAATGTATTATCGTTAACGATGGTAGTCCAGATAATACAAAAGAGGTAGCTCAAGAATGGGTAAAAAAAGACTCTAGATTTATTTATTTGTATAAAGAAAATGGAGGACTGAGTAGTGCTAGGAATGCTGGTATTGCTATTGCAGATGGAGAGTTTATTCTCCCGTTAGATGGGGATGATCGAATTGGAAAAGATTATACTTTATTAGCTATGAAAGCTTTTCAAGAAGATTCTGATTTAAAATTGGTCTACTGTAAAGCTGAAAAGTTTGGAGAGGAATCGGGGAGTTGGGATTTGCCTGATTTTTCGCTTCTTAATTTGGCTAGGCAAAATATGATCTTTTGTTCTGCTTTTTTTAGAAAAAAGGAATGGGAGAGAGTTGGAGGTTATGATGTTAATATGATTTATGGTTGGGAAGATTGGGAATTTTGGATTACCATTTTAAAAGCTGGGGGTGAAGTAAAATGTTTGGATGAAGTTGGTTTTTACTATAGAGTTAAAGAAGTCTCTATGATAAAAATGATTGATAAAATCAACCAGCAAAAAAATTTGGAATATGTAGGTGTTAAACATGCTGATTTTTTTATCCAACAGTTTGGTACATTTTGGAGTATCGAAAATCAAATATCAGTTATTAAGAAAAAGCATGAAACTAATTTAAAAAGCGAAAAGTTTGTTGTTGATTTGTTTTGCAAGACTTTTTTTGGGTTTACGATTTTTGGAATTTTAAAATAATGCTCGCAATAGTTATCCCATATTATAAACTTACCTTCTTCGAGGCAACCTTGCAGTCCTTGGCACAACAAACGTGTCAAGATTTTAAGGTGTATATAGGTAATGATGCCAGTCCTGAAGATCCTTCGATGATGATAGAAAATTATAACGGAATGTTTGATTTTTTGTACCATCGATTTGAAAGCAATTTAGGAGAGACTTCATTGACAAAACAATGGGAAAGATGTATAGCACTATCGGGTAATGAAGAGTGGTTGATGATTTTGGGGGATGATGATGTGTTGGGAGAAAAAGTAGTTGAAGAGTTTTATAAAAATTTAGAGGAGATTACGCAAAGGGGAATCAATGTTGTACGATTTTCAACTCAAATTATAGATGAAATAACCAATACAACTTCTAAAATTTTTGTAAATCCTAATTTTGAAAATGCTGCTGATTTTTATTGCAGGAGAAATTTAGGTTTAGTAAGATGTTCTTTATCTGAACATATTTTTAGAAAGAAAAGTTATGTAAAGTATTCTTTTCAAGATTATCCACTGGCTTGGCATAGTGATGATTATGCTTGGATTCAGTTTTCAGAAAGCAAACCAATACTAGCCATAAATAGTGAAAAAGTAAGCATACGAGTGTCAAATGAAAGTTTGACAGGAAGTAAAACTAATCTAAAAGATAAGAGAATTGCTGAATCTATGTTTTATATGGATTTAGTTAAGCATAATTTGAATTTATTTAACAAAGGAGAGCGATTTAAGTTTTTAATGAAAGCTGAAGTGTCAATTAAAAAGTATAGGAAATTAAGCTTAGAAGAATGGAATATTTTGTTTTTGAAATATGTTCATAATTTTGCATTTATTCCTTTTTTAAAATTTACAAGAAGATTCTTGAAAAGTTTTTATCAATGAAACAGGCTCTAATATCCATAATCATCCCTACCTACAATCGAGCCCACTTAATTGGTGAAACCCTTGATAGTATTTTGTCGCAAACATATTCTAATTGGGAATGTATTATTGTGGATGATGGGAGTTCTGATGATATTGCTGGGGTTTTGATAAGTTATATTGAAAGAGATTCTAGATTTAAGTTTTTTAGAAGAGCAGATGATAAAATAAAAGGAGCAAGTTCGTGCAGGAATATTGGTTTTGAATTGAGCCAAGGGGAATATATTCAGTATTTAGATTCGGATGATATAATTTCTGCTAATAAATTAGAAGCTCAACTTGAGGTGCTTTTGCGAGAAAGTGAAACTACTTGCGCAATTTGTAAATGGGGAGTTTTTGATAAATATCCTGAGGAAAGTATTGTAAAGGAAAGTATGCCTTATTACAAAAATTGGGTTTCTATTAAAGATTTTTTTGATGTTTTAGGAGAATATGGACTATATGTTCCAATACACTCGTATTTGATTTCAAGAAATATGGTTGTAAATGCAGGAAAGTGGAATGAAGATTTGTGTATCAATGATGATGGAGAGTTTTTTACTAGATTATTATTAAAAACAACTAAAATTGTATATGTAGAAAAAGCAATGGTTTTTTACAGGAAAAATAATGAAAATGGGTTAAGCAGCTATAATAATCAAAAATTAAAAAAAATAAAATATAGTTGGAAACTAATTGAAAATCATTTGAAACCAATTTATATAGGTGAGAAAATACAATATGTCTTAAGTGCCAAGAAGAGAATTTTTGAACAGACTAAAGAGGGATTTCCTTTCTTTTTTGTTTTGAATTTCTATTTTTTTAGAGAGATTATTGTTCACTATTATTCTAAACGAATATGGCAAAAAATAAAAAATAATTATAAATGATTTCTGTAATAATTCCAGTTTACAACTCAGCATTGTATATCCAAAAAGCAATTGAATCTGTTTTGGAACAACCTGAGGATATTGAGATTGTTATTGTCGATGATGGAAGTACAGATTCCTCTTTGACTATTTGTCAAAAGATGGCAAATGATAATAGTACAATTAAAGTAATTCAGCATCCAGATAAGAGAAATCATGGTCGTTCAGCCAGTAGGAATTTAGGGATTAAAACTTCAGTGGGTAAGTATATAGCATTTTTGGATGCTGATGATTATTATTTGCCGGGTAGGTTTGCAAATGATTTAAAAATACTGGATTCGGAGGAAAGTATAGATGGTGTTTACAATGCAATAAGTGCTCATTTTTATAGAGAATTTACTTTAACAGAAAAGAACAAATTGCAGTTAACAACGCTACGAGAGAAAGTAGCACCAGATAAGTTGTTTGAAAGTATGGGACCAATTGGTCATTTGGGCTATTTTTCTGGCATTGGGTTAACGGCAAATAGGAGCGTTTTTGAAAAAACAGGTTTTTTTAATGAAGAACTAGTCGTTGCAGAAGATACAGAATTATGGATACGAATGGCACTTGTTGCCAACTTGAGATCGGGGAATATCAATCAACCAGTAGCAATGCGTGGTGTACATTACAGCAATAGTTCTTTTAAAGAGCATGATTTGTATGAAATTAATAATCTGAAAATGTATGAGTCATTATTAAGGTGGAGCTTCGAAAAACAAGTACCAAATAGGAGAATAGATTTGCTCTGGAAAAAAATATGGGTTAATAGGGGGATAAATAATAAAGGCTTAACTTCGGATTTAGTTTATTGGTTCGGTAGTGTTATAAATCACCCTACCTTATTAAGTTTAAAAAGGGTTTATACAACATTCCCAGTTTTTAAAAGAGTCAAATATATTTTACAATTAAAAGATGTCAGATAAATTAGTTTCAATTATTATACCAGTTTACAATAGAGCGCTTTTGATTGGAGAAACACTTGAAAGTATTTTGTGTCAGTCCTATGCAAATTGGGAGTGTTTATTAATTGATGATGGTTCATCTGACAATACTGCTCAAATAGTCAATGATTATGTTTTAAGAGATAGTCGTTTTCAGTATTACTTTCGACCTATAAATAGAAAAAAGGGCGCCAATGCTTGTCGTAACATTGGATTTGAATTGAGTAAAGGTGACTATATCCAATGGTTTGACAGTGATGATTTGATGCACAAAGATAAACTGAAACTCAAAATAGAATGTTTAGACCAATCTAAAGTAGATTTTGTCGTTTGTGAAGGAATCGAATATAAAAATACTATAGATAATGTTGTTCACCATTGGAATGAGATTCAGAGTAATTCAGTATTGTTAGATCATATTCTTGGAAAAGTTAATTTTCATACTAATGGACCATTATTTAAAAGATCATTTTTAAAGAATGTTCCTCTTTTCAATGAGAGTCTTCAACGAAAACAAGAATGGGAATTTTATTCAAGATTGCTCACTCTCTCAATAAATTATAAACCACTGAATTTACCTTTGTATTATTTTAGATTACATAATGAAAGTATAAATGGTTTAAATGCTATTACTACTTTAAAATCAAGAATTATATCCAATAGTTTAGTTTTTAAATTAGCTAAAAATAATTTAAAAGAGTATGATTTGGAGATTGTGAGGAAACAATTTTTTAATAAATACCTTATGTTTTTTAAAATTGCTAAGAGTCAAAACAAAGTTTATTTTATGTTCTTGTCTGTATTCTATGCCATTTTAATTTTGACACCGAGAATGTTCTTTAGCTTACTTTTTAAAGTTATAAAAAGAAAATTAAAAAGATGAGAATAGGCTATAATCCACAAAAAGACAAAGTTCAAGAAGAATCTAGATATCTTCATCAGGTGATTATTCCTGTGTATATTCCGAGCCAAGAAGGGTATTTTAAGGATAGTTTTGCGATTTTAAAATTGTGTTTAGAGTCCTTATTGACCACGGTACATGAAAAAACATTTATCACAATAGTTAATAATGGGAGTGAAAAAATTGTTGCAGCTTACCTTGATTTACTTTTAGAAGAAAATAAAATACAAGAACTCATTCATACCGAAAATATTGGGAAGCTTAATGCTATTTTAAAAGGCTTGGCTGGGAATGCTATTGAGTTGGTTACTATCTCTGATTCGGATGTATTATTTTTGCCAAATTGGCAAAAAGAAACCCTAAAAGTATTTATGGAGGTTTCGAAAGCTGGAGTGGTTGGTATAGTTCCTCAATTTAAGACGTATGAGAGTAATTGTGGGAATGCGTTATTTGATTCTCTATTTAATTCTAAACTTCGATTTGTACCAGTAAAAAACAAAGAATCCTTAATTCGTTTTTATGATAGTTTGGGTTGGGATAGGAATTATAACCAAGATTACTTAGCCTATGCATTAGCTTTAGAAGTCAATCCTGAGTTAAGCGTTTTGATAGGTTCGGGACATTTTGTAGCTACTTATAAAAAAGATATTTTTGAATCTGTGCTTACTTATATTGGGTACAAAATGGGAGGATCAAGTGAAGGTTATTTGGATACTTTGCCTTTGGAAAAAGATTATTGGAGATTAACCACAGCGGATAATTATGCCTATCATATGGGCAATACAATCGAGAATTGGATGGTGGTCGATATTCCAAATAAAAGTAAAGAAAATGTTATTGTTGAATACAGTTTTCTGAAAAGAAAAAAAATAAACAGCATTTTGTATTTTATAAAAAACAGACTTTTTGTAAAGTTTATTTCTGTAAAAATTTTAGTAAAACTTTTTTTGAAATGGAAAAAATTGCCTAAAGAAATGATTGATGCCTACTAAAATACAAGACAAAATAAAATTTTCTATCCTAATCACAACCAAAAACCGTTTGCCTGATTTGGTGTATACGTTACAACGCATTCAGCATTTGATTGAAAGAGAGGACGTAGTTTGTGTGATTTGTGATGATGGTTCTCAAGACGGAACTTCGGATTATATACTGCAGCATTATCCAAACATTATTTTGCATACTAATGGACAATCTAGAGGCTATTTATTTTGCAGGAACAAAATGTTGAATGAAACTCAAGCAGATTATGCCATTTCATTAGATGATGATGCACACTTTGTTACTGTACAGCCGCTAGAAAGCATTGCTGCCTATTTTGGAGAAAACCTCAAGGTAGGTTTGCTAGGACTTAGAGTCTTTTGGTCTAAAGAACAACTATCAGAAACTACGTCAACTGAACATTCTATTCGAATGAAAAGTTTTGTAGGTTGCGGTCACGTATGGCGAATAGCGGCTTGGAGAGCTATTCCGAATTACCCTGAATGGTTTGTTTTTTATGGAGAAGAAGATTTCGCTTCGTATCAATTATTCAAACAGCATTGGGAAATTCATTATTTGCCTGAAGTTTTAGTACATCACAGAGTGGATATCAAAGCAAGAAAAACTCAAGCGGATTATAGTCTTCGTTTAAGGCGTTCATTACGTTCTGGATGGTATTTGTATTTCTTGTTTTATCCTTTAAAAAGTATACCAAGAAAAATGGGCTACTCTCTTTGGATGCAATTCAAATTGAAAGTATTTAAAGGAGATTGGAGAGCTTTACAAGCAATCGTTTCGGCATTGTTTGATTTACTAAAGGCTACTCCTAAAATTATAAAAAACAGCAATCGATTGACTTCAGAGGAATATAGAGCTTATCAAAAATTAGAAGACGCTAGAATTTATTGGGCACCCAAAAAAGAATAGCTTTGCTATAATCGTTCAAATTGAAAAGAGCATTTTCAATTTGAACGATTTATGATAAAAATTTTTATAACTTGTTAGTTATTATATAATTGTTTGCAAATGAAAACTATAGCAATAATTCCCGCTAGAGGAGATTCGAAGCGACTTCCTAAAAAAAATGTACTGCCTTTAGGAGACTTGCCTTTATTGGTACATTCCATACGCTATGCTTTGGTAAATAGTGAAATTATTGACGCTGTTTATGTTTCTACTGATGATGTAGCAATAAAAGAGATAGCCATAGCAAACGGAGCTCAAGTTATTGATAGACCTAAGAATATTTCGGGTGATTTGGAACCCACTGTTTCTGCATTGCGGCATGTGTTGGAATCGATAAATGAGGAAGTGGCGTATGTTATTTTGCTACAACCTACCAATCCATTGCGACCATTGAATTTGTTAAAGGAGGCTTTTGATATTTTTACAAAAGGAAACTATAACAGCCTTTTTACCGTTACTAGAAACCATCAGAAATTTGGGAAAATAATTGACAATACATTCCAGCCTTACAACTATAAACTGGGGCAACGCAGTCAGGATTTAGAGCCTTTGTTTTATGAAAATGGATTGCTGTACATAACCAAAGCATCTCTGATTTTGCCTCTCGATTTAGCCTGTCCTGAGCGAAGTCGAAGGGCTCGAGATGACAGTAAAATTATTTCAGAAAATGCTTTTCCATTCGAAGTAAATCATATTTTTGCCACTGTTGACATCGATACTCTAGAAGACTTTGAGTATGCGGAGTATTTAATGGATAAAGTGTCTCGACTGCGCTCGACTTGACACAATACGATATATTTGTCACCTCGAGCGCAGTCGAGAGGCATAACTCATAACTCATTTTATGAATCCATTTATAGAAATAGCAAGTAGAAAAATAGGCCCAGATTATCCACCTTTGGTGATTGCCGAAATTGGCATAAACCACGAAGGGTCATTGGAAGTAGCCAAAGCAATGGTAGATGCTGCTCAACGAGCTGGAGTGGAAGTAGTGAAACACCAGACCCATATCGTCGAAGATGAAATGGCAGGAGCAGCCAAGAATGTAATTCCAGGAAATGCCGATGTTTCTATCTACGAAATTATGGAGCGTTGCTCGTTGAATGAAGCAGACGAATTGGAATTGAAAAAGTATGTAGAAAGTAAGGGGATGATTTTTATCTCAACTCCTTTCTCTCGAGCCGCTGCCGAACGATTGAAAAAATTCGATATACCCGCTTATAAAATTGGATCAGGAGAGTGCAATAATTATCCGCTTTTGGAACATATTGCTTCTTTTGGCAAACCAGTTATTTTGAGTACCGGAATGAATACTATTGAAAGTATTTGCAAAGCGGTGGCTATTTTTGACCGTCATCAAGTACCAGTGGCTTTGTTGCATACCACCAATTTGTATCCTACACCTATACATTTGGTTCGATTTGGAGCCATGACGCAAATGCATAACGCTTTTCCAGATAAAGTATTTGGATTAAGCGATCATACACTGAATAACAATGCCTGTTTGGGAGCAGTCGCTTTGGGAGCTAGTATTTTAGAACGCCATTTTACGGATCACATGCAGCGCACCGGACCCGATATTGTATGTAGTATGGATGAGGCAACTACCAAAGAATTGATTGTTAGTTCGAATGAAATTTGGCAAATGCGAGGCGGTGTTAAAGCTCCTGCCCAAGAAGAGCAAGTGACTATTGATTTTGCTTTTGCTACCGTTTGTGCTATTTCGGATATCAAAGAAGGAGAACTATTTACCAAACAGAATATTTGGGTAAAACGCCCTGGTACTGGTGCCATTTTGGCGGAACACTTTGAATCGTTAATAGGTAAAAAAGCGACTCGAGTTATTGCAAATGATGAACAGTTGAGTTGGGAGGATATTAGATAACACACCCCCAGCCCCTCTCTAGAGGGGAGTTAGGAGTGCAAATAATCAGCTGAACGGAATAGAAGAATGACTTATAAAGCCTTAAATGTTAATGTTAACATTGGCGCATTCCTCTCTTGAAATCGTAGATTCAACGACTCCAAAAAAAAAAAATAGTAACTGGAGTTAGAGGAGTTAGGGGTGTATTTTAAATAATAACAACTCGTTGGTTGAAATGTAAATTAAAATAAAGAATTAACCACACTTCGATGCCTCAGTGCAGGCTAGAATCATAGATTAAAGCAAGTCTACAGAGAAAAAACAGAAATAGCACTATTTCTCACATAGATAAGCTATGTGGATAGTAAAACGTCTATTTTTTCTCTTAAAAAAACTACAAATTCTATGTGTCTATGTGGTAAAAATAATTTCACCAAACGAGTATTAATAGTAATATTTTATACATTTACCTCCCAACCTCCTCTAATTCCTTTTTTATCTTTTATTAAGGAATCGTTGCATCTTTGATTTTATGAGTGGACTTAAAACTTAATTATCAAAATTTAAAAATTACATCTCATCATTATTGACCAAAATAGCTAATTTAGCACTCACGAATCTCCTCTATAGAGGGGTTAGGGTGTGTTCAATTGAAAAGTTGAGTCAGAACAAAGCCATAAATTTGAACACCCCCTTTAAAGGATGAGTCAAAATCATGTCTCACATTCAATAAGTAAATGAAAAAAATCGTATTTCTAACGGGTACTCGTGCCGATTTTGGTAAAATAAAATCATTGATTTCAATTCTGGAATTACATCCTGAATTTGAAGTTTTTGTTTTTGTGACGGGTATGCATTTGCAGGAGGAATACGGCTATACTTTATTAGAGATTGAACGTTGTGGTTTTAGCCACATTCATACTTTTTCAAATCACACCCATGAAACGACTATGGATTTGACTTTGGCAAAAACCATAGAAGGCTTGTCAGGGTATGTAAAAGAAATACAACCCGATTTAATCGTCGTTCATGGGGATCGAGTAGAGACTTTGGCGGGAGCGATTGTAGGTTCTTTGAATAATATTTTGGTAGCACACATTGAAGGCGGAGAGGTGTCGGGCACAGTAGATGAATTGATTCGCCACAGTGTGAGTAAATTGAGCCATATTCATTTTGTTTCCAACACTGAGGCAGCACAGAGATTACAGCAGATGGGCGAAATCAAGGAATCTATTTTTACTATCGGTTCGCCTGATATTGATATTATGTTTTCGGAGCAACTTCCGGATCTAGCCGTTGCTAAAAGCTATTATCAATTGGATTTTGAAGCATATGCCATTGCCATGTTTCATCCTGTAACTACCGAGATTGATCAGATGGAAGCCTATGCCCAGAACTTCGTTGGTGCCTTGCTTGCTGATCGTCATAATTATTTGGTGGTCTATCCAAATAATGATTTAGGCAGCCGATTGGTTTTAAAAGCTTACGAAGCTTTGAAAGACAATCCCAGATTCCGCATCATACCTTCTTTGCGTTTTGAATATTTTCTGACCTTGTTGAAAAATAGTCAATTCATTATAGGCAACAGCAGTGCAGGGATTCGAGAGGCACCTTATTACGGAATTCCGATTATCAATATAGGAACTCGTCAACAAAACAGAGCGGTTCATGCGGATATCCTTCATGTTGATTATCAATCAGCGTCTATTTTGGCAGCACTTACTACTATCGATGTTCATAAAGTAAACGTCGGGAATTCAGATTTTGGACAAGGGAACAGCGCACAGTTGTTTTTGGAATGTCTTAAGGAAACAACGCTTTGGAATAGCAATCATCAGAAACAGTTTAGAGATAACTTTTAAACCTTTTGAGGGTTTGGAACTCGGAAAAAGGTATACCTCAAAAAGAGTGGAATAAAACAAAAACAAACAATTGACAACAAAACCAAAAATAGTAATCTTATTGCCTGACGGTATTGGACTTCGAAATTTTGCCTATTCTGAATTTCATACTATCGGAGAAAAAGAAAATTTCGACCTCGTGTTTTGGAATAACACCCCATTTGATTTAAAGACACTTGGTTTTACCGAAATTAAAATCGGAAATTCTAAATCCCATCCTCTAACCGAGACCTATAAGAATGCTCGCAAGCAAATAGAGTTAAACCTGAATATTCGAAGGACTAAAGACCGCGTTTATGACACCTATCGTTTCCCTTTTTCGTACAATACTGTAAAAAAGGCGATTAAGAGCAGTGTTACTCAATTAATGACTTTTACGCATTCTTCTCAATATGGATTAACTCGTATTCGGAAAATAATCAAACAGAAAGAGCGTAAAACCTTTTATTATCATCAGTGTTTGGAAACCTTACAAAAGGAACGACCTGCCCTTGTGTTTTGTACCAATCAGCGTCCGATGACGGCTATTGCTCCTTTGTTGGCGGCAGAAGAATTGGGTATTCCGACAGCCACCTTTATTTTCTCTTGGGATAATTTGCCCAAAGCCACAATGGTAGTCGAAACGGATTATTATTTTGTATGGAGTGATTTGATGAAAAAGGAATTGCTAATGTATTATCCTTATATCAAAGTATCGCAAGTTTTCATCACTGGCACTCCACAGTTTGAGTCGCATTTTGATAAGGCCAAGATACTGTCTAAAGAAGATTTTTGTAAACAGTACCACTTAGATTTAAATAAAAGATACATCTGCTACTCGGGTGATGATGTGACTACTTGTCCTGATGATCCCAAATATTTAGAAGATGTGGCTATAGCTGTTCGTGAATTGAATCAAAAAGGGCATGCACTAGGTGTTGTTTTTAGACGTTGTCCAGTTGATTTCTCTACTCGTTATGATAAAGTCTTGGAAGACTATAAAGATGTAATTGCTCCAATTGTTCCTCTTTGGGAACGAATCGGAGAAGGTTGGAATACGATATTGCCTACGCCTGATGATATTGCGCTACAAAATGTAACCATTGAGCATACGGAAATGGTTGTCAATTTGGGTTCTTCTATGGTATTTGATTATGTGGCGCATCACAAACCGTGTGCTTTTATCAATTACGATGTTGACCAAAAGATAATTACCGATTGGTCGGTTAAAAAAATATACCAATATGTTCATTTTTGTTCCATGCCCAACAAAGAAGCTGTTTTATGGATCAATAGTCCAAATGAAATCTCGGCAATCATCGAAAAAGGAATCACAACACCTTCGTCAATAATCGAAAATGCCCAAAAATGGTTTGAAGTAATCAATCAACAGCCACCGCAAGTAGCTTCTCAACGAATTTGGAAAGCCATAAAAACTATCATTTCTAAAGAATAATGCGTTTCTTTGCACTTAAAAAAAGCGAGTAGTATCAAAAAAATAAACAAAGCCATTCTCATTACTAGTTTTTAAAATTTGTGTAATCTGTGCAATCCGTGTTTTTTGATTTAAATCATTTATTTATTAGTATTCATACTATTCGTGTTTGATTTTTATTTTGAGTGAATTTTAATATAAAGTATGTTTTTCAATTCTTTGGCTTTTGCCATTTTCCTTCCCTTAGTGTTTTTTTTGTACTGGTTTGTTTTCAATAAAACCAAAAACACTCAAAATGCTTTACTTATACTTGCTAGCTATTACTTCTATTCCTGCTGGGATTGGCGGTTTTTATTCCTGTTAGTGTTTTCTACTTTTTTGGATTATTATACAGGTATTCAAATTGAAAAAAGCACCAATGAAAAAGGACGAAAGTTTTGGTTTTGGCTTAGTGTTATTGTCAACTTGGGATTTTTAGGGGTTTTTAAATACTTCAATTTCTTCTCGAATTCGTTTGCTCAATTGTTTACTTCTCTTGGGTTTAAAGCGAGTCCACTACTTCTGGATGTGATTCTTCCTGTTGGAATTTCTTTTTACACCTTTCATGGCTTATCCTACGTCATTGATATTTATTACAAGCGCATCAAAGCGGAGTATAACTTTGTCGATTATTCTTTATTTGTGAGTTATTTTCCCCTGTTGGTGGCAGGACCAATCGAAAGAGCCACTCATTTGTTGCCTCAGGTCAAAGTACAACGAACCTTCGATTTAGAAAAAGCTAAAGAAGGCCTTGCTCAATTCGTTTGGGGATTGGTCAAAAAAGTAGTCATTGCGGATACCTGCGCTACTTATGCGAATGCAGTTTTTGATAACTATCCCTCAATGAATTCGTTATCCTTGATGCTGGGAGCTATTTATTTTGCATTTCAAATTTATGGTGATTTTTCAGGCTATTCCGATATGGCTTTAGGGATGTCAAAACTGTTTGGAATTGATTTATTGAAAAACTTCAATTATCCCTATTTTTCAAGAGATATCGCCGAGTTCTGGAGACGTTGGCACATTTCGTTGTCCTCTTGGTTCAGGGATTATTTATATATTCCGCTTGGAGGCAGTCAAGGTGGAATGTGGTACAAGATTCGCAATACCTTTATTATTTTCTTAGTGAGTGGCTTTTGGCACGGTGCCAATTGGACCTATGTGGTTTGGGGATTATTAAATGCCATTTACTTTCTACCTTTATTGGTATTGCAAAAAAACAGGAACAATACCGGCCCTGTGTTATGGAGCTACGACTGGAAAGGAATACAAACCATTTGGAACATTCTTTTGACTTTTACTTTAAGTACAATTGCTTGGGTCTTTTTTAGAGCAAAATCCATAACCGATGCGGTTTTGTATTTAAAGCAAATGGTCATCAACGGAGATTTTAGTTCGCAGTATTTGTCAAACGAAAGGTACAATTACGAAATACTCCTTTTAATTGGTGTTTTTGTAGTGGTAGAATGGAACAACAGAAACCGAGTAGAGCCCTTATCAGGGCGCTATAGTCTTCTTAAATTTGGTTTAGCTATTGCAGCCATTATGGCTTTAGGGACTTTTTCGGATTATAAGGAGTTTATTTATTTTCAGTTTTAAGAATAAAGCGTCTCGACTGCGCTCGACGTGACAGAGAGATATGATTTAATTAGTTGTCAAATCGAGCGCAGTCGAGATTGTTGTTTATAAAGGAAAATTGCTATTTAAAGGGGTCTCGACTGCGCTCGACTTGACAGTTTGAGTTGAGAGTTTTGTTGTCAAATCGAGCGCAGTGAGATTGTTGTTTATAAAGAAAAATTGCTATTTAAAGGGTCTCGACTGCGCTCGACCTGACAGTTTGAGTTGAGAGTTTTGTTGTCAAATCGAGCGCAGTCGAGATTGCTTTATTAGAAATAAATTTGAGTATACAGTAGGGTCTCAACTGCGCTCGACCTGACAGTTTGAGTTGAGAGTTTTGTTGTCAAATTGAGCGCAGTCGAGATTGCTTTATTAGAAAGAAATTTGAGTATAAAGTAGGGGCTCGACTGCGCTCGACCTGACAGTTTGAGTTGAGAGTTTTTGTTGTCAAATCGAGCGCAGTCGAGATTGCTTTATTATAAAGAAATTTGAGTATAAAGTGGGTCTCGACTGCGCTCGACCTGACAGTTTGAGTTGAGAGTTTTGTGGTCAAATCGAGCGCAGTCAAGATGATTTTTAAAATATAAATTATGAAATTCTACTATGTTTATATTTTGGAGTGTAAGGATGCTTCCTTGTATGTGGGAGTCACCTCGGATATGGACAGAAGATTGAATGAACATAATGCAGGTAAATACCCAGATGCATATACACATTCTAGAAGACCAGTAAAATTGGTTTTTTGTCAAGAGTTTATGGATCCTAATCAGGCAATTGAGTTTGAGAAAAAAATTAAGAAGTGGAGTAGATTAAAAAAGCAAGCTTTGATTGATGGCAATTTTGATAGGTTGCAAAATTTATCAGAATGTAGAAATGCTACTCATTATAAATATGATCCTAATAAGGGAGAAGAGTTTGAGTAAAGGGTCTCAACTGCGCTCGACCTGACAGTTTGATTTGAGATCATTTGTTGTCAAATTGAGCGCAGTCGAGATTGCTTTATTAGAAAGAAATTTGAGTATAAAGTAGGGGCTCGACTGCGCTCGACCTGACAGTTTGAGTTGAGAGTTTTTGTTGTCAAATCGAGCGCAGTCGAGATTGCTTTATTATAAAGAAATTTGAGTATAAAGTGGGTCTCGACTGCGCTCGACCTGACAGTTTGAGTTGAGAGTTTTGTTGTCAAATCGAGCGCAGTCGAGATTGCTTCATTATAAAGAAATTTGAGTATACAGTAGGGTCTCGACTGCGCTCGACCTGACAGTTTGAGGCAAGAGTTTTTGTTATTAAATCGAGCGGAGTCGAGATTGCTTTATTAGAAATAAATTTGAGTATATAGTAGGGTCTCGACTGCGCTCGACCTGACATAGAGCATAAAGTAACATAAGAATAAGATAGAATCACAAGAATCACAAATGAAACAATTTTTACTATACACATTAAAAATAGGATTACTTACAGTGTTTATCGCTGTGGTATTGGATTTTGGCTATACTAAAGTTTTTTTGCAATCCTCGAATAGAGGGAAAATTGAAAAAGTCTTCAATTCCAAAGACGAAAAGTATGATGTGGTCATTTTAGGGTCATCCAGAGCGAACAATCATTTTGTGTCACAAATGTTTGAAGACAAAGGGCTGAAAACGTTTAATTACGGGATGAGTGGCGGCCATTTGTTTGAAGCTTCCTTGTTGTTGAAATTGATGATTGAACGCAATTATCAAATTAAAAACGTCATTTTAGAAGCCGATTTGAATTTGTCGAACGACCATCAAGCGGAAGGAATATCGGCGAAATTCTTGCCATTCCTCCACGAATCCGAAACCATAAGAAGACATTTTGAAAAGGAATCCGATTATATGGAGTTGTATTATATTCCTTTTTACCGTTATGTGAAATACGATGCCAAAATAGGAGTTCGTGAGGTTTGGGATACTGCTAAAAAGAAACCTACGAGTTTGTTAGATAACAAAGGCTACTATCCTTTGGGCAAGAAACCGAATGCCAATATGAAAAATAATATTGCGAATTTGAACCCCTTGAAAAAGAACCAATATTATTATGAAATCAAACAGCTTTGCGAACAAAAAGGAATTAACTTTATTGCTGTAATGACTCCTATGTGTGGAAACACCAAAGGAATGGATTATTTTGATAAAGTGAAAAAACTATATCCAGAAATCCATAATTATGAAAAGGTAGTTTCAGAAGATCGTTATTTTTCATCTTGTGGACATCTCAATGATGCTGGAGCTAGGTTGTTTACAGCTAGAATTTTAAAGGATTTTTTTAATACCCCTCACAAGTAATTGTATCAGTTTTAAACGTGATTAACGAAAAAATGAATATAGCTTTTTTAACTCCAGAATATCCTCACCCCAATACGGGCCACTCTGGTGGTATTGGCACAAGTATTAAAAATTTGGCGATTGGTCTTTTGGCTCAAAAATGTAAAGTGCGAGTACTAGTTTATGGGCAAAGGGAAGATGCTATTTTTGAGGATGAGGGTATTTGTATTCAACAAATAAAAAACATAAAGTGTAAAGGATTATCATGGTGGTTGACTCGAAAAAAGATTCAAAGAATAATTAATCAATTGTATGATTCAAAAGAAATTGATTTGGTTGAAGCACCTGATTGGACTGGAATCACTTCCTTTATTACACCCAAGAAATGTCCAATTGTAATTCGATTACATGGATCTGATACTTATTTTTGTCATTTAGATAAACGCCCAGTGAAATGGATTAATAAATTTCATGAAAAAAGAGGGTTACAAAATGCTGATGGATTACTATCGGTAAGTCAATATACAGCCGATGTTACCAAAGCTGTTTTTGGGTTGGATAAAAAAATCACAATTATTCCAAATCCGATTGATACGCATTTGTTTAGTGCTAATGCTGAAAATTCAAATGAAGAAAAAAGCATATTGTATTTCGGAAGTATTATTCGAAAAAAAGGGTTGTTGGAATTGCCCTTGATCTTTAATAAGGTTATTGAAAAGAATCCTAAAACAAAATTGGTTTTGGTAGGCAAAGATGTTCCTGATATTACTACCGGAAACCCTTCTACTTGGCAAATGATGCAAGTATTATTTTCGAAGCAAGCTAAGGAGAAAGTGATGTATTTAGGAAGTATTCCGTATGCCGAAATAAAAGCTAAAATAGCCGAGGCTACGCTATGTGTTTTTCCTTCATTTGCAGAGGCCTTTCCAGTTTCTTGGTTGGAGTCAATGGCGATGCATACACCGATTGTCGCTTCCAATATTGGTTGGGCCAAAGAAATGATTGATGACGGTAAAAGTGGTTTTTTAGTAGATCCTAAAGATCACAATTTATTTGCAGATAGAATTAACGAATTATTGGAAGATATTGAATTGAGAAAGAATATTGGTATTTCAGCGCGATGTACTATTGAAAATGTATTTGACATAAAAAAAATTGCACTACAAAATGTCGATTTTTATGAATCTATAATTAGTAAATAGTGATTGTTATCTACCACAATACCAGACAAGTTACTCGGGTTACATCGGATAATCTAGAAGTAATTGATTTTGATGATTCAAAGTCAATAGCTTGGGTGCTGATGCATATTGCAATGCAATTTCCTGATAAAAAAATAGCTTGGTGTCATCAAGATTGTGAAAAGTTTGTGAACTGGAATGAATTTCCAAAGGTATTGCACCATAACAAAATTATGGCATCATTTTCTCCTTCTATTCAGATTTATTTAGGAAGCGAAATTGGTTATGTAGAGGAGTCTCCATTTATAAATGTGAATAAACGAGTGAGCTATCCTACTTGGCAAATGAGTAGTATTATTGGAGGGATGCACGCTTCTGTACTAGTTCGATTTAAAGAAAAAATTAAGGAGCGTCGTAATTTTGATTATTTTTTAAATAGTATGGCAAAATTGGGAATGCCATTGGGTTTATTATGTTATTCGGAGCCTAAATTGTTTAAAAATTTTCCTGAGTGCCCTCAAAATAAAGCAACTATTTTCACGCTATTTCAATTCGTATACCAACACTATAAAACGAGTTGGATGTTTTTGTTGTTGCTCAATTTGATGGTATACGAAAAACGATTGCCGATTTTTGCTTTTTTGAAGGTACTGTTTTATAGAAAGAGAAATAATAGTGCAATTTCTTTGGATAGTATTGTTGTTCATTCAAATAGAGAAGTGGTACAAGAAGCCACAATTGATGTTATTATTCCTACGATAGGTAGGAAGGCCTATTTGTATGATGTACTAAAGGATTTATCACGACAGACCCACTTGCCTAAGCGGGTAATCATAGTGGAACAAAATCCGATGGAGGGAAGTATGTCTGAATTGGATTATTTAAAAAATGAAAACTGGCCATTCAAAATCAAACACATATTTACCCATCAAGCGGGAGCTTGTAATGCGAGGAATCTGGCATTGTCTAAAGTGGATAGTGAGTGGGTTTTTTTGAATGATGATGACAATAGGTTTGAAGAGGACTTATTAAAAAAAACTATAGAGAACATTAAAAAGTATGGCGAAAAATGTATTACAACATCATACTTACAGCCCTACGAAAAATTACAGTATTTTAGTGTTCATCAAACAGGGATATTTGGTTCAGGTAACAGTTTTATAAAAGCAGAACTATTACGGAAGGTTTCTTTTGACAAAGCTTTGGAGTATGGTTATGGTGAGGATACTGATTTTGGATTGCAGCTCAGGAAAATAGGCGTAGATGTGATTTATTTCCCTGACCTAAATATAGTGCATCTTAAAGCGCCTATGGGAGGTTTTCGAACCCAACCTGTGCTGCATTGGCATAAGGAAGCTATACAGCCCAAGCCTTCGCCAACAATTATGTATGTTAAGCAAAAACACAATACTCAAGAGCAGATTTTAGGCTATAAAACAGTTTTGTTTTTCAAATTTTATAAGATGCAAAAAACTAGAAACCCTTTTATATACCTAAGGAAGATGAAAAGGCAATGGGATAGAAGCGTTTTTTGGGCTAATCAATTAAGAAAAATAAATGAAATTTAGTTTAATAATTTGTACCTACCAGCGTCCGAAGCCTTTGTTGCAATTGTTGCAGTCGGTTCAGGAGCAAACTTTGTATCCCGATGAAATTCTGATTATTGACGGGTCAACTAACGAGGCAACCCAAGTTATTTTGGAGCAAAATCATTTCCAAAACGTATGCTATTTTTTAGTGCCCAAAGAACAAAGAGGTTTGACCAAGCAACGCAATTTTGGAATCAATATGATAAGTGCGGATAGTGAAATCGTTTGCTTTTTGGATGATGATACGGTTTTGTCAACCGATTATTTTGAGCAATTACTAAACACTTATCAAAAATATCCAGATGCGCTAGGAGTAGGCGGGTACATTCATAACGAAACCAAGTGGGAACCTATAGATACTAATTATAAGCCTCTAATAGATGAGTTTTGTTTTGATGGATGGAAAAGAAAAGACGGAAGTCGATTTGTTTTAAGGAAAAAGTTAGGATTAGATAGTGATTGTTCGCCAGGATTTTCTTCTTTGTATTCACACGGAAGAAGTGTAGGCTTTTTACCTCCAAGTGGCAAAATTTATGAAGTAGAACAATTGATGGGGGGTGTTTCTTCTTTTACTAAAAAGGTGTTTGAAACACATCAATTTTCCACTTATTTTGAAGGCTATGGCTTGTATGAAGATGCAGATTTTTGTTTGCGAGTTGCTACAACAGGCAAATTATACCTGAATACAGCGGCTACATTGAACCATTATCATGCAGGATCAGGCCGTCCCAATCAATTCCATTATGGCAAAATGGTTGTGCGAAATGGTTGGTATGTATGGAGGATAAAGAATCCAAACCCCTTGTTAAAACACCAATTGAAATGGCATGCGATTACTTTATTATTGACTTTCATTCGATTTAGCAATACCTTTACTTCAAACCAACGTGAAAAGGCTTTTACTGAAGCTTGTGGAAGAATGATGGGATGGTGGAGTTTGATTTTTAATAAACCAAAAGAGAAGTAATGAAAACTATAGAATCAACCGTAGCAATAAATAAAAAGCAAGCTGAATTTTACAATACTAAAAAGAAAAATTGGATCACTCAGATTTGGTCTAAATTTAGAAATGGTACTTTGAATAGGATAAAAAAAGGTGTTGGTATACAAGATCAGGCTTATCTTAAACATAAGGAATGGTTTGGTGATTTGAGTTCGAAAAGAGTTTTAGATTTAGGATGTTTTTCTGGAAATTATTGGTCAATGTACTTGGCTGAGCATTCAAAAGTATACATCGGAATCGATTTGAGTGATGTGGCTATTGAAAAACTGCGTCAGCGTTTAATCGCTTTTCCCAATGCTAGTGCTTTAGCTATTGATTTTTTATCATCGGAGTTCAAAGAAAAGGATTTTGATTTAATCTATGCCTACGGAGTTTTGCATCATTTTGAAAATACAGAAATGCTAGTTGATAAGCTCAATGAAAAATTAGCACCCAAAGGACAAATTATAAGTTATGATCCATTGCAAACGAGTTTGCCCATAAAACTAATCCGATTACTATACCGTCCATTTCAATCCGATGCCGCTTGGGAGTGGCCATTTACCAAAAAAGTGTATTATCAGTATGAAGAGGCTTTTGCAATTATAGAAAGACATGGGCTTTTGGGTAAATCAAAATGGATGGCTTTGTTGTCTGTGTTGCCTTTTTCTGAAAAATGGAAAGCAAAAATAGGACAAAAGTGGCACAAAGAGGATTGGGAAAAATCTAGCACGTCCAACTCTGTATTGTTTAGTTGTATGCATTTAACTATGTTAATGGAAAAAAAGAAATAATTAGAAATGAAATTCGCTATTATCACTCACGTCATACATAAACAACAGGGGGATAAGTATTTTGCATACGCACCTTATGTACGAGAAATGAATGTTTGGGGGCAATTTGTAAAGCAGCTACTAATTGTTGGAGTATTTGAAGAACAAGAACCCACGGCTATTGATTGCGCTTATCATCATAAGGAGATTATTTTTATACCAATTGGCGCTATTGATGTGTTAAATTGGCAGTCAAGAATCACTACTTTTTTTAAACTACTAAAAATAGCTTGGCAAATTTTCAAAGCGATGTATCAAGCCGATCATATTCACTTGCGTTGTCCTGGGAATATCGGTTTGTTGGGATGTTTGGTTCAAATTTTATTTCCTTTCAAATCGAAAACGGCCAAGTACGCTGGTAACTGGGATCCTAAAGCCAAACAACCTTGGAGTTATCGTTTGCAAAAATGGCTATTAAGTAATCCCTTTCTAACTCGCAACATGCAAGTATTGGTTTATGGGGAATGGGAAGGCAGTAGTAAAAACATACTCCCTTTTTTTACCGCCACGTACTGCGAAGCCGAAAAAACATCTTTAAAAACTCTTACCTTTGGGAATACCATTCGATTTGTTTTTGTAGGAACTTTGTCTGAGGGCAAACGTCCGATGTATGCTGTAGCATTGATTGAAGCCTTATTTAAAGGAGGACATGATGTTTACTTAGAACTGTATGGGGAAGGCCAAGAAAGAGCAGTGTTGGAAAAGTATATTGAAAAAAATCATCTGGGGAGCTTCATCGAATTGAAAGGCAATCAATCAAAAGAAGTTGTTATGACAGCATACCAAAACAGTCATTTTGTACTCTTGCCCTCTCAAAGCGAGGGTTGGCCTAAAGCGATAGCGGAGGGGATGTTTTGGGGAAGTGTCCCATTGGCTACTTCTATTTCATGTGTCCCTTTTATGCTGGATTATGGTAATAGAGGGGTTTTGTTAACTGCTCGATTAGAACAAGATGTACAGGAAATTGAAGCTGTGTTGAATGATGAAATAGATTATTTGAGAAAAAGAAAGAATGCCTCCGATTGGTCCCGAAACTACACTTTGGATGTGTTTGAAAAAGAGATTAAAAAATTGATCAAATAAAATAAAATGAAATGAAATGAAGAAGTATTTAATTGGTATTTTGTTTTTTGGATTAATGATACTACTGGTCATTAATAATAGGACCCCTTTTTTTCAGCAAAAATCAGGAGGTTGGTCTGTAGGTTATGGAAGCTCTAAAGTTTATCCAAAGACTATACAAGTAAATCAAAATGAAATTTATTCTATAGAAGCTTTAAAAGCTCAAAATGACAGTACAGTATTTTTAGCAGATCCCTTTTTTGTAAAAGAAAAAGACACTTTTTATCTTTTTTTTGAACATAAAAAAACAAAATCCAATGCGGATATCGGTTTACTGACCTCAACAGATGGTAAAAACTATATCTACAGAGGTACTGTACTTAGTCAAGATTTCCACCTTTCCTATCCTCAGGTTTTTAAATATAAAAATGAGTTTTATATGGTGCCTGAATCTAAACAAGCTAATGCCGTTTTGCTGTATAAAGCGTATCGATTCCCTTTCGATTGGAGAGTTTGTGATACCTTGCTTTATAACATTAGATTAAAAGACCCATCGATTTATATTTCAGATTCCTTAAATATTATGATGGCTTCAGATGATAAGTTAAATTTATACTTGTATGAAGCGGATTCTCTTTTTGGAAAATGGAAACTTCATAAAAAACCAATTGCACTTATGGGAACAGAAGCTAGGGCAGGAGGTCGTTTTTTTGCTGATGCTAAAGGTTTGATAATACCCGTTCAGAACTGTACTAATGGCTATGGCTATGGTTTGTCGCTGTATCGTTTATCTTTTAATAACGATAACTACTCAATGAAAAGGGAAGTTCCGTTTTTCTTGAAAGGACAGATTAACATCAAAGAGTTTCGCGCCGGAATGCATCAATTGGATATCCAACAATTAGGTCCCAATCAATTTTATTATGTTTATGACGGAAATTATTTGAAGAACGATTCTAAAACCTTTAATTTATGGGGGCCTTTGAAATGGACTTATATTGATTTAAAAAACTGGCTATTTAATTAATGCGTATACTACAACTAATAGACTCCTTAGAAGCCGGTGGTGCGGAGCGAATGGCGGTAAATTATGCCAATGCACTTGCGAGTACCTTAGAGTTTTCGTCACTTGTAGCTACGCGAAAAGAAGGTTCTTTGTTAGAACAAATGGATTCAAAAGTGGCTTATCTTTTTTTGAATAAAAAAGGCAAACTCGACTTTGTAGCGCTATGGCGCTTGCGTTCTTTTGTTTTGCTACATTCGATTACCCATATGCATGCCCATAGTACTTCTTTTTTTATCGCCTTTCTATTAAAATTATGTTGTCCATCCTTAAAACTAATATGGCATTACCATTATGGAAACGATAAAGGAATATCGAATAAAAGACTTTTAATTTTTAAAGTTATAATTCCATTTTTTAACGGCGTAATTGCAGTGAACCAAAACCTGAAGGTTTGGATTGAAGATAAGTTGAAATATAAGGAAGTTATCTATTTACCCAATTTTGCATCTTCTAATAAAGCAGAGAATAAAACAATTCTTGAGGGTGTTGAAGATAAGCGAATACTATTCTTAGCAAATTTGAGACCAGATAAAAATCATTTTTTACTTTTGGAGGTGGCTTGTATGCTTAAAATTTCTCATCCTGATTGGACCTTTCACTTGGTAGGGAAAGATTTTGATGACGCATATTCTCTTGCAATAAAAAACAAGATAAGAGCATTTCAATTAGAAAATCAAGTATTTTTGTACGGAACAAGAGAGGATATTAACTGTATCTTGGATCAAAGCGATATAGGAATTTTAACTTCTGCTTCAGAGGGCTTGCCTGTAGCCTTATTGGAGTACGGGATGCAACCGTTGGCAGTAGTGGTAACAGCAGTAGGCGAATTACCGAACATCATAAATAATGGTCTCAATGGTTGGCTAGTACCTCCTAATGATGCTGTATCTTTTAGCAAGGCTTTAATTTCCTTAATTTCGAATACCTCTATAAGGAAAAGTATGGCATTGGCTTTACAACAAACGGTTTCGGAAGGATATTCCTCAAAAGGGGTTTTGCAAAAATACCTACAATGGTTAGAAAGTTTATAAAATGAAAAAAGAAGAGGTCGTTTATCTTTATTTAGTAGCCTTACATGCATTTTTTGGCTATGTGTTTTTTTTGTTTCCTTTTCTTAGTAAAGTGTATGGCATTGCGATATTGGGTTTTGGAATATATTATATTATCGAATCTAAAAATAAACATAACGAAGCGCTGCTAATGGCGGCTTATGCAGTAAGTGCCGAAATCATGCTCCGAATGACAGGCGGAACGTTTGTAAATGAATACGGCAAGTACCTCGTCATGCTCTTCCTTTTTTTAGGAATGCTTTTTTCAGGTTTTTCTAGAAATGCCTTGGTCTATTGGTTATTTTTGTTTTTTTTAGTGCCAAGTTTGGTATTATCAACGGTCACTTTAGATCTTACTACTGACGTTAAAAAAGCCATTGTGTTTAATATATCAGGACCAGTTTGTTTGGGGATTTCGGCTATTTATTGCTATAAACGGGAGCTCACTTTTCAGCGGATGCTTGGGATAATCACGGCTTTTTCTTTGCCTTTACTCTGCTTGGTCACCTATCTTTATTTTTACACCCCCAACATACAAGATGTGGTTACAGGGACACAATCCAATTTTGAAACTTCAGGAGGATTTGGGCCTAATCAAGTTGCTACCATTTTGGGATTGGGAATCTTTATCTTTTTTGTACAATTGATGCTTAATTCCTCTAATGGGATACTCCAAATCATTAATGGAGGTTTAGTGTTGTTTTTTGCTTATAGAGGCTTGATTACTTTTTCAAGAGGGGGAATCTACACAGGTGTTGCCATGGTACTTTTATTATTAGCGATATTGTATTTTCAAGCTAATTTTCAAACCAAGCCAAAAATTGCAGGGATTATTGTCTTGTCCTTCTTAGCTACTTTGGCGGTTTGGAGTTACAGTTCCATAAAAACCAATGGGCTCTTAGACAAACGCTATGCCAATCAAGATGCTGCGGGTAGGGAGAAGAAAAGCCAACTTTCTGGAAGGGAAGTTCTTATAGAATCAGAGTTAAAGATGTTTTATGAAAATCCAATTCTAGGAGTAGGTGTGGGAAAGAATAAAGAGCTTAGAAAAAGTCAAACAGGTATCGATTTGGCTACTCACAATGAAATTACTCGTATGTTGGCTGAGCATGGAACTTTAGGTATAGTTGGTTTGCTGATTTTATTGATAACGCCACTGTATTTATTTGCAGTTGACCGACAAAACATACTGGCGCTTTCTTTTTATGTATTTTGGTTGTTAACCATCAATCATGCAGCGATGCGGTTATCAGCGCCAGCTTTTATCTATGCCTTATCACTTTTAAAAGTTTATCGTGAAGCACCTGCTGTATATAGGAAATAAGCTCGCTAAAAATGGAAGCAATCCAACAGCCATAGATGTCTTAGGGCCTCTTTTGGAGCAAGAAGGATACCAAATCAGCTATGCTTCTATGAAACGCAATCGGCTGTTTCGTTTGTTAGACATGCTGTTTGCGACTTGCTTTGCTAGAAATATAGACTATGTTTTGATTGATACCTACAGCACCACCAATTTTTGGTATGCCTACTTGGTAAGTCAGTTGTGTAGAATAAGGAAGTTAAAGTACATTCCTATTCTACATGGTGGGAATCTTCCCAATAGATGGCAAACACATCCGAAAAGTTGTCAACGCCTTTTTTATCATGCTTATCGTAATGTTTGTCCTTCGCTTTACTTAATGGAAGCTTTTGGAAATGTGGGTTGCCCAAATTTAGTGCATATCCCCAATGCCATAACCCTGGAGAAGTCTAGTTATAAAGAACGCCCTTTAGCTAACCCAAAGATACTATGGGTAAGGGCATTTGCAGCACTATACAACCCAGAAATGGCTATTCATGTTTTTAATAAACTGCTAAAAACTTTCCCTAATGCGGAACTTTGTATGGTAGGACCAGATAAAGACGGGAGTGGTATAAAGACAAAAATACTGGCAGAAAATTTAGGAATTAAAGCGGATTTTAAAGGAAAACTAACTAGAGAGGAATGGACAGAATTAGCGCAAAACTATGATCTCTTCATTAATACGACTCATTTTGATAATACCCCAGTTAGTGTCATCGAAGCCATGAGTTTAGGTTTGGCAGTGGTGTCTACTAATGTTGGCGGCCTTCCTTTTTTGATAAATAATGGTGTAGACGGTCTTTTAGTAGCTGATAATGATGTGGAAGGCATGCATAACGCCTTACTTTTTTTGTTAAAAAACCCTTCAGAATTTATCAAAATCACAAAAAAAGCCAGAATAAAAGCTAGTTTTTTTGAATGGAATCAAGTAAAAGATAAATGGTTCTTAATTTTTAATAAAGACACCTAGAATAGTTAAAATTCAGTAACTTGCGTCAGAATACCACAGTTATATGAATAAGAAGAGAATGCATTTTGAACTTTCAGAACGAAAGTTCTTGTTACGGCTAGTAGACCTCATTGTAGTACTTGGGTCTTTGTACCTGATGACAGAAGTGTTCCATTTCACCTATTTTGAATTTTCAACCAACACTTTTTATTGGCCTATCGTTTTTTCTAGTTATTTACTGCTTCTCGGAGGTGTTTTTGAAATGTATAACCTTCAAGTTGCAGGCCATCCTTTTCAAATTCTCAAAAGTATTTTACTGACTACTTCAGCAACCGTTTTGTTGTATTTGTTGACTCCTTTTCTGTCTCCCCAATTGCCAAAAAGTAGAATACAGTTATTAGTGTTTTACAGCACGATTTTTTTTGCACTCTACCTATGGCGCATGTTTTATGTACAATTTTTAGCTTCGAATCGCTTTGTTCAAAATGTCATTTTAATATGTGATAAAGGGCAGCTAGAGCAATTAGTCTTAGATCTTGAAGATGCGGATCCCTACTATCGAATTATTGGCTATGTGAACTCAGACAGAGAGAATCAAGAAGCGATAGATTACAAACTAAAAAAGGAAATTCCAATAGACCAATTGACTAAATTTGTGAGGAGGTTTGGGGTTTCTGAGATTGTGGTTGCCTCCCAAAAAACAGATGGAATCACAACAGAATTGTACCAGCAATTACTTCATTTGTTGGAGTCTGGAAAAAGTATTCGAGAGTATGTTCATGTCTATGAAAACAAAACCCAGCGCATACCTGTACATCAAATTGCAGAGGATTTTTACCGTTTTTTTCCTTTTAGTAGGAGCAATCAAAACAAATTGTATTTGTATCAAGTGCGTCTTTTTGAACTTCTTTTTTCTGTAACGGGTATTGCAATAGGTGCCTTGATGGTCCCTTTTTTAATGGTAGCCAATTGGTTATGGAATAGAGGCCCTTTGTTTTACACACAAGAGCGTGTAGGGAAAGATGGAGCGCTATTCAAAATTTACAAATTTAGGAGTATGGTTGAAAATGCTGAAACTAATGGTGCCGTATTTTCTAAAATTGGAGACACCAGAGTAACGCCATTTGGGAAGTTTTTACGAAAAACCCGTATAGATGAAATCCCTCAATTTTTAAATATTTTAAAAGGTGATATGGGGGTAATAGGTCCACGCCCTGAGCGACCTATGTTCGTTGAAGAAATTTCAGCAATTATGCCTTTTTATGAAACCCGACATATTATTAAACCTGGACTTACTGGTTGGGCACAAGTGAACTACAATTATGGAGAATCCATAGAAGAAAGCTTGGTGAAACTACAGTATGATTTGTACTATATCAAACACCGTAGTGTCTTTATCGATATTAGCATTATTTTTAAAACCATTTCAACAGTAGTTTTTTATCGAGGGCAGTAAAATGAAAAAATCTCAATTCTCAAATTCCAAATTCCAAACTCAAATTCCAAACTCAAATTCCAAACTCAAATCCTAAATCTCAAATCCTAAATCCTAAATCAAAATCTATCGATTCTCCTTGTTTATTCGATAGACGATGAATGAAGTGACTCCAATCAAAGGTAAAAGAAACCAAAATGACGCTTTATTGATTAGTAATACAGTGTATAGTAAGAAGCAACCCCAAATAATGTAGCTCAACAATTGTATGGCTTTGTTGTTTTTTTGAAGTACAAAAAACATAAATACTAGCAAGGTAGGATTGAATAATAATACATTGTAATTGTTGGCCAATTCCGGATGTAACGAATACTCACCCATAAAAATAAAAAAGAGGCCTAAAATCCCAAGTGTAGTTAAAAAGACCATAGCAACACTTTTTTTTCTCCAAAACACAAGCAGCAACAAAAAAGCGCCATAGGTATAGGCGTTATTCCACCATGAACGATTTTGGGTTGGCGCTATAGTTAAAAGTGCAACAACAGGTTCACTTAAGGGTTGATGGTTAAGTTGGCTTTTTTTTAGACTTTCCAATAAATCGAACGGAAGAAATAGGGAAGTAGCTTTTTGATCTACTTTGGTTCCAAAAATACTACTTGTACCCAGTTGTTCGTAGAAATGATTTTTGAAGTAGGGGAATAATACCTCTCTGTAGGTCTTTTCAGTAGCGTCTTTTTTTGTGATTGCTTTTGTGCCAATTGTTTCGTTAAGCAAATCGACTACCATAGTTGTACAATTGCGATCAATAAATTTATAGGTATAGAAGCGTTCTTCTGACTTTAATGTTTTGTTGAGTTGATCAAAAAGCTGCTGTTTTAAGGGAAGTGATAAGCGAAGCTTTTGTTCATAAACACTTCTTCCCTCATATTGGTATCGTCCTATAAACTCCGAAAACGAGTCGGCTACCACAAAGTATTGTAAATCTCCTTTTGCAAATTTAGCTACAAAATTAGGTGTCGAAAAATCAAATGCGCCATAATTATAAACAACATCTAGGAATTGTTCTGGGTCAGCAATACGGACTGCGGTATGCCCGAAAAGGGAATACGATTCGTTTCCTGTAGCACAGGTTAGTACACTTACTGTTGCTTTTGGTGAAAGCGGTGCTAGCTGAGCTGAAACAACAGCGCCCCACAAAAAAAGAAGTACAGATAGATTTATTTTGTTTAGTCTTGCAAGTAAGGAAGTGATAGGCATAAAAGTACGCTTGAATTGATTTCAGGCGTAAAAATAAAGCATTCTACTGAGTTTACTTCAAAATTAATTTCAAAAAAGAAGTAAAAGCAGCTTGCCTTTTAAGCTTATTTTTTAGGTATTCCATTCTTTTGATGAACGCGTTTTGTGATTTTACTAGATTTATGTTGTTAGCAAACAAAAAGGCGCTACAAGATCTGTTAGTATCGCCTTTTTATTGTGCATTAGCTTTCTTCTATTACAGTCACAGAAAAGGAATAGTTTTGACTGTGACTAATAAGTTTTTTTATGTTAATGTGTTACAAGAGTTTGCTATTCAAGCTGCTCCATCCACCTCCATTGTAAACTTCTGTATAGCCACTTGCTTTTAAGATGCTTTTGGCAGAAGCGCTTCGCATTCCAGAGGCACAGCAAGTAATAATGACTTGATTTTTATTTTGTAATTGATTTAAATTTTGACGCAATACATCAACGGGGATATTAAGGGAACCTTTGATGTGACCTCCTCGGAATTCACCTTTGCTTCTTACATCTACGATTATAGCTCCTTGCTGAAGTAATGTTTTATAATTTATGGCTGGGCCAAGGCCGAAAAGGCGTTTTAAAAGAGTAAGCATATTAATCGATTTTGTTTTGTAAGGATTGATAAAAATTCACGTTCAACCAAGAGCCGCCATTCAGACACTCTATACCTTGCTGTGAAAGATAATATTCTGCCTGACCGCTGCGTCCACCAGAAGCACAACATAAAATGAGGGGAGTAGCCAAGGCTTTTATTTCCTCTAGGCGTTCTGGAATTTCATTTAGTGGAATATTGATAGAAGTAGCAACATGACCGCCCATAAATTCTTCTCGGGTTCTTACGTCTACAATGGTACCGCGGCTTTCTTTAATGAAATGTTCTAATGTCATAAGTATTCGTTTTTTTGTTTGAGTAAGGCAAAAGTAAAGGTACAAAATGGGTTTTTGAGTAACAATTGTTACACAATCAAATAAATTTTGGATTCCCGTAGGGACAGGTCGCGACTTGTTTCTAAATTATATGTATTGACAATATGTTGTAATTTATGTTTAGGTGTTTCTATAGATGCGTAAGGGATGGAAGCGGCATCCTCTTGGGGCGGGGTTCGACCCAAGAGATATAGTGTACAGCCCGACAGCGCCGTAGCTTGCGGAGGTGGTGATACGCCCAAAAGATAGCATTGTTAAATAAAATCCTAAATCGTAATTCGTAAATCTGAAATAAATTATCTTTGCCGTCCCGAACGGTCGGGAGAAAAACGAGAGAGATGAAATTTGATTTATTACAAAAAGATACACAGTCTAAAGCAAGAGCAGGTAGTATTACTACCGATCATGGGGTAATTGAAACCCCTATTTTTATGCCTGTGGGAACTGCAGGAACGGTAAAAGGAGTGCATCAACGCGAATTGGCAGACGATATTAATCCGGATATTATTTTAGGAAACACTTACCATTTATACCTGCGTCCGCAAACTGATATTTTGGAAAAAGCGGGAGGATTGCACAGATTTATGAATTGGGATCGTAATATTTTGACCGATTCAGGAGGTTATCAGGTGTACTCTTTATCGGCAAATCGAAAAATAAAGGAAGAAGGAGTGAAGTTCAAGTCACATATTGATGGGTCATACCATTTTTTTACACCTGAAAATGTGATGGAAATTCAGCGTACTATTGGAGCTGATATCATTATGGCTTTTGATGAATGTACTCCTTATCCTTGTGATTATCGCTATGCACAGCGTTCAATGCACATGACGCACCGTTGGTTGGATCGTTGTATCAATCATTTAGAAAAAGTACCTTATAAATATGGATATGAGCAAACATTTTTTCCTATAGTGCAAGGGAGTACTTATAAAGATTTGCGTCGCCAATCGGCAGAATACATTGCCAATGCGGGACAACAAGGAAACGCTATTGGTGGACTTTCGGTAGGGGAACCAGCAGAAGAAATGTATGCAATGACCGAAGTTGTTTGTGAAATCTTACCAGAAGACAAGCCTCGTTATTTGATGGGGGTAGGAACACCAATTAATATTTTGGAAAATATTGCTTTAGGAATAGACATGTTTGATTGCGTAATGCCAACACGTAACGCTAGAAACGGAATGTTATTTACCGCTAATGGTTCCATCAATATTAAAAATAAAAAGTGGGAAGCCGATTTTTCACCAATTGATGAAATGGGAATTACCTATGTAGATACTTTTTATACCAAAGCTTACTTGCGCCATTTGTTTGCATCGAATGAAATGCTAGGAAAGCAAATTGCTACGATTCATAATTTAGGATTCTATATGTGGTTGGTTCGTGAGGCAAGAAAACATATCTTAGCGGGCGATTTTAGACCTTGGAAAGAAATGATGGTCAAAAATATGAGCCAAAGATTATAAAAAAAATAGGAAGTTAGAAGTTAGAGATTAGAAGTGTCGGGAGACCAACAAATTTCTAACCTCTAACCTCTAACCTCTAACCTCTAACTTTAAGAAATGAAATTGACCATAATAGACAAATACATTCTGAAGCGCTACTTGGCGACTTTTGCAGTAATGTTATTGTTGTTTATCCCGATTGGAATTGTAATTGATGTTTCGGAGAAGATCAATAAGATGCTGGAAAACCAAATTCCATTTAAGGATATTGCTATTTATTATTCTAATTTCACCATTTATTTTGCCAATTCGCTTTTTCCGATATTTTTGTTTTTGTCTATCATTTGGTTTACTTCCAAATTGGCGAATAATACAGAAATCATTGCCATTTTAGGTTCAGGAATTTCATTTACACGTTTTTTAAGACCTTATATTATTGGTGCTTCTATCGTTTCTGTTTTAGTGCTGTTGATGGGTTTTTTCCTAGTGCCCTCTGCAAGTGAAGGCTACAACAATTTTAGATATACGTATTTGAAAGGAGGCGGGAAAGAAGCCATGCGAGGCGATAATACAGATGTGTACCGACAAATCAACGACCACGAATTCATCTATGTGAATAGTTTTAACCCAGAGACTAAAATGGCTTTTAATTTTTCGCTAGAGAAGTTCAAAAAAGAACAATTGGTTTCTAAAATTACCGCAAGTAGAATCAAATGGAATCCCAAGGACAGTACGTATACGCTTTATGATTACACCAAAAGAACTTTGGGACCAATGGGAGATAAAATTGAGAAAGCCCCTGAGAAAAAATTTGTTTTTGCATTTGATTTAGAAGATTTAACTCCTGTAGTGTATATTGCGGAAACCTTGAATCTTACCCAATTGAACGCCTTTATTGAAAAGGAACGCAAAAGAGGTTCTTCTAATATTAATACCTATTTGGTGGTGTTGTATAAAAAATACAGTGTACCTGTGTCCGCTTTTATCCTTACGATAATTGCGGTTTCGGTTTCGGCGATGAAACGCAGAGGCGGTATGGGAACCAATTTAGCTATTGGAATCGCCATTGCTTTTGCTTTTGTTTTCTTTGATAAAATCTTTGGCACTATTGCCGAGAAATCTTCATTTTCACCATTATTAGCCGTTTGGCTGCCCAACATCTTTTTCGGAATATTAGCAATTTATTTATTACGCAATGCCAAACGATAATTTAAAAAGTTACTTGAACCTCCATCTAATTGTTTTTATCTGGGGTTTCACTGCCATATTAGGCGCCTTAATTACCATCGATGCCGATTTTTTAGTTTGGTATCGAATGCTTTTTGCAGCACTTTTTTTGGGAAGTTTTTTGTTGATTAAGAAAATTCCTTTTCAAATTGCGTACAGTGCCGTTTTGAAATTAGTCTTTGTTGGATTGCTAATTGCCCTGCATTGGATTTTCTTTTTTGAGTCGATAAAGGTGTCAACAGTTTCCATAACCTTGTCTGTTTTTTCCTTAGGAGCTTTTTTTGCTTCTTTGTTAGAACCTATTTTTTATGGTCGAAAAGTATTGTGGTATGAAGTGTTTTTTGGGCTAGTAATTATAGCGGGATTAGCGTTGATACTTCAGGTAGAAATCAATTACTTACACGGTATGCTTTTGGCTTTGGTTTCTATTATTTTGGGAGTGGTTTTTACGTTATTTAACGGGAAACTAATCGCACATCACGAACCTTCGGTAATTGCTTTTTATGAGTTTTTGGCAGGCTTCCTTTTTATCAGTATTTATTTCCTTTTCAAAGGTTCATTTACTGTGGAATCCTTTGTTTTGACGCCTAAAAATTGGCTGTTAATTTTACTATTGGCTTCCATTTGTACTGCTTATGCCTTTACGGCTTCGGTGAAAGTAATGCGTCGCTTGTCTCCTTATACTGTGATGCTTACTACGAATTTAGAGCCGGTTTATGGCATTGTTTTGGCGTATTTTATCATTGGTGGTAAAGAAAAAATGAGTACCGAATTTTATATTGGAGCCTTGATTATTGTGATTACGGTCATCTTAAATGGTATCATCAAGCACTATATGGAAAAATCGAAAAAGGAGTAGTTAAATTGGATTTAATTTCGAGTTAAATAAAAAATAATCTTTCGAAACGATTTTAAATTTTTACATTTGCACATCCAGAATTGCAAAATAATACAAACGCAAAAATCCTATGGAATATTTAGATTTTGAGCTTCCCATTAAAGAACTAGAGGAGCAGTTAGAAAAATGCGTCATTATCGGTAAAGAGTCGGATGTTGATGTTACCCCAACTTGTAAAGAAATTAACAAGAAGTTAGTGGAGACCAAAAAAAACATCTATAAAAACCTTACAGCTTGGCAACGTGTTCAGTTATCCAGACATCCTAATCGTCCCTATACCTTAGATCATATTCGTGCTCTTTGCGGAGATACTTTTTTAGAATTGCACGGAGATCGTGGATTCAAAGATGATAAAGCAATGATTGGTGGTTTGGGTAAAATTGGAGGACAATCGTTCATGATTGTTGGGCAACAAAAAGGATACAATACCAAAACACGTCAATACCGTAATTTTGGTATGGCTAACCCTGAAGGATACAGAAAAGCATTGCGCTTGATGAAAATGGCTGAAAAATTTGGTATTCCTGTTGTAACCTTAGTAGATACTCCTGGTGCTTATCCTGGTTTAGAAGCAGAAGAAAGAGGTCAAGGAGAAGCCATTGCTAGAAATATTTTTGAAATGGTACGTTTAAAAGTGCCAATCATCACTATTATTGTGGGTGAAGGAGCTTCTGGTGGAGCTTTAGGAATTGGGGTTGGCGATCGTGTGTATATGCTTGAAAATACTTGGTATTCTGTAATATCTCCTGAGTCATGTTCTTCTATTTTATGGAAAAGTTGGGAGTACAAAGAGCAAGCAGCAGAAGCATTAAAATTGACTTCAGCTGATATGAAAAAACAGAAATTAGTCGACGATATCATTCCTGAGCCACTTGGTGGAGCACATTATGACAGAGAAACGACTTTCAAAACTGTTGAGCATTATATTTTGAAAGGTTTCAATGAATTGAAAGACTTATCAACAAGTGAATTAATCGCTCAAAGGATGGATAAATACAGTAAAATGGGTCATTTTAAAGAATAAATTCCTACAGAATATTTTGAAGTCCGAAGCCGTTTGGTTTCGGACTTTTTTTATGGTTATTAACAACAAAACGCGAGTTATGAACATTTATTTGTAATAACTCTAGGCGCTATACTATCTATTTTTTTTTAAATTCGCTTTATGGAAAATTTTAAATCAATAAGCCCTATAAAAGTGGATAAATCCACAATAATTAACCTAGAAAAAGGAAAGTTACCACCGCAAGTCCTAGAATTAGAAGAGGCTGTTTTGGGAGCGATGATGATTGATAAAAAAGGGGTTGATGAGGTTATTGATATTTTGCAACCAGATGCTTTCTACAAAGATGCACACAAACATATATTTGAGGCTATTGTTCAGCTGTTTACAGAGTCACAACCTATTGACTTATTAACAGTTTCTGCACAGCTTCGAAAAAACGGAAAATTAGACTTATCAGGAGGTGATTTTTACTTGATTCAATTAACGCAAAAAATATCTTCCTCTGCACATATTGAATTTCACTCAAGAATCATTCTTCAAAAGTACATTCAAAGAAGTTTGATTCGTATTTCTTCTGAAATTATTGAAGAATCGTATGACGAGACCACCGATGTTTTTGATTTATTGGACAAAGCGGAGTCAAAGCTGTATGAAGTGACGCAAGGTAACGTAAAACGTAGTTCCGAAACGGCTCAGAGTTTGGTGTTGCAAGCTAAAAAAAGAATTGAAGAAATTGCAGGTCAAGAAGGGCTTAGTGGTGTAGCAACTGGTTTTGAAAAATTGGATAAAGTAACATCGGGTTGGCAACCTTCAGATTTAATTATTATCGCGGCTCGTCCGGGTATGGGTAAAACGGCTTTCGTATTATCTATGGCCAGAAACATTGCTATCGATTTTCAAAAACCTGTAGCTGTTTTCTCTTTGGAGATGTCTTCCGTACAGTTGATTACGCGTTTGATTTCTTCTGAAACTGGTTTGTCTTCTGAAAAATTACGTACGGGTAAATTAGAAAAATTTGAGTGGGAACAATTAAGTACCAAGGTGAAAAACTTGGAAAAAGCACCTTTGTTTATAGATGATTCTCCTTCGCTTTCTATTTTTGACTTGCGTGCGAAATGCCGTCGTTTGGCTTCACAGCATGGTATAAAATTGATTATCGTCGATTATTTGCAGTTAATGACTGCAGGAGGAAATGGAAAAGGGGGCGGAAATCGTGAACAAGAGATTTCAACCATCTCTAGGAACTTAAAGGCTTTGGCAAAAGAATTAAATGTTCCTGTAATAGCGCTTTCACAGTTATCTCGTGCCGTTGAGACACGTGGTTCTAGTAAACGTCCTTTGCTTTCGGATCTTCGTGAATCGGGTGCGATTGAGCAGGATGCGGATATCGTTTCCTTTATTTATCGTCCCGAGTATTACAAAATTGAAGAATGGGATGATGAAGAGCAGTCTCCAACCGCTGGTCAAGCAGAATTCATTATCGCAAAGCACAGGAACGGTGGTTTAGAGAACGTTAGATTAAAATTCGTAGGTAGCCTTGGTAAATTTGACAACTTAGAGGATTACAGCAGTGGTTATGACGATTTGCCTTCTAGTATGAATCAGGAGGATTTTACTAGAAATTTACCAACAGCAAATGAAGCTTTTGGTAGTACCTTTAATAATGATCCAGAGGATGACAGTGATGTCCCTTTCTAAGACACCTTTATGAACAGCTACAATTCTTAGAAAGAGAATTCTTCCTTATATTTTTTATTTTGTAATAAAAAAATGACTAGCTTAGCTTAAACTATTATCAACCAATAATTTATTAAAGTTATGAGTGAAGAAAAATTACCTAAAGAAATTGAAATTACCTTGCCAACTGCTCAAGAATGGGTAAGAAAATACAAAGAAACGGCGATTGAGGCTGAATCAAGAGCTAAAAAAATTGATGGGTATCTTATTCCTATCGAATCCCTTCAAGGGGTTATGAAACAAAAAATTGATGCCGTTAGGGCTTATGTTGGAATAAACGATCAGGGAGAGCAAGCCTTAATGTTAGTAGGGACACGTTTGAACGTAAAGACAGGGATCTACGAAGATGTATTTCCAAAAACTTTGAATAATGAAGCGGCTAAAGAAGCTGAGATTGTATATGATGGTACTCGTCTTTGTCCGCCATTTGGAGATCCCAATAGTCCAATGAATATATAAAAATGATTGATTTTTTAATTTATTTTGGATATTCTGTTTTAATACTAGATTCAGTCTTATTTGCCATTAGCTTTTTCAAAAAAGAAAAAGTTAATGGCTTTTTTTTAATCTACCTCCTTTTTGCTACCATCATGCAGTTAAGTATGGAGGCATTTTACCATTTGCACAAGAATAATTTATTTTTAATGAATTTGTTTTTTATTGGGCAAATGATGGCGCTAGGATTTTTTTATGGTTCGTTGATGAATTCTAGAAGCCAAAAAACAATCATTCATACTACAATGGTTTTGAATGCAATAATAATTGGAGTGCAAAGTTTGTTGGATTATGAACAATTTTTTAAATATAACCTATTGGTAATAGTGATTACCAATTTGAGTGTCATTGTATTTGCGGTTCTTCATTTGTACAATATGCTGACTTCAGAAAAAAAATATTATTATGTCACTATAGGGCTTATTCTATATTTACTTGCTAGCACATTAATTTATATTGTAGGAAATATTAATGTGAAATTAGATAATGATTTTAAATTTCTTCTTGTATATTTTAACTCTTTTTTATTAATTGTTTATTATTTGTTTATATTATATGATTGTAAAGTAAGTTTTTTAGGTAAAAAAAAGCGTTAAAGCCTTTTTTTTAGTTAATTTTTGTGGTTTATAATAAATTAAGCTATTTTTGATACCATTATAGTCCCCAAATAGATAATACCACACAATACATGGATGCAACTTCCATTACAGAGAAAGAAATTGTTCTAGTTATTTTGTACACTTCCTTCTTTTTTACAATTCTGGCAGTGGTGCTTATTGTTTTTTTCTATTTTTCTAGAAAAAAAATTATTCAAAAAGAAATTGAAAAGAAAGATGCTGAAATATTTCATCAAAAAGAGCTCTTAAAAGCAGTAATTGAAACGCAAGAAGCAGAGAGAAAGCGAATTGCTCAAGATTTACATGATGATATCAGCTCAAAGTTGAATGTAGTAGCTTTAAACGCCCATTTGTTGGCTACTCCTAATCTTTCAACTGCTGATGTAGAGAAAATTAAATCCAATGTAATTACGCTAACAGGAAAGGCATTGGAGAATTCGAGGAAGATTGCGCATGATTTATTGCCGCCAGTTTTAGAAAAATTTGGTTTAGATGCAGGGGTAGAAGAATTATGTATGGAGTTTAGTTCCGCCAAAGGTGTACAAGTTATTTATGAAAATGAAGTAACTTTTGAAGAATCCGAAATAAGAAAGCAACTGCATGTTTTTAGAATTTTGCAAGAGTTATTGAATAATTCCATTCGTCATGGAAAAGCAACGATTATAACGGTGACCTTTCTCAAAGAAGGGGAGTATACAAAATGTATGTATACTGATAACGGAATCGGATTTGATGCAGGCGATTGTTCACATCAAAAGGGCTTAGGATTAAAAAATATCGAAAGTAGGATCTCATTCTTAAAAGGCAAACTGTCTTTTTATTCTGAGGTTTCGAAAGGAGTACAAGTAGAATTTGTTTTTTAGTTATGACCAAAACGATCAAAATTATTTTAGTAGACGATGAAGAGCTCTTTAGAAAAGGTTTGGAATTTATTTTAAGTAGAGAGCCCAATTTTTCAATACTACACGAAGCCAATAACGGACAAGAATTGATTGCTTTTCTTAGAAGTACGTATGAGCTTCCCGACATTGTAATAATGGATTTAAAAATGCCCATTATTAATGGTGTAGAAGCCACAAAAATCATTCATAAAGAGTTTCCCGAAATAAAAATTATTGCGCTAACAAGTTATCATTCTAAGGCATTTATTGCTAACATGATTGATGTTGGTGCGTCATCTTATCTATTGAAGAATGCTTCTCCAGAAGAATTGATTGCTACCATCAATGAGGTGGCTTGCAAGGGATTTTATTATTCGGATGAAGTAGTTAGTGTAATTAAAGAAGCATCGCTTTCTGGAAGTAAGCTAAAAAGCTGTTTGGATAAAAGCATGCTCTCGGAACGTGAAATTGAAGTCCTTAAACTGATTTGTAAGCAAAAAAATGCGGTAGAAATAGGGGACTACTTATTTATAAGTCCTAGAACAGTTGAAGGGCACAGAACTAATTTGTTGCTAAAAACCAACTCAAGAAATGTGGCTGGATTAGTGGTTTTTGCCTTGCAAAATGATTTGGTGAGTTTGGAGTAATCTTTTATTAACTTAATAAAAAATCAAAAGATAAGGCATAAAATAGGATTACTAAAATAAGCACTACTCCCATTACAATTTTTTTTGCTACTGGATAATGAGTAAGGTTTTTTGTGTTTTCTGTGGTGTAATTAACGGTGAATTTCATAACTGTCTGGTGTTTATGCAAATGTAATTGGGATGATTCAAATGAGAACACGTAGTTTTACGTGTTTTTTGCATTAATGTTAGTAAATCTTCATTGTTTTTTTGAATCTAATTAGAACAGTTTTTTTGTTTACACTATGGTAAGTTGTCCATAACGATTATCTTTGAGCTACAATAAATGATGCTATGAAATCGCCATTAACAATAGGTCTGTTGTAAACAAAAAACAATAAGTAAAAGGCGACACTATATATGACCTATAAAAAATATAATTTACATATATGAAGCCAAAAAATCTTTGTTTCCTTTTCCTATTTTTTGTGTCGACTATTGCAAAGGCTGGATTTCTTTTACTGCCTATGGACGAAACCTCCCAGCAAAACCATTTAAAGGCCTATGGGATTACCTATTGGTGTTTGGATAAAAATTACAAAGCGAGTTGGTTGCTAAACTACAGAGGAGGCTCTTTTTTGTTGCCAGATGCTCCAGAAATTAGAAAAGAGTGTCAGATTCGAGGCGTAAGTTTTGAAGTTGTATCGGATAGTGAAGAAGTGGAGTTACTAAATCTTATAGCAAGTCCTTCGCAAAATATGGAATCGGTTTTGTTAGAAAAAGCGCCTAAGATTGCGGTGTATACTCCCAAAGGGAAACAACCTTGGGATGATGCAGTTACCCTTGTTTTAACCTACGCCGAGATTCCTTTTACGGCTGTCTATGACGAAGAAGTGTTGTCGGATCAATTGCTGCTATATGATTGGTTGCATTTGCATCACGAAGATTTTACGGGACAATACGGCAAATTTTATGGCACCTACAAAAATACCCCTTGGTATATTGAGCAAAAAAAAGAGGCCGAAATTCTTGCAAAGAAGCTCGGTTTTGCCAAAGTATCCGATGAAAAAGGTGCTGTAGCACAGAAAATTAGTCATTTTGTAATTGGAGGAGGGTTCATGTTTGCCATGTGTTCCGCTACCGATAGTTTTGATATCGCATTGGCTGCTCAAGGAATCGATATCTGTGAGACCATGTTTGATGGTGATGCAAGTAGTCCCAATTACCAAGCACAATTGGATTATTCAAAATCTTTTGCTTTCAAGAACTTTACTTTAGAACGTCGCCCCGAACAATATGAATTCTCTAATATTGACATGACGGGTAGAAGAAAAATTCCAATGGAAAAAGATTACTTTACTTTGATGGAATTCTCAGCCAAGTGGGACCCAATCCCTAGTATGCTGTGTCAGAATCACACTCAGCTTATCAAGGGTTTTATGGGACAAACTACTGCTTTTGACTCGGAATTAATTAAATCCAACATCCTGCTTTTGGGAAGTTGTGAGCTCAATGGAGAGGCGCGTTATATTCATGGGCAAAAAGGTAAAGGCATGTTTACCTTCTATGGCGGACACGACCCCGAGGATTTTCAACACCAAGTAGGCGATCCCGCCACTGTATTAGACTTACATCCGAATTCGCCAGGTTATCGTTTGATCTTAAATAATGTCTTGTTTCCTGCGGCTAAAAAGAAAAAGTTGAAGACATAAGGAACAAAATATTTTTTGTATGTAGGGCTTTTATTTATTTTTCCTCCGTGTTACTATTTGGGGTTTCAATTAAGGATGGGTTGCTAAGTAGTAAATGAAATGGGTCGATATTATTTTTTAACTTAAAATGATTTTCTTGTCTGATAAAATAAAGTAACAAACATTGCTTCTTATTTAAGTATAAATACTTATATTTGAAATAAGTATTTTTTCTTATTTTAAAAATTATAGCAAATGAACCAAACAGTACAACCTTTGTTAACCATCGTAGGTGCTGGTCCAGGAGACGAAGAGTTAATTACTTTAAAAGCCATCAAAGCATTACAAAATGCAAATGTTGTATTGTATGATGCCTTAGTCAATGAGAATTTATTGCACTATACTTCAGCGACCGAAGTGATTTTTGTTGGTAAGCGTTTTGGATGTCATGCCTACACGCAAGATCAAATCAATGAGTTAATTGTGGTAATGGCTCAAAAATATGGACACGTAGTCCGCTTAAAAGGAGGCGATCCATTTGTTTTTGGACGAGGAATAGAGGAAATTGACTATGCAGAACAACACGGTATTGCTACAGCTATAGTACCCGGAATTTCTTCAGCTTTGGGAGTTCCTGCTGCCAATGGAATTAGTTTAACACAGCGTCATATTGCCGAGAGTTTTTGGGTAATTACTGGTACAACATCCAATCATGAATTATCTAAAGATGTTACTTTGGCCGCACAATCTGCTGCTACAGTTGTTATTTTGATGGGGATGCATAAATTGGAACAAATTCTTAGTATTTATCAACGTCATAGGGATGACGATTTACCTATTGCTATCATTCAAAATGGAACCAAAAGCGATCAAAAAAGAGTAATCGGCACCCTTTCTTCCATAAGTCAGTTAGTAGAACAACACCAACTTTCCTCTCCCGCGATTATCATTATTGGTGCAACCGTGAGACACGCTAGTCTTGACCAACATTATTTGGAGAGTATAGGGGTAAAAGAGATTAGTTTATAGTGCTTAGTGATTATAGTCCTATTGATTAGTTTATAGTCTTTAGTCCCCAGTGAGTAGTCCTTAGTTTTTAGTCCATATTCGATAGTAATTGGTTGTCAGTACTAAATCTGTGAATCTTATATAGCATTTGAAGTTTCTATTTTCAAACGCTTTTTATTTTAAATAAACTAACTCTACTCACTAAAAACTAAGAACTATGTACTACACCTTACTCCAACGCCACCTTAACTTTGTACTGATTGGATTTCAAAATTGATTCAATCGTGCCGAAAGTGGCAATGCTTTTTTGATAGTCTCTTTCTTTTTTTAAGGCAATTTGTCGCACACCGTTTTCAAACCTGCTAACTTCTTTTAGTGTGGTTAGTAATAAACCAGGAACAGGGGCGTTTTTTCCTTCTTTATCTTTGGAAACCATTGTAAAATAAGAAGAGTTGCAATGTTTAATAGCGCCAGTTTGTATATTTTCGGCCTCAACTCTAATACCTATAATCATAGAACTGTTGCCTACATAATTGACACTGGCCTTCATTGTTACCAATTCACCCACTTCAATTGGCATCAAAAAATTGACGGTATCAACAGAAGCCGTGACACAATAATTCCCCGAAAACTTAGAGGCACAAGCAAACGCAATTTGGTCCAATAAGGACAAAATATAACCGCCATGAATTTTACCACTAAAATTAGTGTGGGACGGAAGCATTAGTTCCGAAATGATAACATGTGATGAACTCACTGTTTTAAAAGTAGTTTCCATAAAGATAATGCTGTTTTGTTTTTGGATATGCCTAAGTCTAGTCATACCTCCATATCATCTGTTGCCTGTTGTATGTTCTCATTTCCCATTGAAAGAACGATGCAATCTCTCAAGCAAAGCGAATTGCAGCCTGTTTTATTTGTATAAATGGGCTTGTTATTTTACTCCTATTTTTTTGGAAGTGATTTGTTTAAAGCGTTCTTTGGGAGCATCGCATAGAGAACAACAATAGTACTCAGGCAATGCAGTAAAGTGAACACCCTCTTGAATTCCCTGTGAACGGTCACCATACAAAGGATTGTATAGTGTTAAACAATCCTGACACTGGTGCAATTCTTCTCTTACAGGTTCTTTTTCAGAGGTATTGGTACTAATTTCTAGGATAGAATTGCCAAGTTCTTCAAAGTATTTCTTACTTAATTCAATCAATATAGTGGGGAGTTCTAGTTTGTCTACGTCTTGTGTGTGTACGATATATTCTTTAGTATTCGGGTCAAAATTTTTGGCATACAAGACATTAAAAGTAGCCCGTATTTTAATTGACTCAAGGTCTTTTGGAATATCATTTCTTTCAATCACTATAGAGGTAAAGTAATGACCTTCCCTGTTGTAGTGGGATAATCCGAAGGTAAGGCCGTAAGTGCTAATGTCAAACTGGTCCAAAGTTCTTACCAAAAAGGTTTTCAGATTTAGCGCCCATTCTGCAGCTACGGGTAAATGCCAATTCAGTTCTAAAAGCGAGTGCCTAACATTAATTCCATTCTTTCCTAAGAATTTTTCCCAATCGAGTTTTCGCTCTTTAGGTATTCCCTTTACAATAAATGATTTCCATGGCGTAATACAAATTTTTCCAATTTTACAATCAAAGCATAGGTCACACATTTCCTTTAAAAATGCCAAATCATACAAGTTATTTCTCCAGTATAAACCTAGCCAATATTGATCAATTCCTAGTCTATTCATTCCCTCATAATATGGGAAAGGATAAAACGGAACATGCAATGGCTTGTCTATTGTACGATTGTTGGTATCTAGTTTGTCATTGATTAACTGAAAAATCATTTCTGCATTTATTGGTTCTTCAGTTAGTATAGACTCAATTGCATAATAAACTGCTGCAATATTCCAACTATAAATGAGTACAGGATACATTTCCATTTTATCCCATTGAGGTAATCGAACGTATAAAAACCAATAGTCCTCATGTTCAGATGCAACAAAGTTGATTTGACCAGTAAATAAAGGAACAAGTTGTTGTTTGGGATCGGTTATGTTTATTTTTAATCTTGGATTTTCTTTAAATTGTTCGAGTATGTACAAGAATTTATTACCTGTAACCCAGGGCGTATTTCTAAAAATATCTGTTGAAACATAAGAGGACACTATATTGTTTCCACTTTTTTCATCAGGATATACAAAATGAAACAATTTATTGTTTTCTAAATGAAGTGGATTAAATCCTACTGGAAAAATGATATCTTGTCTCGAACCAAATGAAATGGCTTTGAGACCTTGTTCTAATGCCATTGTTGCAATTTCTTTTAATTCTCCTGGAGAAAGCACTCCGCCCTTAATAATCAAACGTGTTAAATCCATCGATATGAGTTTTGTAGCCTTGTGGTAGCACCATGGGCTGTTGTGAATCGTTATTTTACTTTTGCTAATAGTTCTTTTACCTCTGTTTTGCAACTTCCACAGCCTAAACCTGCACCAGTGGTTTTGCATAGAGTGGTAAAGTCTGTAACACCGCTTTTGATGGTTGCTTCTATGTTCCCGCTTCCAACTTGGCTACAAGAACATACAAGTTTACCAAGAATTGGTTTTGCAGTAGTGCTTCCTCTTAATAATGTATTTCGTTTATCCGAAAGTTCAATTTTACTTTCAATCATAGTTTTGAATTCGGCAAATTCATTTTTATCCCCCATTAAAATAGCTCCAATCAACAAGTCGTTTTTAACGATACACTTTTTGTAATAGCGTTTGCCTAAATCAGAAAAAACAATTTCTTCATACGAGTCATCGTTTTCTGGTACTTCAATCTCGCCAATACTACATAAATTGATATCTTCTAACTTTAAGATATTCATTAAAACAGAACCTTTGTAATGGCTACTAATATCGCCTGCCAGATAATTAGCAAGAATATCGGCTTGTTCCTCTGCTGCTGAAGTAATACCAAAAAGTTGATTATTAAATTCGGCTATTTCGCCAATAGCAAATATTGAAGGATTAGAGGATTGCAAATACTGATTCACTTTTACACCACGGGCACAAGTAAGCCCAGCTTCTTTGGCGACCTCAATATTCGGTATTGTTCCTATTGTGTAAACTATGGCATTGGCAGTTAGGGTTCTACCACTTTTTAAAGCTATTTCTAATTCATGGGCTCGATTGGTGCTAAAAACTGTACTTACTTCATTGTCAAAATAAATTTGAATATCTCTTTGCTGTACTTCTTCAGCTAGTAATTTGCTCGAAATACGGTCCAATTGACGTTCCATCAAACGGGATGCTCTTTGGATAATGGTGATTTTTACTTTTTTATGTTTAAGTGCTGCAGCCAATTCAAGCCCTAACAATCCGCCACCTACTATCACAACGTGCTGTTCTTCTGGAGGCAATTGTGTTTGCTCTAAATAGTTACGCAATCGGTCGGCATCATCTTTTTTTCTGATAGTAAATCGGCCAGGTAGATGAAGTTGTGCATTTTCAGATACAAAAGGGCGGCTCCCAGTAGCAAGAATTAGCGTGTCATAATGATGAATAGCACCATTACTATCTGTTATCTTTTTTTCGTCTGTACTAATTTGGTTGATAGCAACTTCAGATTGTAACGTGATATTCAGTTTGGCTAAGGCTTCTTCTTTTATTTTTAAAAGTTGCTCCCAAGAGAGTTCGGCGGTAACGTATTCAGGAAGTAAAACTCTGTTATAAAATGGATTTTTTTCATTCGAAAAGACTACTATTTCATCTTGCGTATTGATTTCTCTGTAATTTTGTATGAATCGAAATGCGGCTGCTCCTGCGCCTACTACGACAATTTTTTCGGTTGGTTTTTTGTATTTTTCAATAGCAACACAAGTGTATTTAAAATCAGGTTCCTTAGAAAGTGGATCTATGAGCGTATTGGTTAAGTTATTGGTACGATTCAAATCATTATCCAATTGTTTGCCCCAATGCATGGGTAAAAAAACAACCGACTCACGAGTAGTATTAGCAACTTTCGCTTTTACTCTAACAGTACCGTTTTTGCTACTTACAGTAACTATATCATCCGTTTCTATTTCTGCTTTGTAAGCATCAATCGGGTTCATTTCCAAAACGGGACTAGGGATATGAGTCATCAATCGAGACACTTTACCTGTTTTGGTCATAGTATGCCATTGATCTCTTATGCGTCCAGTGGTAAGGATAAATGGGTAATTGGAATCAGGAGCTTCAGATGTGTTTTCTATAGCAGTAGGCAGATTGAAAATCGCCTTTTGTGAAGGAGTGTAAAACTTTTTATCAGTAAATAATCTTGGAGTTCCCGGATGACCGTAATCAGGAACAGGCCATTGGAAGGAACCCTCGTTTTGTAATCGATTGTAGTTTAAAAACGAAATATCTATAGTCGTGTTTTTTGTGAGCAAAGCATGTTCTCTGTAGATTTCTTCGGTAGAAGCATAATCAAATCCACTAAAGTTCATTTTTTTTGCAAATCGTGTGATTATTTCGATATCAGAAAGCGCTTCGCCTGGTGGGTTAATTCCTTTTGATAAATAGGTAATTCTTCGTTCTGAATTGGTCATGGTCCCCTCTTTTTCTAGCCAGCCAGCTGCTGGAAGAAGGAGGTCGGCATATTTAGTGGTGTCGGAGCGGTGTGAAATATCTTGAACTACCACAAACTTGGCATTTTGTAAAGCCTTTTCTATTTTTCGTGATTCGGGTAAACTAACCAAGGGATTCGTGCAAACTATCCAAATGGCTTTCATGGAACCTGAGGCCAATGCGTCAAACATCTCAGTAGCAGTTAAACCAGGTTGTTCTTTGATTTCTGTTACCCCCCAATAGTCAGCTACTTCTTTGCGATGGATGGGGTTACTTAACTCTTTATGGGCAGCCAATAGATTGGCCATACCGCCAACTTCCCTTCCTCCCATTGCATTGGGTTGGCCAGTTAGCGAAAAAGGTCCTGAACCAGGTTTTCCGATTTGTCCAGTAAGCAATGAAAGATTTAGTAAGGCAGTGTTTTTATCTACACCAATTGCACTTTGGTTCAATCCCATAGCCCAAAGTGAAAGAAATCCTTTGGCCTTGCCAATCATGTCTGCAGCAAGTTTGATATCATTAACCGATATACCGCATAGTTTTGAAGCTTTTTCCAAAGAACTCGCTCCCACTAATGTTTTATAGGCTTGATAATTCTCGGTGTGATTTTTTATAAAATCGTGATCCACATACCCTTTCTCTATGATTCTTTTGGCTAAGGCATGGTACAAAATGATATCGGTTCCAGGTATAATTTGTAAATGCAAATCTGCGTTCAATGCTGAATCGGTTTTGCGAGGGTCAATAACAATGATTTTAACTTTTGGGTTCTTCTCTTTGTGCAATTCAATTCGTCTGAAAAGAATTGGATGACACCAAGCAGGGTTAGCACCCGTTATCAAAAAGGTGTCAGCGAGTTCAATATCATCATAGGCAACAGGAACACTATCTTCTCCAAATGTTTTTTTGTAGCCCACTACTGCTGAGCTCATGCACAATCTAGAATTGGTGTCTATATTATTTGTTTTTAAAAAGCCTTTTACCAATTTGTTAATCAAGTAATATTCCTCTGTTAGGCATTGTCCTGAGATATAAAAACCGACACTATCAGGGCCGTATTTTTTTATGATAGTTGAAAAAACAGCTGCTGCACGCTCAATGGCTTGTTCCCAGCTAACTCGCTCTAGTGGTTGCTCTTTGCTCCAACGCATTTCTGGATAGAGAATACGATCTGATGTGTCATTGGCTACATAATGAAGATTCATGCCCTTCGAACAAAGCATTCCTTTGTTTACGGGGTGATTAGGGTCTCCTTTTACGCTTACTCCTTTTTTGGAATCATTGGTAACGATGATGCCACAACCCACACCGCAGTAGGAACATGTAGTTTTGATTTCAGAATTTTGCATTATTACACTTCTTTATTTACACTTTTCTTTATAATGATTATCTAAAATTGTATTTCGATAAATCAGTTGTAAAAATAAGTATTTTTACGTAAAAATACGTATGTAATTTATTTTTTTTCTTAAGTTTGAATAAAAATTCGAGATACGATAAATCCCAAGCTCATTTTTTAGAATACTACAATTTATAGCGTGGTAAAAGCAAAATAATGCAGGAAATCGCGACGGTTAAATGTTTATATAAAGTTTGAATTTAATTTTAAAAAGATACAATTATGAAGGAAGCCTTAGCACATTGCAATAGTTGTAACAATGAAAACTGTATTATAAAAAAGCATTTGCATTTGGATAAAATGAAACCTTTTTTGGATAAAAAAAATAGCTTTTTATGCAAAAAAAGTCATCAATTTATAATTGAGGGTGCTCCTATGCAAGGGCTGTATTTTATAAAAAAAGGGAAAGTTAAAACCATAAAAACCGGTATTAATGGTAGAGAGCAAATTGTTCGCTTTACCAAAGACGGTGATACATTAGGTTTTCGAGGTTTTGGTACCAGTAAACGCTATTTGATTGGGGCTTACGCCTTAGAGGATACTGTTTTGTGTAATTTTAGTAATGAAGTTATGCTCGAAATTTTGCATACTGTTCCAGAATTTACGTATGATTTAATGTTGTTCTATGCAGAGGAACTCAATAAAAGTGAAAATAATATTCGGAAAATTGCACACATGAATGTTCGCGAACGTGTGATTGACTCTTTATTGTACATCCATAGAAAATTTGGTCAAACAGATGGCACTATAGACATAGCGTTATCCCGTAAAGAGATAGCAGATTTTGCCGGTACCACAGAGGAACAAGTGACCAGAATGATCTCTAGTTTAAAAAAAGAACAATTAATAGCAACTACTGGAAAAAGAATAGGATTGTTAAATATAACTAAGCTAAGAACCGAAATTATGGATCATAAATACATTTAAATTTAGATAGTTTACCGTATTTATTTGAAATGCAGCACGCAAAGCCTCTTTAATGAGGCTTTTTTTATGCATTTGAATACTATAGCGTTGTTTTGTTGTGAACTAGTGGTAATTATCTACGTATTGGTATTGTGCTAAAGGGCTGTTTTTATTGGGATTCTAATTTTTTTATTGCGAAAACGCATAAAATAGCCCGCTTTTTAGTACTATAAAAGAAGGGGTAAAAAGAGTTTTTTGTTTGTAAAATTACAATACGTAAGTAAAAATACTTAATTAAGTTTGTAATGTACTAATCAAAACCGAAAACTATGTTAACCAACAAAAAACATTCATTTAAAAAAGAAGTAGCAAGTACAGCAACAAAAGGATACAAAATCGCTTTACTAGCTGGAGTGATTACTCTTTTTTCTGTAAACACCACTAAAGCACAATTAACGGCAACTGGACAAATCAGAGAAAGGACAGAAATTAGAGCAGGATTTGGAACTTTACAAAAGAAGGGAGAGAAGACGGCCTTGTTCAATTCACAAAGAGCCAGATTAAATTTGGGCTATTCAGGATACCGTTTCAAAGTTTTTACTGCACTACAAGACGTGAGAGTTTGGGGGCAGGATGCTTCCTCAATCAATAGAACCACTACAGAAGTGAATAATGGTGTTTTGTTACACGAAGCTTGGGGAGAAATAAGTTTGATAGATACACTAAGCACTATTCAAAATATGTCAGTAAAGATTGGTCGTCAACAAATTTCTTATGATGATCAAAAAGTATTAGGGGGGTTGGATTGGTTGCAACAAGGACGTCGCCACGATGCCATTGTATTTAAATATGCCAACAAAGGATGGATTGCCGATGTAGGGGTAGCTTTTAATCAAAACAAAGAACTTAGTTCAGGAACAATTTATAATGGTACTAATCCTGCTTATGGCGCTGGTACTAATGGAATTGGGACGATGTACAAATCTTTTCAGTACTTATATGTTGACAAAAAGTTTTCTTTTGGAGACATTTCCTTTTTATTCTTTAAAGACGACTTTAATAAGTATACCACTGTAACTAGTGGAACACCAGCAGTGGTTACAAAAGTGAATACAGAAGGCGTTTGGAGCCGAAACACTGCGGGATTTTTCTTCAATACTTTTCTAACTCGAAAATTGAACCTTACAGGAAGCATCTATCACCAAGGAGGTAAAGACAAAGACGGTCGCTCTATTAATGCAAATTTAGCTTCTGTTACTGCTACTTATCAAATGGGACGCAAATGGTTTGTAGGCCCAGGAATCGATTACCTTTCTGGAAATGACGGAACAAAAGCAGTGACTGCAACAAGTAAAAGCAATCGCTTTGATCCTTTGTATGGAACACCACACAAATTTTGGGGATACATGGACTATTTTTATGTAGCTAGCGGTTTTGGAAGCCAAGGGTTATTGAATTATTTCTTAAAAGCGAAATACAATGCTAAAGATAATTTGAGTTTCACTTTTGATTTGCACGGATTTGAATCGGCCAATACCTTGGCAGGGAACCTTAACAAATATCTTGGTACCGAATTAGATGTTACTGTAAAATATGGTTTGACTAAAATGATCAATTTAGAGGCTGGTTATTCTTATATGCAAGCCACCAATACTATGGCTTCTGCAGCTGTAAAAAACGTTGCGAATGCTGATTTAACACCTCACTTTGGATACATTATGCTCAATATTACCCCTAATTTTTTAGCTAAAAAGTAATGCTATGGTGAGTGTTAGGTGTTGTGCATTAGTGATTTGATAATTCTGTTTATTTCAAACCATAAAACAGCAAATCACAAACCACGAACAATAAACTATAAAACTTAAAACAAAAAATATGAAAACATTAATAAACAAAGCCATTCAATCTGTTTTTGTGATTGTAGCTGTCGCATTTTTTCAATCCGTTGCAGCACAAAATGACCCTGTACGATTAGGATTTATTCCTTTAACCGATTGTTCCCCAATCGTAATGGCCAAAGAATTGGGACTTTTTAAAAAGTATGGTGTTGAGGTAGTAGTGACCAAAGAATCTTCTTGGGCCAATGTTCGTGATAAGATTTTAACAGGCGAACTCGATGGTGCTCATTGCTTATATTCTATGCCTTTCTCTGTTTACACAGGGGTAGGAGGGAAAGCAGGTTCAGAAATGATGATTGCTATGATGCTTAACGTAAACGGTCAAGCCGTTACTTTATCCAATGATTTTTGTGGTAAAGTTGGTTTTAAACAAATGAATAAAGTTACACCAGTAGTTGCGGCCAAATTGAAAGCCGAGAAAGAAGTCACTTTTGCTATGACTTTTCCAGGAGGAACGCACGATTTATGGTTGCGTAACTGGATGTCTGTAGCAGGATTGAATCAAAAAGCAGTTAAAATCATCACAATCCCACCGCCACAAATGGTTGCCAATATGAAAGTGGGGAATATGGATGGATTTTGTGTGGGCGAGCCTTGGGGAGGAGTAGCGGTAAAGCAAGGAGTTGGATTTACTCAAGTTGCCTCTCAGGATATTTGGAAAGACCATCCAGAGAAAGCCTTGGTAGTTAACAAAGAATTTAGTGCCAAACGCAGAACCGATTTAGTAAAAGTTATGAAAGCGGTTATGGAAGCTTGTAAGTGGCTTGACGTACCATCAAACAGAAAAAAAGCCGCCGCGATTATTGGTAAAGCACCTTATGTAAATGCACCAGCTGATGTTATCGAGGCAAGACTTATGGGAGATTACAATTTAGGTTGTAACCTAGGAGTAGAAATCTATGATAATGATTATATGCTATTTCATAAAGGCGGAATGGTAAATTATCCTAGAAAATCGCATGCTATTTGGGCTATGGCGCAGTTTGTTCGTTTTGGCTACTTAAAGGAAGCGCCCAATTATACCGCCATTGCTGATAAACTTATTCTGGATGATTTATACAAAGAAGTGGCCAAAAGTATGAATGTAAAAGTACCCAATGACGATATGAAACCTTTTGCCTTAACGATGGATAAAACCGTATTTGATCCTTCCAATCCAGCGGCTTACCTAAAAGTGGTTAGAAAATAAAGATAAACATATAAGTCATATTAGAAAACAAAAGTACAGGGCTATCTATATTAAAAACAAAAATAAGTCAAACAAAAAAAGTATGTTTTACTCAGATGAACTTCGGCTTTACTTATCCCTATTCAGATAAAACTTCTATGACTTATATGTTTAAATAGAATAATATTAACATTTAAGGCATTTAAGTATTTGAAATAGAGAAAAAAACTTTTATGACTTATATGTTTCAAAAAATAAAAAAAATAGAAATTTAATTAGCATACTATGTCAGATAAAAACACCCTCACCATCGATGCTTTGAGTATAGAAAATAGTCAAGAGCAAACCGTCGCTTACAGCAGCGAAAAAGGAAACACAAGTTTGAAGCTTCTATTTAATAACGTGTTTCAAAAATCGAAATCAGCCCTATTCGCTTTAGTTGGATTGGTATTTTTCGCTGGATTTTGGAGTCTAGTAAGTTATTTTACAGAACAAGCCTTACCTGGTCCAGTAGCGACACTTACGGTGCTCAAGGAAATGTTGAGCGATCCTTTTTATGATTATGGTCCTAATGACAAAGGCATCGGATTGCAGTTGTTTACCTCCATCAAAACGGTACTTTCAGGATTTTTAATTGGGTCATTATTTGCCATACCCATCGGAATATTGATGGGAGCCAGCACGATTTGCAAACAAATCTTTTATCCCATTGTGCAATTGTTAAAACCGGTGTCACCTTTAGCTTGGTTTCCAATAGGTTTGGTGGTTTTTAAAGACACCGGAATGGCTACTATTTTCATCGTTTTTATTACCTCATTATGGTCAACGCTCATCAACACCTCTTTTGGAGTAGGGTCCATACCACAAGATCATAAAAACGTGGCTAAGGCCTTTGGTTTTTCCAAAATGCGTTACCTTACCAAAATACTGATTCCTTATAGCTTACCGCACATCATCACCGGATTGCGATTGAGTATTAGCGTGGCTTGGCTGGTAATTGTAGCAGGCGAAATGCTTTCTGGTGGAGCAGGAATCGGATTCTTTGTTTGGGACAGTTGGAACGCCTTAAGTCTCGAAAAAGTAATTTCGGCCATCATTATCATTGGATTGGTAGGATTACTTTTCGATAGGATTTTTACTTACATCGAGCACAAAGTTGCTTACAAAGGGTAAAAAAATGTTTAAAGTTTAAGGTTTAAGGTTGTTTAAACCGGATAAGTTCTTGAACAACTTAAACCCTATTAAACTTTAAACAACCTTAAACCTTGTCAAAACCTCAAAAAAAACAAATCAAAATGAGCTATTTAGAAATCAAAAACTTAGAAATATCCTTCCCAACTCCCAAAGGGAAATATACCGCTGTACGTGATATTAACTTATCCATAAAAAAAGGCGAAATCATTTCCATCATTGGTCACTCAGGTTGCGGAAAATCAACCATTATGAATGCCATCGCTGGAATGCTAACTCCCTCAGGAGGTACGGTCGAGTTAGACGGTAACACCATCAAAGGACCAGGCCCTGATAGGGGTATAGTATTTCAAAATTACTCCTTATTGCCTTGGTTGACGGTTCACGAAAATATTTTTCAAGCCGTAGATTCGGTAATGAATTGTTCCAAAAAAGAAAAACACGACATTGTAGATGCCAACCTAAAAATGGTCAACTTGTTAGAACATCGAGACAAATTGCCAGGCCAGTTATCTGGAGGAATGAAACAAAGAGTTGCCATTGCAAGAGCTTTCGCCATCAATCCTGGAGTACTACTTTTGGACGAACCTTTTGGAGCTTTGGATGCCTTTACCAAGAGTTCTATGCAATTGGAAGTGTTGAAACTTTGGAATCTCAATAATCGCGATAAAACCATCATTATGATTACACACGATATTGAGGAAGCCTTATTTTTATCGGACAGAATTGTGGTGTTAAAAGATGGTCCTTCGGCCACTATAAGAGAAATAGAAGAAGTGCATTTGCCAAGACCGAGAAACAAAATTGAGATTGTAAAAATGCCAGAATACATTGAGTTGAGAGATCGTTTGCTCCACTTATTGACCGATGCATTTTCTATTGAAGACATGGGAATGACCTATAAGAGTTAGTTTCAATTCAATTTGGTGGAAAGAATCCTTGCGTTGTTTAGGCAATTTGCAAGGATTTTTTATGGATTAAAGTAGCTTTTGAAAAGGAATGAGTTTAGCTCGTTCTTTTTTTGTAAAGTTTCAATAGAACTAAGCTTTAGTTCATTCTAATATTCTTTTTAATGTGCATTTGAATAGCAATGTTTACCCGTTCTTTTTTTGTAAAGTTTTAATAGGAATGGGCTTTAGCCCATTTTTTAAAATGAGATTCAAAAAAGGCTTTAGCCAAAATTTAACCTAGTTTCGATTAAAGCCTATTTAATAATTATTCTCACTGCTGTGAGATGTATTTGTTTACATCAATCCTTGATTTACGAGACTACTTTGAATAATTCCCGTGCTATACAGGAACGTAAACAAGCAAAAAAAGGAATGAAAGTATATCCAAAATTGCTGGTATAATTTCATTCCTTCTTTATTTAAGTGCTAGTTACCCAAAGCGGAAGTAGTTATTCACTATCCTTTGTTTTGATGGCATATTTTACTGCTAAAACAATGATTCCTGTAATAAAGATGATGATTCCCAGTGTGTAAAAAGCATCAGTATAATCAATTAATTCTTTGGTTTTAGAAAGACCATTAGTATCGATCACGTCTTTTGTTACTTTAACTGCTTTTGCTTTAAATAAAAACGCAATTAGCATAGCACCTATGTTTCCTCCGGCTCCAACAATCCCTGCCACGCTTCCAACAGCCTTTGGGTTAATAAAAGGAACTAGGCTATAGGTAGCACCATTCGCCATTTTTAGGCTCATTCCGAAAAGAAACATTAAAAAGATAGCAAGCCCCAGCTGCTCTGTCAGCCCAAAGAAAATGATTCCAATTCCTTCTACAATTAATAGCAAAGCAAGCAATACGTTTTTTCCAGAAAAACCATATATTTTGCCTACTTTATCGGCTACAATTCCTCCTAAGGGACGAGCAAAAATATTAATCATGCCAAAGATTCCTGCACATAATCCAGCTGTTTTTAGACTTGCTCCAAAAGTATCTGTAAAATAAATTGGGGCGAAATTATCAATAGTAATTTCAACACCAAAACAAGCTGCATAGGCAACCGTTAAGACCCAAGTGCGGTAGTCTTTTACAGCTAACATAAAGGTATTTTCTTTATTTTCGTTGGTAATTCCTAATTCTTTATAATTCCCGTTGGGTAAATCTTTTGTATATCTAACATAGAAAAAGGCGCAAATTAATAGTATAACCCCAGGAACTATCATTGCGTATCTCCAACTATCTTCGTGTGTACAAAATCCTAATCCTACAAAGCCAGCAGCAATTAATGGCATTGTGCTATTTGCTAAGCCAGCACCAGCATTTCCAAACCCTCCCGCTGTAGCATTTGCTGTTCCTTTTATTGAGGGTGCAAACATTACAGAAGTATGAAATTGTGTAATAACAAAAGAAGCTCCAATAACACCTATGGCTAATCGAAACAGTAAAAAGCTTTCATACGATTGTGAAGTTCCTATTAACAAAACCGGTACAGCACATATCACTAGCAGCCAAGTGTACACCAATCGTGGGCCGTAGGTATCTACTAGTCGACCGATTAGTAATCGAGCTATTATTGTTGCAGAAACAGAGGCAATTTGAATATTACCCAATTGATCTTTGGTAAGGTGTAACTGTTCTTTTGCCAAGGGCATTAGTGAAGCCATACCAAACCAGGCAAAAAAACTAAAGAAAAAGGTAAGCCATGTAATATGGAAAGTTCGCATTTGAACGCCTTTAAAGCTGAAAATGTTTAAACGAGTAAGCGGTTGATGGGTTGAAATTGAGCTCATGTTCGATAGGTTAGTTATTTTTACATTATTTTAATACGTAGATGAAAACCTTTGTTTAAGTATTTCGTGTACTTTAATGGCAAAAATAATGACGAATGATATTGTAAAACCTGCCAAAACGCAGTTTTTGAAAAAAATTTAAGTATTTATACTTAATTTTTATAAGTATTTTGCTTAAAGCCTTGTTTCGATAGCTGAAGAACTAACTAATAGTTTAAAAAAGACTTTTTTAATCTTTTTTATGGCAGCGTTGCATTTGGTGTAAACTGTAGGGAATCTATGAGGGATAGCTCATTTAGGAATTTGTAAAGCAAAAAAAAAGTGGTAAAATTACCACTTGTACGCATTGAATCAATAAGTTTTTGAATAAACACTAGAGCAGCGAATACTCTTTTGCTTTGTTTGCTAATTCAATTAAATTTTTAACCTTAAGTTTTTTCATCAAGTTAAAGCGATGCACTTCTGCTGTTCGTTTACTAATTTCAAGGGCTTCTGCAATTTCTTTATTGCCTTTTCCTGATAATAAAAGCTGTAAAATTTCTTTTTCTCTTTTGGTTATAACTAGCTCTTCGTCTAGTTGTTGTTTTTTTTCAGTGGTTAGTGGTACGTTGCCATTAGTAAGTTGGTTAATTAAAATAGAGGAAATATCGCCGCTAAAATATTTACCACCATTAGCAACAGTGTGCAATGCTTTTAAGAATTCTTCTTTACTAGATCCTTTAAGCAAGTAACCATCCGCGCCTGCTTTTATAGATTTTAATACATATTCTTCAGATTCGTGCATGGATAGTACTACAATCTTGAGTGGGGTATTCTCTTGACGTATTTTTTCAACCACTTCAATGCCAGTAAAGTGAGGCATTCTAATGTCTACGATAAGTAAATCAGGTTTTTCAGAGGCTACTATAGTCAAGGCTTCTTGTCCATCTGTAGCTTCCCCAACAACTATGATGTTATTTTCATTCTCTAACAGTGATTTGATACCATCACGAACGAATACGTGGTCATCTGCTAATACTACTCGAATGGGATGATTCATAAGTATTGATTTTTTTTTAAGTAAAATTAACTAATCTTGGGGCTAAGATACGTATTTTGTAATTATGTAGAATACATATCAAAACTATAAAGAGCGAATTCCTATATAGGAATATTGAAGGTAATTCGAGTACCTTCACCAGGAATTGAGTTAATAAAAATACGCCCGTTAATGTATTGTATTCGTTCTTGCATAAAAACAAGCCCCATTCCAGATGAGCTATTGCGCTTTTTTTCTACAGATTGTAGGTCAAATCCTTTGCCATTATCATCAATCGTGATGCTTAAAATGCTAGTGCTATGCGATAATTGAACAATAATGTGTGTTGAATCAGCATATTTGATAGCATTATTTATGGCTTCTTGCGAAAGTCTATATATATTAATTTCCGTTAGTGAGTCCAAACGCTGTTCAAACTGGCTTTTGTTATAAAAAACAATACTTTTCCCAGTTAATTTGGATAGTTCTTGGCATAACTTGGACAAAGATGAGACGATGCCATGATCGCTCAATTCGGGAGGCATTAAGTTGAAAGTAGCTGTTCGAACACCTTTTATAATGTCTAAAGAAAGTTGTTTGAGGTATTCCATTTTTTGGGAGGTCTTTTCTTTATCATCTAGATTGATACTCTCAAGACTAAACTTAAGGCCTGTTAGCATTTGGCCTATTCCGTCATGAATTTCCTTGGCAATGCGATTTTGTTCGTTTTCTTGATTTTCGATAATTTTACTCGAAATTATTTTTTGCTGATTGATTTTTGCCTCACTGCTTTCAATGTTAAGGCGCTCCACTTCTTGTTGTGCTTTTTTTCTTTCCGTTATATCAAAACAGATAATCAACAGCTCAGATGCTCCTTTTTTTATAGTTACAGGAACCATAGACAAGTCCAGCCAAATGGTAGTGTCTTCTTTACTTGTAAAGGAAATTTCTCCTTGCCAACCGCTTCTATGTTTTTCTGCAATAATACGATCAATGCTATGCTGTTCTTTTTCTGAAGCGGTAAGTACTTGTGAAAAACGTTGTTCAGTAGTGGATTTATTATAGTGTAATAATTTGGAAAATTTTTCTCCTATGTGAATTAAAGTTCCGTTAGGTGCTACTCTACAGTAAAGTAGTGTGTTTTCCATAGCATAATTTAAAGATTTGAGTTCTTTTACAGAGTTTTCTTTTATTTCACTCAAAACTTCGGTATTGTAAGCTAATTTAAGTGCTTTTCTTTCTGAGGTTAACAGTTTTGAAATTAGTATCTCAATCTTTTTATTAGTAGGTTTAAAGATAAAAAGGAATTCTAAAACCAATACCAGCAGGGTAAAAAGCAGTATGCCATATTCTGTTTTGCTTTGTAACGTTACCTTTTCCAAAGCTTCTTGATCATATTGTTCAACGATTTGATTCATTTTGGTCAAAAAAATACGTTCATTGTCCAAAATAATAGTTATCAATTGCTGTAGCTTCTCAGGATTTTGCTCGTTTTTTTTAATTTGTAAATACTGATGGCTCGCTGCTATTATGGCTTCGAAATTGGGTTGAATCGATTGATACAATTTGTTCAATAGCGCGCTTTTTTCTTCAGGAAAACCTAGTTTTTCATTGCCATACACTAAAGTATTATGATTAAATTTCCATTTATTTAGAATAGAATCAATCCTTTTTTTTTCCAATTCAACTTTGGAGGGATCTGTTGCAGCATGAAGGATTAAAAGTTCTTTAGTCAACTTTTGGCTTAACATTCTTTGTTTTCCAGAAGTGTTGATGATTTTGGAATCACTTAATTGACGGTTGAGATTGTATTGTAGAATAAACTGACTTACCAAAACAGTCAATGCAATTGTTAATAGTGCAAAGAGATACAATCTCCTTAAATTTTTGAAGGAAATGGAGTCTATTGTGGTGTCGTTTTTTGAACTACTCATAGTCAATTATAAGTCTAATGCCTCTTTTATGAGTTGTAAACTTGACGTTGAAAAAGATAAGGTTAAGGCTGTTTGCTGTCCTTTTTCAGACATTTTGTTCCAGGTTTTTATAATAATATTTTTGAGCTTCTCTGTGTCGTGTTTTAGGATAAACTCTTCTAAATAATATTCAAGAAAGACCAAACAAATTACGTCTTCGAGCAATTGGGTTTCAGCATCTTTTTTGAGTAATTTTTTTTCAATCAAAAAGCAAACGCGTTCAATGAACGAAGATTCATAACCCACTTCTTCAAGGATTGAAGTAGTTTTCGAAGCATGAAATTTTTTGAGTGCTTCTCTCCATTTTAAGTAGCCCACCCGGTCCATAGGATAGGAATTTCTAGCGATTTCCCAACGGCAAATATGTTGCCCTTTGGCGGCAATTTGAATGGCTTCAGATGCATCGGGAGCAAAATCCATCAAGCGGTTTAGCATTCTATCAGAATACAATAATTCTTTTGCAACTATGGCGTCATCAATTACAACTTTATTGGGGTCTTTTGCATTGGCAGCATCAATGCGCTGTAGCGCATTTTGAAAACGATTCACATTCATTGAAAAGGAAGTTATAGACGTTTTTTTAATCGGCTTAAAATAAGAAAAAGCAATATTTTTTATCAACCAAATATACGTATTTAATCCAAAAAGCCAACGAAAACTTCGTCACCTTCAATCTTTACTGGGTATGTGGCAATTTTGTAATCGTCTCCGTTTAGGTTGCTCCCGTCAATAAGAGAAAAGGTTTTTTTGTGCATTGGACAGGCTATTTTTGGAACTCCGTCAGCAGATCCTGTCATACCTCTCGATAATACCATTTCCATTTTGTGTGGACAAGCATTTTGGCAAGCATACCAAGCATTTCTTCTTTCAAAATTGAAAACAGCAATTTGTTTGTTTTTGTATTTAATACAGCCACCTCTATTACTTGGAAAATCTTTAATGTTTCCTGCTTTGAACCAAATTTTTACATTTTCGGTAGCTACTGTTTCGTATTGATTTAATAATTCTTCCATATTTTTTTGATTTAAATAACGCTTTACTCTTTCCTAGATGAATAGGAGGTAGGAAAGAGGTAGCGTTAAAGGGAAACGTTATTTTTTATATTTTTACCAAGGTCTTGGCATTTTTTGATCTCTTAAAGGAACAAATTCTATGGCATCATCTTTCTCGTCAGTATTCACAAAATGACTAAAACGCTTTAAAAGTCTTGGTTTTTCGAGCACTTGCTTCCACTCGCATTCAAAAGTGCCCACTAGTTTTTCCATTTCATTTTCTAAAGTTTCACAGATGCCAATGCGATCGTGAATGATGATTTCTTTTAAGTAATCCAAACCTCCATCCAACTTATCTAGCCAAGTAGCAGTTCGTACTAGCGGGCCAGCGGTGCGGATATAGTACATCAAGAAACGATCGAGATATTTTATAACGGTTGCTTTATCTATTTGTTCGGCCAAAAGTACGGCGTGTTTTGGATTTGCCCCTCCATTGCCGCAGATGTAAAGATTCCAACCTCCTTCTACTGCGATTACGCCAAAGTCTTTGCCTCTTGCCTCGGCGCATTCTCTAATACACGCCGAAACGCCTCCTTTGAGTTTGTGTGGTGCACGAATACCTTTGTATCGGTTTTCGAGTTCAATAGCAAAGCCAGCGCTATCGTCCATACCGTAGCGACACCAAGCATTGCCTACACAGCTTTTAACTGCTCTTAAGGATTTGCCGTAGGCATGACCACTTTCAAAACCATTTTCTATTAAAATTCTCCATATTTCAGGGAGATCACCCACGTGAGCTCCAAACAAATCAACACGTTGAGCACCAGTAATTTTGGTGTACAAATTAAATTGTTTGGCTACTTCACCAATGACGATTAGTTTTTCTGGTGTGATTTCACCTCCTGCGACACGGGGTACAACAGAGTAAGTACCGTTACGTTGAATATTAGCCAAAAAGCGATCATTGGTGTCTTGGGTTGTAACGTGTTTATTGGCTGTATCATTATAGATACTAGAAAAAATGGAGGCAACTACCGGTTTACAAACTTCACAGCCATCTCCGTTGCCATGATGGTCGATTACTTCGTAGAAGTTGACATATTTGTTGATTTTCACCAAGTCAAATAGTTCTTGACGAGTATAATGAAAATGCTCACATAGGTTTTCTTTTACTTCTTTTCCAATTGATTTTTGAGCTGCTTTTACCAAGTCCACAACCATTGGTTTGCAGCCACCACAACCCGAAGTCGCTTTGGTGAGTTTGACTACATCCGAAAGAGTTTCGCAACTTCCTTCGGTGATGGAACAGCAAATGGCGCCTTTGGTTACGTTCTCACACGAACAGATTACAGCTGTATCAGGCAAATCCATTGCGCTACCCATAGTGTTGCTTTCGCCTCCTCGAGATCCTAGTATTAAATCTTCTGGATTGGCAGGCAAAGCCAAAGCATTGTTGTAAATCTGAAACAGCGCATTATAGTCGGAGGAATCGCCAACAAGAATACCGCCAAGTAAGGTTTTGCCGTCTTTGGTGACATTGATTCTTTTGTAAATGCCGTTGAATTTATTTTCGTAAACGATAGCAGTCACCTCTTCATTTTCTATGAAAGGATCACCAAAACTCGCCACTTCAACACCAATTAACTTTAATTGTGTCGACATGTCGATGGTGTCTCGCATCGTTTTTGAACCTTTGAGTATTTGTTCTGCCGCTACGTCTGCCATTTCGTAACCTGGTGCGACCAAGCCATAAATCATGTTGTGGTATAACGCTACTTCTCCAATAGCATAAACAAAAGGATCCGATGTTTGCATTTGATTATTGACTACAATTCCTCCACGATTACCAACAACTAATCCAGCGCCTCTTGCGAGTTCGTCACGCGGTTTGATTCCAGCAGATATGACTAGCATGTCTACTTTAAGTAGTTCATCGTTGGCAAACATCATCCCCTTGATACAATCTTCTCCATCAATATATTGTGTCGCTTTATTGAGATGGATACCTATGTTGAGCGCTTCGATTTTAGCTTGCAGCATATTACTAGCTCCCTGATCCAATTGTCTTGGCATTAATCGAGGGGCAAATTCTACCACATGAGGATTCAGTCCAAGATCTCTGACTGCTTTCGCAGCCTCCAGTCCTAGCAAACCTCCGCCAAGTACAGCAGCTTCAGTAGCACCTTTGGTTTTTATCTTTTTGGCATAGGTCATAATGGCATCTAAATCTTCGATAGTTCTGTACACGAAAACGCCTTCTTTTTCTACCCCTTTTATGGGTGGGACAAATGCCGCGGAACCTGTTGCTAGTACTAAGTAATCGTACGTATAATTTTTGCCAGTATGTGTGGTTATGGTCCGATGGGTAGTGTCGAGTGCAGTGACCAATTCGGAAGTATTCAATACAATGTTCTGCTCTTTGTACCATTCCGGTGTGGATAAGGCTAAATCATCGGCACTCTTGCCACTGAAATATTCGCTTAAATGCACGCGATCATAAGCTCTTCTGGGCTCTTCGCCAAATACTGTGATGGCATAATTTTCTTGCCCCGATTTTGAAACAAATTTTTCACAAAATTTATATCCTACCATGCCGTTACCGACTACAATTACCTTGATCATAACTCAATAATTAAGTATTACAAAGCAAATATAAGTATAAATACTTAATTATAAATTTATTTTACGTATTTTTTTTACGTAGAATTAAAAAAAAGGTACTTAACTTTTAAACATCTTAAGGTTGAGTGCAAAAGTTCAAGATGTGTGGTAGTGGCGTCAGCAAGGAATACTTAAAAAGATTCCCTGCAATTGTTATAGAGTCAAAAGTAATAGTGGCTAATAAGAGAAATCAAGTTTCTAGGAATACTTTCTTTTGTAGATACCCAATTTGTATTGGTTTAGAATTAGAGACATGGTAGTGAATCAATATCGTAAAAATGTATCTCCCGTTTTTAAACCCAAAGTCAATTCTTCGAGGGTGGTATTTTCTAACATATTAGAAAGATCGTTTCTGATTGATTTGAATTTTTCATGCATCGGGCAAGGATGTTCTTCGGAACAATTACTTAATCCTAAACCACATCCTCTAAAAACGCGATCGCCTTCTAACGCATTTACTATTTGCGAAAGTTTAACTTGGGACAAACGTTCTGTTGGGATTTCAAAACCGCCTCCGACTCCTTTTACAGAATCTATCAGTTTGTTTTTGGTTAAAATTTGCATGATTTTGGCCGTAAAAGCTTCTGGAGAATCTATCTTTTTAGCAATATCCTTTAGCCCGGATCTTTTGTTTTGATGCGATTCTGATGCCACAAAAATTGCAGCTCGAATGCCGTATTCAGTAGTTTTTGAAAACATAGCACGTTTTTTTACAAATTTATGATTTAATAGCCTCCAAAACGAACAAAGGAACCCAAAATTAGCATTGCAATCCCAATTATTGTAACACATAAAATATGCAAAGCCATTTCTGGTAAGTATTTTATGTTATTATTGAGTTTAGGGAGTACTTTAAATTGAGCACTCAAAGCAAAGAGTAGGGTTGCAAATAACAAAAGCAATTTAGTCGATACGATTTTTTCTATTGGTGTTGCAAATTCAAACCAATGCTCAATGGTCACTCCATATTTATATGCCATTAAAATCCCTGACAATACAAGTAATATCAAAGACAGCATGCCTATTGGTTCATACTTTTTTTCATAATTCAAAATATAGTTTTGATTTTTTTCTTTAATGGCTCGTGGTAAATAAGATGCAACCAATATCAAATGACCGCCAACCCAAACAGTAGCGCTCATTAAGTGAATAATAAGTAATAAATGATGGTTCATAATATTTTTATTTTACAAAGAAAACAATTGATAGTAACAGAAAGGATTCCTAAAGGCAAAAAAATACTTAGTGCAAAAAGTAGATGAGGATAAAATGGCAAAATTCCATTTTCTAAAAATTGCCAGATTCCTTGAAAAAAAAGTACAAGCTCTGTTGAACAAAATCCAATGATGATAAAGATTATACCTAACTTGTATATTTTAGCCTCCTGATGAAAGAAGGTGCTTTTGGATAAAAATGCAAGAATGAAAAAAGTAATTATTCCCAACATTGACAAATGAATATATCCAATTATAAAAGGCCTTATATTGTGAATTGTTTTACTCATTTCAGGGTAAAGTAGTATAACTTGTAATCCTAATTTGAACAATAAAGAAAAAAATGCCAACTGATACATTTTTTTTTCAAGTTTTGTATTGCTAATGAAATACGTTTGGATTCCCTTGGTGGGCATTTTAATAAAATAACAAATTGCAATACATAGAAAAACTACACCTAAATTATTTAAATAATACAATATAGGGTGGGTTAGGGACCAACTTATAGGTAGCGAAAATGTAAGTAGTGTTCCAAGAACAAAGCATAAGTAAAACAAATTGAAAAATTTTTTCTCTAGCTTAATGTTGCTAATTCTAAGCAGCAAAGCTATTACTATAAACAAAAACCAACCATTAAACTGAAAGTGCAAAAAAAACTGAATGGCAATTTGATAAAAGGCACTCGCTTTTCCCACTAATCCCACAGCAGGGCCTAAACACCAAACTCCTATTGTTGAAAATATCATAAAAAGTAATGCTGTGTCAAGTAGTATTTTTTCTTGGTATTTGGTGTTTTTTGTTTCTTTCCAAACCTTGTAGGCAAAGAAATAGCTACAAAAAATATGGAGTGTAGAGAAAAAAATCGATAACATTGCATAGCCTTCTATTGGGAAATCAATCATCATACCAACTACTGCAATTTCGGTTGTCCAAAATAAGCGATTAAAAACAGGTTTTTCTTGACTCTTTTTTGGAATGAAATAATGTATTATAAGACAAGAAATCGATAAATAAGTCCAGCCAAGCAAGGCAATATGAGAATGCCCATGAACTAAAAATTGAAAATTTATAGAAGGGATGGGACTAAGATACATCCACCGTAAGATTAGTCCCATTGTGGCTGCCACAAAGAAATTAATCAAACAAACAATCAACCATGATTTTTTCATAATGACTAAATACAGAAAGCCCCAAATACCATCAGTTCATGCAGGAGTAATTGGGGCAAATCAAAGAATTAAGATTGAGCTATGAAGTCTTTTTCCAGAGCAACAGCTGCCGGAAATAAAATGTTGTTTTCTAAATGAATGTGTTTGTGAAGGTCTTGTTCAAATTCTTGAAGCATAGCAAAAGTTACTTTATAAGTGTTGCAAGCATCAGCTGGAGGAGCGTAATTAGAAGTTAACATAGCAATTTTTCTAAAACGTTCTCCTTCAGTATCATGTTCATGCTTCATCATTGCAATTGGATTTTCGACTGTTCCGAAATGAGGTTGGGAGATGAGTTCATCTGTAAGTGTAGCTTGTACCATTTTTTTTATAAATGGAAATAGTATTAATTCTTCTTTTTTCATGTGTTGCGCCAATTCACCAGAACACCCAATGAATAATTCATTAATCTCGAAAAGTTCCGGATGATGTGCGCCGTGTACTTTGCAAAGTTTACTCAAAAATGGTAATAGGACTTGTGTTTTCTCTACTACATAACGATGATGTGTCTTTTCTATATAGTCAGCTAATAAATCCAATGGCCAAGATTTGAAATCAATGCTGTTGTCAGTTTTACTTTCTAAAACAGCTTTAATTTCAGCAAGTATGGTTTGGCTATCTGCGCCTTTTTTCTCGCTTGCTTCTTCGATAGTTCGATTTCCTTTGCAGCAAAAATCTATACCAAATTTTGAGAATACTGCTGCCGTTCTAAAATCTTTCGCTACAAATTCTCCTATGGTTGTGTTTTCAATGGTGTTCATAATGATATGTTTTAATTGGGTACAAATATATATAATTTTTAAATAAAAGATAAAATTATCTTTTATTGTTTTTTATCGTAAGTTATAGATTATCAGATTGGTTTTGTTTTTTTTATTATTACTAAAAAGAATATATTTAATTTATGATTTTTATCATGTTTTTACTTTTTAATATACTCTTAATTTGCTGTAATTAAATAAAAGATAAATTTATCTTTTATTGTTAATCAAAATTCAATACTAATAAAAACCATTTATTATGCTTTCAAAATCACAAGCTCGAGCATTTTTTCTGGGAGGAACTTTGGTCACCTTTTTAATCTTCATAGGATTGACCATTTATTCGTTTATGCCTAGAAATGACCAAACTAATTACAAGGCTATTACTAAACAAGTCGCCAGAGGAAAAGAACTTTGGGAATCCAATAACTGTATGGGGTGTCACACTATATTGGGAGAAGGAGCCTATTATGCGCCTGAACTTACTAAAGTAGTAGATAGAAGAGGAGAAGGGTATGTTAAAGCTGTTTTGATGTCGCCTGTACCTTGGGCTCCAAATGGTCGTAAAATGGTTGTTTATAATATGGGCGAACAAGACGCAGAGGCTGTTGTTGCTTACCTAAAGTGGATTGGTAAAATAGATTTGAATGGGTTTGACCGTGTGGTTTCACCTTTAGCGAAAGAGAATAATTAATAAATAACATAACAATTGAATTCACTATTGTAAGCAAGTTTACGTTTATCATCATTATTTGATAAAATCCGGGCAAAAATTGAATTCTAACAAGAAAAATACAAATATGAAATATCAATCACAAAAAGTAGCCTACTGGTTTTTTGCACTATGTATGCTATTATTTTCCTTACAGATTATCTATGGTTTTATAATGGGTTTTGACAGAATTGGAATCCAAGGATTGCATGACATTATTCCTTTTAATACCGCTAGAGCAGTGCATACTAATTTACTAGTAGTGTGGTTACTAACTGGTTTTATGGGAGCGGCTTATTATATTATTCCTGAAGAAGCTCAACGTGAGTTAATTAGCGTGAAGTGGGCTTACATTCAACTGATTTCATTGGCTGTTGTTGGAGTTGTAGCAATAGTAGGATTTCATTTAAACCATTGGGAAGGACGTAAATTTTTGGAGATACCAAGAGAATTAGATTTTCTGGTAGTTGTAAATGTTCTCTTATTTTTAGGTTTAATTTTGGGAACTTTATTTAAAGCGAAACGAAGAACTACTACAGCATTGGTTTTATCAATGGGATTGCTGTTTGCTGCCTTGTTGTATTTGCCTGGAATGATTTGGTTTGACAGCCAAGTAGTGGATTCTTTTTTCCGTTGGTGGGTTGTGCATTTGTGGGTTGAAGGTGTATGGGAATTAATTATGGGAGGTATTCTTTCCTATTTATTAATCAAATTGACAGGTGTTGATAGGGAAGTTATTGAAAAGTGGCTATATGTGATTGTAGGGTTAACGTTTCTTTCAGGAGTTTTAGGGACAGGACACCATTATTATTACATAGGAGTTAATAAGATTTGGTTAATCATTGGTGGGATTTTCTCTGCATTAGAACCTTTAGCTTTCTTGGCTATGGCTTTGTTCGCAGTCAATATGTATCGCAAAGGCGAAAAGAGTCATCCTAATAAAATTGCATTATTCTGGACTATTGGCTCGTCTATTGTTTCCTTTGTGGGGGCTGGTTTATTAGGTTTTGCACATACTCTTCCGCAAACTAATCTATATACTCACGGGACATTGGTTACTGCTATGCACGGGCATTATGCTTTTTGGGGTGCCTATGCTATGATAGTTTTAGCAATTATTAGTTATGCATTGCCCAATGTAACAGGTCGAAAACGATACCAAAGTAATACGGGAATGGCTGCTTTTTGGTTGTCAAATATTGGAATGTTGGGGATGACTGTTGCATTTGGAGTCGCTGGAGTGGTGCAAGTCTACTTGGAGAGAAAATTAAAAATGGAATTTATGATAGTGCAAAATGAAATAAGTATTCACTTCGTTGTATTACTCATCTGTGCGACAATGTTTACAACAGGAATTTCATTGTTTATATATGATTTTATAAAATATGGCCGCCCAACTAATGAAGCATTGATTGAACGATAGTTTTTTTTAATTGAAATTTTATAACGTTATTTTAATGATAAATCCAGTTTTAAGCCATAGGATTTAAATTTAATAAGAGGTGCAAATGAATTATTTAAGGATATAAAAGTTTTTTACTCAATAAAATAGATACATATAATATAACGATTCCATTTTTAACCGGAACGTTTGGATAATCGTTTAAGAATTTGCATTTCCATAGAGTGATTGTTCTACGTTTCGGTTTTTTATAATAATAAAGAAAATGCTAACAGATAATTTAATAAAAATCCCATATTACCAAGCTACAGGTAAAGAGACAGAAATCTTTGTTCATTCCTATAGTAACAAAATTCCTTTTTTGTTAAAAGGTCCTACAGGAACAGGGAAGTCACGTTTTATTGAGTTTATGGCACATCAGTTGAATAAAAAATTGATTACCATTAGTTGTCACGAAGAAACGTCTTCCACAGATTTGATTGGTCGATTCATCATTAAAGGAGCCGAAACGGTTTGGTTGGATGGCCCATTGACAACAGCTGTAAAAGAAGGTTCTATTATCTATTTGGATGAGATAGCAGAGGCTCGACCAGATGTTATTGTCGCTATCCACTCTCTTACTGATCATCGACGCGTGCTATTTATAGATAAATTAGGAGAGACTATACAGGCGCATAATGATTTTATGCTCGTAGCTTCTTTTAATCCAGGTTATCAAAGAGGTTTCAAAGAGCTTAAACCATCAACTCGTCAACGATTTATTGCAGTTACTTTTGATTATCCAGAACCAAAAATTGAAACAGAAATCTTAGTAAATGAAACTAATATTGACAGCGATACTGCCAAAAAATTAGTAGCTATTGGTAACAAAATTAGAAATTTAACCGAATTAGGATTAACCGAAACTGTTTCTACTAGGCTTTTAGTTGATGCGGCCAAAATCATTCAAAGCGGATTGCCTAAACGATTGTCTGTTCAAGTTGCTATTGTAGAGCCTCTTACAGATGATTTGCAAACCATAGAATCACTGAAGGATTTGTGCAATTTGATGATATAATCCCCCTAACCCTCGAAGGGGAATACAACTTTACATAAATAAATTATATTGATTAAATTTTTAACAACTTAAATCCTATTGCCTCCTGATAGGAGTTCCCCCTTCGGGGGCTAGGGGGATTATTATGGGTTTCGAAATAGATGAATACTTAGTAGGGAAGTTTTTTAAACACTTAAAAAACAGAAAAAAAATAAATCCCGGCGTAGAAGCAAGAACGGTTTTTTTGAATGATATTAAACCACGACTGACTATCATTGCCAGAGCCATTACAGGAAAATCAATTGAAATATTTCCTGCAGAAAGAGAAGGTGGTTACAAAAACAATAATTTTTTTCTTCCAATTTCATTTTCGGAATTTTTAACAGTAAAAGAGAATCTTATGTTTTATCACTTTAGAATTTTGTACCTAAGCGTTCAGCAGAGGTTGAATCTAAATTGGACATCAGATATAACTGAACCCTCCTTATTACTTTCTCAACAAAAAGCATTAGAAACTTCGGAAAGTATTTTATCCGTTTTGTTTGAAGAATTTTCAATAGAGAAACAGTTTCTTCTAAATGCAAGGAATCATTTTATTCAAAAAGCAACTGCTACTAAGCCACCTGACTTTTCTTGGCTTTATGGGAAATGGATGAAAAATGAAGCGATTATCGACAATGAAAATGAGCTTCATAATTTTACGGATGCGACAAAAAAAAACAGTACAAGTAAACCTTTGACCACTCTCAATGCGAAAGCAGTCGAGGAAGTTAATACGCTTGAAATCGATAAAAAACAACAAGAGGACTATGTCTTACTCCATAGTTTCGAAAAGGTAGAAACCGCAGAAGAATTCAATGGTAACTGGCGCGATTTCGACGGTTCAGATGAGCTCGAAGACCATCAAGATGCTTTGGAAGAATTGAATATGAAATATACTGTAAGGGTAGATGATGCTACACATTCGGTATATCAAGCTGATTTTGTAGAAAACACCAGCATTTCTGAAAGTGCTAATATCGATGAGAAAGGGTATCATCATAGTTATGATGAATGGGATTTCAGAAAGAATGCTTACAAAGACAATTTTTGTAAAGTGTATCCAAAATTGCAACTCAAAAAAAACAGTGATTATTACAAAAAAACAATTGTAAAGAATGCTTCAACTTTAATGAGTTTGCGCAAGATGCTAACGAATATTAATAATAAAATGCAACAACAAAAGCGTCAAAATCAAGGAGATGAATTGGATATAGACGCGATTACTGATTTGTTTGTCGATGTACACTCTCGGAGAACACCTTCTGAAAATATATATATATCTAGTCGAAAAAAGGACAAAGATTTGTCTATAATATTACTATTGGACATTAGTTTATCTAGTGACGGCTACGCTGCTGGAAATCGAGTGATTGATGTAGAAAAAGAGGTTTCTATTTTGTTTGGCGAAATTTTAAATGAGTTCGATATTGATTTTTCTATTGATAGTTTTTATTCCAAAACTCGCAATTATTCCACTTATTTAACAATTAAGGATTTTGATGAAAGCTGGAATATCGCCAAAAACAAAATTGGAGCAGTTGAGCCAAGTGGCTATACTAGGATTGGAGCCGCTTTACGGCATGCTGGAGTTCGTCTTGATAAACGAAGGACCAAAAACAAATGGATTATCCTGATTTCTGATGGTAAGCCCAATGATTATGATAAATATGAAGGAAAATATGGAGTGAATGATGTAAAACAGGCCCTTCGAGAACTCAACTCTAAAAATATTAATTCCTATGCATTGGCCATAGAATCAGAAGCTAAGTATTATTTGCCACAAATGTTCGGACAAAATCACTATCAAATTTTGACAACTCCAGTTGAGTTGTTGCAATCTTTGGTGAAATTATTTGAGAAAATAAAACATCAAAAATAAAATTATTATGCAAGATACACATCAAACACCAAGACTACCAGAAGGTCATCCTGTTTGGATTTATTTACAAGAAAAAAAACTAATTGAATCACTGTTGCAAGAGATCAAATATGTTAAACCGAAAAATGATTTGCTACAATTTATCAATATATTTAATCAATTGTTTACAATTGAAAAACGTTTCGCAAGAAAAGAAAATCAACTTTTTCCCTTTTTGGAGAAAAAAGGTTGGTTGGGACCTTCACAAGGAATGTGGTCATTTCATGATACCTTGAGAGAGCAGTTTCGATTGATTCAGCACTATCTCAAAATGGATAATCTAGAAAAAATAGAAGTCAATACTCCATTTTTAATCAATGGAATCAATCGATTGATGAGTGTCGAAGAGGATGTTCTATTTCCAAATGCATTAGATATCTTAACCGAAAGTGATTGGATAGAAATGCGTAGAGGTGAGGAAGAAATTGGTTGGATGTTAGCTGAAACACCCCCGTCTTTTCCAAAAATGGAATATGTGCATCCAAGCGAAGATTTTAAGGTTCGCGAAATTCCTTTTGCATTAGAAAACACTTCTCATTATGATGAAGGGTATATGACTGTCGAGCAAGTCAATTTATTATTTAGAACGATGCCATTGGATTTGACTTATGTGGATGAAAACGACAAAGTAATTTTTTACAATAGAGGCGAAGAGCGTGTTTTTCCGAGAAGCGCTGGGATTATTGGTCGTGAAGTAAAATTTTGTCATCCGCCAAAAAGCGTTGGAACGGTGCTTAAAATTTTGGAAGAATTTAGAAAAGGCACTCAAAATGAATCTTCATTTTGGATAAACCACAAAGAGCGATTAATTTACATACGTTATTTCGCGGTGAGGGATGCTAATAAAAATTATAAAGGTGTGATCGAAATGTCTCAGGATATCACTGATATTAAAAAAATTGAGGGAGAAAAACGGTTGTTGGATTGGAAATAAACCGGAAGTAAACTCATTGAATGATCGAGTCTTATTTTGGAAAGCTATGTTTAGTGGAACTTCAATAATAACTTATGGATAGATTAAAAATAAATTATCAGAATTTCTACTATCCACCGGGAGGAATTCTAATGTGGATAATCATTTTTTTGGAACTCATCACTTTTGGGATTGCATTGGTAGCATTTGCGTATTACGGAAATGAAAACACGGCTATTTTTCATCAATCAAGAATGCAGTTAAACACTACTTTTGGAATAATAAATACGGTATTTTTATTAACAAGTGGATTTTTTATGGCAAATGCTGTGCATCTATATAAGAACAATGAAATTCAAAAATCGTCAATGTTTTTTCAATTGGCTATGTTGGGAGGCGTTTTGTTCTTGATACTTAAGGGGACAGAGTATTATCAAAAAATAGAAAGTGGTATTTCATTAGATACCAATCTGTTTTATACTTTTTATTGGTTATTGACTGGATTCCATGTAATTCATGTTATCGTTGGATTAATAATTTTGGTTTGGATAAATTACTTGATGACCAAGAAAAATTCAGCTACTACACTTGAGGATGTTGAAGCAAGTGCCGCTTTTTGGCATCTTTGCGATCTGATTTGGTTGTTATTATTTCCAATTATTTACACACTTTTTTGAACATGAAAAGGAGTTTAATTTTAAGCTATTTTATATTGATTTCATTCACTATTTTTTCAGGATTGATAGCTTCTTTTAATTATAGTATTTTACCAAAAGTTGGATTAATTCTTTTCTTAAGTGTTTGTAAATTTTTAGTTGTAAGTTTTCAGTTTATGGAGTTAAAAAAAGCAAACTCGTTTTGGAAAGGCTCTTTACTTCTTGTGCTTTTTTTGTTAATGGGAATAATTCTCTTTGTAAAAATATCTTAAATAAAAGTTAATAACATGATAATTGTCAGTTTTTAATCCGCTAAAGTATTATAATTTTATGTTCAAATAAAAGACAAAAAAGTCTTTTATTTGATAACTAACTTTTAACATAAAACATTATGAAAACCAAATTAAATATTCAAAAACATTTCATCTGGTTCCCTTTTTTTATATTGGGATTGTTAATTTTTTCTTCCTGTTCCAAAAAAGAAAATGGAGTTAACGATTACCAAGATATAATAGTTGAAGGACAAAAAGAGGCAGAGTTAACCGCACCACCATTTGTACCTAAGCCCATAGGTGATAGATCCGCAACAAAACTAGTTGTGAATATGGAAATTAAAGAAGAAGAAGGCGAAATGGTCGATGGTGTAAAATATACTTATTGGACATTTGGAGGATCTGTTCCCGGAAGTTTTATACGAACTAGAGTTGGTGATGAGGTAGAATTTCATTTGAAAAACCACCCCGATAATAAAATGCCGCATAATATTGATTTGCATGCGGTGACAGGTCCTGGTGGAGGAGCGACCTCTTCACTAGTGGCTCCAGGTCATGAAAAAGTTTTCAATTTTAAAACAATAAATCCTGGGTTATATGTCTATCATTGTGCTACAGCTCCAGTTGGTATGCATATTGCCAACGGTATGTATGGTTTGATATTGGTGGAACCCGAAGGGGGATTACCTCCAGTAGACAAAGAATATTACATCATGCAAGGAGACTTTTATACCAAAGGTGCTTATGGAGAACAGGGATCTCAGCCTTTTGATATGAATAAAGCAATAAAGGAACAGCCAGATTATGTTGTTTTTAACGGAAAAGTGGGAGCAGTGGCTGGAGATAAGGCAATTACGGCTAAAGTAGGAGAAACCGTTAGGATTTTTATGGGAAATGGAGGTCCTAATTTGGTGTCTTCTTTTCATATTATAGGTGAAATATTTGACAAAGTGCATATTGAAGGGGGAGATTTGATTAACGAAAATGTCCAAACAACACTAATTCCAGCTGGTGGCTCGGCTATAGTAGAATTTAAAGTAGATGTTCCTGGAACTTTTATTTTGGTAGATCATTCTATTTTCAGAGCCTTCAACAAAGGCGCTTTGGGGATGTTGAAAGTTGAAGGAGAGGAGAAGAAAACAATTTATTCGGGAACTACACAAGAGGGAATATATCTACCAGAAGGAGGAACTATTCAAAATATGCCAAAAGAAAATGGAGCCTCCAAGAAAGTGGTAGCTAAGAATGTTCCTGAGCAAATTAAATCAGGTAAAGAATTGTACGGTAGAACCTGTTTTGCTTGTCATCAGTCCGAAGGACAAGGAGTTCCTAATGCATTTCCTCCATTGGCAAAATCTGATTTCTTAAACGCAAATACAGAAAGAGCAATCGGTGCTGTATTAAACGGTTTAAGTGGAGAAATTACTGTGAATGGTAAAAAATTTAATAATGTTATGACTAGTCAAAACTTAACAGATGAAGAAGTAGCTGATGTTTTGACATACGTATATAACAGTTGGGGAAATAATAAAACAGTGGTAACGGCTGCAAAAGTAAAAACGGTAAGAGCTAAACCAACACCAAAACCAGTTGCATCGCATTAATATTTTACAATCAATTATAATCTAAAAAAAAAAATCAATGAAAAAGTATGTTTTGACTAGCGCAATGCTAGTAATGAGTTGGTGTGGTTTTAGCCAAAATGCTGTTAAAGGAAAAGGAGTTTATGATAAAGTTTGTGTAGCTTGTCATCAGCCAACTGGGCAAGGTATTCCTGGTGCTTTTCCTCCATTAGCAAAATCCGATTATCTAAACAAAGATGTTAATCGCGCCATAAAAGGTGTAGTAAAAGGACTATCAGGACCTATTACAGTAAACGGAAAAAAATTCAGTGGAGCAATGCCTGCACAAGCGTTAAGCGATCAACAAATTGCAGATGCATTGACTTATGTATATGCAAGTTGGGGTAATAATAAAACAGTGGTTACACCAGCTATGGTAAAAGCCCAAAGAAAATAATACAGATCCAGCAAAAAAGTTTTTCAATGATATCCTTTAAAAAAATATTTATCTTCATTTTATTCTTCATTGATTATACTTTTTATGCTCAAAATGTAAAAATGGCTACCATAAATAGGGGGGCTTTTGTCCCCCTCTATGGTACAACTTCAAAAAAACCAGTACAAGTAGCTTCTTTTAGTATCGATATATATCCAGTTACCAATGCGCAATATCTTGCATTTGTAAAAAAAAATCCAGCCTATAGTCGTTCTCAAATGAAAGCCCTTTTTGCCGACAAAAGTTATCTCTATCAATGGCAAGGTGATTATAATTATGGTAAAAATAACTTGGAAAACGCTCCTGTGACTAATGTTTCTTGGTTTGCTGCCAAAAAATATTGCGAGTGTCAAGGGAAACGATTGCCTACTATGGACGAATGGGAATATGTTGCTATGGCTGATGAAAAACGTATCGATGCCCGTGCCAAAGAGGAGTTTAATAAATACATTATGTCTTGGTACGAAAAACCCAAAACCTATTTAAATCCGATAGGGAAAACCTATAAAAATTATTGGGGAGTGTATGATATGCATGGTTTGGTTTGGGAATGGACAGCCGACTTCAACAGTATTTTTCTTTCTGGTGAGTCTCGAAAAGATAAAGCTACCGATAAAAATCTCTTTTGCGGAAGCGGTTCGGTAAATGCTACCGATTTGATGAATTATGCCGCTTTTATGCGTTACGCTTTTAGGGGGAGCCTCAAGGCAAATTATACAACTAAGAATTTAGGTTTTAGATGTGCTAAAGATAAGTAGTATCCAAATCTATAAAAACGTTTCAAAATGAAATTATTGTTATTCAATCACAAAAAAACGAGGGTGTTATTGAACCGATCCTCTATTTTAGCATTACCTCTTCTATTGTTTTTTCTTTCTTTGCAAAGTTGTCAAAAAAAGGAGTCTGTTGTCAAAGAAAAACCAATTTCAGATTTGTCTATCTATAATTTGCCTTCACAATGGACCTCACAAGAGGGTCAAAATATGGAGATGAAAGATTTAAAAGGCAAAGTTTTGGTTATGGTCATGATTTACACCTCCTGTAAAGCAGCTTGCCCTAGACTCGTTGCCGATATGAGAAACATAGAAAGTCGCTTACCAAACAAAATTAAAGACAAGGTGCAACTCATTTTGGTGAGTATTGATCCAAAAGTGGATACTCCAAAACGATTAAAGGCTTTTGCAATAGAAAATAAAATGGATGCCAAACCATGGCTTTTTCTTAGGTCTTCTGAAGAGAATACCCGTGAGTTTGCCGCAGTATTAGCCGTTAATTACAAAAAAGTTTCTCCTATAGATTTCTCTCATTCTAATATTATTAGTGTGTTTAATACTCAAGGTGAACTTGTTTTTCAGCAAGAAGGGCTTGGGGTTAATTCAGATGCTACAGTGACTAAAATAATTGAGGAAGCAAAATAGTTATATTCTTATTAATTTTCTGTTTTGTAATTAAAAAAAACATTTGTTTTGTTGATTTTTACTTTTAATTAAGTACTGACTTTCAAAATATTATGAGACTTATTAATTCATTTTAGAAAACTAGAACCAACAATTATACATTGATTGATTCTAGTTTTTTTCTTTTTTTTTAATTGATGATGTTTTATTCCTTGCTATGAATAGGTCATCAAGGCTTGTGGATATAACATCGAAATAATTAATTGAATAACTATAACTGAAATGAGATTTGGTCTCAGATACACTTATTGAAATTTTGCTGGTTTAATAAATAGTAACAAATTCTCTAAAGAATAGTTATAAAGACATACTTTCTTTAATTTTTTACTTCTATTAATGTGTTGTTTAATAATGGATTATATATCCTTGGCTCAAAATATTGTTATACTTGCGCCATTTTAAATATGCATATTCATATTTTTTTTAATAAATTTATAATAAAATGATTTTTATCATAATTAAGGATAAAAACATCTTTTATCTTTGAATCGTTATAAAATCAAAAAAATATGTGTATGACTACTTTGAAAAGAATAGTACTGACTGTTTTTATAGTTGTAAATGCCAATGCAATTGCACAAGAATTTGATATAAATCTTCAATTACGCCCTCGTTTTGAATTTAGAAATGGTTTTAAAAGTCCTCTTTTAGATACAGAGGAAGCCACCTCGTTTATTGCACAACGTTCTCGATTGAATCTTGCTTTTCACCAAGAAAGATTGACCGCCAAATTAAGTGTTCAAGACATTCGAACTTGGGGCGATGCAGCTACGACGGCCACAGCAGGTAAAAATGGTTTAGCTGTTTTTGAAGCTTGGGCCAAATACCATTTTAATGAAAATTGGAGCACAACATTAGGCAGACAGGTACTTTCTTATGATAACGAGAGGATTATGGGGGGAATTGATTGGTTGCAACAAGGGCAAAGTCACGACGCAGCATTAATCAGCTACAAAAAAGAGAATAGCCTTTTGGATTTAGGTTTTGCATTAAATGCTAATGCTGAGAACTTGGTAACACCCACAACACCCTATACTACTAATTACAAAGCAATGCAATATGCTTGGTTGCACCACAATTGGACAAAGATTGGTTTGAGTTTGTTATTTTTAAACACAGGTTACGAATTTCAGAAAAGTCCAAACGATTTAGAAGTAGATTACAAACAAACTTTTGGAACGTACATAACGTTCAAAGACAAAAAATGGGATGCTAATTTTGGATTTTATGGACAAACAGGGCAAAGCGTAGGTAAGCAACTTGGTGCGTGGTATGCTTCAGGTTATGTAAATTATGCTATTGTCGATAGTTTTTCTGCAGGATTAGGCTATGAATTTCTTTCTGGTAAAGACCAAAACGATACCGATACGAAGCTAAAATCCTTTACTCCATTGTTCGGAACCAATCATGCTTTCAACGGATTGATGGACTATTTTTATGTTGGAAACCATCAAAATAATGTGGGTTTACAGGATGCTTATTTGAAATTAAATTACAAAAATAAGCAATGGCAATTTGCTTTAGTTCCTCATATTTTCAATGCTCCTAATAAAGTATTGGATGCGCAAGGCAAACAAATGGATAGCTATTTAGGAACTGAAATTGATTTGACAGCGTCTTATGTAGTGCAAAAAGATATTGTGATTTCGGGTGGTTTCTCTCAAATATTTACGTCTACTACTTTAGAGCGAGTAAAGAATGTTACCAATGCTGCTGATGCCAATAACTGGGCTTGGCTAATGGTCTCTTTTAGTCCAAGATTATTTAGTACCAACAAGAATTAAATCTAAAGAATTGATTTTCAGATTTTTTGATTAAATTAGATACTTCTAAGGTTCTTTTATTTGATTTTGAAGTTTTACCATAAATTTTATACGGCACTCTCTATGAATAATTTAGCGCAGTCACACAAAATTCTTTTTCTAAATACCTTAGCATTTACCATTTGCTTTGCCTGTTGGACACTCAATGGTGTATTAGTTACTTTTTTGGTAGATAGAGGTATATTTAACTGGAGTGTGGTTGAAGTGGGGTGGCTTCTCGGAATTCCAATTCTTTCAGGGTCAATATTTAGATTACCAATTGGTATTTTGACGGATAAATTTGGTGGAAAAATAGTTTTTTCTACTTTATTATTACTCTGTGCAATTCCGTTGTTTTTATTGCCTTTTGCTACTAGTTTTTGGAGTTTTGCCGTTTTGAGTTTTCTTTTTGGATTGGTAGGTACCAGTTTTGCAGTAGGCATTGGGTTTACTTCGGTTTGGTATCCGCAGCATTGGCAGGGTAGAGCCTTGGGGATTTTTGGAATGGGAAATGCCGGTGCCGCTATCACAACTTTTGTAGCTCCCACTTTACTTACAAATTTTTCTCAAGATAATCCTGCAGAGGGTTGGAAAATGTTGCCCGTCACTTATGGTATAGTCTTAGTCGTGATAGGATTGCTTTTCATCTTTTTGGCTAAAAATAAAAAACCAGCTGTTGAAGCTAAAGAGCTTAAAAATCTTCTAAAACCTTTACAATCGATGCGTGTTTGGCGTTTTGGGGCGTATTACTTTTTGGTTTTTGGATGTTTTGTAGCATATTCCCAATGGTTGTTACCCAATTTTATGAACGTTTACCAAACTTCATTGGTAATGAGCGGTATGTTTGCCACCTTATTTAGTTTGCCTTCGGGTGTAATCAGAGCTTTTGGTGGGTATTTATCGGATAAGTTTGGGGCACGAAAAGTAATGTATTGGGTATTGGGTTCCTCTATTGTAATCAGCTTTTTATTGATGTTTCCAAAAATGGAAATATTTACCGCAGGTCCAGGTGTTTTGGCTACCGAAAGTGGGGTAGTTACCCAAGTGAGTTCTAGTGCCATACTAATTGACAATAACGTACATACTGTAATTCCTCGGAAAACTGTTGAACATGAAAAAACAGCCATTTTACCTGAAAAAGCATCTTGGCAAGAAATTGTGGTGAAGCAGAATCAATCCGTTAAAAAGAAAGAACTAATCGCTAAAGGAATCACACAAATTAAGTTTGAAGCGAACATGTGGGTATACTTAGTTTTAGTGATTTTAATCGGAATCTCTTGGGGAATTGGTAAAGCAGCAGTTTACAAACATATTCCAGAGTATTTTCCAAATGAAGTGGGTGTAGTTGGAGGAATGGTTGGATTAATAGGTGGTTTGGGTGGTTTTTTTGGGCCCATTATTTTTGGGTATTTGCTCAGTACCACTGGTCTGTGGACGAGTTCTTGGATTTTTATTTTTGCTATTTCAACGATTTGTTTGATTTGGATGCACAAAACCATTATCAAAGCCATTCGCGTTCAAATCCCTCAATTTTCAAAACATATCGAACATGAGTAAATAAAGCCTTTGCATAAAAAGCTTAGGCTATTCAGATTAATAATTTTCAAATAGTACTAACAGTAAATAAACATCATATGAAAACATGGCTAGACAAGTGGGAACCAGAAGATAATGAATTTTGGCAAAACACCGGTAGTGCAATCGCTTGGAAAACACTCACCATTACTACACTTTCATTAATCTTATCCTTTGCTTCGTGGTTTATGATGAGTGTCATTGCTGTCAAATTACCCGGACTTGGATTTGCATTTTCAAAAGACGAATTGTTTTGGTTGGTGGCTATTCCTGGTTTAGCTGCTGGTTTTCTTAGAATCATTCACACCTTTATTTTGCCAATTTTCGGCACACGACACGTAGTAGCATGGGCAACTTTAATCAAATTGATTCCTGTAGTAGGTATTGGATTTGCGGTTATGGATACGAGTACACCTTTTTGGGTATTTGCTATTTTAGCTTTTACCTGTGGTTTTGGTGGTGGAGATTTCTCATCTTATATGCCCAGTACAAGTTTGTTTTTTCCTAAACGATTAAAAGGAACCGCATTGGGTATTCAAGCGGGTATTGGTAATTTTGGGGTGTCTTTGGCTCAATTTGTTACCCCGCTTATTTTGGGTGTTAGCCTTTATGGAGCTAGTGCTGTTTCTACCAGTATTGATGCTAAAGAGGCGCTGTCCGTTTTTCAAACTGTCGAGTCAACCAAACAAAAAGATGTATTTAGTGCATTAGAACCACAAGTACAAACCGCATTATTGTCATCTGTAAAACCTGCTGTTTTAGATTCGGTAAAAGCTACTATTGGTACTACTGATAATGCGACTCTATTTGTTGCATTACCCGCCAAAGCAAAAGCCAAAGTTATGGCAAATGCTAATCCAAAATTAGCTGAAAAAATAATGAATCAGTTGAGCCCTGATACTAAAGCTGTCGTAAATAAACCCATTTATATTCAATCGGCAGCCTTTTGGTATGTTCCATTTCTTATTATTTTATCGATTATCAGCTGGTTTTATCTCAGAAGTATTCCGATGCATTCTTCTATAAAAGAACAAATGGATATTTTTGGTAACAAACATACTTGGTATTGTACCATAACTTATGTCATGACTTTTGGAACTTTTGCTGGACTATCAGCAGCATTTCCCTTAATGATTAAGTTTTTATATGGTGATTTTCCCAATGCTCCTGATCCTTTAGTGTATGCTTTTTATGGACCATTAATTGGTTCCGCGAGCCGTGTTGCCTTTGGTTTTGTAGCTGATAAAGTGGGGGGGGCTATATTGACAACGCTGACAGGAGTAGGGATTATTGGAGGGGCTATTGTTTTAATAACCCAAGGTTTGGTAGCGCCAACTAGTTTAGAACAATTCCCAATGTTTGTTGGGGTTATATTTTTAATGTTCTTTTTTACTGGTGTGGGTAATGCAGGAACTTTTAGACAATACCCTATCATATTTGCAGATAACCAACGTCAGGCTGCAGGAGTTATTGGTTGGACGGCCGCGATTGCTGCATTTGGACCATTCATTTTTTCTAAACTTATTGGGGGTAATTTAACGCTTAATGGTACTGTTAATCAATTTTTTATAGGCCTCATTCTTTTTTGTATCTTAGCTACTATCATCAATTGGTGGTTTTACAATAGAAAAGGCTGTGAGAAACCAAGTTAGAAGTGAAACCAAGTTAGAAGTGAAATCTAAAAGTATTAATTTGTTATGCTATACAATGAAAAATAAAAATCTTAATACTAAAGCATTATTAATAGCAACAGGACTTTCCATCGTGATGATTGCCTTGGTGTTTTTTGGTTCTAGAAAATTGCAAAATTTCGATGCGGCTTTAATTACGTATTTGTTTGGAACTGTTTTCGCTTTTTTCGGAATTGTCTATCGCTATTCGGTGTGGTTGCAACGACCGCCCACTTGGATTTATTTCAAAAGAGGCATTACGTATTTGGTTACCGGAAAGGTGTTTTCTCATTTTTGGTTTGCTACCAAAGAGTCTATTGAAAATATCGCTTTTCAAAAGTTTATTTATCCTAGAGGAAAATACCGTTGGGTGGCGCATTTTATGATAGCCGTGGGCTGTACCTCTGCTTTTTTGATTACCATTCCACTCACCTTCGGTTGGATTCACTTTGCTATGGCACCCAATACCATTTCTACCTATGAAGCCTATTTCTTTGGATTTAAAGTAATGGATTTTGAACTCGATTCCATTATGGCGTTTCTAACTTTTCATGCCTTGAATTGGTCTTCTTATTTAGTAATTTTTGGGTCTTTATATTATTTAAGAAGACGTTTGACCAATCCTGGTTTGATTGCTACTCAAACTTTTGAAGGGGATTTATTGCCGCTGATTTTGTTGATAGCTATTTCAGTGACAGGTTTAGGATTGACCTATTCGTATCAATTCATGAAAGGTTTCGCTTTTGATTTCTTGGCGGTTTTACATGCCGTTACCGTGATTTTGTTTTTGATTTGGATTCCCTTTGGAAAGTTTTTTCACATCATTCAAAGACCAGCCCAAATTGGCGCACATATCTATAAAAAACAAGGAATGAAAATGGGTATGGCCGTATGTCCTCATACTGGAGAAGAATTTGCTACCAAATTACACATCCAAGACTTGAAAACGGTTACAGAAGAATTAGGATTCGATTTTTCGCATGAAGATGGTACTTCTCATTTGGATTTGAGCCCAGAAGGCAAAAGATCACGATTGGCACAAGCCCATTTGAAGGCAAGACAAGCGGGAGGGAATTTGTTTGGATAATTTCAGAAGTTAGAAGTTAGCCCTTTGACTCCGCTCAGGATGATGAGGTAAAGGATAGAAGGTAGATTTTAGAAGTAAGGAACGGAATACTGACAATTGTAAAAAATATAAAATGGCAAAATTACCAGTCGCAGAAGAAAATATTATTGCCAAGTTTGGTCCACATTTGAATTATGCTCCCAAAGATGGCTATGAAGGTAGAGATGAACCCGATAAAAATGTAAAAACCCATTGTTGTTTTTGTGGCATGCAATGCGGTATCGAATTGTTGGTCAAAGACAACAAAGTGGTTGGTTTTGAACCTTGGATGGAATTTCCATTTAATGAAGGGAGATTGTGTCCCAAAGGCGTACAACGCTATTTGCAAAACAACCACCCCGACCGATTACTCTCACCTTTAAAGAGGGTAGAAGGACAGGGATTTATGCCTACTAGTTGGGATGACGCCATGGGAAAAACGGTTTCAGAGATACAGCGTATCCAAGAAAAATACGGGAAAGATGCTTTTTCGATGCTCTCTGGTGTTTCCTTGACCAATGAAAAAAGTTATTTGGTGGGTAAATTTGCTAGAGTCGCTTTGAAAACCAAAAACTTAGACTACAATGGTCGTTTGTGTATGGTGAGCGCAGGAGCGGGTAATAAAAAAGCTTTTGGTTTGGATAGAGCCTCTAATAATTATTCCGATTTAGAATATGCTGAAGTAATTATTGTGGCGGGAGCCAATATTAGCGAAACGTTTCCGACCTTAACCCATTGGATTTGGAAAGCCCGTGATCGTGGTGCTAAGATTATTGTGGTAGATCCGCGCATGATTCCTCTAGCTAGAACTGCCGATATTCATTTGGATGTTCGTCCGGGAACGGATTCAGCCTTGTATGGAGCCATGTTGAACTATTTAGTAACGCATGATCTTTTGGATCACGATTTTATTGATAATTACACTTCTGGATTTCAAGAAACCATTGATGCAGTAAAAGACTACACGTTAGAATGGGCTGAGGAAGTAACTGGAATCGATAAGAATAAAATAAAAGCTGCCGCCGAATTATGGGGCAAAGCCAAAACCAGTTTTTTATTGCATGCTCGAGGAATAGAACACCATTCCAAAGGAGTGGACAATGTTGTAGGCTGTATTAATTTAGTATTAGCAACAGGTAGAATCGGGAAACCTTATTGTGGTTACGGAACGATAACAGGGCAAGGAAATGGTCAAGGAGGTAGAGAGCACGGGCATAAATGCGACCAATTGCCTGGAAATCGAGATATCGAAAATCCAGAACACCGTAAATATATTTCAGAAGTTTGGGGAATCAATGAAAAGGATTTACCCGGAAAAGGATTGTCCGCTTATGAAATTATAGAAGCCATTCATCGTGGTGAAATAAAAGGATTACTTTCGATTTGTTTCAACCCTCTGGTGTCTTTGCCTAATAGCAATTACGTTCGCGAAGCCTTAGAAAAATTAGAATATTATGTTTGTATCGACTTTTTCTTGAATGAAACTGCTCGTCATGCCGATATGATTTTGGCGGGTTCTTTACAAGAAGAGGAGGAAGGTACCACCACCTCGGCAGAAGGGCGCGTTATTCGTATTCGTCAAGCGGTAACCCCTCCTGGAGATGCAAGAACAGATACTTCCATTTTATTAGAATTGGCAGATCGTTTGGGGGCTAAGGATAAATTTACCTACGACAATAGTGAAGCCATTTTTAATGAATTGCGAGTAGCGTCCAAAGGAGGAACAGCCGATTATAATGGAATTACCTATAAAAGAATAGAAGATAATATGGGCATTTTTTGGCCTTGTCCTACCGAAGATCATCCCGGAACACCTCGACTTTGGGAAGATAAAAAATTTAAAACTCCCGATGGGAAAGCTCATTTTAACCCAGCACCTTATAAATTGCCAGGAGAAGTAGTCGATGCAGCATATCCCGTGGTTTTGACAACAGGTCGAGTGGTCTCTCAGTATTTGAGTGGTACGCAAACCCGAAGAATAGGAAAATTAGTCGATCAATTTCCAGAACCCTTGCTAGAAATTCATCCCAAATTAGCTCAGCAGTATGGTATCCAACAAAGAGAATTGGTGAAAGTGTCCACCCGAAGGGGAGAAGGAATTTTTCCAGCGAATATCGTTGAAACCATTAGAGAGGATACGGTTTTTATCCCGTACCATTGGTCCGGAAAAAAATCGGCCAATCAGTTAACACCAGGAACTTTAGATCCGGTTTCTAAAATACCCGAATTTAAAGTGAGTGCTTGCCATTTGGAACCTCTCAGGAAAATAGCGGGGCCATCTACAGAATCAACAGCTTATGCTAGTGTTTAATCTATAAAAAAGAAATATGAATTACACCAGTTTCAATACAAACGAGGAATTTTTTGTAGACATGCAACGATGCATAGGCTGCAAAGCTTGTGAGATGGCTTGTGCCGAATGCGAAACCAATGGGCAAGATTCTATGATTCATGTCAATTATGTAGATAGAGCGTCGACCATTCAAACTACGGTACAGGTTTGTATGCATTGCGATGATCCAGTGTGTGCTAATGTGTGTCCAGCTGATGCTATTTCAAAAGATGAATTTGGTATAGTGCATACTGCCAATACCGAGCGTTGTATTGGTTGTTCTAATTGTGTGATGGCTTGTCCGTTTGGCGTGCCTAAAAAGGAAGAATCCTACGATTTGATGATGAAGTGTACTATGTGTTATGACCGAACAAGTATTGGTAAAAAACCCATGTGTGCAACCGTTTGTCCTAGTGGAGCATTATTTTATGGTACTAAAGCAGAAATTGAAGAAATGCGACCAAATAGTACACCCATTAATACGTTTGTATTTGGAAAAGAAGTGGTCAATACCAAAGTTAATATAATGATGCCTAAAGGAAGTACGGAATTAATCATTTATTAGAAATTCCCAACTCCAAAGGGTAACTTCACAGCACATTGAATACCCATAACTTACAACTCATAACAGAAAACCCTTAACTGATAACAGAAAACCGAAAACAGATAACTGTCTTATGTCAAAAGAAGATAACCTAAATAAAAATTGGAAGAAAGATTTTCCAATTCTCAAGCAACAAGCTAGTAATGTGAGTCGCCGTGATTTTGCCAAATTCCTTACGCTGGTTTCTGGCGGATTGATGGTGGGAAGCGGATTAGTTGCGGCCAAAGCCTATATACTCCCAAAAGAAGAAGTAGCAGGCGAACATTTCGTGTGTAAAAAAGACGAAATTCCTGTAGGAGGTACTCGTGCTTTTGTGATTGAAGGCAGCACCATTCCTTATATTTTAATTCATTTAGAATCGGGGGAATTCAAAGCCTATGAACAAAAGTGTACTCATTTGTCTTGCTCTGTTTTTTATAAGCCCGGTACGGATATTATTTATTGTCCTTGCCATAATGGTTCTTTTGATGCCAAAACAGGAGAAGTATTAGCCGGTCCTCCACCAAGAGCATTGCCAAATCTAGAAGTATTTTTAAAAGGGAATGACATTTTTGTAAAAGCTTCCAGCAGTGAAGCACAGTCGGTTTAAACTGAGAAATAAGTATCAGTAATGCAAATAGAGCATAAACAATAAACTTAAAACAAACGGATAAATGAGCACTTTTAGAACCCGTCAAAATCAAGCGAATCCCAACAAACTGAATAATATTCTCTCTACCTTGATATTTATATTGATATTGAATGTTACGATACAAATTTGGTTGTTGTACGCTTCTTTGAACAATGCTTTAGAAAATAATCGGGAGATTTTGATTCCGGCATTTATTGCCTCATTGATTCTCTTTTTAATTGGTTTTGGATGGTTGTATTATTTGCCTTCAGGAAATAAACAACAACAATAAATGCAATTTATGTTACATTCTGACACAGTAAAATCAATTCAGAATTGTACTTTTGAAAGCATCAAAAACTAATTTTATGATTACCGTTTCAGAAGCGTTTTCAATTTTAAAAAATAATATACCCACCCCTCAGGAAGAAAATAGTGCTTTGCTCGAAGCTAGAAAAAAAACACTTTCACAGTCCATCCTTTCTCCAATCCACATGCCGCCATTTCGACAATCGGCTATGGATGGTTATGCGGTTGGTATACACGATAAGCTGACCTATCAAATTATTGGTGAAATCAAAGCGGGTGATGCCGAATCTTTTATTTTGAAACCCGGTCAAGCTGTTAAGATTTTCACAGGTGCTCCTGTCCCAGATACAGCTCAAGCTATGATTCCGATTGAGAAAGTTACTGTAACACAATCGGTTTTGACAGTACAAAGTGTGCCAAAACTAGAGGATAACATTCGGCCTATAGGAGAACAAATCAAAAAAGGAGAGCTAGCCCTAGAAAAAGGCACTGAGTTGGATGCCGCAGCCATAGGTTTTTTGGCGGCTTTAGGAATAACGACTGTTCCGGTATTTAAAAAGCCAAGTGTTGGAATAGTGGTAACGGGCAACGAATTGCTCACCCCAGGTACACCTTTAACGTATGGGAAAGTCTATGAAAGTAACGGCATAATGCTCGAAGCTGCTTTAATGGATGCTTTTTTTCAGGAGGTTGCGCGTTACACTGTAAAAGATGATTTTGAAAGTACCAAAAACGCCCTTCAAACCTCCATAGAAAAGCACGATGTGATTTTGGTTTCTGGCGGAATATCAGTAGGGGATTATGATTTTGTTGCACAAGCATTGCAAGAGTTAGAAGTAAAGACGTTATTTCACAAAGTCAATCAAAAGCCAGGGAAGCCTCTTTTTGCCGGAAAAGTAAATGAAAAGATGATTTTCGCATTGCCTGGAAATCCAGCCGCTTGTTTGACCTGTTTTTATGTGTATGTGTTACCTACCTTAAAAAGAATTTCTGGACAGATTACGCAATATGAAGCAAGGAATAGCTTGCCATTAGAACATCATCTTTCTGTAAACAACAGCCGAGCTCAATTTTTGAAAGCAAAAATCACGAATGGTAAAGTGGCGATTCTATCGCATCAGGCTTCTTCTATGTTAAATACTTTTTCAACAGCAAATGCTTTAGTATATGTAGTTGATGGGAATTATGATTTGAAAGAAAATGAATTAGTTACGGTATATGGGGTAAAGAATTAGTATTTTATTTGCAAAAAGATAATACTATTTTTATACTTTTATGTAAAATATAATACAACTATTGATTAGTTAGTTTAATAATAACCGAAAAAATAGCCGATATGATTTTAGAATACCAAGGTACGCACAAGGGTGTTCCAACAAAATTTACGATACGAATTGTTGGAAACAATTTATCAAAAAGTAGCTCCAATTATCAATTGGACTTGTATGTAGGGGATAAACAATTGCCTATGTTTACAACCTTTATCCATCAAAGTTTGTCCAATTGTTTAAAAGAAATCTATTTATTTAGAAAGCACAATCAAATGACTTTTGATAGCCATTCTGAAAAGATTCTTTCATTATATGTGCCTTACGATAAAGTACTGTACAATTATCATAAGGGAATGATATTTAGAGCTTAGTATCTAGTTTTAAATGAAAAGCTGTCCAAAAAGGGCAGCTTTTTTTATGCGGATATTGGAGAAAAAATTTCAGTTGCACGAATTAGATATGTAACAGATTCAATGCGATAATCAATTTTTTATAAAATCAAATTCGTTATATTTGTGAAAGTATAACGAATAGTTTTAAATCTAAAGTAAGTACAAATAAATAGTAACCGTTATCAAAATAAATTTTACCGAATGAAAATTAAAAGTAAAATTTGGATTGAATCCGAAGAGGGAGTTTTGATTAGCGAAGGCCGAGTACATTTGCTAAAGCTAATTGATGAAACAGGTTCGCTAAATAAAGCGGCAAAAGCGATGAATTTGTCTTATCAAAAAGCGTGGAAGTTAGTCGATGAATCCAACAAGGCAGCATCAAGCCCTTTGATTACTACTCAAATTGGCGGAAGCAAAGGCGGAGGAACTGTGTTGACGCCTTACGGTAAATCGTTAATCGCTTCTTTTGAAAGCATCAATCGAGCTTGTTGGGAGTATTTAGACGAACAATTAAAAAAACAAAATCTATGACGGTTGCCACACTTTTTGACACGCCTCTTTTGTTGCTTTTATTGCCTATTGTTGCTTTTTTGTATGCAAGTGTGGGACACGGAGGCGCAAGTGGTTATTTAGCCTTGATGAGTCTTTTTTCATTCCCAATGACTTTTATGAAACCTACAGCTTTGGTACTGAATATCTTGGTTTCGGCAGTGTCGTTTTATTTTTATTATAAAGAACGAAAAATGAATTGGTCGTTGTTTTATCCCTTTGCCCTTACTTCGATTCCGTTTTCATTTTTAGGTGGTTTTTTGACCATCGATGCTTTTTATTACAAAATAATTTTGGCCACTGTTTTGGTTTTTGCAGTACTTCGATTGCTGGGTGTCTTTGGTAAAGAAAATACAGAAGTAAGACCCATATCCATTCCGTTGGCGTTGACCATTGGAGCCATCATCGGCTTTTTGTCGGGTTTGTTGGGAATAGGAGGAGGAATTATTTTAAGCCCTGTTTTGTTACTCCTGCGATGGGCTACCATCAAACAAACCGCAGCGGTTTCGGCCTTGTTTATTTTGGTAAATTCTATTTCAGGTTTGATAGGATTTGCGACTAAAGGCGGTACGATGCCAGAAGCTTCCTTACTTTTAATTGCGATTGTCTTTGTAGGAGGAGTAGTGGGGGCTTTTTTTGGAAGTAAAAAAATGAACACCAGTCAATTGAGATATGTGTTGGCTTTGGTTTTGGGAATTGCTATTTTTAAATTATACACAACCGCTTAATTAGAAAATGAATATGGAAAATGCCATCACAGCCTATATTTTAGCAGGAGGAAAAAGTCAACGAATGGCTACAGACAAAGGGTTTTTGGAGTGGAAAGGGCAGTCTTTTGTGGCCAATATTCTCGCTGCTGTAAAAGAAGTAGTGGGGAACAATGTCGTAATTGTCTCTTCGGATGAAAGATACGATGCTTTGGGGGTAACCCGAATTTCGGATATTGTTACCAACAAAGGACCTCTTGGCGGAATCTATACGGCTTTGAAACATACTGCTACCAAACGCAATCTAATTTTGAGTGTAGACGTTCCAATGATTTCCTCCGAATTGCTGCAGTGGTTGGTTAATGCGCATTCCGATGCCTGTCAAATGACGCAAGTGCAAGTTAATGATAAACCAAGTCCATTGGTGGCGGTGTATGATCGATCAGTACGTATTTTGTTACCTGAATTTTTAGCAGGCAACCAACTCAAAGTAAGAAGATTTGTGGAAGAACTCACACACCAAACGATTAATGTCCCTGAACAATGGAGCGCCCAATTGCAAAACATCAACACGCCAGAAGAATATAAAAATTTAAAAGGATGAGAGTTACCCTAAAATATTTTGGCTTGCTGGCAGAAATTACCCATTGCAACGAAGAACAAATGGAGTTGACAGCTGATCTCAATACACTTTTGGGATTGAAAAGGGCAGTAGAACGTCGTTTTCCCGATTTTCAAAAAACGGCTTACAGCATCGCTTTGAATCAAACATTTTGTAATGACGAAGTTGTTTTACAAGAGGCCGATGTCATTGCTTTTTTGCCTCCCTTTGCTGGTGGATGATAAAGCACTTTTTTTGCTATTCACTAATTATTAAAAAAATAAAACATTTAAGTCAATTAAGTTTTTAAATAGTAGCAATTTTATTTGTAAAATGAGTAGTAAAAGTTCATAGGAGTGCGTTGAAAATAGTATTTAAAGTAAATTGTGTATGATTGTTTTTATGAAAGGCTCGAATTCAAAGATTTACTTTTATGGGCTTCATTTTTCTTTAAAACCTAGTCAATAAAAAGGATACTAATATGACATATATGTTTAGAATTAATGTACAACAAGTAGTAAAAGTTCATTGGAGCGCATTGAAAATAATTTTTAAAGCAAAATGTGTCTGATTGTTTTTGTGATTGGTTCGAATTCAAAGATTTACTTTTATGGGCTTCATTTTTCTTTAAAACCTATTCAATAAAAAGGAATACTTATGTGACTTATATGTTTAAAAAGAATTAATTAAAATATTTTAAAATGCCTAACAACACCCGCTATTCCCGACAAATCATTCTCCCAGAAGTGGGAGACCTCGGTCAGCAAAAACTACAAAACGCTCGTGTTTTGGTGATTGGTGCTGGAGGATTGGGCTGTCCGGTTTTGCAGAGCTTAGTAATAGCTGGTGTCGGACATATCGGAATTGCAGATGGCGATGTGGTGGACGAATCCAATTTGCATCGTCAGTCCTTGTATACCCATTCGGATGTGGGAAAACAAAAAGTTGTCGTGGCCAAACAAGTGCTACAGGCACTCAATCCTGAGGTAGAGCTAGTTGTTTTTCCTGAATTTTTAGAGTCTAATAATGCGGCTATGGTCGAGAAGTACCAAATCATTGTAGATTGTACCGATGCCATTGCCGTTAGGTATTTGATAAACGATGTGGCGGTGGCTAAAAGAATTCCAGTAGTATACGCTTCCATTCATAAATTTCAAGGGCAGGTTTCGGTGTTTAACTATCAAAACGGACCTTCCTATCGTTGTTTGTTTCCTGAAAAAGAAGGGGGAATCACCATACCGAGTTGTGAAATGTCGGGAGTGCTGGGAGTAGTTCCACAGACGCTAGGGAGTTTTCAAGCCACCGAAGTACTGAAAATTATTTTAGGAGTTGGAAAAGTGTTATCGGGAAAACTTTTACTATTTGATGCACTTCTTGGGCAAACCCAAATTATGACTTTCGCCAAAAATCAAAAAGCGATAGAGAAGGGTGTCATCAACGGAAATAAGATATTGAATACTAAGGAAAAGCACAACGGTCTAAATGCAATAGCTTTTTTAGAAAAATGCAATTCATCTGAAATAGTAGTTATTGATGTTCGGGAAGTGGAGGAACTTCCGGAGTATAAAGGAACGAATATCATTCAGGTTCCTTTGGGTCAACTAGCAGAGTACAGTAAGAATTTGAATAAAAATCAGGAAATAGTATTGTTTTGCCAAACGGGACAACGCAGTCTTGCAGCGATGCAGTTCCTGAAAAAATCAGGATTTACTAGCGTTTCCCATTTGGAAACAGGCATCGAATCCTTGAAAAACCAAAATAAAAGTATAACCACATAGAATCATAGTGTATGTATAAAGAGTTAAAGACCTAATTAGGAATAGCACTATTTCTCACATAGATAAGCTATGTGAATAGTGAAACGTCTATTTTTTCTTAATTAAAACAACTACAAATTCTATGATTCTATGTGGTAAAGACCTTTACCAATCCAACATAATTAAAATAATAATGGGCAAAACTATGTGTCAATTGTTACCAAAAAAATAAAAATATGAGCAAAAAAGAAAATATAGTTCCTAAAGCTGCTCCCTCCCTTTCGGAGAGGGCTGGGGTGGGGCACAAAAGTTCCTTTATCCAAGGACAAATCACCGCCGAGTTCATTGGGAATTCAATCGCCAAGCACCAAAGCAAAACCAGTATTGGAGCCCATAATATTTTTCTTGGGCAAGTACGTGCCGACGAAATTAACGGGAAGAAAGTAACCGCCATTGACTATTCGGCTTATGAAGAAATGGCTGAAGCTTCCTTTCATACCATACGCGAATCAGCTTTTGAAAGATATGAGTTGACCTGTATGCATATCTACCATAGTTTGGGTAAAGTGAATGCGGGCGAAATTTGCCTTTTTGTCTTTGTTTCGGCCCCGAGACGCAAAGTAGTTTTTGAAGCTTTGGAGTATTTGGTGGAGAAAATCAAAGAAAAAGCCCCCGTTTTCGGAAAAGAAATTTTTGGAGACGAAACTTATGTGTGGAAAGAGAATAGCCCTCTAGCCCCCAAAGGGGGAACAACATAGCTTGTTTTAATTTTTGGTTGAAATGCTAAAACTCTAAATCCCAATTCCCAAATCCCAATTCCCAATTCCTAAATTCCAATTCCTAAATCCTAAATCCAATGGTAGACATCACCCATAAAATAATCACCCAACGTACGGCAACCGCTCAAGCGATAGTAAAAGTAGGGACTCCTGCCACGATGCAAGCGATTGTAAACAAAACTGTACCCAAAGGCGACGTTTTGGAAGTGGCTCGAACTGCTGGTTTGTTCGCGGTAAAAAATACGTCGAATGCCATTCCAGATTGTCATCCTATTCCGATTGAATACACTGGAATTGAATACGAATTACTCGAAGACGCTGTAGTAATTAACGTAACCGTAAAAGCCATTTACCGAACAGGTGTTGAGGTTGAAGCCATGCATGGTGCCTCAATTGTAGCGTTGACCATGTATGACATGCTCAAACCTATCGACAAACAAGTCGAAATTTCAACCATCAAACTCTTGCACAAAAAAGGCGGTAAATCCGATTTTGGAACCAAAGAGAGGCGGGATTTGTCTGTAGCGGTAATTGTGTGTTCGGATAGTGTTTCGGCTGGCAAAAAAGAAGATCGTGCTGGGCAGGTCATTACTGAGAAAGTCACGAATCTTGGCTTAAAAGTGTCTCATTATGTCATCATTCCAGATGAAATCAAAGCCATTCAAACTACAATCAACCAACTCTGTGAAGCCCAAAAAGAGTTGATTATTTTAACGGGTGGCACAGGTTTGTCCAATCGAGACGTTACACCAGAAGCAGTGATTCCGTTGCTAGATCGTCGTATTCCTGGCATCGAAGAAGCGATTCGTTCGTACGGACAACAGCGCACGCCTTATGCTATGTTATCTAGAAGTGTGGTGGGTTTCAAAGGCAATACGTTAATTATGGCTTTGCCAGGATCTACGGCAGGAGCTAGCGAATCTATCGATGCTGTTTTTCCATCGGTCTTACATTTGTTCCAACTTCTAAATGGCTTCAATCATGGTCAATAATTCCCTTTTGTTGCAGGACACGCATCTTCGTACGCATTCTTATTTGCGCATTTCGATTACAGAAAAGTGCAATTTGAGATGCACGTATTGCATGCCTGCCGAAGGAATTGCATTAACGCCCAGACCGCACTTAATGACCGAAGAGGAGATTGTTACCATTGCGCAAACCTTTGTGGATTTGGGCGTGACCAAAATCCGACTCACAGGCGGTGAGCCTTTAGTGCGTAAAGAAGCCCATTCCATTATCGATCGATTGGGAAAATTGGGTGTGCAACTTACTTTGACAACTAACGGACTTTTGGTACACGATTTTATTCCAACGTTTAAAAAAGCTGGAATAAAAGCCTTGAATGTAAGTATTGATAGTTTGCAAAAGGAAAAATACAAAACCATTACTCGTAGGGATGCTTTCAATCAGTTATGGAACAACATTGAATTGTTGCAGCAAAATGATTTTCAAGTCAAATTGAATGTGGTGGTGATTAAAGGCTTTAATGACAATGAAATTTTGGATTTTATTGCATTGACCAAAAATCAAAAGCTTCAAATTCGTTTTATTGAGTTCATGCCTTTCGATGGCAACCAGTGGAATAAAGAAAAACTCGTTTCTTATGCCGAAATTATTGAACAAGTCCATTCGGTCTATTCGGAAACCCAATTGCTCCGAATGCAAGACCAGCCTAACGATACCTCTAAGAATTATAAAATAGATGGGTTTAAAGGTAGTTTTTCGATCATCAGTTCGGTTACGAATCCATTTTGCAGCACCTGCAATCGCATTCGTCTTACCGCCGACGGAAAACTAAAAAATTGTTTGTTTTCCAATTCAGAAACAGCCTTGTTGCCCACCTTGAGAGCGGGAAATTCCATCGAATCGCTTATTTATGAAAACATCCAATCCAAACACGCGATGCGCGGCGGTATGGACAATGATGCTAAGTTTCACAATCCCGATTTATTCTCTCAGAATAGAAGCATGATTAAGATTGGTGGGTGAGAGGATTTGAGATGCATTCCATAAAAATTAAGTTCTCCTGACTTTTACCCAGTTCCTCAAAGTGTCCTAATTGATAGATAAATGTGTTGTTTATGCTGCGCAAAGTGTCCTCACTTTGCGCCCTTTTAAATCGTCTAATATTCCGTAAAAGTGTCAAAAGTCTCCTGACTTTTTAATCCTAACACATCAGATTTAGAATTTTAGTTTTGGAATTTCATCCGAATGTTTGGAATTTGAAATTTTATTTTTTGGAATTTCCTTCCCCTTTATTTCAATTCAAATGTCATCCAAATAGGAACGTGATCCGAAATTTTTCGGGCATCTTTCAAGCTGGGAAAAGCAGTGTAGAAAGGAAGAATCCCTGATTCATAGACCTTGGTTTTGTTAGAGAGATAAAAGAAGTTATCGAATTCAGAGGCCAAACAAGCATTGTGCTGACAAGCTTTTTTCAAGGAAGTTTTCTGTCCTTTCAAAGCGGAGTCATAGCCCATTTTTTTCAAAGGAGTAAAAACAGAATGGGATTGCGGACAGTTGAAATCACCCAAAAACAAGAGATTCAATTGTGGGTATTGAGCAGGTAAATACTTAAAATATTTGATTTCTCTTTCGGGTTGTTTGCTTTTGGTAATGGCGTGAAAGTTCACGAGCGTAACTTCTTTTTGGTTAATTTCAAAAGTGGCCAAATACGGTTCGCGGTCTATTTCGAGTTGGAATTTCGACTCCAACCACGGTCTTCCTTTCAGGCGTGCCCGACTCGTTTTCCATAAATAGGCATAGCGCTCCGTTTTGTAAGCACTGCTGCTAGTGGGATCGCTAATGGCATAGTCCCATTTACTCCCTTTGCGGTTGAGTTCGGCGGCGAGCTGGGCTATGGTTTGTGCACCTCCATCACCAGCCACCACTTCTTGTAGGGCTACGATATCATAGTCCTTTATTGTATTGGCAATAAACTCCAGTTCAAGATTCGATTTAGAACGGCCTAAGTTTTCGATATTCCAAGACAAAAGCCGCGTTTGAGCATAAAAGGAAGTACATAAAAGTATAAGAAACAGGCTGTAGGTCTTGTTCATGAATGGGGAAATTTGGGTCCCAAAGATAAAGATTGTAAAAGAAACATCAGACTTCCCAGCCAGAGAGCAAGACCTAAATTCTTTACTAATCACTAATGGACTCTCAACTCATAATAGCGGCCTCGTTGGTCTTTCCCTTTGAGCACGCCATAATCGATCCATTCTACTTCTACGGTAAGCGTATCTTGGTTGTTGTCGATGAGAATTCCAGCGCCATATTTTCCTTTGATGTTGATCAAGCCGTTGATGGAGTCTTTGGCCTCATTCAGCCCATATACTTGGTATTGGTACTCATAATTTCCAGAGGTACCTGTGCGGTATTCGTAGTCATATACCGTGTCCCGATGGTATGTTTTTGCTTCCTGTGGCGTAAGCGTTTTGACATCCTCTGGAGTGATTTTCTCTTCATACAACGATTGGACTTTAGGCTGGCTGGGTTCTTTTTGGCAGGACAGCATACACCCAAGGAAAAGCAACAAAAGAAGGAATGGTCGGTTCATATCTTTTTATTTCAAAAGTAGAAGCCTTGTCTTTTAGTTCCTTACGGGAAACCGTAAAGAGAATAAAAAAAAACACCATTTAGAAGGTGTTTGAGTGGAAGGATTTTAAAATTTGATCTACTTTAAAAACAAAATAAACTTAATACACAATTCGTTTTTTAACTTGTGTAATGCGTTCGTTACTTTTTTAGAAATGATATATTTTTCTATTCATACCTAATTCAGTATGTATAAAATGTTTTAATCTGAAAAAATCTGGTCCACCTTTATACTCCATAAAACTTTTTGTGTAATTTGGAATAATTGACTCGATTAATTCCAAATGTTCTAATTTCTGGCTTTTTCTATATGGATTTCTAAAGCCTACTATAAATGATTTTTCAAACAGCCAAGACTCCTTGTTTAATTTAGTTTCGTCTATTTCTGAATTATGTTTATAAAACAAATTACTTAAAAAAATAATATCTACTAAATCAAATTCACTATGCTGAATTAATGGATTTTCAGAGAAAAAACCTCTATCTCGTGAAAATAAATAATGATATTGATTTTGAATGTCATCTGAATTATTACAGCCAATAATTAACACATTGCAAAAATCATTATTATTTTCTCTTGGTAATTTCGATTGAGTTGATGTTAAATGAGATTTTAAACTATTGTCATATCTTTTTTCGCACTTAAGATTTGGTAAAAATGGTTTAAGTAAATTATATCCTTTATTATAATTATCTAAATTACCCATACCTATTGCTCGAAGGTAGAATTCGTCATTACTTTTCAAATCATCATTAATATATTTACTTGCTTTTACCTCTATATTAAATGTCAAGTTATTTATTTTAAACTGACACTCAACATCAGTATTATTTCCTGCAATTAAATTTGGTTCATATTTGAAATTTTCAGGATAATTATTAGCAAAATATCTAACCACAGTCAACTCAACTGCAGATTGAATATACTGATTCAATTGGTCAGTTGAAATATTATTCTGATTTAAGAATAATTTATCTTGAAGGTTTTTTAATTTTTTATTAGTGTTTAGAAATACTGAAAAGTCTTTTATCACCTTTTGAAATTCTGAGCCATATTCATTATCCCACATTTTATTCAATAGGTGATTTTCAGATTTTGGTTTAAAATTTTCTAGATTAATACTCATACAGTTTTCTGTTAAATTTTGTTATGTAAATCATTGTTTCACTATCTTTTTAGAAACGATTCCTTTGTCTGTTGTAATTTGCATAAGATATATACCATTGACAAGATTACTTATGTTTATTACCGTTTTTTTATCAAGAATATTTACAGATTTGTGTTTTCTGCCGTTCATATCTAAAATAATAACTTTGGAAGCTGTAATATCGTCTAACTCAATATTGATTAAATTTGAAGCAGGGTTTGGATATAACAAAACTTGATTTTCCAATTGAAAATTTGGTATAGATAAAGCATTAGTGATTTTTCGGATGCGATTATTACCTGTATCTGCTACAAAAATAGTTCCATCAGAAGCAATAGTTACACCACTTGGGTTAGAAAAGCGTGCTTCAGTTCCAGTACCGTCAGCAAAACCTTGAGTGCCTCCTGCCAAGGTGGTCACTACTCCGTCAGCCGATATTTTTTGGATGCGATTATTCCCTGAATCTGCTACATAAACATTCCCAGCAGTATCGACAGCCACCCCATTAGGAGAGCTAAATTGTGCTGCAGTTCCTGTGTCGCCTCCAGACAAGGTTGTTACCACTCCGTCAGCCGTTATTTTCCTGATGCGACCGTTACTTGTATCCGCTACAAAAATATTTCCAGAAGCATCCACAGCCAAACCATTAGGATTATTGAACTTTGCTGCAGTTCCGGTACCATCAGAAGTGCCAAAAGAGCCTCCTGCCAGGATGGTAACCTCTCTAGTAGTCGTTATTTTCAGGATACGATTGTTGTTTCTGTCCGCTACATAAACATTCCCAGCTGCATCTACAGCCACACCATAGGGAATATCAAGATGTATTGTTTGTCCTGAAGTGCTGTTGGACAGTAAGACGGTTATCACTCCGTTAGGTGTTATTTTACTTATGTGTTTATAATATAAATCCGTTGCATAAACATTCCCAGCTGCATCTACAGCCACAGCATAAGGATAAAAAAAACGTGGTGCCGCTTCTGTCCACGTGGTTACTACTCCGTTAGCCGTTATTTTGCGGATACGGCTATTCCTTGTGTCTGCTACGAAGACATTTCCAGCAGCATCTACAGCCACTCCATTAGGCACATAAAATTTTGCTGAGGTTCCGGTACCGTCAGTAAGACCTTCGGTACTTCCAGCAAAAGTGGTTACGGTTTGAGCGCTGGTAGTAAGGAGATAAAAGTATGAGAAAAAAAGAAAGATTGTTTTTAGGTTGTTGTGTATAATTTGATTCATAGTAACTTGTGTTTTTTTATTTCGATACTTTTTTGATTTTGGTTTATTCAAGTTCTGCGGTATAATGATGTCCAATGTCACCGCGCAACAATCAGCTTAATATTAAATTAAGTCTATTCTTCTGCTTAGCCAAATTATTATAATTATTTAATCAACTTTTCTTTAATTCAAATGCCCAAATCCCTTAGAGTAGTTGTTGCGTTAAGCATTATCTTGGTATTTCTCCAGTTTCTATTAAATTGCGAAACTCTTCTGCATTTAATAAAATAACATTTTGTTCTTGTGCTTTTTTCATTTTGGATGGTCCAGCATTTTCACCAAAACACAAAAAATTTAAATTAATTGTTATGCTTTTCGCAATACGAAAATTATTATGTTCTGCAATTTTTGTAAGTTCACTTTTATCTTTTGGTGAAAATCCAGTAAAACAAATTTCTATTTTTGGCTCTGCTTTAGGCTTTAATGAGTAAACTATGTCCCAGCCTTGTCTTTCAGTTAAATTGTTTAAGTCTAATTCTGATAAATTAGTATTTGAGCGTAATATTTTTGTGAGTTTTTCTGATAATGCCATTTTAATAGTGTTTTTGAAAAAATACTTCAATTGTTTCATTTCGTGCAATGTTTTTGATTTAGCAATGACCTGAAGGGTTGTATTCTTTCCAATAAAGAACATCTTCAATTTCAAAATTGTAATCAGATAGCATTTCAAACACTGCGATATTATTATCTTCAGTTGCAACAGTAACTTCTCCTTTTTGATAATTTATTTTTTTACAATTGCTTTCATTATTAAATACTTTTAGAGTTTTTCAAGTAGTTTTTTCTTTTGTTCAAAAAACTCATCTTCTGTTAAGATTCCACTTTCTTTAAGTTTTGCAAGTTTTTCAAGTTGGTCTAATATGCTAGGTTCTGAAATAATTGTACTGGTTATTACCTCTTTTGGTTGAGAGAGTTTGTCTCTTACAAATTCTGAAAAACTTTTGGCGGATGATTTTTCTACGTTATCAATTTTTGCAACATTTCCGGTAGTGAATATTTTAATACTTCCCAAAAGCAAACCTGTTTCATATTGAATAGATGATATTTTATCTAATGGGAAATCTTCAACTTTTAAACCAAAAATTATCCCTTTGTCAACAAAAATTAATCGTCTATTCGTGGAAACTAAAATACCTTGTCCATTGTTATATGTACCTTGAGCGATATTATCAATTTTTTCTGTCGATGCTAAAATGTTTGGTAATTCATTTATTTCTCTTCTTCCTAAATAAACTGAGCTGTTGTGTAAATTTATCGCTTTTATTTGCTTCTTAATTTCTTCAAGGCTTGAATTTTTTTCTTGAAGTAAATCATTAATTTCACTCAAAGTATGTTTTTTTAATCTATTAGCTGTTATTGGATTAATTTTAATTATTTTTTTGAAGCACGGTATACAAACTGTACCACCATCACTTAACTTACCAGCTGAAAATCCTGGTGTATTCATAAAATTTAATTCTTTTGAACAAAGAGAACAATTAGCCATTTTTTTTATTTTTATTATGTGTTAGATTCTTGAGTCATCTATATATTTAACGCTAAGTATTTATTAGTTGATATTTACCTAAGTATATCAGCCAAAAAGGATAATTTGGTGATAGGTTATATTTTTCATAATGTATAAAATGTAATTTAACTGTCATACTTGTTATGATATATCATATTGTTTACAGTCTATTTAATTTCGATTTATCAAACCTACCGCTATCAAAATTCAATTCCTTACGGTTTTCCTCATTTACTAATAAAAAATGATTTACAGTACAGGTAAAGCTGCTTTTCCTTTTCCTCTTCTGTGAGAACTATTGCTTTTAAGTAGAAAGGTGTTGGTGGTTTGGAACGCTTTGCTTACTGGCAATTGGGTATAGGAGCGGAAACCATACTGTATTTTTGATAGGGGAGTGGGTATACTATCTACATCCATTTGGATTGCGTAAGCTTGAGCAATTTTTCCTTTAGCACTAACCATAGAAAAGGAAAACAGCAAGCTACAAACTAACGTTGTAATACGGTAAGAAGGCGACATAGGGATTATTTTTGAACGAAATCAAAAGTAATGAGCTAGGCAACCACTTCCTTACGGGAAACCGTAAAGGGATGTTTTTTAACTACCGTAATTATTGAAGGAAGAGGATCTTTCTTTTTAAATCAGACCTAAATCTTTGGTAATCGATACCAAATGGGTTGTATTAAGCGCCTTGAAGTAGATTTTGAGTTTGCTGATGCGTTTTTCGATGGTGCTTTTGCTGTTTGGGGTAATGCCCGCTTGTTTAAAAACGGATTCCATCGCTTCCTGAGAAACGCCTTTCGAGAGATACTCCAGCAGTTGGATGTCATAATCATCAATTTCGTTGACCAATTTATCCTGAAAAATATACTGCAAATCTGCTGGTAAGTAGGGCGCGTCTTGACTTGCCACGGCTTCTACGGCTTTGCGTAGCTCTAGCATCGTGTTACGTCCTTTCATAACAAAACCATTGATGCCCAATTGGTCAAACAACGATTTGATGCGATAGGATTTGTCTTCAATAGAAAAAGCAATGATTTTGATTTCGGGAAACAGTCCCTTTACGGCTTCGATTAAGGCTTCACCCGAGGTGAGTTGGTTCTCACGATGGTCGGCTTTGAAAGACAAATCGGTAATCAATAAATCATAAGGCGAGTGGTCCAGATAGCCTCTTTTGAGTTTGAGCAAGGCATCATCACAGTATTTGGCAAAGTCTATTTGAGGCACAGCCAAAGCTTCTAGAACACTCACTGCTGCTACATCATTGAAATCAATATCATCTACTATCAACACTTTTTGAAACATAATTGGTTTATTTAGGAAACGTTAGTTTGATTTTAAGCCCTTTAGAGCTTGAAGTGTCAAAAATAATACTTCCTCCAATAGCTTGAATACGGTTTTCCACATTATGCAGTCCATTTTTTGAGGGAATGGGATGGGGCATACCGATGCCATTGTCTGAATAATGAATGAGACACTCTTTACCATTCCTTTCAAATTGTAAGACAGCAAAGGATCCTTGACTGTGTTTCTTCATATTCACCATCAGCTCTTGTAAGATACGATACAACGCAATTTTCTTCTCTTTAGCTATTTTATCCCAGGGAATACTGTTTACATCTTTTACAATGACTTGTACTCGAGAAGACGAAAAGCCAGAAAGCATTTCTTTTAGTGCTATTTCGTAGGAATCTCCCGTGACTATGGCACTGTTTTCTCGGGATATATTGCGTGTTCGAGTGTAAATTTTATCCAAATTGTCCAATAGCGTTTCTTTCTGCACAGGGTTGTGCAAGTCTTGAGTTTCGGCAAAAGCAATGGTTTGATAGACATCATTGGCCAGTTCGTCGTGTAGTTTTTTGGCAATGCGAGTTTCGCTTTCATATATAGCGGCTTGCTTTTCTTTTTTGCTTTTATTTTTCAGATAGAAATACAATAGGAACACCGAGATTAGCCCTAGCAACAGTAAAAAAAACAGTAAATAATTGTTGAATCGTTGTTGGGCTAAGGCCAAGTCATTTTCTGCTTTTGCCGCTTTTAATTGTAAATTCTCATTGCGCTCTTGAGTCGCATCGTATTTGATTTTGGCAAACTGATTCTTCGCGATTTGCTTGACTTTGCTAACACTATCGTTGAGTTGCAGGTAGCGTTTAGTGTAGTTAGGAAGTTGTGAAGGCGTACTTACTTCCATCAAGAGGGCTAGGGCCAACAAACGATCTTCAGTACTCTGGATGGCAGTAGCTTTGGTATAGGATTGTTGAGCATAGCTAAAGGCCAATTGGGGTTGACTCTTTTGATAGTATTTTGCCAAATTACTGTAACTGGTAATCAAGCCATAATCAAATTGCAATTGTTGGTGAATGGCTAACGCTTTCTTTAAATAAGCACCACTTCTGGAATCTTGGATTTTAAAATAACAAAAGCCCAAATTGTCCAAAACTCTGGCTTGATGCTCCAAATTATTCTGTACGATAGGAGATTGAGAGAGCGCCGTCAATAGTTGAATGGCTTGCTTGTAGTGCTTTTGATCCATATACACCACAGCGATGTTGTTTTGAATGACTGCTTTTTGTAGGGGTGTATCGGCTAAGGCACTTGCTTTTTGATAGTACCGAATGGCATTCGCGTAATCAAAAAGATGTTGGTAATTAATGCCGAGGGTATTATAAATGGCCACTTTGTATTGGGCTTCGGTGTTTTTTTGAAAAAAGGGTAGGGCTTCGGTAGCGGTAGACTCACTACCCACATAATCGCCTTGCGTTTGTTGAATGGCTGCCATTTTGAGCAAGGCATAAACAATTTTATCCCCTTCGGTTTGGGTATTACTTTGCGTTCGAATTTCATTGTAGTAATAGTAAGCGCTGTCGTAAACGCCTTTTGCATAAAAATCTTCTGCGGGGCTAATGTATTTATGATAAGCTGTTTCAGGAGTTGCTTTGTTTGTGGAAGGCTCATTTCTAGTACATGAAAAGAGAAAAGTGCCCAACAACAGTAGGGATATAAAAAACGGGAAATGTACTCTTTGAAGTATCATTTCCCGAAAATATCAAATTAATTCCATTTAATGGAGGATCATCTTTTATTTTTTTGGAGGAGTTGTTGGGGTTTGACCCGTTGAATTCCCACCTGTATCGCCATCATCAGCAAGGACAGTAGTGGTGGCAGAAGGCGAACTTGGTTCTATTTCATCATTAGTACAAGAAACAAACGCCATAGCGGACAATAAAAAACACGAAAGGATTACTATTCTTTTCATTAGATTTGATTTAAAAATTAGACATAGGAAGGGCGGTCCGATTATGAAATCGAAGCTTGTTGGATAAGGAGTGTTTCCTTAAAAACCCTTTGGATTGATACTACTGGGAAGTGAAGTGTGCTAAAACAGTTGATCCAGAATTTATACTTCCCGGATAAATCGAACCCGCTGTTTAGCCACACTTTTTTTTGAACTAGTTTTGTACATTTGTTCGTATCGCGAAATAGAACAAGAACTAATTCTGTAGCAAAGGAATGGCGTTTGTGTTGAATGATTTCAATGGAATTCCAGTAATTCCAGTAATTCCAATAGTTTCCATTAAATGTTAATTAATTCCAGTAATGAGATGAGTAAAATTATTTTCGATGTTTACAAGAGAACTATTAGAGCTCAATATGAAAAGAAGAAAATGGAAGATATCACTGGGATTCTTATGAATCCAAGTCCTGCACAACTTCGTAATTTGTGTCTGATTCTTTTTGACCAGTCCCTTTCCAATAATGATGAGATAACAATGAAAAATTTTTTCTATGTAAAAGAAAAAGAGGGTTTGAGAAAGGCTATTGAGAAATGTGAAATAAGTAGATTTAGACCTATACGATCTTTTTTGTTGGGTGAACAAAATTCAGATGATATTACGAGAATTGATATGGCAGCCATTCTCGTAGATTTTAATCCAAGACCTTTTAGTAATTTTTTCGCAAATAAAAAGAAAGAGTTAAAAATAGAGGAGGAGCCTTTACAAGACATGAAAGGCAAAAAAGAAGAGGCAGTACTTTCTTTAGTTTCTGAAGAGGGTAATAAGATAAAAGGTTATCAAAATAAATCAATACTCAACCGTCATAAAAAGGTATTGACTAAAGTTGCTCTGTTGTGCAGTGTAGGAATAGGGGTGGTCACATTACTCCCAAAAAAAGAATGCATGCAGTGGAATACTAATCATTATGAAGTAGTGGATTGCTCCACAGAAAGTAGTGGTTTTTTAGACCCACGAATACCAATAAACAAAGACAGATTAGGTCTAAAAAAATTGGATCCAAAGACCATAAAAACCTATTTTGAAAATGGCCAACCTAGTGTTTGGTATGCTAAAATTGACGATAAGATTGAACTTTTCAATCAGCCAGGTTTGCATCCCACTACTGGTAAGACTTTAAAACCCATAACTCAATATATTATTAATAAATACCTTATGGAGTAGTACTTTTTTTTGATTTCACTTTTTAGTTTGGGCTATTCCATTGCTTTATCGAATGATGCAGTACTTTAGATAAATTCATTTGATTTATAAAAGGATTCTTATATTTTTGCAGCCTAAAATTTAAAACAATAATTGTATTATGAAAGATTTAGTAGCAAGAATTAACGCTGAAATGGAAAACTTTAAAACAGAATCAGAAGCACTTGTTGAAAAAGGAGTAAAAGCAGCTGGAGCTAGAGCTCGCAAATCAAGCTTAGAAATAGAAAAACTATTAAAAGAATTCAGAAAAGTTTCTATCGAAGAATCTAAGAAATAATTGCTTTTAAAGGAATTTAAAAAATGGGGTTTTTAAACCCCATTTTTTTTTACTCAAGTTTTTTTGGGTAGTTTCTTTTACAGCTATTTTTGTTTGATGATAGCCCCAGCTCTGCAAAGTGTCCTAATTTAGAGATAAATGTGTTTTGTGTGCTGCGCGAATGTCTCCTGACTTCGCGCAATTTTAAAATGTATGGTGATCCGAAAAAGTGTCAAAAGTCCCAGCCCAGCTCTGCAAAGTGTTCTAATTTAGAGATAAATGTGTTTTGTGTGCTGCGCGAATGTCTCCTGACTTCGCGCAATTTTAAAATGTATGGTAACCCGCAAAAGTTTAAAAAGTCTCCTGACTTTTAATCCTGAGACTTCTCGGTTAAGTTTGGAATTTTAATTTTTGAAATTTTTCCCTTATTACTTCAATTCAAACGCCATCCAAATAGGAGCATTATCCGATATTTTTCGGTACTTATCTCATCCTTGTTTGTGATTATTTTTATAAATTGTAAAAAATATACCTCTTAAATGAAAACACAACTCCTAGTGTAAACAGTCCGCCACACGAGAGTTGAGGTGTCTTTTAACTGCTATCTAATTTTCATTGTATATTATTTATTACACAATTTTGAGTGATTGAATCTTATGGTCAATGATTTCAAATTGATAAGTTAACACTAATGGACTTCCAGGAAAAGAACCTGAAATTTCAGCTTGTAAGGTTTGATCTGTACCCAAATAGACAAGAGGTTTCATCACCACTTGATAATCCTTATTGGCTTTTTCAATCCATTGTTTTATCTCTTTTTGTCCTTTATGTATTTTTCCTTCGTCAAATACCATAGCAGTTGCTGTAAAGCAGTTGGCATATGCAGTACTGTTAAAATTATCTTGTGCTTTTATAAGGTCCACAATTACGTTAGGTAAATTTTTCATATCGTTTTTTTTTGATTTTTATATGGTCGGTAGTGTTCCGCCATCAATTATAAACTCGGTTCCTGTCAAATAGTTGGCTCTAGGCGAAACTAAAAAGCCAATAAGTTCTGCTACTTCTTCCGGTTGTGCGGGGCGACCTATTGGAATGCCCCCTAAAGCATCCATAACACTTTTTGTAGCTTCTTCAATAGTTGTATTGGAACTTTCTGCAATGCGTTCCATCATAGCCTTTGAAGCTGAAGTGTTAATCCAACCAGGAGAAACGGTCAACACTCGAACACCTTTGGGGGCAACCTCGTTGGATAAGCCTTTGCTGTAATTAATTAAACCTGCTTTTGCTGCCGCATAAGGTAAAGTTGAATCATATAAAGGCAATTTCCCCTGAATAGAAGCTATGTGAACAATAACGCCACTTTTTTGTTCAACCATTTGTGGTAGAAAACCACGATCTAGCCGAACAGGTGCGAGCAAATTATTCTCAAGTGAATGTAACCAATCTTTATCATTTAAAACAGAATATCCACCACTTTTGGTTTCCGAACCTCCTAAATTATTTACTAAAATATCCAGTTTGCCAAATTGTTCTAAAACCTCATTCACTACTTTTTCGGTTCCTGATGCTTTTGTTAAATCGGCAGCAATAAAATGTTGCTTTGCATTAGGTTGCTCTGGCGGATTTCTTGCCGTGATGATTACTGTTGCGCCTGCAGCTTCGAGTCTTTCTGCTATGGCTTTTCCAGTTCCTTTTGTTCCACCTGTTACTAAGGCGATTTTCCCTGATAGTTCGTTGTTGAAATTAAATGTATTTTCCATTGTTCATTTTTTTTGTACAAAATTGAGTTATATATGAATATCAGTCAATTACGGAAATACGATTCGCATAGGGATAAATTTTTCCCCTATTGTAGCATTTAGAACATTGATGTAGTTTTGTAGTATGTATGAAAGAAAAACTATACCAAATTTAAACTGTGGTTTAGATCTAATAGGAGAAGTACTGTATGGTAAATGGAAAATGCGTTTGCTGTGGTTTATAAATGAAGGGTACCAACGACCAAGTGAATTACAGCGTAAAATTCCTGATGCTTCCAGAAGAGTGTTAAATATTCAGTTGAAAGAATTGGAGGAGCATGAACTGGTTTCAAAAATTATTTATCCAGTGGTTCCCCCAAAAGTTGAATATTCCTTAACTGAATTTGGAAAGACATTACTTCCAGTAATTTCCACCATAGGAAATTGGGGTGATGAACATGAAGAGCGATTGCGAACGCTGATTATGAAAAAGTGGAAAGATTAGCTAAGCGCAACTTTCTGAGGAGTATTTTGCCTTGGAAGTCCTTATTTTTTAACCGCTATGCACTCTATTTCAATAACAGCATTCTTTGGTAATGCAACAACAACAATAGTGCTTCGGGTAGGAAATTGACCTGAGAAATAAGTACTGTATATTTTGTTGACCGTTTCAAATTGATTGATATCAGTAAGGAAAATGGTTGTTTTGAGGATATGATTTACGTCTGAATCATTGCTTTTAAGAATCTCTTTTAAATTTTTGAAAATCTGATTGGTTTGTTCTTCTATTCCTTCTTTTAAAGTATTTGTGACCGGATCTATTCCAATTTGTCCTGAAACCAAAATCAAATCTTCATAGCGTTTTGCATAACTATAGGGGCCAATCGGTTTTGGCAAGTTTGTTGTGTTTTTGACAACCAATTTATTCGTACTGTTACAGGCAACAAGTACGAGGATACTAAAAATGGAGATAAGATATTTCATAAACGTTAGGAATAAAAAAGGCTGATTGTAAATCAGCCTTTTCAGTTTATATTTTTATTTTATAAAATTCAGTAATTCAGTATTGAACTTGTCTAATTCCTCAATAAATAGAGCGTGTCCGCTTTTTTCAAAAGGTACTAATTTTGAATTTTTAAGACCCTTGTTCATTTGTTCTGCTAACTCATAAGAGCATATTTTATCTAATTTACCGTGTAAGATAAGCGTTGGAATTGTAATTTTTGTCAAGTCTTCACGTAAATCACTATCACGTAAAGTTTTTAATCCCTCGGCCATGGCATAAGGAGAAGCTTGTGCCTGAATGGTTCCTAACCAAGCACCTTGTCCGGCTGAAACACTAGTTTCGTTTGCAGGGAAGATGGTTCCGAAATTAGCTAATAATTGAGGTCTGTTCGTATTGTTTAAACTAATCAAACCATTTACATCCTCTTTGGTCCAGAAACCATAGTTGAAATCGGCTCTTTTGGTCCAAATTGGTGCTGCTGCACCAAACAATGCCATTTTAGAAACGTGTGCTGCTTTATATTTTGCAACATAGTGAATCACCGTTGCACCACCCATAGAAAAGCCACCAATTGTTGCATTTTCTATTTTCAGTTGATCTAAAACTACTTTGATATCGTCTGCGAAAACATCATAATTGTATTTACCAGCAGGTTTGTCTGATAAACCAAAACCTCTTAAAGTAATACCAATTACTCTGTATCCTTTTTCTAGGAAATAAGCATATTGATATTCGTACATAGCATCGCTTAGTGGCCAGCCATGAATTAATACTAAGGGTTGACCCTCGCCTAAATCAGTAACGTGTAGTTTTACATTTTTTTCTACTTCTACATATTCTGCTCTACCAAAAGAAGCGGGTGTTCTTTTTTGTTGTGAAAACGATACATTGCTAGTTAGTAATGTTGTAAATAATCCAATGGTTAAAATTAAATTTTTCATGTTTTTAAATTTTTATTTGTTACTTATTATTTGAGGAAGCAAAGTTGAAGCGAAAAGAGCAAGTATTCAATGGACGCTTTCCCCTTTGCATTGCACTTTTTTCCTTGTTATTCGTTGATAAATTCTAAAATGTCTTTGTTGATGGTTGCGGCTTCTGTCGTTGGCATACCATGAGAGAAACCAGGATAGATGATTAACTTTCCGTTTTGTAACAATTCTGCAGCTTTTACAGCAGTGGTTTCATAAGGTACTATCTGGTCGTCATCACCATGCAATACCAAAATCGGAATGGTTATACTTTTTAAATCTTCAGTAAAATCAGTTTCAGAAAACACCTCGATACAATCGTATTGTGCTTTGATGCCACCCATCATTCCTTGTCTCCACCAATTGTCTTGAATACCTTTTTTGATTGTTACACCCTCTCGGTTATAGCCAAAGAAAGGGATAGTGATGTCTTGAAAAAATTGAGCTCTGTTGTGTAGTGTATTGTAACGAATATCATCGAACACAGATAAGGGAACGCCATTTGGATTGTTCTCATCGGCAATCATATAAGGAGTGATGGCACTAATCAAAACTACTTTCGATACGCGGTCTTTTCCATATTGTGCTGCATAACGAAGTGCTTCCCCGCCGCCTGTGGAATGTCCTACGTGGATTACGTTTTTCAAATCTAAAAATGCAACTAATTCAGCTACATCAGCAGCATAAGTATTCATATCATTTCCTTGGAATGTTTGGGTAGAACGACCATGGCCGCGTCTGTCGTGTGCAATTACTCTGTACCCTTTCTCTAAGAAAAACATCATTTGAGCATCCCAATCATCTGATGATAATGGCCAACCGTGGTGAAAAAAAATGGGTTGTCCTGCTCCTAAGTCTTTGAAATAAATCTCTGTTCCGTCTTTTACTGTAAACTTGTTCATAATTTTGATATTTAAAATGTTAGTAATAATTTGATGAGGCAAAGTTGCGGCAAATAGCAGCGTCACTCAATGGACGTTTTTCGCCTTGAATTGCACTTTTTGCACTAATTTTGTAAAAGGTTGTTTTTTGAATAGAAAAGAGAGAAAAAACAAGGACTATTTTGCAAATTATACTGTCATAAAAATTTGATTTTGCAAATAATACCATTGTCATTTTTGTTTGTTTTAACAAAAATGCAGCAATGATTTGATAGAAAACGATGATAAATAGCTACGTAAATTAAAAACTATATGCTTATAGCTTATTTTAAGAGCGTTTGTTTCGCACCCTACTTAATGTGTCTTTCGTAATTCCAATATAAGAGGCAATTACATGTTGAGGAAAACGCTTTATAAAATCTGGATATTCCAAAGTAAAATCAGTATAGCGGCGTTGAGAAGTATGGCTAATTGTAGAAGTTATTCTTTTTTGTGTGGCAATAGTATTTTGTTCGTCCATTTTCCGCATCATTTCCATAAGTGCTGGAAATTGTTGACTTACTTTCAATACATCTGCATGTGAAATAGTTAGTATTTCAGTATCTTCCCAGGCATCAATAGTGTAACGCGATGGTGTGAGCATTGCCCAACTTTCTCTGTCACCCATCCACCAATTTTCTATACCTAATTGCACAAAATGCTCAGTTCCTTTTTCGTCAATGTAATATTGTCGCATTGCACCTTTCAAAATAAATGCAAAATGTTTGCAGACTTGACCCTCTTGTAAGAAATATTGTTTTTTTCTTAGCTTTTTAAAAGTAAAATAACTTTTAATAATCTCGAAATCATTTTCTGATACTAAAGAGGAAGAGTATTTTCTGATATAGTTTAATAATAGTTCCATGAGAAGTAAAGTAAATGATTGAATATAAATAAAAAGTTGATGAAAGTCTGATATTTGTTGTGCTTTCTGAAAGGCCTTTTACTTTTTAATACATTATAAAGTTTTAAAATTGCTTCCTAAATGCCATTGGTGACAGACCGGTTTGTTTGGTAAAAAACCTCACAAAATAAGCATCGTCATCATAATTTAAGCTATAGGCGATTTCTTTTACGGTCATTTTGGTATGAACTAAAAGACGTTTGCTTTCTAATAGTATTCGGTCTTTGATGATATCGTTTGGAGTACTTTTACTAATTAATCCTATTTTTTTGCTGAGGTTTTTTGGAGTTACAAATAATAGTTCTGCATAATCAGCAACGGTATGATGTGTTTTGTAATTTTGTTCTACCAATTTGCTGAACTTTCTTAAAAACTGTACATCGGCATGTTGGGTATTCTCTGCTAATTGGTGTTGCTCTTTCCAAATTCGAGTTGACTTAAGAATGATCAGTTTTAATAAGATGCGAAGCATTTCTTCTGTGTTAGCATCTTCATGATTCATCTCCGTTTTGATTTCTTGAATAATGTTTTGGATATCTTTGGATTGATTCTCATTAAGATTAATAAAAGGAATTTCAAAAACATTATTGTAAAGAATCCCATCACAAGCCACTTCTTGATCGTGAATTTCGATGCAATAAAAATCTCTGTTGAAATGGATTAATATACCATTTATTGTTTCACATGGTTTTACAATTACTTTTGGATTAATAAACAAGAGAGCATCAGTTTTCATATTAAATTCTTGAAAATCTACTTGGATGATAGCATTTTTTGGAATCAAGAGAATTTTTATATGGTCTGCTATTGAAGTAAGTGTAGTTTCTTCCAAAGCTTTTTTGCTGAATTCGATATTTCCGAATTGTTTATATGAAAATTCTTTTAGCATAATTTAATAGTCAATTTTACAAGATGAAGTGTGCTTAATCAAATTCAAATTTACTGAAATATTGTAAAAGGATAAGATGAAACTATTTTCCCAATTATCTTCAGTACAACTATTGCTCTCAACTAAAAGATGAAAGATATTAGTAAATAAGGGTAGATTTTTTAATCGAATAATTACCTATGAATCAATTGAAAATAGCAATAAGACCTCAATAAATTGACTTTAAATTTTACATTTAAATACAACCAAATATAGTATTTAGGACCAACAAAGCATTTACATCTGTTACTTGAATTGGTGAATGATATTTAATCGCGGTATTACTGGATTAGTTTGAAAATATGGATTTTTTGATTTTGAATTTAATCCCTACCAACAAGAAAAGACAAGTTGTAGTTTTGTCAACTACTTTTTCTCTAAAAGTTTTATAGCTAAATGAATTTATAGTATTTTTTGCAAATCATTCAAAGAATCGTTGTTTGGATTTACTTTTTCTCAAAATAGAGATAAGTGGAGTTGATGCCTACATTTCGTAATCGTATTTGAGAATTATTGAACTCAAACAATGTCCAATTACTATCCAATTTACTTAGTAATGTTGAACTAAAATCCAATTGTAATGCCTTAACGCCACTATACATAGTTATGCTCCACTGACCCGTTTCAGAAACACCACCTTTTGTGGCGACAACTGTATAATCATTTTTAAAGACAAATGAATAACCGCTATACATAGAAGTAGTATCTGAAGTAATAAAAAAATACGGGATGCTCCAAGATCCTTTTGTTAGCACTTCTTCAAAATCAAGCGACACAATATTGTTCTCTGGACAATAATCAATAGCATATTTTATGGCATCTTCGAATTCTTGATTATTGGAAATCGTCCTTGGTTGATAATTATAATCCACTATCGAAATGGGATATTGTAAGGAGATATATTGACTAGCACTCAGATTTTTTATAAAATAAAAAAAAACCTGATCGCTAATAATAGTTGTAGAACTTGCGGACTGATTAGAACTGTTATAGGTATTTATCGTTATGGGATAATTGATGTTTAGACCATTGATTTTAGACAAAAGATCGGGGTAAAGATTCCAATAATCGATTAAAGAATTAAAATTGGTTTCATCAGGGATTAATTTTTCGATGTAATTATAATAAACCATCTTTACTGGAAAATCTATTTTTACAATATCGTCATCAGTAGTACTGGCATTAACATTATCAACTACTTTTTGATAATCAGCTATAGTATTCAATGTTATTTTTGCATTATTTACTGTAACAGTATAGGGAAATTGTATAGTGCAATAATTAGACTTGTCTATAATGTTATCGTGTACGGTTTTGACCATTGCTATTCTTTGCAAATAGGTAGTAAGAGGAGAAACAGGTGTAATGGTTCCCTGCAAATTATTGTCCTGCTCATCAATTTCGCTTTGGCAAGAAAGCAAGAAGAGTAGGGGGATAACTGCTAAATATTTTTGTAAAGAAAACATAAATAGTATTTTGGCAAAGGTAATGATTTTCAAGAAACTGTTTTTCAATAAATTCGCAGCTAAGATTTTTGTTGTCTTTTAAAATCACTAAGAATCAAAAACACCTACTAAGCTACGCTACTATAAAACAATCAGCTTTACTTTTACCCTACTTAAACTAAAAACAAATACTTTTGCAAAGCACCAACAGGAAATCTAAATGCCAAATACAAACCAATCAAACACTTGTGACGAAATAATCTTTTCCTCTTTTTTCAAAAGTCAAATAAAAGCACTTCGGAATTTTCTTTTTTACAAATTTGGCAACAAAGAACAGGCAGAAGATATCGCACAAGAGGCGTTTGTCAAACTTTGGCAAAACTGCGGTTCCGTACCGATTGAAAAGGCAAAGTCTTATATTTATACGATAGCAAACAATAGCAGTCTTAATGAAATTGCTCATCAAAAAGTGGTGTTGCGATATGAAAAAAACTTTACAGGTTTAGATAAAACAAATGAAAGTCCAGAATATCTTTTGGAGGAAAAACAATTTCAAACCAAACTGTTGAAAGCCATTGAAAATTTAAACGAAAAACAGCGCGTAGCTTTTTTGATGCACCGTATTGATGGAAAGAAATATAGCGAAATTGCATCAGCACTCAATATTAGCATTAAAGCTGTCGAAAAGCGTATTCATTTGGCTTTGCTAAGTTTACGCAAAGAAATTGATTTGTAAAAGTAGGGTAAATAGAGTTTTAGTTGTTTAAACATATAATAAAAGTACAATGAAAGAAAATCACTTACTAGCGAAATGGCTCAACGATGATTTGTCAGAGGATGAATTAGTAGCATTTGAAGCAAGTCCCGATTTTGAAAAATACCAAAAGATTAAGAACTATACTGCATATTTAGAAGTAGAGGATTGGGATGAAAATCCGATGCTTGCGAATATTCTAAAGCAGAAAAAAACGGTTACAAAAGTAGTTCCTTTATACAAAAAATGGTTCTTTCAAGCAGCGGCAATCCTTGTTTTGGCTCTTGGAATTACGTTCGCTATCCAAAATTTTGTACAACAAACACAAACGGCAAACTTTGGTGAAAAAAACACTTTTTTATTACCGGATAATTCCGAAGTGGTGCTGAATTCGGGTTCTGAAATACACTTTAAAAAATGGAATTGGGACAGCAACAGACATCTTGAACTAAACGGAGAAGCTTATTTCAAAGTAGCCAAAGGAAAACGTTTTGAAGTGCAGACCAACCTAGGGAAAGTATCGGTTTTAGGAACGCAATTCAACGTAAAAGCTAGAAAAAATAGGTTTGATGTTGTCTGTTACGAAGGACGTGTAAAAGTAAATTATGGGAACATTCAAGTGCTGTTAACGCAAGGACAAAGCATTATTTTTGAAAATGGTAAGCAAATAAATCGAGGAACAATTTCATCGAAGCCAGAATGGATGGATAATCAAATCGCTTTTTATAAGGAAAATATCAAATCCTTGCGAGACGAAGTTCGTAGACAGTACAATATCACGATTGAAGTAAACGCAAAAGATACCACGTCTCTATTTACGGGAAAACTGCCAACTAAAAATTTAGATGTTGCTTTACAAATCATTAGTACAACCTATAATTTAGAGATGAAAAAAGTCTCAAAGAATACAATAATTTTTGACGAAAAATAAATGTTGCACCCCAAATCATTTCATTTTTCCTTTTTTTTCTTTTTCCTTGTCCTACATCTTTTGGCTCAAGAGAAAGAAAAAAGTATGCCTTTTAAGGAAATTTTATTTGAGATTGAAAAACAACATAAAGTAAGCTTTAATTACACTGAAGACAATATTATAGGACTTTACCTAAATCCCCCTAAAAGATCACTTTCACTAAATCAAAAACTACAATATCTTGAGAGAAACACCAATTTGTCTTTTGAAAATATAGGAAATCAATTCATTAATATTTACAAAAAAGACAAGGAAGCCAGTATAATTTGTGGCTACGTTTTTTCGGCAGACAAAAAACCTATCGAGAACGCAAATATCAATTTAAACGATAAAATCCAGCTTACAACGGATGCTAATGGTTATTTTGAAGGTGAAAAATCTGAGAAAAACATACTCTGGATTAGTCATATCGGATACATAACAAAAAGAATTGTTACTACTAATTCAGGTCCCAAAAAGTGTTTGGAAATTCTACTATCTCCTGATATCACAGAACTGGAAGAGATTAAAACCAATGCTATTTTAGCTTCGGGAATCTCAAAAAGTAAGGACGGTTCATTTGAAATTAAACCCAAGAAATTTGGTATTTTGCCAGGACTTATCGAGCCAGATGCATTGCAAACAATGCAGCAAATTGCAGGTGTAAACAGTATCGACGAAAGCGTGTCAAGCATCAATGTGCGCGGTGGGACTCACGACCAAAATTTGTTTTTGTGGAATGGAATACGCATGTTTCAAACGGGACATTTTTTTGGTTTAATATCGGTTTTTAATCCCAATTTGGCTCATACCATTGCTATATACAAAAATGGAAGTTCTGCTTTTTATGGAGAAAGTGTTTCTAGTGTAGTAGCTATTTCTTCAACTCCTCAACTAGCGGAGAAGAATACTTTTAGCGCAGGAATCAATATGATTAATGCTGATATGTATGCAAAGTACAACCTTTCGAAAAAGAGTTATATCGAAATTGCTGCACGTAAATCGATTACTGATTTTATAGAAACTCCTACCTTTAAAGAATACTTCAATAAAATATTTCAAAATACGACAATCTCTGATTTTTCCAAAAATAAAAATATCAAGTACCAAAGCGATAAAGAATTTGATTTCTATGATGCAACACTTAAATATGCTCAAAAAATAGGAACCAAAGACCAAATAATACTGGATGTAATAACCATAAAAGACAATTTGAAAGTGTTGCAAAGTGCGGCTACAAACGACTTAAACAAATCAGAAAACAACGGGTTACAACAGCAAAATTTTGGGGGAAATTTATCTTGGAAAAGAGAATGGAATAGCTGGAATACCACTAAAATTAATGCTTACAACTCTTCCTATAAACTTTTGGCCAACCAGAAAGCTACTACTGGGAATCAAATCGTTATTCAGGAAAATACAGTGGAAAATAATGGAATAAATTTGGAAAATAACCATACCATTAGTGCTGATTTTAGTCTTAATAATGGTTATCAGTTCAACGAAATAGGGGTTACGAATTTGGAGCAGGTAACTAATCCAGATTTTTATCGTAAAACCAAGGAAGTGTTGAGAACACATACTTTGATTTTGGAAGGAATATATAATGACACCATTTCGAGAATATATGCTAAGGCGGGAACACGAATGAATTATATCGAAAAATTCAAGAAATTTATAGTAGAACCTCGATTACAGTTCAACTACGGCATTAGCAAAAGTCTGAATATAGAACTCCTGGCTGAGCTAAAAAGCCAGAATTCGCAACAAATGATTTATTTGCAAAAAGATTATTTCGGCATCGAAAAAAGACGTTGGGTTCTATCAGACAACAAGACAATTCCTATTCAAAGAAGCAAACAAGTATCGTTGAATTTATGTTATAAAAAGGATGATTGGTTGCTAGAAGTAGAGAATTTTTATAAAAAAGTTACTGGAATTACGACTTCAAGTCAAGGTTTTCAAAACCAATTAGAATTTATTAGAACTACAGGAGACTATGAAATTTTGGGAACAGAAATTCTGATTCAAAAAAAGATGAATCACTTCCTTACTTGGGTAAGTTATACATACAATGATAACAACTATGATTTCTCTAAGTACGAACACCCTATTTTTCCAAACAACTTTGAGTTGATGCATACCTTTTCGTGGGCAGGAATGTATGAGAAAAATAATTTCAAAATGGCACTCGGTACAAAATGGACTTCAGGTAGACCAAAAACCTCTCCAGCTAGTTCACAAATCGACCCTTCTAATCCCGTGATTAACTACAATAAACCCAACAATACCAATGTAAATGTTTTTTCACAAGTTAATCTTTCCGCTACTTACAAGTGGATGACTGTAAATGGAGTTCAATATAAATTAGGAATATCCATCTTAAACATCTTGAACAGAAAAAATGAGATTAACGAGTACTATAGAATTAGCTCTTTATCAAACGCTATAGAGGAAGTAGCAACTTTTTCACTTCGAAGAACACCAAACATAAGCTTTAGAGTTTCACTATAAAGCTTTCTTAACAAGGTTTTTACAAAGAGCCTTGTCCTTCTTTTTATTTTTTTTCTAAAAATAGCAATTATTTAGGTAGGGTAATCCTTGATCTAGCTGTTTTAGTATTGAATCATTTCCAATGAAAAATATGAAAAGGAAAAAAACAACAACTGTAATTGTGGCTTTACTACTATTGGCTTCTGCAGGTAGTTATTTTTATTATGGTTTTCTATTCAAAGAAGCACGCAATATAGAATCGGAAAAACCAACACTAAGCACATCTGCGACAAATTTGATGAATGCTTATAATTCAAATCAAGAAAAATCAGATGCACTGTATCTAAATAAAACTATTGAAGTAACTGGAAAAGTGACCAAAGAAACGGATTCTGTAGTGGTTCTCGACAACACTGTTTTTTGCCTTTTCATTCAAAAGAAAAGAAACAAACTTTTGAATAGTCACCTAAGCATTAAAGGCAAATGTATTGGTTATGACGAACTATTTCAAGAAGTCAAACTCGACCAATGTATCATTAATAAATAAAACAAATTAATCCATTTATGAAGAAAATTTTAATTTCCGCCTGTCTTTTTTTGGCTACTATAGCCTATTCACAGGACGATTTACTAAACAGTCTTGATACGAATCAAACCACTGAGAATTATAGTACCGCTACTTTTAAAGCACTGCAACTGGTAACTTTACAGACGACAAAAATGCCTGCCAAAAAAGAATTTTATTTTGTGGTATCTCATCGTTTTGGTTCTGTTGAAGATGGTTTGGATAGTTTTTTTGGTCTAGATAATGCCACTACAAAACTTGGAGGTATTTATGGAATTACCGATTGGCTATCCGTGAATCTTTCTCGACATACGTTAAACAAAATGTATGAAACGGGAGTAAAGTACCGAATAGCGAGACAAGGAAATGATTTCCCACTAGACATTGTAGGGTACTCCGTTGCAGATATCAATACGTTTTTAGAAAAAAAACAATATCCTGGCTTAGAATTTAAGCATCGCATAGCTTATGTTCAGCAGCTATTGATATCTAGAAAAGTGAATGAAAAACTGTCATTAGAATTGGTTCCATCATTTATACACAAAAATCTTTACAATCCCGACATAGAAAGAGACAATCAGTTTTCTTTTGGAGGAGGTGGACGCTATAAAATCACCAAGAGATTATCTGTCAATCTAGAATACATGCACAATTTTGACAAGCCTAAATTTTATACAAACCCATTATCAGTAGGGCTTGATGTAGAAACAGGAGGACATGTTTTCCAACTCATATTTACCAATTCTCAAGCCATGAGCGAAAGCGGGTATCTGACCAATGCATCTGGCGAATGGGGTAAAGGAAATTTCTTTTTCGGATTTAACTTATACAGAGTATTCTAATTAACCATAAAACAATAAATGCTATGAAAAAAACAATTGCACTTACGATTTTACTAACTGGATTATGGAGCTGTAGTTCTGACACTACTGACACTATTGAACCAAAACCAGATGTAATAACACCACCAACAGCAACAATAATTACCTATAATGCCAATGTGAAGGCAATTGTAGATAACAATTGTATAAGCTGCCATTCAAGCGGAGGTTCTGCTTCATTTAGACCTTTAACTACATTTGCACAAGTAAAAGCAGCTGTAGAAAATACAAATTTATTAAGCCGCATACAATTGCAAAACGGACAATCAGGACTTATGCCACAAGGAGGAAGAATGTCTCAAGCAAATATTGATGCAATCGTAAAGTGGAATACAGATGGGCTTAAAGAGAATTAATTAATTTGAAATGAGTGGATCTGTGAATTAATTGGAGTAGAAAATCATCAAAAACCAAGATTAAACAGAAAGCGATGAGCTAAACGCCAACAATACTAAGCGGATTTCATAAAACCATACAACCAATATAGCTAAACATATGAAAAAATCGTTTGTTAATTCCTTTTTAGTACTATTGATTATCCTTGTAAATACCACTGGATTTTCTCAAAAACTAATAACAAAAACTGGGAGTGTAAAATTTCAAGCTTCTGTGCCTTCCTATGAAGAAGTTGCAGCAGAGAACAAAAGTGTATCCGCAGTTTTAGAGCAATCAACGGGTGATTTTGCCGCTTTAGTTCTCATAAAAGGCTTTCGTTTTAAAGTAGCTTTAATGGAAGAACATTTCAATGAAAACTATATGGAATCCGAAAAATTTTCAAAAGCAACTCTAAAAGGAAAAATTGAAGATTTTGATATTGCAACAATAACGTCTTCTCCTAAAACTTTTACTTTAAAAGGAGATTTAACCATACATGGTAAAACCAAAACAGTATCAGTAATCATAAAAGTTGCAAAAGTTGCAAACGGAGTGAATGTAACTGGCACATTTGAAGTAAAACCTGAGGATTTTAATATTGATATCCCAAGTATGGTGAGTAAAAAGATTGCAGATAAAGTTAAAATTACTTACAATTTTGCATTGCTCAAATAGCCTTTTATATAGTTAAAGGATTAAAAGTAGCTATTTACTCATTGTGTAATTTGTACCCTCATTTGAGGTCAGTTTAAAAGTAGACTGACCTCTTTTTATTAACGCTAAATAGATTAAAGATGATTGGCAAAAATTATGTTGTTACCGGAGACGATGTAAATGATTTTATGATAATGGAAAATGAGGCATATATTTCATATACATTGCGATTGTTGTATATTTTTTTGTTTTATAATGGATTTTCAAAGGAAAAACTAAATGCCTTACATATTGGTTTTAAAGAAGGGAATCAGAGATTAATTTGTAATAAAGACCTAATGTTTACAGAACCATTTTATATTGAAATGAGTGATTGCTATATTGATAATAAAGTCATAATTAAAAGTCGATTTTTCAATCTAAAAAAAGAATGCTGTGCTGAAGTTACTAAAGAAGTAGAATGGTTTGATTATGCGCGAAGAGTGGTGATTCCTGCGCCTAGAAAAATTATTAAACATTTCAATCACATTGCCGTAGGGACAGGTCGTGACCTGTCCATTTGGAATCATATGTAAAAATACAATGTTGTACAGATTATCATCGAATGTTTTAAAAACAACCACCCAATGTAATTTAGCAAGTCGTATTATTCACGTAGGGACAGTTCATGACCTGTCCATTTGGAATCATATGTAAAAACACAATGTTGAATTGATAATCCTCTACGCTCCGTGGACTAATTAATTTTTGGCACGTGTGGTTAACGTCTCGGTTTTCCTGATGTTTTTGTTTTGTATCACGAGCGGTAAAAATGTAAAAGGCTATCATTTATAGTCAATAAATACCCAAAAAAAGAAAAAATAGACATTACTATTTGTGTCAAAATTGCCTAACTTTAGCAGAAGAAAGCAACAATAGGGACGCTAGTTCGCTAAATTTGAGTTTTTACCATCCATTTAATTTGCTTAAAATGTCACGAATCATAATATTTTTTCTAGTACTGAGTAGTTTTTTTAGCAACTACGCTCAAACCCAAACAGCCAAAGAAGTCAATCATCAAGCCCAAACTTGGGTGAGTCTCAATACCAATTACAAATTCAATGACCGCTGGGGAATGATGAATGATGTTCACATCCGCAGAACAGATTTTGCCGCCAAAGAAAATTTTTATTTCGCCAGAACCGGAATTACTTATGCTGCTTATCCTAATCTAACGCTAGCTTTAGGTTATGCTCATTTGTGGTTAGCACCAGCCAAACCAGAATGGAATAACTTTGCCGATGAGAATCGTATGTATCAGCAAGTTGTTTATACTTCTAAAATTGGAAAAGTCAGCGTGCTCCAGCGACTAAGAAATGAACAGCGATGGCAAGACAAAATGGCGAATGATGTGGCTGTCGATACCCGATTCACCAATAGAGTCCGCTATTTGTTGAGCTTTACAATTCCTGTTTTTAAGGACAAATCACTCCCATCATTGGTTGTGGCGGATGAACTATTGCTGCACTTCGGTAAAGAAGTAGTGTACAATACGCTAGACCAAAACCGAATTTTCCTAGGAATCCGACAAAACATAACCCCAAAACTCAGTTATGATTTTGGCTATATGTACGTTTTTCAACAAAAATATTCTGGCTATCAGTACGATGCCAACCACACACTTCGATTATTCTTCTATTACAACGGAGGTAAGACACCCGAAAAGAAAGCAGTAGAACATCAAGACGGCCAAGAGTAGATTTTTTATATTTCTTAATTTTGAACAGTAAAAAATAAAATTAACTTATTTTTTGTTTCTTTTGTTTTATATTTTATTTATTTTGTATTTTTAAAGAAAATTTATTTTTTAACAATACGCCCAAACACCACGTAAAAAAACAATAGTTTTATGAAAGCAACACGTAAAGAACACGATTTTTTAGGAGAACTTGAAATCCCAAACGAAGTATATTACGGAATCCAAACATTTAGAGCAATCGAAAATTTTAACATCACCGGAATTCCAATATCAAAAGAACCTTTGTTTATAAAAGCCTTAGGCTATGTAAAAAAAGCAGCGGCCATGGCTAATAAAGATTGCGGTGTTTTAGACGCCAAAATTGCCGAAGCCATTTGTTATGGTAGCGACCAATTGATTGCTGGGAAATTCGACCAAGAGTTTGTGAGTGATTTAATTCAAGGAGGAGCAGGAACGTCTGTAAATATGAATGCAAACGAAGTGATTGCTAATATCGGCTTAGAATACTTAGGACACAAAAAAGGGGAGTACCAATACTTGCACCCAAACAATCACGTAAATTGCTCTCAGTCCACAAACGATGCCTATCCTTCAGCCTTTCGAATTGCGTTGTACCTTAAAATGGAAAGCTTTTTAACCACTTTAGAGGAATTAGAAAAAGCATTTACAGCTAAAGGACGCGAGTTTAGTAAAGTCTTAAAAATGGGACGTACGCAGTTACAAGATGCTGTGCCTATGACTTTAGGACAAGAGTTTCACGCTTATGCAACAACAATAGGTGAGGACATCAAGCGCTTAAAAGAAGCACAAAGTCTAGTACTCGAAATCAATATGGGGGCAACTGCCATTGGTACCAAAGTGAATGCACCAGAGGGTTACCCAGAGATATGTGTCAACTATTTAGCCAAAGAAGTTGGTATCCCGCTAACATTATCTCCAGATTTGATTGAAGCTACTGTAGATACTGGAGCTTATGTACAAATAATGGGAACCTTGAAACGTACCGCAGTTAAGATTTCCAAAATTTGTAGCGATTTACGTTTGCTAAGTTCAGGTCCAAGAACCGGTTTCAACGAAATCAATTTGCCCGCTCGTCAGCCAGGATCGTCTATAATGCCAGGAAAAGTAAATCCTGTAATTCCAGAAGTAGTCAACCAAACTTGTTTCTACGTAATCGGACAAGATTTAACCGTGACTATGGCTGCCGAAGCGGGTCAATTACAGCTAAATGTAATGGAGCCCGTAATCGCTTTTGCGATGTTCACTTCCCTTGATTATTTGTCCAATGCTCTTCATACCCTAATAGACAAATGCATTGTGGGGATCACAGCCAACGAAGCGCATTGCTATGACCTAGTGATGAACAGCATCGGAATCGTGACGCAATTGAATCCGATTTTGGGTTACGAAGAAAGTGCCAGTATAGCTGGGGAGGCATTAAAATCAGGCAAAAGCGTCCATCAAATCGCGGTTGTCGAACGCCAATTAATAAGCCAAGAAAAATGGGATGAAATCTATTCCATAGACAATCTCATCAATCCTAGATTTATCAATTCCTAAAAGCAGTAGGAGCGGTAAAATGAGGTAATATCAGCAGGCATCGTCCCGCTCTCCGCTATATCTCCTGTTTTGTCTCGTTCTTTCGAACGAGACAAAACAGGAGGATGCCGCTGCGATCGGGGCTATAAGGAAAGAGGGTTTTTAATATGGAATCATTTAAAAGCTTGAACTCGATAAATAACACTAAGCTTTTCTAGATGTAATCAAGCTGTTATTTTTCCTATAAGGTCTCTTTTATGACCTTGGTTTTTTTGCATAAGACAGTTGGCAAATTGTATTTTGTTATTCCTTCCTGCAAGGTTTTTTTTAACCTTGTAGGAATAAAAACTTCGGGTATTTTTTTAAATAGCAGTAATGTACTACTTATTCCTGCAAGGTCTTTTTCCAGACCTTGTAGGTATTTAAATTTCCGATAAAAGTTTTTTAGTACAGACGTAATTTGTTAATCATCCCAGCAAGGTCTTTTTTTAAGTCTATAAAGTGAGTTAGTGAACTATTTGTTTACTTATTTCAATAGGAATAGACTTTAGTTCTATTCTATTTGTTTGTAAAATTTCAATAGGAATGGACTTTAGTCCCATTCTATATTGTTTGTGAATTTGAATAGGGATGGGCTTTAGCCCATTCTCTATTGTTTGTAAAATTTCAATAGGAATAGGCTTTAGTTCCATTCTGTTTGTTGATAAAACTTGAATAGGAATGGGCTTTAGCCCATTCTTTAAAATGAGTTTCGTATTCGGCTTTAGCCAAAATCTCCACTTTGATTTGAAACGGTAGTCGGTCAACAAAGGGTAGTCAATCCCAAAAAGACATAAAAAAAACCCGAGAGAATTTCTCGGGTTTTTCTATATAAGTAAGTAATCTAAATTGAGTTGATAAAACGTTTATTTTACTTTATTAAGTATTGCTTTGAAAGCTTCTGGGTGATTCATCGCTAAATCTGCAAGAACTTTACGGTTCAATTCGATTCCGTTAGCTTTTACTTTACCCATGAATTGTGAATAAGACATTCCTTCTAATCTAGCTCCAGCGTTGATACGTTGAATCCATAAAGCACGGAAATTTCTTTTGTTCACTTTTCTGTCACGGTATGCGTAGCACATTGCTTTTTCTACCGCGTTCTTAGCAACTGTCCAAACGTTTTTACGTCTTCCAAAGAAACCTTTGGCTTGCTTCATTATTTTTTTTCTTCTTGCTCTTTTAGCAACTGAATTTACCGATCTTGGCATAATTTTACTGTTTTTTTGTAGCAGGCGTCCTGAATTAAATCAAAGGAACTTATGGCCATACTCCAAGGTTATTAAATGTTTTTTAACCTAAAGAATTCTTTAAAGTAATAGTCTTAATACTCGATTCTCAAGACCTAATGCTTTTATTAGATGATTCTTAATTGTTGTTTGATGCTTTTCATATCTGTTGTGTGAACTAGCGCTGAGTGAGTCAAAGCTAATTTACGTTTTTTAGATTTTTTAGTCAAGATGTGACTTTTAAAAGCATGCTTTCTTTTAATCTTTCCAGAACCAGTAACTTTGAAACGTTTTTTGGCGCTAGATTTGGTTTTCATTTTAGGCATTTTTTCCTAGATTTTTAATTTATTCTTACTTACTTATTTTTGACTTTCAAGCTCCACCGAACGGGGGAACGAGAAATGATATTATACTCACCCTATGAATCTTGTTAGAGTTTCTTCTTCCCTCTTTTGGAGTGGCTGGGGGAGGCTTTACTTCTTTTTCTTTGGTGCAATAAACATAATCATACGTTTACCCTCAAGTACAGGCATAGCTTCTACTTTTCCATGCTCTTCAAGATCCGTTGCTAAACGTAACAGCAAAATTTGACCTTGATCTTTATAGATAATAGAACGTCCTTTAAAGAATACAAACGCTTTCAATTTAGCACCTTCTTTTAGGAATTTCTCTGCATTTTTTCTTTTAAACTCGTAATCGTGCTCATCTGTTTGAGGACCAAAACGAATTTCTTTTACCACCACTTGCGAAGATTTGGCTTTAAGGACTTTGTCACGTTTCTTTTGTTCGTAGACAAATTTCTTATAATCCATAATTTTACAAACCGGAGGCTCTGCATTTGGAGAAATTTCAACTAGATCCAATTCAAATTCATCCGCAAGACGTAATGCTTCGGCTAATTTAAAAACACCAGGTTCTATGTTTTCACCTACAAGTCTTACTTCTTGTATCCCACGAATGTTGTTGTTGATTCTGTGGGCATCCTTTTTTTCTACGCGAGGTTGATAACCTCTGTTGCTTCTTATTGCTATGACTTTATAATTTAAGTTAAACTGTAAATACTTTCAATGTTTTGCTAATTTCTTCTTCAACAATAGCGGCAAATTCATCTATCGTTACGCTTATATTTCCTTTGCCTTCTTGACCGTGACGGCGGATTGAAATCGTGCCGTTTTTCTCTTCTTCCTCACCTACGATTAACATAAATGGGGTTTTCTGCATTTCGGCATCTCTGATTTTCTTTCCAATAGTCTCGTTTCTATTGTCAATTAGGGCGCGAATTTCGTGATTTTCTAGCAGATTTAAAACTTTTTTAGCATAATTTTCATATTTCTCACTCAAACACAAGATTATAGCTTGTTCTGGCATCAACCATAGAGGGAAATTTCCTGCAGTGTGTTCAAGCAAAATCGCAATAAATCGTTCCATTGATCCGAAGGGTGCTCTGTGGATCATCACAGGTCTATGTAATTCGTTGTCAGAGCCTTTGTAGGTCAATTCGAAACGTTCTGGTAAGTTGTAATCTACCTGAATAGTTCCCAATTGCCATTGTCTACCCAAAGCATCTTTTACCATAAAATCCAATTTTGGACCATAAAAAGCAGCTTCACCATATTCAACAACAGTGTTTAGTCCTTTGTCTTTGGCAGCATTGATAATGGCATTTTCTGCTTTTTCCCAGTTTTCATCACTACCAATGTATTTCTCTCTGTTTTCTTTATCTTGCAAAGACACTTGAGCGGTAAAGTTTTCAAAGCCCAAAGACCCAAAAACATAAAGTACCAAGTCAATTACTTTCTTGAACTCTTCATCTAGTTGTTCTGGAGTACAAAAAATATGAGCATCGTCCTGAGTAAATCCTCGAACACGAGTCAACCCGTGCAGCTCTCCACTTTGTTCGTAACGGTAAACTGTTCCAAATTCAGCATAGCGTTTAGGTAGGTCTTTATAAGACCATGGACGTACATTGTATATCTCACAGTGATGAGGACAGTTCATTGGTTTTAGCAAGAACTCTTCTCCTTCTGCAGGGGTGTTGATGGGTTGGAAACTGTCAGCACCATATTTGGCATAATGTCCAGAAGTTACATACAATTCTTTTTGTCCAATGTGTGGAGTTACAACTTGCTCGTAACCTGCTTTCTTTTGGGCTTTTTTCAAAAATTGCTCCAAACGATCTCTTAATGCGGCACCTTTTGGTAACCACAATGGCAAACCTTGCCCTACTTTTTGTGAAAAAGCGAACAACTCCAATTCCTTACCAAGTTTTCGGTGGTCACGGCGTTTGGCTTCTTCTAATAATTCTAGGTATTCTGTTAGGTCTTTTTGTTTAGGGAAAGACGTACCATATACTCTTGTTAATTGCTTATTCTTTTCATCACCTCTCCAGTAAGCACCTGCAACACTCATTATTTTTACTGCTTTTATGATGCCTGTGTTAGGAATATGACCTCCTCTACACAAATCTGTAAAAGTTGCGTGATCGCAAAAAGTAATAGTTCCGTCTTCTAGATTGCTTATTAACTCTGTTTTGTAGACATTGTTTTTATAGGTTTCTAATGCTTGAGCTTTAGTAACAGCACGCATTTTGAATTCGTGTTTCTCTTTTGAGATTTCCAAAATTCGACTTTCGATAGCTTTGAAGTCGGCTTCAGTTATCTTTTGTTCACCAAAATCAACATCGTAATAAAAACCATTGGCAATTGCAGGACCAAGAGTCAATTGAATCCCTGGAAACATTTCTTCTAGCACCTGCGCCATTACGTGTGAGGTTGAGTGCCAAAATGCTTTTTTACCTTCGGCGTCATTCCATGTGTATAATATCAGACTACCGTCAGTGGTCAAGGGCGTGCTGGTTTCAATAGTGGTGCCTTCAAAAGATGCCGAAATGACATTTCTTGCAAATCCCTCACTAATGTTTTTGGCAACCTCCATCGGAGTTGTTCCCGGCGCAAACGCTCTAATCGACCCATCGGGCAAAGTAATACTAATCATTTTTATATATTTTAGGAATGCAAATATAAACGTTTACCAAAACACCTTCAATATATAGTTGTGTTTTTTTTAGGAGCTATTTCCGGCTGTCCGTTCTATCTCTTGGGTCGAACCCCGCCCCAAGAGGATGCCACTCCCATCCGGGCTAGGGTAGTTGTGGTTAAAAAGCTATTTCCGTGTTTCTCGTTTTTTAGTCTATTGTTATTTATTACTCATTATATATAATGTATAGATAGAGTATATATAATGTATAGATAAAGTATGGATAGTGTATGGATAGTGTATGGATAGAGTATGAGTAGAGTATGAGTAGAGTATGAAGACACTATATATATAGTATGTATACAATAATGAATTAATAAGTATTACTATATATAATTAGTGATTGGCTTTTGAATGTCTTCAATACGTCCTGTAAATAGGGTAAGAACGGGGTGTAATATGAGTAAATTGGGTTTTAAGAGTAGAGTGTCTGTGGTAAGTCATTTTTTTTACGATGCTAATGTTTGTGTTAAATAATGATTATCAATGTTTTATTAATGCATTAAAAAATAAATCAAAAAAAGCTTTAAAAAAGGCTTGTTTAAACGAAAAAAGGTGCTACTTTTGCACCCGCAACAACGCAGACGTTCTTTTATATACTGGCAAGTTATTGAGATATTCGGGATTAGATTTCTGAAAAAAAAATATCAAAAAAAGCTTGTGAGAAATAAAAATGTTACTTACCTTTGCACCCCGCAAAATACGGAAAGTTCCTTGAGAGATTGATAAGAGAATGAGATTTAAAATGAGATAAAAAGTTTCAAAAAAAGTTTCAAATTTTCTTGCCAGTTAAAAAAGAATTACTACTTTTGCACCCGCTTTGAGAAACAACGAAAGGCGGAAAAACAAAGAAGAATACGTTCCTAGACATATTGAATTGACAGCCGTTTCGATGCAAATCGAAACAAAGAAATAAGAGTAAGATAATCGAGAGATTAGAATAAAACCGAGAGTAACTGATTCGAATAATAAAATAATTGCACGAATAATGTTTTTCTAATACTAATTTTACGCATTCAAGTTTAAATGAAGCATCATATCTGACTTTTCTTTCCATAAAAATACCCCCAAATAGTGTCTAACTTTTTGGGGGCAGTCTAAAATTGAGGATTTTTTTTATTCATTATACTAAAGATTAACATTCATTTAAGTACATTAATTATCGATACCTATCGGAGAGTTGTAATTTTGCAAGATGACTTTTTTGCGTAAAATAGTAATGCTATCAGGAATATTGTTTTTGTTTTGCCTTGCACAAAACGAAGACAAAAGGCAAAGTATTTCAATTATAGAAACACAAAAAGACGCCAACTTACGCCAACAATTTGTCAGCTCATCTTGTTTTATTCAGCCGAAAACGGTTCATTTTACAGCAATAAGCAAACGTCTTCTTACTCCTATTTTTGCCTTATTCACAGCATTTTTTTCTACTCTACCACTTGTTACCAATGAAGAAGTTATTGCTAAAGCATTTTCTTCAAAAAGCATCAATAGAGTACCTACAGTATCTTTTTTACTCTTTCCCGTCCATTATTTTTGGTGATTGTATTGAAATAATTGCATTCAGATACGCTTTGTGTCTTAATTATTGATTTTCAAAAGTGAATTTCAACATTTCATTATTTATCATTTAAAACAAAAAATATGGATACCGCAGTAACAATCATCGGTTTAGTAATAACCATTTTAATAGCAATCCCCTTGTACTTCGTTATAAGAGGAAATAATATCGACAAAAAGAAAATTAAAGCAATACAAGCACTTCATAATCCAGACAATACCCTAGATTTTGAAGAGACCGAAAAACAAAACAAGAAAGTTTTTTCGATTGACAAAAAGAACAAAGCCTTTCTTTTTATTGATTTCAATCCAAAAGAAACACTCTCTAAATTCATCGATTTAAACCAAATCGTAGGCTGCCATATGCTCTACACAACAGATGCGGAAACTAACAAAACGGTAAAGATTGAATTTGAGTTGCTTTACAAACGCATCAATCACAAAGAAGTTTTTACTGTGTATGATGCAACATTCGACCCTATGAATCAAGTCTGTCTTTTTGAGGATGAAAAACTAGCCAAAAACTGGAGACAAAAGATTAATTCTTTGTTGGTGTAAACCACATAATGCATACATAATTAACAACTGAGGAAAGATTTTTTTTATTCTTTTCTCAGTTTTTTAGTGTTTATGATAAATATCATTTCCTTAGGAAGCAATAACAGATATTTTTGTAGTCTAAATTTAAGTTAATTATGAAAAAAAATCTAATTCAAAAATACAATGTACCAGGACCTAGATATACTAGTTACCCAACGGTACCGTATTGGAATGAGTTGCTTTTTTCTAAAGACTTATGGGTAGAAACGCTAAAGCGCTCATTCAAAGAAAGCAATTCAACTGAGGGTATTAGTTTATACATTCATTTGCCTTTTTGCGAAAGTCTTTGCACCTTTTGCGGATGCAACAAAAGAATCACAAAGAATCATAATGTTGAGCATCCCTACATCGAAGCTTTGCTAAAAGAATGGGACTTATATTGTGAGCTACTTGAAAAAAAACCAATCATCAAAGAGATTCATTTGGGTGGAGGTACTCCTACTTTCTTTTCTTCGGAACATTTAGAGAAATTAATCCACGGAATTCTAAGCAAAGCCAAAAAAGCGCCTAACTATGAATTTAGCTTTGAAGGACATCCAAACAACACTACTAAATCGCAACTTCAATCGCTTTATGGTTTAGGTTTTCGTAGAGTTAGTTTCGGCGTTCAAGATTATTCAGAAACAGTTCAAAACGCAATACATAGAATACAGCCTTTTCATAATGTAGCCAAAGTAACTTTTTGGGCAAAAGAAATTGGCTACACCTCAATAGGCCACGATATAATTTTTGGTCTTCCGTTTCAAAAACTCGAAGATGTTGTTGACACCATCGAAAAAACAAAATCCTTACATCCCGATCGATTGGCATTTTATAGTTATGCCCACGTTCCTTGGATCAAAGGAAATGGACAAAGAGGTTTTAAAGATTCTGATATTCCGAAGGATGAAGAAAAACGTCAACTCTATGAAGTTGGTAAAAAATTATTAAGCAAAAATGGCTACTACGAAATTGGAATGGATCATTTTGCTCTAGAAGAAGACAGTCTTTTTGAGTCATTCAAAAACAAAACACTACATCGCAATTTTATGGGCTACAGCTCCTCTAAAACGCAACTTATGATTGGTTTGGGTGTATCTTCAATAAGTGATAGTTGGTATAGTTTTGCTCAAAATGTAAAAACCATTGAAGAGTACTATGAATGTATTGAGAAAGGAGAATTACCTGTTTACAGAGGTCATATTTTAACTCCAGAAGACTTAATCATCAGACAGCATATTCTTAATCTAATGTGTCAATTTCAAACTTCTTGGAAAAATGAAGACACTTATTTTGAAGAGCTCCCTAAAGTTATTGCACAGTTAGAGGAAATGCAAAAAGATGGATTAATCACCATCAAGAATCAAAAAATTACCGTTTTGGAAGCTGGAAAACCTTTTGTTCGTAACATTTGTATGGCCTTCGACTTACTACTAAAAAGAAAAGCACCTGAAACGGCGCTTTTTTCTATGACTGTATAAAAGTAAAATCTTTTTTAATGGCAATTTGGATTCTGTTGCACAAATAAACTTGTTGTATTGGGCGAAATATATGGAATCCCTAAGCCTAACCCTCTTAGAATAAACAATACGCCAATAAATACGGCAACATAAGGTATTATTTTTTGAATTTTATTTCGAACCTTTAGCGTCAAAAAAGAGTTGATATATACTACTATGCTCATCAAAGGAATCGTTCCTAATCCAAACAAAATCATATAAAAAACTCCCATTTCAGGGCTTTGCATAGCAATAGCACCAAAGAGAGCTACATACACCATTCCACAGGGTAGAAATCCATTAAACAAACCAATTGTAAATAATGACTTGTACGTTTTTTGCTTGAATTGACTTCCTAGTTTTTGCTTCAAATTAGAAATTAATCGATAAATGGGTTTCGAAAAATTGTACTTTGCAAAAATGTTTTCTGGGATTAAAACCACTACAATCATTACAATACCAATAACAATAGAAAGTTTTTGCTGAATTCCGGCCATAAAAAAACCTTTGCCTAATAATCCAAAAAGCAATCCCATACTTCCATAGGCCGTGAGTCTTCCAATATGATACGTTAAAATCTGAGTTACCTTCTTAGCCTGATTTGAGCGATCTACTGGCAAAAGCATTGCTATAGGTCCGCACATCCCAACGCAGTGAAAACTACTTATTAATCCGAATAAAAAAGCGGTATATAACATTTGGAGATAACTTTAAATGCTTATTACTTACTTGATGTAAATCGTTTCTTTGGTCAAATAGGCTTTGCCTTCATACTGCCATTCCATATTGATGTCCCAACTTCCTCCAACAAGGTTCGTTTTTGGAATATGCAAAACTGGTTCTGTCAAGACTAATTTCACTTGAAAATCCAATTTCTTATTAGATGGACGGTATAAAGCTACATTACCAGTAATTTTTTTTGGATCAAAGTTCGCTGGAAAAGTAATCGTAACTTCATTTTCCAATTGTGATACTAGAGGCTTATTAGGTAAATCTTGCGCATTTTGAACCCTTTGCATTTCTTCTTGATAATGAATATCGTGTTTATAATATTCCTCAACCACTAAGTCATTATCGTATTTAGAATCTGATTGTACTTTTACAACAAAGTAAAGGATAAACGTCATAAACAAAGCAAAAGCTACTACAATGTATGTCCCCCAATTTAACTTTAATTTCATCTTTTTATAATTTATTTATTTAAAAACAATACTAATCAAAACTACGTGGTCCTAAAAAATTGGTCGCTGTAGTTTGTATCAATTCATCGCCTTCGTACACTTCTATTTCAACTTTGGTTTTATCGCTCTCTAATAAGTATTTATTGATTTCGATAAAAAGGGTTCCACTACTCATACCTTGTCTTGGCACCACTAGATTTTGTTTTCCTACCACATTCAATGTTCCTTTAATGTCTTTTAATTTAAAGTGAACATCTTTAATTTCATTATTTGACTTATTGATAATCTTGAAGGTGTATACATTGCTTATGTTATTGCCTTTGTGTTGAAACAATTGTCCAGGCAAGCGCAAAATAGACGTTTCTATTTCTGCACGTAAAAACAACAAACCAGAGAGAATTCCAATTAAAATAAACAGCACAGCACTATAGCCTTTCATTCTAGTTGTGAACTTGAACTTTTCGTTTTTCTCAATTTCATCTTCTGAAGCATAACGAATTAATCCTTTAGGCAAGCCAACACTTTCCATAATCGTATCACACTCGTCAATACAAGCCGTACAATTGATACACTCTAATTGAGTTCCATTTCTAATATCAATTCCAGTTGGACACACATGAACACATTGTTTACAATCAATGCAGTCGCCTTTTCCCGTTGTCGCTCTGTCTTCTTGTTTATTAAATTTTGCACGTCCTTTTTCTTTTTCTCCACGTACAAAATCGTAGGCTACATTTATTGATTTATTATCTAACAAAACACCTTGTAAACGACCATACGGACAAGCAATAATACAAACTTGTTCTCTAAACCAAGCGAAGACAAAATAAAATACTCCAGTAAAAATCAATAGTGAAATTAACGTGCTCAAATGTCCTTTAGGCCCATCTTCAATCATATGAAGCAACACATCACTACCTATTAAATAGGCTAAAAATACGTTGGCAATAAAGAAAGAAATCAAAAGAAAGATAAACCATTTTGCAACTTTCTTTCTTATTTTATCAGCATTCCATTCTTGCTTATCCAATCGGATTTGAGCTCCGCGATCACCTTCAATCCAATATTCAATTCTTCTAAAGACCATTTCTAAGAAGATGGTTTGAGGGCAAATCCATCCACAAAAAATACGTCCAAAAATCACAGTAAATAGTATCACAAATACTACTCCCACTATCATGAACAAAACAAAAAGATAGAAATCTTGTGGCCAAAATGGAAAGCTAAAAATATTAAAACGACGTTCTAAAACATTGAACATCATAAACTGATTGCCATTAATTTTAATAAATGGATTGGAAACAAGAATGATCAACAAAAAATAACTTAACCATTTGCGATAGTCGTAAAATTTCCCAGAAGGTTTTTTGGGAAAAATATACTTTCTATTGCCTTCTTCATCGATAGTTGCAATACTATCACGAAAAGATTCATCAGGTAAAACTGCCATGGCTTTTGTTTTTATAAGACTTTTTAAAACGACTGTGTCAAAGCAAAACACTTTGACACAGACTATACAACTATTAAAATTATATTATTTAACTTGAGTGCTATCTTTAGCTGCAGCAACTGGAGCAGTAGCGCCGTCTGCTTTTGGAGCGGCATCATCAACCCAAATTTCACCATCTGGAGCTTTTGGATCTTTAGGGTTAGTACCTCTTAAAGATAATACATAACTTGCCACTTTTTGCATTTCTTTTGGTTTTAATGTTCCTTTCCAAGAAATCATTCCTTTTCCGTCACGACCACCATTCATAATGGTATGAAAAACGTTTTTGATACCTCCACCCAAAATCCAATGATCATCGGTTAAGTTTGGACCAATTTGACCACCGCCATCTGCACGGTGACAAGCAGCACAATTGGTCGTGAAGATTTCTTTTCCAATCGCTAATTCAGCTGGATCAGTCAACAAAGTAACTGTTTTCTCATCCATCAAATCAGGAGCCGTTTTCATATACTCGGCCACTTCAATTTTAGCTTGGGCAATTTCATTTTTCAATTCAGTTTCTTGATCTGGAGCGCCTAATATCTCATAACGAATTAAATATACAGCTGCAAAAACGATACAAGTATAGAATAAATACACCCACCAAGGCGGTAGACTATTATCTAACTCACGAATACCATCATAATCGTGATCCAAAAGCAACTCCCCTTCTTTTTCAATTGGAGCCGATTTGGTTAATTTTTTCATTAGATTTTTATACCAATCACTTTCTCCTAAACTTACAGAAGAAGCTTCTTCTAATTTGGCTTTTTGCTCATCTGTTAATAAGCTATACGTAATAGCATCAATAGCGCTTACCGTTATCTCGATGGCAATCAATAAGAAAAGAAAGACAAACAAGAATACAGAAACCATTGGGAATTTAATAAATGCAGGACGATCCCCTGAGTCGATAAAATACTCCATCGCACCAAAAACAGCGAAGAAAATAAGGGGAACCCTAACGTATACTGGAATTAATTTTTTCATTTTTTTTACGCTTTAAAATTATACAGAAGGATTGTCTTCAAGAGGAATATTGCTCATTTCTTGAATGGTTTCTTTTTTATATGAAAACACCCAAAAAGCTAATCCTACAAAGAAGAAAAAGAAAATCAATAATGAAAGTACTGGATAGATTTCAATCCCTGCAATCGTCTCCATATTGTGTTTAATTTGTTCAAACATCGTCTTTCTTATTTATTGTCCTTTACTTTGATATCAGTACCTAAACGTTGCATATAAGCAATCAAAGCTACAATCTCTCTTTCGTTCATCGGAACAAATTTCTCTCCTCTTGCTTCTGCTTTCTTTTTACTCTCTTCGTAACTTTTCACGAAGTCAGGATCATTTTTCAAGCTCTCTTCAATTTTGATAGCTTGTGCTCTCAGGTCTTTTTGTCCGTTGGCAATTTGTGCCTCTGTATATGGAACACCAAGAGTAACCATTGCTTTCATTTTCTTTTCGGTCATAGAAACATCCATCGGCTTGTTATCAAACAACCATTTGTAACTTGGCATAATAGAACCTGCTGAAATACTTTGTGGACTCCAGAAATGGTTAAAGTGCCAGTTATCATTGTATTTTTGACCAACACGTTGCAAATCTGGACCTGTTCGTTTTGACCCCCAAAGGAATGGATGATCGTAAACAAATTCTCCTGCTTTAGCCTGAGGACCGTAACGCTCTACCTCACTTCTGAATGGTCGAACGGATTGAGAGTGACAGCTAACACAACCTTCACGGATGTACAAATCACGTCCTTCTAATTCTAGAGGAGTATAAGGTTTCACACTCGCTATGGTTGGAATATTCGATTTGACCATAATAGTTGGAACAATTTGAATAATACCTCCAATTAAAATAGCTACAGTAGCTAAAATTGCCATTTGTATTGGTCTTCTTTCTAACCAAGTATGGTATTTTTCACCTCTAAAACGTTTTGAGCTGATATCTTGTAGTGCAGGAGCTTCTGCTAATTCATCTTCAATTGCATCGCTGTTGCGCACGGTTTGTACAATGTTATACACTAACACCAACATTCCAGTTAAATACAAAGTTCCACCAACAGCTCTCATCCAATACATTGGCATAATTTGAGTTACTGTTTCTAAGAAGTTTCCATAAGTTAATGTTCCATCAGGATTGAACTGTTTCCACATTGAAGCTTGCAAGAAACCTGCAACATACATTGGTAATGCATAAAGTATAATTCCTAAAGTTCCAATCCAGAAGTGGAAATTCGCCAATTTAGTAGAATATAAAGTTCCTTTTGACATTCTTGGGATTAACCAATAAATAATACCAAAAGCCATAAATCCGTTCCAAGCTAATGCTCCTACGTGAACGTGTGCAATAATCCAATCCGTATAGTGTGCAATAGCGTTAACATTTTTCAAAGACAACATTGGTCCTTCAAAAGTTGCCATACCATAACCCGTCATTGCCACTACGAAGAATTTCAAAACAGGCTCAACTCTAACTTTGTCCCAAACGCCTCTCAAAGTCAACAAACCATTAATCATACCTCCCCAAGATGGCGCAATCAACATCACTGAGAAAACTACTCCTAAGTTTTGTGCCCAAGTTGGCAATGCAGAATACAATAAGTGGTGTGGTCCAGCCCAAATGTATAAGAATATCAGTGACCAAAAGTGAATGATTGATAAACGATAAGAATAAACAGGACGATTGGCTACTTTAGGCACAAAATAGTACATTAAACCTAAGAACGGTGTTGTTAAGAAAAATGCCACTGCGTTGTGACCATACCACCATTGTACTAAAGCATCTTGAACCCCAGCATAAACTGAGTAACTTTTCATTGCCGAAATAGGCAATTCTAAACTATTGAAGATATGTAAAACAGCTACGGTAATAAAAGTAGCTATGTAAAACCAAATCGCTACATACAAGTGACGCTCTCTTCTTTTAAGCATTGTTCCAATCATATTGATACCAAAAACAACCCAAATCAAAGCAATAGCAATATCAATTGGCCATTCTAGCTCAGCATATTCTTTAGATGAAGTATATCCTAAGGGCAATGAGACTGCTGCGGCAACAATGATTAACTGCCAGCCCCAAAAGTTAAGATTACTCAAGAAATCGCTAAACATTCTTGCTTTTAGTAATCGCTGTAAAGAGTAGTAAACCCCGGCAAACATTGCGTTTCCTACAAAGGCAAAAATAACAGCGTTAGTATGTAAAGGTCTCAATCTACCAAAACTTAACCAAGAAATCCCCTCGGTTACGTTTGGAAAAAGAAACATAAAAGCCAAAATAAGGCCCACAAGCATTCCCACAACACCAAAAACGATGGTTGCGTAAATGAACTTCTTTACAATTTTGTTGTCGTAATAAAATTGTTGCATTTCCATAATTAAATTAGTTTTCTTTTGTTATTGTTGATTTTTGATTTTTTTTGGCTAACTCATCATCAAAGAGCATTCGCACAGAAGGGGTGTAATCGTCATCGTATTGTCCGGTTCTTACTGCAATAACAAAAGCAACAAAAAAGCCTATAGCGACAAAAATACTGATGGAGATTAAAAGATAAATGACACTCATACTATAAGTTTTATATGGACAAAAATACTTTTAAGAAAAATTTCAAAATATGACTTTTATCATATTTAATCTTGTTTTGTTAAAATTATGCAAAAAAAATAATATTTCTAACTAAATCTGTTAGTTTTTTTTCGTGCATAGTAATTACTCATAATCGTTACAAAACTCACTATCGTAATGGTACTCAGAGGCATAATGATGGCAGCGACCAACGGCAAGAGGTTTCCAGTGATAGCAAATGATAACCCCACTACATTATACAACAAGGATAATCCAAAGCTCATTTTTATGGTTTTTATAGCGTCTTTGGACAGATTTAAAAAGTAGTTTAATTTGAAAAATTCCGAGGCATCGAGAATCGCATCACAAGCTGGTGAAAACACATTTACATTCTCTGAAATTGAAATTCCAATATTACTTTGCGCTAAAGCTCCAGCATCATTTAGACCATCGCCCACCATCATCACATTTTTGCCTTGCTCTTGCAATTCTTTGATAAAAGCTAATTTTTCATCTGGTTTTTGATTAAAAACCAATTCCACACCATCAGGAAGTATTTTTTCTAAAGTAGGCCTTTCACCTTCGTTATCTCCGGATAAAATTTTTACTTCATACTTTTTATTCAACAACTGAAATAAATCTTCTAAACCAGTTCGATATTCATTATTAAACACATAATGACCGTAATACACCTCATCAATTTTGATATGAACCGCGGTTTGCTGCAGCCCTTCCTCTTGCACTTTACCTACAAAAGAAGCAGAACCAATTTGAACTTGCCTATCTAAAATCTTGGCTTGAATTCCTTTTCCCGGAATTTCATCAAAAAGAATAACTTTTTCTCTTTTGGTTTCAGGCAAAAAATCATAGAGCATCCTACTCAAAGGATGATTAGAAGCTCTCAAAACACTCTTAATCAAAGCTTGTTCTTCAATGCTCAACTCAATACCCTGATAACTAATATTCGATTTTTTATTGGTCGTTATAGTTCCTGTTTTATCAAAAACTATAGTATCGACTTTGGCCAATTGTTCTATTACCAAAGCATTTTTGAGATAGAACTTTTGTTTTCCCATAATTCGCAACACATTCCCCATAGTAAATGGCGCAGTCAAAGCCAATGCACAAGGACAAGCTACAATCAAAACTGCGGTGAAAACATTGAAAGCCGTATTGGCATCAAAAAATATCCAATACCCAAAACCTGCAAATGCAATCAATAACAAAATAGGAGTGAAATAACGCGAAATTGCATCGGTAATGGTTTTGTGTTTTTGCTCGACTTTCTTCTGAAAAACATCATTACTCCACAACTGCGTCAAATAACTTTGAGAAACAGAATGCAATACTTCCATTTCGATTACTTTCCCAATTTGTTTTCCTCCTGCGAAAATTTTATCTCCTGATTGCTTCACAATTGGAATTGCTTCACCCGTAACAAAACTATAATCAATCTCTGATTTTTCGCTAATTAAAATACCATCAACAGGTATCAACTCTTGATTTCGAATCAATAAACGGTCTCCTTTTTGAATATCAAAAACAGGAATACTTTCTTCAGAAGCATCAGGATTAATTCGGGTAATAGCAATAGGAAAATAGGATTTAAAATCTCTTTCAAAACTCAGAAAACTATAGGTTTTTATCTGAAACATTTTTCCCAAAAGCATGAAAAAAATCAGTCCACATAAACTATCAAAAAATCCAGAACCGTAATCCATGATAATATCAAAGGTACTTCTGATAAACATGACTACTATCCCAAGCGCAATTGGAATATCAATGTTCAGCATTTTGGAACGAATACTTTTATAAGCCGATACATAATATCCACTTGCCGAATAAAAGAAACTAGGTAAAGAAAGGGCAAAAATCAACCAACGAAAAAAACCACGATATTGATTCAACCAATATTCTTCCACTTCAAAATATTCAGGAAAAGAGAGCAACATAATATTACCAAAACAAAAGAAGGCTACCCCTAACTTGTAAGTCAAACTTCTATCAATCTTTTCTTTTCCAGTCTCGTAATTCTCAAGACTTATGTAGGGTTCATACCCAATAGAACTCAAAAGATAAACGATATCTTTTACCGATACCAAGTTTGGATTGTAATTGATTCTAACTTTCTTCTCAGGAAAGTTAACCTGCGAAGTATTGATTCCTGGTTGCAATCTTTGCAGATTTTCTAAAATCCAAATACAAGAACTGCAATGAATATGTGGAATGCTTAAGGAAATAATTTCTGTGTTTTCTTCCTGAAAATCAAGAAGCTTGGCAACAATAGTTGGGTTATCTAAAAAATCATATTTTCCTGCAATGTCAAGAGGCGTTGCTCCAGGCGATTGTTCAAAGTCATAATAGCAAGAAAGGTCATTCGCACTAAATATTTCATAAACCGTTTTACAACCGTTACAGCAAAAAATCTTAGTATCAAAATGGATTTCATCAGCCTTCTCAATGTCTAAGCCGCAGTGAAAACAATTTTCTTTTTCCATAATTTATTTTTCCTATTAAAGTGCCGCAAAGGTTGCCAATTGATTCGCTTAAAAATATGATTTTTGTCATAATTTTGTTTATTTTTGCTCAAAATTATTCCAGACATTAATGAGCAAATGTGAGCAATGTATTGTACGTGAATTTAGTTCTTTAAAAGCACTAAACAAAGAAGAACTCTTAAAAGTTGCTAGTTGTAAAACTTCTTACACCATTAAAAAAGGTGAGCCTCTCTTTGAAGAAGGTGAAGTGATTAACGGTGTGTATTGTGTTAAAGATGGTTTTTGCAAACTATCCAAACTCAGTACCAACGGAAAAGATCAAATTGTAAAATTGGTAAAAGCTGGTGAACTTCTTGGCCAGCGTTCAATGGTTAGTGACGAACCTGCAAATCTTTCAGCTATAGCGCTTGAGGATATGGAGGTATGTTTTATTCCAAAATCTGAAATCTTGAGTTTTTTCAATAAAAACAATCAGTTTTCATTAAGCATGATGAAATCTATTTGTGGTGACTTGAAAGAATCTGATTTACATGTTGTCTCAATGGCACAAAAGACAGTCAAAAATAGATTAGCAGAAACCTTAATTTATTTACAAGAGACTTTTGGCAAAAATACCGACAACACACTCAAAGTACAACTTTCTAGAGAAGAATTAGCGGGAATGATTGGTACTGCTACTGAGAGCTGTATTCGTATTCTATCCGAATTCAATAAAACTGGATTAATTGAATTAGTGGGCAAAAAAATCGCCATTAAAGACTTGAATAAGCTAAAAAAAGTAGCCGAATAAGCGCTTTACTCTTTCTTAAAAACAGCATAGTAAATAGGAATTCCCAAAGCAACAATTGCTAGTCCAATTCCTGTATTTACTGTTTCATAAACTAAGAGTGTCAAACATATACCTGTAGCAACTAGAATGTAAAGTGCAGGAACAATAGGATAACCCAATGCTTTGTATGGTCGCAACGCATTGGGTTCTTTTTTTCTTAAAATAAAAACACCCAATATCGTTAAGATATAAAACAATAGAGAAGCAAAAGTGGCATAGGTCAATAAATCACCAAACTTTCCAGATACACAAAGCACAGATGCCCAGATACATTGTACCCAAAGCGCCTTGGCAGGTACTTGATGTTTATTGAGTCCTGTAGCTTTTCTAAAAAACAATCCTTGATTAGCCATTGCATAAAATAATCGTCCTCCCGATAGTATTAGTCCACTATTACAACCAAAGGTGGAAATCATTATTAATGCGGTCATCACGAAAACACCCGTATTTCCCATAATCATACTCGCAGCTGCAGCACCTACTCTATCATTGGAGGCGAACATAATTCCGTTTGCAACTACTTCATTACTATTAGGACTTCCGTGCATTGGCAATAATGATAGATAAGCTAAATTGGCCAAAACATAAATCACGGTAACAATCAAAGTTCCCAAAAACAAACTTCTTGGAATATTTTTCTTGGGGTCTTTTATTTCACCTGCGATAAACGTGACGTTATTCCATGCATCACTAGAAAACAATGAATTTATCATCGTAGCAGTAGCTGCTCCTAAAATTGCTGTTCCAACTAATTTTGTCACTGTAACAGAACCATCAGGATGCACAACTGTCTTGCTAGCTTCCCACATATTGCTGAAATTAGCCGACAAAATATCTTTTTGTAACCCAACATAGATTCCTAAAATTATAAGCGCAAAAAGTGCCAATAATTTAGTAGCCGTTAATATCAATTGAATCCATTTTCCGTTCTCGATTCCTTTGGTATTAATATAGGTCAAAATAAAAATACTAAAAACGGCAAGTACCTGTTTATTAGAAAAAACAAAACTCCCAGATTGGAATAAAACGGTATCCAAAACAGGAAAAAATACAGCACTGTAATTCGCAAATGTAACAGCAATAGCAGCAATTACGCCCGTTTGTATCACCGAAAAAACCGTCCAGCCGTAGAGAAAAGAAACCAGGCGACCGTAGGCTCTTTGAATGTAAACAAACTGTCCACCTGCATTAGGCATCATTCCTGCCAACTCTCCGTAACTCAAAGCAGCAGCAACAGTAATCAAACCGGTCACAACCCAAATCAATAGCAACCATGCGGCAGAACCAACATCTCTGGCCATCGCTGATGTAACAATAAATATCCCTGAACCAATCATTGATCCGGCTACTAAGCTAGTAGCGTCTAATAACCCTAAAGAACGCTTTAATTCGGTTGTGTTTGCTGACATGTATGAGTTTGAATAAAATAGAATATAAAAGGCTTAATTTGAATTTAAAGTTTCTTGGCTTCGTTCCAAAAAACATCCATTTCTGCCAAAGTCATATCCATAAGCGGTTTCCCTAGTTCTTCTGCTTTGCTTTCTAAGTATTGAAATCGCTTGATAAACTTTTTGTTGGTTCGTTCCAGAGCATCTTCGGGATTGATGTTTAAAAAACGGGCATAATTAATCATTGAAAATAAAACATCTCCAAACTCCGATTCCATTTTGTCTTGATTTCCCGACGCCACTTCTTCTTGAAGTTCTTGCAATTCCTCTTGCACTTTGTCCCAAACTTGATGCGGTTCTTCCCAATCAAATCCTACTCCTTTTACTTTATCTTGAATTCGGCTAGCTTTCACCAAGGCTGGTAAACTTCTAGGAACGCCTTCTAAAACTGATTTTTTTCCTTCTTTTAATTTAAGTTTTTCCCAGTTTTGCTTTACCTCTTCCTCATTCTCCACTATAGTATCTCCATAAATATGAGGATGACGATGAATGAGTTTTTCGCAAATTTCATTACACACATCGGCAATATCAAAATCCTGTGTTTCGCTACCAATTTTGGCATAAAAAACCAAATGAAGTAGCAAATCACCAAGCTCTTTTTTAACTTCATTTAAGTCATTATCTAAAATAGCATCCCCTAACTCATAGGTTTCTTCAATGGTTAAGTGACGTAATGATTGCAAGGTTTGTTTCTTGTCCCAAGGGCATTTTTCTCGCAATTCGTCCATTATTGTTAACAATCGATCGAAGGCTGCTAACTGGTCGGCTCTAGAATTCATGATTTTGGTTTTTGGTAAAAATAAAAAAATCCTGTCAAGAAAACGACTTAACAGGATTTTATATTGGTATAAGTACTACTACTCTTTTTTAGCTTTCGCTTTTTTTGGTTTTGCTTCAGCAGCTACTTCCTCAGTAACTGATTCTTCTTTCCCAACCGCTGGTGGCGCATCATCAGTAACTAAACCTCTTTCTTGTAACATATTGTACCAGTTCAAGATTTTTTTAATATCTGATGCATATACTCTTTCTTCATCATATTCAGGAAGCACTTCTCTAAAATAAGCATTCAAAGTAGCGTTATCTTCTTTATGAGAAATAGCCTTTCCGTTGTTCTCTTTTTTAGCAATATTCGACATTACTTCAGCCAAAGGTTTCTCAGCATCATAAGTATAAACAGAGATTTCAGTCAACAAACTCACGTTACTTTTTAAACTTACTGTTACTTTTTTTCCATCTAATAAAGATTCTGCAACAAAACCTGTTCTTGTTTGTACTTTCAATGCAAATAAACCTGGTTTACCTGAAATCGCTAAAATTTTTTCTAAATTCATTGTATCTATTTTTATTGTTGGTTGTTAATAGTTTGGCTAGCATTATTTTGAAAATAAGCAGTAAAACTACACCCTAATTTATCTTCCTTTTTTGGCAAAAAATTTCATTCGGTACTCCTGAAATGTTTTTCCTTCCATGATATTTTTCAACTTCTTTTGAATCAATCTTTTTTTCAAAGATGATATTTTATCTGTGAACAAAATCCCTTCAATATGATCATATTCGTGTTGAATAACTCTTGCTATCAAACCCTCAAAAACTTCGGTTTTCATCACAAAATCCTCTTCACAGTATTCTATCGTCACAATCGGTTTTCTGTAAACGTCTTCACGCACATCTGGAATACTCAAACAACCTTCATTGAAAGCCCATTCTTCACCTTCTTCTTTGATGATTTTGGCATTAATAAATGTTCTTTTGAAACCTTTTAACTGATTTTGAGCCGCAGTTTCTAAATCGTCATCATCACTGAACGGTGTCGTATCAACTACAAACAAACGCAAAGGTAAACCTACTTGCTCTGCAGCCAAACCAACTCCAGAAGCATTGTACATGGTTTCATACATGTTTGCAATTACTTCTTTTAAGTTAGGATAATCTGGAGTAACTTCTTCTCCAACTTTTCTTAAAACAGGATCACCGTACCCTATAATTGGTAAAATCATTATTAATGTAATTAAGTTTATGCCACAAAAGGGATTCTTTCCTTTTTTATTGGTTGGCAAAAATAGTAAAATTTCAACAATGCCGAATTCCTAATGGAGAATAAGTTTCGTTTTTCCTCAATTAACCAAATTCGAAGCACAATTGTACATCTTCAGAAGCATACAATTCTTACCTTTGAAATGAAATTACCACTATGTTTGAAGAAATACGAAAATTTACCGATAGCACGCATTTCACCAATGCTTTGAAAGTCACTATAGCAACAGTAACTCCAGTGTTGGTTTTTGCATATTTGGGACATTTTGAAGTAGGTTTCACTATTGCTTTAGGTGCTTTTTTCACCTATCCAAGTGATATACCAAGTAGCTTGAAGCATAAAATTAATGGGCTTATAGTAGCTGCTATTTTGGTTGCTTTTGCCAATTTATTGGTCAATCTGGCATATCCTTACGGAATTATTTTTTATCCATTATTTGGCTTGCTCATTTTTCTATTCTCGATGATTTCGGTGTATGGACAAAGAGCAACAGCGGTTTCATTTTCGTGCCTATTAGCTATTTGCTTATCGTTTGCTCATTTGCATTCGGGTTGGGAAATGCTGCAATATTCTGGATTAATGTTTGCTGGAGGATTATTTTATCTCTTGATTTCGTTGGTTTTTTATTACCTAAATCCGTATCGTTTTGTTGAATTGCAATTGGCTTCTTGTATTGACTTGACTGCAAAATATTTAAAACTTAGAGCAGATTTATGGAAAATTGATGCGGATAAAAAAACGATAACCGAAAAACAACTGGCTTTACAAGTCGAAATCAACACCAATCACGAGAATATTCGAAAAGTATTAATAGGTAACCAATCATTATCTTCGGATTCGGCTCAAAATCGAAAACTCTTGATTGTATTTGTCAATCTAGTAGAAATATTAGAGTTGGCATTGGCTACCGCTTTTGACCACAAAACGCTACACGAAAAATTTGACGCCCATCCTCAAATCATCAAAAGCTACTCCACAATTGCGACCAATTTAAAAAAGACCTTGAAGCAATTGAGTAAAAATATTGAGAGCAGAACAACCTATCGCTCCAAGCATTCGTTAGTAGATGATTTGAAAAAATTCGAAGCTACTATTTTAGAATATGAAAAAAGTCTAGGAGAAGATTTAGCAAAAGAAGGAGTAATTATGTTGACCACTATGTTGCATTATGCAGAAAGTCAGGTCGAAAAAATAAAGATTATTGAGCGCGCTTTTAATCTAAAAATAAAAGAGGAAGATGTTGTGGTACATCGAAAAGAGTTGGAAAAATTCCTTACACCTCAGTATTATCCCTTGTCTACATTTATTAATAACTTGAGCTTCTCCTCTACTCTTTTTAGACATTCACTACGCTTATCGATTACACTCTTGTTTGGGTTTTTGATTGGTACTTTTTTGCCTTTTCAAAATGTATTTTGGATTTTACTCACCATCATTGTAATCATGCGACCTGGATATGGGCTAACCAAAGAACGTTCGTTTCAGCGAACTTTTGGAACTTTCCTTGGAGGCTTCATCGCTTTTGGTTGTATCTACTTCATTGACAATAATGTCGTTTTGAGTTTGATGGCTATTTTATGTGTGCTTCTGGGTATGTCTTTTACCAACATTAGTTATAAAATCAGCGCTACTTTTGTAACGATGTATGTGGTTTTCTTGTACAGTATACTTACACCCAACATTGCCAATGTAATTGAATTTAGAATTATTGACACCATAGTTGGAGCTGTTTTGGCTTATACTTTCAATCATTTTGTTTGGCCTTCTTGGGAATTTATAAATACACCCAACCATATAGAAAAAGTAATCCTCGCCAATAGAAAATACCTTAATGAAATTGCACTTTTCTACAACAAAAAAGGAAGTGTTACAACGGTTTATAAGGTCGCTAGAAAAAATGCCTTTATTGAGATTGGAAACCTTATGGCATCGTTTCAACGTATGAGTCAAGAACCAAAGTCAAAACAAAAAAAGATTGCTCAAGTATACAAATTGACTGTTTTGAATCATACCTTACTTTCTTCCATTGCATCAATGGGAACATACATTCAATCACACAAAACAACGGCTGCTTCTGACGCCTTCAATCGTGTGATGGCAACTGTCTTACAAAACTTAGACGATGCATTACTGGTTTTAAATCCCTCCTATTCCTCTGAAACCAATCCGATTTCAACTTCTGAAAAAGCAAAAGGATTTACGGAACTTATGGCTATCCGATTAAAGGAAATCACTGAGAAGAACCCTTCAGACGCCGCCAATAAAGTTCAAATGCAAGAAGCGCAACTTATTATTGAACAATTGGTTTGGTTGATTAATCTTTCTGAGAATATTCTAAAAAACACAAAATTACTAGTAGAAAAAGAATAAAAAAAGCCTCAATTTCTGATTGAAAAAGAGGCTTTCTAAAAACTATTGCTATTTTATAATTTCAACACTTCAGCGGCATTTGCTCTAACTTCGGCCAACAAAGCTGGATTTTCATTTAACGCTTGACCATAAGAAGGAATCATTTTTCTGATTTTCTCTTGCCATTCCGCAGATTGCATTTCTTGCTCGAAACATTTTCCAATCAACTCTAGCATTATACTTACAGCAGTAGATGCACCAGGAGACGCTCCAAGTAAAACTGCCAAACTTCCGTCTTGCGTATTGATTACTTCTGTTCCAAATTCTAAAACACCGCCTTCTAACTCATCTCTTTTGATTACTTGTACACGTTGTCCGGCTTTCTCTAAATGCCAATCTTCAGATGAAGCGTTTGGGAAATATTCTCTTAAAGCCTCAATACGCTCTTCTTGAGTAAGACGTACTTGTTCTATCAAATATTTCGTTAATGGCCAATTCTTCAATCCAGCTGAAATCATCGGATAAATATTATCTAACTGAATAGATTTAGGTAAATCAGTATAAGAACCATTCTTTAAAAATCGCGTTGAAAATCCAGCAAAAGGGCCAAACAACAAGGCTTTTTGACCATCAATCATTCGAGTATCTAAGTGAGGAACCGACATAGGAGGCGCACCAACACTGGCTTTACCATAAACTTTAGCAGCATGCTGCGCGATAACTTCTGGGTTGGTACACTTTAACCATTGTCCGCTTACTGGAAAACCACCATATCCTTTTCCTTCTTCTATTTTTGCTTTTTCTAACAAAGGCAAAGAACCACCACCAGCACCAATAAATACGAACTTAGTATAGGCTTTTCTTTTTTGTCCAGTGGCTAAATCTGTGATTTTGATTCTCCAACGTTTGTCTTCTGTTTGTTTTAACTTTCTAACTTCGTGGTCAAAGTAGATAGTTACACCTTCCAATTGAGTGAGGTAATGCAACATTTTTTTTGTCAACTCACCAAAGTTTACGTCGGTACCAATATCCATTTTGGTAGCTGCTACCTTCTTTGATGCTTCTCTACCATTCATAACCAATGGCATCCATTTTTTTAATGCTTCAAAATCTGTAGCATACTCCATGTCCTTGAATAATGGACTCTTTTGAAGTAATTCGAATCTATTTTTCAAGAACTCGACATTTTTTTCTCCCCAAACAAAGCTCAAGTGAGGTACTTTGCTAATGAATTCTTCTGGACTAGTTATTTTATTTTGTTGGATAAGATACGCCCAGAATTGTTTAGAAACCTCATACGATTCGGCAATAGCAATGGCTTTTTTATCTGAAATAGTGCCCGCTTGGTCTTCAGGAGTATAATTCAGTTCACAAAAAGCAGAGTGTCCTGTACCAGCATTATTCCATGCATCAGTGCTTTCAAGAGCTGCTGCATCTAATCGTTCAAAAATTTCAATTTGTAAATCGGGTTGTAACTCTTTAAGTATCAAACCTAGAGTGGCACTCATAATTCCTGCACCAATTAAAACCACATCACTATTGGTACGTATTGTTGTATCTGGCATAATCATTATTTTTTTTAAAGGTGCAAAAGTAGTCTTTAAAAAATCAAAATAAAACCAAATTTGTAAAGAGTTAATTTACAAAACCAACAATAAAAATAAAGTATGTTATAAGTTAAACTAAAGCAATAGAATTACTTTCTGTTCAGATAATCTTGTAGCATTATTGTAGCCGATATTTCATCGATAAGCGCTTTATTTTGGCGCTGTTTCTTGTTTAATCCGCTATCAATCATCGTTTGAAAAGCCATTTTAGAAGTAAATCTTTCATCGACACGAATGACTTTCATCTCAGGAAAATGATTGGTAAAATGCGTCACAAATCCTTTGATGATAGAGGCGCTTTGAGAAGGCTCTCCGTTCATTTGTTTGGGTTCTCCAATCAATACCGCTTCTACTTTTTCTTTGGCAAAATACTCTTTCAAGAAATCAATTGCAGTAGCTGATGGGATAGTTGTTAAGCCAGAAGCAATAATTTGCAATTCATCAGTAACTGCTATTCCAGTTCGCTTTTGTCCGTAATCTATGGCGAGAATTCTTGGCATTTGTAACTTTTTTATTGGCGCAAAGATACACAAAGAAATCTATTGAATTCAAAAACACAAACCTCTCCAATGTATTGAAGCGGTTTGTGTATATTGCAATTCAAAAAACTAAAGAATACCAAAAAAACGTTTAAAGAAACCTTTTTCTTCTTCAACCGCAATTGGTGTCTCAGGTCTTTGTGAACGCTCGTATTCAGTAAACAAGTCATTGATGTATTCAACGTAAGAACGATTTTTTTCTTCTAAAAATCCTATCAAATATTTTTCGCTGTATTCAACTCCACTTGCTTTCTCAATTTGCAGCAATTTCTTATATAATGGTTCAATGTAATTAGTGATTATTTCTTGAGGAACAGCTCTTCTTCTACCAAAGTAATGGGTAATTTCTCCATCTTCATTTTTGGTTGATTCAAAATCAGTAACCACCCAATAGTACCTACCTGATTTTGCTAGATTTTTAACAACAGCGTGAAAATTACCTCCTAGTTTTAGATTTTCCCACAATACTTTAAAAAGTACTTTTGGCATATCTGGATGTCTAATGATACTATGAGGTTGTCCCATAAGTTCGTAATCTTCGTATCCGCAAACATCCACAAAAACCTCATTTGCATATTCGATGATTCCTCGATGGTCGGTTTTACTCATAATGACTCTCGACTTGTCCCAAACTACCTCTTTGTCAATGATAGTCGGCTGTTTAAATAACTGATTTGATTCCATTTTTTTGGTTTAAGGTTGGTTTTACTTTTGTATTGCTTATCGTACAATTAAGATAAAGGGCAAAAATATATATTACACATTTTTTAAAATATGATTTTTATCATTTGCCTTTCGATATCGATATCGAAAATGGAATTTTCTTTTGTTTTACGCTTATAGATTCGTTTTACTAATTATTTTTCACAAAAAGATTAAAAATGTTACTATTAATTGAACAAAGTTAGATTTACAAAAAATCGAATTATCTTTGTAAAAAAATATTTTTAACATGAACGAATTACAAACTATAATAGAACAAGCTTGGGAAAACAGAGCTTTATTACAAGAAACTACTACAACTGATGCAATAAGAGAAGTAATTGAATTACTTGATGCAGGTAAACTTCGTGTTGCAGAACCTGTTGGAGATGGATGGCAAGTAAATGAATGGGTAAAGAAAGCAGTGGTAATGTACTTCCCTATTCAAAAAATGGAAACTTGGGAATCTGGAATTTTTGAGTATCATGACAAAATGTTATTAAAAAGAGGATATGCTGAAAAAGGAATTCGTGTAGTTCCCAATGCCGTAGCACGTTATGGAGCATACATCTCAAGTGGTGTGATTTTAATGCCTAGTTATGTTAATATTGGTGCTTACGTAGACGAAGGAACTATGGTTGATACTTGGGCTACTGTTGGAAGTTGTGCCCAAATTGGTAAAAACGTACACTTAAGTGGTGGTGTTGGTATTGGTGGTGTATTGGAACCTTTACAAGCAGCTCCAGTAATTATTGAAGACGGTGCTTTCATTGGCTCTCGTTGTATTGTTGTTGAAGGTGTTCACGTAGGAAAAGAAGCGGTTCTTGGAGCTAATGTTTGTTTAACTGCATCTACAAAAATTATAGACGTTACTGGTGATGAACCTGTTGAAATGAAAGGCTTTGTTCCTGCACGTTCAGTTGTAATTCCTGGAAGTTATACTAAAAAATTCGCTGCTGGTGAATTCCAAGTTCCTTGCGCTTTAATTATTGGAACTCGTAAACCTTCAACAGACTTAAAAACCTCACTAAACAATGCACTTCGCGAATATGATGTAGCAGTTTAATTTCAATAAAAAATGCTGAAATTCCAAATTCCAATTGACTTCAAGAGGAATTTGGAATTTTTTATTTCTAGAACAAATTAGCAATATTTGTTTTTTTTGCTTCAATTTGTAACTGTAAAAAAGATGCCGAAATAAAATGAAAATACTTGTCATACAACAAAAAATGATTGGTGATGTTCTTATCAGTTCTATCATTTGTAATAATCTAAGAAAAGCCTATCCCAAAGCTCAAATTGATTATTTGGTTTATGAAGCTACAACTCCCGTTTTGGAAGGGAATTCAAGTATTGACAATATCATTTTATTTCAAGAAAAACATCGTAAAAGCAAGAGTGCTTTATTACAATTAGCACTTTCAATCCGAGCTACAAAATATGATATATTAATTGATGCTTACTCAAAACTAGAAAGCTGGTTAATCGCAGCCATAAGTGGAGCCAAAAGAAAAATATCCTATAAAAAACCAGGACGTACTTTTTTATACACTGATAATGTACCTTTTGAAGCTTATCCAGAAACCAATCTTGGTTTAGCTATCGAAAGACGCCTTTCGTTAATTAAACCTCTGGGATTATCAATATCCATAGATCCTTTACCTCAATTATTCGTAACAGAGGAGGAAACCAGTAAAGCGAAGACACTTTTAGAACAGCATCTTGTAAAAAGCGATAAAAAGAAAATAATGATTAGCCTTCTGGGCAGTGAGAACTTAAAAACCTATCCACTGCACTATATGGCTACTGTAGTAGATAGCATTGCTAGTAATAGAGATGTTGCAATTCTTTTCAATTATTTTCCAAAACAGTTAGAAGCTGCCAAAACCGTTTATAATGCTTGCCAAAAAGAAACCCAACAAAAGATTTATTTTGAGGTATTGGGAGGAGATTTGCGCTCCTATATCGCCCTTATGAACGAATGTGACGTAATTATAGGTAATGACGGAGGAGCTATCAATATGGCAAAAGCGTTAAACAAACCTTCCTTTATCCTCTTTTCTCCTTGGATAGAAAAGAAAATTTGGGCCACTTTTGAAGATGGCATAAGACATTGTTCTGTTCATCTTCAAGATTTCAAACCTGAATTATTTACTTCAAAATCAGAAAAAGAACTTAAGAAAGAAGCGCTTGAATTGTATCAAGAGTTCAAACCTGAATTTTTCATAGAGCAGTTAAATCAATTTCTAGATCAAAATGTAACTGATTTTGGAAAATAGTAGTAGCAATTCTGCAAAATTAGAAAATGGTTTAAGTGCTTTAATAATCACTTTCAATGAAGAAAGTAATATAAAAAGCGCCATCGAAAACTTGTCTTTTGCTGATGAAATCATTATTGTAGATTCTCACAGTACAGATGCTACGGTAAGCATTGCGTCAAGTTTTGAAAATGTGAAAATCATCCAAAACAAATTTATCAACTACGCCGACCAACGCAATTTTGCGATTAATTTGGCTTCCTATCCTTGGATTCTTTTTATTGATGCCGACGAAAGAATCAACCCAGCTCTCGAAGAAGAAATAAAAAACATCATTCAAAAAGAAAACTCGATTATTGCCTATGAATTCAATCGGACTTTCTTGTTCAATAAGCAACCCTTACATTTTAGTGGCTGGCAAACCGATAAAATTTATCGCCTTTTTCGAAAAGAAAATGGGTACTATGATGGTAACAAAATAGTTCACGAAAAACTGATTGTCAATGGAAAATCAGGTGCAGTTAAAAACAAACTCCTGCACTATTCTTATACTGATTATTCTAGTTACAAATACAAAATGATTCAATATGGAAAAATGAAGGCTATAGAGGAATTGAACAAAGGTACGGTTCCAAATGTTTTTCATTTTTATATTCGACCCGCATATCAATTCCTATATCAATACATTATTCGATTAGGAATATTAGATGGAAAGAAAGGAATGATTATATGCTATTTGAATGCTTACAGCGTTTATGAACGCTTTCAAGAATTAAAAAAATTGCGTTCAAACAACTAAGCCTTCCAAAATTTTAATTTCTTTTTCAATCGTTGCTTTTTGGCAAATTTTTGTTGAAATTCTTGAGTAAAAAACCACATTTTTTCAAAAACAATTTCTTTAGGTTGGGGATAAAACTTTGCATATTCATCACTCATTATAGCAATCATTTCCTTTTTTGGCGTCAATCTACTTAGGTTTTTCATTCTCATATCAAAATCCATAGTTGTATGGAAATTCATTCTATTTAGATCTACCAAATAAAAAGCATATTTCTGGTCTCCAACTTTTTTAATCAAAGTATTCCCCGGCGAATGGTCTAAAAACTCAATTCCTTTCTCATGTAAATCAAAACAGAATTGTGTAAACTGTCGTAAGATGATTTCATTTTCAGGATATTCTGGAATTTCAACCAATTCTCTAAAAGTTAATTCGGTTACCAAATGTTCACTTACGTAAAAACTACTCGTCAAACCAAGCCAATTATAATTCTCTAAATAAGCGATAGGCTGCGGAGTACCAATTCCTTTTTCTAGCAAAGTGGTTGCATATTCAAAAGAACGTCTTGCTTTTGATTTCCTAAAATAACGATAAGCGATTTTATTGATTAGATTCGGAATTTTGAATGATTTTATATTGATAGTACGATCATTCCATTCAAACAATTTAATTTTATTTCGTTGCCCATCTCCAAAAAGAGTACCAGATGATTGAAAAGTAAAGATGTACTCTTGAATTTTCGCAGCAAAAGCGGCAAATAATGGACTTACTATATATTTCATATACTAAATGAATTAAAAATTGAAGACTCAAATTGAAATTACTGCTTAAAGGATTAGCCTCTTTCAAATAAAATCTTTAGGGCAAAGGTAAGTTTTGCTAAGCGTTTTACAAACTGTTTCAATTTTGAAAGTAAATTTTGTACAACTAAGTAAAAAATGTTGAATTCATAAAAATTTGGTTATAGAAACACAAAGCATGTATCTTTACGTTTTAAAATTTTATAATTGATTTAACTAAACCCATAATAATGGCGATATCCTCTATCTTCTCATCATTACAAAAAACAATCTCTTCTAAAATTGTTCTTGATACTATTGCTCGTAATTCACAAGAGAATAATGGAATCGTAAACATCCACAGGATTGATGAAAAAAACATAGGAGACTATTACTGTGCACCTCACCACTACTTTGATCAATTACAACAATCTCTAGACATTTTTGATTACAAAAGCTTAAATCCTACTATAAAACAAAACTTTATAGATACAATTTCTCAAAATTCCTTGATTATAGGCGGAGGAGGTTTACTTAATAGAGGAAGCTTTGATAAACAAATGCATTTATTTGAGAAATTAAGTCATAAAAATAAGAAAATGGTCTTATGGGGTTTGGGACATAATGAAAAGAATCCAAAAGCCTTTGGTAAAGTGACAGAATATAATATTGACACCAAAAAATTTGGTTTAGTAGGCGTACGTGATTATGACATGAAAGAAGAATGGATTCCTTGTGCGAGTTGCTTACATCCTATACTAGACACAAAATCAGAGGTAATTAACGAAATTGGATTAATATTTCACAAAAAAACACTTAACAATCCCAAAGTTTTAGCAAAATTCAAGGATTATCCTTCGACTTCAAATACTACAAGCTTAGAAGATATTATTTCATTTATTGCACAAACAGATACCATAGTAACCGATAGTTATCATGCTATGTACTGGAGTTTATTAATGAATAAAAAAGTGGTGGTCTTCCCTAACTCCTCAAAATTTTATACTTTTAAATACCAACCTTTTTTTTCATCCATAGACACTTTCAAATCCGATTGTAAAAAAGCACAAAATTATTCAGGCATTTTGGAAGAGTGTCGAGACATCAACTTAAAATTCTCCGAAAAAGCATTTGATTATTTAGGGTACTAATACATCTTACTATTATTAATAGAAATCTTTCTCCTGATCATAGAAAAACAGTAATGAATAAAAAAGAGTAAAAGACAAAATATTGTTTTTTACTCTTTTTCTTAATTGAAAAAAAATTGTGCTCTTTTTTAGGGATATCACAAAAGTTGCAAATTATTTATTTGAAACCTAAAAAAAATATCTTAAAATTTTCGACTAGACCAGAGTTTAAAGTTGAATATTAACTTAAAAACATCTTTTAAAAGAAAAATTTTAACTTAAAACAAGTCCTAAATAGTCAAATAGCATTTTTAACAAGACGAATCTCAAGATTAAAAATGAAAATTTATCAAAAAACAAAGACTAAAAACATAAATTAACGATAATTTTAAGTTTAAAAGTCAATTATTCACAAAAAACGCCGAAATAAAGACATTTAATCAAATTTAATTTTTTTCCTTAACATTATATTGTGATATTTGGCTCAACTAATCTTAAATAATTTTAACATGAGAATCAATTTTAAGCATTTTTTGAGTTTGCTTTTTGCATTGTTTGTGCAAATAGCAGTAGCTCAAGAAATAACAGTATCTGGAGTTGTTACAGATCAAGCTGGAATACCAATTCCAGGAGCTAACGTACTTGTTAAAGGTACAAAATCAAGCACACAAACAGATTTTTCTGGAAACTTTGCAATCAAAGCTTCCTTAGATGATGTTATAGTAGTAAGCTTTGTAGGTATGTCAACAGTTGAAGTGAAAGCTTCAGCAAAAGTTGCTGTTAAACTGAAAGATGCTTCAAATTTACTAGAAAATGTTGTAGTGGTAGGTTATGGTACTCAATCAAAAGGGAAAATGACTGATGCTACTGTAGGGGTAAAAGCGAAAGATATTCAAAACATCCCTGTTTCGAATGTGCAAAATGCATTAGTTGGAAAGTTAGCTGGTGTACAAATTACTCAAACTAACGGTAAAGTAGAAGGTGGAATTAATATCCGTGTACGTGGACAAGCAAGTATCAGCGCTGGTACTCAACCTTTATATGTATTAGATGGTATGCCTTTGATTAATCAAAACGAATCTACTAATGGTGCACCATTAAACCCCCTTTTAACATTAACTCCAAGCGAAATCGAATCTATCGATGTACTTAAAGATGCTTCTTCTGCAGCAATCTACGGAGCTAGAGGGGCTAATGGAGTTGTTTTAATTACAACAAAAAAAGGGAAAGCTGGAAAAACTTCCTTTTCTGTAAACTTATCACAAGGTATTAGTGAAGCTACGAACAGAAGAGAATTTTTAAATGCTGACCAATACATCGAGCTATTTACTGAGGCTAGATTAAATGAAGGATTCTCAGATCCTACAGGACCTGGAAGAAAGTTTGATCAATTAGCCGCTGGTACTGATTGGAGAAACAGAGAAGTAGATACAGATTGGCAAGATCTAGCTTTTAGAACAGGTTACACTACTGATGCTGACATCTCAGCTGCAGGTGGAAATGACAAGACTACTTATTTTATATCTGCTGCATATCAAAAAAATTCTGGTATTTTAGTAGCTAATGATTTAGAGCGTTTTAACTTTAGAAACAATATCTCAACTAAAATTTCAGATAAATTTTCTGTTGGAATGAACTTGGCTTTTTCAAGATCATTAATTCACCGAAATACAAATGACAACTCATTTACTACTCCTTTGCAAGCAATTGCACAAGCGCCAATCTCGCCTGCTAGAAACGCTGATGGAACAGCAAATACTGCTACACAATATGTAAATTTCTTGGCTGCATTAGATAATGGTAATAATCAAACAGTTATTAGAAGAGTTACAGGTAAATTCTTTGGAGAATTAAAATTATTTGATGGTTTAAAATTCAATTCAGATGTTTTGTATGATTTATACTCTCAAACACAAGACAACTGGTATGGAGCAAATTACCCATTCATTGCAACAAATGGAGAAGTATTTGCAGCTTCAGTAAACAATGAGTCGTATACTCTATCAAATTACTTTACATATGACAAAACTTTTGGAGAATCACACAACATTAACTTAGTAGCTGGTCACGAATTCACTAGTTTTGCAAGTCGTTACCAAGATGTAACTTCTATCTATTTCCCTAGTGATGATTTACAAACAATCGATTCTGGTGCAGAAGTAACAGATGGCTCTGGTAGTGAATCTGACTACGCATTTGATTCATACTTTGCGAGAGCTTCTTACTCATTTAACAACAAATACTTACTAAAAGCGAGTATTCGTAGAGACGGTTCTTCTCGTTTTGGTGTAAACAAAAGATACGGTATATTCCCTGCATTTTCTGCTGGTTGGGTAATTTCTGAAGAAGATTTCTTAAAAGATAACAGTGTTGTCTCTAACTTAAAGTTAAGAGCCTCTTATGGAGAAACTGGTAATGCCGAAATTGGTAATTTCCGTTCAAGATCTTTGTATGGTGGTGCTTCTTATAACTTAAAATCAGGTTTACTTCCAACTCAACCAGGAAACGACGATTTGACTTGGGAAAAATCAAAACAATTAGATTTAGGTATCGATTACGGATTCTTAAATAATAGAATTACTGGAGAAATTGACTACTACAATAAAAGAACTGATGGTTTATTATTTGATGTGCCATTATCAATAAGTTCAGGTGCGGCTACTATTGCAAGAAATATTGGTTTAGTAGAAAGTAAAGGATTTGAGTTTGTAGTTAATGCTAAAATCATTGATACTAATGACTTTAATTGGACAACCTCATTGAACTTAACTACGAATAATTCAAATGTTCTTGAGTTACCAGATAACAATCAAGACATCATCGGTTCATTTACAATAAACCGTGTAGGGGAAAACATCAACTCTTTCTATTTAGTAGAATACGCAGGTGTAGACCCAGCTAATGGTGATGCTTTATTTTATAAGAATACAAAGAATGCTGATGGTTCAATTGACAGAACCAAAACAAATGATTATAGCGAAGCAGATAGAGTTATTGCAGGAAACCCTTTCCCAACTTTAATGGCAGGTTTAACTAATACAATAAACTATAAAGGTTTAGATTTCTCATTCACTTTCCAAGGAGAATGGGGAGCTAGTATCTATAATTCAGCAGGTATCTACCAATCTGCAAATGGTGACTTCTGGGATAACCAAACTGTGGATCAAATGAATCGTTGGCAACAACCAGGAGACATTACTAATGTTCCTCAAGCAAGATACTTAGGAGGTAATGGAACTCAAGCATCTACAAGATATTTAGATGCAGCTGATTTTATTCGTTTAAGAAACTTAACTTTGGGTTACACATTACCAAAATCTGCTATTGAAAAAACTGGATTAAGTAAAGTAAGAGTTTATTTAACTGGTGTAAATGTATTAACATTTACAAACTACAGTGGCTATGATCCAGAAGCTAGAGCAGACCAAGGAAACAGAATTGGAGAAGAATTCTATTCTGCACCACCTGCTAGAACTTTCGCAATTGGAGCTAACTTTAATTTCTAAAATTTTTAAACATGAAAAATATAAAAATATACCTTACTGCTTTACTTACTGCAACTCTATTTAGTTGTGAAAGTGAGCTTGAACTGAATCCAAAACAAAGCTTAGAAAGCAGCTCTGTATTAAACACAGAAAGTGGAGTTAAACAAGTTCTTGTAGGAGCATATGCAAACCTCGCAAATGGTTCATTGTACGGTGGTAGAACTCAAGTAATGGGTGACTTACTAGGAGCAACAGTCAGATCTAGTACTACACATGTAGAATGGTATGGTACTTTTGCAGGATTTGGTGATATTTTCTCAAAAACAATTGTAAATGACAACATATTTGCAGAAGACTTGTATCGCGAAAGCTATGATGTAATCAATGCAACAAATATTGTTATTGAGAATGCTGATAAAATTGCTGATGCTGGTGACAGAAAAGTAGCCATAGCAGAATCAAAGTTTATCCAAGCATTAGTGTATTTTGACCTAGTTCGCTTTTTTGCATTACCATACGAAAGCGGAAAAACTAATTCACAATTAGGAGTTGTAATTCGTCCAAAAGCTATCTACAAATACTTAGGTGTAGATCTTTCTGCTGAAAGAAGTTCAGTAGAAGATGTGTATACTCTTGTAGTAAACAACTTGAAAAGTGCCATTACTGATTTACCATCTACAAACGGTGAATTTGCAAACAAATATATGGCCGAAGCATTATTGGCTAGAGTATATTTACAACAACAAAAGTATACTGAAGCTTTAGCAGCTGCAAACAATGTAATTACAAATGGAGGTTACAGTTTATCTTCAAGCTTAACAGCAGCGTATAACCATGATGTAGATCAACCAGAGGATGTTTTTGCTATCCAAATTACAACACAAACTGGAGACAACCAAATCAATAATTTACATGCTTCTACTCAAAATGGAGGAAGAGGTGGTGATATCGCTATGGGTAACGGTTATTTTAATTTATTTACTGATGCAAATGACCAAAGACAAGATTTCTACTACGAAAACAGCTTTGGCGATGCATTAACTTTAAAATACACCAATCAGTTTGCAAACGTTCATGTTATCCGATTAGCTGAATTATACTTAATTCGTGCTGAAGCAAATATTCGTTTGAATTCAGCTGTTGGAGACACCCCTGCAAATGATATTAACAGAATTCGTAATCGTGCAAAAGCCTCTAGTATTGCAGCTCCAACTTTGGCTGATGTACTTACTGAAAGAAAATTAGAATTAGCCTTTGAAGGTTTCTGGATTCACGATATCAAAAGAAACAAGCAAACAATTGTGGGGCAAACTGCTACTTACCAATACAATGATCCTCGTTTAGTATTCCCAATTCCATTGCGAGAATTAAATACTAACAAACTGATCACTCAAAATCCTGGATATTAATAATTTCTTGATTTAGTTATATAAAACCACTCCAAAATCGGAGTGGTTTTTTTTTATGGCTCAAAATGATTGAACACAAGCTTAGTTCGATTAAAAAAACCTCAAAATCATTTATTCTTTCTATCTGACAAAATTAAGCTTTACATCGCTCGTTACATTCAAATTTGAGACAGAGAGAACAATATAAAATAGTTAAGAATGACAATAATGAATTGAAATGAATTTCAAATTAACTTTGAGTTTCATTATAATTCACAGTGCTTTACAGCTTTTTTACCAACCATTTTTATCAAAACTATCTTATACACTTTTTAATATTTCATTCAACATTTTTGTCTTTTAATATTTGAGTTTAGACCAAAAAAAAAGACTTAAAATCAAAATGATTTTAAGCCTTTTCAACTAAATCAACATATATAAAAAAAACCTACTTACTCAATGGGTAAAACTAAAGTTGAAGTAACTGCCTCCAGCACCTGAAATGCCGTCTCTGCCATTTTATTCCCTTTTGTATCCAACAAAGGATTCACCTCAACTACTTCTATACAAACTACTTTTTTGGTCTTAATGATTTGATCTATTATAGCAATCACTTCATATTGATCAAATCCTTTGGCTACTGGTGTTCCTGTTCCATAAGAAATCAAGTCGCAATCCATCGAATCAACATCAAAGGATATATACAAAACTTCGCAATGAGACAGCTTTACCAAAGCTTCTGCCACACAAGTCTCTAAACCTCTATAACGTACTTCGTCTACTTTATAATTGCGAATAGACAGTCGTTCCATTTGTTGGTCTTCTGCTTCTTCCGTATCGCGAACTCCAAAATACACCAAATTCTCTGGCTGAATTTTAGGTCCTTTGTACCCTATCTGTTTCATTTCTTCCCAATACTTTTGAGTATCAGAATCAACAGCATTTGTCTTAGCATCCAAATTATCATTCGCCAATGCTGCCGCTAAAGGCATTCCGTGAATATTACCGGATGGCGAAGTATATGGTGAATGCAAATCGGCGTGGGCATCAATCCAAATCACTCCAACATTTTGTTCTGGAAATGCAGATTTTATGCCACTAATCGTTCCTAAAGCCGAGGAGTGATCTCCTGAAAGTACAATAGGAAAATAATCTTTCAAGTTTTTCTGAATCGAGTTATTTACACGAATACATTGCTCCACAACGTGCTCAATACGCTTAGCTACTGTACTTCGATCTTTATCATAAATCGACTCGTTGTGCGTTTTAATATCTTCAAAAGGAAACTGGTTAAAATAATCACTTCCTTGATTGATAGCTGCAATTTCAATAGCATCTACTCCTAAATCAGAGCCGCGAGTTCCCGCTCCGATATCCGATCTATTTTTAATTAATTTGATAGGCTTCATACAACTTCCTAGATAAAGTCATTTAACGCTTTTTCAATAATCGCTAAACACTCTTGAATTTGCTCTTCGGTAATTACCAATGGTGGTGCAAAACGAATTTTGTTTCCGTGAGTTGGTTTGGCTAACAAACCATAATCTCTAAAACGCAAACAAATATCCCAAGCCAAATCAGAATCTTCATCGCTGTTGATGACAATAGCATTCAACAAACCTTTTCCTCTCACCAAAGCAATTAATGGATTTCTGGCAGCTATATCATTTAAACCTTGTCTTAGTATGTTTCCTAAGCGATCTGCGTTAGCAGCCAAATTCTCATCTTTTATCACTTCCAAAGCAGCAATAGCGACAGCAGCAGCCACTGGATTTCCACCAAAAGTAGATCCGTGTTGCCCTGGTTTGATCACATTCATAATCTCATTATTGGCCAAAACTGCCGATACTGGATAAACGCCACCAGAAATGGCTTTCCCTAGAATAAGAATATCTGGTTTTACTTCAGGTGTTTTCTCACAACCTTTTTCACAAGAACAATTCCCGCAAGTAGCCAATAAACGACCGGTACGAGCAATTCCAGTTTGTACCTCATCAGCAATAAAAAGTGCATTATGCGCTTCACAAAGTGCTTTAGCTTTAGCCAAATAACCTTCTGATGGAACATAAACTCCAGCTTCACCTTGGATAGGTTCCACTAAAAATCCAGCAATATTTGGCGAAGATTGTAACGCTTTTTCTAATGCATCAATATCATCATATGGAATCCTGATAAAACCTTCGGTGAATGGACCAAAACTTTTACGCGCTCCTTCATCATTAGAAAAAGAAATAATAGTAGTAGTTCTACCGTGGAAATTATTTTCGCAAACAATCACTTGTGCTTGATTTTCTGGAATACCTTTCACTTCATACGCCCATTTACGGCATAATTTTAAAGCAGTTTCTACCGCTTCAGCTCCAGTATTCATTGGTAAAACTTTATCAAAGCCAAAATAATCAGTAATATATTCTTCGAATACGCCTAATTTATCATTGTGAAAAGCACGAGAAGTTAAGGTCAACTTTTGAGCTTGCTCTACCATTGCTCCAACAATTTTTGGATGACAATGTCCTTGATTCACGGCTGAATAAGCAGAAAGAAAATCAAAGTATTTTTTCCCATCAACATCCCAGACATAAACTCCTTCCCCTCGCTCTAAAACTACCGGTAACGGATGATAATTATGTGCGCCGTATTGGTCTTCTTTTGAAATCAAAACTTCGGATTTTGAAGAGAGAATTTGTTCTGTATGTATCATTTTATAGGTCTTTAATTAATATTTATGAGACAAAAGTAATATAATTAATTTAAATATTTCTAAAAAAAGTAAATTTTGACTCATTTTTTTCTTTAAAAAAATATTTTTTTGTTTTTTTTGCACTTATTAAAGTCATTTTGTTATTTTTGAAATCGAATTAATACTTTAATTTTGAAATGAAATAAAAATAATTACTTTTATAAATGAAATAAAAAGTGATTTTAACTTAAAAATACATTTAAAAATGGAAGTATTAGACGAATTTGACATCAATATTATTAAGGAATTAGAGAAAGATGGTAGAATGGCTTTTTCTGCTATTGCCACTAGTCTCAAAATTTCGAATACGATGGTGCATCAACGAATCAACCGATTAATTGACCAAGGTGTAATTACTGGAATCAAACCTGTAATTAACGAGAAAAAAATTGGTTATGACTGGGGTGCTTTTACCGGTATTACCTTAAATAAAGATGCCGATTCAAAAAGAGTTATTGACGAATTGAAAGAAATTCCAGAAATAACCGAATGTTATTTTATTACCGGCTCCTTCACCTTATATATAAAGTTGATTGCAAAAGATCACGAACATATGAGAAAATTGCTGTATGAAAAAATAGATAACATTCCGGGTATAGCCAAAACCGATTCTATAATCGAGTTAGGTTGTGCCTTTAAGCGCAATGTAACCTTATAAACCACTAAATAATGTTCCCTGATTTTCTAACCAAACCAACCAAAAATGGCGTTTTACTAGCTTCTTCTTTTCTTTTATCATTCAGTTTACTGGCTTGTAGTAGTGATTCTAACGAATCCGAAAAACCAACTCCAACCCCTACTACCTACACTCCTATCCCCTCTTCGATAGGAATCGTGGGAGACCCAAAAGATGTTACAGTAACGACTAGTGCTGGGACAGTTTTAATGGGAGGTTCTACTGATGTAGACAGTGCAATGAAATGGATGATCAACAAAAGCATCGGAGGAGATGTAGTAATCATTAGAGCATCAGGGGCAACAGGTTACAATCAATACTTATACGATTTAGTAAAAGTAAATGGCATCCGCCAAGTAAATTCTGTTGAAACCTTACTTATAAACAGTGCCGAACTTGCCAACAATCCAAAAGTAGCTGAACGTATCAAAGAAGCTGAAATGCTATTCATTGCTGGTGGAGATCAAGCCAATTATATTCGCTTTTGGAGAAACACTCCCGTTGAAGAGGCGCTTAATTACCTAATTAATGTAAAAAAAGTACCCGTTGGAGGAACTAGCGCAGGTTGCGCCATTATGGGTGAAGCCGTTTTTACCGCTGAAAACAATACTATTACTTCTGAGGAAGCTTTATTGAATCCTTTTGACTTAAAAATGACTTTAGCAAAAAGTGATTTTATCAACAATCCTTTTCTTAAAAATACAATTACCGACACCCATTATAACAACCCTGATAGAAAAGGCAGACAAATCACTTTTCTAGCACGTTTAGCTACTGAATTTAACTGGCAACAACCCAAAGGTATTGGAGTGCAAGAAGAAACAGCCGTTTGTATTGACGAAAACGGCAAAGCGGTAGTTTATGGAACTGGTTTTGCTTATTTTTTGAAAGCTAGTAGTGAAAAACCTGAGAAATGTGTAGCAGGCAGCAAGCTCAATTGGATAAACAATAAAAAAGCCATTCAAGCCTACTTAATCACAGGTAAAGAAACTGGAAATGGTTCTTTTGATTTGACCAATTGGAGCACTATTTCTGGCGGAACTTCTAAAAATATGTATGTTACTGATGGTGTTCTTTCTATAGAATAAACGAAGTAACATCAACCCATTCTGAATACTTTTTCACTATTAATACCATTTATTATGCAATTGCCAAAAGTAAGACTAAACCAGCTTTTTATTACCCTACTTTTACTATCAACCACTATAGTTGAAGCTCAAAAAAACAAAGGAAAATTATTCATCATTGGTGGCGGAAAACGCTCTGATGTATTGATGAATCAAATGCTAAAAGTAGCTGATTTAAAAACCAAAGATTTTATTGTAGTGCTTCCAATGTCCAGTGAAGAACCTGATAGTGCCTATATTTATTTCAAAAAACAATTAAGTAAATTAACCCCACATCCTATCGTGATGCTCAATTTTGACAAAACCAGCAGTCAAAATAAAGTTCTTACCGATTCGCTTCAAAAAGCCAAACTCATCTTCATAAGCGGTGGAGATCAAACCCGTTTTATGGGAGTAGTTCGCGGAACTCCGATTTATGATGCCATTCACAAAGCGCATCAAAACGGCAGTACTATTGCAGGAACTAGTGCTGGTGCAGCTGTGATGTGCGAAAATATGATTACTGGCAACCAAAAATTAGAAACCAAATACACCGAAACTTTTGATAATATCCGTTATGACAATCTTGAAATCAACTCAGGTTTGGGCTTAGTAAAAAACGTAATTATTGACCAGCATTTTCTAAAAAGAAGTCGTTACAATCGCTTACTGACAGGCTTAGTCGATTTTCCAAATCACGTTGGAATTGGAATTGACGAAAGTACCGGCATTGTCGTGAGAGACAAAAACATAGAAGTCGTAGGCGAAAGCGAAGTCATCGTGGTTAAAAATCCTAAAGAAATCAAGAAAGCTCCAAAGAATCATCTCGTTAGCATCAAATCTTTAGAGATGAGCGTTTTGATTGAAGGTCAAAAATTTAATATTCAATAAAATGAAAACACAACACTATTGGGCGATTGTTTGGATGCTACTATTGAGTCCAATGACTTCGATTTGGGCACAACAATTAACTGCTTCAGAAATAAAACGAATGGAGCAACAAGCCAAACAAGTCACCATCATCAGAGACAATTGGGGCATTGCTCACGTATACGGCAAGACCGATGCTGATGCCGTTTTTGGTATGTTGTACGCGCAATGCGAAGACGACTTTAAGCGTGTCGAAATGAACTATATCGATAAGTTAGGACGTTTGGCCGAAGTAAAAGGCGCTGGCGTTTTGTACAACGATTTAGAAACCCGTTTACTTATTGACGCTGAAGAAGCCAAAGCCGATTACAAAAAAGCGGCGCCTTGGCTCAAAAAATTAATGAACAGTTATGCCGATGCCATCAACTATTACTTGTACAAGCATCCTGAAGTAAAACCATTATTGCTGACTCGTTTTGAACCTTGGTTTCCTTTGCTTTGGACCGACGGCAGTATTGGCGCGATTAGCACCGCCGACTTAACTACTGGTGAATTGAAAGCTTTTTACTCTGGCAATAACGACAAAGTAGCTTATGTAGAACGAGATGTAAATGTACAAACGGGTTCTAATGGATTTGCCATTGCACCTTCAAAATCAACTTCGGGAAATGCGCTTTTGTACATCAATCCACACACAACTTTTTATTTCAGACCCGAAATCCAAATCAGCAGCCAAGAAGGATTGAATGCCTACGGAGCCGTGACTTGGGGACAATTTTTTATTTACCAAGGTTTTAATGAAAACTGTGGCTGGATGCATACGTCTTCGAATGTAGATGTAGCCGATATGTATGCAGAAAAAATAGTTGAGCAAAAAGGTAAACTTTTTTATGAATACGATGGAAAATTATTGCCAGTAAAAGAAAAAAATATCGTTCTTAAATATTTAGATAAAGGACAATTGGCCTCCAAAACCATCAAGACGTATTTTACGATTCACGGTCCGATTATGGCTAAGCGAGACGGAAAATGGATCAGCTTGAAATCCAAAAACCGCAATATGGAAAGTTTGGTCCAAAGTTGGGTGAGAACCAAATCAAAGGATTTCAAGGACTATCAAAAAGCGATGGATTTAAAAGCCAACACGTCTAACAATACTGTGTATGCAGACAACAAAGGGAACATTGCCTATTGGCACGGGAACTTTATTCCGATGCGCGACAAAAGCCTCAATTGGGCAAAAGTAGTCGATGGAACCACATCCAAAACCCAATGGAAAGGTTTGCATCCAGTATCTGAAATCGTGCATTTGTACAACCCTAGTAACGGATGGCTCCAAAATTGCAACTCCACGCCCTATTCTGTAGCAGGTAACAACAGCCCAAAAGAATCCAACTATTTGCCTTATATGGCGCCTGACGGGGAAAACTTTAGAGGAATCAATGCCGTTCGTATTTTTAGCCAAGACAAAAAATACACCTTAGACAATTTGATTGCAGATGGTTACGACACCAAATTATCAGCTTTTGAAGTGTTACTTCCTGCTTTGATTGCCAATTTTGAAAAAGACGCTCAAGCCCAAGAACCCAAATTCAAAGATTTAGAAGCTCCTATTCAAGTGTTGAAAAATTGGAATTATTATTCGAATGTAAATTCTGTGGCGACTACCTTGGCCAATGAATGGGCGTTCAAATTGAATCCAATTTTGCAAAAAGTCTACATTGACGAAGGTGAAAAAGACCAAGTAGAGAATATGTCCGAGTTTGCCAAAACTGCTGGCATTGATGATATGTTACCACAATTGCGAGAAGTTATACAAGAACTGCGAACTAAATTTGGAAAATGGGAAATTCCGTGGGGAGACATTAACCGTTTTCAACGTCCATCGGGAGACATAGATTTAACCTATGACGACAACCAAGAAAGCTTAGCTATGGGCACCGCTTCTGTATTGTGGGGAAGTTTACCTGCTTTCAAAAGTTCGTATCAAAACAACAGCAAAAAACGCTATGGTTACAACGGTAACAGCTTTATTTGCGCGGTTGAATTTGGTCCAAAAATAAAAGCCAAGTCTTTATTGGCAGGAGGAAATTCAGGAGACCCTAACTCGAAACACTTTTTTGACCAAGCCAAAATGTATCAAAACGCTCAATTCAAAGACGTTTTATTCTACAAAGATGACGTCCAAAAAAATGCTGAGAAAACCTATCATCCTGGTGAGTAATCCCAATCGATAATTCAAATGCCCTCGTAAATTTTTCACGAGGGTATTTTTTTTGAGTAATATTACTGATATTTGTTAAAAACTAACCCTATGAGAAATATAACTGTCCTATTCTTAACGCTACTATTTTGTAGTCTATCAAGTAATGCCCAATTAAAAGCCATTTCTTATCAAGATGGCAATCAAAAACTAAACGGCTTTGCTATTCAACCCAAGAAAAAAAGCAGCCAAAAACCAGGAATCCTGATTCTTCCCGCGTGGAAAGGTATTGATGACCATTCCAAACAAACCGCTATCGAATTATCAAATCTAGGGTACCACGCCTTTATTGCTGATATTTACGGCGAAGGAAACTACCCAAAAGACAATACCGAAGCTGGGAAAAATGCAGGTTATTACAAAAAGAACACCGATTTGTATCAAAAAAGAATTAGCCTAGCCTTGGCACAACTCATTCAATCTGGCGCTAATGCTGATAATATTGCCGTTATTGGTTTTTGCTTTGGAGGAACAGGCGCTTTAGAAGCTGCAAGAGGCAATATGAACATCAAAGGAGTGGTATCCTTTCACGGCGGCTTAGGTAAAGATGCAGCCCGTGCCACTGCTCCAATCCAAGCTAAAGTTTTAGCTTGTCACGGTGCCGATGATCCCTTTGTACCCAAAGAAGAAATTGCAGCCTTTCAACAAGAAATGCGCGATGCCAAAGCCGATTGGGAAATGATTTATTATGCCAATGCCGTGCACTCCTTTACCGATCCAAACGCAGGAAACGACAACTCCAAAGGAGCTGCTTACAATGAAAAAGCTGCAAAACGTTCCTTCGAACACATGCAACTTTTCTTAAACGAAATTTTAAAAAAATAAAAAAGTTAACCGCAAATTCGAAAATTGATAGAAATTCAAAGCAAAAAAATTCACTCTAAAGCTATAGAAAAACAACCGCAAATTTGCAAATTGAAACTATACCAACGAAAAAATAATTTGCGAATTTGCGGTTAATTAAATTAATGCATTAGTGGCCATACTAACCCACTACATCCCCTAAAATAATTTGAATTTGCGTTAAATAAAATCCTTAAAAAATGATTCAAAAAGCACTAGTATGCGCTGTACTTGTTTGCCTTTCATGTACGGCACAAAACAAAACCAAAGCAGCTCCTATACAAAAATACCTGGCTACCATTACCCAAACCGACCTAAAAAAACACCTGACTATCGTGGCATCCGACGAAATGGAAGGACGTGACACAGGAACCGAAGGCCAAAAAAAAGCCGGTCGTTATCTCATCGAACAATACAAAAAAAATGGCATTTCGTTTCCCGATGGTGCTACCGACTATTACCAAAAAGTACCCGCCGAGTTCATGAACACCCGTTACGGATCAAAACTCAATGATTCCGAAAACATTTGGGCATTCATCAAGGGGACTGAAAAACCAGAGGAAATCTTGGTCATTTCTGCCCATTACGACCATGTTGGCGTTAAAAATGGTGACGTTTACAACGGTGCCGACGACGATGGCTCAGGAACCGTGGCACTTTTAGAAATCGCACAAGCCTTTCAACTGGCAAAAAAACAAGGTCACGGGCCTAAACGTTCCATCTTAATTTTGCATGTAACAGGCGAAGAACACGGCTTGCACGGTTCTCGTTATTATGCCAAAAACCCATTATTTCCTTTAAAAAATACCATTGCCGACATCAATATTGACATGATTGGACGTCGCGATTTCGACCATCCCAAAACCAACAATTACGTTTATGTCATTGGTGCCGATAGATTGTCGAGTCAACTACACGAAATCACTGTGGCAGCCAACGAAAAATACACCAAATTGGATTTGGATTTCAAATACAACGACAAGAAGGATCCCAATCATTTTTATGAGCGTTCCGACCATTACAACTTCGCCAAAAATGGCATTCCGTCGGTATTTTTGTTCAATGGCGTACACGAAGACTACCATAAAAAAACCGATGAAGTCAGTAAAATCGAGTTTGATGCCCTAGCCAAAAGAACCCAATTGGCCTTTGCTATGGCTTGGGAATTGGCCAACAGACCCGAACGCATCGTAGTAGACAAACCTTTACAATAGTTGCCTCCTAAGGAGCAGGAAAAACAGGCTTTTTTGCCAGCATAGGTCCTGCCATCCGCTATATCTTTGCTTTTCTAAAGAAAAAAAGCAAAGGATGCCGCTGCTGTCGGGGCTAAAAGGAAACATTTTTGATGATTTGAGAGAAAAAACAAAGCGAAACGAACCTTCTAGTTGTATTGAGAGAAAGTTTACTGCCTCTATGCAACTAACCACCTTTCAAACATAAAAAGAGAAACAAGAAATGATAGAAGTTTTACGCAACCATATAACTAGCAGGCTTGGAAACGACATTGCCAATTTAGACAAGGTTCTTTCTTCTTTCAAACACATTAAAACGAAAAGAAACGAGCAGCTTTTACAACAAGGCGAACCTTGTCAATACGTTTACTTTATTGCCAAAGGATGTTTGCAGATTTATGTTTACGACAAAGACTTCAACGAAACCACTAGGGACATTGTAATTGAAGACAATTGGTGTTCTGAACTTTTAAGTTTTGGAAGCGGCAAGCCTGCAACAGAAAATATTAGAACAGTTGAGCCCTGTGAACTTTTTGCAATTGACAGACAATCGTTTCAAACAATGATGGAGACCGTTCCGCAGTTTGACAAAGTTTACAAACAAATCCTTGAAGCATCTTATGCGAACTCCGTTTATCGCATTAACACTTTTGTTGCTTTGACAGCATTGGAAAGGATAAAGTGGTTAATGGAATACCGCCCTTTGCTAATGACAAGACTTTCAAGCAAACTAATTGCTTCCTATTTAGGCATCAACAAAGACGTTTTTAGCCGACTTAAAACCAAATTATAAAACATCGACTTTTGTCATCATTCACGGAAGTTTAATTGCTGAAATTTGAATCATTATTAACAATTAAACTTTCAAAAAATGACAGAGTATTTATTATTATTTCGAAACGCAAGTGCCGACAATGGGTACTTGGCAACTTCACAAGATATGGCCGAAGATATGCCCAAATGGCAATCTTGGATTGGCAATATCGCAATGCAAGGAAAATTGGTTCATACAGCGCCAGTTCATTATGACGCCTCAATTGTAACTAACAATATCGTTAAAGTTGGTCCTCACAAAGAATCAGATAGTGTTTTGGTTTCAGGTTTTTTAATCTGTAAATCTGACAATTTAGAAGAAGTGCAAGAATGGAGTAAGACTTGCCCAATTTTTAAATATCCAAACAGTTCGGTAGAAATAAGACCACTTATACCGTTTCCAACAAATTAAACCTCATTACAATGGACAAGATTTTAAATTTAGGAAAATACATTTTTCCAATCTCTTTTTTACTTTACGTGGGCTTGCACCTTGGCAAACCTGATGTTGGGGCTTCATTTGTGCCTGACTACATTCCATTTCCACTTTTTTGGAACTACTTCACTTTGGTGTGTATTCTATTGTTTATTATAAGTGCTGTTATTGGCAAATACGACAAATTAGCTTATTCTCTAATGGCTTTGTATGTTATTTTAATGGCTGTTTTGGTTCATTTACCTAGAGCAATGGGAAATGAATTAGGAAGTGAAAATATGACTGCTGATTTAGCAAGAGAAAAAGAATTAGAAATGGTGAACTTTTTCAGGAATATAATGATAACAGGGGCATTATTAGCTTTTGCTAAATTTGTTGCAAAAGACAAAAGAGTAATTGGATAATTAAAACGATATTTTAATTATCCACTTCACAAAGACTGACTAATTCGTTGAACCAGTTGTTAGAATATCTCCGACCTGCCGCGATTATAGTTTCGATTTGTAATTCTTTAGGGGCAAATGTCTCCCTGCTATTTATTTGAAATTTTTCAATAGGAATGGGCTTTAGCCCATTCATTAAAGTGAGTTTCTTATTCGGCTTTAGCCAAAATCTATAATAATTTCGGCTAAAGCCAATTTGGAGCAAATGCTAATTGAATTCCTCCAGATAAATCTGGAGGCAATTAAATATGAGAAAATAACACTCTACTAATCCAATTTAGAATGCTATTTATTTGCAAAGTTTCAATAGGAATGGGCTTTAGCCCATTCATTAAAATGAGTTTCTTATTCGGCTTTAGCCAAAATCTATAATAATTTTAGCTAAAGCCAATTTGGACCCAATGCTAATTTAATTCCTCCAGATAAATCTGGAGGCAAATAAATTTGAGGAAATACTAAAAAACACTTCCCTAAAAGCAAAGCCTTCACTACAAACCACAAAAAAAGCCTTGAATTTCTTCAAGGCTTTTTATTTTGGGTGGCTGACCGGGTTCGAACCGGCGACCCGCGGCACCACAAACCGCTACTCTAACCAGCTGAGCTACAACCACCATTTTGCTTAGCGGTTGCAAATATAGAACAATTGTTTGCTTCTGCAAAGATTTTTTCAAAAAAAATACTAGAATTTTACTTCAAATCACTTAAGCTATTGACAGCCAAATACCTTTCGGCAGTAAAACCTTCGGCGTGTTCGAGTCCTGTTAAACGTCCTAAATCTCGGGAACGATAATTCAAGCTTTCCAAAAAGTTTTTACTCGAAATCGGTGATTCGGGTTCTTTAGAATTGGGGTCGTAAAACTGAGAACTATAGGCCAAAATAGCCGCTGTTTTTTGCTCCACATAACCCGTAATATCGACTACGAAATCTGGCACAATGTTTTTCCATTGCATATAATGGTATACTACTTTGGGACGCCACGCTTTTTGTCCTTCGCCATCTAAACTGGTCGCAATCCGAATCAATCCTGATAAAAAACACGCATCCGAAACCAGTTGGCTTCCTTTGGGATGGTCGATATGACGGTCATCAACAGCATTACACAACACGATTTCGGGTTGGTATTTGCGAATCATTTTTATGATTTCGAGTTGGTGTGCTTCGTCATTTACAAAAAAGCCATCTCGAAACGCTAAATTCTCGCGTACTGAAACTCCTAAAATTGCAGCAGCAGCTGCGGCTTCTTTGTCTCTAATTTCGGCTGAACCACGTGTGCCCAACTCCCCTCTTGTCAAATCTACGATGCCTACTTTTTTTCCTAAAGCGACTTCTTTTAAAATAGTGCCTGCGCAGCCCAACTCTACGTCGTCTGGATGGGCACCAAAAGCTAATATATCTAGTTTCATATATTTAAAAAATTAAACAGCTAAGACTGTTGTTGACTTTGTATGATTAAAATTTTCTCTTTTACCCAAATAACGACTCACAAAACGGAACCCAAAAAATCACTTTGTTGCTCTCTAGCCCCGATGGAAGTGGCATCCTTTGCCTTTTTTCTTTAGAAAGGCAAAGATATAACGGACAGCGGGACTATTACTGGCTAAGAAGCCTTTTGTTGCTGCTCCTCATCAAGCTATTGTTCCATTTTGTCTAAGACCCTTTTCATCGTCATCGATTTGTTGACACTTTCCTCCCATTCTTTCTCTGGAATACTTTCTAAAGTAATGCCGCAACCCATATATAAATACGCTTTTGCTGTATCGGATTTGTCTTCACTTTGCTTAATTTGCATACAACGCAAATTTACAAATAAATGAGATTTTGGTTTATTCAAATAATCTCCTTTTACATTTAGCTCACCCAAAAAACCAGTATAATAACTACGGTCATAGCCTTCATTAGCCAAAATAAAATCTTTGGCTTGCTGCTTGGGTAATCCGCAAACGGCGGGAGTTGGATGCAAAACCGAAACCACTTCTTTCAAACTCGAACTTCGTTTTAGTACGCCTTCGATATCTGTGTTGATATGTAGTAACTTTCCTGCTTGAATTGTGTAAGGACTCGAAAGTACAATCTCAGAAGTATGGTTTTTAAGACTATCTAAAATAGAATCCGTAACATATTGTTGCTCTTTTTGTTCCTTATTTCCCCAAACTGCCGTTCGTTTTTTAGGGTCAAAAATTTGCGTTCCAGCCAAAGCAGTGGTGTAAAACTTAGATTTGTTCGCTTTCAACAATCGTTCAGGTGTAGCCCCCATCCAAAGCCCTATTTTGGGATGAAACCAACAATACGTAAAAGCAGTAGGATACAAAGCAATTAATTTTTCGAAAGTAGTAACAACATCAAAATTAGATACATTAACTTCTTCTTGTCGAGACAAAACTACTTTATCAAAAATTCCTTTTTTAATCGTTTCGACTCCTTTTTCAATTAGTGCTAAAAAATGATTTTTCGCCTCCTGATTTTCATCTGAAGAAGTACCTTTTGTTTCTTCAAAGTCAACGGTTGGCACAATCGTTTCCCATTTAACAGACTCCTTGAGTGGAATCAAAATCATCTGATTCCCATTGAAAGGTGAAAAAACAAATCCACTTTCTTTAAAATCATCTACGAAAAACAAGTGGTCATTTTTTTGAAAAAAGCCTATTAACTTACTCTTATTAGGTTTGTGATAGATAACGAAAGGTAAGTTTAAGGCAATTTGCTGCTGTACTTTTATAAAAAAATCAATCATAACCGCAATTTTATGGTTCGTAAATAATTAAGGCTTTTTTTGCAAAACCATATTGGTCAATTTACATAAGGAAATCAAATTTCCGGCTTCGTCGGTGATTTTTATTTCCCATAAATGTACGGTTTTACCTTTATGAATAATTTTGGCGGTGCCGAAAACTACTCCTTCGCGTATGCTTTTTAGATGATTGGCCGAGATTTCAATCCCGCGAACTTCTTGCTCTTTAGGATTGATAAAAAAGTGGGAAGCCGCACTCCCAACGCTTTCTGCCAAAGCCACTGAAGCACCACCGTGCAACAATCCCATAGGCTGATGTACTGTGGAATTGACTGGCATTTTGGCCACCAAAAAACCTTCGCCAGCATCTATATATTCTATATTTAAGGTCTCCATCAACGTATTCTTCGAAAAGTCATTGCAAAATTGGAGCATTTTTTCTTTGTCTATTTCCATTGTCAGTATATTTCCCGTAAAAATAAGCGAACTAATTGGTCAGTACAAACCAATCACTGTTTTTTAGTATAATTGACTAGATTTAAAGGCAACAGCCATAACCATCAAATTTGTAGGATTTGCGATGGCATATTCTAATTAATCGTTATTTTTACCAAAAAAAAAATAAGAAATGCGCTCCATTGCTACCGTATTTATTCTTGGAATTATACTGCTTCTGGCTTCTTGCCGAGCTGATTTTGAAACTGTGGCTAGCACAGGTGATTTGAAATTTTCTAAGGATACGGTGTATTTAGACACGGTTTTTACCAACATTGGTTCAAGTACGTACCAACTAAAAGTCTACAATAAAAGTAAAAACGACATCAATATTCCGATTATTCAATTTGAAAAAGGACTCAATTCGAAATACAGAATGACCGTAGACGGACAGCAAGGAACAGCAGGTAAAATCTTCAAAGACATTACGTTGCTAGCCAAAGATAGCTTATATATTTTCATAGAAACCACAGCAAGTATCGCTGATGCTAACCCTACTGATTTTTTGTATACGGATAAAATTCAATTTGATAGTGGTGCCAATTTGCAAACGGTTGAATTGGTTACTTTAATACAAGATGTTATTTTTCTTTATCCACAGCGATTCGCAGATGGCACGACTGAAACTCTACCTATTGGAAGCGAAAAAGTCGAAGGTTTTTATTTGGACGAAAATGACCCAATCAATGGCAATGAGTTGCATTTTACCAAAACAAAACCCTATGTGATTTATGGTTATGCCGCAGTTCCTTCTGGAAAAACAGCAGTTTTTGATGCAGGTGCTCGAGTGCATTTTCACGCTAATTCTGGATTGATTGTAGCCAATCAAGGAAGTATTCAAATCAACGGAACCACCTCGACCACAAAAGCTTTAGAAAATGAAGTCGTTTTTGAAGGCGATCGTTTAGAGCCCGGATTTTCTGATGTTGCAGGACAATGGGGAGCGTTATGGCTGACCAACGGAAGCACCAATAACCGCATCAACCATTTGACTTTAAAAAATGCAACCATCGGACTTTTGATTCAAAATAACGATGGAACAACAGTACAACTAAAAAATACTCAAATCTATAATTCTAGCAACTACGGCATTCTAGCTCAAACTGGGAAAATAGTAGGCGAAAATATAGTAATAAACAATGCAGGTGTAGCGAGTTTAGCTTGTTTGTATGGTGGAGACTATCATTTTACACATTCTACTTTCAATAACAATTGGAACAGTTCTTCACAAGTCGCAGTTTTGGTCAGCAATTTTATTACTGGCGCCGTTCCTGAGTCTAAAGATTTGACGCAAGCTACTTTTAATAACTGTATCATCTACGGTTCTTATTCCAATGAAATGTTGTTGAATAAAAAAGCTACTTCGATTTTCAATTATCAATTCAATCATTGTTTGCTTAAATTCAACAATAGCAGTAATTCATTTACAAATGACCCTTTGTACCAATTTGAGACGGATGCTACACACTACAGTGGGATAATTTTAAACAAAGATCCTAAATTTTTCAAAGTAAATCAGAACCAACTCAACATTGACAATACTTCGGCGGCTTTTGCCAAAGGGAATACTAGTTATTTAATTCCATTGGACATTTTAGGAACAAGCAGAACCTTGCCTCCTGATTTGGGTGCTTATCAAAGCAAAGCGTTTCCGAAAAAATAAAATAGCAAAAAACCTTCTATAAGAAAAATAGCATTTATTTAATGATTTGATTACATAGTAGCTAAGGATGTGAAGTAAGTTTGTTGGAATTTTTTAATCAAATTTCAAATTATGAAACAAATCTACTCCCTACTATTAGTAGTACTCTTTTCAGTGAGTTTTGCCCAAGCTCCAGCTGGATACTATTCGACCGCAACGGGTACAGGCTACACGCTAAAAACTCAATTATACAACATTATTAAAGACCATACTGTTATTGATTATGCAGGGTTATATGTCACCTATCAAACTTCTGATATTGACAATTTTTTCGAAAAAGACGGTTCCGTTTTAGATATGTATTCTGAAAATCCTGCAGGAACAGACCCTTATAACTACAGCATTGCAGCTACTCAAAGATGTGGAAATTATACCAACGAAGGTGATTGTTATAACAGAGAACACATTATTCCGCAATCCGTTTTTAATGAGCTTTCACCAATGGTTTCTGATGCGCATTTCATTACGCCAACCGATGGAAAAGTTAACGGAATCCGTTCTAACTATCCGCATTCTGTAGTTGTAACGCCTTCACAAACTACCTTAAATGGAAGCAAACTGGGAACAAGCACAACAGCAGGTTATAGTGGACTTGTTTTTGAGCCCATCGATGAATTCAAAGGAGATATTGCTAGAATGTATTTTTATTTTGCTACCCGTTATGAAAATACAGTAGCGGGCTACAACTATGCAATGTTCAACAATACCAGCAATCAAGTTTTTACCACTGCTTTTTTAAATCAATTATTAGCTTGGCATAATCAAGACCCCGTAAGCGCAAGGGAAATTGCAAGAAACAACGCCATATATGCCAGACAAAACAATAGAAATCCCTTCATTGACAACCCAACCTATGTAACCGAAATTTGGAAATCAGGTACCGTTGATACTGAAGCTCCAACTGCTCCAACTAATCTAGTAGTAACCGAAACTACGACCAATTCTGCAACTTTAACTTGGACTGCTTCAACAGATAATGTGGGAGTTACAGGCTATGATGTATATGTAAATGGTACTTTAAAAACTTCAGTAACTGGGGTAACCACAACCATCACTGGTTTAGCAGCTGAGACAACTTATACCTTTTATTTAATTGCTAGAGACGCTGATAGAAATTCTTCTGTAGCGAGTGCTTCTGTAACTGGAACTACGAAAGCGCCTGCCGCTGGAACAACCGCTTGTGCTTCTGAAGATTTTCAAACCATTCCCGCCAATGCTACTTCTTATGCCACTCAAACCTGGACTAATGCAGGAATCACTTGGACGGCAACCGATGCAAGAACCGACCAAACTTTAAATTCTAGAGCAATCACTATCAGAAATGGTTCACTTACGTCCTCTTCTGTGGCTAATGGAATCAAAGATTTAACGGTTACTACTCAACTTATTTTTACTGGAACGGCAGGAACATTTAAACTCAACGTAAATGGAACTGAAGTAGGAACAATTCCCTATAGTGCTACTTCAACTACAACAACTATTTCTGGAATTAATGTAACTGGAAACGTAGTAATCAGCATAACTGGAAATAGCTCTACTTCTAATCGAGTACGATTTGATGACCTGTCTTGGAGTTGCAACACAATACTTACAGTGGATGAATTAGAAAAAGAAAGTTTTGCGATTTATCCTAATCCTTCTAATGGAACGGTAAAAATCAATTTTGAAAATGCTAACGACAAACACGACGTTATCATATTTTCAGTTTCGGGACAAAAAGTTTTTGAAAAAGAATACAATAACACAGCTGCAGCGGCTGTAAATAATCTTCAAAAAGGATTTTATTTGGTTACCGTAACAAAGGAAGGAAAATCAACAACCAAAAAGCTAATTGTAAATTAGATAACGATAAAATAATTTTATTTGAAGCGGCAGCAATTGCCGCTTTTTTTTTAGGCCTTAATTAACTAAATTTGCACCGCAATACAACAAACCCTACAACAATGATTCATTTCTTTGAAAACCAAAGTAACACTGTTTTTGCCGTACACACGCAGAACGAAATTTCGGCTCAAGACATCTCAAAACTCAACTGGCTATTTGCTGATGCCACTAAAATAGAAAAATCCGTCTTGTCGGATTTTTTTGTTGGTCCACGCGCCACTATGATTACACCTTGGAGTACCAACGCAGTAGAAATTACTCAAAATATGGGGATTTCTGGCATCATCAGAATAGAGGAATTTCAACGTGTTACCGAAGATTTTTCGGATTTTGACCCTATGCTTTCGCAAAAATTTAGCGAACTTAATCAAGATATTTTTACTATCAATATCCAACCAGAACCTATTTTGGAAATCGATGATATTGAAGCGTATAATCAATCTGAAGGTTTGGCATTGAGCCCAGAAGAAGTACAGTATCTTTCTGATTTAGCGACTAAATTAGGTAGAAAATTAACCGACTCTGAGATTTTTGCGTTCTCGCAAGCGAATTCAGAGCACTGTCGTCACAAAATTTTCAATGGAACTTTTGTAATTGATGGTGAAGAAAAGCCGACTTCCCTTTTCAAATTAATTAAGAAAACGTCAGAGACAAATCCAAACGATATTGTTTCTGCCTATAAAGATAATGTGGCTTTTGTAAAAGGACCAAAAGTGACCCAATTTGCACCAAAAAGTGCCGACAAACCTGATTTCTACAAAGAAAAAGAATTTGACGCCGTACTTTCCTTAAAAGCCGAAACCCACAACTTCCCTACTACTGTGGAGCCTTTCAACGGAGCTGCTACAGGTTCTGGAGGAGAAATTCGTGACCGTTTAGCTGGAGGACAAGGTTCGTTGCCATTAGCAGGAACAGCGGTTTATATGACTGCGTATTCTCGATTAAACAATGAACATTCTTGGGAAAAAGGAATGGCAGAAAGACCTTGGTTGTACCAAACACCAATGGATATTTTGATTAAAGCTTCGAATGGAGCTTCTGATTTTGGAAACAAATTTGGACAACCGTTGATTACTGGTTCTGTTTTGACTTTCGAACACGAAGAAAACAACCGTAAAATTGGCTACGACAAAGTCATTATGCAAGCGGGTGGAATTGGTTACGGAAAATTAGACCAAGCGATAAAAAAGAAACCTACCGCTGGCGATAAAATCGTTATTTTAGGTGGAGAAAACTATAGAATTGGAATGGGTGGTGCAGCGGTTTCTTCAGCTGATACAGGTGCTTTTGGCTCTGGAATCGAATTGAACGCCGTACAACGTTCTAATCCTGAAATGCAAAAACGTGCTGCAAATGCAATTCGTGGACTTGTAGAAAGCGACCATAACCCTATCGTATCAATTCACGACCACGGAGCGGGTGGACACCTCAACTGTCTTTCGGAATTAGTAGAAGAAACCGGTGGATTGATTGATTTGGATAAACTTCCAGTTGGTGACCCAACGCTTTCTGCTAAAGAAATTATTGGTAACGAATCGCAAGAGCGTATGGGATTGGTGATTGGTGAAAAAGATATCGACACCTTACAACGCATTGCCGATAGAGAACGTTCTCCAATGTACCAAGTAGGTGACGTAACTAACGACCATCGTTTCACATTTGAATCCAAAACTACAGGAGTAAAACCTATGGATTATGCTTTGGAAGATTTCTTTGGAAGTTCTCCAAAAACGATAATGACAGACAAAAAAGTAGCTGTAAATTATACAGAACTAAATTATACTACTGAAAATATCCCGAACTATCTTAATCAAGTACTGCAATTAGAAGCGGTTGCTTGTAAAGACTGGTTAACGAATAAAGTAGACCGTTGTGTGGGAGGTCGCGTGGCCAAACAACAATGTGCTGGTCCATTGCAATTACCTTTAAACAATGTGGGAGTTATGGCTTTGGATTTTAAAGGCAAAGAAGGAATTGCGACCACTGTAGGTCACTCGCCAGTAGCTTCGTTGATTGACCCTGTAGCGGGAACAAGAACCGCTATTGCAGAAGCACTTTCTAATATCGTTTGGGCTCCGCTAAAAGACGGTTTACAATCGGTTTCTTTATCAGCTAACTGGATGTGGGCTTGTAAAAACGAAGGCGAAGATGCTCGTTTGTACGAAGCAGTGCAAGCGTGTTCTGATTTTGCCATCGAATTAGGAATCAATATCCCAACGGGTAAAGATTCGCTTTCTATGAAACAAAAATATCCTAACGACGAAGTAATAGCACCAGGAACAGTGATTATTTCGGCAGCAGGAAATTGTACCAATATTACCAAAGTTGTTGAACCTGTTTTACAACGCAATGGCGGCAACATTTACTATTTGAACTTATCTCAAGATAGTTTCAAATTGGGAGGTTCATCATTTGCTCAAATTTTGAATAAAGTTGGTACCGATGTGCCAAGCATTACTAACGCAGCTTATTTTAAAACAGCTTTCAATACCCTACAAGACGCTATCAAAAACCGCCAAATCAAAGCGGGCCACGACGTAGGTAGCGGTGGTTTGATTACTACTTTATTAGAACTTTCTTTTGCAGAAGTAGACTTAAGTGCTACGTATGACTTGAGCGTTCTTGGTGAAGCGGATACAGTAAAAACATTATTTAATGAAAATATTGCTGTGGTTTTCCAAGCCGATGCAGCCATTGAAGCCCTTTTCGCAGCTAAAAATATTGAAATTTTCAAAATTGGAACCGTTACCGAAGGAGATTTGGTAACTATCCAAAACAATGCAGATACGTTTACTTTTAATGTAAATGAAACAAGAGATACTTGGTTTAAAACTTCTTATTTGTTAGACGCTAAACAATCTCGCAACGGAATGGCTGAAGCGCGTTATGCAAATTACAAAAACCAACCGTTAGACTATCAATTCCCAGCGCATTTTACTGGTAAAGCAGCTGTCATTTCGAGCGCAGTCGAGAGACCAAAAGCGGCTATTATCCGTGAAAAAGGAAGTAATTCCGAGCGTGAAATGGCAAACGCAATGTACTTGGCTGGTTTTGATGTGAAAGATGTACATATGACCGATTTGATTTCAGGTCGTGAAACCTTGGAAGACATTCAGTTTATTGGTGCTGTGGGTGGTTTCTCTAACTCGGATGTTTTAGGCTCTGCCAAAGGTTGGGCGGGTGCTTTCTTGTACAACGAAAAAGCCAATACCGCATTGAAAAACTTCTTCAAACGCGAAGATACTTTATCTGTGGGGATTTGCAACGGTTGTCAGTTATGGATGGAATTAGAATTAATCAATCCAGAACATAAAGTACACGGAAAAATGCACCACAATACTTCGAACAAACACGAGAGTATCTTTACCTCTGTAAAAGTGCAAAAAAACAACTCGGTGATGCTTTCTAGCTTAGAAGGCACTACACTGGGAGTTTGGGTGTCACACGGAGAAGGAAAATTCCATTTACCAGAACAAGAAGCGAATTATAATATCGTTGCAAAATATGGTTACGAAGGCTATCCTTCTAACCCAAATGGTTCCGATTACAACACGGCTATGCTATGTGATACAACTGGTCGTCACTTGGTGATGATGCCGCATATTGAGCGTTCTATTTTCCCTTGGAACTGGGCACATTACCCAGACAACGGGCAAAAAGATGAAGTTTCGCCTTGGTTAGAAGCTTTTGTAAACGCTAGAAAATGGATTGAAAAACAATAAACATTTTTTACTTTCTGTAAAAAGCTCATTCTACTAGGAATGAGCTTTTTTTATCAAAAGTTGAAATGATAATGACAACAAAAAAGAAACCATAATTCCTCATAGCCCCGATGGCAGTGGCATCCTTTGCCGACGGGGTTCGGCGGGAAAGATATAACGAACAGCGGGACCCGTGACAACAAGAATACCTTTTGTTGCTGCTCCTTACAAATACTAAAAAAATAATACATTAATCCGAGCACGCCCCTTGCTCAAAATCTACCCTAATAACTAAACTAACCTACTTATGAAAAAAAAATCTTTATGGCTTACGGCACTTTTGATGAGTGCTAGTGCCACTTTTGCTCAAATCAAAACGACAAAAATTAAGAATCAAAACACCGAACACTACATAACTACCATTATCAATTATCCTATTGCTGGACTTTATGCGTTGCAAAAACAAGTTGAGCCTATAACCGTTCTTAATGCCGACGGAACTGGAATGATGCAAAATGAGGATTTGGTAAAAGAACCGATTGTTTGGGGTATAGAATGTTCTGAATCTGGAATTCCGATTTTTAAAGAAGGATTTGATAGCGCAGCCTATTCGTTTTGGTATAAAAAAGCGAAGGCTCACGAAGAAGAATGGACTTACCAGTCGTTTACTATTCATTTTAATAAAATGAAGATGTTTATTGCGGGTGAGCGCTTTAAGGAGTTTACAGAAGAAGAGTTAAAAAGGTAAAAAGTCAACTCACTGAAGGTCTTTTGTTTGAGGATTTGTTTTCAGCATAAAACGCCTAAGTAATCGTTTTTAACACAAATTTATCAATTTCAAGAAATCGATTTCGCTGAATACCAACTAATTAGTATTCAGAATAATAATTAGTTTTTAAAAACCTAAAAATGTTAGCATTTTTTATTTAATTTGCGAAAAATTCAATTCATTTATAATGGTAAATATCACACGCCTATTTGATTTTCCTTACTATCAATTAGAGAAATTCAACTCAATTCCCGATGCTTTGGTGACTAAGCAAAATGGAGTTTGGAACAAAACTTCAACCGAAGAGTACATTGCACAATCGAATACTATTTCTAGGGCTTTGATTAGAATGGGCATTCAAAAAAACGATAAAATTGCCATTATATCCTCCAATAATAGAACCGAATGGCATATTATGGATATTGGTGTGCTCCAAACCGGAGCCCAAACCGTGCCTATTTACCCAACTATTGGAGAAGAAGACTACGAATACATTTTGAACCACTCTGGTTCGTCATACTGCTTTGTTTCGGATATTGAAGTCTACAATAAAGTAAAAAACATTCAAGCCAATGTTCCGGCTTTGAAAGGAGTGTATTCTTTTAATGAAATTGAAGGTTGCGAAAATTGGTCTTCGCTATTGACTCTTGGAGCAGATACTAGCAATCAAGATGTTGTAGAAGACCGCAAAAATAATGTGACGGCTCAAGAGTTGGCTACCATTATTTATACCTCTGGAACCACTGGAAAACCTAAAGGAGTTATGCTTTCGCATCAAAATATTGTTTCTAATGTATTGAATAGCGCGCCTAGAATTCCGTTTGAACCCGGAAAAAATACGGCTTTAAGCTTCTTGCCTATTTGCCATATTTTTGAACGTATGATTTTGTACTTGTACCAATATTATGGTGTTTCGGTGTATTTTGGAGAATCGATTGAAAAAATTAGCGACAATATCAAGGAAGTACGTCCAAACGTAATTACAGCTGTTCCTCGTTTGTTAGAAAAAGTATACGATAAAATTTATGCTAAGGGAGCTGAACTAACGGGTATTAAAAAAGCCTTGTTCTTTTGGGCTATCAATTTAGGATTGCGTTACGAACCTTATGGAGCCAACGGATTCTGGTATGAATTCCAATTAAAAATAGCCCGAAAACTGATTTTTAGTAAATGGAAAGAAGGTTTGGGTGGTAATCTAGACTTAATGGTTTCAGGAAGTGCTGCTTTGCAACCACGTTTATCAAGAGTGTTTGCCGCGGCAGAAATTCCTGTGATGGAAGGATATGGTCTGACTGAAACTTCGCCTGTTATTTCTGTAAACGATATGAGAAATAAAGGCTTCAAAGTAGGGACAGTAGGAAAACTAATCAACGGTGTAGAAGTAAAAATTGCTGAAGATGGTGAGATTCTTTGCAAAGGTCCAAACGTAATGATGGGCTACTACAAAGATGAAGAAAAAACAAATGAAGCTTTGGCTAATGGCTATTTCCATACTGGAGACATTGGTAATATCGATGCTGAAGGTTTCTTGAAAATCACGGACCGTAAAAAAGAAATGTTCAAAACTTCTGGTGGAAAATACATTGCTCCACAATTGATTGAGAATACAATGAAACAATCTCGTTTTATTGAACAAATTATGGTGATTGGTGATGGCGAAAAAATGCCAGCTGCTTTTATTCAGCCAAGTTTTGAATTCATCAAAGAATGGGAAAAACTACACGGAATTGAAGTGGGTCAAACCAATCAAGAAATCATTTCTAATCCAAAAGTAATTGCGCGTATTCAAGAAGAAGTAGACCACTTGAATGCTAAATTTGGAAATTGGGAAAAAATCAAACGTTTTGAATTAACACCAGATGTTTGGTCTATTGATGGAGGACAACTTACTCCTACCCTAAAACTAAAACGTAAAATTGTACTAGAAATGTACAAACCACTTTATGAGAAGATTTATGGTCAATCATAAATAGATGATTTTATAAAAAACGAAAAGTCCTGAATTTATTGTTCAGGACTTTTTTTGTGAGATAGGTTTTGGGATATTTTTCGAAAACATTTTTGTAAATTTCTCTATTTTTCAAACTCACTTCTTTTTGTTAGCAAAATCATAATGTATTGGCAAAAAAAATAATTTAACAACACCATAAACTCCTGAAAAACAATGGAGTTTTTTTATTTTTATAAAAAAAATTAAAAAATAATATGCGTGCATAGTATTTTTTATATATATTTGAAATCGATATAGTAAACTATGAAAGACAAAACAATTGATTATGTTTTAAGAGCAACTTGGCAAGCCGTTTCTAGAATGTACAATGAAGAAGCAGCTAAATATGATGCAACAATGGCAACTGGATTTGCCCTTTTGAGTATTGATAAAGAAGATGGAACACCATCGACTGCTTTAGGTCCTAGAATGGGAATGGAAGCCACGAGTTTGACCAGAACCTTGAAAACGATGGAAGAAAAGGGATTAATCTTCAGAAAGAAAAATCCAGACGACGGCAGAGGGGTTTTACTATATCTAACTCCTTTTGGAAAAGAGAAAAGAGAGCTTTCAAAAAATACAGTGCTAAAGTTTAATGAAACAGTAAAACAACATATTTCAGAAGAAAAATTAGCTCACTTTATGGAGGTCGCAGAAATCATCAACGAATTGATTCTTGAAAAGAGCATTTTCACAACTACTGAAAATGAATCCAATGCAGGCACAATAGTAATGAATGAAAACACTGAACAGTAACTCACTGCTTAAAAAGCTACACCTCAATCAAAAAACAAAATAAAAAAAAATAAATAGTAACTAAGTATGAAACGCACAATTAAAAAAGTCGCAGTAATTGGATCTGGAATTATGGGATCTGGAATTGCTTGCCATTTTGCCAACATTGGTGTTGAAGTCTTACTTTTGGACATTGTTCCAAGAGAATTGACGGATGCAGAAGCCAAAAAAGGATTAACTCTCGAAAGCAAAATCGTGAGAAACCGATTGGTAAATGATAGTTTAGCTACCGCTTTAAAATCAAAGCCCTCTCCTATTTACAATCAAAAATTCGCAAACCGTATCAGTACTGGAAACACTACAGATGATATGGCGAAAATTGCAGGTGTAGATTGGATTATCGAGGTAGTTGTTGAGCGTTTAGACATCAAAAAATTGGTTTTCGAACAAATTGAAAAATTCAGAAAACCTGGAACTTTGGTAACCTCAAATACTTCTGGTATTCCGATTCACTTTATGAGTGAAGGTCGTAGCGAAGATTTCCAAAAACACTTCTGTGGCACTCACTTTTTTAACCCTGCACGTTACTTAAAATTATTCGAAATCATTCCTGGCCCACAAACTTCTACTGAAGTATTGGATTTCTTAACAGGATATGGTGAGAAATTCTTAGGAAAAACTTCGGTAGTAGCCAAAGATACTCCAGCTTTTATCGGAAACAGAATCGGTATCTACGGCATCCAAAGTTTGTTTCACTTAGTAAAAGAACTAGGATTAACTATAGAAGAAGTAGATAAATTGACAGGACCAGTTATTGGTCGTCCAAAATCGGCTACCTTCAGAACAGTTGACGTTGTAGGACTAGATACTTTGGTACACGTAGCCAACGGAATCTACGAAAACTGTCCAACTGATGAGCAACACGAGTTGTTCAAACTACCCGATTTCGTTAACAAAATGATGGAAAACAAATGGTTGGGAAGTAAAACAGGGCAAGGTTTCTACAAAAAAGAAGGCAAAGAAATTTTATCTTTAGACTTAGACACTTTAGAATATCGTGCTGCAAAAAGAGCTTCTTTTGCTACTTTGGAATTGACAAAAACAATTGACAAACCGATTAATAGATTTAAAGTTTTAGTAAAAGGAAAAGACAAAGCGGGTGAATTCTACAGAAAAAGTTTTGCTGGAATGTTTGCTTATGTTTCGAACAGAATTCCTGAAATATCTGACGAATTATACAAAATTGACGACGCTATGAAAGCAGGTTTTGGATGGGAAAATGGACCATTCGAAATTTGGGATGCCATAGGTGTTGAAAAAGGAATTGAAATTATGCAAGCTGAAGGTTTAGCACCTGCTGCTTGGGTTACCGAAATGATTGCTGCTGGAAACACAAGTTTTTATACTGTGAAAGAAGGGGCTACTTATTTCTACAATGTTCCTACAAAATCACAAACAAAAGTTCCTGGTCAAGATGCATTCATCATCTTGAACAACATACGCGAAACTAAAAAAGTTTGGAGCAACAGTGGCGCCATTATTCAAGATTTGGGAGATGGTATCTTAAACCTAGAATTCCAATCTAAAATGAATACTATTGGTGGCGATGTATTGCAAGGCATTAACAAAGCAATCGATCTAGCCGAAAAAGAATACCAAGGTTTAGTAATTGGAAATCAAGCAGCAAACTTTTCTGTTGGAGCCAATATTGGAATGATCTTTATGATGGCTGTTGAACAAGAATACGACGAATTGAACATGGCGATCAAAATGTTCCAAGATACTATGATGCGTGTACGTTACTCTGGAATTCCAGTAGTAGTTGCACCACACGGTATGACATTAGGTGGTGGTTGCGAAATGAGTTTACATGCTGACAAAGTTGTAGCAGCAGCTGAATCGTACATTGGATTAGTAGAATTTGGTGTAGGTGTAATTCCTGGCGGTGGTGGATCAAAAGAAATGGCGTTGAGAGCGTCTGATTTGTTCCGTAAAAACGACGTAGAATTGAATGTACTTCAAGAGTATTTCTTAACAGTGGCTATGGCCAAAGTATCTACATCTGCTTATGAAGCTTTTGACTTAGGTATTTTACAACATGGTAAAGACATAGTGGTAGTCAACAAAGATCGTCAGATTGCTGAGGCTAAAAAACATGCTTTATTGATGGCCGAAGCTGGTTACACGCAACCTATTCGCAGAAAAGATGTAAAAGTATTAGGAAAACAAGCCTTGGGAATGTTCTTAGTTGGAACTGACCAAATGCAAGCTGGTAAATACATCTCTGAACACGACAAGAAAATTGCCAACAAACTGGCTTATGTTATGGCTGGTGGTGACTTATCTGAAGCGACCTTAGTATCTGAACAATACTTATTGGATATCGAAAGAGAAGCTTTCTTATCTCTTTGTACAGAAAGAAAGACATTGGAGAGAATTCAATTTATGTTAACTAAAGGGAAACCACTTCGTAATTAGAAAATAGAAAATAGAATAGAGATGTAAGTTAAAGTCTATTTCTATTCTCTAGATTCTCTACTCTTAAAAATAAAAATATGAAAACAGCATATATAGTAAAAGCTTATCGTACAGCCGTAGGAAAAGCACCAAAGGGAGTTTTTAGATTCAAACGCCCTGATGAATTAGCAGCAGAAACCATTCAATATATGATGAATGAGTTGCCTGATTTTGACAAAACCCGTATTGATGACGTAATGGTTGGAAATGCTATGCCAGAGGCTGAGCAAGGTCTAAATGTCGGACGTTTGATTTCTTTAATGGGATTAAAAGTGAATGATGTACCAGGTGTAACCGTAAACAGATACTGTGCCTCTGGATTAGAAACTATCGGGATGGCGACTGCCAAAATCCAATCAGGAATGGCGCATTGCATTATTGCCGGTGGAGCAGAAAGTATGAGTTATATTCCAATGGGAGGTTACAAACCAACACCAGATTACAAAGTGGCTGCAGCTGGTCACGAAGATTACTACTGGGGAATGGGATTAACATCAGAAGCGGTGGCGAAACAATTCAACATTTCTCGTGCTGACCAAGATGAGTTTGCTTTTCAATCGCACAATAAAGCCTTAAAAGCCCAAGCAGAAGGAAAATTTGACAACCAAATTGTACCAATTACAGTTGAGCAAACTTTTATCAATGAAAATGGTAAAAAAGAAACCAAATCGTATGTAGTAACTAAAGATGAAGGACCTAGAGCTGGTACTTCATTGGAAGCTTTGGCAGGTTTGCGTCCTGTTTTTGCTGCCGATGGAAGTGTAACTGCTGGTAACTCTTCTCAAATGAGTGATGGTGCTGCTTTCGTTTTGGTGATGAGCGAAGAAATGGTAAAAGAATTAAACATTCAGCCGATTGCTCGTTTGGTAAACTTTGCTTCTGCAGGTGTAGAACCAAGAATTATGGGAATTGGTCCAGTAAAAGCGATTCCAAAAGCCTTAAAACAAGCCGGATTGACACTAAATGACATCGATTTGATTGAGCTAAATGAGGCTTTTGCTTCTCAAGCTTTAGCAGTAACTAGAGAACTCAACTTAAATCCTGAAATCATCAACGTGAATGGTGGAGCTATTGCTTTAGGTCACCCTCTAGGTTGTACAGGTGCTAAACTTTCGGTTCAATTATTCGACGAAATGAAACGCAGAGGCAACAAATACGGAATTGTTTCTATGTGCGTAGGTACAGGACAAGGAAGTGCGGGGATTTTCGAGTTGGTGTAAAAGCCCTCTATCCCTTCCTCTATGTAGGAATTAATTTAATGCATTCAATTAAAAAAAAAATAGTTTAACAATTTATACCCTACTTACCCCTAGTAGGAATTCCCATAAAGCTTACTCTACATTCGTGGTTTGGGTGCTTGGGTTAGGGGGCTACTATGAGCAATAAAACAAGAGGTGGTCAATTCATCGTAAAAGAAACAAAATGTGAAGATATTTTCACACCAGAAGATTTTAATGAAGAGCAGTTAATGATGCGTGACTCTGTAAAAGAGTTCGTAGACAAAGAATTATGGGCGCACAAAGATCGCTTTGAGAAAAAAGATTACGCTTACACCGAAGAAACTATGCGTAAAGCAGGTGAACTAGGTTTACTTGGCGTAGCTGTTCCAGAAGCTTACGGTGGTTTAGGAATGGGATTCGTATCGACTATGTTGGTTTGTGACTATATCTCTGGAGCTACTGGATCATTTTCAACTGCATTTGGAGCACACACAGGTATTGGAACAATGCCAATAACATTGTATGGAACAGAAGAACAAAAATTAAAGTATGTTCCAAAATTGGCTTCAGGTGAGTGGTTTGGTGCGTATTGTTTGACTGAGCCAGGAGCTGGATCAGATGCTAACTCAGGAAAAACAAAAGCAGTTTTATCTGAAGATGGAAAATATTACACAATCACAGGACAAAAAATGTGGATTTCAAACGCAGGATTTTGTTCGCTTTTCATTGTTTTCGCTAGAATTGGTGATGACAAAAACATTACAGGTTTCATCGTAGAAAACGATCCAGCTAACGGAATTTCTATGAATGAAGAAGAACATAAATTAGGAATTCGTGCTTCTTCTACTCGTCAGGTATTCTTTAATGAAACCAAAGTTCCTGTAGAAAACATGTTGTCTGAAAGAGGAAACGGATTCAAAATTGCAATGAACGCCTTGAACGTAGGACGTATCAAATTGGCAGCAGCTTGTTTGGATGCACAAAGAAGAGTTATCTCTGGTGCAGTAAACTATTCTAATGAAAGAATTCAATTCAACACTCCTATTTCTCAATTTGGAGCTATCCGTTCTAAATTAGCTGAAATGGCTACATCATGCTACGCTGGTGAAAGTGCTTCATACCGTGCTGCTAAAGATATCGAAGACAGAATCGCAGAACGTGAAGCTGCAGGATCTACGCATCAAGAAGCAGAATTAAAAGGGGTTGAAGAATATGCTATCGAATGTTCTATCTTGAAAGTAGCCGTTTCTGAAGACGTTCAAAACTGTTCTGATGAAGGAATTCAAATTTTTGGTGGAATGGGATTCTCTGAAGACACTCCTATGGAAAGTGCTTGGAGAGATGCTCGTATCGCACGTATCTATGAAGGTACCAACGAAATTAACCGTATGTTATCAGTAGGTATGTTGGTTAAAAAAGCCATGAAAGGACACGTAGATTTGTTAGGACCAGCTTCTGAAGTGCAAGCAGAATTAATGGGAATTCCATCTTTCGAAACGCCTGATTATTCTGAATTATTTGCTGAAGAAAAAGAAATGATTGGCAAATTGAAAAAAGCTTTCTTGATGGTTGCTGGTGGAGCGGTTCAAAAATACGGTCCAGACTTAGACGGTCACCAACAATTGCTAATGGCTGCTGCAGATATCCTTATCGAAATCTACATGGCTGAAAGTACCATTTTGAGAACAGAAAAATTAGCTAAAACGAAAGGTGAAGCTGCTGTAAAAGAACAAATCGCTATGGCTCAATTGTACTTATACAAAGCAGTTGACATCATTACTCAAAAAGGAAAAGAAGGAATCGTATCTTTTGCTGAAGGTGATGAACAACGCATGATGTTAATGGGACTTCGTCGTTATACTAAATATACAAACATGCCAAATGTGGTAGGTTTAAGAGAAATTATTACATCAAAACTAGTAGCTGAAAACGCTTACTGTTTCTAAGATTTTTTTTTTAGTTTTTATTTGTTTAAAAAAGTCGGCTTGTGTGGTACAAGTCGGCTTTTTTATTTACAAAATTCAATGCCATTTATTATTTCCAAAAGAATATGAAGCTTTCAAAAAAATACCATTATTTCCCCATCGAAAATCCCCCATTAATCGTTTTTTTTCAGCTTCAACTTTAAAATTAAAACCTGTCAATCCAGTAGCAATATCAAATCGTGGAAGCACTCTATAAGAAAAAGCGGCGTCAAAACCGATAATTGACCCTTTAACATCATTAATTTTTAATGCAAAATAATTAAGCTCTCCTGTAAAAGAAAATCTTTCACTAAAAGCATATCCACCCCATAACCCAAAATCAGGTAGCGGAGCTGTAAATCCGAAATCATCACTACTTGCAACGGAAATATTACCATTTTCTAATTCGATTCCAGCTTTTGCTCCTACTACATGAGTTCCTATTGACAAGCCTAATTCATAACTAGGCTTACTCAAAATAGCATATCCATAAGAAAATCGATAAATCGCAGTATTAAAAAAAGCATGGACTTTTGCATCTACAGCATAGGTATTATCTCCAAATTCAATTTCTTTTTTTAATTTATAGTCGGAACTTCTGCGAAGATTGTAATAATTGAGTACAAACTTTGAACGACTTGTTGAACGCCATTCTAAGCCAACTAAAAAAGTAGGAGAATATTTTGACAGACCCAAATCGTTTTCAAAATCAACATCTGTTCCAATTGATTTTGTAGTACTTCCCAATTGAATGTTAGTATTATTAAGTGCTTCATAGAAACCAGCACTCGCTTTAAATCTATCGACAAACCAAGGAACGTCGCGTTCTGTTCTGCTTTTTCGTGCATAACCAAAATCATTAGTCATAGCAGTACCGTCATTTAACATTAAGTCCTTTTGGCCAACCATTAGTAAAAAACTATCCAACGGTGGAGTCACATCTTGTGCAGAAGCAAAATAACTAAGACTATAAACTAGTACTATTATTAATTTATTTTTCATTGTGCTTGAATTAGGTTTATAAAATTATCTATTGCCGAAAAAAATTGAATTAAGAAACTAAACTCAATTAAATTTACAAAAAATAAATCATAAACATCTTTAATTCAACATAATAACAAAAAATAAATACTTAAACTAAAAAACAACTTGTACTATTTATTACTTAAATTCTTTAGATAATACTCTATAAGATAGAAAAAAGCTTACCAAAGTAAGAAAAGACGCGAGAAAAAAAGGAGCGCCTGGTACATGAAACGGACTATTTTTGGCTGTAGCAAAAGCGAACAAATTAGTCATGAGCAAAGGACCAAAAACGCCACACAAACTCATTAAGCTCGTAAGTGCACCTTGCAATTCTCCTTGCTCATTGGCGGGTACTTGGCTCGAAATAACGCCTTGTATACTTGGTCCAGCAATTCCTCCCAAACAATAAGGAATCAGGAAAGCAAACATCATCCAGCTTTCTGATGCTAATCCGAAAAGCAATAACCCAAGAGCGGAAAAAGACATTCCTAAATAAATGGATTTGACTTGTCCCAAACGCGGAATGATTTTTCGAATCAAAAATCCTTGTACAAAAGCGACTAAAACTCCAACAACAGCAAGCGAATATCCAACAATTTCAGGAGTCCAATTGAATTTATAAATGGTATAAAACGACCAATTGGATTGTACGGCATGAGAAGCAATAAATGTTAAAACCAAAGAAATCACCAAACCTGAAACCACTGGATACTTCTTTAAATTTTGTAACGAACTTATAGGATTTGCACGTTTCCAATCAAAAGCCCTACGATTGTCTTTTGACAAGGATTCAGGCAAAACAAAATAACCGTAGATTACGTTCAATAGTGTAAGTCCAGCAGCAATCAAAAAAGGAACATTAGTTCCCCATTTACTACTTATTCCACCTATTACAGGACCAATAATAAATCCCAAACCAAAAGCGGCTCCAATTAGTCCAAAATTCTGTGCTCTTTTTTCTGGTGTACTAATATCTGCAATGTAAGCAGTAGCCGTACTAAAACTCGCTCCCATAATTCCCGCAATAATTCTGCCCACAAAAAGCCAAGCAATTGTAGGAGCAAAGGCGTGAAAAATATAATCTAAACCCAATCCAAAAAGGGAAAGTAATAAGATAGGACGTCGTCCAAATCGATCACTTAATCCTCCTAAAATTGGAGAGAAAATAAATTGCATCATGGCAAAAGAAAACAACAACCAACCTCCATATTTAGAAGCTTCGTTGATGCCAAGACCCGTTAAATTTTCAATTAATTTTGGCACAATCGGAATAATAATTCCAAGACCAATAACATCAACTAAAACAGTAATAAAAATAAACAGTAAGGCATTATTGGGTGTGGTCTTCATAAAAAAAGATAGAATTAAAAAGGTAAAAATAGCATTTAAAAGCCAGCTCGCATACTATTCATGTTTTTAAAATTGCGAGTAATAAAATCAAAGGCCGCCGTCATAATACCCCCCATTGATTTTGCATTTTTGAAGTTCAAATCATGAGTGTAATTATACAACTCCATTTTTAATTGGTTCAAATGCTCAACTGGAGCCAAAGTTTCACCAGACATAATTTGTACTAATCTTTTTATTCTATTTTCAGAAGATTGGATTCTCTTGGCCATTGCAGAGCGCTCTTCCTTTTTATATTGTTCTATAGAACTTTCTTGAAGCTTGTCTTTTACCAACAAAATCATTGGATAATTTTCTTTAAAAAACTGAGGACGATAGACTTTAAAATTCCCTTCATAACACTGTTGATCAAAATCTATTGCGCGAATTTTATACACTACTTGATCAAAATCATGTGTGGGTACAATCACATAATTATAAGCACGCATGTCTCCCAAAAGACGAATCATACATCTTTCATTGAATTTTACGAACTCTTTGGCAATTTGAGCTTTGGCCATTTCGGTACAATCTTTTAAAATCGTTTTCATAAACACATCACCAGGAATTCCCATAATGTGTTCCTCGACCAAAGTATCATTATAGACCAAAAAATTGATTTTGTCTGGTGATAAAATGTGTTCAAACTCTAAACCATACACCCTAGAGGCATCGGCTTTTTTGATATAAAAATGGGTGTAGTTATCATTAAGAATGTTTCTCACTTTCACTCGAAAAGGTTTCGAATTTCCAAAAGTGCAATAATCAATGGAATCGACATTAAGGAATTTGATGATATTCAAATTACCATCAGAATGAAGTAAAGAATAGATTTTCATCAAGGTCAAATCAATTTCTTTGCGTTCAAATTCGTTATAATACACTCTAATCCAAAGGGTGTCATTGTTATTTTTGTCATATACATTTATAGAACCCGAAAAACGCAACAAATCATCATAAAAAATAGGAACTTTAGAAATGCGTTCAAATCGTTCTAAGTATTCCATTAAAGGTTTGTTTATTGGGTAGGACGGTTTTTTAAAAACCATTAATGGCTCGCTCATAGGTCTATGTTTTCTACAAATTTACAGTATTTTCTATTTTAATAGTAACAAATTACAATTTGACTCGTCCTACATAAAACTAAATAACTAAAAACTTGGAAACGATACTAACCATCAAAAACCTCAACAAACGCTACGGAAGAATCCAAGCGTTAAAAAACGTTTCTTTCGAAATCAAAAAAGGGAATGTTTACGGAATCTTAGGACCTAACGGAAGTGGAAAATCAACCACACTAGGAATTACACTCAACGTAGTAAATGCTACTTCAGGAGAATACCAATGGTTTGATGGAGCACTAGAAACACATGAAGCCTTAAAAAAAGTAGGAGCAATTATCGAGCGTCCTAATTTTTATCCGTATATGACAGCATACGAAAATCTCAAACTGGTTTGCAAAATTAAAAACATCAATTATTCTAAAATAGAAGAAAAGTTAGAACTGGTTGGACTTATCGAGAGAAAAGACAGTAAATTCAGTACGTTTTCTTTAGGGATGAAACAACGTTTGGCCATTGCCTCAGCTTTACTCAACGACCCCGAAATTTTAATTTTAGACGAACCCACTAATGGTCTCGACCCACAAGGAATTCACCAAATTCGGGACATCATAAAAAAAGTAGCTAGTTTAGGAACCACTATCCTTTTGGCTTCGCATCTTTTGGATGAAGTAGAAAAAGTATGTTCGCACGTAGTAGTTTTGAGAAAAGGAGAAATTTTGTACGCAGGTTTGGTAGACGGAATGGCTGCCAATGAAGGCTTTTTTGAACTTGAAGCAGATGACAATAGTACACTTAAAACTGTACTCGCTACACATCCAGCAGTGGATAAAATTGCTGCAGAAGAAAACAAAGTATTAGTCTATCTAAAAACTGACTTGAAAGCTTCGGACTTGAATCAGTATTTGTTTCAAAATGGCATTGCGCTAAACCATTTAGTCAAACGAAAAAACAGTTTGGAGGAGCAATTCTTAGAATTAACCAAAAAATAGTTTTTTTATCTCTTAACCTTCCCAAAAAAATATATTATGAAACGATTACTCTCTATAGAATTACAAAAAATCTGGCTCAACAAAGCCAGTAGAGTCCTTACGCTTACTTATTTCATATTACTTTCCTTCATTGCCTTAATTGCATCCATCAAATTTGATTTGGGTGTATTCAAGTTTCATTTGGCCGAGATGGGAATTTTCAACTTTCCATTTATTTGGCATTTTAATACCTATATCGCGGCCATCTTAAAATTCTTTTTGGCGATCGTCATTGTTTCGATGATGGCCAATGAGTACAGTTATGGCACGCTGAAACAAAACCTCATCGACGGAATGAGCAAAAAAGAACTGGTACTTTCTAAATTTTTAACTGTAGTTGCTTTTGCTTTAGCCTCGACAGTATTTGTTTTTGTAATGAGTTTAATTTTGGGGTTATGCTTCTCCTCGTACACTGAGGCGAGCATCATTTTCTCTGATTTAGAATACGTCCTTGCCTTTTTTGTAAAACTAACCGGATTCTTTTCTTTGTGTTTGTTCCTTGGAATTTTAGTAAAACGTTCTGCATTTGCTATAGGATTTTTATTGGTTTTATCCATTGCTGAAGGAATCGCAAATGGTATTTTAACTTTCAAAATCTTTCCTGATAGCCCAATTGCGGGATATATTACCCAATTTTTCCCACTAGAATCCATGTCGAATTTGATTGTAGAACCTTTTTCAAGATTATCGTTAGTAAAAATCATTGGAAGTCAAATTGGCGTTGAAAACACCAAAGACTATGGAGTAGCTTTTACAACTATTCTCATTGTGTTGGCTTGGGTTTGTATTCTTAATTTATTGTCTTACAAAATCTTAAAAAAGCGTGATTTATAGTATATTTGCTGTACTATGAAGATTAAATCCTTACTTTTTTTACTAGCTTTTTTTTGTTATTTTCAAAAAGCAAAAGCACAATATATTAAAGTTGATGATACGTTTAGCACCCAATATTTAGTTGAAAAAGTATTGGTCAATAGTTCTTGTGCCCAAGTTTCGGATTTTAGTGAATCAGGCGACAACTTTACGCCTAGTAGAAAAAGTTTAGGTTTTTTTGATTTTAATGGCACTTCTTTCCCTTTTAAACAAGGGATATTTTTAAGTACTTCGAGCAGTTCTAATGTTCCTGGTCCCTACATCGATAATCAGAGAGGTGGTGGTTCAAGAAATTGGGGTGGTGATGCAGACTTAGATGCAGTCCTTGGCATTTCGAGCATTAATGCTTCTGTTATTGAATTTGACTTTGTGCCATTAACGGATTATGTAAGTTTTAATTATTTGTTTGCTTCTAATGAATATCAATCTTACTTTCCTTGTGAGTTCTCCGATGGATTTGCTTTTTTAATTAAAGAGAAAGGAAGTACTACCCCATACAAAAATTTAGCTGTTTTACCAGGAACTACAACTCCTGTTTCATCCCAAATTGTCCACCCATTAATCAATCCAGTTAATACTAGTAACGGAGTTAGACCGGGTTGTCCTGCGATTAACGAAAACTTTTTCAATGGTTATAATGCTTCTAATAGTCCTATTAATTATGCTGGACAAACCAAAGTATTGACCGCCGAAACCAAGGTTACAGCGGGAAAAACCTATCACATCAAATTAGTAGTTGCCGATGATCGAGAAGAAGTTTTTGACTCAGCAGTTTTTATCGAAGCAGGAAGTTTTAACTCTAAAATCGATTTGGGTCCGGATCGCTTGTTGGCAACCAACAATCCGATTTGTTTTGGAGGACAACTGCTTTTAAACACTAATTTACCCGCAACAAATTCTTTTGAATGGTTTAGAAATGGAGTAAGAATCACAGGCGCAAATCAACCAACATACCAAGTTACCTCAGCAGGAACTTATAGAGTAGACGTGGCATTTTCGCCAACTTGTATTATTTCTGAAGAAATTAAAATAGAGTACACATCAGATTTGATTCTGAATAACAGCAGTGTAGTGCAATGTGATATTGATGCAGATGGTTTAACCATTTATGATTTAAGTACCACTGACACCAACATAAAAAGCAATGATGCAAACATTACAAAAACTTCTTGGCACAGCAACCTTACTGACGCTCAGAATTCGACCAATGCTATAACTAATTTAACGAGTTTCAATAATACGAGTCCAAATCAAATACTTTATGTGAAGGCTAGCTCTAACTTCGGTTGTTCTAAAATTGCAACAGTTACGTTGAGTACGGCTACCACAGTTGTTCCAAGTCCAAATCCGATTGCTGTTTGTGACGAAGATGATACGCAAGATGGATTGTATAGGTTTGATTTAGCAACACTTGTAACACCACTGCTATTAAATGGTTTGCCCACAGGTTTGGCAGTAGAGTACTACCTTTCCCTTGCTGATGCTTTGGCAGAAAAGAACAAAATAGGCCCTGTTTTTACCAATACTCAAGCTTTGCAACAAACGATTTATGCTCGAATTAAAAACGGTTTAGATTGTTACGGTATAACACCAGTTACCTTGGTGGTCAACACTTTTGATCCGATCAATTTTGAAGAAGAAACTACCTTTTTATGTACGGGAAGCAACTTAAATCTGAGTGTAGATTCGGGTTTTTCTAGTTACCAATGGAATACTGGCGCTACTACTGCAGCAATTACAGTACTACAAGTAGGCACTTACACGGTAGTCGTGACTAACGATAAAGGTTGCAAAAAAACAAAGACTTTTATAGTGAAAGCTTCTGAAAAAGCAATCTATGAGAGTGCGGTGGTAAAAGATTTTGCTGGGAATAAAAATAACATTACAATAAATTCTAAAGGGATAGGAAACTATGAATTTTCGTTAGATGGTACAAGCTATCAAGACAACACTACTTTTACCAATGTAGCTCCCGGTAGTTACACCATTAGTATCCGAGATAAAAATGGGTGTGGTATCACTACTAGTGATTTGATTTATGTATTGGACTATCCTCGTTTTTTTACCCCAAATGGTGATGGTTTTAATGATACTTGGAAAATCAATAATTTAAACACTTTGCCACAATCGAGAATCGTAATTTTTGACCGATATGGAAAACTACTTAAGGAATTAACTACTGCAGGTGATTCCTGGAACGGTACCTTTAATGGGGCACTTTTGCCTTCGGATGATTATTGGTTTCAACTTATCTTTTCCGATGGTAAAATCATCAAAGGACATTTTAGTTTAAAACGATAATTTCTTCACTCTTTTATAAAAAAATTGCTTTTCGTGCAAAAAACATAAAAAAAGATGCCTTGAGTTTGCATAAAAACTTATAAATAATTCTTTTTAGTACTCTTTTTTAATCCACTTATTAAACCTATTTTTGGTTTTAAAATCTAAAAATCAATTGTATTGGTGATAACCAAGTAATCGATGTCTTAGTTTTTAGCCCCGGTAGTAGCGGCATCCTTTTTCTTTTTTCTTTAAAAAGGAAAAGATACAGCGGATAACGGGACGATGTTACCTAATAAAGCCGATTGTTACTGCTTCTAAAAAAAATACAATTTGGCAAACCATAAACCATTGTTTTTAACTACCCTATGAAGAACCTTTTTTCCTTTATTTTTCTATTTTTTGTTGTTACCTCACAAGCACAGTTTAGTAAAACGCATTACTTACCGCCTATTACCGCGCAATCGGGTGTGGTAGAAGATCATTACATTTATATTTCTACTCCAAATACTACAAATGTTCCTTTTAAAATCATTGAGAATGGTGGCAATGTGATTTCAGGTGTGGTAAATAATTTGAATCCGTATCGCTATTTTATTGGCACAGGAGATTTTACGCAATTGTTTACTCCGAAAACTGTAATTGGAAAAGTACAAAACAAAGGATATGTAATTGAAGCTGAGGATTTGGTGTATGCCAATATTCGTGTAAATGCCGCAAGAACCACTTCTAATGCTTATAATCACGCGGGTGGTATGGTTTCAAAAGGGAATAGTGCTTTGGGCAAAACATTCCGTTTGGGAGCGATGTTGAATCCTCTTTTTGATACTACTTTATTGAATTTTGCTTCTATTTTAGCTACTGAGAACGGAACAAAAGTTACGATCTCAAATTTGCCAATCGGAACTATTTTGACAGATGGTACCGTGATTAATGGGCCAATAACGGTGACGCTAAACAAAAATGAAAGCTATGTTTTGGCCTTAGAAAACAATAGTTCTGGGGGTATACCTTCAAATAGTGCGAAAATGATTGGCGCCTTGGTCGAATCAGATAAGGCGGTGGCAGTTAACGCGGGTTCGTTTTGTGGAAGTAACAGTACAGTGGTTAACGGCGCTGGAAATCCAATAGGACGTGATGTAGGATTTGATCAAATTGTACCCATTGAACGCACAGGAACCGAGTACATTTTTGCCAAAGGAGAAGGAACGGACGAATTAGAGCGAGTTTTACTAGTAGCACATACAGACCAAACCAAAATATTCCTTAACGGTGGTACAGCTCCTTTTGCAACCTTGAACAAAGGAGAGTATGTAGCGATTGATGGTACCAATTTTATCAATGGCAGTATGTTTGTGACCACTTCTGAAAAAGTATTTGCTTATCAAAGTATTGGAGGAACAGCTTCGCCAGCCAATCAAAATATGTTTTTTGTTCCGCCTTTGAATTGTTCTACACCAAACGTGGTGGATAATATTCCTAATATTCAAGAAATTGGAAATATTTTTTATGATGGTGGATTGAATATAATTACTGAAACTGGGGCGACCGTTTTAATTAATAACAGTCCAATTGGAAGCAGTCCTCAAACTATCACTGGAAATCCAAACTTTGTAAAATACACTGTTTCTGGACTAAACGGAAACATAGCTGTAAAATCGACCAAACAAGTGTATGTTTCTTATTTTGCTACAAATGGAGCAGCAACCTATGGAGGTTACTATTCTGGTTTTGATGTAAAACCAGAGATTGTATCGGATAAAATTGCTGTTGGAACCTCATCTTGCATTCCTAATGTTGTTTTAAAAATTAGTAGTTTATCGGCTTATGATACGTTTCAATGGTACAAAGATGATGTAGCTATTCCGTTGGCTACTACCAACACCTACACCCCTACTACTCCTGGTTATTATCAAGTTAGAGGAAGTATTTCTGGTTGCTTGAGTGATGTCTTTTCGGATAAAATCCCTGTTAGCGATTGTGCCAAAGACGATGACAATGATGGTACCAACAACAACATTGATATTGACTGGGACAATGACGGCATCTTAAACAATACCGAAAGCAATACTACGTTGCTTAACCAAAGTACACCTTTAGCATCAAGTGATTATGATGGAACTATTACAGGCCCAGGAACGATTTCTGGTTATCCTTTTTATGGATTTGTTTCTGAAGTACCTGCAGTTAAAAACACTCCAAATAGCTATACTTTGACCTTCAAAAAACCTGAAACCATTACTTTTCAATACATAATTGATGGCACTTCTCAAACTACACCTGTTGGAGATTTAGCCAATGGGGATGGAGATTTCGTAGTTAGTGCACCAACGAATCAGACGCTGACTATTACCAATCCATTCGATGATGTCTTAATTGATACGAATTTTGATGGAATTTACGAAAGTGGTGTAAAAGAATTTACTTCTTTTGAAATTCGTTTTCGATTTAAAAGCACTACACCTATTCCCCAAGGTGGTGCACGCTTCAAAATTCAAGGATACAAAATTACAGCCTTAACATTTAAACATTACAACCTTTCGGAAACAACTAGCAATCGTGCAGCATTTATGCTAGGCCAAAATATAGAAAATGACTCTGATGCAGATGGTATTGCGAACGCATTAGACATTGATAGCGACAATGATGGAATTCCTGATAGTATTGAAGCACAAGGAAAAGGATTCAAATCATTCTCTGGTATAGATACCAATAAAGACGGTTTGGATGATGCCTTTGAACCTGGATTACAACCCATTAATTTTGATACTGATGCAACTATTAGTTACACTGGATATGACTACTTAGACCTTGATAGCGACAATGATGGTATTTTTGACCTTGATGAAGCAGGTCACAACGCCTCCGATGCTAACAAAGATGGCAAAGTAGAAGGAAATGTTGGCTTGAATGGTTTATTAGACAGTTTAGAAACCAGCCCAGATAGTGGAAAATTAAAGTATACCATAGCGGATTCTGATGCAGATGGTAATTTCAACTATTTTGAATTAGATAGCGATGATGATGGTTGTAAAGACGTCATCGAAGCTGGGTTCCAGGATGCTGACGCAGATGGATTATTAGGAAATAGTCCAGTCACTGTAAATGACAAAGGGATTGTTACATCGGGTACTGGATATACTACTCCAAATGCCAATTATACTATTGGAGCTCCCATTGCCATTACTACACAGCCTAGCAACAAATCACAATGTTTATTGCAAAGTACAACTTTTGACGTAGTCTCTAATGCAGACAGTTTTCAATGGGAAATGAGTACTGATGGAACAATTTGGACCGCACTAGCAAATAACGCAAACTATGCTGGCGTTACAACTAAAACACTACAAGTCAATGCTATTTCAGTGGTTATGAATGGCTACAGCTATCGTGTGCAATTAAACAGAGTAGGAAACTCTTGTGGATTAACTTCTACAGCGGCAATATTAACCACATTAGCACTACCAACTGTCGCTTCAAGTATCACGTTGAAACAATGTGATGATAACATTGACGGTATCTCTGATTTTAATCTCACCGAAAAAAATAGTTTCATTAGTACAAATTATCTAAACGAAACGTTTACCTATTTCAAAACTGCTGCTGGAGCTACAAACAATGATGCGGCAACAAAAATTGCTGACCCAACCAAATATACCAGTGGTATAGGAAGCGTTTGGACAAGAGTTGAAAACGCCAATGGATGCTTTAATACAAGTGAGATAAAATTAATCGTTTCTGCTACACAAATTCCAGCAACTTTTCAACGTAATTTTACGGTTTGTGATGATTATGTGGATGCTGCAAACGACGATAAAGACGGAATAGCCGCCTTTAATTTTAGTAGCGTTACTAATGATATTCAAGCATTGTTACCTTCCCCATCTACAGCTTACACTATAAAATATTTCCCTACACAAGCTGATGCTTTAGCTGAAACTAACGAAATCACAAATACTACATCTTATAGAAATACCATAGCAAATCAACACCCTATTTATGTAAGAGTGGATTCTAATCTAGACAACGCTTGCTTTGGTTTAGGAAATTATGTAACACTAACCGTTGAAAAATTACCTGTTGCAAATCCAATTATAGATTACAAAGAATGTGATGAAATTAGCAATGATGGTATTTTCACATTCAATACGGCCACCTTACAAGCTGATCTATTAAAAGGACAAACCAACGTTGCGGTTACCTATTTTGATGAGAACAACAATCCGTTGCCTAGTCCGTTTCCATCCAATTTTTCGACTAAATCACAAACCATAAAAGCTCGAGTGACCAATACCATTACTAACACAAACAATGGTGTTCCTTGTTATGACGAAACAACCATCAAATTTATCGTAGATTTTCATCCCGTAGCCAATGCAGTAACTATTCCTGCTGCTTGTGATGATGCCAACCCGAGTGATACCGATGGACTAAATACGTTTGATACCAGCACTATAGAAAGCCAATTATTAAATGGGCAAACTGGAATGATCGTTCGCTATTTTGATGCTAACAATAATACATTGCCAAGTCCGTTGCCTAATCCTTTTACAACCGCTACTCAAAATGTTAGAGCAACAGTTGAAAACCCAAAAAACACAACCTGCATTGAAGAAACCTTACTCTCCTTTGTGGTAAATCCATTGCCAAATATTAATTTGAATACCGATGGATCTGAAGATGCCTTGGTATGTACAAATTTACCGACCTTCTCGGTACAACTCAACGCTGGAATTAATGATGGAAGTCCAATATCAAATTACACCTATATTTGGAAAAAAGACGGAGCTGTACTATCAGGACAAACTGGTTACACTTTAGATGTTACTAGCGAGGGAATTTATACTGTTGAAGTAGCAACAGCACAAGGATGTAGTAGAACAAGAACAATAAAAGTAACCGCCTCCGACATTGCCAAAATCGAATCTGTTGAAATTGTTGATTTGACCGATGTAAACAAAGTTACAATCAATGTTAGTGGCCAAGGAGATTATGAATACAGTTTGGATGATGCTACAGGTCCTTTTATTTCTTCGAATGTGTTTGAAAACATTCCTTCTGGAATTCACACAATCTATGTAAATGATAAAAATGGATGTGGAATTGTGAGCAAAGAAGTCGCTGTTGTAGGTGCTCCCAAATACTTCACCCCAAACGGAGATGGATACAACGATTACTGGAACGTAAAAGGAACCAATACTGCCGCCAACTCAAAATCTGTGATTCGTATTTTTGATCGATACGGTAAATTACTCAAACAAATTTTCCCTAACAGTAATGGTTGGGACGGAACCTTTAATGGTCAAGCTCTTCCCTCAGATGATTATTGGTACACAGTCGTACTCGAAGATGGTCGAGAAATTAAAGGCCATTTTGCACTGAAACGCTAGTTCATAAAAGGTTTGACTGTCTGAATTGTCTAGGCGTCAAACCTTTTTACTATCTTTAATAAATTATGAAAATAAAATATATAATCTTTCTATTGTTACTCGTTAACCAAACTACATTTGCTCAAAAAGAGGCGGCGGTTTGGTATTTTGGAAATTTTGCTGGAATTGATTTTAATTCAGGCTCACCCGTTTCTATTACTAATGGAAAGTTGTTTACAAATGAAGGATGCACTTCCATTTCAGATAATAATGGAAACATTCTTTTTTACACTGATGGCTCTTTAGTATACAACAAGCAACATCAAGTCATGCCTAATGGGAATGGGTTATTAGGACATAGATCTAGTACGCAATCCGCTATCATTATTCCAAAGCCAAAAAATAAGTTTCAATATTACATTTTTACCGTTGACGAACCGAATCCAAAAAACACAGACGATACTACATTGAACGATGAAGATCCTCCCAACAATGGATTAAATTATTCTTTGGTTGATACCAGACTAGACAATGGTAATGGAGATATTGTAATTTCAGAAAAAAACATTCCTTTAATCACTTATAATGTAAATGATCCTGAAGAAGTAAAATATAAATGCTCCGAAAAAATCACAGCAGTTCAACATGGAGATGGAGAATCCTTTTGGATTGTTACACATTTCAAAAATAATTTTTATGCCTTTAAAATTAGTGCATCAGGAGTTATTAAAAACCCAATAAAAAGCACAACAAACCTAGTCCCAACTGGAGGTTATATAACTAATGCTATTGGATATTTAAAAGCCTCTCCCAATGGAAAAAAAATTGCAATAGCCAATTCTTCTATCAAAAACACTAATGAAACTGGACCAAAAGGTGAAATAAAGAGAGACACAGGCAATGTTGTTTTATATGACTTCGATTCAACAACTGGGCAAATAAACAACAACATTACACTAATAAGTAATATAAATCCTTATGGTGTTGAGTTTTCAGCTAAATCAAAAAAATTATATATAACAACCAACAATTTTGATGCACAAGGAGTAGTACTTGGGAGCACATTGTACCAATTTGATCTAAAAAGTTCAAACATTGTTAATTCAAAAAAAGCTATTATAAACTCATCCTATGTTGCAGGTGCCCTTCAATTAGGAATTGACGAAAAAATTTATCGCTCAGGGTATCCTATTTTAACCGATAGCTATGATAAACTATCCGTGATAAATAATCCTGAAGCCGATGGATCAAATTGCAATTACATACAAGATGCCATAAGCTTAAAAGTTCCAACAAGAGTAAGATTGGGGTTACCTCCATTTATCACTTCATTATTTCTTTACTCTTTCAACTATGAATTCAACTGCTTTGGAGATAACACCCTTTTTTATTTTAATACAAATGAAAAAGTAGATCAAGTCATTTGGGATTTTGGAGACGGATCGACTTCCTCTGATACTAATGCCTATCATATTTATAAAAATGCAGGGGTTTATAATGTGAAGCTAACTAAAATAATAAATGGTGAACAAAGAGAGCCATTAGAAAAAAAAGTTACTATATACGAATCACCAATTATCTCGGCAAAACCAATTGTATTAGCAGAATGTGATAGTAATGATGAATTCCCTGAGGATGAAAAAACTACATTTAGCTTATCTTCTGCAAACTATGAATTAACTCTAAATAATAATGACTACGAAGTTTATTTTTATCATTCGACGACTGAAGCAATAGCCGATTCTCAAAATATAAATGCTCTTCCAAACGACTATAAAAATACACAGCAAGATGAAATACTAATTGCAAAAGTAACACAACCCAATTCAAACTGTTACAGCCTTGGTAGTATCATTTTACATGTTGACAAAAACATTGAACTCCTTCCCTCTCCCTTCTATTCCTGTACTTTATCTGAGGATAAAGCAAACTTTAATATAAATAACATCAAGGAACATATAAAAAAAGAATTAAATCTTCCTGCTAGTGTTGTTCTCTTTTTATATCAAAATAACAAAGATTTTCAACTTAGAACCAATCCATTAAATGGTGATTTTCTATCAACAAATACAACATTATTCATTAGAGCTGAAAATGATTCAAAATGTTATGGATCGGGAAAGATTACAATTAGTACAATGGCTGTTCCAAAAATAAAAGCCAGCGAAACAGTATATATATGCAAAAATAATCCTAATCTGGTGGCTTTAGGTACTGGAATAGTAAATTTGAATGAAGCTAATAACTATAGTTATCTATGGTCAACTAAAGAAACCTCCCCAACAATAGAAACAAAAAAAACTGGCATTTATACGTTAACTTTAACTAATTTATCTGGCTGTTCATCAACAATTACTTATGAAGTACTCTATTCTTCATTAGCAAAAATTGATAACATCACGATTGATGAAACTGAAAATTCGAATAATGTAGTTGTGACTTTAAATGACCCTCAAAAATACCGCTACAGTATACAACTTGAAGGAGGAAACATATTACCTTTTCAAAATACTCCATTTTTTCAAAATGTTCCTGGCGGTATTCACGAATTAATCATAGAAAATTTAGATGGATGTGGAAGTGTAAAAAAAGAAATTATAATAATAAACTTCCCCAAATTCTTCACCCCAAACGGAGATGGATACAACGATTACTGGAATGTTAAAGGAACCAATACTGCCGCCAACTCAAAATCAGTGATTCGTATTTTTGATCGATATGGTAAATTGCTCAAACAAATTTTCCCTAACAGTAATGGTTGGGACGGAACCTTTAATGGTCAAGCTCTTCCCTCAGATGACTATTGGTACACAGTCGTATTAGAAGATGGTAGAGAAATTAAAGGCCATTTTGCACTGAAACGCTAGTTCATAAAAGGTTTGACTGTCTGAATTGTCTCGGCGTCAAACCTTTTTTCTTTAAAAATATTCGGTTGAAATAACTCAAAGACTCATAGCCGCATTGCATAGCAATCTGATTGATATCCAAATCTGTTTTCAATAAAATTTGGCAACTTTCTTGTATCCGAATATCATTCAAATAATCTGAGAAAGTTTTACCTGTAGCTTTTTTAAAGAACTTACAAAAATTACTTTCCGAAAGTGAAATCAAATTCGCCAACTCACTCAAAGTAATTTTAGTGGTAAGGTTTTGTTCCAAATAACCACAAACTTTATTAATTCTCTTTTCTGTTTCTAAAGAATGTAAGGACACAAAATTTTCTGTTGCCAATGGAAAAGATTCCATAGTACTCAATTGGTTCATTACTGACAAAAAAGAAAGAATACGATCAAAACCGTTGGCCTCCGTAAGTTGAATCATCAAACTTTTAATTTCCTCGTTAGCAGAAGTAAAAAAAAGTCCTTTTTGAGCGGTATTCAATATTTTTTGCAAAGCATCACTCTCTTCAAAACCTAAAAAAGAAGCTATAAATGAGGAAGAAAACTGTAACACAACTGCTTCAAATAATGTATCATCTTTAGATTTTCCTACCCAAGTATGAGGCAAATTAGGACCAATCAAAACCAAATCCCCATCCGTAAAAGATGCATAGCTATTCCCTACTAATCGAAATCCATTGCCTTTGACAATATAAGTCAATTCATATTCGGGATGATAATGCCATTTGAATTCAAAAAAGGGAACTTCAAAACGATAGCTATAAAAAGTAGCATTGGGTTGCTGCAATCTAATTTGTTCTAAAATTGGCTTCATAACACAATACCATTCATTTACACATCAAATATAATCACATAAATTCAATATAGTATCATAATTGAATGAAATAGGATTAATTACAAACCTTTTATTCCACTAATTTTGATAAATCTAGTATTTTTTATCTCAAAAAGTAAAATTTATTGCTTCAAAAACATCAAATTCAAGATTATGAAAAACTATTATATTCTTATTGCCTTATTATTTTTTAGCACTATGAATGCACAACAAAAAAAACAGGAACATTACACGGCACTTCCTTTTGGAAGCATTACACCTTCGGGCTGGATAAAAAATCAAATGGAAAAAGATATGCAAGGTTTCGTTGGTCATCTTGATGAATTAGTTCCCGATTTGATTAATGATCCCATATACGGAAAAGGCAGATTGCAAAAACACAGCAAAGCAAAAGATTTGGGCAATCAAAAAGAGGGAGATGCCGAAGGAGATGATCAATACAAATGGTGGAATAGTGAGACGCAATCCAATTGGTGGGATGGCTACATTAGAAATGCCATTTTGCTGAATGATACCAAGGCTTTACAAAAAGTAAAAAAACATATTAACGAAATCTTAGCCACACAAGATGCTGATGGCTATCTTGGAATCTACGATCCTGAACTACGTTACAAGTTCAATTCAGAAAACGGAGAATTATGGGCCAAAGCCACTTTGTATCGCGGTTTATTAGCCTATTATGACTATTCCAAAGATCCTAAAGTTTGGAAATCTTTGGTAAAAGCTGTCGATAACGTAATGCAAAATTATCCCATAAACGCGTCAAGTCCGTTTAGTTCAGGGGAAAAATTCAATGGTGGAGTCTCTCACGGCTTAACATTTACAGATGTTTTAGACAAAATGTACCAAATCACCAAAGAACAAAAATACCTAGATTATGCATTGTTCTTGTACTTGGATTACTCAAAAACCTATCAATCTGAAAAAGATGCACAATTACAAAACATTTTAAATCCAAATTACAAACTGCAGTCGCACGGCGTTCATACATTTGAACATTTACGCCCTCTTATTGTGGCTACTTATGCCAAAAACAATCCTGAAATGGAACAAGCTCTTATTTTGTTTTTACAACGCATCAGAGAAGTTACCACCTCCACAGGAGGACCAATAGGTGATGAATGGATAGCTGAAAGAAAAGCCAATGCAACACATACAGGTTATGAATATTGCTCTATTCACGAACTTTTGGACAGCTATAGCGTCTTGCTACAAAAAAATGGAGAAGCAAAACTCGGAGATGAAATTGAAACTATATTTTATAATGCTGCACAAGGGAGTCGAGATCCAAAACATTCCTGCATAGCGTATCTTAAGACTGATAACTCCTTTGAAATGATGGGTACTAAAAATGGAGAAACTGAACCCGATAGAAAACAAACCCGATACAAATACTCACCAGCGCATCAAGATGTAGCAGTTTGTTGTAATCCAAATGCTGGTAGAATTACACCTTATTTCCTAGAAAAATCGTGGTTATTGGAAGATAATAATACACTTGTTGCCAGCTTACTTGGTCCTTCAACTGTAAAATCAACCATAGAAAACAAACCCGTTCAAATTGAAGAGATCACCCAATATCCATTTGAAAACCAGTTTACATTTAGGATAACTAATCCCAAAAAGGCAAAATTTAATCTAAAAATCAGAAAACCTAATTGGGCAACTAAAATAATCGCATCAAAGCCATACAAAGAGATTCACGGATTTGTACTTTTTGAAGAAAACAATAAACAAAAAGAGGAGATTACGCTAGAATTCGAAGCAGCAATCATTGTCAAAAAGGACGACAACAACGAAAAATATTTCACCTATGGCGCTCAAGTTTTTGCGCTACCCATTCAAGCCGAAGAAATAAAAGGGAGACAGTACAAAACTGGTTTTTATGATGTAGAATATGCTCCTAAAGAAAAGTTAAGTTACTCCTTTATTGAGGAAAATAATGCTAAATTTAAAAATGGTAAAATAGAGGTAACTTTAAAAAACAACAGTACCCAAACCACTGAAAAAGTGACTCTTATTCCTTTTGGAAAAACCATTTTAAGACAAGTTTCCTTTTAAAAAATTGCATTTATGAAAAAAATAGCCTTTCTATTTATCCTTATCACCACTACCTTTCAAGCACAGATCCAACGCATTGAGCCAGCAAATTGGTGGGTGGGAATGAAACTCAATCAAATCACTTTATTGGTCTACGGAGATAATATTCAAGATTTAGAACCTAGTACAACATACAGTGGTTTGAATATTGTAAAAACGGAAAAAGTCGAAAATCGCAACTATCTTTTTGTGACGATAAACATAGCTCCCGATACTAAAGTTGGAAAAGCTAAAATTGACTTTAAGAAGAATGGAAAAACCATCATTACCAAAGATTTTCCTTTATTAGCAAGAGAAAACAATAGTGCGAACCGAGCCAGTTTCTCTCCAAAAGATGCTATACTCTTAATCATGCCCGATCGTTTTGCAAATGGTAATCCCAAAAACGATAACCTGTCAGGTAGTTTAGAAAAAGCCAATCGCGCTGACGAAAGCGGAAGACACGGTGGTGACATTCAAGGAATTATTATCAACTTAGATTACATTCAATCGCTTGGTTATACTCAAATTTGGAATACGCCGCTTGCAGAAAACAATATGCCAAAGTATTCATATCACGGTTATGCTGCTACTGATTTTTATAAAATTGACCCTCGCTACGGCACCAATGAAGATTTTAAAAGACTTGTACAAGAAGCTAAAAAAAGAAACATAGGCTTGATTTGGGATGTTGTTTTAAATCATTGTGGCTTAGAATATTATTTTATCAAAGACATGCCAATGAAGGATTGGGTTAATGTTCCAGATACCAAAACAAGAACCAATCACTTGAAATCGACACTTTTGGACCCTTATGCCACTGAACAAGATAAAAAAGGGTATACCGATGGATGGTTTGATTCCACTATGCCCGATTTAAACCAAAAAAATCCATTGATGGCGAGTTATTTAATTCAAAATACCATTTGGTGGGTAGAATATGCTGGGCTTTCTGGATTTAGAGAAGACACCTTTTCGTATGCTGATAAAGATTTCTTGGCCAAATGGACCAAAACCATTCTAGAAGAGTATCCCAACTTTAATATCGTAGGTGAAGAAATGACACATGTCACAGAAATCGCTGCTTATTGGCAAAAAGACAAAAAAAATGTAGATGGATACCAATGTTACTTGCCATCCTTAATGGATTTTGCTCTAACCGATAATTTGGTAAAAGCCTTGAACAATAAAAATGATTGGGAATCAACATGGAAAGAAATATACAGAGGTTTGGGACAAGATTACCAATTTCCGAACCCCAATAATTTGCTGATTTTCCCAGACAATCACGATATGGATCGTATATATACTAGATTACAACACAATCTGGACCATTGGAAATTAGCCATGACCTTATATGCAACTATGCGAGGAATTCCGCAAATGTATTATGGCACTGAATTATTGTACAGACAAGAAAAACCAGGTAATGATGGGTTCAGAAGGGTCGATTTTTATGGTGGTTGGGAAGGAGATTCCAAAAATGCTGTTACTGGAAAAGGACTAACTAGTGAAGAAGTAGAGGCACAAAAATTCTTTACCCATCTTTTCAATTGGAGAAAAACAGCCACCGCTATTCACAATGGAAAATTCAAACATTATGCTCCCGAAAAAAATGACGCTTACGTCTATTTCCGATACAACGATACTCAAAAAATAATGGTGATTTTGAATAAAAACGATAAAAAAATCACATTGGATATGAAAACCTATCAAGACATGATTCCTTCCAATTTCAATGCAAAAGAAGCACTAAGAGGTAAAGAAATAAATGTGAATGGAACACTAGAAGTAGACCCAAAATCGGCCTTGATTCTAGAAATTAAATAGCATAGCAATGAAAAAACAGCTCACCATTTTCTTGGTTCTCTTTTTAATGTTTGCCGCAACAGCACAAGTACAAGTCACTTCAGGCAAAGTACAGCGTTTTGAAAATTTCAAATCAAAACTAATTGATGCCCGAAACATTGATGTTTGGCTGCCCGATGGCTATTCTGAGAAAGAAAAATATGCCGTTTTGTATATGCATGATGGTCAAGCGTTATACGATGCACAAAGTACTTGGAACAAACAAGCTTGGGAAATAGATGAAGTGGCAGGAAAATTAATTGCCGAAAGGAAAACTCAAAAATTTATTGTCGTAGGCATTTGGAACAACGGCCCAAAACGCCACCCAGAATATTTCCCTCAGAAGCCTTATGAAAGTTTGACCCAAATTCAAAGAGACACCGTAACAGCTCAATTACAAAAAGCAGGTAGAACCAAGGACATTTTTAAACCGTATTCTGATTTGTACCTTCAGTTTTTAGTTACCGAGGTAAAACCCTTTATCGACAAGACATTCTCTACAAAAAAGGACCAAAAAAATACTTTTGTTGCTGGCTCAAGTATGGGTGGACTCATTTCGATGTATGCTATTTGTGAATATCCAAAAGTTTTTGGAGGTGCCGCCTGTTTATCTACACATTGGCCAGGCACTTTTTCTTCAGACAATAATCCAATTCCAAATGCCTTTGTAGATTACCTCAAAAAGAAGCTTCCCAATCCTAAAAACCATAAAATCTACTTTGATTATGGCGACCAAACCTTGGATGCACTTTACCCACCGCTACAACAAAAAGTAGATGTTGTGATGAAAGCCAAAGGTTTTACCAACAAAAACTGGGAAACCAAATTCTTACCCGGAGAAAACCATTCGGAAGTAGCTTGGGCGAAGCGATTGGATATCCCACTATTGTTTCTGTTAAAAAATGAATAATGAAATCGCCACTGACAACAAGTTTGTTGCAAACAAACACCGATAAGTAAAAGGCGATACCATATATGACCTCTAACAAATAAAATTTTCATATATGAAAAAGGCACTACTAATTCTGTTTGCTATCGTATTATTTCAAGGGTGTTCAAAAAAGGAAGAAGCGACTGATTTTACTCAATTTGTCAACCCTTTTATTGGAACCGATGGAACAGGTCATACTTTTCCGGGAGCCTGTTTGCCTTTTGGAATGGTACAGCCAAGTCCAGATAATGTAGATATAGGTTGGGATTACACCTCAGGCTATCAATACAAGAATCCTGAAATTCTAGGCTTTTCCCAAACCCATTTGAGTGGAACCGGAATTAATGATTTAGGGGATGTACTATTGCTTCCTTTTGTAGAAAACAAAGGCGAAAATTTCAAAACGGGTTATAACAAAAAAACTGAAAAAGCTAGCCCAGGTACTTATTCTGTCACCTTAAATGACAGTATAAAAGTTAACCTTACCGCTACTGAACGAGTTGCTTTTAATCAGTTTGTCTACCCAACAAACAAGGCAAAATTATTAGTTGACATTCAACACGGGTTGCGCTTTTTGACCGATTCTTTGGTTTTAGATAGTAAAGTTAGCATTGAAAACAACAACACTATTTCGGGTTATTGTCATAACAAAAACTGGGTGGAACGAAAATACTTCTTCACGCTCACTTTTGATACTTCATTTTTGAATGCAACAGAACTTCCCAAAAAACCTAAAGAAAAAGCGCCTCGATACATTCTTGATTTTGAGCTAAAAAACAAGACACTACAAGCCAAAATTGCCTTTTCGACTGTAAGTATTGAAGGAGCCAAAAACAATTTAAAAACAGAATTACCTCATTGGGATTTTGAACAAACGGTGGCTAATGCCAAAGAAAAATGGAACGACTATTTGTCTAAAATTGAAATTGAAGCACCTCTAAAACAAAAGCAAATATTTTATACTTCTTTGTACCATTTATTTACACAACCCTCCAACATTGCTGATGTTGATGGTCAATATCGAGGTGCAGATGATAAAATAGCAAAAGCCCCCAATGGAGAATACTACTCTACGCTATCCTTGTGGGATACTTATAGAGCAGCCAACCCTTTGTATACTATCTTGGTGCCTGAACGCGTGAATGGTTTTATAAACACTATGCTTTTGCATCATAAAGCTGCTGGTTATTTACCAATTTGGACCGATTGGGGACAAGAGAACAATTGTATGATTGGCAATCATGCCATTCCAATAATAACCGATGCTTACAATAAAGGATTCAAAGGATTTGATGCCAATGAAGCTCTGCAAGCTATGATTGAAACAACCAACAAAAACCATCCAAATAACGACTGGGATTTATACAATACATATGGCTATTATCCTTTTGATAAAATAGATAACGAAGCTGTTTCACGCACATTAGAAAGTGGCTATGACGATTACTGTGTGGCATTATTAGCTGAGAAATTAGGCAATAAAGCAGTTGCCGAAACCTATTACAAAAGAGCCTCCTACTATAAAAACCTATTTGATAAAAACACAGGCTTGATGCGAGGAAAAGAAACGAATGGAAATTGGAGAACGCCATTTGAACCTTTGAAACCGACCTCCCCTATGAACAATCCAGGTGATTATACCGAAGCTAATGCGTGGCAATACTCTTGGGCTTCTACTCAACATGACGTAGTAGGTCTTACCCAATTATTAGGAGGAAAAGAACAGTTTACCAAACAATTGAATACTTTTTTTACTCTTAGTGGAGAAAAAGACAACAAACATCTTGGTCAAGAAGGAATGATTGGTCAATACGCCCATGGCAATGAACCAAGCCATCATATTTCGTATTTGTATGCTTTTTCAAACGAACCCGAAAAAGGAAGAAAATTAATCACTCAGATTTATAATCAGTTTTACAACAACACTCCAAATGGAATCACAGGTAATGATGATTGTGGTCAAATGAGCGCTTGGTACATATTAACGACACTAGGTTTTTACCCTGTAAATCCAGCAACAGGTGAATTTGTTTTCGGGATGCCACAAGTAAAAAAGGCAACTTTGCATTTAAAAGACAACAAAAAACTAATCGTTGTATCATCTGGAAATTCAAAGTATACAATAAAACTAAATGAAAAAAATAGCACGAAGAATTCCATTTCCTATTCTCAAATAATGAATGGGGGAAATTTAACTTTTGAATAAAAAAGCTTTTCATAAACAAATCTATAATTATCCATAAAATGTACCGATTCATCATCCTCTTTTTATTCGTTTGCAGTATGGCTTTTTCTCAAAACACAAGTCTTACTGCTACTGTCACAGGTATAAAAAACAATACCGGAAAACTTACCGTCGAAGTCTACAACTCGAAAGGAAAGTTTTTAAAAAGTGTTTTTAAAACCACTTCTTCAACTATCAAATCCAATTCGGCTATTGTTGTTTTTAGTGATTTACCCAAATCCGAATACACTGTTATGGTATATCACGACGAAAACAATAATGGAAAATTGGATAAAAACTTCATCGGAATGCCAAAAGAAGCTGTAGCTTGTTCGAACAATGCTAAAGGATTTATGGGTCCACCAAAATATGAGGATGCAAAGTTTTCTCTTGTTGCTGACTCAAAAATTACAATTAAAATGAATGATAAGCTATAATTTCTAATGGTATCAATATTGTGTTAGGGATAGGAGCGGCATCCTTTTTGGGGCTTTTTTCTAGCCCTAAAAAGATATAGCGGATAGCCCGACCCGCATTTTTCTTGCGGGAAACACCATAAAAAAATCCCAAACTCCATTACTTTGGAATTTGGGATTTACTATTTTGAGATTTAAAAAAATTAAACTTTAAATCTTTTTCTATCTGTTTCTGTTAAATAGATTTTTCTCAAACGAATAGATTTTGGAGTAACCTCAACATATTCATCTTTTTGAATGTACTCTAAAGCTTCTTCCAATGAAAAGATAATTGGAGGAATAATTCTAGCTTTATCATCATTTCCAGAAGAACGTACGTTAGATTGTTTTTTCTCTTTAGTTACGTTTATACACATATCATCTCCACGAGAGTTTTCTCCAATAACTTGTCCTTCGTAGATTTCAGCATTTGGCTCAACGAAAAACTTACCACGATCTTGTAATTTATCGATAGAATAAGGAATAGCTTTTCCTTTTTCCATAGAGATCAATGAACCTTTGTTACGTCCAGCAATTTCACCTTTGTAAGGCTCATATCCGATAAAACGGTGTGCCATAATAGCCTCACCAGCAGTAGCAGTAAGCAATTGGTTACGTAATCCTATGATACCACGAGATGGAATATTAAATTTAATAATCATACGCTCTCCTTTAGTTTCCATAGAAAGCATTTCACCTTTACGCAAAGTAACAAATTCAACAGCTCTTCCAGAAAGATTTTCTGGTAAGTCGATAGTTAACTCTTCAATTGGTTCACATTTTTTACCATCAATTTCTTTGATGATTACTTGTGGTTGACCAATTTGTAATTCGTATCCTTCTCTTCTCATGGTTTCAATAAGAACAGATAAGTGCAATACACCACGACCAAAAACCATAAACTTATCAGCTGAATCAGTTTCACCCAATTTCATTGCTAAGTTTTTTTCTAATTCTTTTGTTAAACGCTCTCTAATATGACGAGAAGTTACAAATTTACCTTCTTTACCAAAGAATGGAGAATCATTAATGGTAAACAACATACTCATTGTAGGTTCATCAATTGCAATAGAAGCTAATCCTTCAGGATTTTCAAAATCAGAGATAGTATCACCAATTTCAAAACCTTCAACACCAACAATTGCACAAATATCTCCAGCAATTACTTGTTCTACTTTTTTACGTCCAAGACCTTCAAAAGTGTGTAATTCTTTAATTTTAGATTTAGATACAGAACCATCTCTTTTTACTAAAGAAATTGGCATCCCTTCTTTCAAAATACCTCTTTCCAAACGACCAATAGCGATACGACCTGTAAAAGCAGAAAAATCAAGAGAGGTAATCAACATTTGTGGATTTCCTTCTGACACTTTTGGCGCAGGAACATTTTCAATTACCATATCCAACAAAGGCTCGATGTTTTCTGTTTGATTTTTCCAATCATCAGACATCCAGTTGTTCTTAGCAGAACCATATACTGTTGGGAAATCTAATTGCCATTCTTGTGCTCCTAATTCAAACATTAAGTCAAAAACTTTTTCGTGAACTTCTTCAGGAGTACAGTTTTCTTTATCTACTTTATTGATAACTACACAAGGCTTTAGACCTAAGTCAATCGCTTTTTGTAATACAAAACGAGTTTGTGGCATTGGACCTTCAAAAGCATCCACTAGTAAACATACACCATCGGCCATGTTCAATACACGTTCTACTTCACCTCCAAAATCGGCGTGACCAGGAGTATCGATAATATTGATTTTTGTTCCTTTATATTGAACTGAAACGTTTTTAGAAGTAATAGTAATACCTCTCTCACGCTCTAAATCGTTGTTATCAAGAATTAAATCACCTGTATTTTCGTTGTCACGAAATAATTGACAGTGATACATAATTTTATCAACCAAAGTGGTTTTACCGTGATCGACGTGGGCAATAATTGCAATGTTTCTAATAGATTCCATCTGTGATTTTTAATGGCTGCAAAGGTACACTTTATTTTCATATAAAAAACTTTCCAACACGGTTTCCTAAAACAATGAATAACAAGTAGTTCATTATTTATCAATTTTAAGAGACAAAGTTTTATAACAGAAATTTAAAATTCTAACAAATAAATTATTTATATTTGATTGATGAGAAGTAAAACCAACCAAATAATTAGTATTTTCATTCTTTTCTCCATATTCATGGCCATACTTTGGCATAAATTCTCAAACAATCTTCAACTTGAAAATCCTTACTATTACAACCTTATCAAAGATGTTATTTTTATCTTATTTGTAGGTTTATTATTTCGATATATTTTATCCAAAAACGAAAAACGCAATAGTAGAATTTTAGAAAAAATAAAATCCAACAATAACGAAATAAAAGAATCTAACGAGAAATACGATATTGTATCAAAAGCCACTAGTGACACTATTTGGGACTGGAAAATACAAGATGATACAATAACTTGGAACAAAGGAATTGAAACTATTTTTGGCTACACACAGGAAGAGGTTGGCAATAATTCTGCGTGGTGGTTCGATAAAATTCATCCTGAAGACAGTATAAAAATGTCGGTAAAACTCTATTCATTTATTGAACAAAAATCAGAAAAATGGCAAGACCAATACCGTTTTAGATGTGCTGACAACACCTATAAATATGTACTAGATAGAGGCTTTCTATTAAAAGACAAAAAAGGGAGAGCACTTAGAATGATTGGAGCCATTCAAGACATAACCAAACAAAAAAAGGAAGAAGAAAATCTTAAATTATTAGAAACCGTTGTAACACAAACCAAAGATGCAGTTGTAATTACCAAATCAGATTCCAACAGCGAAACATTCCCAAATATAATATATGTAAACAATGCTTTTTGCGCCATGACTGGCTACAAGTCGAAAAAAGTATTATCAAAACCATTCAACCCCTTCAATACTGAAGAGCTAGATAGTCATGAATATGAAAAATTCATTGCTGCAATTGAAGAAAAAAGAGAATGTCAGATAGAAACTTTAACCAAAAAGAAGAATAAAGAAGAATATTGGGTGCGCTTTTCTATGATTCCAATTTATAACTCAGACAACGAACTCTCCCATTGGATTTCTATTCAAAAAGATGTAACCGAGGAAAGAAAACAAGAAAAGGAAAAAGAGCAACTAATTCGAGAATTAACACAAAACAATAAGGATTTAAAACAATTTTCATACATAACCTCTCATAATCTTAGAGCTCCATTGTCAAATCTTATAGGGCTTTTAAATTTAATCGAAGACATCCCTATTAACGACTCTGAACTACTAGAAATAATTAATGGTTTTAAAAAATCGACACATCTTTTAAACGAAACTATAAATGATTTAGTAAAAATCATCGTAATCAAAGACAAAATATCCATTCAAAAAGAAAACGTAACAATCAATGAAGTTGTAGAACATGTTTTTAGTCAACTCAAATTTCAAATTGAGCAATCAAAACCCATACTCAAACTAAATTTTGACGAAGCAGATACAATTTACACCAATAAAGCGTACCTTGAAAGCATTTTGATCAACTTGTTAACGAATTCTATTAAATACAAATCGGAAACAAAAAAGTTAAAAATTTCAATTACAATTAAAAAAATAAACAATTCGACCATATTAAAATTTAAAGACAATGGTATAGGAATTGACCTTAAACGAAATTCAGAACATATTTTTGGTTTATATCAAAGATTCCATGATTATCCTGATAGCAAAGGATTAGGACTCTATTTAGTAAAATCTCAAATAGAATCATTAGGCGGCACAATAAGCATTGAAAGCGAAGTAAACAAGGGGACAGAATTCACCTTAACCTTTTAAACAAAAGAAGATGTACAACACCATTTTTTGCATAGATGACGACCCTATTTCGTTAATGATTAGTAAAAAAATCATATCTAAAACCTCTTTCGCAAAAGAGATTTTAACCGCATTGAATGGAGAAGAAGCGCTAAAAATGTACAATGAACTCAACAAAAACCAATCATTAAGTTCAAAACCAGAGTTTATTTTCTTAGACCTAAATATGCCAGTAATGGGAGGATGGGAATTCTTAGAACGATTTACCCAACCTGAATATGCCGCTTTTAACAATACGAAAGTAATTATTCTATCCTCCACTATCGACCCACAAGATTTAGCTAAAGCAAAAACCTATAAAATAGTCGCTGATTTTTTACCAAAGCCAATTACCGTAGGAATGTTAGAGTATATTACAGAAAAATTCAGATAAATACAAAACAAAAAAAGCTCCTAAAAAGGAGCTTTTTTTATATATCAAATACTAAATGTTTATTACAATTTAGCAACGTGTTTCGTTAATTTAGATTTTAAATTAGAAGCTTTATTATCATGAATGATGTTTTTCTTAGCTAATTTATCAATCATAGATATAACAGCAGACAATTTAGCTGAAGCATCAACTTTATCTGTAGCAATTCTTAACGCCTTGATAGCATTACGAGTAGTTTTGTGTTGGTATCTATTTAACACTCTTTTCTTTTCGTTACTTCTAATTCTCTTTAAAGCTGACTTATGATTTGCCATTGTACTATTTTTTTATCTTTATTATTTTATTTTGAAGTCTATAAAGAAGCTAATACTTATTTTGGCCAAAACCGGCTTTACTATTAAAAAAACAAAGTAAATGTCTTTTTACATCTTAGTACTACTTCAATAAAAATTTGTAGTCCGTGGGGGAATCGAACCCCCCTTACCAGGATGAAAACCTGGCGTCCTAACCGATAGACGAACGGACCAATCTCCTGATTAAAGTACAGGAAAACTATATTTAAAACAAAATTTGTAGTCCGTGGGGGAATCGAACCCCCCTTACCAGGATGAAAACCTGGCGTCCTAACCGATAGACGAACGGACCCTGCTTCTGTATTGCGGATGCAAAAATACAACTATTTTTGAGAAGCACAATAGCTGATGCAAAAAAAATTAATTTTTTTTAATATGCCTTTGCAAAAAGCACTCTTCCAACCGAAGGATTCCCAGTAAACACACAGCTTCCCGCCTCCTCTACTCTATCCAAAGGAATACATCTTATGGTTGCTTTTGTCAATTCTTTTATCTTTTCTTCAGTAGCCGCAGTTCCGTCCCAATGGGCTGAAATGAACCCTCCTTTGCCTTCCAAAACAGACTTAAATTCCTCAAAACTATTTACTTCTGTAATATGACTCTCTCTGTAAGATAGCGCATTATTAAATAAATCCGTTTGAATTTGAGAAAGTAAATTAGCAATATAATTTTCAATACCATCTGCAGCAACGACCTCTTTGGACAAATTATCTCGTCGAGCTACTTCAAAAGTTCCATTTTCTAAATCTTTTGGACCAACTGCAATTCGAACTGGAACACCTTTTAATTCCCACTCTGCAAATTTAAATCCTGGTTTCTGTGTGGTTCTATCATCATACTTAACACTAATATTAAGTTTGCGCAACGCTGCTGAAATAGTAGCAACAGCAGCAGAAATAGCTTGCAATTGTTCTTCTGACTTATATATAGGCACAATTACAACTTGAATTGGCGCCAAATTAGGAGGTAAAACCAATCCTTTATCATCAGAGTGCGTCATAACTAAAGCCCCCATCAATCGGGTCGAAACTCCCCAAGAAGTTCCCCAAACATATTCTTGCTTACCTTCTGCATTGGCAAACTTAACATCAAAAGCTTTGGCGAAATTTTGACCTAAAAAATGTGATGTACCAGCTTGCAATGCCTTCCCGTCTTGCATCAAAGCTTCGATACAATACGTTTCTTCAGCACCTGCGAATCGTTCTGTTTCTGTTTTCAAGCCTTTTACAACAGGTATAGCCATAAATTTTTGAACGAAATCAGCATAAACATTCATCATTTTTTCCGATTCTTCAATCGCTTCTTTTTTGGTTGCATGAGCAGTATGTCCTTCTTGCCACAAAAACTCAGCAGTTCTTAAAAACAAACGAGTTCGCATTTCCCATCTCACTACATTCGCCCATTGATTAATCAACAATGGCAAATCTCGATACGATTGTACCCAACCTTTATAAGTAGACCAAATGATTGCCTCACTAGTTGGACGTACAATTAACTCCTCTTCTAATTTAGCATTTGGATCCACCATTAATTTTCCAGGCTTATCAGGATCATTTTTTAATCTATAATGAGTTACTATCGCACATTCTTTCGCAAATCCTTCAGCATTCTTTTCTTCAGCTTCAAACATACTTTTCGGAACAAACAAAGGAAAATAAGCATTTTGATGTCCCGTTTCTTTAAACATACGGTCTAATTCTGCTTGCATTTTTTCCCAGATAGCATATCCATATGGCTTGATCACCATACAGCCTCTAACACCTGAATTCTCGGCTAAATCAGCTTTTACAACTAGCTCATTATACCATTTAGAATAATCTTCTTCTCTTGTAGTAAGGTTCTTGCTCATATCAAATAGTTTGGCACAAATTTTGTTTTATTTTTTTTTAACTTATTAGTTAGGCAAAACTAACTATTTTTGTATTGTTCAACAATAAAAAATCCCATAGAATATGAAAACTACTGTTTTTTTCTCAAGAAATATAAGCCAATTTACATTTATTGGATTTTTATGTTTACTAATTTCATCGTGTGGGTCTTACCAAAACAGCTCCTATTACGAAACAGACGGTGTTTACGGCTCAAATTCTTCGAGAGTTGTTTACAATGAATCACAAAACACCTCTGGTAATCAATATCAAGAATATTTTAGGTCATTGCAAAACACCAATTCATCTTCAGAAATTTTCACAGATGTAGAAAGCTATAATAATTATGAAGATGTTAATGATAGTATCCAAGCACCAAATACTGGCTATGCAAGCTGGGGAAGCAATCCACAAAGTACCACTATATACATAAACGACAATGGCTGGAACAACTGGTATGGTGCCGGATGGGGATGGAACAACCCTTGGGGATGGAATGGCGGCTGGGGTTGGAATACTGGATGGGGCTGGAATACTGGATGGGGTTGGAATGCTGGCTGGGGCTTAGGTTGGGGATGGGGTTATCCTGGTGGTGGCTGGTGGGGTTATCCTGGCGGATACTGGGGATACCCAAGTTACAGATACAACAATTATGCCTACAATGCTAGCAGAAGAGGTTCTGGATACACCAATGGAAACTACGTTAACAGAAGCTACAATAGCCGTAACAGTCAAAACATGACTACTTATAATAGAAGAAGTAGTACAGATTACAGAAGAGGTACTACTGATTTCAGAAGAAACAGCAACTCTAGCTACACAACTAACAATTCTTTCACTAGAAGAAACAGCAGCTCAACATCAAGCAACTCAAGCTACAATCCAACAAGAACCTCAAGAGAGAGCAGTAACTACACAACAAATTCTTCTAATTCTTCTAGAACAAGAAGCAATAGCTACACTCCTAGTCGATCTTATTCTCCAAGTTCTTCAAGTGGAAGTATGCGTTCCTCAGGAGGTAGTAGCGGAGGTGGAACGAGATCGTCAGGCGGAGGCGGAAGAGGCGGAAGGGGTTAATAACTTCCTAAAACAACTATTCAATCAAACAACTTAACCAATATGAAGAAGACCTATATAGTAATCGCTATTGCTTTTTTGTACACTTCAGCAAAAGCTCAAGAAATATCGGATGCTTTACGTTATTCTGTAGACAACCTCAACGGTACAGCTAGATACCGATCGATGAGCGGCGCTTTTGGAGCATTGGGTGGTGATTTATCCTCTATCAATGTAAATCCAGCAGGTTCTGCTGTGTTCAACAACAATCAATTAGGACTAACTATAAGCAATTATAGCACTAAAAATAATTCCAACTATTTTGGAACCCAAACTAGCGATAGTGAAAATTCTTTTGACTTGAATCAAGCTGGAGGTGTTTTTGTATTTAAAAACCACAACAGAAATGCCGACTGGACTAAAATTGCCTTTGCGGTTAACTATGAAAATACCAACAATTTTGACAATGCAAAATTTTCTGCAGGAGTAAATCCAACAAATTCTATAGCTAACTATTTTTTGAGTTATGCTAATGGAATTCCGTTGAACATACTTGAAAACGGGAATTATCCTGAATTAAGCTATGCAGAACAACAAGCTTTCTTTGGTTATCAAGGATATATAATCAATCCTGTTTCAAATGCAACTAGTAATACCGCCTATACCTCAAATGTTCGCGAAGGAGGCAATTACTACCAAGAAAAAGCGATTTACTCCAATGGGTACAACGGAAAGTTATCCTTTAACTTTTCCTCATCCTATAAGGACAAACTATATATAGGTATTAACCTTAATTCGCATTTTTCTAATTATACTCAATCAACTAGATTTTACGAAGACAATGATAACACTTTAACAAACGAAGATCGAATTACAAGAATGCGTTTCAGTAATGATTTATACACTAACGGAACGGGATTTTCTTTTCAAATAGGTGCTATTGTAAAAGCAACAGAGGAATTAAGATTTGGTGCGGCTTATGAATCTCCAACTTGGATGAATTTGAGTGATGAATTAACACAACGATTAAGTTCCGTTAGTAGCAATACCTCTGGAGAATTACCTACTGATGTAATTGATCCACGTATTACTAATTATTACGCTCCTTACCGTTTGCAAACTCCGAGTAAATTTACTGCAAGTGCGGCTTATGTGTTTGGCAAAAAAGGATTAATAAGTATTGATTACGCTATAAAAGACTATAATAATGTCAAATTTAGACCTACAAGTGACGATTATTATAGAGATTTAAACGCTGAAATGAATGCATCTCTTAAAACTTCAGGCGAATTACGAATTGGTGCTGAATATAAAATTAAAGCGTTGAGTTTGAGAGGTGGCTACCGAATGGAAAAAAGCCCTTATAAAAACAAAACTACCATTGGAGACTTAACTGGCTATTCTGGAGGTTTAGGATACAATTTTGGAGCAACACGAGTTGACCTTGCTTATTCTTACGCAAAACGAAATTACCAACAAGGTTTTTTTAGCACGGGACTTACGAATGCAGCAAGCATAGATGCTATCAACAACAATGTTTCTCTGACGGTGCTGTTTGAATTATAAAAAGAAATAGAAAAAGAAGCCAAGTTCGGCTTCTTTTTTTTGCTGTTACTTTATCGAGCCTTCTTTTAAATGACAACAAAAAAGCCCTATCTTCCTTATAGCCCCGGTAGGAGCGGCATCCTTTGCCTTTTCTTTCAAAAGGCAAAGATATAGCGGATGACGGGTCTTTGAAGCCAAGAAAACCTTTTTCTTCCTGCTCCCAATTCACTCCAAAACTTTATATAAAATCCAATGCATATTGGGATGTGATGTGTAATAAATGCTTTTTCAGAACAAAAAAAAGCGTATTTTTGCCAATTCCTAGAAGAAGGGGAATCTATACTATGAGAACAAAATCAACAAAAAAGAATAAAATCAACGTCATCACTTTAGGGTGTTCAAAAAATATTTACGATAGCGAGGTTTTGATGGGACAACTTCGTGCAAGCGGAAAAGAAGTTACCCATGAAGCAAAGGCAGATGAAGGAAATATTATCGTAATCAATACGTGTGGTTTTATTGACAATGCCAAGGCCGAATCTGTGAATATGATTTTGGAATATGCTGATAAAAAAGAAAAAGGATTGGTTGACAAAGTTTTTGTAACTGGTTGCCTTTCTGAAAGATATCGTCCGGATTTAGAAAAAGAAATTCCGAATGTAGACCAATACTTTGGAACCACTGAATTGCCTGGTTTATTAAAGGCATTAGGCGCAGATTACAAGCATGAATTATTAGGCGAGCGTTTGACAACAACTCCTAAAAACTATGCTTATTTGAAAATTTCTGAAGGTTGTGACCGACCTTGTAGTTTTTGTGCAATTCCATTAATGAGAGGAAAAAATGTTTCCCAAACCATTGAAAAGTTGGTTAAAGAAGCTGAAGGATTAGCCAAAGACGGTGTAAAAGAATTGATTTTGATTGCTCAAGACTTAACGTATTATGGTCTTGATTTGTATAAAAAACGTGCGCTTGGCGATTTATTAGAAGCGTTAGTAAAAGTTGAAGGCATTGAATGGATTCGTTTGCATTATGCATTTCCTACCGGTTTCCCAATGGATGTTTTGGAGATTATGAAGCGTGAACCAAAAATATGTAACTATATTGATATTCCGTTGCAACACATTTCGGATAGTATTTTGAAATCGATGCGTCGTGGTACTACGGAAGCTAAAACTACTCAATTATTGAAAGATTTTAGAGCGGCTGTTCCGGGAATTACAATTCGTACCACATTAATTGTAGGTTATCCTGGTGAAACCCAAGAAGATTTTGAGACCTTGAAAAACTTTGTTCAAGAAATGAAATTTGACAGAATGGGTTGTTTTGCTTATTCACACGAAGAAAATACACATGCCTATTTACTAGAAGACAATGTTCCTGACGAGGTAAAACAGGCTCGTGTAAACGAATTAATGGAACTACAATCTCAAATTTCATGGGATTTGAACCAAGAAAAAGTAGGTAAAACGTTCAAATGTATTATTGATCGCAAAGAAGGAGCACACTTTATTGGAAGAACCGAATTTGATAGTCCAGATGTTGACAATGAAGTATTAATTGATGCTTCAAAACATTATGTGAAAACTGGGGAATTTGTTATGATCAAAATTACAGATGCAACAGAATTTGACTTATACGGAGAACCTGTATAATTTAGTATATTTGAATCCATAAATAGTTTACAATGCAAAAATTTCAATATTTATTGTTTTTAGGGTTTACGTTATTTTTCACTCAGACCAATTGGGCACAATACAATAACGGTTATGGCAATAATGGCTACGGTGGAGGTTACAATGGTAGAATGAATCAAATGGGAATGGGACCTGGGGCAGCACAAAGCGCTCCTAAACCACCATCTAACGAAGAAACCGCTTCAAGAGTAATGGAAAGTTTAAAAGCTGATCTTAATTTTGATGCTTTGCAAGAAATTGCTATCAAAAATTTATTAATAGAGAGTTTAAATGCACAAGGTGTAATCATAAAAAAAGATGGTTCAAACGAAAGTAAGAGCGAAGATCTTAAAGTAATTTCTGAGAATACCGACCGAAAAATACTTGAACTTTTGAATCCAGACCAGAAAGAAATTTATAAAAAAATTATTGCTGGAGGATTTAAAAAGAAGAAAAAGAAATAAAAAAAACAAAAACCAACTACCAATGTTTAAACAACTTCTACTTACTATTGGATTGGGCTTGCTTATTAGTTCGTGCGGAACAAATCCATACAAAGAGAGCAATAAAGTATACGAACAGCAATTAAAGGTTTTACAGCAAAAATTAGCTGAAAAAGAAGCTATTGCGCTAAAAAAAGTAGAAACTACTACCACTCACGATACACTTTATACAAAACAAATCAATACGCTGAAGGACTCTATTTCTAAATTCAATCCAACAGCTTTAGAAAATGTTACAACCGAATGGATTGGAACGGTTAACTTCAACTTAAGAAAACCTAATTTTGTAATCATACATCATACCGCACAGGATTCCTTAAAACAAACCTTAAAAACATTCACATTAGCAAGTACTAAAGTGAGCGCCCACTATGTAATCGCCGAAGATGGCAAAGTGGTTCAAATGCTAAATGACTATTTAAGAGGTTGGCATGCAGGCAATGGAACTTGGGGAAGAAACAGCGATATCAACTCTGCCTCTATCGGTATTGAACTTGATAATAACGGCTCAGAGCCATTCTCTGAAGCACAAATTAATAGTTTATTGGCTCTTTTAACAAAATTAAAAAAAGACTACAACATTCCGACTCAAAATTTTATAGGTCACTCTGATATTGCTCCTACTAGGAAAGTAGACCCTAGCGCTTTGTTTCCATGGCAATTATTGGCTGAAAAAGGTTTTGGTCTTTGGCCAGAAGCGCAATTGGAAACAGCTCCTACAGATTTCAATGCCGAAATGGCTTTGCGAATAATTGGATATGACACAAAAAACCTGAATGCCGCTATCAAAGCATTTAAATTGCATTATATCAAGACAGAAATTGACTCAATTATAGATCAAAAAACATTAAATGTTATTTACGCTATTTATAAAAAGCAATAACAGTGTTATCTAAATAAAAAAGGGCTTTTGATATTCAAAAGCCCTTTTTTTATTACTTAAAACTTAAACCAAGCATAAGGTTCATGTTCAAAATCCAATGCTCTTGGCAAACCATCGCCTGGAGTCACTTTTAGTTCAGGTTGCATTGATGGATTGGACGGATAAGTTTTTCCATTAAACTTTACAATACGGTATTTACTTCCGCTGTAAATAAACAAGTCCTTCCATCCGTTGGTTTTATTCGTATCGATTACAACCGGATTACCTGATACCGAAAATTGCGTAATTACATTTCCTTGATCATCCAACAGCAGTTGAGTACATCCTCCAGTACCACAAAAATAACCTCCAGTTAATCCAACTAGAATCTCTTTTTTTCCATCTTCGTTTAAATCATATTCAAAGAAAATAAACTTTTTACTATTGTCATCGATAAAATTCTTTGCCAAATCATCTTTGTACAAGTCTTTCAAAGTTAAACGAATCAAATCGGCTGTTTTTAAACTTGAAGAATTAATACCGTAGCTTCCAGCTGGTATAGTATCTGTTGGATCAGGATCTACCATAGCTTCCGCTTTTGAAGAGTCTACTGCAACAGCGGTTGTATCAGCGGTTGATTCCTCAAGTTTTGCTTCTTTCTTACAAGAAGTTATTCCAAAAAATGCCAAAAGTGCTAGTGTTACAATTACTTTTTTCATGTGTATTTTTATTAAAGTTAGTATTCAATTTTATAGTGCTCATCATGCATTTACAAAAAGCATTCCACTTTATGAAAATCATTCTTTATCCAAATTTTCATCATTGTTCGCAGAGACATTGGAACGAATATGCAAATCTTGCTGTGGAAATGGTATTTCGATTCCATTTGCTTTAAAAGCTACATCAATTGCTATAATAAGATCATTGCGAACATCATTCCCAAAATTAAAATGAGGCACCCAATATTTTACAGCAAAATCTATAGAACTATCGTTGAATTTAGTCACCCAAACCATCGGAGCTGGATTTTTCAATACCAATTCGTGTTGCATTAATACCTCAATCAAAATAGTTTTTACTTCATTCAGATCTGAACCATAAGCTACACCCAAATCAATTTCAAATCTACGGCGATTACTCCCCATAGTCCAATTCACCAAATGTTGACTCAACAAATCGCCATTTGGTATAATCACATCGGCTCCATCCCAAGTAGTAATAACACTGCTTCGAATTCCAATTGATTTCATTTTTCCCGTCTGCCCACCTACCTCAACAATATCATCCAAATTGATGGGTTTTTCAAAAGCAATAATTAATCCGCTTACCAAGTTGTTAATTACATTTTGCAAACCAAAACCAATACCCACACTCAATGCGCTAATCATCAATGCTATTTTATCCATAGGTATTCCCACTGATATGAAAGCGATTAAAACACCAATGGTGATTATAGCGATACGTATCAATAATAACCAACTGCCTAAACCTGATTTTGGTGTTCCATTGTTTGCTCCTTTACTATCGGTGGTTAAAAAAGAAACAATTTTGGCGCTTAACCCTGACATGAATAAAATGAAGAAAAATAAGAATATCGCGTTAAATGAAAACTTGAATTCACCAAATTGTTTTTCTTCATAAAAAGCCTCGGAAATAGGCTCTATAAAACTTTGAAAACTATAGGAATTTCTACTTATTAAAACATACCAAGCTATCGCAAATAAAACATAGATAAAACTTGGTACTTTAAAACTCTCCTCTTCTTTTTCTTCTTCTAAAAGTGCTTCTTCTTCAGATTGTGATAAATATTTTGAAAAGTTTAAAATATCTAAACTTAAACCAAATGACCAAATTAATTGGTAAGCGATTAAAATTGTAAAATACCCATTTGTCATTAAAATTTTTGCCAAATTATAACAATTTGCAAACGATAAAATCATCGCAGCACATTCAAAAACCATAAATACCAATAATGCAATTACAAAACTTTTTTCTTGAATTTCTTTATCTTTTTTCTTTCTGTTCAAAAACACATAAAGACCTAAAGCAAGACCTATAACACTTAAAAACAATACGAATCGAGACTCTGACACGGTATAGAGCAACAATAAATTATCTTGAAAAGCCAAATTATTGAGCACAAAAAATGCTATCCAAATTAAAAACAAGTATTTACTAACCGACCTGTATAAAATAAGCGTTAGTGCTAATCCAGCGATAATCCATAAAAAGGCACTAAATACAAAGGGTGGTGAAGGCAAGAAAAATTGAAAAATAGAAATCATAATCAATATAGAGGCTGCCAAAGGATAATTCAAAACGTGCCCAGGGTATTTTAAATCCTCATACAAATCGGCCTTCTTATATTTGCTTCTAATGACTCTTAAATAAAGTGTTAATCCAATTATAAAGAGAAATAATAAGGACAGAATACCTGTTTGATTTGCAAAATAAAAAATAAACAACAAGTAGCCTTTTATAAAAGAATGCACAAAATTTTCAACAAATGATAAGCCTTTTCCATTTTTATCAGCTATATCTGGCGAAAATGAGTTTACCTTTTCACTTAGTTTCTTTCTTGCATTATTTACAACAGCTAAATCTGACTCCAAACTAAATTTGAACATTTTTCCGTTAACCTCTAACTTTTGGATACTATCAATAGCATTTTTTAAGTTGGTATTGGCAATATTCAAATCTTTAGCCATTAATACCATCCGCTGATAATAATTTTTTTTGGCTGCTTCTTGAGCAGGGATTTGATAAAAAATCTTATCTGTAGCTAAGGAATCCATTCTTCTTTGAATTCCACTCAAAGATTTATTATTTGACGAAATCTTATCTAATTGATAATCAGTTCTTTTCAATAATTCGTTTAATAAAAGTGAAGTTGTAGTTAAATCCCTAACGGTTTGCATCTTACTCACATTCTTTACGATGCCTTTTACTGATTTTTCTTTCCATTCAACTAATAATTCAAGTTCTTTGGTGAAGCCCTTATAATCGATACCTTCTTTCAGTATGGTATTTGCTTTCTGAATTTCCTCATTGAGCAAATTAAAACTAGCATTTTGCCTGTTTGTCAACACATTAAACTCATAGTTTGTTTTATTTTCTTTCAAACTCGCTTCATTCAATTGTTGCATTAACAAATCTAACTGCTTGTTTTCCTTTGCCAAAGTATCCTTGTTGACTTCTTTTTTAGCTTGACCAAAAGAGACCAAAGTAAGGGCAATAAAGAATACAGTACAGTAGGTTTTAAAATTTAAAATAAAGAAATTATTCAACACTCTTTTTGGGTTAGTTTTCATAAAAAATGGAATTATTAATGATCGAATAAAAAAAGGGTCTACAAAATAAGCTTTCACGTAAGTAATCATAGATTAACTAAAAACTTGTCATAAAAATAGTTAAAAAAACAGAATTACAATCAATTAATCTTTAACACACTATGAATTTTTTGATCTAATCATTCGTTAATTAAAATCAAAAAGAATAAGAAATTAGTGTAGATTGATTTATTTTTACTAACGAATTTAGTATTCCCAAATGGAACAAAATTTTTAGAATACTACTATTTTATCAAAAAAATGACACTCAATCTCAACAATATTTTTACCAAAGAATTACCTGCTGACTCGGACACTAACAACATTCCTAGGCAAGTATACCAGGCTTGCTTTTCATACGTATCCCCCAAAGTACCTTCAAAACCATCATTAATTCACGTTGGTATTGATGTTGCGAAGCAAATTGGATTAGAACAAGATGAGTTGCTGGACGATGATTTCTTAGCTGTTTTCTCAGGAACAAAAATTTATCCTAATACACAACCTTTTGCAATGTGTTATGCAGGACATCAATTTGGGAATTGGGCAGGACAATTAGGAGATGGAAGAGCCATTAATTTGATGGAAATCAAACATAAAGAAAAAAACTTTACACTACAATTAAAAGGTGCTGGTCCAACTCCCTATTCACGAACTGCAGACGGATTAGCCGTTTTACGTTCTTCCATTCGTGAATACTTATGTGCAGAGGCGATGCATCATTTAGGAGTACCCACTACCCGCTCCCTTTCATTGGTTTTAACTGGAGACGAAGTACTTAGAGACATTATGTACAACGGGAATCCAGCTTACGAAAAAGGCGCTATTGTTTGTAGAGTAGCACCAAGTTTTATTCGATTTGGAAATTTTGAAATTTTTGCCGCCAGACAAGATCATAATAATCTGAAATTACTGGCTGATTTTACCATTCAACATTATTTTCCATCCATAAAAGAAACTGGCAAAGAAAAATACATTCAATTTTTTGAAGAAATTTCAAAAAGCACACTCAAAATGATTCTTCACTGGCAAAGAGTAGGTTTTGTCCATGGAGTTATGAATACAGACAATATGTCAATTCACGGCATTACTATTGACTATGGCCCTTATGGTTGGCTAGAGGACTACAACCCTACTTGGACACCAAACACAACAGACAACCAACAGAAAAGATATCAATTTGAAAATCAACCTCAAATTGGCTTATGGAATTTGTATCAACTCGCCAATGCATTGTACCCATTAATCGAAGAAACCCAACCTCTCGAGGCTATTTTGGACGCCTACACTAAAGAGTATGATGTAAAATATCTCCAAATGATGCAATCAAAATTGGGATTACAAATAAAAGACAAAGAAGATCGCAACTTAATTCAAGAACTTATCGATTTGCTACAAGAAATAGAGACCGATATGACTATTTTCTTTAGAAGCTTGAGTTTAGTACTTAAAAATGATACTCCAGAAACTGCTTTAACAAAAATTGAATTTGCTTTTTATAATGCTAATGATTGTACTGAAAGCATAACTCTGAAATGGCACAATTGGTTCACTAAATACATCAGCAGACTTCAATTGGAAGTACTCTCTGACATAGAAAGAAGTACCGCTATGAATCAAGTTAACCCAAAATATGTACTTCGAAATTATATGTCACAATTGTGTATTGATGCCGCTGAAAAAGAAGACTATTCTATACTAAAAGAATTGTTTGAACTTTTACAAAAACCTTACGAAGAACAACCTGAATATGAAAAGTGGTACTCTAAACGACCCGATTGGGCAAGAGTGAAGATAGGTTGCTCTATGCTTAGTTGCAGTTCATAAAAAAAAGGAAGCTTTACGGCTTCCTTTTTCATTTAAAAATCATTTTTTACTTTGAGAAAGAGGTCAACAACTCCGTTTTCTCAATCTTGCCATTCTTAGCATAGGTTTCTTGCTTCACCATACCCACTCCTTTAGCAACCCATTGCTTAGTAGTACCTTTTTTGGCAAAAAGCAATTTAGTATCTGTTGTGGCCGTAATAACCATACAATCAAAAGTACCTGCAGGAACGGTTATTTTCTCTTGCCCAACTACCTTTCTATCCAAGGTTTTAAAATACATATTCATATTCATTGCTGAGGATTTTACAGCAATATCAATTTCACTATCTGGTAATGTCTGACCCACACTTAAATCTAGCGGTGACTCAACATCTTTACCAGAAACATCTACTGTAATGTTGGGATCTTTCATATTAGATTTTAATTGATTGCTTACAATCTTCTTCTGATCCATGATAGCTACCTTACCATCACAAGTGATATCGTACTCGGTATTCAAAGTTTCCTTTCCTTTGGAATTGGTCACAAGATGAATGACAACTTTGCCTGATGAAGCATCTTTTACCAAAAAACTAGAAACTGCCTCTACCTCATTTTTTTTATCATAGGCAGTAATTTCATATTTAGCTCCTTTGTGGGCAGCAAAATATCCGTCGCACGGTTTTTGACCATATACCAAAGTTGTTGAGTATACTAAAACCAATACTAAAAACCCAAATTGGCGCAATGCTTTTCGTTTCATATTATTTCTTTTTAAGTTGATACATAGACAAATATAATTTATTTTTGGAAAAAAAAAGGTAAAAAAAATAGAATTATTTATTTTGAATATCTTAACTTTGAGTGATAACTTTAAAAACTAAATTTTTATGAAAACGATTAAACTAAATTTTTTATCATTGCTTCTAATGTTTTTTATTGGAATAACAGGGTTTGCACAAAACTTACAAGATCTAGTTGGAGATAAAGCGGCAGGTGCTTTTAATGAATTAAGAGATAGAGGTTATACCTATATAAACGGAAGTAAATCTGGAGATAGTGCCTATCAAAACTGGTACAACAGAAATCAAAACAAATGTGTAACTGTAAAAGTTAATGATGGTAGAATAAACTCTATTGTTAAATCAACTTTGGAAGATTGTGGTAAAGGCAAATACAGCAATAACAACAACAGATACAATAATGACTATAACGACAGTTATAACAACAACAGATACAACAACAACAAAAAGAACTATAACGGGAATTTTGATTATGGTTATTTGAATCGTCAAAAAGCGACATATGCGTATAGCGAATTAAGAAAAAATGGCTTTGACGAGCAAAAAACACACGAGCAAGGTGGCAACACTTACAAAGTTTGGTTCAACAACGACTCCAATCAGTGCTTGAAAACAACAAGTAGAGATGAAAAAATCACTTCCATAGTGGTTTCTACACATTGTAAATAATTTTATAATTTAAAATTATACAACCAAAGCCCGACTTACGTTGGGCTTTTTTTTTGTTTAAGGCTATTAAAATAGCGATTCATACCTCAATTTAGGAATCAAATGGATAGCTTTGCAAATGAAATAAACATAATGACCTTATGAACGAAGAAATCATCAATGCTTTTGAAGTTATAAAAAACGGCGGCATCATTCTTTATCCAACGGATACGGTTTGGGGCATTGGTTGCGATGCGACGAATCCTGAAGCCGTGGCCAAAATATACCAACTCAAACAAAGAACCGAAAGCAAAAGTATGATTTGCCTTATGAATGGGGAAAAAATGATGTACAACGTATTCAAGGAGATTCCCGAAGTAGCTTGGCAAATTCTAGATTTATCCGAAAAGCCAACAACTTTAATATTAGATAATCCAAGAAATGTAGCGCCTAATTTAATTTCTGAAGACAAATCATTAGGTATTCGACTGATAAAAGAACCTTTTTGCTTTAAATTACTAGAACGTATGAAAAAGCCATTAGTGTCTACTTCAGCTAATATTTCTGGACAACCCACACCATTATCTTTCAAAGAAATTAGTCCAGAAATTATAAAAGGCGTAGACTATGTTGTAAATTTGCAGCAGGAAAAAATTGCAGGAAAACCTTCTACGATTATTAAATTGACGAATGATTCTCAGGTTAAAATCATCAGAAAGTAGTAGTTAACCGCAAATTCGCAAATTGTATTATTTATATGGAAGAATACATTTATAGAGAAGAAAATTATGCAATCGTAGGAATACTTTTTGAAGTTCATAAAAATCTTGGAAAAGGATTTTCTGAAATTGTTTACAAAGATGCAATAGAATTTGAACTTCAACAAAACAACATTCCATATCAACGTGAAAAAGAATTTGCAGTAAACTATAAAAACACGACTCTAAAGCATAAATTTTATGCTGATTTTGTGGTTTATGACAAAATCATTCTTGAAATAAAAACAGTTGATTGTTTCAATAACAGTCATTATAACCAATGTTTAAATTATTTAAAAGTTTCCAAAAATAAATTAGCCATATTGGCAAATTTCAATTTAGTTTCTTTAGAATACAAACGCATAATAAATTCAAAAAATTAATTTGCGAATTTGCGGTAAAAATTATGAATTATAAATCAGCACTTAATAACACAATATTCGAAGTAATATCGAAAGCTTCCCAAGAACTAAACATAGAAAGTTATGTAATTGGCGGGTTTGTTAGGGATTTACTTTTAAAAAGAGGCACCAAAAAAGATATCGATGTGGTGGCCGTGGGCAGTGGCATCGAATTGGCTCTTAAAGTTTCCGAACTTTTACCTAAAAAACCAAAGGTGCAAGTATTCAAGACGTACGGCACCGCTATGCTCCGTTTTGAAGATACTGATATCGAATTTGTTGGCGCTAGAAAAGAATCCTACACCCACGATAGCCGAAATCCTATCGTAGAAAATGGAACCTTACAAGATGATCAAAACCGCCGTGACTTCACCATAAATGCTTTGGCTTTGTCTTTGAATCCATCTAACTATGGAGAACTCTTAGATCCCTTCGGTGGAATTTCGGATTTAGAAACTAAAACGATAAAAACTCCGCTTGACCCAGATATTACCTTCTCGGATGACCCGTTAAGGATGTTGAGAGGCATTCGTTTTGCTACGCAATTAGGTTTTGATATTCATCCAGAATCTTTAGCTTCCATTACCAAAAATGCAGAAAGAATAAAAATCATTTCAGGAGAACGCATTGTAGAAGAGTTAAACAAAATTCTTCTGACCGAAAAACCTTCTTTGGGCTTTTTATTGCTTTACAAAACGGGATTATTAGAACTAATTCTGCCTGAATTAACAGCCTTGAATCAAGTAGAAGAGATAGAAGGTCACACGCACAAAAACAATTTTTATCACACACTTGAAGTAGTCGATAACATTTGCCCGAACACAGATGATGTTTGGTTGCGATGGGCTGCTTTATTGCACGATATCGGAAAAGCTCCAACGAAACGCTTCAACAAAAAACAAGGATGGACGTTTCACGGTCACGAGTTTTTGGGTGGTAAAATGGTTAAGAAAATCTTCGAAAGATTGCATATGCCCTTGAACCATAAAATGAAGTTTGTACAAAAAATGGTAGTGATGAGTTCTAGACCAATTGTATTGGCGCAGGACACTGTTACTGATTCAGCAGTACGTCGTTTGGTTTTTGATGCAGGAGAAGATGTAGAAAACTTAATGACACTTTGCGAGGCCGATATCACCACTAAAAACCCAAACAAATTCAAAAAATACCACAGTAATTTTGAAATTGTACGCAAAAAAATTGTTGAAGTTGAAGCACGTGACCACGTCCGTAATTTTCAACCTCCAATAAGTGGTGAGGAAATAATGGAGCTCTTCAATTTAAAACCATCCAGAGAAATTGGCATCCTAAAAGAAGCGGTTAAAGAAGCTATTTTAGAAGGAGAAATACAAAATGAGTACCAAGCTGCTTATGAATTTATCTTAAAAAAAGGAGCCAAATTAGGGCTAAAGATTAACGATTGTTAGCCCTTTTTTTCGTTGCCAAACCCATAAATTTGCAATAAAATAATTGATTTTTTATCACTAAAAAAATGACTAAATCTAATAAACCTGTTATCATTTGGCTGCTTTCTGGTTGCCTACTTTTATTTTTAATGGTTGTGGTTGGCGGAATTACCCGATTAACTAATTCTGGACTCTCAATGACCGATTGGCATTTGATTACCGATACCTTCCCTCCTATGACAGAGGCGAAATGGAGTCAAGCTTTTGAAGAATACAAAAAGTTTCCTGAGTATCAAAAAATCAATATTCACAATGATTTTACCTTATCTGATTATAAATTCATTTACTTCTGGGAATGGTTTCACCGTTTTATTGGTCGAATCATCGGGATGGTGTTTTTAATCCCTTTCTTTTATTTTTTAGCAAAAAAAAGATTAGAAAAATCGACCATCAAAAAATGTATTGTTCTTTTGTGTATGGGAGGATTTCAAGGATTTTTGGGTTGGTTTATGGTAAAAAGTGGATTAATTGACAATCCAGATGTGAGTCATTTTAGACTGGCTTTGCACCTTACTTTTGCATTCATCACCTTTGCTTATACCCTCTGGGTGGCTTTGGATTTGATTTATCCTAACAAAGACAACTTTTATCCTCAATTGAGAACTATTGCACGATTTGCCTTTGTGTTTTTGATTATTCAAATCATATACGGTGGTTTTGTTGCAGGTTTAAACGCTGGATTAATTCACAACCATTGGCCATTAATGAGCGATGGCCAATTCATTCACGATAGTGTATTTATCGAAAAAAACAGTTTTATCCTCAATTTGATTGAAGGAAAAAGCGGCGTGCAATTCGTGCATCGTACTACCGCTTATCTTGTAGTGGCGTTAATGGTTTTGTTGTATTTCAAAAGCAAAAAATACTCTTTGTCAATTGCACAACAAAACGGTCTCAATGCGCTTGTTATACTTGTTTTTGTACAATTTGCACTAGGCGTTTTGACTTTGTTATACAGCGTGCCCCTTTGGTTAGGATTAGCACACCAAATCACAGCTTTCTTTTTATTGACAGCTATGACTTACACGCTACACCGTTTCACTAAATAAGATAAAGAGATGGTCTAATACATCATCTCTTCTCTTTCAAACGTTGGCAAAACGATGTGATTGATGTTTTGTTCCATCCATTGGTTCTCTAACAAATCTGCCCACGCATTCATATATTTTACCGTATCTGACATCACATTTCTATTGAAAGAAGCCACACCAGCTTTGGCTAAAATCTCGGGATTGGACAAGTTTTCGAGCTGTCTCAAATCTGATTGCGTAAAACCAAATTCAATCATTCTACCGATAATTAAATCCATAGGATAACCACTCGTTGGACAATAATCTATAACTTGTTCCGACCAATCACCTCGCTTTTGCAAGGCAAACTGTTGAATTTCTGCTCTGGTAAACGAAGTTATATTTTGTGCCAAATGCCCACAATTACAACTCCCCATATGCCCCCATTCATAACGACCGCTAGTTGCTATTTGTGTCGCCGTTTCTCTTAGGGCTTGAATTACTTTTAAATTTGGTACCGCCATAATACAATAAATTTGGTTTTTTAATACCATAAAAGTACTAAAACTCGAAACGCGCTTTTTTTACTTTAACACAAAGTAAACTATTGTTTAGGCAACTATTCCGCTTAAATTGAGCTACTTTTGCGCCTCGACTATATTGTCATTTTACTTTTACAGCTTATAATGTCAAAACTTGCAACACAAGATAAGTTCTTCGACCTCTCCGATTATGGTCGCCCATTTGGTAAATTTCTGGCGCAACAACTAAAAGAAACTCGATTTACCCCAATTCACGTAACGCTACTTTTTGGCATCTCTGGCTTGATTGCCATTTTTTGCATACTCACTAATCATTATTTTTTGGCCGCCTTTTTCATTATTTTAAAATCTGGAATTGACGCTGCAGATGGTGAATTAGCAAGACTAAAAAACAAACCTTCATACGTTGGTAGATACCTCGATAGTGTCTTTGATATCGTCTTAAATTTTATGATTTTTATGGCCATTTGTTGGGTCTCAAAAACGACATTTTGGTATGCGTTTGCAGCTTTTTTTGGCATCCAATTACAAGGAACTTTATACAATTATTACTACGTAATTTTGAGACATAAATCAATTGGAGGAGACAGTACTAGTAAAATATTTGAGTACAAAACACCCAAAGCTTTGCCTGGAGAAACACAAAAATCGGTGACTTTTTTGTTCCGAATTTATACAATCGTTTATGGGCTTTTTGATAAAATAATTCACGCATTAGACCAAGAGGCATACAAAGTAAAAACGTTTCCGAATTGGTTTATGAGCTTGTTATCCATTTATGGTTTAGGCTTTCAATTGCTAATTATTGCCGTGATGTTACCGTTGCATCTTATTGAATACATAGCACCATTTTTTATTGCCTACACACTTATGGTTTTTGTTCTTATTGCTATCAGAAAACGGTTTATTAGTGAATAAAAGCGTAATAGATAAATCCTATGACAAACACGTAAATAACTAATAACCAGTATTTTTAACTGTTTTTATCTAAACTAAAAAATGAAGCCATTTTTTAACCAATCCAGTTTCTGAAATCGGCTACTTTTTCTCTACTTACTATCACTTCTTCGGCTTTATAAGTAGGTAAAATAATCTTTAAACGAGAGTTACTGTACACCACTATCTCCTTTATGGCCTTTAATGGAATGATAAATTTTCGGCTGATTCTGTAAAAAGCAGTAGGGTCTAATTCTTGTTCCAAAACCTCTAAAGTGGTTTCCAGAAGATAATCTCTGTTGTCGAAAGTATGCAAATAGGTTCCTTTATTTTCGCTGTAAAAACATTCAATTTCATCAACTGAAATCACCTTCAAATGTTGCCCAATTTTTAGTGTAAATCGCTTTTTATAATTTTTCTCAAATGGGTTGGTCAGCATCTTTTTGATAGCTTCAAAATCTAACGCAAGCGAAGGATTTTCAGGTGCCTTTTCTGGGACTCTTGATTTGTATTTATTCACTGCAATTTCCAAGTCATCTTCATCGATGGGTTTGAGTAAATAATCAATACTGTTGAGTTTAAAAGCACGCAAAGCATATTCGTCATAAGCGGTGGTAAAAATGATAGCACTCTTAATTTCGACTGCTTCAAAAATGGCAAAAGACAAGCCATCGGATAATTGAATATCCAAAAAAATTAGGTCGGGATGGGGATGGTTCCAAAACCATTCGATAGCCTCTTCTACCGAGTGCAGCAGTACTGTTACATTGATTTGTAGTTTTTCGAGTTTACGTTGCAACAAACGTGCTGCTGGTTTTTCGTCTTCGATGATTATAGTCGTCATTATTTGAGGTTAGAAGTTAGAAATTAGAGGTTTGAAATTAGAAATTAGAGGTTAGAAATTAGAGGTTAGAGGTTAGAAAACTGAGAACTGAAAACTGAGAACTGAAACTATTTCCACTGTTGTTGTTTTTCAACTTCTTCTTTTAAAAATTCCTCCATTTTTCTTTTCTCCCAATCTTTGCCTAAAAACAAATCTTTCCCAAAAACAGAAGCTCCGTGTGCTACCAATCCAATGCCCCAAAAGAAAGCAGTATTAAGTGTTTGCCAACTCCAAAAATTGGTATCTAGTGAATCAAAATGTCTTGCTCTCATAGCGATTAATCCGATATTAACTAAAACATACACTATTAGATGCACATAAAATCCTTTTATTTTTTGCACTCTTTTAAATGCGATATCGTAACGCTCTTCTTGAGTTCTGTCTAAAAATGAATCGTATTGATTTTGCTTATTTTCCATTTTATTTTCTATTTAAACTTATTTTTTTATTTCCAATCGTTTCTGGATTGTTTCTCTTTTTCCATAAACTCTTTAATTTTTTGCTCTTCCCATTCTTTGCCGAAAAAAGGCATCCAATTGAACACTTTCATTGCGTGAAACAACACGCCTACACCCCAACCTAGTAAAGGCCAAAAGAACCATAAATATCCTGGAGAGGTTAGTAAATTGATTACTGCTAAAAATATATTCACTACAATGTAAGAGGTCAAATTTCCATAAAATCCTTTTAAATCCTCCACTCTTTTCTTGGCTTGATAGTATCTATCTTCTTCTTGAAAATTCGTTTCCATAATTATTTCCAGATTTGTTTTTCGTTGTTCTTTCCGATTATTCTTTTAATTTGCTTTTCTTCCCAAGATTTACCCAAAATTACTTCTGTAAAAAACAATTGAACCGCTTGAATAGCAAAAAAGGTAGTCCAAATCGCCATTACAAAACCGTTGATGTAACGTATGGGAAAAAAGTTCAAAGGTGCGCCATAATACGTTTTCAAAACATAGATTACTACGCCTAGCATAAAAAACACCATATGAAAATAAAAATCTTTCAGCTTTTTTACTCTTGCTTTGGCCATTTTCACCAAACCTTCTTGTTCTTGACTGGTATCTATTCGTTCCATCGTTATTTCCATTTTTGTTGTTCGTCTTCTTTTCTTAAAATCTCTTGAATTTTTCGTTCTTCCCAGCTAGAGCTGTAACCAAAAACTTTAAAACCGTGCATAATCAAACCAAATCCCCAGCCTCCTAAGGAGAACCAAAACCAATGAAATTGTGGGACAAAAGTAAGATTCACATAAATTAAAATAGGGATAACTACACAATACGAAATCAGGTTGCCATAAAATCCTTTTAATTCTTCTACTCTCTTTTTTGCGCGGTAGTACGCATTGTTTTCTCTGTAATTTAATGTCGTTTCCATAACAGTTATTTGTTGGGTTAAAATGGGTATTTTAACGGTAAAAGTTTGTTCGTTTTGTTCAATCAGTACTTTTCGTTTGGTAATGATGGCGTATCGATTGATGATGTTTTGTAATCCAACGCCTTGTCGGTCTTGTAATACTTCTTTCTTTTGATAATCATTCTGAATCACTAAATAATCATTTTCAATATAAATTCGGATGTGTAGAGGTCTTTGCTCGCTTACCACATTGTGTTTTACGGTATTTTCTAATAACAATTGCAGTGAAAGCGGTACTACTTTGGCCTCTGGATTTTGAACTTCGGCAGTCACTTCATAAAACAAACTGTTCTCAAAGCGCATTTTCAGCAATTTCATATACGTAGTTGCAAAACTCAATTCCTCTGCTACCGATACCAATTCTTTATCTTTTTGTTCCAACACATAGCGGTAAATTTTAGACAAAGAAGTAGTGAAACGTTGGGCATTATCTGGATTTTCCTCAATCAGCGAGCTTAACACATTCAAACTATTGAAAAGAAAATGTGGGTCGATTTGATTTTTTAAGGTTTCAAATTTAGCCGAAGCTGTTCCTGCAATAATCTTTTGTTCGAATACTTCTTTTTTAGAAGCTTGTTTCCAATTGAGCATAAAACTACGTGCGTGCATAAATGTAGAAACTCCCAAAGAAAGAATGATGTAAAACATGTGTACCCAAACCATTCTGTTGTTAAAAAACTCCGAAACTTCTAGTTTTTGAAACACTACGAATGTCAAATAATCGATTCCCAAGACCACAGGAATAGTGTAAAGAATAGTGCAAATTATTCCAAAATACACTCTTAAATTAGTCTGTTCTAACCAATCCCATCTGCGATCCAAAATATCATTAATAATACCGTTTCCAAAACCAATTCCATAAGAATAAAGAGCACTAACTAGAAAAGTAATCAGTAGACTTTGAGGATTAAAATCCCCTTGCAACAACGAAAAAACAAGCGTAAATACTAGTGTAATCTTCAAACAATCTATAAAGCCTTTTTTGATTCCTTCTAGTGTACTGTATTTCTGTTTTTCCATATTCTTTGACTTTTTGTTTTTGGTTTTTCAACCCTTTCAGCGTTTTTGACTCCAAAAGGATTTAAAATTTATACTATTTTTTACAATTTTTTTGAGCTTCTTGAGCACGGTCTAACCCCCATTTTGGTGAGAAAGCTGTTTCTGGTTTAAAAGTAGCAAAAAGTCCGATAGCTTTATCAATTTGTGTACACATAGGTGTTGTATCTGTTCCCCAAAACTTGGCTCCACCAATTTCAAACTCGGCTTTACAGAATACCACTCTTGGATTTTCTGGAGCAATAGCCTGTGCTTTACCGTAGAGTCCCATTACTTTTCCAGACAACTTTTGTCCGTTGGTCATTGGGTCATAAGCAATCCAAGCGGTGTGAATCATAGCTTGCATTACTAATAACTCTGGATTATTTTCGTTTTTGATTAGTTCTACATCCAAAGCGTTTTGTGCCTTGGTTAGCAAAGCTGTTACTTCGTCTTTTCCTTTGGTTCTAAAAGCGGTTGTAGTATTTACTAAAGCCACATAATAGTTAGGCAACCAATTGTTTTTTTCGACTGCTGCAATTCTTTCGAATAAAGCGGCAGCTTCGGTGTTTTTGCCTTCTCCCCACAATTGGAACGCTTTTCCCATTCCTTGTTCGTATTGTCCTTGGGCAGCTAATAAACTGCAAATAAATAAAGCGGTGGCGGTTAAAACTTTAATCATAATTTCTATTTTTTAGTTGTTAATTTCTTTTAAATGGTTGTTGTTATTTTGATGATGTAAAAGTACTACTGATGTAACTGCTGTAAAATTGATTGTGACTGAACTGTCGTTTTTTGAGGATGAATTGTAAACTGATTATACTTTCAATACGATGTGCTTGTTTTGGGTGGCTTGGAACTTAGCGTCTTTGTATTTTGGAGGTCCCATAAACCCTTTGGCACCGTTTGAAGCCGCATAAGCTTCTTTTGGAATTCCCATAAAGTTGGTGTCTAATTTTCCGTTGCTGTTTTCATCGTGAAAAACACTAATCGCATACTCGCCAGCTGGAAGGTTTTCAAAAGTGACCGTTGCTTTTGCGTTTTTGATTAAAGCGACATTGCCTTTGTAGACTTTTTTTAGAAAATGATTCTCGGAATTGTACAATCCGATTAGGACTTGACCTTTGTTGTTTTTTAGACCAACGATGTCTACTTTGATAGCGACTTGAGCGGTTGCTATTGCACTTATGGCTAAGAACAGGATAAGAACTGATGTTTTCATAGTTTATTTTTTTAAAGGTTGTTTATTGTATTATGCTGATGTAAAAGTAGTTTGGACCAATCGAAACTAAAATTGATTGTAACTGAACTGTTGTTTTTGGTGGATGAATTGTAAAAAACAACAACTATTTTTCTTTCTGATTAAGAATGAGTTACTATTATTAAATTCAATGGAAAACAAATTGTTGCTACTATTTTTGTATTTTTGATAAAATTTAAAAAAAAATGTCAACAAGCGAATTGAAATTAAAAATTTTGAAAACGTTGGACCGTTTAGACGAATCTAACTTGAAGAAGTTTTACGCCCTATTGATATCCGCAACCGAATCAAAAAAAGACATTTCTGATTGGGATTCTTTATCTCAAAACCAACAAAAAGGTTTGATTGAAGCTATTGAAGAAATGGACCATTCAGAAGGAATGGAACACGAAACTTTATTAAATACGCTTAAAAATAAATATGCTTAAATCTGTTAGGTGGTCTTCATTTGCTTCAAAAGACTTAAGTAATTTATTAGATTATTTAGAAGCTAAATGGAACAAAAAAGTATGTTTGAATTTTATTGAAAAATTAGACCATTCTATCCATCAAATACAAATCAATCCTGCTCAATTTCCATACTTTAATGCATCGTTACAAATTAGAAAATGTGTTATTACCAAACACAATTCTTTGTTTTATAGAGTAACCTCTACTCGTATTGAAATTCTAAGGTTATACGATACCAGACAAAATCCAAATGATTTCAGTTTTTGAGCTGTGTAGAATTAAAACATCTCTTACCTTTTTTTTAGACGTATCATCATCTCCATCAAACCTACAAGGTTTTAAAATAAACCTTGCAGGATAAACGATTCTTTTGATGACTATCTTTTAAAATATAACCCTTTCAGCGTTTAGAACGCTGAAAGGGTTATGCTATTTCTACAAGTATTTTGAAAACGATTCTTCCTAACTAGCCCCGGGAGGAGCGGCATCCTTTGCTGACGGGGTTCGGCAGCAAAGATATAGCGGATCACGGGACGATGCCTGCTGGAAATGCCCTATGCTTACTGCTCCTAATTAGTCTATAAATTCTTTAATTGGTTGTCGTTTTTGTTGTCGCTGATGGTCCAAAAGAAACCTACGAAAAAGAAACTATCTGCCGTTGGTGTGATGGCTCTTCGGTTGTAAACGCCCGATGCATCTGGAGTATTGGCGTACTCGTAACCAAAGACATTTTGAGTTTGTAAAATATTGGACACAGAGAAATACAGGATTTTTTGTTGCGACACTAAATACGCCCAATTGAAACTCAAATTATTGAAAGCTTTGGTTTTTCCGTTCATAAATTGGGTCTCGTTTGGATTGTTGTACGGACGACCTGTGGCGAAAGAATGGGTAAAACCGATTTGTGATTTCCAGTCGGTGATGAAATATTTGGTCACCAAAGACGCTGTATGGTCCGCTACGAAACTTGGCGTAACTTGTTTAGGGAAATTGCGATAATCGCGCTCGGTATCGATGTAAGAATAGGAAATCCAATATTCTAAATTCTTAATCGAGCTGCCATCTCTCCAAAACAAATCGAGTCCTTTGGCGTAACCAGAACCATTGTTATTGTACACTGAATTAAACATTGGCGTTGTTGTATTGAATTTTACCAAATTGCTGTAGTCTTTGTAATAGGCCTCGGCTCTAAACGTTTGACGGTCGTTGTTGTATTGAAAGTTTAAGATGTAATGTGAGGCTTTTTCGCTTTCGAATTGGTGCATTTTGGAATATTTGATAAAATCAACACTTGGCGCCTGAGTGAAATCGCCATAAGCGAAAGAAAACTGACTGGTTTTATTCAATTTGTAAGCCAAGGAAACACGAGGAGCAACTGCGGTTTCGTCCAACAAATCGTTGTATGAAGCACGAACCCCTACTTTGGCAGCAAAGTTTTTGGTGAATAAAATATCGCCTTCGGCAAAAGCTGCTGCTATTGAGGAATTGTATCCGCTAGTCCCTCCTATGCCTGAATTTGGCGTGAAATCTTCGTTGAAACGAGTAATGAAATAATCCGTTCCGAAAGCTAATTTAACGTGTTGCGAAATGCTTTTACGGAGTTTGAATTTAAGATGTGAGGCGTTTTCGTCATTGTTTAGTTTATCCAAATCCAATCCCACTTTGTTTTTTGAATAGCCATAACTCAATCCCGTTGTCACTTGCCAATTGTTTCCAAATCCTCCTTTATAAGAAGTATTTAAGTAAAAGTTGTTATTGTTCAAATCGACTCTGACTTTGTTAGGCGAATTAACGCTTTCTTGATTCAAATCGAATTTGGAGGAATCAAAAGCTGCATATAATTTTAGAATTCCGTTATTGAAGTTGTAGCGATACACGGTTTCGCCAGAAAGGGATTGAAAAGGATTGTTCCATTCGATATTTTGAGGCACCACTTTTTGATACGGCGCCAAATTAATGTAAGCGGCATTGACACTCAAGGAGCTTTTTTTCCATTTTTGTGTATTTCCAACACCCAAACCTACGGTCATTAAGGCAATTTCGGTTTTGTTTTGGTCGGGTTCGTCTTGGGTATTCAATAATAACACACTTGACAAAGCCTCGCCATACTCGGCAGAATAACCTCCAGTAGAAAAAGAAATTCCGCTAAACAAAAAAGGAGAAAAGCGTCCGCGAGTAGGCAAATTATTCGTGCTAGCGCCATAAGGCTGTGCCACTCGGATACCATCGACAAAAGTTTGTGTTTCATTGGCTTCGCCTCCACGAACGAATAAGCGACCGTCTTCACCCACGTTTTGAGTACCCGGCAAAGTTTGTAGCGCTGCAATTATATTTCCAGCAGAACCTGCTGTGGTGACAATATCCAAAGGTTTCAATACTGAAACACGAGCTTTGTCTCCCGACTCTAAAGTTCCAGCCGTAATCACCACCGCGTCTAAGGTGTTGACATTCTCTTTGAGGGTTATCGTTTTGTCTTTGTAATTGGCAACATCTACTGCAATGGTAGCTGTTTCGTGTACCAAAGAGCTTATGATTAAGGTCGCATTTCCTTTGACTGTGGTTTCGAATGAGAACAATCCTTTCTCGTCGCTTGTCGCACCGTCATAAGTGCCTTCGATATAAATATTGGCGCTAACGACGGGCTTACCTTTTGGATCAATAACTTTTCCTGAAATGGTGTTTTGAGCAAAAGTAACACTACTCATCAAAACCAATAGGGTTGCTAAAAAGAATTTGTGTGCGATTTTTTTGATACTTGTTTTCATTATACTGTTTGTTTTTTGATGAAGCAAATATCTTTCGGGATTATGGATTCTCTAAAAAGTTATGACCGAATTGTAGAAAAACGAGGCTGAATTGTAAAATCATTTAAAACAGCGATTTTCTTAATCGATTTCGACAAAAAAACACTGCATTTTATTCAATCGAGACCGATTTTAAATATGCTAAAAACAGTCAAAAAGCCGTACCAAAAATGGCTTTTACCCCTTGAATTCCTTACATTTATTGGATATTTAATACTTGAAAAAATGAAATTTTATTCTCTTGGCTTTTTGCTACTCGTTCTTGTAGCTTCAAGCTGTAATGACTCACTAAAAGAAACCCCAGCGCATTCAAATATAACAGAACTTACTCTGGGAAACCAACGTTTTTTAAACAATCAACCCATTCATCCTCATCAGAACAAAGCGGCAGTTTTGGCCAACGAAAAAGCACAGCATCCGTTTGCAGTTGTTATTACCTGCTCCGACAGTCGCGTGAGTCCTGAAATTGTTTTTGACCAAGGAATTGGTGATTTATTCGTAATAAGAAATGCAGGAAATCTTATCACTGATATTGATATGGGAAGTGTAGAATATGCCGTTGAACACTTAAAAACAAAACTTATCATTGTGCTAGGTCATACCGAATGTGGGGCTATCAAAGCTTTTGTTGAAAATGCAGACACTAAAAAATTAGAGCCTAAACACGACCACATCGAAGACATCATCAATACACTCAAAAAAGAAGACGAAGAAAAACAAGTTCCAAGACCTTACAAAACGCATCTTAATGAATGCATTGTGGCCAATATCAAACATTCTACGAATCAAATCTTAAAAAACACTTGGATTGACCAAAAAGAAATTCAAGTCATTCCGATGCTGTATGACATTCATACGGGCCGAGTGACTCGTGTGAATTAAATCAAAAAAGAGCGTTTTATAACAGTAAATTAATTTATACCTTTGAACCAATAACTTTTAAACAATAACCATGAAATCTTTAAAATTCTTACCTGTTTTGTTCTTCTTTTTGGTGGTTTCCAATTTGTCTGCACAAACTACTTTTGAAAAATGGCCTGCTATCAAAACCTTTCACGGAGTAATGTCACAAACTTTTCATCCTGCTGAAGAAGGTGATTTGAATCCTATTAAAACACGTTCTGAAGAAATGGTTCAAAAAGCTGATGCGTTGTCAAAAGAAGCTATCCCAGCTGAATTCAAAACACCAGCAATTTTGGCTTCTATCAAAAAATTGCAAGAAGGTGCTAAAGGTTTGGACAAACTAGTAAAAGCCAAAGGTTCAGACGAAGCTACCCTAAAATCATTGACTGCCTTGCACGATGTATTCCATGAAATCGTAGGTTTGTGTTCTGAAGAGAAACATTAAAACTTCACAATTGATCATAGTAAAAGCTGTCTGTTAAGGACAGCTTTTTTTGTTTGCACAGCTTTTGAAAATAAAATCTTTTCAACAAAATAAGATTGCAAAAGAGTTTTCTAAAATTAAATTTTACCTTTGACGTTTCAACAAAAACAAAAATTATGGTTTATAAATTTAGGGTTATTCTAGATGCCGAAGAAGACATTTTTAGAGACATAGCAATACTTTCTGACGATACTTTAGAAGATTTACACAACGCTATTTTTAATGCATTTGGCTTTGATGGTATGGAGGTAGCTTCCTTTTATACCTGTGATGAAACTTGGAATCAAGAAGATGAAATTCCTTTGTTTGATACGGGAGATGTTCCTGGCGAACAACGTACCATGAGCGATTACGCTTTATCGGATATCCTTGATGAAGCCAATACCAAAATCATCTATGTGTACGATTTCATCAACATGTGGACGTTCTTGGTTGAATTAGCCGCTATAGAAGAACCAGTTGCTGGTGGTACCTATCCAGAAACCTTATTCTCTCACGGTATTATGCCTGCAGAAGCCGGTGAAAAAAACTTTGAAGCCGATATGAATGATGACATCTACGGCGAATTCGAAGACGATCTTGACGAAGACGACCTAGACATGTTTAGTGGTGACGATAGCTTCGAAGACTACGGATTCGAGGAGAATTGGAACTAAGAGTTTAATTGTGCTGTAAAGGTTTAATGTTGTTTAAGATTGTTTAAAAGTTAAAACTATCTGGTATGGCTACTATAAAAAGATTTGAAGATTTAGAAATTTGGCAAGACGCTAGAAGACTTTCAAAAGAAATCATTTTTATATCTAAAAACACCGATTTAAACAAAGATTTTAAATTTAATGCTCAAATAAAAGACTCATCGGGATCTGTTATGGATAACATTGCTGAAGGATTTGAAAGAAATGGAAACATAGAATTCCGTCAATTTCTTTCAATAGCAAAAGGATCTGCCGGAGAGACTCGCTCTCAATTGTATAGAGTATTTGACAATGATTATATCAATGAAGAAAAATTAAACTATTTAGTCATTGAATATGAAAAATTGAGTGTTAAAATCCATAATTTCATCACATACCTAAACAAAAAAGACTTTAAAGGAACAAAATTCATAGACGAACATTCCCAAAACCACAATAAGCTTTAAACTCTTAAACCCCTTTAAATTTTAAACTTTTAAACAACTTTAAACTTTAAACAATTTCAAACTTTTAAACAACCTTAAACCTTCATACTTCCTTAATGATCAACTTATTCAACACCCACATCGAAACGCTTTCCATACATCGTGTTGGAAACAAGAGTCGTAATGAAGCGATTTTCTTATCAGAACAACCTTTTAACCTCAACGATGAAATTGTTCCGTTGATTAAAGAATTCTTCTTAAAACCTTTTAGAGAAAAAGAAGAAAATTACTTTCAATTTGCACACGAAGTAGATTTGGATTACAACGACATGTTCAAATTTGCCACTCAAATTTTTGATAATCCAGGCAGTTTGCACGAAGTTTCTAAACAAATCACACAACATTTGTTCGAGCAATCCAATCATCCGCACATCAAGAATGGCGAGGTGTATGTGGCGCACTTGACGAATGTTTCGATAGACAATAACATAGTAGACGCTATTGGTATTTTTAAAAGCGAAATCCAATCCGACTTTTTACAATTTGAGGAAAAAGAAACGCATTTGGAGATGATTCTACAACACGGCGTGAGCTTGAACAAACTCGACAAAGGTTGTTTAATCTTTAACCACAAAAAAGAAGAAGGTTACAAAATATTAACCGTAGATAGCAATCGTTATGATGCGCGCTACTGGTTGGAGCATTTCCTTTCTGTAGATGCTTTTGAGGACGAAAACTTCATCACCAAAAAGTATTTGAAATTTTGTCAAAACTTTGCCAAAGATGTTGTTTTTCCTGCCGAAGACAAAAAAGAAGAAGTGATGTTTATGAACCGCTCGGTGAATTATTTTGCTAAAAATGACCAATTTGAAGAATCGAATTTCTTGAACGAGGTTATTGATAATCCCGATTTGATTCCTGAATTCAAAAACTATAAAGTTGACAAAGGAGAGAAATACAGCATTGAAGATGTGACCTCCTTCCCTATTGCCAATGCTGCCGTTTCGGACGCGAGAAAATCCATCAAAAACGTAATTAATCTGGATACACATATCCAAATCAAAATGGATTTTATCAATCCAGAAAGTGCCGAAAAATTTGTAGAAAAAGGCTGGGACGAAGAAAAACAAATGTATTACTACCTAGTATATTTCAACAAAGAAGAGAAAAACTAGATTTTTTTCAGACTTCAAAAGTACTATCCTCAATTGCCCCGTGCAGTTGAGGATTTTTTTTGAGCCATAGCACACAAAGATTGCGTAAATTTGCATTCTTAAGCCTACGCATATGAAAAGCATTACACTCAAAGAAAGTCCTTTCAAAACGCTCATTTCGTTTCATAAACTCATCGAATCTTTAGAAGAAATTGCACAATCCGATGTGGACTACCGTTCCAACTATGCCAAAGCCTTACTCAAAGAAATCGAAGCTTTTCCTCAATTTAGAGACGGAATCGAGGATTTAAGCCTAATACAAGACAACGAAGCCTTAGTACGCAATTTACTCGCCGACTTGTTTCCTACCGCTTTAACCCACAACGAAATCAAAGCGGTGGCCATTCCTTTTCAAAATCTGACCTTCAATTATACCGAACGTTTCAAAAAAATACTCCAGCACCAAGGATTTACGCCCGAATTCTCGATAAGAAATGTAGACGATGACCAATTGTATATTATGAATTGTGCCTTGATTCTGAATGAATTCTACGGTCAAAAAATCAATTTCAACCAACCTTTGTTTTTTGATATCCAAGACCAAAACGGTATTATGAATCATTATCGCATTTTGTACAATGCCGATTTTGTCGAAATCATTCCTACCGAGAAATCCTTGACTTTAACCCAAGAAGAAGTGCACGAATTGCTCGATAATTATGACAATATCGACCTTTGGAAAGCCAAATTCCCTAAAGAAAGCTGGATTCTCAAAGGCTTTGGAATTGTGTCTTTGTATGATGCCACGACCGAAAGCGCCATTTCGAATTTAAAAAGTAACCTTTTGAAGTCCGAAATCGAAAAGGCTGAATATGTTGATGAATTTGAAACCATTTTCCGTTCCGTGTTTCGAATTCCTGAGCTAAGAGTGGGATTCATTTTGTACAATCAAGAAGAAAACACCTTTGTCAAACCGCCATATTCTGATGAGACCTTGTCGAGCTATTTGCTGTTTAACGAGCAAGAATTGAGTTGTTCCGACTCGCTGTTTAGCTGTTGTTTCGAAGAAGCCATCGCAGAAAAAAAATCGCTTATCATTGCTGATGTAGACCAATATTTACTGCAAACAGAAAATAAAGTCTTGTGTGAACATTTGCTTTCGCAAGGCATCAAAAGTGCCGTGTTTTCGCCTGTCATCAAAAACAATGTGTTACTGGGGGTAATTGAACTCGTGGCACCAACGGCTAGAGTGCTCAACAGCCTCAATGCCGAAAAACTCGATTTGATTATTCCTTATTTAGTCGACACTATAGAACGTCACAATACCGATATTTTGCATCAGGTCGAAGCGGTGATTCAACGTGAGTATACCGCCATTCACCCTAGCGTGTATTGGAAATTCCGTAAAGAAGCTTACAAATACATTCAAACCAACAGTTTCAATAAAGAGTACATTTTCAAGGAAATTGTCTTCAAAGAAGTGTTTCCGTTGTACGGTCAAATCGACATCAAAGGCTCTTCCGTTCACCGTAACGAAGTCGTCAAAGAAGATTTGAAAAACCAATTAAAAACCTTGTTGGACATTTTTTCGAACCAAAAATCCAATCAGCATTTGTTGTTGCTTGAGCAACGCCAATTCGAATTGCAGTCGTTCTACAACGAACTCGACGCACCGCTCAAAGCCGACTCCGAGCAACTGATTCAGAATTACATCGAAAACGAAATTCACCCCATTTTGAGAAACACCAAAATGGATTTTGATACCGAAAAAGTAGAAAACAGCTATTTTGCGAGTTTGGACCCCAAAACGGGATTGTTTTACCACGCCCGCAAAAAGTTCGATAACGCTATGTCGATTATCAACAAAAAACTGGCTGCTGTCCTCGACAAAAAACAAGTCGAAGCACAACAAATTTACCCGCATTACTACGAACGCTTCAAAACCGATGGCGTAGAACACAACCTCTACATAGGCACCAGCATTGCGCCCACCCGAAGTTTCGATATGATGTATTTGCACAATTTGCGTCTTTGGCAGTTGCAAACCCTTTGCGAAATGGAGTTGGAACACCATCAGCTCAAAGCCACTTTGCCGTATGAACTCGACGTCACCTCGCTGATTTTGGTCTTTAGCGCCCCGCTTTCGATTCGTTTTCGCATGGACGAAAAACGTTTTGATGTAGACGGCACCTACAATGCCCGTTACGAAGTGGTCAAAAAACGCATCGACAAAGCCCACATCAAAGGCACCCAAGAGCGCATCACCCAAAAAGAAAAAATCACCATAGTGTACTCGCACAACAACGAAGAGCAAGAGTACCTCAAATACATCAAGTACCTACAATTCAAGAACATCCTTGAGCCAACCGTAGAGCAATTCGAAATCGAGGATTTACAAGGCGTTTCGGGTTTGCGCGCCCTACGCGTCAAGGTCAAAAACACCACCGAGAGCGACACTCCCACCAAAACCTATACCTACCAAGAGCTACTCGACGAAATCAAGTAATTGTAGGCAACATACCTCATCCGCATTTATTTACTTTGGGCATGTCCCCCGCCAGACGTTTGGATTTTCACCACAACCAAAGGCCTAGCGGGGGTCGGGCTCTACGCTATATCTCTTGGGGCGAACCCCGCCCCAAGAGGATGCCGCTCCCATCCCTCATACGAAGGTAGAAGTTAGAAATACGAAATTAGAAGTTGCAAAAAGGAAATGAAAAGAAGCAAAACAGAAGGCTATATTTCAGAAAATATTTATATTTTTTAAAGGAAAAAGAATATATTTGGGGAAGAAAAAAATCTGACTACAGTCAGACCTATCTCTCTAATTTAGGTGTGATAGGTCTGATTTTGTTAGACCTACATGCTAATTAGTAGCCATTTCAGTATGACACAATCAAAAATTCAATATAAAAGCTGGAAAGAATTCTTCAATAAAAATTTTGAAGAATCAAAAAAATATTATTTAGCGAATGAAAAGAAAGTTGGAAGCTCAATTGTAGAAGAATATGTTGCTGTAGATAAAAATGACGAAACAATAATTAGTATTTGTTACTACGAAAACAAACTTTTATACTGGAAATTTGAAAATCCAAAGACAGAGGGTTTTACTAAACAACAAGAAGTTGAATATTTTTACCGTTTTGATTTTACAGAAGGTAAATCATATGGAAATCCAGGTCTTGAATTTATAGATAATAATGTCAATGTGATTCAAAAACAATTTCATACGGGATTGCAAGGAAAAGAGATTCAATATTACAAAAATGGTGAGCATATAAAATCTTTAATTTCAGTTAAATATTATGATAATAAAGAAGCTTATCCAGAAATTGTCTATTTTCAAAAAAGAAGCTTTTGGCAAAAAATTTCTAAACTATTTTCCAAAAGCAAACCAGACGAATTTCAAACTAAAGAAATTGATTTAAATAAAATATTTGGAGGAATATAGAAACGGCTACTAACACACGCTACAAGCAATTTGGGTATTAGGCTTAATTTGAAAATGGTTTTGTATTTGGCAGTTTAGTAATAACCGAAAAATAAATCTTTATTTTAAAACCAAACTCGCTGTAGTGCCAGAACGTTAATTGTTATTTTATGAAAAAACACTATGGAATTTATTTAGTTATTTTATTTTTTGCAATTAGTTGCAAAAAAAACTCAAATAATAAAGTTGAAGAAAAAAAACCTGAAACTGTAAAGTTATTTTTTAATAATCGTGACCCCAAATATTTATTAAACCCTCCAAAGTCTGACACATTATGTAGAAATGATGTTGAGAGAGCTAAAAGTGACATCAATAAATATCATAAATTATTTATAAAAACTATTTGCTTTGGATGTCGTTCAAAACCGTTTGAAATAGAAATTGAAGAAGTTTTAAAAAAGCGCAAAATTAAACCAGTCATAGAAGACATTGGCTGTGTTATTTTTGAAGGACAAACTCAAGGATGTTATAGCGGTTACATTAATTTAAAAATGAAAGAACAATTCGGAGAGAATTATTTTTCTGATATTGAAAAAGAAGCGGAAAATATTTTTATCAAAAATATCATCAAAAAAAACAAAGTCGTAAGCATATATGATTTAGAGGATGATGAAAAACCAAAAATAATAAATCCAAAAGTCTACATCGAGAGTGATTATTATACAACTATAAAATCAAACCTACCAATTAAAATAAATAGTTATAAATCTTTGTTTGTAGACGTTACTTTTACAATAGAAAAAGATGGAACAATAAGTGATTTAACCGTGTCGAATTGGGTAAATGACGCTGTTGATGAAAAATTTAAAAAAGATTTAATTGATACAGCTTTAAAAGCTTTAAAAGAAGATTATAATCGTTGGAATCCTGGAAAATATAAAGGGAACGTAGCAAGAACCGAAAATACATTAAGAATTAGTTACAAGTGAACAAACAACATTTGAAACACGCTACAAGCAATTTGGATATTTGGTTAAATGGGAAAATTAGTTTTGCATTTGGAACATTTGCAAAATCCAAAGAATGATTTGATTTAGTATAAACCATATTAATTAGACAAACTAAACTGACATTTTTAAAAATAAAAACTTGATATCATAACAATAATCAAATTACGACTTAATGAAGGATTCAAATTGGAGTATACTTGTATCGATAATGAGCTTAGCTTTAAATATTTTTTATTTTTTACCAATTACCGCTTCCAACATCTTTAACTCTGGTGGTCCTTTTGGATTTGGGTTTTTAATTCTTTTTTATACAATTCCTTTAAATGCGCTTATGATTCCAGCAATTTTAAGTTTTACTAAAAAATACAGAAATTTAAAATTGCTTTTCTACATTAACTTTTTCGCTTTAATAACATTAACATTGATTTACGCTTTTTTAGAATTTATGCAGAATAATTAAACAATAATATCCCTATATGCTAGTTGTAGGCAATTTTAAAGAACATTGGAATAATTTAACCAAATAAGAAACATGAGAAATGTTATATACTTAATACTCTTAATTACTGTTTTTTCATGTTCAAAAAAACAAGAGTTACCTAATGATGAAAACAACATTAATTCAACTGTTTTTTTTGATCCAATTCTATTAGGCGCCACTGGAGTTGATGCGAGTCTAAAAATAAATTCAAGATTTAGTGAGTGCGGAGAATGGGGTGGACATAATGAAAAAATAAAAATTTATTCAAAAGAAAGAAACTATAAAGACTATTTTCTAGACTATGAAAAAACTAAAATTGATTGCGACAAACGTGATAAGAATGGAGAAAATATTGAAACAGTAATCTTTCAAAAGACAATAAAATTAGATGATTCAGGAAAAAAGTCTATAACTGATTATATCAAAAGGATGATAACATCAAAAATTGAAGAAAGATTTCCTGGAAATGCTGGTAATTCATTTACTGTGATTAATTGTGATTCTACATTAGTAATTAAAGTTTATGATTCAAATTCACGTAATCTAAAAAGTTACAATACCCTTTTGGAAGAATTAGATTTGAAAAACGTTAAGTAAAAACTGCCTTCGCTCCCCAAAGTCTAATTAATTCTGCACTCGCGCTCTGCGAATGTCTCCGACTTCGCAGTATTGTAGTTTTATAAACTTATTCATAATTTAACCAAATAAAATAGCAACTTAACTAGTAAAAAATGATTGGAATAGCGATACTTTTTATAATTCTTGGCCTCTTAATTAAATACGGAAAAATGTATTTTTTAATTGCGGGCTATAACACTATGTCAAAAGAAGAAAAAGAAAAGATTGACATCAAAGGAATTGCCACTTTATTTAGAAATGTGCTGTTTGGAATGGCTTTAATAATTATAATTGGGTATTTCGTTGCAAAAAGCTTTGAAAATTCAACTATTGAAAGCATTGCGTTTTTTACTGCAGTTGTAATCGGTGTACCTTATTTATTGATTGCATCAAATTCAAAAAAATATAAAATTCGTCCCTAAAGATTAGCTATTTTGGTACTCCCACTCTGCGAATGTCTCCGACTTCGCAGTATTATAGTTTCATTTAGAATCCAAACCCGCTGTAGTACCAGAACGTTAGCAGTTATGAGCCGTTGCGAAAAAAAAGCTAAATAACTTCCCGTTTTGGGAACTTTTGTTATCTTTGTAAAAAATTAGAAACGTTTGAGAGTAATTGCCAAAAAAATATTGAGAGATTTTTGGGAATCCCATGCAGATTGTGAACAACAATTAATGGCATGGTTTCAAGAGGCAAGTAAAGCTGAATGGAAAAATCCAAATGAGATAAAGCAAGAATACCCAAGCGCAAGTATTTTGAATGATAATCGAGTTGTTTTCAACATAAAAGGGAACAATTATAGATTGATAGTCAAAATAAATTATGATTATCAAATGATTTGGATTCGTTTTATTGGGACACATTCAGAGTATGACAAAATTAACGCTAACGAAATTTAATAGCTATGGAAATTAAACCTATAAAAACAGTTAAAGATTATAATCAAGCACTTGAAAGACTTGAAATGATTTTTGAAGCAAAAAATGGCACATCGGAAGGAGATGAACTTGAAGTACTTGGAATTTTGATTGACCAATACGAAAATGAGCACTTCCCTATTGGTTTGCCAGACCCAATAGAAGCTATTAAATTCAGAATGGAACAGATGGGCTATAACCAAAATGATTTGGCAAACATTGTAGGCCTAAAAAGCCGTGCAAGCGAAATTCTAAATCGAAAAAGAAAGCTATCTCTTGAAATGATTAGAAAATTAAACAAAGCGCTACATATTCCAACTGATGTTCTAATTCAAACTTATTAATAATCACGACTGCTAACACACGCAACTGTCTGGCAAACCTACCCCCAAAGTCTAACTAATTCGGTACTCCAACTCTGAGAATTTATCCAACTTCGAAGCATTGTAGTTTCGTTTTGTAATCCATAAAATATCAAAAATCTCCTGACTTGTATCGTTTTTGTAAGGGATGGACTTTTGAATTTTCACTCATAACACCTTAAATTCTAAACACATATATAAAAACCAAAAGACTTTTAGTAGCTTTACATATCACAAAAAAGATTTATTTATGAAAAATATCCTTTTTCCCCTTGTAACTATAGTCTCTGTCTTCCTTTTCTCTTGCAGCAACAACGATAATGAACCTACAACACCTACAAAAGCCGCTATTTCGGGTTCGGTCATTCTTTATGATGAAGGAACAACCTTATTGGACAAATCGAATATGAATGTAAAGGTCGTTGGTACTACTCCTTTGATTCAAACCAATACTAACGCTGAGGGAAAATTTGTGCTTCCCGAAGTACCCTTTGGCACCTATACCCTAGAATACTCAAAAACGGGATTTGGAACTTTTAAAAAAATTGGAGTGGTACACGGAACCAACGGACAAGCCACCTTCATTAGCGACATTCCCTCCATAGGACAACTGTCTACTACTACCGTAACGAACGTAACGGCTGCTGTTTTGAACAATCAAGTAAAGTTGTCCATTACAACAAACCCAGCAGGAAATACAGCCAACCGTCGCTATGTGCGTTTCTTTTTGTCCACAAATGCTCAAGTAAGTGCCACCAATTACACTTATTTTTCTGCTGTTTTTGTGGCACAAATCAATCCTTTTGAAAAAACCATCACTCAAAGTGAATTACTTTCAGCAGGCTTTACATCGGGTCAACAAGTGTATGTGAGAGCCTACGGGGATTCGTTTTGGGACAATGCCTATGATGACCCAACCATAAGTAAAAGAATATTTCCAAATCTAAATGGTACTACTGTAGCCGCCACTTCATTTGTGGTTCCGTAAATCCTCCAATAATGACATCCTATCATCTATTAAATGGAGACTGTTTGGCTGAGCAATTGAGACAAACCAACATCAATCAAGACTTTATAATTTGCAGAGAATGTTTGATTGTTGGGCCTGTCGCTGCCAATAGCCTTGATGTCTTTTGGAACATTCGAGCTCAATTTATTGCTGGTACTTATCAAGAATCGGTCGAAAAGTATTTTGACAAAACAGTCCGTGAATTAAACAAAATCAACAACTTGCCGGAGCAGTCCGAAATTTGCCTTTGGTTTGAAAATGATTTATTTTGTCAGGTCAACATGTGGTTTGTGCTCTCCTTACTTTCCAAGTATCCCTCTTTTAAAGTCTTCAGAGTGTTTCCCGTCATCACAAACAAAGCGGATATGTGGAAAGGTTTTGCCCAATCCACTCCCGAAACACTAGAACAAGCCTATCATTCAAAAATTCAATTTTCACCTGATGATATCAAGTTGGGGAAAAAACTATGGTCTGCGTATCAAAATAATGACTTAGACAAACTTATTACATTAGCCAAAACTCCATCAGACTGTTTTGAATACCTAGAAGCAGTTTGCCAAGCACACAGTGACCGATTTCCATTAGACCAATCCTTAGGAAGACCCGAAAAAGTGATACAAGAAATACTTGACACACAATCAAGAGATTTTCAACTTGTTTTTTCGGAATTTGTAAAACGAGAAGGAATTTATGGCTTTGGCGATATTCAAATTAAGAGCATGTTTGACCGATTGATTCAATAGTGTTTATGCTATGAAACATTTTTTTACAAAAAGAATCATTTTCCCTACGAATATTACACGCCTGCCATTTTAAAAGCCACCACAAAAGCGATTACCGAAGCCACAATCCCAAACATAAACAGATTATAAGCCACACGAAGCAAGCGGTATTTGCGCTCCAAAACAATGCCCAAAAAGTATAAATCTTTAATCATAGTGTTGTAAATATAATCACGGTCTTTGATCATTTCGTTCATTGCCCATTGGTATTCGTCGAGAGGCATTTTATAAAAATTACCAAAAAACAAGAGGTTCACTTTTTGCTCTTCGATGTCTTTTCGGGAGAAAAAGCCTTTGGTTACTTTGGGACGCGTGGAAAGAATCGCAAAAATAATCGTCGTTACGCTAGCAACAATCATAAAAAAAGTCGGCATCATTAAATGCGTGTATTTTGGGTTGTCCAACTTCGGAATAATCGTAGACAACGCAATAGAAATGATAATGGCATTTACGGATAACAAGATATTCGCCTTACTATCTGCAATGCCACTCAAGCGGGTGTGATTGCCCAAGGTAACTCTAAAAACCGTATCAATTCCACGATCCGGTTTGTCGGGCTTGTCTTCTTTTGGAGTAGTGGCTTTCTTTTTCTCCTTTTTGCCTTTTTTATCTTCTTTGGTGTTAATTATTTTTTGCAAAGCGATACAGTTTTTATCTTTTAAAGGTTGCCAATTCGTTTTGGCATAATCCGTATAAAATTTATGGTTGTTGACCATAAAATCAAAATTAATCAAAGCCCATTCTTTGTCGGTATACGTTACCTTTTCGGTTGTTTCCCATTCCTTACGGAGTTTTTCACAACTGAACAAATAGTCGGCTCCAAAAAGATGGTAATAATCAGCATCCTTAATTATTTTTTCCAAAAGCGTTTGAGGAACATATGTTTTTTCGGTGGCCGCAATCAACTGACAGACTTGCGTAATAAATGCATTAGAAGCCCCTTGCTCTGTCAAAAAAGTGGTTACCAAATCACAGCTACATAATTCATGGTTGCTACAACCTGTAATAAATCCTGTATCATGAAACCAAGCGGCAATAAGTAAGGCCTCACGGTCTTCACCTTCTACTTTTTCTTCTTGACACAAAGTATTTACAGCTGCCACAACACCTTTCGTATGCGTTAAATTGTGATAGGTATATTCGCTAGAAAGCTTATCTTTGAGCAAAGTAGTGACAAAATCTTGAGCTTTAGAAATCAGGATCATAAACAAATTTTTATACGACTAAATTATGGAATTGTTTTGGGATTATCGTTTTAAAGCTATTAAAACTAGAATTACCCTTCTTATCTTTATACTATTGCTTCAATCCTGTGCCACACACCAGGCACAATTTGGAAAAGAAGCAACAAAAACAAGGACTACTAACGGCATTGATACCACAAAAATTGCCCACACTTTTTATTTAATTGGCGATGCTGGCAATGCCGACTTACCATTACCCCAACAAACGCTTGAGCTCTTGAGCCAAAAGTTAGCTTCGGCACACAAAAATAGTACTTTATTGTTTTTGGGAGATAATATTTATCCCAAAGGAATGCCAAGCGATAAAGAACCTGAAGCAAAGGCCTTGGCCGAAACCAAATTGAATACACAACTGGCTTTGGCTAAAAACTTCAAAGGACAAACAGTATTCATTCCCGGAAATCACGATTGGTACAGCGGCATCAAGGGATTAGAACGTCAAGCGCAATTCATTACCACGAAATTAAATGATAAAAAAAGCTTTCTTCCACAAAAAAACTGTGCCATAGAGAGTGTAAAAATCAACAGTAATCTAACAATGATTGTAGTGGATAGCCAATGGTTCCTAGAAGATTGGAATCAACATCCAACCATCAACGAGTTTTGTGACATCAAAACCAGAGAAGATTTTTTCGAAGAACTTGAAGACCTCTTGAACAAAAACAGAGATAAAAAAGTGATTTTGGCTATGCACCATCCTTTGCAAACTAATGGCTCGCACGGCGGGCAATTTTCTCTAGAAAAACAACTTTTCCCTTTGGAACAAAAAATTCCGTTGCCTGTAATTGGGTCTGTTATCAATTTACTACGCAAAACATCAGGAATAAGTCCACAAGACATTCAAAACAAGCAGTACACCATCCTGACCAAACGCATCAAAACCCTATTACAAGCCCACAATAATGTGGTAGTCGTTTCGGGACACGACCATAATTTACAGTACATTGACCACGACAACATCAAACAAATCATCAGTGGTGCTGGCTCAAAATCTGAAGCTGCGAGAGCAATCTTTCCAAATGATTTCTCCTATGGTGGCAATGGTTACGCCACGCTTTCTGTTTATAAAAATGGTCGTATCACAGCTTCTTTTTTTGGAAATGAAAAAGGAAAAGAACAACTTTTATTCGAAACTACTCTTTTCGATTCGGATGAAAAAAGTGCTACTATAGCGCCAAAAGATTTTCCAAAAACGACCACTGCCTCAATTTACACCCAAAAGCAAACCCGAAAAAAAGGATTCTACAAGTTCCTTTTTGGCACGCATTACAGAAAAGTATACAGCACCAAAATTGCCGTTCCTACTGTCACTCTCGACACGCTTTATGGCGGTTTACAACCTAAAAGAGCGGGTGGCGGACATCAATCCAATTCCCTTCAATTGGTAGACAAAGATGGAAAAGAATACGTGATGCGCGCCTTGAAAAAAAGTGCCACTCGTTTTCTGCAAGCCGTAGCCTTCAAAGACCAATACGTGGTTACTGATTTTGAAGACACATATGCCGAGGATTTTTTGTTTGATTTTTACACGACATCGCATCCTTATACGCCTTTTGCCGTGGGCAATCTTGCGGACAAAATTGGAGTATACCACACCAATCCAAAATTGGTTTACATCCCGAAACACAATGCTTTGAAAGAATTCAATGCCAATTTTGGTAACGAACTGTATATGGTGGAAGAAAGACCAAGTGATAGCCAAGTCGACAATGAGTTGTTCGACAATCCCGATAAAATCATTGCCACCGATGATTTGCTCAGTAATTTACACAAAGATGAAAAATACCAAGTCGATGAAAAAGCCTATATCAGAGCGCGATTGTTTGATATGCTCATCGGAGATTGGGACCGTCATAGTGACCAATGGCGCTGGAGTGCCTTCAAAGAGGGGAAAAATGTTATTTACAAACCAATTCCAAAAGACAGAGACCAAGCCTTTAGTAAATACGATGGAGCGTTGCTTTCGTTATTAATGAATATGCCTGCTTTACGCCATATGCAAACTTTCAACTCGTCTATTCGCAATGTAAAATGGCTCAACAGAGAGCCTTATCCATTGGATTTGGCTTTATTAAGAACTGCTACAAAGGAAGATTGGATTGAAGAAGCCAAATACATTCAAAACCATTTGTCTGATAAAGAAATAGAAGAAGGTTTTGCATCAATTCCAAATGAAATAAAAGGAGCCACTATCAACGACATCATTCAAAAGTTAAAAGTTCGAATGCGAGACTTACCGAATTACGCAAAGGCGTATTATGAAGTGCTTCAAAAAACAGTGGTGATTGTCGGGACCAACAAAAAAGAACAATTTTCCATTTCATTCCCTTCAAAAAACGAAGTTGAAGTGGTAGTTTCTCGTCTCAAAAAAGAAGGACCCGAATGGTGGTACACCAAACGATTTGATGCAAAAACCACCAAAACTATTTGGATTTATGGCTTGGATGATGATGACGTTTTTGAAGTAAATGGAAAAAACAAGTCTGGAATTTTACTACGCCTTTTGGGTGGACAAAATAACGATAGTTATACCGTAACGCACGGCAAAAACATTATGGTTTATGATTTTAAATCGAAACCTAACACTTATAATTTGGATGGAAAAACCAAAAAAGTAATCACAGATGATTATGACACCCAGTATTACAATTATGAAAAACCCAAATACAATGCGATTTCAGGACTTCCGTTTGGTGGATACAATCCAGATGATGGCGTAAAATTGGGGTTGATTGCCAGCTATACGGTGAATCGTTTTAAACAAAATCCTTTTACCCAAAAACACATCCTAAAAGCCAATTACTTTTTTGCGACAAGCGGTTTCGAACTTTTGTACAACGCTCATTTTCCAAAGGCTTTGGGCAATTGGGATTTGGATGTAGCTTCTAAGTATACTAGCCCTAATTTTACCATCAATTTCTTTGGTTATGGGAACGAAACCATCAACAACGACGAAACGTTTGGAATGGATTATAACCGTGTGCGTCTAAGAACATTATCCGTTACTCCTACGATAAAAAAAACAGGAAGAATGGGCAGTGAATGGAACTTTGCAGCACTTATAGAACGCATTACCGTAGAAGAAAGCACAAACCGTTTTATCAATACGCCTGGTGTAGTTAATCCAGAGGTTTTTGAAAGACAGAAATTTGCGGGTGCCAGTGCCTCCTATTCTTTTGAAAACTACGATTTGCCTGCGTATCCAAGTATGGGATTTGGTTTTTCGATAAAAGGAACTTGGAAAATGAATTTAGAAGAGCTCAACCGAAACTTCACGGCTTTGGAAACCAAAATTAACCTCAACCATCGCTTAGATAAAAAAGGAAAACTAGTCCTAGCCACGATTCTAAAATCAAAAATACTTTTTAATGACCATTACGAATTCTATCAAGGTGCCACATTAGGTGGAGATTATGACCTTAGAGGTTTTAGAAATGAACGCTTTTTAGGAAAACGTTCGTTCTATCAAAGCAGTGATATTCGTTGGCAATTGGGGAAAATCAAAAAAAGCTTGTTACCACTTTCTTATGGTCTTCTTGGCGGATTCGATTATGGCCGTGTTTGGCTCCCTAGTGAAAGTTCCAGCAAATGGCACCAAGCCTTTGGTGGCGGCCTTTGGCTAAACGGATTGAATGTGCTAACTGCTAGAATAACTTATTTCAAAAGTAGGGATGAAGAAGCGAGACTTTCTATAGGCTTAGGGTTTGGATTTTAATTGGCGTAACGAAGTCAAATACATTTTTGACCTTCCTTTTTTCTCGGCTTCATCAGCGATTAGTAGTTGATTATTGTCGATAAAAGCAATGGATTCTTTTTGTGAAAAATGCCCTAATTCAAAAAGAGTTTTGCTTCCGTTTAGTACCGTTCCTCCTTTGAATCCTGATAACAAAAACACTTTGTCGTGGCAAAGCAATACAATTTTGCTCTTATCAGGACTTAGTGCTGCTCCGGTGATTTGGCAACTGTTATAAGTGTCACAGGTTTTAATTTTTCCAATTAATTGTGCTTGCTGTACTCCTGCCGCATTTCGAATTTTATAAACCAGCGAAGTACCGTCAAAGTTTTTGCTTCTGTTTTTGGTAAACAAATAAAAATAGCCTTGGTATTCAATAAACGCTTCGGTATCGAAAAGTAGTGCCGATTTTTTGGGTGGAAATTCTTTTTGCTCTGGAAACGAAAAGGAAATTTTATAGTCCGCTTTTGCAGAAGATGCATTGAGTTTTGAAGATGCAATTTTGTAAATACACAAATCACGACGGGTATTGTCATTGTTCCCAAAATCGCCAATATACACATTGCCTTGCGCATCTTTGGTTAACTCTTCCCAATCTATATTAGAGGCATTGGAGATGGTGCACGTCTTTTTGAGGTCACCCGAATTCGCATCTAAACCAAAGAGCACGTTATCATTACCGCTATCTTCTAATCCCCAAATCATTTTGGTTTGAGGCATATATACCATTCCCGAAATTTCCTTTATTTTTTTTGGTAGTTCAAATTGTATTGTCAAAACACTGCTGTCACTTTGACAAGCCAAACATACAATCCCCATCAAAACTATAATTCCCTTTTTCATAATTAAGTCTTTAATATGGGCTCAAGTTAAGAAAGATTACTAAAAAAGAGGCTTATGTAGCCTCTTTTAAAATAATATTAGTTTTGACATTTACTTTTTTATAAACTTCCAAGTGGTGCCATTTGAAGCTATTTTGAGCGTACATAAATACAATCCTTTGGGTAAAGTAGATAAATTGAGAGCTATTTTCTCTGCAGCATTCACTTTTTTTGACCATAAAAAAACTTGGGCACCTGAAGTTGAAAACACTTCAATGTTGGCCAAACCTTCCATACTTTCAGGTAATTCGACCGTTAGCATTGAATCGACCAAAGTTGGATAAAACTGTACCTTACTCAGCTTAGACTCATTTTGTCCCAAAGAAGCACAGCCTGAAGAAATAACTCCTGTTGTGGTTACATTCAAGGTTGCACCGGCTCCACAATTTCCGTTAGCCACTGCAGTAGCTACTTCCGCCACGGGTAAAACAGTATAAGCATAAGATGGTTTTGAAACCGAACCTACATTGGTACTTCCGTTCATACAACCATCGAAAATGAGTCCAACCGAACCTCCATCGGTGCTATTGTAATTGCGATAAACACTTGCAATGTTGGCAAAATTGGTATTTTCTACATAGCAAGTCGTGTTATTATTTCCGCCACCTAAGCCAATGGCCAATGAACCAGAAACCGAAGTGTTGTAATAACAATTTAATAGATGTAATTCTGCATTTCTGGCTCGAGGCATTCTTTCTTTGCAACCTTCAGCCCAATAGCAGTTTTGAAAAGTGATGCTATAATGTCCATCTGCAGGGAAATCCGACTTACTAGACCCCACCAAATTGGTAAAACGATGGTCATCTGCACCGCCAGGACCGCCAGCTTTTGCCGGTTTTAAATAGGTAAACTTACACCAGGAAATGGTAGTATTGTCACCAGCTCCTTTATTGTCAAAATTTCCGTCGGTGCCATCTTGAAACTCGCAATGGTCTACCCAAAGATTGGTACACTCTGAAGTGAGATTGTCTCTACCATCTACATCATAGGCGCCAGGCCCTTCAAAAATAAGATTTCTAATAATCACGTTATTCGAACCTGGTTTTAGATAAAGAATTCCTGAACCCGTTGCCGTTTGATTAGTATTGACCAAGCGTGCTCCTTTCAACCCGATGATGGTTTTATTGGTGAGTGTTTCACTAGTATAACTACAATTAATTGTTCCAGAAACCAAAATAACTTGGGGTGTAGTCAATTTGATTGCGGCCTTAAATTCATCATAGGTAGTAACAGTTATTGGCGTGGCATTACCCCCACCGGTAGCGGCAGCTCCAAAGCCTTCGGGTTTGGACATATAATAATTTTGTCCAAAGGCAACCAAAAACACGAAAAAAAAGAAAGGCGTAAGTATTGTTTTCTTCATAAAATAGAATAATTAGTAGGTTAAGATTTTGGGAAATCAGTGCAAAATACAATATTCTTAGCTGATGTAATCCATTACCCAACCAGATACTATTTATTATTTACAATAACTTAATTGATGAGATATCACCCATTTTCTCTAAGTAAAAGACGATTACTGGCATTTTGTTTTGAATTATTGAATTAAAAATCTTATTAAAAATATTCGAAATAAGCGACTGCTCTTTAAAATTCTAAAATTAGTTTTTTACTCCATAACAACAGACCCCCGTCTAAAAACAGGAAAAAACATATTTATCAATAGAGAATCAAGAACCTACCCCCTTGTAATGAGTTTAATAAGGGAATAAGTATCAAAAGAAAGATATAAATCTAGTAAAAAGCAAATTAACTGTTTTTTAACCAAAACGAAATTGTGCGTATTTCTCTGTTTTAGTAACTTTACATTGTGAAAAAATCAAAAAACATAGCATTTTTATTTCTTTTATTTTCATATTCTTTATTATGGACCCTAGACTGCTATTTAGACATAAAAGACTCTAAAACAATAGAATGGACTGTAAAGAATGAAAATCAAAAAGAATTGGACTCCGAATATTTCTGGGTGTTCAAAGCTGAGTCTTTGAACAATACTAAAAGAGAATACTTCAGCATACGAAGACCAAAAGTGATTATGGATTCTTTTTATACGACAGGAATTTATTTGCAAAAACATTGTCCCCCTCCAGAATGCTAGTTTTTTTTCAGATCACATATAATTTAAAACAAAAACAACAACAAGAAAAAAATTAGTCCTATGAGAACTTTTATAACTTTATTATTTTTAGCTATTGCTACACCATTTTTTGCACAATCACATGTTTTGGTAAAACATAATGGTGAAAAATTGAATGTAAATTACATCAAAACTGACAACAATTTAATCTACTTCAACTCTGGAAAAGACCAAGTAGAGCAAACGATAAGCACTTTTGCGGTAGCAGAATTGATTAATTCTACAACCAATGCGACAACTAAAGTTTCGGATAAAATTGTGGTAAGCGGTGAGCAAGATTACAACAAAGTAATTGTGATTGCTCCTAATGCAACTACTGGTTTATCTTCAACTGCTAATGACTCTAAATTCGTTAACCGAGTAAAAGGACAAACTCCATTAGCTGTTCAACAACAAAATATCATCGCTTTGAAAAGAAAAGCTGCTAAAGAAGGTATTCCTTTTGTTTCTTTAGCACAAAACAACAGAGCAGAATCAAGTGCTACGATGTACACTTACTAAATACCACTTTTACAAACAGAAAAAGCCGTTTCTTGATAGAAACGGCTTTTCTGTTTAAACAAACTAATTAAAAAATAAAAACACGAAATTGATTCGCTTCCAAAGTCAAAGCTCCTAAACTAACCTTATTATCATTCACTTCATTAAGCTGAATCGAATTAAATACACCATCTTTAGTATCATACTCTGTTCCGTTTTTATTCAAACTTGAAGCATTTGCAAATTGAATAATTGCAGTTTGAGTTTCAGCACTAGTATTTACCACAAGTAAAAAAGATTTACTTTTCCCCTTTACTAAGTAACACTGAATTTTAGGGTTTACAGATTGGACGTCTTGCAAGTCAAACGAACCATTTGAATCCGCAAGCATGATGTCATTTATTGCTTTAATATGTTTAAAATAAGACATCATTCCTCTATCTTCAAAAAACTCCCACCACCATGACATGGGTAAAACTGGAGTTGGTGAAAAAACACCTAACCATAAACCGAGTTTAAAATGGCTGTCGAATTCATTACCAAATTTATTAAAATCAATACTCCAATCCCAATGGTAACCTGCCTCTCCGATGACGTAAGGCTTGTTATATTTTGTTTTTTGGGTTGTTATTACCTCGGGAATAGCAAGTGTATTACAATAGATATGTTTTTGATTAAAATCTATAGTTGGAATCTCATTTAATCCTTCTATCTCACGATGTGAAATGGACGTTGTAACAATATGATTGAATGGGTCAATACTCTTTAAATAACTGCTCATTTCCCTATGCCAATCTGAAACTACAGTATGACTAATATAGTCTTCAGGTTTCCCTTGATACATTGCATTATCTACTTCGTTAAAAAATTCCCAAGCACCAATTGAAGGACTATACCCATACCTAGCAACCATCAATCGCAGTTTATTCTTATATTGTTTCCTTGCATTTGGAGAAGCAAAAAAATCATTTGGAGTTACTGCAAAACCACCATTTTTAACATTATAACTACTAGTTTCCCATCCGGTTCCCATAAGCCCCACGTGACTTTCTAATGCTAACATCATATAGATACCCAAAGAATCACATAATTGCACAACATGATCCAAACGTTCCATACCTGATGGATTAAATGGCTTTTCTGAATTGACATATCTTTTATTGTTTTGAACTTGTTTCCAATCTACAGGTAAATTCCAATAAATCATCCAAGTTCTAAAAAAATTACCTCCGTTTTGAGCTAATTTTTTTAACATAAAATCGTAGTTAAATCTAGGGTTTTCATGCAATGCCTTAAAATATTTTGAATCATCTGTATCTCGAGATTCCCATCCTATATTCTCTCCAATCCCTCGAAATAAAGCACCATTATCTGATTTAAATGTCCAATCGGTATTCATTCTTAAAAAACCTAAGTCCTTAGATGGATTAGCAATGAAAGAAAGTTTTTTGGATTGCGAAATCAATCCTTTGCTGTTTTTATATGAGCAGTAGTAAGTGTACTTACCTAGTTCTGTTGGTGCAAATCTAGCTGCCCAAAGAGAGGCTTCCCCGGAATTACCAGAAACGTAAAAACAAGGTAAGATTAACTGTTTGCCTGAAGGAGTGGTAAAATGCATGTCAATCACTAATTCATCCTGATCGTAAGGATTGATCCAATTTCCTTTTACATTAATATGCCATTCTACTTTTTGATATAAAAAACATTTTTTATTCAACTGTTTTAAAGACAGAACCTGAGCAAACAATGCAACATTGGAAAAAAGAAATACAGTAACAGCAGCAACCAAAAATCGTTTAAATAGCATAACTCTAGGGTTTTAAAACTTTTTCAATCATAGTAATCTCTTCATCGGTAAAAGAATAATTAGCAAGAGAAGCTAAATTATCATTTAATTGAGTGACACTACTTGCTCCAATTAAAACAGATGTCACTCTATTATCTTTGAGCAACCAAGCAATAGCCATTTGAGCAAGGGATTGCCCTCGCTCTAAGGCTATGGTATTGAGTTGGCCTATAGTTTTGAGAATCTCTGGTGTAATTGCATCCGATTGTAATGCCCCGTGCTGTTTACTTGCACGAGAATTTTCAGGAATTCCTCTTAAATATTTATTGGTAAGCAATCCTTGAGCCAATGGAGAAAATGCGATACACCCTACTCCATTATCTCCTAAAACCGTAATAAGTTCCTCTTCTACCCAACGCTCAAACATTGAGTATTTGGGCTGATGAATCAGACAAGGAGTCCCTAAATCCTTTAAAATTGCAATTGCTTCTCGAGTAGCAGCAGCGGGATAATTAGAAATTCCTACATACAACGCCTTGCCTTGACGAACTATTTGTGCTAATGCTCCCATAGTTTCTTCAAGAGGTGTTAAAGGGTCGAATCGATGAGAATAAAATATATCTACATAATCGAGATTCATTCGCTTCAAACTCTGCTCAATACTAGCAATCATATATTTACGAGAACCCCATTCGCCATAAGGTCCTGGCCACATATCATAACCCGCTTTTGAAGAGATAATCAATTCATCACGATAAGAACTCAATTGAGAATGCAAAATTTTTCCAAAATTAGATTCTGCTGAACCAGGAGGTGGTCCATAGTTATTGGCCAAATCAAAGTGCGTAATCCCCTTATCAAAAGCATTCAAAACTATACTTTCATAATTTGAATACACGTCTACATTCCCGAAATTATGCCAAAGTCCTAAAGAAATGGCTGGTAATAAAAGACCACTATTACCTGTTCTTCGATACACCATTTCGTTATATCTATTTGTATTTGGTTGGTATTTCATAAAAAATCGTTACAAGATTAATAATTATAAATTAATTGACTTTAAGCACATTGGAGTAGCTAGAAGCGCCTGCTTTGTTTTCTCCTTTTACTCGATAATAATATGTTTTTCCTGACACTTTGGTTTCATCATAAAATAATTCAAGAGGATTAGCAGCACGATCAGATGGTTCAAATGTCTTCACATCAGCAATAACTGCATCCTCGATTCCAACGGCTAAAACATTCCAAGGGCCTTTTGGTGACTCACTTCGTTCTATCGTATAACTTGCTGCTCCTGTTGCTCCTCTCCATGTAAATCCTTCTCCTTGTACCATTAAAACTGGAGCTGGAGCTGGAACTTTTTCACTAGGAATCGCTTTACCTGCCATTAAAAAAGCGTTTGCTTTGAGTAAATCAAGTAAGCGTTGTTCTTCATATTCAAATCCTACGGAAAATCCAGGGACATGAAATGAATTTACAGGAGTCCCTCCTTCATTATGATAGTACCACCCTCCATCTCGTCTATGCCCTCTTATGGACCACATTAAACCACCTACAATAGAGCTATTTTGAATAGTAGTCATTAATTTTCGTAGATTCTCAGTTGTACCTAATCCAAATTCATCAATCACCAAAGGCTTCTTTCCTAAACATTGATTATGCGATTCTAATGCAATTTTAGCCAAATCATAAGGGCGACCTCCCATTTTGTTCCAATATTCATACAAATGATCACTAATCAGGTCAATATTTGGGCTATCAATAAGAGCGTTTCTATCACAACCTCCTGCTTCCATAATCAAGTGATTAGGATCAACAGATTTAATATAGGCTGCCATTTCTAGACTCCAAGACAAGATTTTGGGCTCCCATTCTGGATAACTCAAGCCTCTATCTCCTGGATAGCTTCCGAATTCATTTCCTAATTGCCACGAAAAAATTGCTGGATCCTCTTTATAAAGTAAACCGTTTACAGTATTTTTTCGGTTTAACATAAAATCAAGAAAATGCTTAAAATCCGCTTTTTGTTCCTCATCATACCAAAAAGAGCCTTTTGGTTTACCAGCTATCGCAGAAAATTCATCAACTCCGCGAATACCTCCAAAAGTTTGTGAGGCTATAAAAGGAATAATCAATCGTACATCGTATTCATGGCAAAGAGCGATGACTCTATCCAAGCATTTGAAAGCTTCTTCATTATATTGTCTATGTCCTGAAATATAAACAGGCATGTCTTTGTCATCTGGACTATAAACAGATAAAGAAAAGGTTCGTGTAGCCCTTCCTCCAACACGTTGTAAACCACTTAAAATGTCACGTATTTCATATTCATCTGGAAATCTATTGGTTCTATCTAGACGAATTTGTGATTCATTTTGTTGAATGTTTGGGGCTGCTAAGCTCATAAAACGAAACACCTTAGTCCCTTCATATACTTTATCACCTTTGCGAGTGATGATAGGCCAATTCTTAGCAGGTGCAACTTTTAATTGAGCCAATACAAGCTGTGTCATAAGCAAAGACGCAAACAACAATACAATACTAGTTTTATAGTTCATTTTCATATGTAGATAATATTTTGTTTTTTTTAAGGTCATATGTAATTCGCATATCTTTATTAGTATTTTCGACCAATTTTCAGTTATGCTCATTTCATATATGTAAATTTTATTTTTATTGGTCATATATGCTATCGCCTTTTACTTATCGGTGTTTGTTTGCTACAAACCTATCTTTTAATGGCGATTTCATAATTTTAAGCATGATTTTTAACATCAACAATTGCTATAGCTCTTTTTACGATTTCTAAGTCATTACATCCTCGAAATCCACTAAACCCTATTGACAGCTTCGTCCCATCAGAAAGTTCAATAGGTTGTCCTCCTTCCCATCCAAAAAGATCGGGTTTATTGATTCCAAACTTTTCTTCTGAAAATTCTTCATTATAAAGGCGTCTTTCATACTCACCAGTTTTCATTCCTGTAATCCAAACTTGACTGCATTTAAGCCATGCATTTTTAAAAAATTGACGTCCGATAATTTTATCATTCCCCCAAATATTTCCGTATACCAATCCCGATTCATCTTGAACACAAACTGCTACGTTTCCATTGGCAAAGGCATCAAGTGGGTTGACAGCGTACTCAGGAATGAGTTCATTTATTACATCAAAAAAATGACGGATAAATGTGTTTAATTCATTTTTGTTCATAATTTCTATTTCTTTTGTACCTCCACCATTGTTTTCTTGTTAGAGGAGTAGGTTTTATATTCAATTTTGATATCATTTAAAGTATAATCATTATCCACTTTCACTGAAAGTATTTTGGTTTCACCGGGTAGCATTGTAACATAATTATCCGACCATAAACTAGGCAATAACTCCACATTAGACTGCTTGCCAACTACTTTAAAAGCTGCTAAAACTGCTACTGAATTTCCGCTATTTTTCACTGTAACAGTAATGGTTCGATTTTCATCTAATGCCGACTCAGCCTTTACTTCAAGAGTAGGTTCTGGAATTACATTTAAAGATGTAAAATCATTATTCTCTTGAAGCCAATAGATATTATCAGCTATACCTTTTCCTGTTGCTGAAAAGGCTTCCAATTTTAAAAAGGAAACTTCTTTTGAAGGAGGAATTACAATTCCAGTGTTCGTAGCGCTATCAGGCAAAACGTTGAGCGTCTTTTCTGCCTCAAAAAATGGAATTCCAGAAGCAGAAACAAGAGTCGCTTTCACTTTAATATTGGATTCAGAAGTAGAAAGCAATGAAATAAAATCGACTGACATAGTGGCTTTATTTAACTGTACATGTACTTTTTCACTGGCTTTTTTTGCGCCATAATATCCTGCATGTGACTGCAAATACCAATCATAAATTTGCCATGTTAAACTTGGCCAACTTGAATTCGATTTCCATAAAAGTACGCCACTTGCCGTATCCCATAATTGACGGTTAATAGACTCAATACTTGCCTTATACACCTCATAATTTACCAATTGACATTTTCGAATATAAGCTTCCACCCCATTTTCTGTAGTTGCCTCGACACTGCCATAATACTTTCTTACCATATCATCATAGCTCGTAAACTTTCGACTATCTTCTCCTGGCCAGTTATTAGCATCATGGTACGCCCAAACCCCATCAATAGGGAATCGTTTAGCTGCAAAATCGTTGGTGGTTGTTGGAATAAAATAGGCAATACTCTCATATTCTGGGACGCCACTTGGGCCAATCTCACTCGAGAATCCTTTCAATTTTGGATGTGTAAAATAGTCTTTTGGTTCTAGCGTATGATAAGGTCCTCCTCCGTGTAAACCATCTCCGTCGGATTGTTTTAAATAATGACGAGAATCTCCTGCATCGTATTTTTTTAGAATGGTATTTACCAATACCTCTTCTCTTGGATTCACGCCCTCATTTCCACCACACCAAATGATTAAAGAAGGATGATTTCTGAGTTTTTTTACAATTTCAATTGATGCTTTTGTAAACAAAGACAATTCCGGTTGATACCCTGGTGTATTTTTATAAGTGCCCCAAAAATCATTTAAAAAATCTTGCCACATTAAAATTCCATGTTTATCTGCAGCATCAAACAAAGCCTGTGGTGGTACTCCTGTAGGTCCCCAAACGCGCAACATGTTAAGATTTGCATTAGCGGTGAGCAAAATCTCTTGTTCATAACGGGAATGATTCCAATTCAGCATCATATCCATCACCCAATTACCTCCTTTTGGATATATTTTGCGTCCGTTAATTTTGTATACCCGTTCTGCCTCACTTATATAAGTTTCCACTTGACGAATCCCGAAGGATGTTAATTGTTCCGATACAACATTTCCGTTTTCAACTAACTTTACATTGGCGGTGTAGAGATTTGGTTTTCCATATCCTGCAGGCCACCAAAGATTAGGATTTGAAATGGTTAACAGCTTGCTTACATTTTTATCAATGAGAATTTCCTTTGCCTCTAAAGCTTTAATTGAATAGGGCATATTAACTGAAAAAACACTCCCATTTTCAAACGTGACACTAGCATTTACAATACCTTTTTTTTCTTCATTCGAATAATTTTGAATCATTGTGGTGATTGCAATATCTGCAAAAGAAGTATCGGGTAAGTTTAATTTTGAGCTTACATATAAATCACTCAATTCTACGCTTGATGTTGACGAAAGGAACACATCCTCTGTAATCCCCATATCTCTATCACGAATTGCTGGTTGCCAATCCCAACCCATTACATCCCATTTGGTATAATCTCTACTAATGACTCCATCTGCCATATTCTGACCAGGGTCTGAAAGCGGAGCTAGTGGTTCAATGGCTGGTTTTCCTGTATGGTCCGGAGGATAAATCGAAACCGCAAGAACATTCTTCCCTTTAGCTTTTAAATATTTAGAAACATTAATTTTAAAAGAACGTTCCATTCCTACAATAGCGTCTTTATCTCCTATTTTTACTCCGTTTAACCAAATCTCCGCACGATAATTAATTTCGCTAAAATTCAACCACCAAATTTTGTTTTTCAACTGTTTAGGAGATTCAAACTCTGTTCTATACCAATAGGGCTGAATCCAAGGGTTTTTATTGGGAATATGACTATAACGCAACAAATCGTACTCACGATTGTAGTCATCATTAGCATCAGGTATTAGCATATTGTTCTTGGCTATATACGGATTGGGATACAATCCATTGCGAACCAATGCCGTTAAAACGGTTGCGGGAAGTGTTGTCTCAGACCATTTTTTTGTGTCAAGATTAGGTGACGCAATTGTTCTTCCATCAGCCCCGACTTCTTGTGAAGATTTTACTTTCCAATTGTATCGTAACAACACATCTCCTTCGTTAATTCTTGCCAAAGGTTTATCATCGATGGTAAAATTGCCTGTTTTGCTTGTTATGTTCCCTGATTTAGTTATAGCTACAACTTTCCAAACGTGTTTTCCAAACGAAAGAGGAAATGGCACCGTTGAATTACGACTACCTTCTACACTTTCCATCTTTATATTATCAATGTAAATATCGTATTTTGAAGCTGCAATTTGATTCCAAACTAAGGTTGGTCTATTATTTTTAAACCTTGAGTTGTTCTCAGGTGCAAGCAATTTCAAGCTTTGACCATAGCCTAAAGAGTAAAGCATAAGTAGCAAAAACGCCAGAAGATTGGTCTTAAAATGTTGTTTCATGTATTCAAAATTTATTTGTTAGTGGTCATATTATGGTATGCTTCGCCAATTCGCTTCGCTCGGATTACCTTTTACTGATAGGTATTTGTTTGCAACAAAGCCGTTATTAGTGGCTATTTCATAAAAATTTTTATTTAAAAAATTATTTAAATTCCTCAACGAGCAAAAAATCAAGATACGCCCAGTTTGCTCCACGGTTATACTTAAACGTAATCAAATGCTGACCCGCTTTTTCAAATATTATTTCACCTACAGTAGCTTGATCCCAGTAATGCCAATTTCCGGTACTTAAAGGTAATTTTAGTTTTGTTTTTGGCACACCATCTACCCATAATTCAGCTACATTATCATCATTGCTATAGACGGTAATAATTCTATACTTACCTGCTTTCAATACATCTACAGTATAATTTGTCCATTCGCCATCCTCTTCCCAGCCTATGTACAATTGATTTACCTTAGGATCTACTTTGTTAGGATGATTAAAATCTGCCCAATCTTTGGTGTAGGATATGTCAACTCCTTCCTTTTCGCGAAAAAAAGCCACGTAAGGAGTAATCCCTGGACGATGGTGACCATTGGTGTGGTTTAAAACCGCACCATCATTGGTTACGGTAGTATCGTGATAAGCAACTCCTTCTCCGCCATCATCAAAAAAAGCCAATTCCATTCTACCCGGAATTGTTTGCATTGAAAAAGAAGAAATCCCATCTATAAACGGTTTCCCTTTGTAATTCAGCGGTACTTGAGCCAAAAGAGGAAAATCATTAGTGCATACTATCACTACTATAAAGCACCAATTTATTTTCCAAAAATTATTCATTGCCATTAGGTTCAAAATTTGAAATCATTAAATTATCAAAGTCAGCATCAATACTACCTGCCGTTTTTCCCTTTCCTTTGCGCAAGCCTACTTCAAAACAACGAACTTCGGTGGTTTTAAAATCAGGTTGATTGCCTCCTTCTTTTCCCCATTTTTCATAGCTAAGCTTTGAGAGATTGTATTTGTAAAAGGTCCATTTATTGGAAGTTATTAGCGTCATGTCCTTACATCCCCATTTGCCTTTATGATTAGCACTTAATACCATTGGATGCACGTATAGTGAATCTTTGCTGTTTACTCTACACCAAAAAGACAACCAAATTGTACTACCCAATGATTTTCTATAGGGTTCCATTTTTGGATTTCTCAAGGAATCAATTTTAAGATCGGTAAACCAAGTATACTCGTCTTCTTGCCCAGAATAAGGCCATTGAACCTTTAAAAAGGCTCCAGAAGCAACTGGTTTTACATCTTTACCACCAACTCTGAATTCAAACTTGACTTTATCATTATAGCGCCACCATTCTTTAGTACTGGGTCTATCGTCATAATTTAAAAGAATCGATTTTTCTTTTTTAATAAAAGAAAAGGATAAGATTGCAAGGAGAAAAAAGAACATTACTCGTTTCATATTGTACCTATTTAATTTATTTGTGCTGTATCCACATTCCACCCTTCATATTGAAAATTGATAGTATCTTTTGAGTAGGCTTCAATAGGAATTTTCACTTCGATAATTTTAGAAGCTCCAGGAGTAAGTGATACATAATTATCATTACACCATAATGGTAAAACCCGCTCGCCATTTTTGTTATAATGGCCCATAAGACGAATCATCAAGGCTACTTGGTCGCTAGTGTTTTTCAATGCAACCTTAACATTTACTTCATTTTTGGATTTTACAGTAGTTATAGAAGTCGATATTTGTGCTTTGTTAATGGACTCCAAAGCTTGATAATTCATATAATCCGTTCCTCGCCAATAAAAATTATCCGACAACAAATCGCCATTTTTAGTAAACCATTCCACCTTAATGAATTGCACAGGAGTACTCAAAGCCGTAAAATCTATTTTTTCAACATCAATTACAGCATTGGAAGGGCAATCCAACTGTTTTACAATTTTAGTAACTTGTTTTCCATTTAAATCAAAAACCTGAATAACAGCAAGACTTTGGCTAACCTCCTTAAATGTATTATTGACAATTTGAACTTTTTCATTATCGGCACGCCATAGGATATGAAGGGGTTCCCCAGCTTTTTTGAAAGCATAATAAGCTGCCGTTGCATCAAAATAATAATCATAGGTTTGGCAAATTAACGATGGCCAAGCGGGATGTGACATCCAAACCAATACTCCTGGTCCACGATTACTTTGCCAACTCTCAAACATTGCTTTTGGTCCTTCCATATTGAGCATTTGAGCTTTTTTACTAAAGTCTTTGGCATCTTTAGGCAAACCATAGCTTTTAATCAGATCATCATAAAAAATAGAAACTCGTGGTTGTGTCCAATCATGCAGTCCCCACAAATCATTAATTGGCCAAACTTTATCCTGTGGCATCATAGCCGCCAAACTTTCATAATTTGGAGGAGCCACAATTCCTTGTTCGCTATGAAAAGTAGTCCCTCGTTCTGTGAAATACCATTTCGGATCTTTGGTTTCATAAGGTCCTAAACCTGTTACTGGTGAATGGGCAGAACTAGACAAATAAAATCGTGTTAGGTCTAGTGTAGCTGTGGCAACAGTCATTGCTGAATCGAGAACTGCTGGGGGATAGCCTTCGTTTCTACCACACCATAAAGCAATAGAAGGATGATTGCGAAGTCTCAAAATTTTGTCCTCAACTGTAGAAACAAATAAGTCATTATCTATTGGATGAGGGCCATCTACAGGGTTGGCAAGCCAAAAATCATCCCAAACCAATATTCCATATTTATCACAAGCAGTATAAAATTCGTCGTGTCCTACACTACCAATCCAGTTACGAATCATGTTCATGTTCATATCTTTATGCAATCTAACACGAGTGTCATATCCAATACTGTCGCATTGCAACATGGATTCCGCCATACCCCAATTTCCACCTTTTACAATAATAGGCTTTCCATTTACCGAAATCCTAAGATTATTGTTATCGATTGTATAAGAGAAATGCCTGATTCCAAATTCAATTTTTTTCTTATCCGATAAATTGCCTTGTGTATAAAACTCCAGTTGGCATTGATATAGTGCTTGCTCTCCGTAACCATTAGGCCACCATAACTTAGGGTTTTTAATTCTGAGAGCACTTATTTTATCCGAACTAAGCTTTACTATTTTCTTTTCATTGGGTAAAAGTGTCACTGGCCATTCAAACTTTTGCCCATCAATAACCCCACGCAAAAGACCTGTAACTTCTTGATTTTTAAAATTATTTAGTTGACATTCTATTTTTAGATTTGTTAAAGTAGTATCAGGTAAGTTGAGCGAAGTGCTGACAAATGGGTTTTCAATAAGTACATCATCTGTGAAATTCAAAAAAACATCATTCCATATCCCTATGTTTCGACCACGAATGGTTGGCATCCAATTCCATCCAATGCTAGCTAAAATTGCAGGGCTATCCAATCCTATACTGCCACCATTACCATCAGGGTCCTTCAAGTGCTGTTCTGTAACCTCACCTGGATTGTCATTTTTATGGATTAAAACTGCAATACCATTGGGTTTTCCAAATTGAACAAATGAGGTAACTTCAAATACTGTGCGTTTGTAAACCCCTTGAGATTTACCTAAAAAGTGTCCATTAAAATAAATATCCCCTTTCCAGTTTATACCATTGAAGTTTAACCAAATTCGTTTATTTTTTTTAGCTTCAGAGACAACAAACTTGGTTTGATACCAAAAATTAGAAGTGAAAAAACTTTCAGAAATCATCAATTGTTGATTGGAATAATTGGGATCTGGTACAGCGCCATTTGCAATATAATTAGACAAAACAGTTCCAGGCACAGTTGCCGAAATCCATCCATTGGGTACAAAAGAAGCTTTCGAGATTTCTTCCCCTTTTTTGTCTACAAATGCAGAATGCTGAATAAACCAATTCCTTCCGTTTAAGGATAAATCACCTTTGACTTCGTATTTTAGTTCGGGAGGAAGAACCAGTGGTAATACCTTACCATACACCTCCAATTCTGCTATTTCGAAATAATCATTTTCAGCAATAGCTTCACATTGGATTTTAACAAATCTGCAATTGGTCTTTGCAATAGAAATTATATTCTCATCGTTGCTCGAACTAGCTTTTGCAGTTACTTTTTTCCAGTTTACAGGTGAAGAGGCATTGCCTTCTGATGAAAGTTCGACACTAAACAATGAGGCCTTTTTAGCACCCCATTTTACAATAATTTTAGAAACAGAAGTTACACCGCCTAGATCTACATAAATCCAAGATACTTTTTCTTTTTTACTTCTCCAAAAAGTAGAAAGGTGTCCATCAGTTGCAAGATGAGCAACATTGTTATAATCACTCGCATTAGATTGATAGCAAGCTCGATGTACTGCAATATTCTTTAAATTATCTGCAAAAACAGCTGTTGATAGAAAAAATACTATATAGATGTATAAAGACGATTTGAAATTCATGAATTGTAATTTATAGAGATTCATTTTTGAGACATACTAAAATGAATACCAAAATTACCACATGAATCTATTTTTAATTAATAGTATTATGGCTAAAAAATATACTATATTATCATTTTTTAACCTAAAAAAAAGTGCTATTAATTATAATACCTATTTTTAAATACAATAAATACAAATTGTAAATAACTACAAACAATAGATTAAAATATTTTTTTTGACCCTACAAATTTATTCCTAAACTCAGTTGGCGTACAATTTTTGCTCTTTTTAAAAATTCTATTAAAATTGGATATATTATTAAAGCCACAGTCAAAACAAATCTCATAAACACTTTCATTTGTTTCGATAAGTTTTCTGGTTGCAACCCCCAATCGTAGTTCGTTTACAAATTCAACAAAAGTCTTACCTGTTTGCTGTTTGATCAATCTACTAAAAGAAACAACGGTCATATTTACCATCTCAGCAGCTTCTTCTAAACGAATTACGTCGGAATAATTTGATTTTATGTGATTAAATATTTTTTCGATTTTCACACTTTTAAAAGAATCCGAATGTTCCTTAAAGGAGTTACTTGCCAAAAGTTGTTGGTTTTTTGAAATAGCCATTTCATAAAGCAAGGATTGAAAGTTTAAAAAATTTTCAAATGGATTGGTGCCATTGAGAGAAGATAACTTTGACTCTAATTTTATAGTTGTTTCCGTTGAAAATAAAATTCCTCTTTCAGATGCTTCAAACATCCTTTTGATGGGTTCAAGAATATTTTTATTCAGCAATAAAGTATCAAATAAATTTTCTGGAAATTGAATTGTGATTTCATGAGTGATTTCATTAAGGTCTTTTTTATGATCCTCCCACCCGTGATATAAATTTGGACCAACCATTACCAATTCATAAGTACCAATTTCATCGACATGATCGCCCACTGTGCGCTTTACACCTTTAGCATTATAAATAAAATTAATTTCATACTCAGGATGAAAATGAATGGGAAAGTCAAAGCTAGTTTTCGATCTTTCAAATACCAAAAAACAATCTTGTTGGTTTAAAGGCGTTATTTCTCTATGAATATCCATGTAATATAAATTTTATAAAAAAGCGCATAAATTGACAATATAGTACACTTTTATTAAACAAATATAGCATATTATGAATAATGAAATTAAAATTTAAAAAAAAGCAACAAAAATAAATTTTAAAATATTGATTTACAGTACTTTAAATAAAAAACAAGAAGAAAATAAAATTATAAAACAGAGCAGATTTGTTAAATTTATACGCACATGTAATCAAATCACTTTTAAATATCACAATTTATTTAGGTGTTTTTTTCAAAAATTCATTTTTTTGAATATCAAATATTATGTATATATTAATTATCATATTCAAGATTACTACTAAAAGTAAAAATTGTATTAGTTTTTGAAATAAAAATATTAGACAACTCAATTACAATATTCTACTTTTGATTTATTAGTTTATAAAACTATACAATCACTTTTTAAACCATTTTTTATTAACCAATAAAGCACATAATTACAACAAGAAGTAGTTATTACTTTTGACTTAACCAATTTTTATTATGAAAAAAAAACTTAGAATTATTTTACTGTTTTTTTTAATTGTTTTGTCTTGGGAATCCTTTGCTCAAGTAAAAACAATAAGTGGAACAGTAACTGACGGAAGCAATGTTCCTCTACCAGGAGTATCTGTAACAATTAATGGTTCAAAAAACGGAACCATCTCAGATTATGATGGAAGTTTTACTATCAGAGTTACTAACGAACAAGACGTATTGGTTTTCTCCTATAACGGATACAAAACTCAGAAAGTTACAGTTGGAAACAAGAGTTCAATAAAGATAGCCCTTGTAACAGAGATTACTGAATTACACGATGTTGTTGTAGTAGGTTATGGAACAATTAAGAAAAGTGATGTTACAGGTAGTGTTGGTAAAGTAAATGTAGCAGATATTCAAAAAGTAACTTCTATAGATGCTGCTAGAGCACTTCAAGGCCGTGTAGCTGGAGTAAATGTACTTTCCAATTCAGGTAGTCCAGGATCAGGCGTAAGTATCCGTATTCGTGGTATTGGTACCATTAACAATTCGGATCCGCTTTATGTAGTTGACGGTTTCCCAATGGGAGATATCAGTCATATTGCACCTTCGGACATTGAAACTATGGAAGTATTAAAAGATGCCTCTGCAACAGCGATTTATGGTTCTCGTGGTGCAAATGGGGTAATACTTATCAAAACTCGAACAGGTTCAAAAAATAGTAAAGTTGAGGTTTTAGCAACCGCTCTAACTGGTGTTTCTGTTGCTAACAAATTTTTAGATCTTGCTGATGCTACAGAATTTGCGACGGCACGTAAAGCAATTGGTTTAGATGATGACATTATTAACTATGTTCTTGACCAACAAGCTGCCGGAAATTATTTAAAAGGAACAGACTGGCAAAAAGTAATTTATCGTCAAGCACTTAATACCCGCTTTAATGTTGGAATTTCTGGTAATAAAGATTCTTATTCTTTTGATCATGGTTTTACAACATCTCATGAAGAAGGTATTGTTAGAGGAACTAAACTTGACAAATTGATGTTCCATTCCAATAACAACATAAAATTGACAGAGAAGATAAAACTTGGCTTGAACTTCAACTATGTTCATTTTGAAAGACCTGGAGAAAGAAATGATTTCTATAGCGGTACAATTCCTGGCGCTTTACGTTCTGACCCAATCTCTGTACCTTTCGACAACTATACCAATTTCTTTGGAGAAATTTATTATTCTCAAGCTGCAACAAATCCGGCTTTAGCGATTCATCTTGCAGAAAAAGAAAAAAATATCGGTAATCGATATATGGGTAACTTCTACTTCCAAGTCGATGATTTGTTTACAGAAGGCTTGTCATTCCGAACTCAGTTTGGGGCAATTATGGATTATAACGAGACAAAAACATACAGCCCACAGTATTTCATTACTCCTACTCAAAGAAATGAGATTTCATCACTTTATCAAAGTAGAGGACAAGGTTTGAATTGGGTGTTTACTAACTATTTTTCATATAATAAAAAAATTGACAAGTTAAACATCAATTCAACTTTAGGTACGGAGATGCAAGCCAATAAATACTCTGATATTTGGGCTAGAGGTTACAATGTTCCAGAAACAGCTTCTCTTCAATATCTTGGAGCTCACAAAGATGCTGTCTTATTTGGACTTGGTGGAGGACAAAGCGAAAACAGATTACAGTCCTTTTATGCACGTGGTAATTTTTCTTGGGATAATAAATACGTAATAACTGCAACTGTTAGAGCTGACGGAAGTTCAAAATTTATGCCTAATCAACGCTGGGGAACCTTCCCTTCTTTTGCTGCAAGTTGGAATATTCATAAAGAAAAATTCATGTCAAACTTAGAAAGTACCCTTCCAACATTAAAACTACGCGCTGGTTGGGGACAAGTGGGTAACCAAGGAAGTGCCGGAAATTTTGATTTCGTTTCAAGTGTAAACGGTGGATATAATTATACTTTCAATGGAATTCCAGTAGAAGGTGCCGTACAACAACAACTGGCGAATACAGAATTAACTTGGGAGAGTTCAGAGCAATTTAACGTTGGGCTAGATTTTGGATTATTCGACAATACTCTTAAAGGAACTTTTGATTACTTTATCAGAAACACGAATGATATGATTCTTTCTAAACCAATTCCTACCTATGCTGGAAAAAGAAGACCAGCTGTAAATGCAGGTACAATGCAAAATAAAGGATTTGAATTTAGTTTAAATTACGCTAATAATAAAAACGATTTCAAATATGATGTTGGTCTAAATCTAGCGATAATCAGAAATGAAATAACAAGTTTAGCAGGTGGAGATCCTATCCGTAGTGGTGGTGTTGGACGATTAGGTAATACTACAAAAACAGAAGTTGGTAGAGAAATAGCTTATTTTTATGGGTACCAAACCGATGGACTTTTTAAAACGCAAGCCCAATTAGATGCTTACCAAAATAACAATGTGCCTATTCAACCTAATGCTGGACTAGGAGATGTGAAATTTGTGGACAGAAATGGTGATGGCAAAATTACAGAACTTGACATGACGTATTTAGGTAGCGCAAGTCCAGATTTAACTGGTGGACTTAATATCAACTTATCTTACAAAGGAATTGATATGGTAATGTTTTTCGTAGGTTCTTATGGAAATGAAATTGTAAATTCAATGCGCCAAACGTTATACAACTCTAGAATGTTCGAAACAAATATTAGTAGAGATATGGCAGTAAACTCTTGGACACCTAACAATCCAAATTCAAATATTCCTCGATTAAATGCGGCGGATTTAAATAAAAATACTGAGAATTTTTCCGATTTATATGTTGAAGATGGTTCTTATATTCGTTTAAAAAACATACAGTTAGGATATACAATTCCTGAAACAAGTTCTAAAAAAATTGGTGTTAAAAGCTTAAGATTCTACACAACTATCGATAACTTGTTAACCTTTACCAAATACACTGGTCTTGATCCTGAGTTATTTGGACTATACGGAAATCCATTCTATTATGGAATTGATATGGTAAATTACCCACAACCAACCACTTATTCATTTGGTGTAAATATTAACTTTTAATAAAAGCAAAAACTGATAGTTATGAAAAAAGCAAAATACATTATCCTAATTACAGTCTCAATACTAGGTTTTTGGAGTTGCTCAGACTTCCTAGATCTTGAGCCACAAGGAGCAGAAAATAGTGCCAACTTTTTTGATAGTCAAGAAAATGGTGTACGTGCAATAATAGGTCTTTATGATATGCTCCAACTAGATGAAGGAGCAGGTCCTGATGGACAATGGATGGGACATCACCACGATTTTTTCTTGAGTGATATCCGTTCTGATGATGCTGAAAAAGGTAGTAACGACGGTGACTATGCTGCCATGTGGGAAATGCTAGACTTCACAATGACTCCTCAAATTGGTTTTGCAAGTGATTTTTGGATTCATGGTTTTTGGGGCGTTTCACGTGCTAACTTCGCACTTGATAACCTTCCTAACGTAAGTTGGAATCCATCTGTACGCGACAGATTAATTGGAGAAGCTTCTTTTATGAGAGCGTATTTCTACTGGTATCTAGTTCGTACTTATGGCGGTGTACCACTCTTTACAACCTCTGTTAAACCATCTGATTTTGGTAAAATAAAACGTGCTAGTTTAAACGAATGCTATACTCAAATTGCTGCCGATTTAACTAAAGCAATTGATTTATTACCTGAAAAAGGCGCAATTCCATTAGCAGAAGCTGGTAGAGCAAGCAAAGGAGCTGCTAGAGCTTTATTAGCTCGTGTCTATATGTATCAAATTGGTACAGATAAAGACAGTAAGATTACTTGGCAACAAGTTTACGATCAAACCAATGCAGTAATAAACTCTGGGGAATACTCCTTAATGCCTAACTATGCTACATTATGGGAAACAGAAAGTAAAAACAATGCAGAATCAGTATTCGAAATTCAATTTGGAGTTGGTGCAAGTGATTTAGCTCCAGGTTCAATTGGAACCAATTTCTATAACTTTCAAGGAAACAGAAAAGACGATTCTGGTTGGGGTTTCAACAATCCAACACCAGATTTAGTTGAAGCCTATAATGTATCTGTTACAAATGACCCTCGATTATCTTGTGTTGTTTATGGTGAAAGTTTTAACAATGGAATTTTATACGGTGTTAAAAGAAAATACGATCGTAATGAACAAGGATCAGATTGGCTTAATAGAAAAGCAGCACTTCCTGTAAAACCAGCACTAGCTAAAGCGGGTGACAGAAACATAAAAATTATTCGTTATGCTGATGTTTTATTAATGCACGCGGAGGCTGCTTGGTACTTAAGTAGATTCAGCGAAGCTACCTCTAAACTAAACATGATTAGAAATAGAGCAAGAAACAGTACCTATTGCAAAGGATATGCTGAAGGCAAAATGGATTATAGCGCAGCTCCAACATCTGTAAACCTTCCAGATATTAACTCAACAGGTAATCAACTCTTAACGGATATTTGGAAAGAAAGACGTTTAGAGCTAGCGATGGAACAAATTCGTTTTTATGACCTAGTTAGAACAGGAAGATATTTTAATGTGATTGACAATGAAAAAAATATTCGTCGTGCTCCAGGAAGTAATTACGGATTAGGTGTTAAAGCCTATAAACAATTCCCAAATATAAAAGCAAGCGGAATAGCGAAATCAATTGATGGGCCTAATGGTAATAAAGTACCTCTATTACCAATCCCACAAACAGAAGCTCAAGCATGGAATCTTGACCAAAACACAGGATATTAACAACTAAATTATAGGATACTAAGTATGTTGCTCTAAAATGAGCCATAAAAACGACCATAAATTGCAATATACTAGTCTCCTATAAACAAAAAACCAAATTTTATATGAAAAAGAATATAATTAAAACCGCATTGATTGCCTTTGTTGCTGTACTGTTGTACAATTGCGAAGATGTGGCATTCTCAGACGATTCCGATATTAATTTACCTGCTTCAACAATCACAGAAATATCAAATGAAACACCATTTGTTGGGACAGAAATTATTTTAAAAGGAACAAACTTAAATTTCGTAACCAATGTTTCAGTAGGTGCTAGTGAATTTAAAATCATAAAACAAAGCGCTGACAACATGACTGTTGAGGTTCCTCGACAAATAGAGAGTGGTCCAATAACTCTTTTTAATAAGTACAAAAGAAAATTTGAATCCATTCAAATCATTAAACCTCAATTTTATCCAGCTAAAGTAATCACTTGGCCAGTTAATATTCAAAAAGGAAAACCTTTTTTAATGATAGGTGAGAATTTAGATTTGATAAAAGAAGTTAAAGTCAATGGTAAAGTTGTTGCCTTATTTGGTGCAGCAAGCCCTCAAAAAGTTTCTTACTCTTCAGCTGGAGTTGAAATGGAAATTGGCGAGTTTGCTACTATTGAAGTTACCCCTAAAACAGGAGAAAAACAAACCTCTCCAGCAATTCTAGTGGTTAAACCGGTTAACACTTATACACCAAAACAAACATTAATGATTAGCGATTTTGATGCTCCATTCAATGCGGTTAATGGTGATGCTTCAAGTCCATTTACTCATACAACAATAGCTGGAGAATACGGCAAAGCCTTAGAAGTTAAAGCTGCTTCAGCAAACGGATGGAATGGTGTTTATTTGAAAGTAGAAAATGACAATGGTGGTAAAGGATATGATTTATCTGCATACAATAAACCTCACATTACATTCTTAGTGAATACAGCTGGTGGCCAAGGTTATGTACAACCTATTATTACTGCAGGTGGAAAAACTGAAGACCGACACTTTACAGGCGCATTCGGATATGGTGATGATTATAAAATCAATACTACAAATTGGGAATGGCGTTCTTATGACCTTGAAAAAATGGGATTCCCAGTAGTAAAAGGTAAATTGGATAGAATTGGAATTCAATTCCGTGGTGGTAATGTAAATGGAACTCCTTTCTATATTGCAGTTGACCAAGTAATGATTACAGATGGACCTTTAAACCCAACCATAGCTTGGAATTGCGAAACGCCAGCTGGATCTACTTGGAATATTTTGCCAAATTCAAGCAGCTTACAAGGTTACAACCAAGGCTCTAACTATGCTAGTTTAACAGGAGTTTCTCAAGGATGGGATAATAAATTAGGTCAAGCATCATGGGATGTAAAAGCACTTGATCCAGCAGTTTATGCCAATGGAATTTGGATTAACTTCCTTTTAAATACAGGAAACAAAGAAGGATATTTCCAATTTGACTTTGGTCAAGGTTGGATGCATTTTACAAAATCGCAAGGGTATGGAGATGATTATAAATTTGTTCCAACAAACAACAAGTGGGTTTGGCGTTCCATCAAACTTACCCCAGGCGAAGGTGATTTGAGCAAATTTGATCCAACCAAAGCCTTTACAATGGGAATCCAATTATATGGTGGAAACCTTGCTAAAGGAACTGCAATGGAAGTAAATGTAGACTCATTTATTTTTACAACTGCGCCTTTAGATCCAAACTTAGTAACAGATTAGTATTGTCCACCTAAATTGACATTTTTAGGTATTAGTTTCATATTTTGTTTTTGTTTGAATGGTTTTTTAATTAAACAGGGTGGGTAACACACCCTGTTTAATCAAAAACATGTCGAGTAAAATACTTTAAGTCATAAAATAAATCAAATGAAAAAAATTTTTAAAATATTTATCTTGACAGTACTAGTGTCTTCTTGCTCTAGTAACGAACCCACTGTAGAAAGTGACAAGAAATTACTTTCTTTCAGTATCGTTGAACTAACCAACACCCCTTTTACTATAAATAGCGATAATTCAATTACTGCAAATGTCCCTTCAGGAACAAGTTTAAACAACTTAACGGCTAAATTTGAATTACCTTCTGAAACTAGTCTATATGTTGGGTCTACGCTACAAATATCTGGTCAGACCAAAAATAATTTTACGCTACCAGTACAATACGATTTAAATTTTAAAGGAGAAAAAAATAAAAAGTATACCGTTACCATCAATTCATTCCCAAATAATTTGCCTGTTGCAATGGCTGGTGATGACAAATACATTATTCTTCCAAAAGGAACAAATACTGCAACAGTAACATTGGATGGCTCAAAATCGTCCGATTCCGAAGCGGCTCTTGTTGCTTATGAATGGAAAAATGGAAACACTATACTTGGCACTACTCCTACGCTATCAACAAACTTAAACCTTGGAATTCATACCATAGTTTTAAAAGTGACTGACACTAGTGGTGACACAGCGACAGATACAATAACAATAAGTGTTACGCAACAAGGAGTTTATACCCCTATCGACAATAATGCAACTCAAGAAACTAAAAACCTGTTTACAAACATTGCATCAATTGCAAATAGTGACAAATTCATTTTTGGGCAAGAATTCCCTTTATCTTTTCAATTAAAAAGTCTTGATTTTGACTTAAACACCTCCGACTGCAAAGACGTTACAGGAGACCACCCAGGTGTTTATGGAATTGATCCACATTACATGCTTTATAAAACTGCCTCACAAAAACAACTTCACATTGATGAAGCTAAACATGCATATGCAAATGGATCAATTGTAACCTTTGATTTTCATCAACAAAGCAAAAGTGATAACAAAATATATTTTAATGATATTACAACAAGTACAGACAAAAGTCTAATGTTTGATATTGTAAATAATAGAAACAATGCAAGAGATTGGTTTTATAAAGAATTAGATCAGGTACTAAATATCATTAACAATGATTTAGGATTTCCTATCGTTTATAGACCATTTCATGAAATGGATGGAAATTGGTTTTGGTGGGGTACACAAGCTACCAATCACAGCCCACAACTGTACATCGATTTTTATAGATTGACCGTAGACTATATGAGAAATAAATCAAATTTGATTTTATTCGGTTGGACTCCTAATGAGAAAATAAATAGCAGTTATTATCCAGGTGATGACTATGTAGACCTTGTAGGCATTGATGCATATAGCCAAAATGTGACAACACTAAAAAACAACCTTATTGATTTGACCAAATTCGCAACTACCCACAATAAAGTAGCCATCTTATCTGAAACTGGAAAAGGAAATTATATAAACGACGCTCCAACATTCTGGACATCAACTATTTTAAAAGCGATTCAAGACGGTGGAAGCGACATTAGAATAGCTTGGGCTCTAGCATGGTTTAATGCACCTTGGGATTCTAATCAAAGTAATTTATTTATTCCAAATAGTAGCTCATCAACAGAGGTGAAAGAAGACTTTAAGAAATTTTACAATAGCGAAACAACTTTATTTCAGAATGAAGTAAAAGCGTTAAAAGTTTACAATTAAAACGGAAGTAATTTCCTATTTGCAAACTAAAATTAAAAGCTCCTATTACATAAAAATGATTATATGGATTACCAAGAAATATTTTTTAAAAGACCTCATTTTTATGTATTCTAATATACAAAACATTGCTTGCCATCGCTAAAACCAAATAAATGCAAACCATAAAAATAAAAAGACTATTTCTCGTTTTTTCCTTTGGGATAACCATCTTCAGTTATGCTCAGAAAAGTGCTTCTACCCCATTGCTCGTAGATAAAAAAGCTACTCCTGAGACGCAAAAGTTATACAAAAATTTACAAGCCTTGACACAAAAAGGTATTCTTTTTGGACACCAAGATGACCTAGCCTATGGCGTGAAATGGAGATACGAAGAAGGTCGTAGCGATGTAAAAGATGTAACAAATGATTATCCAGCAGTATATGGATGGGATTTGGCAGGACTCGAAAAAAAATCTGATAAGAATATAGATGGAGTTCCTTTCGACAAAATGAAACAATACATTATTGAAGGCCATTCTCGTGGAGGTGTTATAACCGTAAGTTGGCATTGTGACAATCCATTGACAGGAGGTCCAGTATCGGATACCACCCCAAATTCATTAGCAGCTGCATTACCAAATGGTACAAGTCATGAAAAATACAAATCTTGGCTAAATGAAATTGCAACATTTTTTAGTGCTCTAAAAGACAAAAAAGGGAAACCAATTCCTGTTTTATTTCGCCCTTTTCACGAACTAAACGGAAGCTGGTTTTGGTGGGGAAAAAACAACGCAACTTCTGAAGATTTGATTGCACTATGGCGATTTACTTTTGACTATTTACAAAGCAAAGACGTTCATAATTTAATTTATCTATACAACACGGATAGGTTTAAAACTAGAGAAGAATACTTAGCATCGTATCCCGGAGCTGATTATGTAGATATGTTGACTTTCGACACCTATCATAGTTATCCGCCAACTGCTGAGTCATTTATAGAGAATTGTCAACGGCAACTCAAAATTGTAAGTACCCTTGCAAAGGAACAGAATAAAATCATGGCTTTTGCTGAAACGGGATTCGAGACAATTCCTTATGATAAATGGTGGACCGACACTTTGATGAAAGCTATTGGTGACTATAAAATTTCTTATGTCCTATTATGGAGAAACCAAGGTTGGCAGGAAAAAGAACAAAAGATGCATTACTACACCCCTTTTAAAGGACATCCAAGCGAAAAAGATTTTGTTGACTTTTACAATTTGAAACAAACTTTATTTGGACGTGATGCTGCAAAGGCTAAACTTTACAAATAACAAAAAATAACAATTAAGTTTTATTTACAAATGCACGAAAAAATAAGTTTAAAAGAAAAAATAGGTTACGGACTTGGCGATGCTGCCTCTTCTATGTTTTGGAAAATATTCAGCATGTATCTACTGTTTTTCTACACAGATGTATTTGGTCTAGCACCAGCAGTAGTTGGAACCATGTTTTTAATCACTAGAATTTGGGATTCTTGCTTTGACCCCATCGTAGGAATTCTGGCAGATAGAACAACATCAAAATGGGGGAAATTCAGGCCTTATTTATTGTGGACTGCCATACCCTTTGCAATAATTGGAGTCCTAACTTTTTACACGCCAGACTTTGACGAAAAAGGCAAAATCATTTACGCTTACGTGACCTACTCTTTAATGATGATGGTGTATTCTGTAATCAATGTACCTTATGCCTCATTGCTTGGCGTTTTATCCTCTGACCGAAAAGAAAGAACAACCCTTTCCTCTTACCGTATGGTTTTTGCATTTGGAGGAAGTTTATTAGCACTTTGGCTTATCGAACCCTTAGTAAATTATTTTGGTGGGAACCTGAATTCAAAATCAGGTTGGTTGATAACAATCGCCGTTTTTGGAGTGATTACCACCATTTTCTTTTGGGCCTGTTTTTTATGGACTAAAGAAAGAGTACAACCTATCTCTGACGAAAAATCGAATTTGAAAGAAGATTTAAACGACTTACTAAAAAATCGCCCTTGGTGGATTCTACTAGGCGCCGGAATTGGGGCATTGATCTTCAATTCGATTAGAGATGGAGCTGCGGTTTACTATTTCAAATACTATGTAAGTAGTACCATTAATTTTGATTTCACCCTTTTCGGGACTGATTTTCATATGACACCTACTTCTATTTATTTGGTTTTAGGACAAGCTGCCAATATTATTGGGGTTGTAATTGCTACACCTATTGCCAATAGATTAGGAAAGAAAAACACATTCCTTGGCGCAATGTTTCTAGCAGCAATTTTTAGTTTGATTTTCTATCTGTTCAAAAACGATGAAATCTATTGGATCTTAAGTTTTCAGGTATTAATAAGCATTTGTGCAGGTTGTATCTTCCCATTAATCTGGTCGATGTATGCTGATAGTGCTGATTATTCTGAATGGAAACAAGGTAGAAGAGCAACGGGATTAGTTTTTTCTGCTTCTTCAATGTCACAAAAGTTTGGCTGGACAATTGGAGGCGCAGGAACTGGATGGTTATTAGGGTATTATGGATTTCAAGCGAATGTAGCGCAAACTGCCGATACTCAAAACGGTATTCAACTTATGCTAAGTGTACTCCCTGCAATAGCAGCAGCAATATCCGTGATTTTCATCTTCTTTTACCCTCTGAACGAACAAAAATTACAAATAATAGAAGACGAACTCAACAATAAAAGAGAACAATAAAATAAATTTTGAACTAGCATTTTTATAGCATGATTACATCTGAAAACAACATAGTAACACAAAGATTAGAAAACTTGAAAAAAGAATTTCAAGTGCTAATTGAGAAAAAAAACGAACCAGAAAACACCGCTGGAAACGGAATATATACCCGTTACAAAAACCCAATTATAACCGCTGGTCACACTCCACTTGAATGGCGTTATGACTTTGACCCAAAAAGCAATCCGTTGCTTTTGGAACGGATTGGCATTAATGCAACATTCAATGCTGGAGCCCTAAAATGGAACAACAAATACATCACTGTGGTGCGTGTAGAAGGTGTAGACAGAAAATCTTTTTTCGCTATTGCTGAAAGTCCAAATGGAGTGGATAATTTTAAATTTTGGGACAAACCTTGTGTTATCCCTCAAACCGGAGAACCTGATACCAACGTGTACGATATGCGTTTAATTTCACACGAAGACGGCTGGATTTATGGCATCTTTTGTACCGAACGCAAAGACCCAAAAGCTCCTGCTGGTGACACGAGTATGGCTATTGCCAATGCAGGAATTGTTCGTACCAAAGATTTAGTGAATTGGGAGCGATTACCTGACCTAATCTCAAATACGGGACAACAACGAAATGTGGTTTTACATCCTGAATTTGTAGATGGAAAATATGCATTGTACACTCGTCCACAAGATGGCTTCATAGATGTTGGTAATGGAGGCGGTATCGGTTTGGGTTATGTAGAAGAAATGACCAATCCAATAGTAAAAGAAGAACAAATTATTTACGGAAAACAATACCATACCGTTTATGAACTAAAAAATGGTTTAGGCCCCGCTCCTATCAAAACATCAAAAGGATGGTTGCATTTGGCACATGGTGTTCGTAATACGGCAGCTGGTCTTCGCTACACTCTTTATATGTTCATGACTGATTTAAATGATATTTCGAAAGTAACACACTATCCTGCTGGACATTTTATGGCTCCAGAAAACACGGAAAGAATCGGCGATGTATCAAATGTATTGTTCTCAAACGGTTGGATTGCCGATGAAGATGGAACCGTTTATATCTATTACGCTTCATCGGATACGCGCATGCACGTAGCTGTTTCAAGTATTGAGCAATTAGTTGACTATGTAACCAACACACCCGAAGATACGTTTACTTCTGCAGGTTCCGTACAAACCATTATCAAACAAGTAGAAAAAAATAAATCAATCTAAACCTGTGACAACCGAATTAAAAAATCTAAAAATCGAGTTACGATTAGAACTCCAAAATATTCTCGAGTATTGGATGACCCATACAATCGATAACAAAAACGGAGGATTTATCGGTCAAATTGATTTTGAAAATCATAAAAATGAAGATGCTGAAAAAGGCGCTGTCTTAAATGCCCGAATTCTTTGGGCATTTTCGGCAGCCTATCATTTGTCTAAAAACGAAGAACATAAAAACACCGCTACAAGAGCTTTTGAATACATCAAAAACTACTTTCTTGACCCTGAACATGGTGGAATATTTTGGAGTCTAAATTTTGATGGTACTCCAAAAGATACCAAAAATCAAATTTATGCCCTAGGTTTTGTAATCTACGGAATGGCTGAATATTACTCGATTTCGAAAAATGAAGAAGCGTTAACGATAGCCCTTCAGCTTTATAAAAAAATAGAAACTTATAGCTTTGACCCAATAAACAAAGGCTATTTAGAAGCCTTTACTCGTGACTGGCAACTCATTGACGACCTGCGTTTGAGCGACAAAGATGCCAACGAAAAGAAAACGATGAACACGCATTTACACATCGTAGAAGGGTACGCCAATTTGTATAAAGTTTGGAAAGACGAAACGCTACGTCAAACGATAATCGAACTATTAACTACTATAGAAATCCATTTCATCAATACCGAAAATGGTCATTTGCGTTTGTTCTTTGACGAAAATTGGATAGAAAAACCGGATGTCATTTCTTATGGTCACGATATTGAAGCTGCTTGGTTATTGCTACAATGCGCCGAAATAACTGGTGATACTACTTTGATTGCTAACTATAAAAAATATGCAATACAAATCGCCGAAGTGACCAAAGAAGGCATCGATACTGACGGAGGACTATGGTACGAATACAATCCTAAAACACAAAAATTAATGGCCGAAAAACATTCATGGCCACAAGCCGAATTGATGATTGGCTATTACAATGCTTGGCAACTTTCGGGAAGTCAAGGCTATTTAGACATCGTTTTAAAAAATTGGTCTTTTGTCAAAAAACACATCATTGACCATCAAAATGGTGAATGGTTTTGGGGTATAAATAGCGATTATTCTACTATGCAGAAGGACAAAGCGGGTTTCTGGAAATGCCCTTACCACAACAGCCGTGCTTGTATAGAATTGATTCACCGAATTTAAAAGAACAACATGAAAAACCACTTGCTTAAAATACTATTTTTCGTCACAATAATAGGATTAAATAGTTGTTCAAAAGACAATCCAACTTCTGAACCAGTAGTGGTTGATCCTCCGGTAGTAGTTACTGATTTGCTTACGACCAAAAATGTAAAAACCTATATGGTCGATGCCAATGCAACCGAAGCAACAGTAGCCTTATTTTACAATTTAAAAAAACTTGCTAAAACCCGTTTTGCCATAGGTCAACAAGACGCCTTTAATGGCTTTTACAACAACGGTTCATCAGCACAATCTGATATTAAAAAAACGACAGGAAACGACCCTGCAGTTTTAGGTTTAGATTTTATGTTCATTACCGACAAAAGCAACAATGGACAAAGCGATAATTGGTTTTACCAACAAGAAAAAATAATCATTGATGATGCCAAAGAAGCCTTCGGCAAAGGAATGATCACCACTTTTGCGTGGCACTTGAGAGAACCCTTGAAAGAAGAAAGTTTCTATGCTGCCGATATGACTACAGAACAAAAAGCAACAGCTTTCAAAAGTATTTTACCCGGCGGAAGCAACCACAATTGGTACAAACAAAAGTTAGACAAAGTCGCTTCTGTTTTCTTGAACTTAAAAGATGCCAATGGTGTATTGATTCCTGTAATTTTCCGTCCATTTCACGAATTTGATGGCAATTGGTTTTGGTGGGGACAAAATTATTGCACCGCAGAAGAGTACAAAACAGCTTTTCAATTCACGGTCGATTACCTCAAAAACACCAAAGGAGTACATAATGTATTATATGCCTTTTCACCTGACAATTCATATAGCACTGCAACCAACTATTTGAGCAGATATCCAGGTGACGCTTATGTGGATGTTCTCGGAATGGATAATTATGGTGACTTTAATAACCAAGGGCAAACCGGAGCCGATCGCGCCAATACGAAACTAAAAATGATTTCGGAACTTGCCATTAGCAAAGTAAAAATTGCAGCTATGACCGAAACAGGTTACCAAGTTACAGCTACTACTCCTGCCATAGCCAATTGGTTCTCGACTTATTTATACAGTTCCCTTACCAACAACAACATCGAGATAAGTTACGTACTCTTTTGGACCAATTCAAAAGATGGTTATTATGTACCCACACCAGGCACTTCAAACGTAGCAGATTTTACCACTTTTGCTACAAAAACCAAATCGGCTCTGGTTAATAAATTACCTAAAATGTACGTTTTACCTAATTAATTTTCAAATGAAGAAAGTATTCCTATTGTCATTTTTACTTGTTTGTACTGCTATTGGACAAGCTCAAAAAATGATTACCGTAAAAGATAACCAATTCATCAAAAACGGTAAAGCCTACCATTTTATTGGAACAAATTATTGGTATGGTGCGATGATTGGTACCAAAACAGGCGACCGAAAGCGTCTTTTAAAAGAATTGGATGAACTCAAAGCTAATGGCATAACCAATTTAAGAATCCTTGTGGGTGCCGAGGGCGGCGATCAAGATTATACTGTTACACCAGCCTTACAACCCAATAAAAATAGTTATAACACTGAACTATTAGAAGGTCTAGATTATGTGTTATCCGAAATGGGTAAACGCGATTTGAACGCCATTTTGTACCTCAACAACAACTGGGAATGGTCAGGCGGAATGGCAAAATATTTAGAGTGGAATGGTTACGGAAAAGTACCTAACCCCAATATTGCCCCCAACACTTGGCCGCAGTTTATGGAATTCACCTCCAAATTTCATACTTGCGAACCCTGCAAAGCCGATTTTATAAAACACCTTCAGTTTATTATGGGAAGAACCAATACAATAACCCATAAAAAATACACTGAGGATCCCGCTATTATGGCTTGGGAAGTAGCCAATGAGCCTCGCGTATTTACTAAAGAAAATGAAGCCGCTTTCACCCAATGGCTCAATGAAGTGGTAAACGAAATGAACCGATTGGATCCTAATCACCTCATCACAACGGGTTCTGAAGGGAAAGCGGGCTCTAATGACGATTTAGCCACCTTCGAAAGAACACATACCAATCCGAATATAGACTATTTAACTATGCACATTTGGCCCAAAAACTGGGGCTGGTACAAGATAGAAGATGAGAAAGAATCCACTCCAATCGCTATTGAAAAAACAATAGCTTATATCGATGAGCATATCGTAGTCGCCAAGAGATTGCAAAAACCAATTGTATTAGAAGAATTTGGATATCCAAGAAGCCAAGAAAGTCTAGACAGAAAAGCTTCAGTAGTATATAGAAACGAATTTTATAAAGTTGTATTCGATAGACTGTTGAAAGCTATTAAGGAAAAAGAACCTTTTATTGCTTTGAACTTTTGGGGGTATGCGGGCATAGCCAAAAACAATCCCAAAGATGGAAAATGGAAAATAGGCTTAGACTTCACCACTGATCCTCCTCAAGAACCACAGGGATTAAACTCTGTTTTCTCGTCAGAAACCAGCACTATGGAGTTGATTAAAAAGTACAATAAAAGCATCAAAAAAATGTAATAAAAAAAGGATGAAGCCTATCAAAACTTCATCCTTTTTATTTATCAATTACTATTTCAAAAATTGTATTCAACTCAAAACACGTTCAATAGCCTCCAATTCATCCGCTGTAAAAGACAATGCATTCAAACTGTCGAGATTATTATTCAGTTGTCCCACAGAACTTGCTCCAATCAACACCGAAGTAATCCTACTGTCTTTGAGTAACCAAGCCAAAGCCATTTGTGCCAAAGATTGATTTCGCTCTTTTGCTATTTCGTTCAATCGAATGATTTTCTGAATGCGTTCCTCCGAAACTTCGGCTTCTTGTAAATGTCCATTAGGATTGTGAGCCCGAGAATTCTCTGGAATTCCTTTCAAATATTTATCGGTCAAAAGACCTTGTGCTAAAGGCGAAAAAGCAATACAACCCACACCCTTTTCTTCGAGAACATTTAGCAATCCTTCTTCGGGAGTTCTTACAAACATTGAATATTTGGCTTGATGAATCAAACAAGGAGTACCTAATCGCTTCAAAATTTCGGCTGCCTCTCTGGTTTGTTCTGGATTGTAATTCGAAATACCAGCATACAAGGCTTTCCCACTTCGAACGGCAAAATCCAATGCCATCATCGTTTCTTCTAAAGGCGTTTCTGTATCAAAACGATGCGAATAAAAAATATCTACATAGTCTACATTCATTCTCTTCAAGCTCTGATCCAAACTTGACAACAGGTATTTTCGTGATCCCCAATCGCCATAAGGACCTTCCCACATAGTGTAGCCCGCTTTGGTCGAAATTACAATTTGATCTCTTAGATTTCCTTGAAAATTATTCTTTAGTATCTGACCAAAATTCGACTCTGCCGAACCTGGAACCGGCCCGTAATTGTTGGCCAAATCAAAATGAGTTATCCCTCGATCAAAAGCAGTTTTGGCGATACTTTCCGCATTTTCAAAAGAATCCACCGAACCGAAGTTGTGCCATAATCCCAAAGAAATTTGCGGTAATAACAAACCACTTTTTCCACATCTGTTGTATTGCATAATCCTGATTTAAATTGAATTAAATATAAAACACGAATTTCACGAATTTACACTAAATAATTGGTGCAAATTCGTGAAATTCGTGTTTGTTTATGAATTACTCCAACTCAAATCGGCCTTCCAAACCTTTATCCGAGCTTCCGCCAACCATCAGTTTAAAGGTTCCCGCTTCTACCAAGTACTTCCCTGCATTGTCATAGAATCCTAACTCCTTCTCAGTCAAAGTAAAGGTTACGGTTTTGGTTTCTCCTTTTTTCAAAGCAATCAACTCGAAGCCTTTTAGTTCTTTTACAGGTCTGGCCAAACTTGCCGCAACGTCTTGGATATACAATTGCACCACCTCTTTACCATCATAATTACCGGAATTGGTAATATCCACCGAAACCACAACCGGCTCTCCTTTTGCGAAAGAAGCTTTGCTGATTTTTAAATTTTTATAGTCAAAAGTGGTATAACTCAACCCAAAACCAAAAGGAAACAAAGGCGTTTTCTCTACATCAGTATAATGCGACCAGAACACATTTTTGTCGCTATTTACAGGTCTTCCAGTGTTGTAATTGTTATAATAAATCGGCACTTGACCTACATTTCTTGGGAAAGACATTGGCAATTTACCACTCGGATTGTAATCACCATACAACACCTGAGCCACCGCATTACCGGTCTGTGTACCCAAATGCCAAGCCTCAACAATCGCAGGAATATGTTCCGCTGCCCAAGGCAAAGCCAAAGGTCGACCGTTGTTTAAAACCAAAACAATATTTGGATTCACTTTATACACTTCTTCTAATAATTCTTGTTGAACGCCCGGTAAATCTAGATTCGTTCTACTACGTCCTTCTCCTGATTGAAAACCGTGCTCACCCAAAACCATCACTACAACATCTGCGCTTGCTGCAACTTTTTTAGCAGCAACAAATCCACTTTTATCGTTAGTATTGAACACCAGTTCGTCAATAAACGTGGTTTTACCCACCGTCAAATCGGCACCTTTTTCAAACGTTAGTACGTTGCCTTTATACTTTTGCATTCCTTCCAAAACCGAAACCGCTGTATTGTCATCCGAAGCAATTCTCCAGCTTCCCAACGGACTGTTTTTATCATTAGCCAAAGCCCCAATCAAGGCTATTTTTTGACCCGATTTTTTTAGCGGAAGTATCCCCTTTTCGTTTTTCAACAATACAATCGACTTCTTTGCCATATCTAGCACTGCCTCATTATTAGATTTACTACCCAAGGTCGCTTTCTCACGCTTTTCATCGCAATATTTATAAGGATCATCAAACAAGCCCAATTCAAACTTCACACGCAAAATTCTGCGAACGGCATCATCAACCAGCGCTTCTTTTACTTTTCCTTCTTTGACCAACTTCACCAATTCGACCACATACAAATGCGATTCCATATCCATATCCGAACCTGCAATCACTGCTTTTGCAGTCGCTTCTGCTCCATCTTTGGCAAAACCGTGCGGAATCATTTCCCGAACCGAAGCCCAATCTGAAACCACAAAACCGTCAAATTTCCATTGTCCTTTTAAAATATCCCTTTGCAAAAATGCATTGCCTGTAGCGGGAACGCCATTCAAAATATTAAACGAATTCATCAACGTACGCACACCCACATCTGTCGCCGCTTTAAACGGAGGCAAAACGGTATTGTATAATTTAGAATCGCTAATGTCTACCGTATTGTAATCCCTTCCTGATTCGGCAAAACCGTAGGCCGCAAAATGTTTCGCGCAAGCCGCTATCGTATTCACTTTCATTAAATCGGCTTTGGTGTCGCCTTGAAAACCGGTCACTCTAGCTTTGGCAATTTTACTTCCCAAATAAGGATCTTCTCCCGCACCTTCCATCACTCGTCCCCAACGCGCATCATTCGAAATATCTACATTTGGGCCAAATGTCCAGTTGATCCCAACCGCCGATGCTTCGTCTGCTGCCACTTGAGCCGATTTTTTAATCGCTTCCAAATCCCAGCTCGCAGCCTCAGCCAACGGAATTGGACTCAAGGTTTTGTATCCGTGAATCACATCAAAACCTATAATCAGAGGAATCCCCAATCGGGTTTCTTCGACTGCTATTTTTTGAACCGCTTTAACTTCCTTCACGCCACGAACTGTAAGCATTGAGCCCACCCATCCTTTGCGTAAATGTTCGTATTTCTTTGCTGCATCGCCTCCTTTGGGCGCTGGTCCCGTTACTTCCCAAAAACCATTGTACTGGTTCATTTGTCCCACTTTTTCCTCCAACGTCATTTGTTGCATTAACAAATCAATTCGTTCTTCAATGGGTTTCGTTTGATCTAAATGTGGTATTTTTTGTGCATTCATACTTCCAGTTATCATCAGGGTAAAAATCCCTGTCATTACTACTATTTTTTGCTTCATATTATGTTTTTTTTTTACTTTTTGGGCGTGCCCCGCCAGATACTTCGACAAGCTCAGTAGGCGGGTCGGGCTATCCGCTACAAGTCCTCGCTCCGAGAAAATCGGAGCTGTGGCTTTTCACTCCTATCCCTCACGTGAAATCCCATAAATCAATGCGTTTTTTGGTTATTCTGGGGAACGAAGAATCACATATTGTGAACAGCTTGTATCATTCAAGATATGGGATTTCTCCTCCGTCGAAATGAAAAATTTATGCTATGTACTTACTCACTTATAAAAGTCGAAGCCGGTAAATTCGCTTGATTAAAAAGTGTAGCTTGATCCGTATTTTTCCAAGCGTAACGCACTTTAGTCGGCGCCTTTACTTTATCAGATTGTACGATGACCGAATTATTCTTAATCACAGCTGTTGCTTTATAAAACACATTGTCAGCACCCGCAACTTCAAACAAATTGGATTTTTTATCCTTAAAATACAAGCCTTCTGCATAGTCAAAAGTGACTAGTACTTTACTTTTTTCCATTTTTATGGCTTTAAACAATGGACCATTCACCAATGTTTTGTTTGTTTTATAAATATTTGCCAAAGCCAAATTACCCAATCGAATCCCCACCGATTTTTTATCCTTTGGATGAATATCATCAATAGGCGAAATATCGCTAGTAACCACCAATCCTGTATTGGGAACTTGTTGGACTACTTTTCGCTGAGCATCGCGAATCACAGCACCACCAAAATGATCTTCTCCATACTTATAAGGAGCAATTTGCACCACATAAAACGGAAAGTCGTACTGCCACAATTGTCTCCACGAAGTAATCAAAGCCGTGAGGGTTTTATCATAAACTGTAGATCCCACATTGCTTTCTCCTTGGTACCATAAGGCCCCTGCAATTTTGAATTTAGTCAACGGATAAATCATAGCATTAAAGGCGCGTCCCGGCTGATTGGGACCGTAACTTTCTTCTTTTCTAGTTTTGGCAGCTTCCAACAAAACAGCATCCTTTTGAATCACTTCTTCGGGCATCCAAATCTCCGCTGGCGTTCCTCCCCAATTGGATGAAATCAAACCAATCGGTACATTTTTTAATTCTTCTTGTAAACGCTGCCCAAAAAAATAGCCCACAGCGCTAAAGTATTTCATCGTCTCTGGTGTACAGGTGGTCCAAGTTCCAGATACATTATTTTGCGTTGTGGACGCTGTTAATTTGGGGATTGAAAAGAATCTTATGGTGGTATTTGTGGCATTTTTTACTGCTTCATCGCCATTGGTTATTCCCCATCCGGCATTCATTTCCATATTTGATTGCCCAGAACAAATCCAAACTTCTCCAATCAAAATATTTTTAAGAACAAGTTCGTTGTACCCTTTTATGGTAATTGTATAAGGCCCTCCTTCTTTGGGCGTTGGAATCTTAATTTCCCATTGGGCTTGATTGTTCGCTTTGATTTTGTACGTTTCATTGTTCCAACTTGGAGTAATCACTACTTCTTCCTGCGGATTTGCCCAACCCCAAAATGTCACATCAGCATTGCGTTGCAAAACCATATTATCCGAAAAAACATTCGGAAGCGTAACATTGGCGAAGGCGGTATTTGAAAGTATCAGTAAGAAAACAATTCTAAAGATGTTATTTTGCATCGAGTAATTTTTTAAAGAAAGGATTTAATTGGTCGGCCATCACTTTATCATCAGCAATATCGGGATGATAACCACAACCTTTCGGAGACATCGGCTGGAACTCGAACAAGCCTATCGGTTTGTGAGCTTTGTCCGTTTCAAAAGCTTGGATTACTTTTTTCAAGCATCTCACCAAAGTCACATTACGATCTCCCGAAACCATAGGGCTGGTCAACAAAACAATTCGGGTATTGGGTGAATGTTTGTATACCGTTTTGATAAAATCAATATAATTCGCTACGTATTTTTCTTCATTAAAAGGCAATCTAGGCTTTTTTCCATCACCATCCGAAAGGTCATTAGTACCCAAACAAATACTCACCAAATCCGGCTGAAATGCAAAATCATACGATTTGGATTGGTCTTTGTTCAAATGTAAATTTTCGTAAACATCAGGCATAATAGCTTCTTCCAAATGCTCGTCATTCCAGTTGCGATACATTCCAATTCCAGAAACAGAACTCAACAAATAATCTGCATCCAAACGTCTAGAAAGCACTGGTCCGTAGGCCAAATAGCCGTTGTGTTGATCGTACCATTCGCCCGACCCACAAGGAATCGGATTGGAATCATTGCCCATTCCACAAGTAATAGAATCACCAATGAACTCGATTTTCTTTTTCTTTTTGATTTTTGTTTTCGAAGGAATCACTTGGGCTGTGGTGCCTGCAAAAAGTACACTGCCATTGGCCGCCTCCGTGGCTTTATACACCTCTAATCGGTGTGTTTTTTGAGCAGAAGTAACTTGTATTGGAAAAGATTGAGCACTTCCTTTTTCTATTCGTAAACGGCCCAGATACTGACCATCTACTACCAAAGAAACATAATTATGATGTTCAAAACCATCCACACTTTGAAGCGAAATAGCACAAGTCGAACCCGTAAACTCAAAAGCCACCGAAGCAGCCGAACCAATAAGAAGTACTTGATTATTCTCGAGTGGGTTTACTCGACCTGACAAAGTATAATAATTAGAGCTTTCTTGTTTTTGTTGTGCCGATAGATTCATCGCTAGCAACAAAACCAAAGCAAAACGTAACTTATTTAAAAACATTAATTTTGGAAATTTATTTAACATAAGCTACAAATTTAAAGGGATAGATTAGTAAATTTAGATACTATTATTTCATTTTCTAATCAAATAATACCAAATGAATTTATAGCATTCGCCTTTTTATAAATTCACTTCCCATTTGATACCCTAAGCGTCTAATTTTTTTCACCTGAAAAGTAAACGCACAAAAAAACCACCCTTTTGAGAGTGGTTTGATTGCTTTTATAATCTATAATGTATTAGCTTTTCACTGTAGCCGCAACTACTGTTCCTTTGATAGTTAATACTTTTGGAGTCGCTTCTGCATTAGAAGTAACAGTTACTGTTTTAGTAAAAGCTCCCATAGCTGCTGCATTGTAAGTAGCAGTAACCGTTCCTGATTTTCCTGGAGCGATTGGAGTTTTAGTATAATTAGTAGCTGTACAACCACAAGAACCTTGAACATTAGTCAAAATTACAGGAGTTTTTCCAGTGTTTTTGAATTCAAAAATAATAGGTTTTGGAGTACCTTGAGGGATAGAACCCACATCAATAGTTTCTGATTTCCAAACCAAAACGCTTGCATAATTTGCTACTTTGGTTACCATTGTTTTAACTGGAGTAATAGCTGAGAAAGACATTAATCCAAAAGCTACTGCCAATAAAGAGATTTTTAACATTTTCATAATTTCTATATTTAATTGTTTAGTTTTCTATTTTTCAAATATAGTTACTCTTTTTGGGATTGCTGTTAAACAAATTCAAATGATTGTTAACGACTTGTTAATGCCTTAAAAACAACTTATTTTTACTTAATATTACATCAAAAAAAGACCCTTTCTTGAAAATCAATCGCCTCAATAGTATCATTGTCATTGGACTCATTGCCATCATCGGTATTTTATTGGCACAACTATTATGGACCAAAGAAGCTTTTCGAATCGAAGAAAAAAAATTCAGTCAAAAAGCTCATATAGCATTGTATGAAGTAGCTAAAAACTTGTACAAAGGCAACAATCAGGAAATTCCAGTGCAAAATCCAGTGCAAAAAATCTCTAATGATTATTACATCGTCAACGTAGAGAATGATTTTGATGCCTCGATTTTGGAATTTTACCTCAAATCCGTTTTCAAAAAGTTGGGCGTTACTACAGATTTTGAATATGCAATTTATAATTGTCAGAGCGACGAAATGGTCTATGGCAATTATGTTTCCCTTGACGAAAAAGACACTTCTAAACATTCCATTCATTTTCCCAAACACAAAAACTTGGTCTATTATTTTGCCATTCGTTTTCCCAACGAAACGAGCTTCTTATTCAGTTCTCTTAAGTTTTGGTTTGTGCTTTCTTTAGTTTTGGTGTTGATTCTTTTGATTTATGTGTATTCAATTTATACGCTTTTGCAACAAAAAAAATATTCCGATTTGCAACGTGATTTCATCAACAATATGACTCACGAATTCAAAACACCTTTGTCGTCTATACTCATTGCTTCGAATTATTTGAGCAAACAAAAACCAATTACTGATGACGAAAAGCTGGAAAAATATGCACAAATCATTGTGGAGCAAAGCAACAAACTGAACCAGCACATCGAGAAGATTTTGACGGTTGCCAAATCGGATGCTAGGCCCTTGCAACTCCAAAAAACTACGTTTGAATTTCTTCCCATCATCAAAGAAATCATAGAAAACTGTCAACTCAAACATCCAATGGTGGTGTTTCATTTAGATAATCAAAGTAGCAAAACTCAACTAAACGGTGATGTTTTTCATTTTTCAAACATCATCTATAACTTAGTAGACAATGCGATAAAATATTGCGAAAAAACACCCGAAATCACACTTCGTTTTACCGATACCAAACAGCATTTACAAATTGACTGCATCGATAACGGAATTGGGATTGAACCTAAAAAAATTCCTTTTATTTTTGATAAATTCTACCGAATTCCATCCAAAAAAAGCAATGAAATCAATGGTTTTGGACTAGGGCTGTATTATGTAAAAAAAATTTGCGATTTACATCATTGGAAAATAACTGCAAAAAACAACGAGACTTTTGGGACAACTATAACTTTAGTATTGCCGATAAAAAATGAATAATCCAAAAATTTTATATGTCGAAGATGATGCCACTTTGGCTTTTTTGACAAAAGACAATTTAGAACAAAATCAGTACGATGTTTACCATTGTGAAGATGGCGTGGCTGCTTTAGAATGCTTTCATAAAATTGATTTTGACATCTGTATTTTCGACATTATGTTGCCCAAAAAAGATGGTTTTGAATTGGCCGAAGCCATACGAAAAATCGATACTCATATTCCCATCATTTTCCTTTCGGCCAAAACACTCAAAGAAGACCGCATCAAAGGATTGCGTTTGGGCGCCGATGATTATTTGGTAAAACCCTTTAGCATCGAAGAGTTATTGCTCAAGATTGAAATTTTCTTAAAGCGTTCTCAAAAACAGGACAAACTCGAATCTGCTCCCTATCAAATTGGAAAATACACCTTCGACACCAAAAACTACTTGCTTTGGAATGCCTCCGAAAAAATAAAATTAACCCAAAGAGAATCCGAGTTATTGAAGTTATTTCTCGACAATAAAAATGTCGTCTTAAAACGAGAAGAAATCCTAACTGCACTTTGGGGTGATGATGATTATTTTATGGGTCGCAGCTTGGATGTTTTTATTTCGAGATTGCGTAAAATTTTAGCCAATGAACCTGGCATTTCCATTGAAAACCTACACGGTATTGGCTTTCGTTTTTTTTGCTAAACCCTCAAACATAACTCTATAAAAACAACAAAACCACCTTATTCAGGTGGTTTTGTTGTTTTACTCCAATGAACTACAACGGAATATTACCGTGTTTTCTGTCTGGTCTATTGACTGTTTTTCCTTCGAGCATACTGAAGGCTTTCAACAACTTTCGACGGGTATCTTCTGGAAGAATAACCTCATCTATAAATCCGCGTTGTGCTGCGGTATACGGATTGGCGAATAACTCAGCATATTCCGCTTCTTTTTCTAATAACTTCGCTTCATGGTCTTCGGCTTCGCTAATTTCTTTTTTGAAGATAATTTCAGAAGCTCCTTTGGCACCCATTACCGCAATTTCTGCCGTAGGCCAAGCAAAATTCATATCGGCACCAATGTGTTTTGAATTCATTACATCATAAGCACCTCCATAGGCTTTTCGAGTAATCACCGTCACTCTTGGCACGGTCGCCTCACTAAAAGCATATAATAATTTAGCACCGTGTACAATGATTCCGTTCCATTCTTGGTCGGTTCCTGGTAAGAAACCTGGAACGTCTTCCAACACCAACAACGGAATATTGAAACTATCACAAAAACGCACAAATCTCGCGGCTTTGATCGAACTCTTCACATCCAAACAACCGGCTAAAAACATTGGATTGTTGGCTACAATTCCGATACTTCTTCCTCCCAAACGGGCAAATCCAACAATAATATTTTCGGCATACTCTTTATGAATTTCATAAAAAGAATCGGCATCAATAATCCCTCGAATCACTTCGTGCATATCATACGGTTTGTTGGCACTGTCTGGAATAATCGTAGCCAATTCCATTCGTACTTCATCACCCAAAACATAAGGTACTTTTGGAGTCGTTTCTTTATTATTTTGTGGCAAATAGCTCAAAAGATTTTTGATACTGTTCAACAAAGCCACTCCGTTGGGAGCAGTTAAATGTGCCACTCCCGATTTGGAAGCGTGCGTTACGGCTCCACCTAAAGCTTCTGAAGATACTTCCTCATTGGTTACCGTTTTCACTACATTGGGACCCGTAACAAACATATAACTGTTGTTTTCTACCATCATAGTAAAATCGGTCATCGCTGGGGAATACACCGCACCTCCCGCACAAGGTCCCATAATTGCCGAAATTTGTGGAATAACCCCTGAAGATTGTACATTGCGATAAAAAATATCAGCGTAACCTCCCAAAGAACGAACACCTTCTTGAATTCGGGCACCTCCAGAGTCATTTAATCCAATCATTGGCGCACCCACTTTCAGTGCCATATCCATTACTTTGCAAATTTTCTCTGCGTGTGTTTCGGACAAAGAACCACCAAAAACGGTGAAATCTTGGGCAAAAACATAGACCAATCTTCCATTAATGGTGCCGTAACCTGTAACTACACCATCTCCGTAAATCAGGTCCTTCTCCATACCAAAATCGGTAGTTCTATGAGTAACCAGCATCCCAATTTCTTCAAAAGAACCTTCGTCCAACAAATACATCACTCGCTCTCTTGCGGTTAGTTTCTTACCAGCGTGATGTTTATCAATTCGGGCTTGACCACCACCCAATTGGGCTAGTGCTATTTTTTCGTTTAATACTTTTATTTTAGATTCCATACTTTTCTGTTATTATTAAAATGTACCAAGCACCTATTTAATTAGGCAATCGAAGCACTTTTTGGTCCTGTAAATACTGTTGCAAAGCCAATTTTGCTGCAATCAATGCTTCTTTCTGGGTTTGTTCTTTTAAAATCTCAGGATTGTAATACTTCTTTACAAAATTGGTATCAAAATCTCCCGAACGAAACGCCTCGTGCTGCATTACAAAAGCACCAAAAGGTAATGTGGTTTGCACGCCTTCCACTTTATAATCAGCAATAGCTTGTTCCATACGCTGAATAGCTTCTTCACGAGTGGCTCCGTAAGTGATTAATTTGGCCAACATCGGGTCATAATAAATAGGCACATCCATTCCTTGAGCATATCCGTTATCCACTCGGACACCTTCGCCTTCTGGCAATTGGTATACTTCTAGATTACCTACACTCGGTAAAAATCCATTCAAAGTATCTTCGGCATACACACGTAATTCTACAGCGTGACCGTGAATTTTCAAATCTTCTTGTTGCAATGTAAGCGCTTCGCCTCTAGCCACACGAATTTGCATTTCGACTAAATCGACTCCAGCAATAATTTCAGTAACAGGATGCTCTACTTGCAAACGCGTATTCATTTCTAAGAAATAAAAATTCAATTGTTCATCTACCAAAAATTCCACGGTTCCTGCACCTAAATAATCACAAGATTTAGCAACCAATACAGCGGCTTCACCCATTCTTTTTCGAATTTCAGGAGTGATAACCGCAGAGGGCGCTTCCTCCACTACTTTTTGATGACGACGTTGAATACTACATTCTCTTTCAAACAAGTACAACACATTGCCGTGACTATCAGCCATCACTTGAATTTCGATATGTCTTGACGACGCCACATATTTTTCAATAAAAACTGCTCCGTCTCCAAAAGCAGCCACTGCCTCGCTAATAGCTCGGTTCATTTGCGCTTCAAAATCGGCTTCATTATCTACAACGCGCATCCCTTTTCCGCCACCTCCTGCAGAAGCTTTGATTAGAATAGGAAAACCAATAGCTTTTGCGGTAAGCTTAGCCTCTTCAATATCGGTAATCGCGTGGTCCACTCCAGGAACCATTGGAATATCGTATTGTAGAACGGCTTCCTTGGCTGCCAATTTACTACCCATTATATGAATGGCTTTGGATTTTGGACCAATGAATATGATGTTATTTTTTTCAGCTTCTTCGGCAAACTCAGCATTTTCGCTCAAGAAACCATACCCTGGATGAATCGCATCTGCTTTTACCGATTTGGCAACTTCTATAATTTTACTTCCTAACAAATAGGACTGATTGGATGGTGCTTCACCAATACAAACCGCTTCATCTGCAAAAGCTACGTGAGGCGCGTTTCGGTCTACAGTAGAATACACAGCCACTGTTTTGATTCCCATTTTTCGAGCAGTTTTCATCACGCGAATCGCGATTTCTCCTCTATTGGCAACTAGTATTTTTTTCATTTTTTTTCTATTCAAATTCTACTAACAATTGTCCTTTATCTACGGCATCGCCAACAGCTACAGCAATCGATTTGATTACTCCATTTCGTGGCGACTGAAAACTGTTTTCCATTTTCATCGCTCCCAAAATGAGTAAATTATCGTTTTCTTGAACGGTTTGTCCCACACTCACATTGATTTCTAAAATTAAACCAGGCATAGGTGCTTTAATGGCATTTACTTTTTGTACCGTGCTGGTATCAAATCCCATTTCTTTAATCAAAAGGTCCAAAGCGTCAGCAATGGCAACAGTATACACTGAATTGTTCACTTCAATAGTGTATTCCTTCTTATGAAAATCAGCAGCTATAATCTGAGCTTGATACCGCTTGTTTTCACTTAAAATATGAAATTGATTGTCAGTTGTCGCAACCGCATCCAGCGCATTGGCTGAGACTGCATCGCATTCGAAATGAAAAGTATCATTTACTTTTAGTTGATAACTACTACTCATGTTTACGTTTTTATTACTGGTAAATGTAATTAAAGAAAACGTTTTCGTAATACAGCTAAAGCGAGATTTATGCAAAAATTAGTAAGTAGCTAACTGTTTTACAAGAAATCATAGTAAATGGTTTTACTAACGATAGATTTCGAAAGAAAATTGTAAAGAAATTATAAAATTAATAATCCAAAGGACTGCAACGTTTGCATCGGTTTTGAATACCAAAACAGCTCAAAATCGGGTAAGTGGTGTTCAAAATCAGTTTTAAGTTCTTGATAAGTATACACTTTGGATTGTGAAACGGCAATTTTGTCTAAAATAGCAACCAACCATTCGCCTTCAGCTTTATTGGTTTGAACAGCAAAACTTTCTTTTTTATCGTGAAAGGTCAATTTAACGAGTTCCCAAGAATTACCTTTTTTGGATTTTGTGAAATATTCAACCGAAGGTTTTCCTCCCAACCAAACTACTTTGGCTGTAGGTTTGGTGTTGAAATTTTCTTCTTCTTGAAGTGCATTAAAAATAAAATCAGGGTGAATTTTGGTTTTTGGAATTTTGAAATCAAACCATTCTTGCAGCTCAAAGTCGAAACAAATACCGTGCATAAAATTAAACAACGATTTCTTCAATCCGAAACTAAATTTTTCGTGGTCAATACCTGTCTTGTCTGTATAATTAATGTCATTGATGGCAAAAATCCCCTTCTCTGAACCTTGTAATGGAATGAGTTCTGGTGTAACACCAAATTTTTCAGGATACAATCCTACTGGGCTGTGAGCGGTCATGGCAAACTGGTGCCAAAATCCGGATTGCAACACACCCGCTTCAAACAATTGACGGACCATTTCGAGACTGTCTATCGTTTCTTGAACCGTTTGGGTTGGGTAACCGTACATCAAATACGCATGCACCATAATACCTGATTCCGTAAAATTGCGAGTCACTTTGGCCACTTGCTCAACCGTTACTCCTTTATCAATTAATTGCAACAATCGGTCAGAAGCTACTTCCAAACCACCTGAAACTGCTATACAACCAGAAGCTTTGAGTAATCGACATAAATCGGCCGAAAAACTTTTCTCAAAACGGATATTCGTCCACCAAGTAACCGATAATTTTCGGCGTAAAATTTCGAGTGCTAAAGCTCGCATTAAAGCTGGTGGTGCTGCTTCGTCAACAAAATGAAAGCCATTCTGACCCGTTTGTGTCATCATTTCTTCCATTCGGTCACACAACAAATTGGCAGCTATAGGTTCGTAGATTTTGATGTAATCCAAAGAGATGTCACAAAAAGTACATTTGCCCCAATAACAACCATGCGCCATCGTCAACTTGTTCCAACGCCCATCGCTCCACATCCGATGCATCGGATTCACCACTTCGATTACCGAAATGTATTTATCCAACAGCAAATCCGTATAATCTGGAGTACCAACTTGCGATTGTTTATAATCAGGTCTTGAAGCATTGTTTTTATAAACGACTTTTCCCTCTTCTAAAATAAAAGTTCGTTTGAATTCTTTGGTATTTGGATTTTGAATATTAGAAATTAGTAATTCAACAGGAAGTTCCCCGTCATCTAAAGTAATGAAATCGAAAAACTCAAACACTCGAGCGTCCGAAAGCGAACGCAATTCGGTATTAGGAAAACCGCCTCCCATAGCAATTTTGATATGCGGATAGTGCTTTTTCACCCATTGAGCCGAACGAAAAGCGCTGTACAAATTCCCGGGGAAAGGCACAGAAATCAGAAACAATTCTGGCTGAATTCTGGCTATTTTTTCTTCTAAAATAGACAATAAAATACCATCAATATAGCTAGGTTCTATTTGCAAAGCTTCGTATAACTCGTCGAATGAATTGGCGCTTCGACCCAAACGTTCGGCATAGCGACTAAAACCAAAATTTTCATCGACACATTCGACTATAAAATCCGAAAGGTCTTCAAGATACAAAGTTGCCAAATGTTTGGCTTTATCTTGTGTTCCCATCGTACCAAAGGCCCAATCCAACTCCTCCAATTGCGCAAAACGTGACGCTTCGGGCAAATAATCTTCTTGACAAATTTGCAAAGCCAAAGTTGGATTTTTGCCTTGCAAAAAAGCAATCACTGGATCTATGGATTTGATATATTCGTCTTGTAGGGCAATTATACGTTTCGAATTATCCGAAATAATTTGCTCAGAAACTTTAAACTTTAAACCTTGAACTTTGAACAAATTTTGAAGTCCTTCTTTCGAAAACAATTTCAAAATCACCTCAATCCCCAAATCCGCTTGCTCTGAGGGTAATTCAAGGGTATTCAAAAAACCTTTGATATATGCCGTCGCTGGATACGGGGTATTCAGTTGCGTAAACGGTGGAGTGATGAGAAAGAGTTTTGGTTTCAAGAGTGAGATTGTTTTGATGCAAAAATAAGGGATAAAAATTGTTTTTTTTGAAAAAGATTGGTTGCCAAAATTTTAATTAAAAAATACACATAATCTCGAAGATAGATTGCTCTTTTTATATATAATTAGCTACATTTATGCCTGTTAAATTTGAAAAATGAAATACAAAATATTCCTACTACTTATTTTAATAATCACTTCTTCTTTTGCTCAAAATAAAAACAAAACAATTGGTTTTAAAGAGAATAAAGGCCAAATTATAAACCAAAATGGCAACCCCAATGATGCAGTAAAATATCTTCTAAACTCATCTGGATTGAATGTTCAAATTAAAACTAATGGTTTTTCATATGATATTTATGAAACCAAAAAAAATCCACTGACTGAAAAGCAAAAAGCAAAAATTCATCCATCATTACAACCCAAAAAAAATAAAGAAGTAATTCCTGAATATTCTTTAGAACGCATTTACCATAGGATAGACATTGACTTTATGAATTCAAATCCTAATGTAGAACTCATAAAAGAAGAAAAATCGAAAGATTACGATAATTTTTATAACGTTTCCAATAAGCCCAATGGTGTTTTGAAAGTTCATAGATACCAACAAATCACCTATAAAAACATTTACCCTAACATTGATGTGGTTTTCACGGTTCCAAAAGACACATTAAAAACCGTAGAATACAATTTTGTAATCCACCCAAAAGGAAATATATCAGATATACAATTAAAATTTAAAGGAGCTGAAACAGCATTAGTTGACAATAAAATCCGAATGAGTGTTCGTTTTGGCGAAATGGAGGAAACCCTACCTGCCAGTTGGACTGAAGATGGAGAAGTTAAAAAAGAGATTGCGGTTGGATATAAAAAAATTAAGAAGAATGTGTATGGCTTTGAAAGTGCTGAAAATGTATCTGGCAAAACTGTGGTAATTGACCCTGTACCCATTAGGCTATGGGGGACGTATTATGGTGGAAATAGCGGGTCTTTTTTAGCAAGGAAAATAAAAGTAGATAAAAACAATCAAGTAATTATAGCAGGAGAAACTTCAAGCGCTACCAACATAGCAACTTCAGGTGCATTTCAATCCACTAAAATTTCAATTGGAGACGCCTCGTTCTTTGCTAAATTTGACACTAATGGAATGAGAATTTGGGGTAGTTATATTAACTCCGCTTACATTTCTGACCTTGCTTTAAATTCTAATAGTGAAATCTATCTTGCAGGCTCTGATTACCTCGATGGCTCCGGAAATTACCTTACTACTACTGGAGCTCATAAAACTAAAAATTCCGATTTTGCTAAAGATGGAATACTTCTAAAATTTGACGCCAATGGTAATCAAATTTGGGGAACATTATATGGAGGTACTAGCCATGATTGGATTAACACCATTAGTCTAGATAATCAAGAAAATATAATCTTAGCAGGAGAAACCCACAGTACGGATGGAATAATTACTACTGATGCATATCAAAATACCAATAATGACACTTTTGGAGGTTGTGGATTTATTGCTAAATTCTCACCAACTGGCAATAGAATCTATGGAAGCTATTTTCCTGGAAAAATAAACTTGTCTACAATAGACAATGACAACAATCTAATCTTTGCAGGTCAATATTTGATTTTGAATGCTAACCAACCCGATATTTCAACTGTTGGAGCACATCAAACTCAAATGCATCATATGGATGGTTTTGTCGTTAAGTTTAATCCAATAGGACAACGAATATGGTGTACTTATTACGGAGGGGATGCTTCTTTTTTTATATCAGTGAATGATTATTTCGATCGTATCACGGGAATTGGTTCTGATAAATTCAACAATATCTATATCTCAGGAACAACAAACAGCATCAATAATATAGCTACAGTTGGTGCCTATAAAGAAAACCTAATTCAGGATGGAGTCAATGCATTTATAGCAAAATTTAATCCTAACGGCGTTAGGCAATGGGGAACATATTACGGTTCAAACTCTTCATCACCATCTAGTCGAGACAAAAGTGAAAGTAGCTGTACATCTGAAGATGGAAATATATACATTACTGGTAATACAAGAAGTACAACAGATATAGCTACACCTGATAGTTACCAAGTAACAACAAATGGTTCTGACGAAGGCTTCATAGCAAAATTTGATACAGATGGAAATCTCAGTTGGGGTACCTACTATGGAGGTGATGGCCAAGACTATATTGAAAGTATTTCTTATAGTCAAGGTAACATTTACACAATGGGTAATACTTTTGGAAGTACAAATTTGGGAACATCAGGCACTGTATTTCCTTCATTATCAGGTGGTAATTTATTCCTTGCTAAATTCCAAGATTGCCTTTCAAACCCCTCAATCACAAGCAACTATCCTATTTGCGTGGGCTCTACTCTTGAACTTAAGGCCTCAGGTGGAACCAATTATTCCTGGACTGGTCCCAATGGATTTACTTCATCACTGCAAAACCCTACAATTACTAATGCTACTGCCATAAATAGTGGCAAGTATTATTGTAACATTACTGGAACAGGAGGTTGTGATGACACAAAAAGTATAGAGGTTTTCGTTGGAGATGCAGAAGCACCTATACCAGATTTAACAACATTACCTACTATTTCAGGAGACTGTCACACCTCAATTACAACAACCCCAACTGCTACAGATGCTTGTGCAGGAACAATTACAGCTACTTCTGCAAGTCCGCTATCTTATAATTTACCCGGAACTTACACGATTGTTTGGCTCTATCAAGATGGAAATGGAAATTCGGTTACTCAAGAGCAAAAGGTAATTATTAATGCTCAACCTTTGCCTGTTTCAACCTCTCCCCAAACCTTTTGCATCCAACAAAATACAACTTTAAATTCGATTGCCATCACAGGGCAAAATGTAAAATGGTATGATGCTTTAACCAATGGAAATCTACTCGCTAGTAATACTTCTTTGCAAAACGGCGTTACTTACTATGCATCACAAACTTTAAACGGCTGCGAAAGCGAGAGAACTGCTGTTTTAATCAATATTCAAAATACACCTACACCAATCACAAATACAAATCAAACCTTTTGTAGTAATCAAAACCCAACGATTGCTGCTATTCAAATAACTGGAACCGACATAAAATGGTACGATGCATCTAGTAATGGTTCTTCCATAGCAGCAACTACAAATCTTATTGATGGCACAACTTATTACGCTACTCAAACCATTAATAATTGTGAAAGTAAACGATTAGGAATTACTGTTTCGATTATAAATACTCCGCCTAGCCCCACTGCAAACACATTTAAATCTTTTTGTAAAAATGAAAATGCATCGCTTAGTACTATAAAGATATCAGGACAAAATATAAAATGGTATGATAGTGCTATTTCGACAATTACTCTCCCTAATGACAAATTGTTAGTAAACAATACTACCTATTATGCTTCTCAAACCATAGGTTGTGAAAGTAGTAGAATTCCAATTCTAATTAGAATTCAAGATACACCATTACCATTAGCGAAAAGCAATCAACAATTTTGTATCGATGAAAATCCACTTCTTTCTAACTTAACTATTTCTGGAACTACCATCAAGTGGTATGATGCTCAAGTAGGTGGCAACCTTTTATCAAACAACACTACTCTTCAAAACGGAAAGACCTACTTTGCAGCACAAACAATTAATGGTTGTGAAAGTGAACGACTAGCGGTTACTTCAATTATACAAGATAGTACTCCACCAACAGCAGATTCAATACAATCCTTTTGCGTTCAAAAAAATGCAAAAATTAGCGATATTTCGATTTTAGGACAAAATATAAATTGGTTCGATAGTCTCACGTCTTTGATAAGTTTACCTGAATCCACTTTACTAACTAACGGAATAACCTATTACGCCTCTCAAACTGTAAACAATTGCGAAAGTACCCGAATCCCAATTTTAATTACTATTCTTGATGCGACAAATGATGAATGTATTAATTTGGTAGATGAACTTCCATATCCAAAATTCTTTACGCCAAATAATGATGGCTTCAACGATAGTTGGACAATTGATTTTAACTATTTAAAACTTAATTCGTCCATTAGAATATTTGACCGCTATGGTAAACTGGTCAAAGAATTAAGAAATAATGATTCTTGGGATGGAACATATTTTGGTCGTGTACTTCCAGCTACTGACTATTGGTTCACGGTTACTCGAAAAAACGGTTCTGAATTTAAAAGCCACTTTAGCTTAAAACGATAAAAAAAAGGCTGTCCGAAAAACATGGACAGCCTTTTTTAATTTTAGAATTTATGCTCAGCTCTACTAATTGCTAGCAAAGCAAGTAAAGAAAGACAAGCAGCCCCCGTCAAATAATACCCCACATACGAAATGTCATAATCCGTAGCCAACCAAATGGCAATCATAGGAGCAAAAGCAGCACCAAATATTCCTGCTAAATTAAAGGTTAAGGAAGCTCCTGAATAGCGGACTTGTGTTGGAAACAACTCAGACAAAAAGGTGCCTAAAGGACCATAGGTAAATCCCATTAATGCCATTCCGATACAAACGAAAACAGTTACCAATACAGCACTTCCCGAACTAAGAAAAAATTGGAAGAAAAAACCAAAAACAGCTATGGCAATAGTAGCGAAAATAAGCATTTTTCTACGCCCAATAGCATCTGCAACCACTGCCGAAACAGGAATAAACAGAGCAAAAAAGAGTACGGAAAACAACTGAATCAACAGAGCATCTCTTTTGGTGAAACCCAAATCAGAGGTTGCCCAACTTAACGTAAATACCGTCATTAAATAAAAAACCAAAAAAGTAGTCACTGCCGCCAAGGTTCCAAAAATCAATTGATTCTTGTAAGAGGTAAGCAAAGTAAGAAACGGTATTTTCACTTCTTCTTCTACTTTTTTAGCCTGCTCAAAAGAAGGCGTTTCAGAAATTTTAGTTCGAATATAAAAACCAACCACTACCAAAAGCGAACTGGCTATAAAGGGAATTCGCCAACCATAATTCATAAAATCATCGTTACTCATACTGTCAGTTAAAAGCAAAAAAGTCCCTCCTGAAAGCAACAAACCTATCGGAGCGCCTAACTGTGGGAACATTCCGTACCAAGCTCTTTTATTGGGTGGCGCATTTTCGATGGCTAGTAAAACAGCTCCTCCCCACTCTCCTCCAAGACCAACGCCTTGCCCAAAACGACACAACATCAACAACAAAGGTGCAGCAATACCTATACTAGCATAACTCGGCAGAAAACCAATGGCAACAGTAGAAACTCCCATAGTAAGTAATGCGGCTACCAAGGTAAATTTACGACCTATCTTATCTCCAAAATGACCAAAAAAAGCCGACCCCAAGGGACGTGATAAAAAAGCAATCGAAAACGTAGCTAGTGACTGCAACGTAGCCATAGTAGCATCTGTACTCGGGAAAAAAAGTTGTGGAAAAACCAATACCGCGGCATTGGCATAAATATAAAAATCAAAAAACTCAATGGTCGTTCCTATCAAACTGCCAAAAAGCACATGCTGCAATGAATTTTTTCCTTTAGAAGGAGTATCTGGGGTCATTTGTGGTGGTTTTAGTTAGTGGTTTAGAATTACAATAATAAGTTAAAATGCATTGCTATTCAAAAAGGGAAGCCATTTAATTCCGCTTTTTTTGGTAATTTAGCCCTAAATCTATTTTAATTATGCCATCCGACTGTATCAGCTTTCAAAATTCAGGGTATTTTTCCTCACTAATCAATGATTATTTAGACCAAAAACCAAACGTACAGCCATTGTACCATCGATTCCCAACTGTTGAAAACTTTGGCCCTCAAATAGAAGAAAAGAAAGCCAACTTCGAAGACAATAAAAGAGCCGTTTTAGTTGCTGCTCTAGAAGCCCAATATGCTAAAATCAATGCTTCATCGGCAACTTTAAACAACATCAACCTTTTAAATCATTCCAATACCTATACCATTACAACAGGTCATCAACTGAATTTATTCAGCGGACCTTTGTATTTTCTATATAAAATCATTTCGACCATCAATCTGACTAAGGAATTACAACAAAAATATCCTGAACAAAATTTTGTCCCAGTCTATTGGATGGCTACCGAAGACCATGATTTTGAAGAAATCAATTACTTTACTTTCAAAGGAAAAAAATTCTGTTGGAACAGAGAAAGTACTGGACCAGTAGGACGTTTAACCACTGAAGGTCTCGAAGATTTTTTAGCGATTTTTGCACTAGAGTTAGGAAGTAGTACCAATGCCGAAACGCTAAAAACACTATTTCAAGAAGCCTATTTGAAGCATACCAATCTAGCAGACGCGACCAGATATTTGGCCAATGCTTTATTTGGTCACTACGGATTAGTCATTTTGGATGCTGATGATGCCAATTTAAAAAGACAATTTATTCCGTTTGTTGAGGAAGAGTTGAAACATCAAACGGCTTTTTCAAAAGTGAATGAAACTATTGAGCAATTTGGTAACTATACCGTTCAAGTCAATCCTCGTGAAATCAATTTGTTTTTTATTGAAGATGACTTGAGAGAGCGTATTATTTTTGAAGATGGATTGTACAAAATAAACAATACTAAACGCCATTTTTCAGAACAAGAACTGCTCGCCGAACTGGAACTTCATCCCGAAAAATTTAGTCCAAATGTAGTGATGCGTCCTTTATATCAGGAAGTTATTCTACCCAATCTAGCCTATATTGGTGGTGGTGGAGAAATAGCCTATTGGTTAGAGCTAAAATCATTTTTTGATGCGGTAAAAGTGACTTTTCCAATGCTTATTGTGCGTAACTCCGTAGTTTTAGCTACTGAAAAACAGCTAAAAAAAGCCGATGCCTTAGCCTTGACTTGGAGCGATTTATTCCAAAAACAAAACCGTTTAATCAACAACAAAACCAAACAATTATCGGAATTTGCAATCGATTTGAGCGATTTGAAACAGCAATTACAACAGCAGTTTCAAACCCTAAACGAACTCGCTTCCAAAACCGACCGTTCTTTTGAAGGTGCCGTAAAAGCGCAAGAAGTAAAACAAACTAAAGGTCTCGAACAGCTAGAAAAAAGATTACTAAAAGCACAAAAACGAAAATTAGCCGATAGTTTGAACCGAATCACGGCACTTCAAAATGAACTTTTCCCCAACCAAAGTTTGCAAGAACGCCAAGCTAATTTTGCTGAATTTTATTTAGAAAATGGCGAGCAACTACTTCCTAAATTGGTTGATGAAATAAAACCTTTGTCTACCAATTTTACCATTATTACCTTTTAAAACCTACTTTTTTCATGAGCAAAGACCGACTGATTTCATTGGATGTATTTCGAGGATTTACTATTTTATTAATGACTGTTGTCAATAATCCTGGAAGTTGGTCCACGATTTATGCTCCCTTACAACACGCAGAATGGCACGGCTGTACTCCAACCGATTTGGTATTTCCATTTTTTGTTTTCATCATGGGAACCGCCATTGCTTTTGCCATGCCAACTAAAACCTATGATAGTTCAACCTTCAACAAAATCTTTGTTCGTTCATTGCGGATGATAAACCTAGGTTTGTTCTTTAACTTTTTCGGTAAAATTCAGTTTTTAGACCTTGAAGGAACACCATTAATGATTATTCGTCTACTTATAACTGCTATTGTTGGTTATGCTTTAATGGGGAATTTCAATCAAAAAACCAAAACCTATTTGGCCATTGGATGTTTTATTCTTTTTATGTTCCTTGCTTACAGCGGTATCCCAGCTTATGAAAACGTACGTCTTCCTGGGGTTTTGCAGCGTATCGGAATTATATATTTCATCGCTTCTCTTTTGTATTTAAAAACCACTCCCAAAATTCAAGTCATCGTTAGCAGTGTTTTACTATTGGGCTATTGGGCACTAATGACTCTAGTTCCTGCGCCAGGCTTTGCACTTACCAATCTCGAAAAAGGAACCAATTTAGCTACTTGGGTGGACCAAATGTTGTTATCAGGACATGTTTGGGAAGCTACCAAAACTTGGGATCCTGAAGGAGTTTTAAGTACTATCCCTGCTATAGTAACAGGCTTATTAGGCCTTCAAATTGGGCAATTACTCAACATAAATGCATCCAAAAAAGCAAAAGCACAAAAAATGCTGAGCATTGGAGCACTATTACTGCTCTTGGGTTGGCTTTGGAATTTTGTTTTCCCAATCAATAAAGCCTTATGGACCAGTTCGTATGTACTTTATACCGCTGGATTGGCCACGCTTATCTTGACGATTTTATACTATTGCATCGACCTACTCAATTTCAAAAAAGGAATCACGTTATTTTTGGTTTGGGGAGTTAATCCTATGATTGTTTTCTTTTTATCGCAAATCATTCCTCAAGCTTTGGTAATGATTTCGGTACAAAATCCAAAAGATAAAACTCCAATCGACTTTTGGACCTACAGTTATGAATTTGGAGTTTTGCCTCATTTCCAAAATCCAATGAATGCTTCGCTGGCCTTTGCTTTGCTTTATGTAGGTTTTTGGAGTCTTTTATTGTGGTATTTCTACCAAAAGAAACAGTTTTTTAAAGTATAATCACACTATTTTATCGCATAATCAAAAAATTGACTTAAAAATGACAATTTCACAAATTGTATTTGCAAAAAAAGTCTATTTTTGCACCAAATTTTAAAAAACCAAAAAATGGCTACAAATAGAACTTTTACAATGATTAAGCCTGATGCTGTAGAAAACGGACACATCGGAAACATCTTAGCAATGATTACTAACGCAGGTTTCAAAATTGTTTCTTTGAAATTAACGCAATTGACTGTTGCTGACGCACAAGCATTTTACGCAGTACACTCAGCTAGACCTTTCTTTGGAGAATTAGTAGAATTCATGACTCGTGGTCCTATTGTTGCTGCCATTTTAGAAAAAGAAAATGCAGTGGAAGATTTCAGAACTTTAATTGGAGCAACTAATCCAGCTGAAGCTGCTGAAGGAACTATCCGTAAAGCTTACGCAACTTCTATCGGAGAAAATGCAGTTCACGGTTCTGATAGCGACGAAAATGCTGCTATCGAAGGTGCTTTCCACTTTGCTGGAAGAGAGCAATTCTAATTAGTAATCAGTGATCAGTTTTTAGTAGGCAGTAAAATGCACTAAAAATAGTTATCTCATAAAAAAAATCCCATTTTGCTATAAACAAAATGGGATTTTTTATTACCTAAAAATTATAATTCAATAAACGGGATTTAGTAACTACAGTAAATTGAACACTAAATTACTGAACACTGAACACTTTTACTTTATCTCAACACCACGTCTCTAACCACATCACGACGCAATTCCTCATTAATCATCGCAATTATTTTCGATTTCCCGTGGCTCAATTCTTCCCGTAAAACAGAAGAAGACAATTCAACATACAAAACGGACCCTTTCAAAATCACATTTTTGGTATAATGATTCACACCGTTCCCCATCAAATTTTTCCAAGCTTCACGTACATCAATCTGGTTAAGTCCCGTTTGCAGTTTATTAACTTCAATAATATGCTTCAAGACATCACCTACCGTATTCTGATCATTTAGTCGTTTTGCCATTGTCAATAATTTTTATCGGACCTGTTTTTTTATAGTGATACTCTTTTTGCTCTGCATTCCTCAAGACCAATTCCTTTGCATCAATCCTTACCAATTCCTCTGACCATTGCGCAAAATCAGTCTTGAAATCAAGAAAAATTTGATCATCTTTCTCTCGAATACGAATCGTTTCTACCAAATCATTCGCCTGAAACGTACCGTCCAATTGCGGCATTACTTTCTTTCTAAATCCGGTATCGCCTTTAATTTCAAAATAATCAAAACTATCATTGCTCGGGTATTCTTTATCTTCACCTTCCTCGAAAACCACTCTCTCAATCTCCCAATACCCATTCAACAAAGTCACCGAATCCTTCTCAACTTTAGGTTGGCACCCTAAAAAAAACAAACAAAGGGTTACTACTACAACTACTTTTTTCATATTATATTGACTTTTTTTTTTAGGAGCTACTTCCTGCTGTCCACTATATCTTGTCGTCCCGAACCCCGGGACCACAAGGATGCCGTTCCCATCAGGGCTAGAAAAACAGTGCACAACAACACGTCTGCTCTAATTACAAAGTACGCGTAAATCAAGTAAAGAAACAAAGAAAAAGAGTTCGCATTCCACATTTTAAAACAAAAGGGAAAGTAACAAAAAGAAAAATTAAAAAGATGAAAAAACAATAAACTAGTACAAAAAAAGCAAGGAAAAATCAGCTTTTATCAAATTTTACTTAGCACTAAACTTCTTGTAAATACCTATTAAAAAAAGAACCACACCAACTCCTAGAAAAAAGCCATACGCATAATCCATTTTGCCTCTAACAAAATTCGCTAGGACAAGACAAATCATACTGATGAAGTACAAATATAAAGGACTCAAATTTTTCATATAAATTATTTAAAGAAAGAATCTACAAACTCAAACTTATTAAAGACTTGCAAATCTTCAATTCCCTCACCTACTCCAATATATTTTACAGGAATCTGGAACTGATCCGAAATACCAATCACAACGCCACCTTTGGCCGTTCCGTCTAATTTCGTAACTGCAAGAGAAGTAACTTCGGTAGCAGCTGTAAATTGTTTGGCTTGTTCAAAAGCGTTTTGGCCTGTAGAACCATCTAGTACCAAAAGTACATCATGAGGCGCATCAGCAACCACTTTTTGCATCACACGTTTCACTTTTGATAGCTCATTCATTAAATTGATTTTATTATGCAAACGTCCAGCAGTATCAATAATCACAATATCGGCATTTTGAGCCACCGCTGATTGCAAAGTATCAAAAGCTACAGAAGCTGGGTCACTTCCCATCTCCTGACGCACTATAGGCACTCCAACACGATCTGCCCAAATTTGTAACTGATCGATAGCTGCCGCACGGAAAGTATCCGCCGCACCTAGAACTACATTGTACCCTGACTTCTTAAACTGATAAGCCAATTTACCAATAGTAGTGGTCTTACCCACTCCATTCACACCAACCACCATCAATACATAAGGTTTAGTATTGATTGGAACCACAAATTCTGTAGCTTCACCATTATTGGTTTCAGATAACAAACCAGCAATTTCTTCCTGAAGAATTGCATTTAACTCATCAACTCCTAAATATTTATCTGCTGCAACACGATTTTCAATACGTGTAATAATTTTCAAAGTAGTAGCAACTCCAACATCCGAAGCTACTAAAATCTCTTCTAAATTATCCAATACATCATCATCAACCTTTGACTTTCCAGCAACGGCTTTCGTTAATTTAGTAAAAAAGTTAACTTTCGTTTTTTCAAGACCTTTATCTAAAGTCTCTTTCTTTTCAGTAGAAAATATACGTTTAAAAAAACTCATGGGGTAGTTATTTATAAATACAATAAAAAGGCAATCACTCACTTAGAGCGTAAATATAAAAAATAAAAAAGCTACTTCCGAATGAAAGTAGCTTATGTATAATGTGTGTATGAATTATTTCTTTTTCAAAAATTCATCAACAGCTTCAGGAGCCATAATTGATTCTACGAATGTATATGCACCAGTCTTAGGAGATTTCACCATTTTGATGGCTTTTGATAATCTCTTAGAAGCGGTTTGTAACGATGCTACGGTTTTCTTTGCCATGATTTAAATGTTTTTTATATTTTAATAAATTTCTAATTTTTAAAAACTAGAGGCTATTAAAATCTTTAATTATTTAATTTCTTTGTGAACAGTTACACGTTTCAAGATTGGATTAAATTTTTTAATCTCTAATCTATCTGGAGTATTTTTTTTGTTCTTTGTTGTTATATATCTTGAAGTTCCCGCAACACCAGTTGTTTTGTGCTCAGTACATTCTAAAATTACTTGGATTCTATTACCTTTCTTTGCCATCTTGCTATATATTTATTTAGGAAAAAGATTATTTTATAAATCCTTCAGACTGCGCTTTTTTCAAAACAGCTGCAATTCCATTTTTGTTAATTGTTTTTATCGTAGATGCTGCTACTCTAAGAGTAATCCATCTATCTTCTTCTGGAAGATAAAAACGCTTTTTCACTAAGTTTACAGAAAACTTTCTCTTAGTTTTATTCATAGCGTGAGAAACGTTATTTCCTACCATCGCTCTTTTACCTGTAAGGTCACAAACTCTTGACATTATGCTTATCTTTTATCGTTATTCAAAATCAGGGTGCAAAGAAAAGAAAAATAAACGGATGAAACAAAAAATAATTACACAATTTTTAAAATTTCTTTTTGCAACATTTCCAAACTCTTAGTAACCGCTCTATCTATTACTTTTTCTCGGGGTTGACCAAAATTAAAGCCCTCAACTATGACACCATTAGGTGTGGCCAAAGCAATAAAAACGCTACCAACACTAGCATCCGAATCCCCTTTTGATGGTCCAGCATTACCAGTTGTAGCAATTGCATAATCAGTTTCGAAGATTTTTTGACAATTTATTGCCATTTCTTTTGCTACTTCTGCACTAACAACACTATACGCTTCTATAGTCGACAAAGAGACTTCTAACAACTTCGTTTTCATCTCGGTAGCATAAGCCACCACACTCCCTTTAAAATAATTTGAAGCACCTGGAAAACCTGTAATTAAGTGTGCAATTTTCCCTCCCGTGCAACTTTCTGCTGTAGCTAAAGTCTTATTTTTTTGAGTTAATTTTTTCCCAATTACAAACTCTAAAGTTTCCTCTTCATCAAAACCAACAATAATATCCCCAATTAGCGCACTCAAAGCGGCTAATCGAATTTCTAATTCAGTTTCCAGAATTTGTTTATCCTTTCCTTTTGCTGTTAACCGCAGCCGAACCCTTCCTGGCGCTGGCAAATACGCTAATTTTATAAAACTTGGCAAATCATTCTCCCAATCTTCTATACGTTCCGCTACCAAACTTTCACCTTGGCCATAAGTCAAAACGGTTTTATGAATAATAAAAGGTCGCTCATATTCTTTAACAAGCTTAGGCACCAATTGATAATCTACTAAATACTTCATTTCATAAGGAACTCCTGGCAAAGAAACAAAGAGCGTTTGTTCTTTTTTAATCCACATTCCCGGCGCAGTACCAACTTCATTATGCAAAACAGTACACTTTGAAGGCACCAAAGCCTGATCAATATTCATTTGCGAAGCTTTTCGTTGTAGCGCTTTCTCTATAAGTGCAATCACATGAGCTTCTACAGCACTATCTCGAACTAATACATCATCAAAATAGTCACAAATTGTTTTCTTAGTGATGTCATCTTTTGTAGGACCCAATCCTCCAGTTATAACTACAATATCAACATTGTTCTGCAAATAAAGAAAAGCATCCAATATAGCTTGTTTGTCATCACTAATAGACAACATTTCTTTTATCTCAATTCCTATGCGATCCAAAGCTTTGGCAATATAACCAGAATTGGTATCAACAATTTGACCAATAAGAATTTCGTCACCGATAGTAATTATGGCTGCTTTCATTTAATAGTAAATAAATTATGGATAGAGAAAAATTAAAAAAAACTATAAATCAAAATCTTTCTTGATTTCCTTAACAGCTTCTTTTACACGCTTTTTTATACTTTTAAAAGTCTCAATAATATCTTTTTTTCTTCCCTCTACTTTTGTCCAAGCTTCTACTTGAAGTATTTCCTCGAAAGCAACATTCAAACCAATTAAATCTAAAGTAGGCTTGATTTTATGTGCAAACGCATAGGCTTGTTTGTGGTCTTTATTATTAATTCCCTCTTTGATTTTTTTTAAATCTTCTGGAACTTCAGTAACAAATAAGATCAAAATTTGCTTCACAAATTCTGGATCATTATCGGAAAGTGCATACACTTTGGAGAGGTTGTATTTTAAAGCCATTATTTTACTTGTATTCTAAATAGTTGTTGTCCTTCTAAAAATCCTTCTAAAATATCATTTGGACGAACGGATGCTACTCCTGCTGGCGTACCAGTAAAAATAATGTCTCCAATTTTCAAAGTAAAAAACTGAGAAACGTAAGCAATCAACTCGTCAATCGCCCATAACATATGACTTGAACAGCCTTTTTGAACTGTTTGCCCGTTATTGGTCAACTCAAATGTAAGATTTTCTAATGAACTAAATTGCGTTTTGGGTAAAAATTCTCCAATCACCGACGATCCATCAAAAGCCTTTGCTTTTTCCCAAGGCAACCCTTTTTGTTTTAGTTTTTCCTGTAAATCTCTTGCTGTAAAATCGATTCCAACACTAATTTCATCATAATATTTATGTGCAAACTTAGGTTCGATGTATTTTCCAACTTTACTAATTTTTACAATCAACTCAATTTCGTGATGAATATCTTCCGAAAATTCTGGAATCACAAATGGATGCTGCTTTAGCAAAATAGCCGAATCAGGTTTCATAAAAACCACCGGTTCCGTTGGTCGTTCGTTTTTCAACTCTTCTATATGGTTGGCATAATTTCTGCCGATACAGATTATTTTCATATTCTTAGTGAATAGTAATTAATGAATAGTAATTAGCAAACAAACGCTATTCACCAATTACTCTTCACTAATCACTCTATTTAGTGTTTAACTTTCTTAATTTAATGGCCGTAAGCACTTTTTTGGTATACAAAGGAAAATCAGCATTTTGAATCCAACTAAAATAACCTGGCTCAGCTTCTAACACCTTTTCAACCTTAACACCTTTGTGTTTGCCGAAGGTAAAAATCTCTTCATTGTCTTTATCAAAAGCTATCATTCCAGCAAAATCGGCTATTTTTTTTCGAGTTGTGAACTCTGACAAAGCCTTCATATCATTCTCTAGCTCAGGATACCTATCCAATTGTGCTTTTAAAATTTCATAGGTCGCCATAGTATCCGCCTCAGCAGAGTGGGCATTTTCGAGGGAATTCCCAGTATAAAACTTTAAAGCTGCTGCTAATGTTCTCTCTTCTTTTTTATGAAAAATAGTCTGAACATCAACTGATACGCGATTTTTCATATCAAAATCTACTCCTGCCCTTAACAACTCTTCAGCCAATAAAGGTATATCAAAACGATCTGAATTGAATCCCGCCAAATCACTGTCTTTAATCATCAAATGCACTTGAGATGCTAATTCTTTAAAAGTAGGTTCATTGGCCACTTTCTCATTGGTAATACCGTGTACCGCAGTAGATTCAGAAGGAATAGGAATTGTTGGATTTACCAACCAAGTTTTACTTTCTTTGTTTCCGTTTGGAAAAACTTTAAAAATTGAAATTTCTACAATACGATCTTTCCCAATATCAATGCCTGTTGTTTCCAGATCGAAAAAACAAATTGGTCTATTTAGTTTCAGTTCCATTTTTGGTATTTATAAGGCTGCAAATATAAATCTTTATAAACGATTAAAGAACACACATTTACAACAATTAAAAGAAAAAAAATAGTATGAAGAGCTAATGCAAAAAAAATAACTAAAAAAAAACCGACAAATGAATTACTCATTGTCGGTTTTAACTATTAGTATCGTAAAGCGATTAAAAATCTCTATTCACATCAAAAGCTTCTAAATATTCAGCAACTCGCTTAACAAAACTTCCTCCCAAAGCTCCGTCTACCACTCTATGGTCGTAAGAATGAGACAAGAACATTTTTTGACGAATTCCAATAAAATCTCCTTCTGGTGTTTCAATAACCGCAGGCACTTTTCTAATGGCACCTAAAGCTAAAATTCCAACTTGTGGCTGATTGATAATTGGTGTTCCAAAAACAGAACCAAAAGTCCCCACATTAGTAACTGTATAAGTTCCTCCTTGCGTATCGTCTGGTTTTAATTTTCCAGCTTTAGCACGATTTCCTAAATCATTTACCGCTTTAGCCATTCCAACTAAATTCAATTGGTCTGCATTTTTGATAACAGGAACAATTAAATTTCCGTTTGGTAAAGCTGCTGCCATACCTAAATTGATGTTTTTCTTTTTGATGATAAAATCACCATCAACAGAAATATTCATACCTGGAAAATCTTTTAATGCTTTGGCAACCGCTTCCATAAATATAGGGGTAAAAGTCAATTTCTCACCTTCTCTCTTTTCAAAAGCGGATTTAACTTTGTCTCTCCATTTTACAATATTCGTCACGTCAACCTCAATAAATGACTGTACGTGAGCCGAAGTTTGAACAGAAGCCACCATATAACCAGATATTAGCTTACGCATTCTATCCATTTCTACAATTTCCTCTCCTCCATTAACAGAAACTGGAGCTGCTTTTGCCGCTACTGGTGTCGCCACAGGTGCGATGGTATCAACCATTAAGGATGGCGTTGCAGTAACTTTAGGTTGATTTCCTCTATTTTTAATGTATTCTAAAATATCTGCTTTGGTAATTCTTCCTTCTTTTCCTGTTCCAGAAATAGTCTGAAGTTCTGCAATAGAAATACCTTCTTCTTTAGCTATATTTTTAACCAAAGGCGATAAAAACTTATCCGATTCGGTAAAATCTACTGGAGCAAGTACCGTTTCTTTGGCTACTTCTATCGCTTTTTCGATAGCTACTGCTTCTTCTGGTACTTCATTAGCAACAACAGATTCTGTAACTGCACCACCTTCGGTTTCAATAATAGCAATTGTTTGCCCTACTTGAACCAAATCATTTACCTGAAATAATTGCTCAACCAATACTCCCGAAACTTCACTTGGAACTTCACTATCCACTTTATCTGTTGCAATTTCTAAAACTGCTTCATCCGCTTCAATTTTGTCTCCAACTTGTTTCAACCAATTGGTAATAGTTGCTTCTGCAACACTTTCTCCCATTTTTGGAAGCTTTAATTCAAATCTTGCCATATTATTAACCTAAAAGGTGATTTTTATTTTCTGCTTGCGAAATTAATAAATAATTTAAATATAAATTACATTTAATGTAATTTTTACCGAATTTCTATAATCGTACCTCTTTCGTTATTATTATTGCTTCCTATCAAAAAATTAGAACTTTTTGGGATAATTTTAAAAGTAAACCCTTGGTTCTTTAACGATTCTAAAATTGAGATACAATCCTTAAAAGAGATATGTGAATTATCTAAAAGTATTTCTACGCTTTCATTTGTTTTAAAAAGAGACGAATTTACCATTTTTTCTCCTTCAAAAAGTCTAAAAACTACTTTTTTTCCCAAAACAGATTCTAATTCTCCCACTAATTTATCATTTGAAGACAACAACAAATAATGATTTGGCGCTTTGATTTTTTTGGATTTTCCTTGTATTCTTTTTAATGCCGAAAAAAAGAAAATCCCTATCTGCATAAAAAACTCGAAGAAAAACGGAACCTTAAAATGTTTTTGATAAAAAAAACGCATCGCTTGCTGAAAGCGCTTCATATAAGCGCCGTCTTTGATGGTACTTTCACCTTTATAATGCAAAACAGTAGTATCGTGAAAATAAAAATTGTCTTTCCCTTTTTGTGATACCTGATACGACAAATCAATATCATCGGAGTACATAAAGCAGTTTTCATCGAATCCGCCCACTTCAAGATACATTTCACGTGACATAAACATAAAAGCACCGACCAATATATCTACTTTGCCTGTTTGATTTGAACCAAGATGAGAAGCATAATACTTTGTAAAGAGAGAGACCTTAGGAAAACATCGATACAAACCCATTATTTTTGTAAAAGCTACCCAAGGTGTTGGAATCCCGCGTTTACTTTCGGGTAAAAAATTACCTGAACCATCAACCAATTTTACTCCGATAATCCCAAGATTTTTTTGTGCTTTGGCAAAAGCCAATACTTTTACAAAAGTATCCTCAGCAACTACAGTGTCTGGGTTCAAAATACAGATATACTCCCCTTGAGCTGCTGCTACTCCAATATTATTCCCTTTTGCGAAGCCAATATTACCAGCATTTCTAATAAGTGTTACCTCTGGAAAACGCGTTTGCATCATAGCACAACTATCATCTGAAGAGGCATTATCTACAACAATAATTTCCCCTTCAATGTTTTCTAGTGCTTTTTGAACACTAAGTACACATTGTTCTAAGAAATAGCGAACGTTGTAATTGAGTATGATAATAGATAGTTGCATAATACAAATGTAATTTGATAACCTTCTTTTAAAAATTTAAATAATAATTCTTATCCAGAAAAAAAATGCCACAAATGTATTTGTTTATTTTTACAACATCATTCGAAAAAATACTATGAAGAATTTTTTATTTATATTGTTTTGTATTTCAATATCCTACAGCCAAAGCTACACACATAGCAATAGCAAAGAGACACCTTCTAGTATAAAAACAATAAAAATAAAGTCATCCGTAAAATTATCAGATACGATAAAAGAAACGTCCGGCTTATTGTTCTTTGACAATCAAATATGGACACATAATGACGATAGCGATGCTACAATTTATGGACTGAATACTTCAGGTGCAATTCAGAAAAAAATCACGCTCAAACAAATCAAGAACAAAGATTGGGAGGCTATCACTCAAGATAGTTTATACATTTATATAGGTAACTTTGGCAACAATTACAGAGGCAATAGAAATGATTTATGCATTTACAGAATTGAAAAAAAATCGTTTTATGACACCACACCCATCATTGACACTATCGCTTTTTCGTATGCTAAACAAACAGATTTCTCTGTTCAAAAAGCAAATACTACCAACTTTGATTGTGAAGCCTTTGTAATTTTAAAAGACAGTATTTATTTGTTTACCAAAGAATGGAGTTCAAGAAAAACCAGCATCTATTCTGTACCAAAAACACCTGGGAATTATACAGCGCAGCACCAAGAAACACTTAACGTAAAAGGATTAATTACAGACGCAACTTTATTACCAACAAAAAACGGAATCGTTCTATGTGGTTATTCCAAAACACTTCAGCCCTTTATTTTTGTGATTGATGATTATCAAAATAATGCCTTTTGGAAAGGTAAAAAACGTAAAATAAAAATTAAACTTCCGTTTCATCAAATTGAAGGAATCACAACCGATGACGGCAAAATATTTTATCTAACCAATGAAGCAACTATAAAAAAACCTTTTATAAACACTTCTCCTCAATTGCATACTATCGATTTAAATAGCTTTTTAAAGCCACAAAACCAGAAGTAACAGCTAACCATTTGAATAGTAAGGATAGCAACTTCCGTTTTAAAAACTTACTTTTGCAAAAAATTACACTCGTGAATTACCTTTCTGTAGAAAATATATCAAAATCTTTTGGAGAACGAACACTCTTTAAAGACATTTCGTTCGGAATCAACAAAGACCAAAAAATTGCTTTTATTGCTAAAAATGGTTCTGGAAAAACAACAATAATGAGCATTATTAATGGTCTTGATGAACCTGATACTGGGCAAGTTGTTTTAAGAAAAAGCATCAGAATGGCTTTTTTATCTCAGGATAATAAATTACAAGACGAATTAACAATCGAGGAAAGTATTTTTGCTTCCGATAACGAAAGCTTGAAAGTTATTGAAGCCTACGAAAAAGCACTAGAAAACCCAGAAGACGAAGAAGCTTACCAAAAGGCTTTCGATGCTATGGACCGTCATAATGCTTGGGATTTTGAAACACAATACAAACAAATCTTGTTCAAATTAAAGCTGGAGGACTTCAAACTTAAAGTAAAAAGTCTCTCTGGTGGCCAAAAAAAGCGATTATCCTTAGCTATTATCTTGATTAATCGACCTGATTTATTGATTCTTGACGAACCAACGAATCACCTCGATTTGGAAATGATTGAATGGTTGGAGAGCTATTTTGCAAAAGAAAACATCACCTTGTTTATGGTTACACACGACCGTTTCTTTTTGGAGCGCGTATGCAATGAAATCATTGAACTCGACAACGGAAAAATATACCAATACAAAGGCAATTATTCTTATTATTTAGAAAAGAAAGAAGAACGTATTGCCTCTGAAAATGCTAGTGTAGATAAAGCTCAAAATTTATTCGTCAAAGAGCTTGAATGGATGCGTCGTCAACCAAAAGCAAGAACTACAAAATCCAAATCACGTCAAGACGATTTTTATGTAATTAAAGAAAAAGCACAAAGTCGTAGAAAAGAAAACGTAGTTGAACTCGAAATTAATATGGAGCGAATGGGAAGCAAAATCGTAGAGCTTCATAAAATTTCCAAAAAGTTCAAGGACCACGTTATTCTGGATAATTTTAGTTATGATTTTCAACGTGGTGAACGTATCGGAATTATTGGCAAAAACGGAACTGGGAAATCAACCTTTTTAAATCTACTTACTGGTACACTTCCTTTAGACAACGGAAAAGTAGTGGTTGGAGACACAATCAAAATTGGATATTACACACAAAGCGGTATCAACCCAAAACCAGGACAACGAGTAATTGATGTAATCAAAGAGTACGGAGAATTCATCCCTTTAGCCAAAGGAAGAATGATTTCAGCTTCTCAATTATTGGAACGTTTTCTATTTGATGCAAAAAAACAATACGATTATGTAGAAAAATTGAGTGGAGGCGAATTAAAACGATTGTATTTATGCACCGTTTTGATTCAGAATCCAAACTTTTTGATTCTGGACGAACCAACAAATGATTTAGACATTGTAACGCTGAATGTCTTAGAAAGTTTTCTTTTAGATTACCCAGGTTGTTTGGTGGTTGTATCGCACGATCGTTATTTTATGGATAAAATCGTAGACCAACTATTTGTATTTAGAGGACAAGGCGAAATAGAAACTTTCCCAGGAAATTACTCTGACTTTAGAGCTTATGAAGACAGTAACGATGTAATTCAAAAAGAAGACAATAAAGCAGAAAAAAAAGAATGGAAACAAAATAATCCATCGGGAAATTTAACGTTCAACGAACAAAAAGAGTTCCAAAAAATTGAACGCGAAATCAAAGATTTAGAAATCGATAAGTCCAAAATTGAACAGCTTTTTTCAGACGGAAAAGTTGCCGATACAGAAATCGAGAAAAAAGCCAAAGAACTAGAAAACATCATCAAAAAAATTGAAAGCAAAGAAGAACGCTGGTTTGAACTTTCAGCCAAATTAGAAGGATAAACTTTATATCCTAATTTCATTAATTAACAATTTAATCAAAATTATGACAAAGAAAATCTTCACATTGTTTGCCTTTTTACTATTATTTTCTTGCTCTGACTCTGAGCCGATTGCTCCGTCTGAAACGGTAGATTACACCGCAAAAAATGAACAAGAAATAAAAGAATACTTAACAAAAAACAATATCACGACAGCACAACGCACAGATTCTGGATTGTACTACACTATCTCAGAACAAGGCACAGGTACTAATCCTACAGTAAGCTCAAATGTTACTGTGGCCTACAAAGGTTACTTGACCAATGGGCAGGTTTTTGACCAAAGCACCACAGCTGGTGTAGCATTTCCTTTGTCGAACTTGATAAAAGGCTGGCAAGAAGGCATTCCATTCTTTAAACCAGGTGGAAAAGGGGTGTTATTTATTCCAGCACACTTAGGTTATGGCGGAAGACCTCAAGGTCCGATTCCAGCGGGTTCTGTGATAATTTTTGAAATCCATTTGATTTCGGTAAACTAATTCTGAAACTAAAAAACATAGTAAAGTCACAACTAAAATTATTTTGTTGTGGCTTTTTTTTGCACTTAGATTTAAATTGTTCTTTTTTGTGCTTTTCTTTGTAACAGGAGATGAATGGTTATTTTAAACTTTCAACTATTAAAATCTTTTGACACAACATGCTTTTTCAAATAAAATCCTATTTACTTTTCCTTTGGAACTCCAAGAATGAACACGGTGTACATTCGCCTTTCGTTTTTTCTTTAGTCACAAAATGTTTTTATGACAAAAAAAACAAACCCGAGTATGCCATAATAAAACACTACAGAAAAGCATTATTAGAAAACAAAAACACTATCGATGTTACTGATTTTGGCGCAGGTTCAAGAGTTTTAAAATCCAACAAAAGGCAGATTTCAAGAATTGCAAAAACAGCTGGTATTTCATCAAAACGAGCCAAGTTATTATTCCGAATAACACGGTATTTTCAGCCAAAATCAATTTTGGAAATCGGTACTTCCTTGGGATTGGCGACTTCTGCTCTAGCTTTAGGCAATCCAAAGGCCAAGCTAACGACTCTAGAGGGCTGTCCCGAAACTTCAAAAATAGCCAAAGAGCAATTTCAACAATTCAACTTTAACGCAATTGAATCAATTACTAGTCAATTCGAATCTTTCTTGAATGCTGATAATCTCTATTTAAAAAACTATGACCTTATTTACTTTGACGGCAATCATTCGAAAAAAGCAACTTTAACCTACTTTGAACAATTATTACCAACCGTAAACAATGAAACCCTTTGGATTTTTGACGATATTCATTGGTCAAATGATATGGAAGAAGCTTGGGAACAAATAAAAGAACACCCAAAAGTTCGAGTTACAATAGACACCTTTCAGTGGGGATTTGTTTTTTTTAGAGAAGAGCAAGCCAAAGAACATTTTACAATTCGCTTATAAAAACATTAAAATTACCATAAAGTTGTAACGGAAATCAAATTCGGTCAACTAATGAAAATCTATTTCGTATTTTTAAAACGAATTTAAAACAACATTAATCTTTATTCAATAGTCGATGGCAGAATCACTAATTAAAATAACCAATATTAAACGAAATTTTTCATTGGGTAACGAAACCGTTTATGTACTAAAAGGAATTGATTTAGAAATAAAAAAAGGGGAATATGTTGCATTAATGGGGCCATCTGGTTCAGGAAAATCAACATTGATGAATCTTTTAGGTTGTTTAGACACACCTACTTCCGGCAATTATATTCTTAACGGGAAAGATGTTAGTAAAATGAAAGATGATGAATTGGCCGAAATTAGAAACAAAGAAATTGGCTTCGTTTTTCAAACTTTTAACCTTTTGCCAAGAACTACCGCACTAGACAATGTAGCTTTACCAATGATTTATGCTGGTTACTCTAAATCAGAACGTGTAGCAAGAGCCACTGATGTACTCCAACAAGTAAATCTAGCCGATAGAATGGATCACCAACCTAACCAACTTTCGGGAGGTCAGCGTCAGCGTGTTGCTATTGCAAGAGCCCTTGTCAACAAACCCTCAATTATTCTTGCTGATGAGCCTACAGGAAATCTAGACAGTAAAACTTCTGTTGAAATTATGAAGTTATTTGGTGACATTCACGCACAAGGAAATACCGTTATCTTAGTTACACACGAGGAAGATATTGCTGCTTATGCACATCGTGTAATTCGTTTGCGAGATGGATTGATCGAAACAGATACTACAAAATAATTCACATTAACCAAGACTATAAATATGTTCAAAAAACCAATTTTATCTTTATTATTCTTATGCTCAATTTCGACTGTTGTAGCACAAGATCCTATTGAATGGAAAGAAGCTTCAAGTAAAGGATATACTTACAAGTATGTCACTAATGACGCTACCAAAGCCCGTTTCTACACTTTAAAAAACGGCTTAACTGTAACCTTAAGTCCGACTAAAAAAGACCCTCGTATTCAGGCTTACATCGCTATCAAAGCAGGAAGCAAAACCGATCCCTCTACCAATACTGGATTAGCTCATTACTTAGAGCATATGCTTTTTAAAGGAACTGACAAATACGGAACCTTAGATTGGTCTAAAGAAAAAGTTGAATTAGACAAAATTGACGCTTTGTATGAGCAATTCAACAAATCAAAAGACAGCATCGAAAGAAAAGAAATCTATAAGAAAATCGATCAAACTTCGGGAGTTGCCAGTAAATACTCTATTGCCAATGAATACGACAAAATGATGTCTGCTATGGGCGCACAAGGAACGAATGCTTTTACATCTTTTGAGCAAACGGTATATACTGATGATGTTCCAAGTAGTTCTTTGGACAAATACTTGGCCGTACAGGCGGAACGTTTTAGAAATCCAATTCTAAGAATTTTTCATACCGAGCTAGAAGCCGTTTATGAAGAAAAAAACAGGAGTTTAGATAATGATGGTCGTAAAGTTTCGGAAGCTTTATTTTCCAACTTATTCAAAAAACACAATTATGGTTTACAAACCACTATTGGAACAGTTGAACATTTAAAAAATCCATCCTTAATAGAAATCAGAAAGTATTTTAACAAATACTACGTACCTAACAATATGGGAGTTATCTTGTCAGGTGATTTCAATCCAGATGAGGTAATTGCAAAAATAGACAAGGCTTTTGCTTATATGCAACCTAAAGCAATTGAAAAATACACTTTTGAACCAGAAGCTCCAATAACAGCACCAATAGCGATTGAAGTTGTTGGCCCAGATGCGGAGAGTTTTGCCATCGGTTACCGTCTTCCTGGTAACAAAGACAAAGATGCCTTATTAGCAAATTTAGTTGGACAAGTGCTTACTAATGGCAAAGCTGGTTTATTGGATCTTAATTTAGTTAAGAAACAAAAAATGCTTCGCGCAAGTGCATTCAACTACAGCCTAATCGATTATAGTGTTCTTTATTTATCTGCAGCACCTACTACTGGTCAAACCTTAGAAGAAGCAAAAGCATTAGTCTTAGCTGAGATTGAAAATTTAAAGAAAGGAAATTTTGATGATGATTTAATTCCTTCAATCATCAATAACATTAAAAAAAGTAAAATCTACGAAACTGAAAAATACGGAGATCGCGCTAGCAATTTAATGAGCAATTTCACTTCAGAATTAGACTGGAGAGATCAAGTAGCTTATGTAAACGATTTGTCAAAATTAAAAAAAGAAGATATTGTAGCCTTTGCTAACAAATATCTTGGAGACAATTATGTAGTCGTTTTCAAAAGAAAAGGAGAAAACAAAAACAAGGTTAAAATTGAAAAACCACAAATTACTCCTGTTGAAACCAATGCGGACAAACAATCTGACTTCTTAAAACAAGTCAACGCGATTCCAAGCATTGCTTCAACACCTGTATTTTTGGATTACAACAAAGACATTCAGAAATCTAAAATCGAAAAAGCAGAAGTACTTTATGTTCAAAACAAAGACAACTCTATTTTTAGATTAAAATACCGTTATAAAATCGGTACTTTAAATGACTCAAAACAAGCCTTAGCAACACAATACATTCAATTTTTAGGTACCGATAAAATGAGTACTGAACAAATTTCAAAAGCATTCTATAAAATTGCCTGTAGTTTCAATATCTCAAGTGGTGAAGAATATACCACCGTGAGCATTGAAGGATTACAAGAAAATTTTGAAAAAGCAGTTCAATTGTACGAAGAAGTGATTTCAAATGCCAAAGCTGATGAAAATGCGTTGAAAGCTTTAAAAGCAAGGATTGCAAAATCTAGAAAAGATGTAAAAGCAAACAAAAATGCTATTTTACAAGGACTAACTAGCTATGCTACTTATGGCCCAGTAAATAAATTCAACTCTATTTTAACAACAGCTGAATTAGAATCCTTGACAACAGAAGATTTAATGAGTCGTTTGAAAAATATGAACAATTACGAACAAACGATCATTTATTATGGTCCAGCACCATTAACTACTTTTGTGAATCAATTAAAAGCCCTACACAAAGTTCCAGCAACTTTTACTGCAACACCAGCAGCCAAAGTTTTCAAGCCATTGGTTCAAACTCAAAACCAAGTGTTTTTTACCAATTATGATATGGTACAAGCTGAAACGCGTTGGGTAAGAAATACGGAAACCTATGATGCCAATAAAAATGCAATCATTAACGTATTCAATAACTATTTCGGTGGTGGTATGGGATCAGTGGTTTTTCAAACTATCAGAGAAAGTAAAGCCTTAGCTTATAGCACCTATGGATATTATGTAGAACCTCAAAAGAAAGAAGACAACTATCTTGTTTTGAATTATGTCGGAAGTCAAGCGGACAAATTCAAAGAAGCTACAACAGCGATGAATGAACTTTTGAACAACTTACCTGAATTAAGCGAAAATTTAAATTTAGCCAAAGGTCAAGTTAAAAAAGACATTCAAACCGAAAGAATTACGCAAGACAATATTATTTTTAATTACCTAGCTGCAAAACAATTGGGATTAAAAGACGATATTAGAAAAAAGACATTCTCAACTGTAGAACAAATTTCTATGAATGACCTCAAAACTTTTCACAATAACTTCATAGCTAATAAACCTTACAGTTATGCCATTGTAGCTTCTGAAAGTAAGATTGATATGAATGAAATGAAAAAATTAGGAGAAATAAAGAAAGTATCTTTAGAAGAAATTTTCGGATTCTAATTTTTTTATCCACTAAAGAAAGACTGCTTTTAGCGGTCTTTTTTTATATTTACAGCCATCAACAACCATTGATAAAATAAACTTAGAACACTTACCCTAATGAAAGTATATACTAAAACTGGTGACTCAGGAACTACATCCCTATTTGGAGGAACTCGAGTACCGAAAGATCACGCTCGAATTGAAAGCTACGGTACAGTCGATGAGCTGAATTCCTACATTGGCTTGATTCGCGACCAAGAAATGGACAACCATTACAAAAACACGCTCATAGAAGTGCAGGATCGCTTATTTACTATTGGAGCTATTCTTGCCACTCCACCAGAAAAAGAGGTGCTAAAAAACGGTGAATTGCGTCTAAAAAACTTAGGCATTACTGATCAAGATATTGAATTCCTTGAAATAGAAATTGACACAATGGAAGCTTTATTGCCTCCAATGACGCATTTTGTACTTCCAGGCGGACATACCACAGTGTCATATTGTCATATTGCCCGTTGTGTATGTCGACGTGCTGAGCGTTTAGCGGTACATTTAAGTCATAACGAGCCAGTAGCTCCAATAGCAATTCAGTACTTAAACCGACTTTCTGACTATCTTTTTGTATTGGCACGAAAGTTGACCCTAGACTTAAACGCTGAGGAAGTAAAATGGATTCCGAGAAAGTAAATCTTTTCCTAAAAAAAACGTTCTTAACTTTACGCAAAAATAAATCCCTTTTTACTTGTTTTATTCCGTAAAAAAATTATTTTTGCACAAATTAAATCGACAAAATATGTATTGGACATTAGAATTAGCATCTTATTTAAGTGATGCACCATGGCCTGCTAACAAAGACGAACTTATTGACTACGCTATTAGAGCTGGTGCTCCATTAGAAGTAGTAGAAAACCTTCAATCTATTGAAGATGAGGGCGAGATATATGAATCAATGGAAGAAATTTGGCCAGATTATCCAACTGACGAAGATTATCTTTGGAACGAGGATGAGTATTAAAAAGTAACCCAAGAAAAAGTCTCAAAAAAGAGGCTTTTTTTTTGTTATAAATAACACAAAATATAAAACAGAAATACAACTAAATCATGAGTTTCATAAACAGCATACTAAAAGTATTTGTAGGCGATAAGTCTCAAAAAGACGTTAAAGCATTACAACCTTATCTAAATAAGATAAAAACTTTTGAAGCACCTTTACAAGCGTTGTCTCACGACGAATTAAGAGCTAAAACTATCTTTTTTAAAGAAAAAATCAAACAAGCAAGAGCTGAAAAAGACGCCAAGATTGCGGCTTTGAAAGATGAAGTAGAAACTATTTCTGATATCGATAAAAGAGAAGATATTTATATCGCCATCGATGCTCTTGAAAAAGAAGCTTATGACATTTCTGAAAAAACCTTAATGGAAATTCTTCCTGAAGCTTTTGCAGTAGTAAAAGAAACAGCTAGAAGATTCAAAGAAAACACAACAATTAGCGTTACTGCTACTCCAAAAGACAGAGAATTATCAGCTACTAAAAGCTACATCAACATTGTTGGCGATACGGCTAATTGGGCTAATTCATGGAATGCCGCTGGTAAAGAAATCACTTGGGATATGATTCACTACGACGTTCAGTTGATTGGTGGTATGGTGTTGCACCAAGGAAAAATTTCTGAGATGCAAACGGGTGAAGGAAAAACTTTGGTTGCGACGCTTCCATTGTATTTGAATGCATTGACAGGAAATGGGGTACACTTAGTCACGGTAAATGACTACTTAGCAAAACGTGATAGTACTTGGAAAGCTCCTTTGTTCGAATTTCATGGTTTGACTGTTGATTGTATTGACAACCACGAACCCAATTCTGAAGGAAGAAAAAAAGCCTACGATGCAGACATCACTTACGGAACCAATAATGAGTTTGGTTTTGATTACCTAAGAGATAACATGGCGCATTCGCCAGAAGATTTAGTGCAACGCAAACACAATTACGCCATAGTCGATGAGGTGGATTCTGTTTTGATTGATGACGCTAGAACTCCATTGATTATTTCTGGTCCAGTTCCTCAAGGAGACCGCCATGAGTTTAATGAATTGAAACCAAAAATCGAAAACTTAGTTAGTTTACAACGTCAATTGGCTAATGGTTTTTTGGCAGAAGCTAAAAAACTAATCAAAGAAGGAAACACCAAAGACGGTGGTTTCAATTTATTGAGAGCCTACAGAAGTTTACCTAAGAACAAAGCATTGATTAAGTTTTTGAGTGAAGAAGGTATCAAACAATTGCTTCAAAAAACCGAAAATCAATACATGCAAGACAACAATCGTGAAATGCATATTGTTGACGAAGCTTTATATTTCGTAATTGAAGAGAAAAACAATCAAGTAGAATTGACAGATAATGGAATTAAATTCCTTTCTGGTGATACAGATGCAGACTTTTTCGTTCTTCCAGACATTGGAACTGAAATTGCTGCTATCGAAAAGCAAAATTTAGACAAAGATACTGAAGCGGAAGCTAAAGAAAGATTGTTCCAAGATTTTGGAGTAAAAAGCGAGCGTATTCACACTTTGACACAATTATTAAAAGCTTATTCTCTTTTTGAAAAAGATGTAGAATATGTAATCATGGACAATAAAATCCTTATTGTTGATGAGCAAACAGGACGTATTATGGATGGCCGTCGTTACTCAGACGGATTACACCAAGCCATTGAAGCCAAAGAAAATGTAAAAATTGAAGCAGCTACTCAAACTTTTGCTACTGTTACTTTGCAAAACTACTTTAGAATGTATAACAAACTAGGTGGTATGACAGGAACAGCTGTAACAGAAGCAGGCGAGTTATGGCAAATCTACAAGTTGGATGTAGTTGAAATTCCTACCAATAGAGGAATGGCTAGAATTGACAAAGACGATTTGATTTACAAAACGACTCGTGAAAAATTCAATGCCGTAATCGAAGATGTTACCGAATTATCTAAAGCAGGAAGACCGGTATTAATTGGGACAACATCAGTAGAGATTTCAGAGTTATTGAGTAGAATGCTTAAGATGCGTGGTGTAACGCACAACGTATTGAATGCAAAAATGCACAAACAAGAGGCTCAAATTGTTGAAGAAGCAGGAAAACCAGGTGTGGTAACTATTGCTACCAACATGGCGGGTCGTGGAACGGATATCAAATTGACATCAGAAGTAAAAGCAGCTGGTGGATTGGCCATTATCGGTACGGAACGTCACGATTCACGTCGTGTTGACCGTCAGTTACGTGGTCGTGCAGGTCGTCAAGGAGACCCAGGAAGTTCTCAATTCTATGTTTCGTTAGAAGATAATTTAATGCGTTTGTTTGGTTCTGAAAGAGTAGCCAAAGTAATGGATAGAATGGGCTTACAAGAAGGCGAAGTGATTCAACACTCTATGATGACCAAATCTATTGAACGTGCACAGAAAAAAGTAGAAGAAAACAACTTTGGAGTTCGTAAACGTTTATTAGAATATGATGATGTTATGAATGCACAACGTGAAGTAGTGTACAAACGTCGTCGTCACGCTTTACATGGAGAGCGTCTAAAACTAGACATCGCCAATATGTTGTATGATACTTGCGAATTAATTGTGACAAACAATAAATTAAGCAACGATTTCAAAAACTTCGAATTTGAATTGATTCGTTATTTCTCAATTACATCACCAGTTAGCGAAAGTGATTTTGCTAAACTGAATGAAATGGAATTAACTGGAAAAGTGTACAAAGCTACTTTGGATTTTTACACCGAAAAAACAGCAAGAAGTGCTAGAGAAGCTTTCCCTATTATCAAAAGTGTATATGAGGACCCAAACAACCAATTCGAGCGCATTGTAGTTCCTTTCTCTGACGGCATCAAATCATTGAATGTAGTGACCGATTTGAAAAAAGCTTACGATACTGAAGGAGCGCAATTAGTAGCTGATTTTGAGAAAAACATCACTTTAGCGATTGTAGACGAAGCTTGGAAAAAACATTTACGTAAAATGGACGAATTGAAACAATCGGTTCAATTGGCAGTTCACGAACAAAAAGACCCATTGCTTATTTACAAATTAGAAGCCTTCAACTTATTCCGTTCTATGTTAGATAATGTGAATAAAGAAGTGATTTCATTCTTGTTTAAAGGTGACTTACCTGCTCAAGAAAACCAAAGAATTCAAGAAGCTAAAGAAGTAGAACGTCCAAAAGACGATTACCAATTGAATAAAGACGAAATCGAAAACAGCGAAAGTATCAATCGTGAGGCAGGGCAAACACAAGCCCGTCAAGTGACTGAAACTATTGTTCGCGACCAGCCTAAAATTAATCGTAATGACACTGTAACTATTCAAGAAGTAGCTACTGGCAAAACAGAAACGATGAAATACAAGAAAGCTGAAAGCTTATTAGCAGCTGGAACTTGGGTTTTAGTAAGCTAAACCCAATTTTATATAATATAACAAAACAAAGGCTACCCAAAAGGTAGCCTTTGTTTTGTATGCTATTTGCTACAAATTATTTTTGTTCAGAACTATTGCATTATTTCCCTTTCTCCTCAAAATAACGCGCCTCGATGCGTTTGATGTCTTTGATGGATTTTCGTGCCCAATCGAGTCGTTTTTCGAGAATTTGGGCTTCGGTTAATTGCCAAGGAATATCGGAATTGCGCAAACGATTGGTTAGATTTTGCAAAATAATTGCTGCGGATACTGAAATATTCAAACTTTCTGTAAAACCAACCATAGGGATTTTGAGAAATCCATCGGCTTTTTGCATAATCTCTTCGGATAAACCTTCTTTTTCGGTACCAAAACACAATGCGCTGGGTTTAGAAAAATCAAAATCCTCCAAATCACAATCATTGGTATGAGGTGTGGTGGCAATGATTTGATAGCCTTTACTTTTTAGCGTATCGATACAATTGCTTACCGAATCAAACGGGGTAATATCGACCCACTTTTGAGCGCCCATAGCGATTTGTTTGTCGATTCGTTTACCAAAACGCTGCTCAATTACATTCATATTTTGTACACCAAAAACTTCACAACTACGCATTACCGCACTAGCATTGTGCATTTGAAACACGTCCTCGACTACCACTGTAAAGTGATTGGTTCTGTTTTTAAGTACTTTTAAGAAATTTTCTTTTCTATTGTCGGTTAAAAATCCTTCTAAATATTCTAGGTAATCCAAATCTATCATCCCTGATTTTTTTTTTGGCAAAAATAAGAAAAGTAATTAGTGATTAGTAATCAGTGATTAGTAATTAGTGATTAATAGTTAGTGATTTGGATTTTGGAATTTGAAATTTGGGTTTTGGGTTTTGGAATTTGGATTTAGAGTTTTGGATTTTGAGTTTTGGATTATGGAATTGGGAATTGGGATTTGAATGAAAAAATGATTTTATTTGAGTAATGTTTTTTTTTTGCGTGAGGGATAGGAGCTGGCTACCGAAGTAGCGCGGATAGCCCGACCGCAGCTTCGCAAAGGGGCGCATAACACGCTTGCTGAATGCCCCTTTGTGAAGCTGTGGGCACGCCCAAATAATGGTAAACAAATTAATTTTCGACAAATGAAAAAGAAATTAGTGGTATTAACAGGAGCTGGAATAAGTGCTGAAAGCGGCATAAAAATCTTTAGAGATAGCGATGGATTGTGGGAAGGGCACGATGTAATGGAGGTGGCAACGCCAGAAGGTTGGCGAAAAAATCCTGCATTGGTTTTGGATTTTTACAATCAAAGGAGGAAGCAATTATTGGAGGTCAAGCCGAATTTGGCGCATCAGGTTTTGGTGGAATTGGAACAGGATTTTGAGGTTAATATTGTTACACAAAACGTGGATGATTTGCATGAGCGTGCGGGAAGTCAGAACGTTTTACACTTGCATGGAGAGTTGCTAAAAGTACGAAGTACGCGAAATGAATCCTATGTTTTGGATTGGTCTGGCGATTTGCAACTGGGCGATTGTGATACGAACGGCAACCAATTGCGTCCGCATATTGTGTGGTTTGGTGAGGCGGTTCCTGCGCTAGAAGCCGCGATTGATTTGGTAGAACAAGCGGATTATATCGCGATTATTGGAACTTCGTTGCAAGTGTATCCTGCGGCAGGACTGACGGATTTTGCACCAAAAAATGTTCCTATTTTTTATATTGACCCAAAAGCGACTACAATTTCGAATTTGAGAAATCCTCTGACTTGTATTGCTATGAAGGCTACAGAAGGAATTCTTGTTTTGCAACAAAAGTTATTGGAATTAGAGAAAAAAACTAAGTCTTGAAAACTGAATACTGAACACTTATGCTTATTTTTGTGCCTTTCGAACAAAAAACACAACAATGACTACTTTAAACGAATTAAATGCCATTTCTCCTATTGATGGAAGATATAGAAATAAAACAATTGCATTAGCGCCTTTTTTCTCAGAAGAAGCGTTGATTAAATACCGTGTTTTGGTTGAAATCGAGTATTTCATTGCCTTATGCGAACAACCTTTGCCACAATTGACTGGAGTAAACCCAAGTGTATTTGAGAGTTTACGCAACATCTACAAAAACTTTAGCACCGAAGATGCGCTTTGGATTAAGGAAACTGAAAAAGTTACCAATCACGACGTAAAAGCGGTAGAATACTTTATAAAAGACGCTTTTGAAAAATTGGGTCTATCGGCTCACAAAGAGTTTATTCATTTTGGATTGACTTCTCAGGACATCAACAATACGGCTATTCCGCTTTCGACAAAAGAAGCGTTTGAAAAAGTATATATGCCATCTTTGATTGGTTTAATTGCTAAATTGAAAGAGTTAAGTCAAGAATGGGCTCACGTTCCTATGTTGGCACGTACGCACGGACAGCCTGCCTCTCCTACTCGCTTAGGAAAAGAACTTGGGGTTTTCGTGGAGCGTTTAGAGGAGCAAATGCGTTTGTTGTTCAACATTCCTTTTGCGGCTAAATTTGGTGGTGCTACTGGAAATTACAATGCACATCACGTAGCGTATCCACAAATTGACTGGAGACAATTTGGTAAAAAATTCGTGGAAGATATTTTGGGATTACACCACTCTTTTCCAACGACTCAGATTGAACATTACGACCATTTTGCTGCATTTTTCGATGCTTTAAAAAGAATCAACACCATCATCATCGATTTGGACCGTGACATTTGGACGTATGTTTCGATGGAATATTTCAAACAAAAAATCAAAGCGGGCGAAATTGGTTCATCGGCTATGCCACATAAAGTAAACCCTATCGATTTTGAAAACTCCGAAGGAAATTTAGGTATTGCCAATGCGATTTTTGAGCATTTGTCAGCCAAATTACCGATTTCAAGACTACAACGCGATTTGACCGACAGTACGGTTTTGAGAAATATTGGTGTACCTATGGGTCATACACTTATTGCTTTTGAAGCGACTTTGAAAGGATTGAACAAATTGTTATTGAACGAAAGTAAATTCCACGAAGATTTAGAAAACAATTGGGCAGTAGTTGCAGAAGCTATTCAAACGATTTTACGTCGCGAAGCCTATCCAAATCCTTATGAAGCGTTAAAAGGTTTGACAAGAACGAACGAAGCAATCACTAAAGATTCTATGCATGCATTTATTGCTACGTTAGAAGTTTCCGATGCCATAAAAGCAGAATTACTTCAAATCACACCAAGTAATTTTATTGGGATTTAATTAATTAGTGATGATGAAAACTATTAGAATTGCAAAATATATTCTGCTATACTTTTTTGTTTTACTAACTTTTCAAATTTCTTATTCACAAAATAAAATTATTGTCGATAGTTTAAGTATTGAGATGGAAAAGGCGAAAGAACCATCAGGTTTTTCCAATTCAATGTTAAGAAGTGTACGATTTGACCAAACAAAATTGAAATTTATAATGGTAAAATGCCAAATAAAATCAAAGGGTGAATATCGGGCAGAAATTAGTGCATTTTCTCTTTTAGACACTGTAAATAAAGTTAGGTACAGAGTTGGTGATTATTTGGGATATGCTGGTTTTATTGGTTTTCCTGAAGTAAATCCATACCGAAAAGAAAAACCTCAGGATAGTAAAAAATATTCTTACATTCTACCACAATACAATTCTGATGTAATCGATGTTTTTGATCAATTTAGTATGAAAGATTATAAAGATTTTGGTGTTCCAATTGAATTTGGAACTAAAAAAAATCCAGACAAAAGCTTAATATATTTCGGTAAAACAACTTACAAAAATTTTAGAGCTGAATTATTCTTTATAACATTAAAAGAACTAAAAAATTCTGTTTATGCACTTTATTATAAGAATTCTAAAGTCGGAACTTTTCAAATAGAATGAAATTAAATATTATCAAATTAAACCTAGTAATTTTATTGGGATTTAATCGTCCAAAAAATATTTTTACCTACAAAAGCTATCCTAACCGATAGCTTTTTTTGGTTTTAACTTTTTGTTGTAGCTCAAAAACAGGATTTCAAAAACGATTTTTGTAAATTAGCCAAAATCGAGATTTTATAATTTTCAAAACCAAAAATAATGAGTGCAGTTGCAGAAGCATCAACCCATCTTGAACCACTAATTACTGATTTGGGGTTAATACTTATGACGGCAGGAATTGCTGTATTACTGTTCAAAAAATTAAAGCAACCTTTGGTTTTAGGGTATTTGATAGCTGGATTTTTGGCTGGGAATAATTTTGACTTTTTTCCAACCATTCGCGATACTAAAAGTGTTGAAGTTTGGGCTGAGATTGGCATCATCTTTTTACTTTTCAGTTTGGGTTTAGAATTCAGTTTTAAAAAACTAATCAAAGTAGGCGGAACAGCATCAATTACTGCTATAACACAAATTAGCTTTATGATTTTTTTGGGCTATTTTGTGGGACAATTGTTAGATTGGTCCAAAATGGATAGCCTTTTTTTAGGCGTAATTCTATCCATTTCATCAACAACAATTATTTTGAAAAGTTTTGATGAATTAGGTATTAAAGTGCAACGATTTGTAGGCAATGTAATTGGTGCGTTAATCGTACAGGATATTATTGCCATTCTATTAATGGTTCTTTTGTCTACTATAGCCGTTAGTGAAAATTTCTCGGGCGGCGAGTTGATTCAATCGATTTTGAAATTGGTTTTCTTTTTAGTGCTTTGGTTTTTGAGTGGGATTTTTATCATTCCAACGGTATTAAAAAAAGCCAAGCATTTATTAACCGATGAAATGTTGCTCATCATATCTATAGCCCTTTGCTTGTTAATGGTAATTTTGGCTGCCAATGTTGGTTTCTCTCCCGCTCTTGGTGCCTTTATTATGGGCTCTATCATTGCAGAAACCACTCAAGCCGAACATATTGAACATTTAGTAAAGCCCGTAAAAGATTTATTTGGTGCAGTTTTTTTTGTTTCTGTAGGAATGTTGATAGACCCGCATACACTAGTAGAACACGCAATTCCAGTTCTAATTTTATCCCTAGTTACTATATTTGGTCAATCTATTAGTTCAACCATTGGATGTCTTCTCTCTGGTCAGCCACTTAAGGAATCCGTACAAACAGGAATGAGTTTATCACAAATTGGAGAGTTTTCATTTATCATTGCTACTTTAGGAATTACGCTCCAAGTGACTAGTTCATTCCTTTATCCAATAGTTGTTGCCGTTTCTGCGATGACTACTTTTAGTACGCCCTATATGATTAAATTTTCAGGACCTTTTTCTGATTTTTTAAGTAGAAAACTACCCAGAAAATGGCTTAAAAGAATTGAACGTTATAGCGCAAGTACCCAAGCTATCAAAACAGTTAACAATTGGAAAACTGTCATTAATGCTTACTTGACACAGGTTGTTATTCACTCTATAATAATTGTTGCCGTTATTTTACTTTCGTCAAGATTCATTCTGCCATTAGTAAAAGAATATCCTTTTGGAGCAGCTATAGGAGCTTTAATTACATTGTTTTTTTTAGCACCATTTCTTTGGGCATTATCGTTAAGAAGAGTTGCGGTTGCCGAGGTTAGTATTCTTTTGGAAGAGAGAAAATCTAGAGGCCCAATGGCCATGTTGTTCTTGTTTAGAATACTAATAGCAATTGTTTATATTGGATTGTTATTGAATATCTTCTTTTCTCCAAAAACAGCTTTAGTTGCTTTTGTAGTGGCGATTATTCTTTACTTTTTGTTCCAAAAAAGATTAAACCATCAGTACCATAAAATAGAGAATCATTTTTTATCCAATTTAAATGATAGAGAAATTAGCAAAGCTAAAAGAAGTCGCAGTGATTTATCGCCTTGGGACGGTCACATGGCGGTTTTTGATATTGCAGCCGAATCGAATATTGCTGGTGAGACTTTAAAAAAATTACAACTAAGAGAACAACTGGGAATTAATATTGCTTCTATCAAAAGAGGGGAAATTACCATTCATATTCCAGACGCGAATGAGCGTATTTTTCCTGGAGATGAAGTATTCGTGATAGGCAATGATGCACAGGTACAAGAATTCAAAAAATATTTGGACCAACACGAAATTGAAGCCACACCAGAAATCAGAGAACCAGATATTGTACTCCGACAAATCGAGTTAAAAAATCATGCCTTTATTGGAAAAAGCATCAAAGAGTCTAAACTTCGTGAAAAGACAAAAGGCCTCGTAGTGGGAATTGAAAAAAGAGGACAACGGTTCATGAATCCTGAATCGAACGTCTTGCTAGAAAAAGATGATATTTTGTGGATTGTGGGCGATAAGAAATTATTAGCTGATTTGGTGCATGAATAAACAACTATGAACTTATTGGTTAGCAGACTTAAGTCTGCACGTTTGAAAACATAAAAACCGTAAATTCGCAAATTACAAACTTAAAAGCATATTATAATTTGTGAATTTGCTGTAAAAAAATTTAGAACCTGAAAGGAAAATGCACTAAAGCACATAGTTTTAACTGAAATTTGAGACCATAAAAAAAGTGCAAAATCGAAATTTTGCACTTTTTAAAATTTATTGATAAAATTAGAACTACCTAGAATAATTAGGTGCTTCTTTAGTAATCGTTACGTTATGTGGATGGCTTTCGTTAATTCCACTTGCTGTGATTCTAACAAAACGACCTGTTTCTTTTAAAGTTGGAATGTCTTTTGCTCCGCAATACCCCATACCAGCACGAAGTCCACCGATGAATTGTTGCATACTTTCGTTCAACTCTCCTTTGTAAGGTACACGTCCAACAATTCCTTCTGGTACCAATTTCTTAACATCGTCTTCTACATCTTGGAAATAACGATCTTTCGATCCTTCTTGCATGGCTTCAACAGAACCCATTCCTCTGTAAGACTTGAATTTTCTTCCTTCAAAAATAATAGTCTCTCCTGGTGATTCTTTTGTTCCAGCCAATAATGACCCTAACATTACACAGTCAGCTCCAGCTGCAATTGCTTTAGGAATATCACCTGTATAACGAATTCCACCATCTGCAATAACTGGTACACCAGAACCTTTAATAGCGGCAGCAACTTCAAGCACTGCAGAAAACTGAGGAAAACCTACACCCGCTACAATACGAGTCGTACAAATTGACCCTGGACCAATTCCTACTTTTACCCCATCAGCTCCACTTTCAACCAAGTACTGTGCTGCTTCTGGTGTTGCAATATTACCAACAATAACATCAATTTGTGGGAATTTAGATTTTACTTCTTTTAATACATTAACCACTCCTTGGGTATGACCGTGAGCTGTATCGATAATAATAGCGTCTACTCCTGCGTGAACTAAAGCCTCAGCTCTTTGAACTGCATCGCCTGTAACACCAATGGCTGCTGCTACTCGTAAACGACCATAAACATCTTTATTGGCAATTGGTTTTTGAGTCAATTTAGTAATATCTCTAAAGGTAATCAAACCAACCAATTCGTATTTATCATTTACTACAGGTAATTTCTCGATTTTATGACCTTGCAAAACCACTTCAGCTTGTTCTAAAGAAGTTCCTTCTGCAACCGTAATCAAATTATCTTTAGTCATTACCTCAACGATAGCTCTTGATGTATTTTTCTCAAAACGCAAATCTCTGTTGGTAACAATTCCTTTTAATATTTTGTTTTCATCAACAATTGGAATACCTCCAATACCATATTCTTTCATTGCCATTTTAGCATCGGCAACCGTAGAAGTCAAAGGCAAAGTAACAGGATCGATAATCATTCCTGACTCAGCTCTTTTTACTTTTCTTACTTTGGCTGCTTGTTGCTCAATCGTCATGTTTTTGTGCAACACTCCAATACCTCCTTCTTGAGCCATAGCAATAGCCATAGCGCTTTCAGTCACTGTATCCATAGCTGCAGATACAATAGGTACATTTAAAGTTATGTTTCTTGAAAATTTTGATTGAATACTCACTTCGCGAGGAAGAACGCTAGAGTAATTTGGAACTAATAATACATCATCGTAAGTTAAACCTTCGCCGATAATCTTGGAATTGTGTGCTTTCATGGTGCAATTTCTAGTTGAATTGCGTGCAAATATAGACAATCTTAAGCAAAAAAACACCTAATTTTTACATTAATTGACTAAATTGCAGGAATTGGAACATTTGCCACTATTACTTCACCAGACAAAAATCCAATAGAAACTACAATCATTATGTCTGAATCCAATACTACCTCTATCCAAGGGCTTTCTTCAGAAGAAGTTATTGCCTCTAGAACAAAAAACGGTGCCAATTCAACCGAACATCAACAAAAAAACAACTTTTTGCACTCGCTCTTCGAATTGATAAAGGAGCCGATGTTTTTATTACTACTCACGGCTTCCAGTGTTTATTTCATAACTGCGGATTACAATAATGGCATTTTTATGCTTTTGGCTATTATTTTGGTCGTATCAATTTCCTTGTACCAGGAATCGAAAAGTAGAAATGCCATCGAAGCATTATCTAAATTAACACAACCCAAAAGCAAAGTCATTCGAAATGGAATTGTTGTTGAGATTCCGAGTGAAGAAATTGTTTTGGGCGACTTTATACAAACAGAAGAAGGAACTTTTGTTCCCGCTGACGGAATTATCATCCAATCCAATGACTTTTCGGTTAATGAATCCATATTAACTGGCGAATCTTTATCGGTTTCAAAAAATGAACAATCCGAAAACAAACAAGTGTATCAAGGAACTATAGTCGCAAGCGGATTAGCTATTTGCCAAGTTACCGCCATTGGAAGTCAAACGCAATTGGGAAAAATTGGGAAAAGCCTAAACAGCATCGCCGAAGAAAAAACACCATTACAAATTCAAATCAGCAATTTTGTCACTTATATTTCTTTGATTGGTTTGGTTGCTTTTATAATTGTCTGGGGAATCAACTATTGGAATTCTAAACTAATTTTAGACAGCTTACTTAAAGCATTAACCCTCGCTATGAGTATTATCCCCGAAGAAATCCCAGTAGCTTTTACCACTTTTATGGCACTTGGTGCTTGGCGATTACTTCGAATGGGAATTATTGTAAAGCAGACTAAAACAGTAGAAACTTTAGGAAGTGCCACCGTAATTTGTACCGACAAAACAGGCACCATCACCGAAAACAAAATGAGTCTTGCGGAATGGTTCACTCTTGATGCCACAACGGTTACGGCAAGCCATACCAATTTAAACTCTAAAGAACAAGAACTTATCAAGGCTGCAATGTGGGCGAGCGAGCCCATCCCTTTTGATGCTATGGAAATAGCATTGCATGAAGCCTACATAAACTCCACAGCAAAAGACGAGCGTCCTCTCTATAAAATGATTCACGAATATCCTTTGAGTGGAAAACCACCCATGATGACACATTTATTCAAAAACAAAGAAGGAGTGCGAATTATTGCAGCCAAGGGAGCTCCAGAGGCTATAATTACCCGTTCAAAACTATTGGAATCTGAAAAAGAAAAAATCAACACGGCTTTTCTTGCCATGACCAAAAAAGGATTTCGAGTATTGGGTGTTGGGACAGCTGATTTTAACGGAACCAATTTTCCTAAAACACAACAAGAATTTGAACTAGATTTCAAAGGGCTAGTTGCTTTTTATGACCCTCCAAAAAAGAACATCAAAGCTGTTTTAGAAACTTTTTATAAAGCTGGAATTGCCGTAAAAATAATTACAGGCGACAATGCCGAAACAACCTCTACGATTGCTCAACAAATTGGTTTTAAAAACCCTGAAAAAATACTAAATGGAGACGAATTAATGACCATAAGTCCCGCTACATTGAAAGAGAAAGTAATGGAAACTACTATTTTTACTAGAATGTTTCCAGAGGCAAAACTCAAAATAATTCAGGCGCTAAAAGACAATAATCAAATTGTAGCTATGACCGGAGATGGTGTAAACGACGGGCCTGCGCTAAAATCAGCACACATCGGAATTGCTATGGGCAAAAAAGGGACAGAAATTGCCAAACAAGCCGCGAATTTAATTTTGGTTGACGATGATTTTTCAAAAATGACAGATGCCATTGCAATGGGAAGAAAAATCTATATGAATCTCAAAAAAGCCATTCGATACATTATCTCTATCCATATTCCCATCATTTTAATCGTGCTTATTCCATTAGCTTTGGGATGGATGTATCCCAACATATTTTCACCGGTCCACATCATTTTCTTAGAAATGATTATGGGCCCAACCTGCTCTATCATTTATGAAAATGAACCAATGGAAGACAATCTGATGACACAAAAACCAAGACCACTGAGTACCACTTTTTTCAGTTGGAGAGAAATCACAATTAGTCTAATTCAAGGACTTTGGATTACCGCAGGATTGTTGTTTATTTACCAATTTGCCATAGCCAATCAGTATAATGAAAGTAGTACCCGAACTATGGTATTTTTAACCTTGATTCTGTCGAATGTGTTCTTGACTTTAGCCAATCGCTCCTTTTATTATTCTGTTTTAACCACTTGGAAATACAAGAATAATCTTGTAGTGCTCATCATCGGAATCACACTTTTCATTACAGCATTGCTGCTTTTTATTCCACCATTATCTAAATTTTTCTTATTCGAAAAAATCACTTTACTTCAAATTGGATGGTGTACTCTGGTAGCTGTAATTGCAGTCTTTTGGATTGAAATTTATAAATTTTTCAAAAGAAGAAAAAGCTAAAAAACACAAATTTCAAGAATAAAAAATCCCAAATTCCAACTATAACTTTGGAATTTGGGATTTACTATATAGGAATCAGGATTTGGGATTTGGGATTTGAACTATTTAATATTCTCCCTCTTTTTTCTCCGCAAAAATAAGATTAAGTCCTAATTGAAAAGAGGCACTTTGCGCCATGGCAACATCTCTAAGTTCTAACAAATTATCTGCCATCAAATAAAAATTGACAGGACCTATTTGTGTTGACAAACCCAAACCAATATTCTTACTCGAAAAAGAATCTACAGTATACGTGGCTTTGGCTTCTAAACCAGTAAAAATTTTCTTTCTATAAAAAGCCGTCAAAGCCATCATTGGAAGTCTTGGTGTAGACATAGCAAAATATTGTAATCCAACGGAATTATTGTACTTTGCTGTTGCATCACTGGATTTACAATTACAACTTTCTTCTTCAGTTTGCCCGAAAGAATATTGTGCAGAAGCATTAAATTTAACCGGTCTCCAAGATGTGTAACTTCCGTAAAGCGTGTCTCTTGGAAACGCTTTGTCAAATTCTTCAGTAACATTATTACCACCAGTACCAGAGAAAAAATCAGGAAGAATTCCTTGATAGTTATAGATGCCTTTAGCAGTGTAGCTTTCTACTTCTTTTGTATGACGAATAAAACCTACATCAAGAATACTAGCGGTAATTTGAATGTCTTTTTTGGGATAATAGGTGATTCCAGCATCAAAACCCAAACCTAGATTTCCACCTAAAAGCGCTCTTTTTTGTATATCTTTAGCAACATCCGAGTCGTCATCTTTGTCATCATATTTTGCAATTCCAGAGGTATTTAACAACATATCTGCCGAGATTACTTGTTCATACATAGTGTTTCCATTTGAAGGAATAGTGTACAAATAGCCTGAATTTTTGGTGGAGCGTGCATCGAAAATACTGGAATAAATCTTTCCTCTCACACCCCAAATCAATTTCTCATTTTCCCGCTTATTGTAGCCTACGTGAAAAACACTCAACATTTCGGCACGAGCATTCAAATCACTTAGATTAAAATATTTTCCTAGGTAATTTTGATTTCCGTCTAAAGCTAAAATTGCTAAATCCTTCGGAACATAACTCAATACATCAAATTCTTGATACATTCCAAAAGAAATATACGCGGTGTTATTCCAATCCCCTACTTTAAATCCTCCCTGAAAAACTTCCAATTGCTGATTCAAACTTACTTTGTCATTTCTTGAAGTAGAAAAAATAACATTACGTAATTTGGTATTAAAATTCACACCATCATCTGCAAATAAGTCATAAGCAGAAAAACCAGTCGAACCAATATTCGCAGAAATTCCAGATAACAAAGGAACACCAGTGTACCATCGATAGGTTACATCAGCCCCTGGGTTTAAAGATAAAGATTGAGGAATTGCCGTAAAATTATACAAAACGGCTTTATTTTGAGCCAAAAGTACACTTCCTAAAAAAAGTAGCACATAAGTAGTAATTTTTCTCATTGAATATCAAAATAGGCGGTTACACTTGAACGCAATTTCAAATTCCCAACACTGCTTGAAGTTAATGGTGGTCCAGGAAGTAAAGAAACAACAAATGCAATTTTTTTGGTTTGTTTCAATGCATCTAGCCTAGCACCTACAAAAGTTTGAGTATTAGTAGTAATATTAGTCGCTCCAGCATAAGCAGGGATATTCATTGGAATTGAAAATAGAGGAGCATTAGAATTATCGAGAAAAACAAGCTGTAAAAAAAAAGCCCTATTTATTGTATTGTCTACTTCAAAAAACAATTCAGCTTTGCTCAAATTATCTTTTAAAAAACTACCATTAAAAACACCAACATCTGGTGTGTCAATCGAAATGGTTTGTTCCGTTCCATTGTTTACAAACTTGTTGGCAGGAGCATCGAAACTTGATAAATTAGCCACAACCACGGGTTGCAACTGAAGGTCATTTACCTGATCAAAATCGAGATCGCTACTACACGACATCGCAAAGAACAATACAAAAAATCCGAGTAGGGTTTGGGTTGCTTTCATTGTTTTATCTTTATTACTACTATTCCAAACGAATAGAATATTACTTTAGTACATCATTCTAATGAAACTCTCCAAACAACTTTGAAGCCTCATTGTAGGCGCTTTCAAAACTCATAGCGCTCAAATTGGTATTTTCTTTTTTAGCAGTAAAATAAGAAAGTAATTTTTCAGTAGGCATATTTCCCGTCAAACGATCAGTAGCCATAGGACAACCACCAAAACCCTGAATCGCTCCATCAAATCGTCTGCAACCCGCATTATAAGCTGCATCAATTTTTTCAAACCATTTATCTGGAGTAGTATGCAAATGAGCTCCAAACTCAATATGAGGATATTTGGGAATCAAATTAGAAAACAAATGCGTAATAACTTCGGGGGTGGAACTTCCAACCGTATCAGACAATGAAAGAATCCTCACTCCCATTTGAGCCAATCGTTCTGTCCATTCGCTCACAATTTCTTCGTTCCAACGATCTCCATAAGGATTTCCAAATCCCATTGAGAGATAGGCTATCACTTCTTTATTCTGCTGGTCAGCAATTTCGAGAATCTCTTGTAGGGTAACCAAAGATTCTGCAATGGTTTTGTGCGTGTTTCGCATTTGAAAATTTTCAGATATTGAAAAGGGAAAACCCAAATATTGAATCGGTTGATGAGCAGCGGCATCTTTGGCTCCTTGCACATTGGCGATTATGGCTAATAGTTTACTCTCTGTTTTCGACAAATCCAGTTGTTCTAAAACCGCAGCCGTATCTTGCATTTGTGGAATTGCCTTTGGAGAAACAAAACTTCCAAAATCGATACTATCAAACCCTACTCGTAATAATGCTTGAATATACGATACTTTTCTAGCGGTAGGAATAAATGTTTTTATTCCTTGCATCGCATCACGTGGGCATTCGATAATTTTTATTGGCTCCATATAATTCAAAGATAAAAAAAGGAATCAAAGTACAAAGCCGAAATATAGAAACTATTTCTGTTTCAAAATAGCTTTATTGATTGCTTTTACCAAAGCAGGACCTTCATAAATAAAACCAGTATACAATTGGATTAGACTAGCACCAGCTTCTAATTTTTCAATAGCATCTTCGGCAGAATGAATACCTCCCACACCAATGATTGGGAAAGCGCGATTGCTTTTTTCGGACAAAAATCGAATCACTTCTGTCGAACGATTCTTCAACGGTTTACCTGACAAACCTCCCGTTTCTCCTTTAGCTTCAGACAAAAGTCCTTCGCGAGAAAGCGTAGTATTAGTCGCAATTAAACCCGCGATTTTAGTTTCTGCCATAATATCAATGATATCTAGTAATTGCTCATCTGTTAAGTCTGGCGCAATTTTTAGCAAAATCGGTTTAGGATTTACTTTAGCTATGTTTTTATTTTGAAGTGTTTGCAGCAATTGAGTTAATGGCTCTTTATCCTGCAATGCTCTTAAATTTGGAGTATTAGGCGAACTTACATTGACCACAAAATAATCCACATAATCGTATAAAGCATCAAAACAAATTTCATAATCCGAAGTAGCTTCTTCGTTGGGTGTCAATTTATTTTTACCAATATTACCACCAATAAGCACATTGGTATTTGACTTTAAACGCTCTACTGCTTCTAAAACACCTCCGTTATTAAATCCCATACGATTGATAATGGCTTGATCTGCCTTCAATCGGAACAAACGTTTTTTAGGATTTCCTTCTTGTCCTTTTGGTGTTAACGTACCAATTTCGATAAATCCATAACCAAAATTAGAAAGTTCTTTATAAAGAGTAGCATCTTTATCAAAACCAGCGGCTAAACCTACAGGATTTTTGAACGTTAAACCAAAAACTTCGGTCTCTAAACGTTTGTCATTTACCACATAAAGTGATCTGAAAATTGCCGTAAATCCTGGGATTTTAGACACTATTCTAATTAACGAAAAGGTGAAATAATGTACTTTTTCTGGGTCAAAACAAAAAAGTATCGGACGAATCAATAATTTATACATAAGTAGTGTAGTTGTGTGGCACAAAAGTAAAGAATTGATTTCAAAAACCAGCAAAAAAGTAAGCCCGAACACTTGCTTTCAGTATAAAAAAAACAACACAAAATGTTTACCTTTGTTCAAAAATAATACCATGCAACACATTATTGATCGTTTTATAAGTTATGTAACTGTTGATACAGAATCTGATCCAAATTCTGACACCACTCCTAGTAGCGCTAAGCAATGGGATCTTGCCCATAAACTAGTCGCGGAACTCCAACAAATTGGACTACAAGATGTGACCATTGATGACAAAGCCTATATTATGGCAACTTTGCCTAGTAACGTTGACAAAAAAGTGCCAACCATTGGTTTTATTGCTCATTTTGACACTACTCCAGATTTTACTGGTGCCAATGTAAAACCTCAAATTGTACCCAATTACGACGGAAAAGACATCGTACTCAACGAGGCACAAAACATCTTTCTGTCTCCAAAATATTTCAAAGATTTGTTGCAATACAAAGGACAAACCTTAATCACCACCGACGGAACTACGCTTCTTGGCGCCGATGATAAAGCCGGAATCACGGAGATTGTTTCGGCAATGGAATTTTTGATTCAAAATCCAGATATTCAACACGGAACCATTAAAGTTGGTTTTACTCCCGATGAAGAAATTGGCCGAGGTGCCCATCATTTTGACGTAGAAAAATTTGGTGCAGATTGGGCTTATACAATGGACGGAAGCCAAGTTGGCGAATTAGAATATGAAAATTTCAATGCCGCAGGAGCTAAAATTACCTTCAAAGGAAAAAGTGTGCATCCGGGTTATGCTAAGGGGAAAATGATCAATTCGATGCTAATCGCCAATGATTTTATTTCGGCTTTGCCAAAAGGGGAAACTCCACAAGAAACCAGAGGATATGAAGGTTTCTTTCACGTGCACCATTTAAAAGGTAGCATAGAAGAAACCGTTTTAGAATTAATCATCAGAGATCATTCAAAGACTAAATTTGAAAAAAGAAAAGAATTGATTGAAAAAATGGTTCAAAAAATCAATAAAAAGTTTGCCAAACAATTTGGTGAGCCTATTGCTACAGCTGAGATTAAAGACCAATACTACAATATGAAGGAAAAAGTGTTACCAGTAAAACACATCGTAGATATTGCAGAAGAAGCCATGAAACAAGTCGGAGTAAAACCGATAATCAAACCTATTCGTGGAGGAACCGATGGCTGTCAATTATCTTACAAAGGATTACCTTGTCCTAATATTTTTGCAGGTGGTCACAACTTTCACGGTAAATACGAATATGTTCCAGTAGAAAGCATGCAAAAAGCAGTGGACGTAATTGTAAAAATTGCTCAACTCACCGCAAGTACCGATTTTGAAAATCCAGCACCTAAATCAAGACGCAAAAGATAAATTAAAACATATCTGTCCAAGATAAAGTTTGTTTTCAAGATTAGACCTCCAAAAAGTTCAACGCCTTTTTGGAGGTTTTTTTATACTTAAATTCTATTTTGACCCAATTAAAAACTTAACATTGGAATTGATTCACGTTCACTACATTTGTTAATAATCAAGAAACAATTCGTTAACATTGATTATTTTATAAAAAATTCACAATATTCAAACTACCCATTAAATAGACCACATTATGATAGAGAAAAAAGATGACACTACCGTTACTGAATCTACACCTTCAGCAGCAACAGAAGCACCTAAAGTTGCAAAAACTGTTGCTCCAAAACGAAGAACTGCAAGAACTACGACTACAAAAACTACAACTGACAAACCTGAAGTAACTAAAACAGTAGTTACAACTCCAAAACCTAGACCAAGCAGAGCAAAAGTTACTACCCAAGAAAACACCAATACTTCCTTTCCAGCAGCCATTACTACTGAAGAAGTAAAAAAAGAAGAACTAGAAATGAGTTCTGAAGAAAAGGCAGAAGAAGAAACTACAGAAAAGTCAAAAGACAAGAAAAAGAAAAAGAAAAAAACCAAAGTAAAAATGAGCGAAAAGAAAAAAGAAAAAGCCAAAAAAGCTAAAGCAAAAGAGAAAGCCAAAGCAAAAGCCAAGAAAGCTAAAAAGGCTAAAAAAGACAAAGCCAAGAAGTCAAAAGTAAAAGCTAAGGCCAAAGAGAAAAAAGCAAAAGCAAAGGCAAAAAAAGCTAAGAAAAACAAAAAGAACAAAAAGAAATAAATCGATTGTTCCCAACAAAAATCCCAAATTCCGACTAATTAGGAATTTGGGATTTTTTTTATGAGTAATAAATGTTACTTTTCTGCAATACTTTCGTGATACTTTATTTGCAAATTTGATTTGTAATAAATCTAATTATATCAATAAAGCCATTTAATTTAATCAAGAACTCTTAACCGAGATTATGAATAGTTCTAAATTATTTATTTTGAAAAATTTCTCTACACTATGAAAAAAATTTTAATGATTGAAGACGACATTTCGATAGTAGGACTTGTTGCCATTCATTTGAAAGATATTTATTGTGATTTAACCAAATCTCATAATGGGCAAGAAGGATTACAACTAGCTGTAAACAATAGGTATGATTTGATAATTTTAGATGTAATGCTACCAGAAATTGACGGCATTGAAATTTGCAAAAGAATACGTGCAAATAAAAATTTCACACCAATTTTAATGCTCACCGCAAGAAATGAAGAAATTGACAAAATTATTGGATTAGAAACTGGTGCAGATGACTATTTAACAAAACCATTCAGTATCAGAGAATTCATTGCTAGAGTAAAAGCATTATTGCGCAGAGCAGAAATGGTAAAAACTGAAGCAACAACTACTCAAGAAACAATTCGTTATCAACAACTTATAATTGACCCCATCAAAAGAAAAGTGACTCGTAATGATGAAAAAATTGAGCTTACACCAAAAGAATTCGATCTTTTATATTTATTTATGTCTAACCCTGGCAAAAACTATTCAAGAGAAAATTTATTAAATCTAGTATGGGGTTACGAATTTTCAGGCTATGAGCATACTGTAAATTCACATATCAATCGTTTACGAACAAAAATAGAAGCTGACATTACAGCACCTAAATACATTTTAACGACATGGGGTATTGGCTATCGTTTCACAGATGAAAACAACTAACATGAAAAATAATTACAATAGTTTATTTTGGAAAATATCAGGTGTCTTTTTTATACTAATTACCATTATTGGCATAACGTACACCTATCTCTCCATTGATTTTTCTTCTAAATATTTAGATGAAATTGACCAAAGATTAAACAGAGATACAGCTAAAAATATAGTTGAAAACTCAGATCCTTTTTATGATGGTAAAGTAATACAACCCAAATTAAAAGAAATGTTTCATCACGTAATGGCCATTAATCCAAATTTGGAAGTATACCTGGTTGACCCAAAAGGAAAAATTATCGCTTGGTACCCTGAGAATAAGCAAATTAAAATCAATAGAGTCGATCTTAAACCCATTTTGTATTTTATCAATGATAAAAACAAAGAATATATTAAAGGAGACGATCCTTTAAACCCAAATATTAAGAAGGTATTTTCTGCATCACCTCTGACTATGAATAATATGCTTTATGCCTATATCTATGTAGTGCTGAATAGTGAACAAAAGCAAGCGGCATCAGCATCGGCATTTAATAGCTATTTTTTAGAAATAAGTGCAAGGACTATGGCAATAACACTACTATTTGCCTTAATTACCGGATTAATCATTATTAGAATCATTACCCGAAATTATTCAAAAATAGTTACGGTAATGGAAAAATTCAAAAAAGGAGATTTACAAGCAAGAGTAGTATGTAAATCAATGGGAGACGAGCAAAGACTCGGTGCAATGTTCAATGAAATGGCCGACATTTTAACTGATAATATTGACAAATTAAAAGAGGTAGAAAATTTACGAAGGGAGCTTATCGCTAATGTTTCTCATGATTTAAGAACTCCAATAGCAATTATAAGAGGTTACATAGAAACCCTACAAATGAAAGAAGATTTCATTACTCCTGAAGAGAGAAAAACCTATACAAACACCGTCAGAGATAGTGCTGAGAAACTGGAACGATTAGTAAATGAATTATTTGATTTATCTAAACTTGAAGCCAATCAAGTAGTGGCAAAAAAAGAAGCATTTATAGTTAGTGAATTAGTTAGCGATATTAGTAATAAATACAAATTAGTTGCGGAAAGCAAAAATATTGTTATTGAAGCCTCCTTATCTAAAGAATTGTCTCCTGTCTTCGCTGACATATCATTAATTGAACGTGTTTTGCAAAACCTCATAGACAATGCTCTTAAATTTACTCCCTCAGGAGGTAAAATTGAAATAAAAACAGAGAAAAGAAACAATAATACGATTGCCATATCCGTAACAGACAATGGGATTGGAATTCCTGAAGAAGAACGCGAGCAAATATTTTCACGTTATTATAAGGCGAATAATTTTACAGCCTTTCAAAACAGTACAGGTCTAGGTTTAGCAATTGCAAAAAAAATACTAGACTTACACCATTCAACTTTAGAACTCACCAGCAAAGAAAAATCGGGCAGTTCGTTTCTTTTTACCTTACAGTGCATATAATCAATTAATTATCAACTTAAAAAATAGCATTATGAAAAATTTTTCGATTCCAACAAGTATTGACGCTTCAAAAAAAATAAGCTTCATTTTAGTAGTATGTTTTTTAGCACTTTCTTTCAAAAGCTGTTCTGGTAGCGATGACGACAACAGTACAACACCACCAAGTTCACAAAATCCAGTAGTTGGCGCTAAAGCACCTGATTTCGCTCTTAACGGAGTAGATGGCAAACAGGTTAAATTGAGCGATTTTAACGGAAAAGTCGTTGTGCTTTTTTTCTTCGGAAACACTTGTCCATCGTGCAAAGCTGCTGCGCCATCCATCCAATCAAAACTTGCTACTCCCTATGCTAGCAATTCCAACTACCAAATTATTGGCTTAGACCAATGGGATGGAAATGTTGCATCAGTCAAATCCTTTCAATCAACTACAGGTGTTACCTTTCCGCTATTAATTAATGCATCAGGAACAGCTGCCGCTTACAAAACTACATATGACAGATTGGTTGTAATTGACAAAAATGGCAATATTGCTTTTTCAGGAACAAAAGGAGCTGCCTCAGATGCTGATACTGCTAGAGCAAAAGTGGATCAATTATTAAAATAAATCTAATTCCCGATCTTTAATAAACTAAAAAAAAAGGACTCATGAAAACGTCATTTAGCATTATCATATTCTTGTTTTTCTTCCATGTACAAGCCCAAAAAGTGGCAGATTTTAGACTGCAAGACAGTCAAAATACAATGAAGTCTTTTCTGGAATTAAAAGGAGAAAAGCTTACTGTAATTGATTTTTGGGCCACCTGGTGTAAACCATGTATTAAAGCAATCCCTGAGCTAAATACGGTATATGAGCAATATAAAAATAAGGGGGTTAATTTTATTAGTATTAATTGTGATGGCCCTAGGAGCATTGCCAAAGCTGTTCCAATGGGCAATTCCCTAAAAATAACCTATCCTCTATTACTTGACATCAATTCTGATGTTAAAAATCAGTTGAATCTAGCTGCCTTTCCAACATTAATAATTGTCAACGAGCAAGGCAAAATTGTCTGGATCCATGAAGGATATGCAGGTGGCTATGCCGAAGAAGTAACCGCAGCTATTGAGAAACACCTTAATGCCAATTAAAATGAGAATACTCCTTAAAATTACGGTAACCATACTTTTACTCTTAACCGGATTTATGGCAATGGCACAGTTTTCTGGAAACAATCTTTTGGAATACCAATATGGAAAAATTCCAACCGATAATTCTGAATTTTCATCCATTTACAATAGATCTTTACTCGCTTATACTTATGATAAATTCAAAGCTGGGCTAACAGTAGAGAACTATTATTCTCCGTTTAATGAAAGGAATTTCACCAAGGCAACACAAGCCTCGTTACAGTACAATTCCAAATGGCTTACGGTAAAATTGGGTAATTATCAGGAAACTATTGGTCGAGGCCTATTATTACGTTCCTTTGAAATTCCTGGCGCAATCCTTGAAGATGTGAGCTATCGCGCAAGAAATTATTTTCAGCGAGATATTTTGGGAGTGAATGCCACACTCAAGCTTAAAAACTCCACCACCAAGCTTATCTACGGTAAACCATTAAACAATGTTTTCCCACCAACCTTAGATCAGGATTTTAGACGCTCCGACGAAATTGTAGCTGTCTATTCGGATTATAATTTCAACAAACAGACAGTTGGTGCGGCTGTATTAAATGTTCGTAATGCATCTGGAGACCAATTGCTAGGAATGGCTACAATTTCAGGCAAACTGTCCCCACTCTTGTCCTACTACTTTGAAGGAGCAAAAGAGATCGATGACTCTAATTTTTCAGATTTTTCATCCACTTCAACACATGCAGTCTATGGGAACTTGAATTTAAATTTTGAAAATTTTGGTATCGCTATTGAAGGAAAACAATACAATGCTTTTTTAATCGGATCAGGAATTAACGAACCGCCTGCATTAATCAAAGAGCACACCTATAGAACTTTAAACAGAAGCACTCACGTGGCGCAACCTTTGAATGAATCTGGTTATCAAATTGAAGGTTTTTATACTTTTGAAAACGGCGGAGTACTAACCGTTAATCATGCCTTAGCAACAAATAAGCTTGCGGATCGAACCTTTTCGTTTCGCGAATATTTTGCAGAATACAGCACTACCCTTTTAGATAAACATGACTTAAAAATCTTTGGTGACTACTCTAACGATCCTCTGAAACAAGAAAAAAATAGGATTGCCATGGGAACTTATGTTGATTGGAAAGCGGACAAGAAGTCTAGCATTAAAACAGAACTGGAGTTTCAAACCTTTGATAGAAACGGAGTAAGTACACAAAATTATATTGCCGTGGCCGGTTACTCCTTCAAATCCAAATGGATTATCAATTTAGTATCAGAATTCAGTAATGATACGTTTTTAACCTCTAAATCGTTAAAATCTTGGCTGGGGACCAATGTAAAATATCAACTTAACAATGCCAACAGCCTAGTTCTTTTTGCGGGCCAACGCCGCGGCGGACCAGCCTGTAATGCTGGAATTTGTTATGAAGTACTAGACTTTCAAGGTGTTGAAGTCCGATGGAATTGTAGATTTTAAAGTAAATAATTTGTTCTAATGCTTGCATAAAAAATCCCAAATTCCGACTAATTAGGAATTTGGGATTTTTTTATTTGATTAGTGAACCTACTATTTCTTAGCCAAAGCAGCACTCATTTCCATAGATATCGCAGAACGCTCCATCTTTAATTTACCTGACATTGTTTCGATAATAACTGTAGTTTCAGACAATTCGGCAACTTTACCGTGTAATCCACTTTTTGTAACAATTTTATCCCCTACTTTCAAACTGCTTTCAAATTCTTTTTCGTTTTTAGCACGTTTTTGTTGTGGTCTAATCATAAAGAAATAAATCACCACAAACATCAATAAAAACGGTAAAAACTGTTGTAATTGTCCCATAATAAAAATCTTAATTTGTTATTTTTTTGTTTTGTTAAATTTAAATGTTGTGCATTATTGATTACATCAAACCGCGACCAACTTTTACCAACTTCTTGCTTTCAGTTAATTCTTTTACCAGGTTATCTAAAATTCCATTGATAAAAATACTACTTTTAGGCGTAGAATATTCTTTTGCAATTTCTAAATATTCATTCAAAGTTACCTTCACAGGAATTGATGGGAATTTCAAAAACTCACAAATAGCCATTTTTAATATAATGGTATCAACTTCAGCAATACGGTCACTGTCCCAATTTGGCGTTTTATCGTCATACGTTTTTGCCAATTCTTTTTCATTCAAAACAGTCTTGCGGAACAAATCCTTTACGAAATCCTTGTCTTCTGTGTCTTTGTATAATTTTGGTACTCTAAAATTATCTTCTTCAAGAGGCTTCAATGCTTTTAACTGTTTCAAAATTTGAGTATTCACCATCGGAATATCATCAATCCAAGTCAATTTATCGTCCTCAAGATATTCGTATAATTTGTCATTCGGAACGATAATTTCTTCAAAGATAGCTGCAATAAATTCTTTATCTTCTTCAAAAGTATTAACTGTATTGCTCATATATTTAGCATACAATTTACTTTCTTTTATCGCATTAAGCAAAATAATAATGTAATCATCGTTCAACGACCAATTATTGATTTTACGATTTTCCATCGCGATACTCAAAGAATTGTTTTCAGCCAAAATCTGAAAAACAGCATTTTTGATAAATTTTTCGTTGGGTTTGCGTTCTTGAGGAGTAGCAAGGTGTTTTTGACTTGATAAGTGTAAAAAAACTTGTTCTTTTTTACAAATTTCTAATAATGATGACACCATTGTAAGGTATAAATCTAGAATGTTATCAATACTGTAAAAAAGAAATCTTTCTTCTTTTTCTAGATTATCAGCACCATTTTGATGCATTGCATAAATGGATTGCATGACTTTAACGCGGATGTGTCTTCTGTTTACCACCTTGTAAGAACTTTTAAAAATTAGTCTGCAAAATTAAGGATTTCATCGCTTAAATGAAAATTTGAACAGTAATTTATTTAATAAATAAAAAAGTGTCCCAATTAATAAAAGATTCGAAAAAACCTTTCTATAATTGAGACGCTAAAAATTTATAAAGCTATTATTTACTATTTGCTAGTTTTCTTTCAGCAATACGTTGTTGCGCAATAGTCAATGCTGCTTGATGTGTCGTCATTTTGTTAGCAATTGCAAAATCAAAAATCTCCAAAGTAGTATTGTAGATATTTTCGGTTTTAGCCATAATTTCTGCTTTACCATAATGTGCTAATTCTGCATATACGTTAATGATTCCACCAGCATTAATCAAGAAATCTGGCGCATACAAAATGCCTCTTTCTTGCAAAATTGCACCGTGAACCACTTCATTAGCCAACTGATTATTAGCAGCTCCTGCAATTACTTTTGCTTTAATTTTATGAATAGTTGTATCATTAATAGTAGCTCCCATTGCACAAGGCGCATAGATATCTACTTCTTCTGCATATACATCTGTTCCAGTATAAACAGTTGCATTGTATTTTTGACCAACTTCATACAAACGCTCTTCATTAATATCAGAAATGGTAACCAAGGCACCTTCTTTAGTCAAATACTCAACCAAAGCTTCACCAACGTGACCAATTCCTTGTACTAAAACTTTTTTACCAGTTAAAACATCTGAACCAAATTGTTGTTTAGCAGCTGCTTTCATTCCCATATAAACTCCAAAAGCAGTTACAGGAGACGGATTTCCTGCTCCACCTCTTTCTTCTGAAATTCCAGTTACATAAGGAGTAACATCTCTCACGATGTCCATATCGGCAGTTTCCATTCCAACATCTTCAGCTGTAATATATCTTCCGCTTAAGGAGTGGACAAATTCACCAAACTTACGCATCAATTCTGGCGTTTTTTGTGTTTTAGCATCACCAATAATTACTGCTTTTCCTCCACCAATATTCAAACCGGTAATTGCTGATTTAAAAGTCATTCCGCGTGACAAACGCAAAACATCATTCAAAGCCTCCCATTCATTGCTATAATTGAACATTCTTGTCCCACCTAAAGCAGGTCCCATTACAGAATTATGAATACCAATTATTGCTTTTAATCCTGTATCTTTGTCGTTGCAAAATACAATTTGTTCGTGGTCATCAAATGACATTTGACCAAAAACAGGATCCATTTTTTGAATTTCCTTAGCGGTTGCTATTGTTGCATTCATAAGCGTGTTGTTTTTATTATTTTACAAAATTGATAAAATTTCAAGTCAAAAATATAAAATAATCAAACATAACCTAATTTTAAATCGTTATTTTGACAATATCATAAAATTTTATTAGACTCAAAAGAACATACACCTTACTTTTTTTAACAAAAAAGTAATAATAGAAAAAGAAACAAGTCCGAATCTCAAAAAAAAATGAAAGAATTACGTTATTTAGATAAATACTTTATAAAATACAAATTCAGTTTCTCTCTTGGTATTTTAATCACAATTATCGCACAAATATTCTCCTTATTTACTCCAAAATTAATTAGCAGTTCTCTCGAAGCTATCGAAAAATTCGACAAACTTTCTAGTGTAGAAAAATCATCTACAATGGTCATTGGTCAATATCGAGAAGAACTCATTCACAACGTTTTATTGATTATTGCTACAACAATTATTGCTGGATTTTTAACTTTTTTGATGCGACAAACATTGATTGTAATGTCCCGTCATATCGAATTTGATTTAAAAAATGAAGTGTTTCGTCAATACGAAAACTTATCGCAAAACTTCTACAAACAAAACCGCACAGGAGACTTAATGAACCGCATTAGCGAAGATGTTTCCAAAGTTCGAATGTACGTGGGACCAGCGGTGATGTATACCATCAACACCTTTATTCGATTTGCGATTGTAATTGCCTATATGTACAATGTGTCACCTAGATTAACCATCTACACTTTGCTTCCGCTACCGATACTATCCTATGCCATTTTCAAACTAAGTTCAGAAATCAACATTCGAAGTACTGTTTTCCAACAATATTTATCAAAAGTTTCAAGTTTTACCCAAGAAATCTTCTCTGGTATTCGTGTGATCAAGGCTTATTCATTAGAAAACCAACAACAAAACAACCTCATCTCACTTGCAGAAGAAAGCAAAAGCAAAAGCCTGAGTCTTGCCAGAGTACAATCTTTATTTGGCCCGTTGATGCTTGCGTTAATTGGAATTAGCAACTTAGTGGTTATCTATTTTGGTGGGATGCTGTACATCAACGGAACCATAAAAAGCATTGGTACCATCGCAGAATTTATTTTGTATGTCAATATGTTAACTTGGCCAGTAGCCTCATTAGGATGGGTTTCATCTATGGTACAAGAAGCAGAAGCGTCCCAAAAACGCTTGAACGAATTCTTAAAAATTGTCCCAGACATCCAAAACAATAACCCTGCATCAAGCAGTATAGATGGAACCATTAGTTTCGAAAATGTAAGCTACACCTACGAAGACACTAATATAGAAGCTCTCAAAAACGTATCTTTTACGGTGAAAAAAGGAGAAACATTGGCTATTCTTGGTAAAACGGGTTCAGGAAAATCAACGCTTTTATCACTCATTTCCAGAATGTATGATGTCACCGAAGGACAAGTAAAAATTGATGGAAAAGAAATCAGTCAATTGAACTTATTCGACTTAAGAAACAGTATCGGAATCGTGCCTCAAGATGCTTTCCTTTTCTCCGATAGCATCAAAAACAACATCAAGTTTGGCAAAGAAAACGCAACCGATGACGAGGTTATCGCCGCTGCCAAAAGCGCTGTGGTTCACGACAATATTGAAGGATTCAACAAAGGTTACGACACCATCTTAGGCGAACGTGGCATCACTTTGTCTGGTGGACAAAAACAACGTGTTTCTATTGCCAGAGCTATCATCAAAAAACCTGAGATTTTACTTTTTGACGACTGTTTATCAGCGGTAGACACAGAAACCGAAGAAGCAATTTTGAATAATCTATTCGAAATTTGTAAAGACAAAACCACCATCATTGTAAGCCATAGAGTTTCCTCTGCAAAAAATGCTGACAAAATCATAATCCTTGAAAATGGACAAATAATTCAGCAAGGCTCTCATAATCAATTAATAAACGAAAGCGGCTATTATTCCGCTCTTTATTTAAAACAACTTTCGGAAAAAGAATTACTATAAATGTTGTTTTATCAATAATTTTTTATGATTTTTGATTGCTATTTATAAAAGGATCGAAAGAATTATGAGAGAAAATGACATGCTAGAAAAAGAAGAAATTTACTCTAAAGTGCTTCGCGCTGGAAGAAGAACGTATTTCTTTGATGTTAGAGCCACAAAGGCGGACGATTACTACATTACCATTACCGAAAGCAAAAAATTTACCGAAGAAGATGGCTCTTTCCACTTTAAAAAACACAAGATTTACTTGTATAAAGAGGATTTTGCAGCTTTCGAAGAAATTTTAAGCGACATGACTTCTTACATTTTAAACCACAAAGGAGAAGAAGTAATCTCGGAAAGACACCAAAAAGATTTCAAAAGAGAATTCTCAAACGAAACAGTAGAAAGCGAAAATACCCCAAAAGTATCTAGCTTTACAGATATCGATTTTGATGACATCTAAAAACAATTAACACTTACATTAGCCCAAAAGTCAACTGATTTTTGGGCTTTTTTTTGGAGCAAAAATCCTTTTTATCCTTCACGCCTCGTCCTGCTGTACGCTATATCTTGCTGAGGCTCTAGAAAAAAAGAGCCCCAGCAAGGATGCCGCTTCCATCAGGGCTAAAAATGACGACTCTTTTTCATAACATGCACCAAATAAAAGTTGAAAAATCATATATTTATGGAATAAAAAACAATCCATGAAAACCACCTATTTTGCCCTTCTACTATTGCTCATAAGTCCTATTCTTTGGGGACAAAAAATAGAATATGTTCAAGAAAACAACATTCCTTATTACAACGAAGCTGTTGCATCAACCGACCCTTACATCAAAGAACGTTGCGTATTAGATATTTACTACCCCAAAAACAGCAAAGGATTTGCCACTATAATTTGGTTTCACGGAGGAGGATTATCAGGAGGAAACAAAGAAATTTTATCTGGATTAAAAGAAAAAGGTTTCGCCATTATTGGAGTAAACTACCGACTTTCGCCTAAGGCAAAAGTAAAAAACTGTATAGAAGATGCCGCTGCCGCAGTAGCATGGACCTTTAAGAACATCGCAAAATACGGAGGTGATTCCTCGTTGCTTTTTGTGTCTGGACATTCTGCTGGTGGCTATCTAGGAATGATGATTGGACTCGATAAAAAATGGCTACAACCTTATGCCGTCGATGCCAATACCATTGCAGGGCTTATCCCTTTGAGCGGACAAGCCATCACTCATTTCGAAATCAGAAAAGAAAGAGGCATTCCCGACACACAACCCATAATTGACGAATTCGCACCTTTGTTTCACGTTCGAGCTGATGCACCACCTTTATTATTAATCACTGGAGATCGCGAACTCGAACTTTTGGGACGCTACGAAGAAAATGCCTATTTGATGCGCATGATGAAAATCAAAGGCCACTCATCAACCACACTTTATGAATTAGAAGGATTTGACCACGGAATGGTAGAACCCGCACTTCCGCTATTGATCAAAGAAGTAAAAAGAATAACAGCATTAAAAAAGAAATTATAATGACACCAAAACTCCTTATTATTCCTGGATTAGGTGACTCAGGCGTGGGGCATTGGCAAAACTTTTGGTTAAATCATTTTCCAAATACCACCAAAGTAACCCAGGATAACTGGGACCAACCATTACTCAGAGACTGGCTCGAACGTTTAGAAGCAACCCTAAAAACCATACAAGAACCTACCATTTTGGTAGCGCATAGTTTAGCCACCATCTTAGTGGCTCATTGGGCAAAGACATCTGAAAATCCTTTTATTAAAGGAGCACTATTAGTAGCACCCGCTGATGTTGATTCCTCTGAACATACCCCAGAGTGCATTTGGAATTTTGCACCAATTCCTATGCAGCCACTGCCTTTTCCTTCCATCGTGGTTGGAAGCGAAAACGACCCTTACATGACTTTGGAAAGAGCCTATGAATTGTCCAAAAACTGGGGAAGTGATTTCATAAATATTGGAAGAAAAGGACACATCAATTCTGAAATGAATCTGGGTCTTTGGGAAGAAGGACAAGACATTTTGAAGCTTTTAATCCAAAAGACAAACTAAGCGACTCTTAATCCGTTTTCAATTTTAAAATCGGGAGACAACAAAACTACATCACCCTGCTTGCCAACAGCGCCAAGCACCAAGCATTCGCTCATAAATTTACCTATTTGCTTTTTAGAAAAATTAACTACTGCTACGATTTGTCGGTCTACTAATTCCTCTTTCGTATAATGCGAAGTTATCTGAGCCGAAGATTTACGAATACCTATAATAGTACCAAAATCAATAGTGAGTTGATACGCTGGTTTTCTGGCTTCAGGAAAATCATTCACTTGTAAAATGGTTCCTACTCGCATCTCTACTCTTTCAAATTGTTCCCAACTTAAAAAAGTCTCATTTTTTATACTCATAGAATTTCTATTTAGTTTCTATTCAATACTTCAAAAAAAATCCCAAAACAGTCAATTAGTCTGTTTTGGGATCTATTTATTGAGTAACGCTTTTTTTATTTTACATCCATTAATTCAACATCAAAAATCAAAGTAGCATGTGGTGGAATTACTCCTCCTGCTCCACTTGGACCATAAGCCAAATCAGATGGGATTACAAAACGGGCTTTATCTCCCACTTGCAACAAAGCAATACCTTCGTCCCAACCTTCAATCACTTGACCTTGTCCTAAACGAAATTCGATTGGTTTTTTTCTTGGGTAAGAAGAATCAAATACTTTTCCGTTTTCAAGAGAACCTTCATAATGTACAGCAACTGTTTTTCCGTTTTCTGCTTTTTTTCCAGAACCTCTTTGGATAAATTGGTAACGTAATCCGCTTTCTGTTTTTTCAAAACCAGCAGCCAATTGTTCCATTTTTGCTTCTGCTTCTGCTTTCAAAGCTGCTTCTCTTTTCATTCTAGCACCTCTTAAACCGATAAAAGCTTCGATAGCATTCCAGTTTTGCGCTTCTTCACCAACACGAATAATTTCTAAAGTCTCCAATTGGTCTCCTTGTGATACAGCATCTACAACCTCTTGTCCTTCGATTACGTTTCCGAAAACAGTGTGTTTGTTATCCAACCAGCTTGTTGGAACGTGAGTGATAAAAAACTGAGATCCATTAGTTCCAGGTCCAGCATTAGCCATAGACAAAACCCCTGGACGATCGTGTTTTAGAGAAGGATGAAACTCATCATCAAATTTGTATCCTGGATCTCCGGTTCCTGTTCCTTTTGGACATCCCCCTTGAATCATAAAATCAGGAATTACTCTGTGAAAAGATAAACCATCATAGTATTTTACACCTTGAGGCTTTACTTTGTTTTCCATATTTCCTTCAGCTAAAGCCACGAAATTCCCAACAGTTCCTGGAGTCAAATCGTGCGTCAATTTTACCAAAATCGATCCTTTAGAGGTATTGAATTTAGCATATATTCCGTTTTCCATGATAAATTATTTTTATTGAGGCGCAAATTTACGAAAATAAATGCGATATCGATTTTTGCTTATAATTAATTTTATTGACTCATAAAATCCTCACGCATGGGACTAAAAACATCAACCAGAAGTCCTGCCTCTAAACAAACTACACCATGAATAGCATGCGGCGGAATATAAAAACTATCTCCTGTTAGAAGAGTTTGGGTTTCACCATCAATAGTTACCTCAAAAATTCCTTCTGCTATATAAGTAACTTGAGTGTGATAGTGCTTATGAAGTACACCAACAGCACCTTTTTCAAATTTTACATTGACGAGCATTACCCGTTCGTCATAAGCCATTATCTGCCGCTGAATTCCCTCTCCTACATTTTCCCATTCTTGCTCTTTGGCTAAAAGAAATTTAGCGCTCGTTGTTGACTGCTTCATTTTTATTTTAAGATAAATTATTTCTGGGTTCTTGCTTTTCCATCGGCAGAAATCGCAAAACTAGAACTACGAGTAAGCGTTTTAATATAGGTCGTTTTTCTGAATCGTAGAGCGCTCCAATCTTCATCAACAGCGACCATACGAACGGGTTCAAAACCGAAATTCCCTAAAACTGCCCAGCCATTATCTCTATTGAATTCGCATTTGTATTTTTTGGAAGTTCCTTTTGGATAACAAAACCAAACAATAGCATCTCCGTTAATTTTTGGAAAAAGTGTCGTAATCGCTGTTTCTATTTCTTGCAATTGCGTGACAAAAACCATAACAAAATCAATAGTTGTTATTTCATTTTCGTTGTTGTAAAAAACAGTTTCGTTTGCCATTGCCTCCTTTTCTGAGACAAAAGATGTTGGGGCATTCAGAACTAAAATTGCTTTATGATTTTTAAAATTTAATTTTTTGAATAATGGCGTCATTTGAAAATATTCTGTTTTGAGCTATATTAATGTATCGAGTGAAAACCGATTGTATTGCCTTCGGTGTCAGAAGCTAATCCACAAAAACCGTGTTCACCAATGGCAAACTTTGGCGCAACGACTTTGCCTCCAGCTGCTTCCACTCTGCTTAACTCTTCTGCACAATCTCTGCAAGCAAAATAGACTAAAGTTCCTGCTGCACTTGGCTTCCTCGTTTCATCTTGTACAAGCGCTCCTGACGAATTAGTAGCCCCTTCTACCCAAGGAAAAGCCACCATTTGACCAGAAAACCCTTCAGGCATTGGCATTGGTATCATCACTTCTCCTAAAACAGTTTCATAAAATTTTCTAGCTCTATCCATATCGTCAACATAGATTTCGAACCAAGTTACTGCATTTACTGTTCTCATAGCATTATAATTTTAGATTAAAAATTCCTTTGAAACTTTATTATAATTTTCCTTTTGAGGCTAGGTAATTCTTGACAAACACTTCAAAATTGGGCAAGTTTTTATCTTCATAAACCAAAATAAATTGCTTGAATTGCATATAACCATAAGTATACGGATTTTGAGAAGCTTGCTGGTAATTAGCCTTAAAATAGGCTTCTATACTCATTCCTTCCGGTACTGGATTAGGTAGTTTTGCCCACATTTTTTTGGCATAGCGATAACATTGTTCCAGTTCTTTTTTCTTCCCTTGTTTTTTCCACCAAAGCATAGCAACAACATTTGCAAAATACTCACTTTCATAAGAGCCGAGCACATTCCCTTCTCTCCTATGTTGCAAGGCATGTCCTAGCTCATGCGGCAAATAAAATCCGTTAAAAAACAATCCGAAAACTTCCTTACCCTCTACTTCTCCCCCAGCAACTTCATAGAAAAAAGCTTTTTGTTCGGGAATTACTTGATCCCATAAAGGCAAATTGGCTGTTTTTTGTTTACCATCATCATCATAATAAATAAGATAAGGCGTGGTATTCAATCTGGTTTTCAGAGTTAACACCAATGTTGGTTTGACATTGGCAATGTCCTTAATAAACGTTGATGAGATCTGATTGGCTTGTTTGACCAAAGCAGTCGAATCAGAAAAAGTGGAAAACCATTCTTTTTGCGCGAAAGTTAGTTGAGACAAAAAGAGTAAAACGACAATTACAAATCCTTTTTTCATATTTTTATTTGTTAAAATTATAGTGATTAATAAGGGCTTAGAGTGTGTTATTCGCTTTTACAAATAAAACACAACCATTTAAAAAACAACAACTTAACAAAACTACAAAACAAAATTGATTTGGATTAATAAAGTAGTTTCAAATTAAAGCTAAGCAACACGCATTCGCTTAGGTCCATACCAAAGCCAAAAACCAGTTATGGTAAAAACCAAAAGAGCTAGTCCCATTACAGTGGTATAAATCAATTTAAAAATCCCATTGCCCGTTTCGAAATATGCATCTAGATAGGAACCATCGTGAATGTTTTCGACAAAATCAGCATTTCGACGTTCTAGATGAAGTAATGCTCCAGTAGCTCCATCCAATTGAACGCCCCAATAGTCTTCTTCAAAAACAAACTTCACCATTCCTTTATCAGGACGAATATCAATTCTATTCAATGCTAAAGAAACATTAGGTGAGACTTCCTTTTGCAAATAATAACAGGCTTTTTGTTTTAAACTATCCACAGGGAGCCATTGCCTCAAATCGGTTGTGGTTCCTTTGCGAGAATCAGCCAATAGTAAGCCACCGCTATTCTTTTTCCACCCTAAAAGCAATCCAGTGATGGATATAATGAAAAAGAAAATAAATAAAAAAGCACCCGTGGTTCGGTGCACTTTTCTAAATACTCTCAATGTTTTAGCCTGACTTTTTCTTTTATTACTTTCGCTCATACATTTAACTATTAAACAGATAATAACTACTTTAAAAATTTATTTGCTCTTTTTGATATAATTGGCAACCTCAACCATTGTGGCAACCCAAATATCTTTCTCTCTTTTTTTAAGATAGACCAATACTTTTTGATGCTCTTCCGCAGAGACATTAAGTCCGTGTTCCCCTCCAACACCGTGAAATAGAAGTACAGCAAACGAACCTGCCTTTTCTGCAGCTTCTATTTGCGCAATCATTTGCACAGCAGTAGATTCGCTTTGTCCAAAACAATTGATATTTGCCAAATCAACTTGTTGTTTTTGCAACAACCCCGATTCGACCCCTCTCGCCGCCACAAAATCTTCTTTTAGCAAATCATAATAATAAACATCTCCTATTTTACGATCCCCGCACGGATAAGCAAAAGTGCGCTCTTTTTTGCCGTCGATGGCCTCTAAAATCGTGTTGGTAACTTTGATCTCGTTAATCGCTCGAGCTACTGAAAATTTAGACAAATCGGCTTCGGGAGTGACGAAATCTCTTCCTGCAAAAGTCCCGTCACAAGGATGATTTAAGGTGTGATTACCTAGTTCATGCCCTTTTTTAGCAGCTACACGCCATTCGCTCAAACGTTTTGACACTACTGGCGATGATCCAACTAAATAAAAAGTCCCTTTAAACTTGAAAGCATCCAACGCTGGAATCACCTTATCTAAATGTACATTCAAGGCATCATCATAAGTTAGTACTACCGCACACTTTTTGCCATTCCATTGTCTTGATGTTGTTTGAGCCAAAGCCCCAAAAGAGAGAGCTAGAATACAACCCAACACCACTATTTTATAAAAATTCATAATGTTTTTTTTGAATAATAAATAGTTTCAACCAAGAAACTTGTTGAGTAAATGTATTCAAAATTCTTTTATTCAAAGAGAAAAAAAGTCAACATAGAAAGCATAAACAGAAAAAATGACATCCTTTCGAATGTCATTTTTAAGCCTTAGTAACACATTGTCAATCAACTATTTAGTCAATCCTGCATTTTTTAAATACGGTTCAATCTTCATATCGTGACCGATGAATTCTTTGAAAGCTTTGTTCAAATCTACACTGTTCCCTACAGACAAAATGTATTTCACAAAACGATCACAATTCTTTCTAGTCATTCCACCATTGGCTTCAAACCAATCGTAAGCATTATAATCTAAAGTTTTAGACCAAGTGTAAGCGTAATATCCTGCAGAGTAACCGCCTCCCCAAATGTGAGCAAAGTAAGGAGAATGATAACGAGTAGGTACTTCATTCACTAACAAACCATATTTTTTCAAAGCCTCTTTTTCAAAATCTAAAGTAGGTTTAAAATCCGACTCTTTTTCTACACTATGCCAAGCCATATCTAGTGTTGCGGCAGCCAACAATTCAGTTACCACATACCCTTTATTGAAAGTATCTGCTTTTTTGATTTTATCAATCAACTCTTGTGGAATTGCTTGTTTGGTTTGATAATGCACTGCGTAATTTTTCAAAACCGTTGGATCTAAAGCAGCGTGTTCGTTGATTTGCGAAGGAAACTCCACATAATCTCTCGGTACAGCCGTTCCAGAAAGTGTTACATATTTTTGGTTGGCAAACAATCCGTGTAAGGTGTGTCCAAACTCGTGAAATAATGTGGTTACATCATCAAAACTGATTAAAGATGGATTACCATTAACTGGTTTTGCAAAATTGTACACATTGACAATGACTGGTTTTTGGTTTAAATAATGCGATTGATTCACCAAATTACTCATCCAAGCGCCACCATTTTTATTGTCTCTCGCATAAAAATCCAAATAGTAAATCGCGATTGAAGCGCCTTTATCATTGAAAACCTCATACACTTTTACATCAGAATTGTACACTGGTAAATCATTTCTTTCTTTGAAAGTAAGTCCGTACATCTGTTTTGCTGCAAAAAAGACTCCTTTTTCTAGCACTGAACCAATTTCAAAATACGGTTTGATTTGACTTTCGTCCAAATCGTATTTGGCTTTACGCACTTGCTCAGAATAGAAATCCCAATCCCAAGGTTCTAATTTAAAACCACCATTTTGCGCATCAATTAAGGCTTGAATGTCTTTGGCTTCTTCATTGGCTTTGGCTACTGCTGGTTTTGCGATTTTGGCTAACAAATCCATTGCAGGTGCTGGAGTTTGTGCCATTTGATCTTGTAATTTCCACTCAGCAAAACTCTTTTTACCCATCAATTGTGCTTTTTGCAAACGCAATTTGGCCATTTTTTCAAGGGTTTCGCGAGTATCGCCTTCATCTCCTTTTTCTGCACGATACCAAGAAGCTTTGAAAACCTTCTCTCTAGACGCACGATTGGTCAAACTCATCAAAACAGGTTGCTGTGTGGTATTGATAATCGCAATCATATATTTCCCATCTTGTCCTGCTGCGGTAGCATTGGCTTTGGCAGCTGCAATTTCATCAGGCGTTAAACCCGCCAAATCTGAAGCTGCATCAAAAAACACGGCAGCATTTTTACGAGCAGTTAATAATTTATTGCTGTATAAAGTACTCAATGTAGCCAACTCTTCGTTGATCTTTTTCATTTTTTCTTTATCGGCTTCTGAAAGATTAGCTCCTGCTAATTCGAATTGTTGCAAGTAGTATTCGGTTAGTTTTTTATCTTCTCCTTTTAAACTCGACAATGGAATGCTTTTAATGCGGTTATACAATTTACTATTCAAGTAAATTTTGTCGTTATGCGCCGAAAAAATTGGTGCATATTCTGCTTCAATTGCCTGAAGTGTTGGATTAGTATTAGACCCCGAAAGATTATAAAAAACTCCAGTTGCTCTACCTAAATCTACACCACAAGTTTCTAGCGCTAAAACGGTATTCTCGAAAGTAGGTTTTGCCGTATTATTCGTGATTTTCTCGATTTCTTCGTCGTGCACTTTTAAACCATAGTCAAAAGCAGGTTTAAAATGTTCGTCTTTAATTTTATCAAAAGGTGGCGTTTGGTACTGTAAAGTACTTCGTTGCAAAAGAGGATTGTTCATAGGAGCAGTAGTATTTTGGGCATTAACGTTCTCTACTAGCAGCGTACTGAACAACAAAAGACAGCCCGCACTAGCTATTTTTGAAAAAGAATTCATATTGAAAAATTTACAAATTATTAGGTTTTAAAAGTACTAAAAAAAACAGTATCGCAGGCAAAAGTTCCTTTTATTGAGAAACCATCAACCCTACCAAATAATTCCTCAAAAAGTAATTGACTGAATGTAAAACAACTAAGTTTTAAGCGAAAGAATTATATTTGCTACAACCTAATACCAAAGAACTTATGCCTTCTATTTACACGACTTCCGACAATGCGATTTTGATTGAGAGAATTCAGAATTTAAACGCCAATTCTACTCCACTTTGGGGCAAAATGAGCGTGGACCAAATGTGTGAACACTGTATTGCTGCCATAAATGTAGCTTTTGGAAAACAAGATTTAACAATTAGTTTCCCTATGCGTTTGTTGGGACGGTTATTGAAAAACAAAGCCTTTAACAATGACTTTGGAAAAAATAGTCCCACGGCAAAAGAATTCCGTATCACTGCCCATTCTGATTTTGAAAAAAGCCAAGCACAACTTATAGCTTGTGTTCAAGAATTTGCCAAAGGAACTTCGGTAATTACGGTCATGCATCATCCGTTTTGGGGAAAGATGAGTTATGAAGATTGGGACAAATTGATGTACAGACACTTGGACCATCATTTGAGACAGTTTGGGGTATAACCGAAAAGTGTCTTGATTTGCAGGGATTGCGTGAGGGATAGGAGCGGTATCCTCTTGGGGCGGGGTTCGCCCCAAGAGATATAGCGGATAGCCCGACCCCGAGGAGCAGGGACTTTTGGTTGTGCAAAGTCGTGTACCTCGGGGTCACGCCCAAATAACTATAAGGATGTATCACTTGATTCGTGTCCTATCATTTAATTTGTACCTTTGCGCGATATAAAATACTACAATGAGAATTGATATTATTACCGTTTTACCTGAATTATTGAGAAGTCCTTTTGAGGCTTCGATTATGAAACGTGCTATCGACAAGGGGTTGGTGGAAGTGCATTTTCACAACTTGAGAGACTACACGACCAACAAACAAAAAAGTGTAGACGATTATCCTTTTGGCGGAGGCGCGGGTATGGTGATGACAGTACAACCGATTGATGCTTGCATCACGCATTTGAAGAGCGAGAGAACCTACGACGAGATCATTTATATGTCGCCCGACGGAGACACGCTGAACCAAAAAATGGCCAATACGATGTCGATGTATGAAAACATTATCATTTTGTGCGGACATTATAAAGGAGTGGATCAGCGGGTAAGAGATCATTTTATTACCAAAGAAATTTCTATAGGCGATTATGTTTTGTCTGGAGGCGAATTGGGCGCTTTGGTTTTGTGCGATGCCTTGATACGATTGATTCCTGGGGTTTTGAGTGACGAAACCTCAGCTTTGACCGATAGTTTTCAGGATGGATTGTTGTCGGGCCCAATTTATACGAGACCTGCCGACTACAAAGGCTGGAAAGTTCCTGATGTTTTGTTGAGTGGGCATTTTGCAAAAATTGACAAATGGAGAGAAGACATGGCTTATGAGCACACCAAAAACAGAAGACCAGATTTGTTGGAAGACAATTAAAAAAGATCCAGCACTTGTACTAATGGACTACCAAAAACGCATTTACAACGCAAGGCATTATATTGAGAAAAATTACAACAAAACTATTTCAATAAAATCTCTAGAAATGGTTTCATGTTATTCCTATAGAAATTTACAGCGTATCTTTTTCTCGCTTTTCAAGGAAACCATTGGCGCATATCAAACTAGATTAAAAGTTGAAAATGGATATAAAAAAATAGTCTATTCTAATGCTAAAATTTCAGATATAGCTTTGGAAATAGGTTTTTCTGATGTACAATCGTTTTCTAAAACATTCAAAAAACACTTTAATTGCTCTCCTTCACAAGCTCGTAATCAAAAAGAACTTCTGTTAAATGACAAAGAGATACAAAACTCAATACCATCAATTACAGCTCCTGAAATTCTTTACATCCCTGAGAAAACAGTCTACTACTTAAGTTGCAAAACTTCTTACATTAATCCCGAAATTGAGCAACTTTGGAAAACGATTTTAAAAAATGACTTTTCGGAGGTTAGTACACAATTTTATGGATTAATTGCCGATGATGTGGTTATCACAGAAAAATCAAAATGTACTTATGATGCTTGCCTAGAAACAAATTCAATTCTAACGAACCTACCCTCAAAATCTATTTTTGGCGGGAATTATGCTAAGTTTATACACCAAGGCTCCTACCAAGATTTAGAAAACACCTATCAACAAATTTTTGGGTCATGGATTTTAGAAAGCAAACAAGAATGCTCTCATACGCCTGTAATCGAACAATACCTCAAAAATGAATCAAACTGTACCCATGAAAATGAGTACTTAACCGCTCTTTTTATTCCTCTTCTATAGAATGTCAATTTTGGACAACAAATAATCAAACTATCGTGAATAGATTTGCCTTACCTAAGTACTAGTAAACAAGGCATTTTATAATTTAAATATTCAAACTAATTGTTATGAAAAAACTATTTACCATTGTCATATTATCTCCTCTTTTCCTTTCTTGTCAAGAGGAGTCAGAATTAACAACATCAGAAGAACCAATATCAACGGAAATCCTATACACTATGCCCGATGAATCAGAACCTCATGAAGGCACTTGGCTACAATGGCCCCATCAATACCAGTATGGAATAGAATATAGAAATGAGCTCGACGATACCTGGATAGCTATGACAAAATCATTAATAAAAAGTGAGAAAGTTCACATTATTGCATATGACGCTAATGAAAAATCAAGAATACTTTTTTTGCTTGAAAAAGCTGAGGTGTCAGTAGCAAACATAGACTTTACAATTCAAAAAACTGACGATGTATGGGTACGAGATAATGGACCTATCTATGTAAGAAACAAAAACAAAGAACTTGTAATTCAAGATTGGGGCTTTAATGGCTGGGGTAAAAAAACTGATTATAATAATTGTAACATTATACCCAATCGAATAGCAAAAGACCAGCAATTACAAATAATAGATTTAAATTCGGTTATGATAAACGAAGGTGGCGCAGTTGAAATTGACGGGCAAGGTACTTTAATGGCTACCAAAAGCGCTATATTAAACTCCAATAGAAACCCCGGAATGTCACAATCACAAGCTGAAGTCATTTTTACAAAATACCTTGGTGTTACTAACTTCATTTGGTTAGATGGAAAAGCTGGTAAAGATATTACTGATATGCACATTGATGGCTTTGCACGATTTGGAAACAAATCTACAATTGTAACTATGGCTGAGGATGACTTATTATATTGGGAAGTTCCAGAAAAAGACATTCAAACACTCTACAAGGCTGTCTCTAAAAATGGTAAAAACTATACTTTTCTAAAACTCCCATTAACAAAAAATGACGTAGTTACTGCAACAGGGAAAAAATTAAAATACAAAGGCTCTTATGTGAATTATTACATTGCAAATTCTGTGATTTTAGTTCCAAACTATAATGATCCTAATGATGCAATTGCAAATACCACAATTCAAACCCTTTACCCAAACCGAAAAGTTGTAGGGATTGATGTACGCAATTTGTATGCTAATGGAGGAATGGTTCATTGTGTAACACAACAACAACCTCGCAAAGAACAATAACTATGTAAAACACAGAAAACCAAGGCTTAGTCTTTTTTAAATAAGTAGTGCAAAAAAATATTTTTTAACCCTTCATAATTCATAATTATTTTTTACTTTTGCAGCCACATTAGACCAACCTCTGGCGAGAACCGTGAATGTTGCTCTATTTTAAACCATAATTAAACATTTATCATGGCAGATTTATTGAAATTCGTTCAAGACGAGTTTGTTACAAGAAAAGATTTCCCTGAATTCGGAGCTGGAGATACTATCACAGTTTACTACGAAATTAAAGAGGGTGAAAAAACAAGAACTCAGTTTTTTAAAGGAGTAGTGATTCAAAGAAGAGGTTCAGGAAACACTGAAACTTTTACTATTCGTAAAATGTCAGGAGCTATTGGAGTAGAGCGTATCTTCCCAGTTAACTTACCTGCTTTACAAAAAGTTGAAATCAACAAAAAAGGTGCAGTTCGTAGAGCTAGAATTTTCTACTTTAGAGAACTTACTGGTAAGAAAGCAAAAATCAAAGACAAAAGAAGATAATCTTTTTTCTTTCAAATATAAAAGTCCCGACCTGTCGGGACTTTTTTTTGGCAGTATATCACCAAAAAATTTATTATTTTAAAGGTTTACCCCCATTAAAAATAACGATTTCGTAATATCACAAGAAGCCCAAGAATTATGATATTTTTATAGTAAAATCAGGGAGTAATTACATCCGATTTCCATATATTTGTCCGCCTTATTTTTTGCACAATTCGCAAAGTAAGACACACATCCAAGTGATTTCGATTAAAAAAATAGAAAAATGACACAAAAATCAAAAATTTTTTACACCCTTACAGATGAAGCGCCATTGTTGGCTACTTACTCTTTTTTACCAATTGTTCAAGCATTTACTGCCACATCGGATATAGAAATTGAAACAAGAGATATTTCGCTGGCTGGAAGAATTTTAGCCAATTTTCCAGAATTTTTAAAAGAAGATCAAAAGACAAGTGATGCCTTACTAGAATTAGGCAAACTAGCTACTACACCAGAAGCCAATATTATTAAATTGCCAAACGTTTCTGCATCTGTTCCACAATTAAAAGCGGCTATTGCAGAACTTCAAGCACACGGTTACGCCGTACCTAATTTCCCAGAAGACCCACAAACTGAAGAAGAGAAAAATAACAAAGCTAAATACGCAAAAGTATTAGGTTCTGCTGTGAATCCTGTTTTACGTGAAGGGAACTCTGATCGTAGAGCTCCAAAAGCTGTAAAAAATTACGCTAAAGCTAATCCACATTCTATGGGAGCTTGGTCTTCTGAGTCTAAAACACACGTGGCTTCAATGGAACAAGGTGACTTTTACGGAAGTGAGCAATCGGTTACTGTTAGTGAAGGAACTGATGTAAAAATTGAATTCGTAGGAACAGACGGAACTACAACAGTTCTTAAAGCAAGCACTCCTTTGAAAGCAGGTGAAATCATCGACAGTTCTGTAATGAATATTGCTGCTTTAAAAAGCTTTGTAGCCAAAACAATAGAAGAAGCAAAAGCACAAAACATCTTATTATCTGTTCACTTAAAAGCTACAATGATGAAGGTGTCTGACCCTATCATTTTTGGAGCTATCGTTGAAGTATATTTTGCCACTGTTTTTGAAAAATATGCAACGTTATTCAATGAATTAAATATTGATACTCGTAACGGTTTAGGTGACGTTTACGCAAAAATAGCTGGACATCCACAACAAGCTGAAGTAGAAGCAGCTATTGATGCCGCAATTGCTAATGGACCTGCTTTGGCAATGGTGAATTCGGACAAAGGAATCACCAACCTTCACGTACCATCAGATGTAATTGTAGATGCTTCTATGCCTGCAATGATTCGTACTTCTGGACAAATGTGGAATAAAGAAGGAAAAGCACAAGATACTGTAGCCATCATTCCAGACCGTTCCTATGCTGGTGTTTATACTGCAACAATTGATTTTTGTAAAAAACACGGTGCTTTTGTACCGACTACAATGGGAAGTGTACCTAACGTAGGTCTTATGGCTCAAAAAGCAGAAGAATATGGTTCACACGATAAAACCTTCCAGATTCAAGGAGAAGGAGTGGTTCGCGTGGTAAATACAGAAGGCACCGTATTGATGGAACAAAAAGTGGCCAAAAATGATATTTTCAGAATGTGTCAAGCCAAAGATGCTCCAATTCAAGACTGGGTAAAACTAGCCGTAAACAGAGCACGTCTATCAGCTACTCCAGCGGTTTTCTGGTTGGACAACAACAGAGCGCACGACAGAGAATTGATTGTAAAAGTTGAAAAATATTTAAAAGATTACGATACGACAGGATTAGACATTCGTATTTTAAGCCCTATCGAAGCGACTAATTTCACCTTAGAGCGCATCATCAAAGGATTAGACACTATCTCTGTGACTGGAAATGTATTGCGTGATTACTTAACCGATTTATTCCCAATTTTAGAAGTTGGAACTTCAGCAAAAATGCTTTCTATCGTTCCATTGATGAATGGTGGTGGTTTATTTGAAACTGGCGCTGGAGGTTCTGCTCCAAAACACGTTGAGCAATTTATCGAAGAAGGCTATTTACGTTGGGATTCTCTTGGTGAATTCTTGGCTTTGGGTGCTTCCTTAGAACATTTAGGACAAACTTTAAACAATGCAAAAGCGATTGTTTTAGCCGAAGCCTTGGATGTAGCTACTGAAAAATTCTTAGCAAATGACAAATCGCCTTCAAGAAAAGTAGGCGGAATTGACAATAGAGGTTCTCATTTCTACTTAGCGATGTACTGGGCTGAAGCTTTAGCTGCTCAAGATAAAGATGCTGATTTAAAAGCAATTTTCTCACCTATTGCAGCTGAATTTATTGCTAATGAAACACAAATCAACAGCGAACTAATTGGTGCTCAAGGAAAACCTCAAACTATCGGCGGATACTACCAACCGAATCCAGAGTTGACGAGTAAAGCGATGCGACCAAGTACTACTTTCAATACGATTTTGGCTAAAATTGCATAGTTTTAAAAACAAGCATAGTAATAAAAAGACAACTGGAAACGGTTGTCTTTTTTTGTTAACCATACATTAACAGTTGTACACTAGTAATTAACCCAAAAAATCGTCTACTTTGTAGTATTAAAATCAATCTATGAAAAATTATTATTTTACGGTTTATACATTCTTTTTAATATTTGCTTCAACATTTTTCTATGCACAAGAGAACACCAATTCTAATTCAACTAGAGAAAAATTTACGTTAAGCGGAACCATTACTGACCAAAACAGTAATGAGACATTAATTGGAGTCAATATTTTTTTTCCTGAATTGAAAACAGGCGTAACTACCAACGAATATGGTTTTTATTCCATTACGTTACCCAAAGGAAAACACCAAGTTCAAATCTCTTATTTGGGCTACAAAACGGTTAATGAAACCATCGATCTAACGCAAAACACCAAATACAACTGGCCTTTGTCCAATGAAGACAATGTGCTCAAAGAAGTCATCATAACAGACGACAGAACCAAAACCGACATTAGAAAGCCCGAAATGAGTGTGAATAAACTCTCGATTTCTGCCATCAAAAAAATGCCAGTCGTTCTTGGTGAGGTTGATGTATTGAAGTCAATTTTATTACTCCCTGGAGTGACCAATGCTGGCGAAGGTGCTTCTGGATTTAACGTACGTGGTGGTGGAGCGGATCAAAACTTGATTCTGTTGGACGAAGCTACTATTTTTAACTCCTCTCACGTTTTTGGTTTTTTCTCTGTTTTTAATCCCGATGCTATAAAAGATATTCGACTCTACAAAGGCGGGATTCCTTCTCGCTTTGGAGGAAGAGCTTCCTCGGTTTTAGATATTTATCAAAAAGATGGAAGTAGCAAAAAATTCCATATGAATGGAGGTATTGGACTAATCTCAAGTAGGCTTTTAGTAGAAGGTCCATTGGTAAAAGATAAAGGTTCCTTCTTGATTGGTGGTCGTGGATCCTATGCCCATTTGTTTTTGAAATTATCTCCAGAACAAAAAGATAACGCCGCATATTTTTATGATCTAAATGCAAAATTCAGTTATAAATTAACCGAAAATGACAATTTATATCTTTCTGGATATTTTGGCCGAGACGTTTTTAGCCTAAACAAAAGTTTTACCAATACTTATGGTAATTCAACCCTAAACTTGCGTTGGAATCATTTGTATTCTGATAAATTGTTTTCTAATCTTTCCTTGATTTATAGCGATTACTATTATGGCTTAGATCTTGATTTTGTAGGATTCAAATGGGATTCGGGTATCAAAAACTACAATATCAAGTACGATTTTAAAAATTACTTAACGGACTCGTTCAAATTAAACTACGGACTGAACGCAATTTATTACGACTTCAATCCGGGCACCATTGTTCCATCTAATAGCACTTCTGGAATCAATTCCGATCAATTGGATAAGAAATATGCTTTTGAACCAGCAGTCTATATCAGTGCTGATCACGATTTAAGCAAAAAAGTGAGTATTTCCTATGGATTACGTTACAGTTTATTTTATCGCTTAGGACAATCTACCGTAAATATTTATGCGAATGACAATCCTGTTCTTTTCAATAATGACTTAAAATTGTATGAAAAAGCAACGCCAATAGATACAAAATTTTATGGTAAAAACGATGTGATTCAAAGTTTTGACAATTTAGAACCTCGCTTTTCTGCGGCTTATCAATTCAATGACACCCAATCGGTAAAAGCGAGTTACAACCGTATGGTGCAGTATTTACAGTTAATTTCAAATACCTCATCACCTACTCCACTCGATGTTTGGACGCCAAGTGATAATTTCATTAAACCTCAAATTGCTGACCAAGTAGCATTGGGATATTTCAAAAACTTCAATGACGGAATGTACTCATTAGAAGTAGAAACCTATTATAAAAAAATCAAAAATCGTATAGATTATATTGATGGTGCCGAATTAATTGCGAACAAAGCTTTGGAACAAGTCATTTTGAATGGACAAATGAGAGCCTACGGATTAGAAATTTTGCTAAAGAAAAACGAAGGCAAACTCAACGGATGGATTTCTTATACTTTATCAAGATCTGAACAACAAACCCCAGGCAGAACGCCACTAGAAACAGGAATTAATAATGGTCAATGGTATAAATCTGTTTACGATAAGTTGCATAATTTGGCCGTGACCAGTTCTTATACTTTGAACGACAAATGGAGCTTTGGAGCTAATTTTGCTTTACAAAGTGGTCAACCCGTAACCTACCCTGAAGGACAATATGAGTATTTAGGAATTACTGTTCCTAGCTATGGTTTGCGTAACGAAAATCGTTTACCCGCTTATCATCATTTAGATATTGCTGCTACGTTAACTCCAAGAAAAAACAACAATCGCAACTACAAAACCGAATGGGTTTTTAGTATTTACAATCTGTACAACAGAAGAAATGCTGCGTCAATCAACTTCAGACAAAACATTGACACAGGTAATAATGAAGCAGTAAGAACTTCAATATTTGGTATTGTTCCAGCTGTGAGTTATAATTTTAAATTTTAAGCATTATGCAAAAGATCACTTTCTTTTTCGTTTTTATACTAGCAACCTTATTCGTAGGATGTGAAGATGTAGTAGATGTAGACTTAAACACTGCTCCGCCAAAATTAGTTATTGAAGCCTCCATCAATTGGCAAAAAGGAACTTCAGGGAATCAGCAACGCATTAAATTAACTACAACAACTGATTATTTCAGTAGTACAATCCCTAAAGTTTCGGGAGCAATCGTAACCATTACCAATAGCACCAATACTGTTTTTAATTTTGTGGAAGTACCAAATACAGGCGAATATTTCTGCTCGAATTTTGTCCCTGTAATCAATGAAACGTATACGCTGACTGTGGTTAGCAAAGGACAAACTTATACCGCTACAGAATCTTTACAACCTGTGGCTCCCATTACCAAATTAGAACAAAAAAATGACGGTGGTATTACTGGTGACGAAATTGAAGTGAAAACTTTTTATAACGATCCAGCAAGTATACCTAATTATTATTTGTACAAATATGTATATTCCAATCAAGTAAAATCGAATCTTTATGTGGACAGAGACGAATTTTTTGATGGAAATGAGTTTTTTAGTATTTCTCAAAACGACGAACTTAAAAAAGGAGATAAAATTGAAATCACCCACTACGGCATCTCAAAAGCCTATTACAACTATATGAGTATTTTGGTAAGCATTGCTGGTAATAATGGCGGAGGTCCTTTTCAATCTCCACCAGCTACCGTTCGTGGAGACATTATCAACACTACAGACAAAGCCAATTATCCGTTGGGCTATTTTTCCTTAAGTGAAATTGATTTTAGAAGTTATACTATTCAATAATACTCTTTTCAAGTATCTTTTTATGCTAATTCAGACTTTACAAACACTTTTCAAAAGGGATTTGACTTCCTTAACAAGAGAAATAAATGCCTATCAGAACGAGGCTGTAATCTGGTCTAGTGACCAACAAATCAACAATTCGGCAGGCAATTTATGCTTGCATCTTATTGGCAATCTCAATACTTATATTGGGACTGAAATAGGGAAAACAAATTATGTTAGAAATAGAGACTTAGAATTTTCTGCAAAAAACATCTCCAAATCAGAATTGATTCAAAAAATCGATGAAACCATAGCAGTTGTTCATCAAGCACTTGACCAATTATCAGAAGAAGATTTAGAAACAGAATATCCATTATTGGTTTTGGACAAAAAGACCTCTTATGGTTTCTTCTTGGTGCATCTTGCTTCACATCTAGCCTATCATTTGGGACAAATTAGTTACCATCGCAGACTACTTGATGCATAAAGAAATGAACTAGCACAATAACTTTTGTACATTTGTTTCAAATAATCTTAAATCTAAATCCAAAAAATGTCCTCACATCACATCGTTCGCGACGACCAAGAACCTGCTTTAATTATCGCCAATGGAGCTTCTTGTCAGCCCGAATTATTGGGTCAATTATTAGAATGGTCACCTTTGGTTGTAGTACTAGATTCTGCTATAGAACGAGTGATTTCGTTAGACATAAAAGTAGATGTGCTTTTAGGCGACTTTGATCGTGATTTCGACCCAGAGGTATACAAAACCAAACAATATCCTCTTGAAATTGTGCACACTCCCGATCAAAACAAAACCGATTTAGAAAAGGCATTAGACTATTTAATCGAGCGAAAAATGCCAGCTGTCAATATTGTTTGGGCTACTGGAAAAAGAGCCGACCACACCATAACCAATCTCACAAATATCGTACGTTATCGCGATTTAATCAAAATTGTGATTTTAGATGACCATTCCAAAATATTTCTTCTACCCAATAAATTCGAAAAATGGTACACGGCAGGCACACCTATTTCGCTAATCCCAATTGGCGTGGTAAAAGGCATTCATTCGCAAAACTTAGTATATCCTCTAGCAAATGACACCTTGACTATTGGCTACAGAACCGGCAGTAGCAACGCTGTCGCTTCCGATGGATTGGTCACTATTGAACATTCTGAAGGGGATTTATTGCTGATGGAATGTATGGATTAATTACCAAAAAAGGAATGCCTATCTTTGCACCGAAATTTAGAAAATGAAACGTACAAAGCAGCCCGAGAAAAAAAACCTACATCCAAGAAATCAGCACCGTTTAGGATACGACTTTGATTCCTTAATAAAGATATTGCCTGAACTCAAAAATTTTGTAGGCATCAACGAACATCAAATTCAAACGCTAGATTTTAGTAATCCTGATGCCGTAAAAGCATTGAACAAAGCGTTATTACTAGCGTACTACGATATTCAATTTTGGGAGATTCCTTCTACATTTCTTTGCCCACCCATCCCAGGTAGAGTAGATTACATTCATTACTTAGCCGATTTGTTGGCCCAAAGTAATAATGGCGTTATCCCAAAAGGAGAAGCTGTTCAGGGCTTAGACATTGGCGTAGGTGCGAATTGTATTTATCCTATTTTAGGAAATGCGGTTTATGGTTGGAGTTTTGTAGGCACGGATATCGATGAAAAAGCGATTCAAAATTGCAAAAAAATTATCGAGAAAAATCCAAAACTAATCGATGCTATTAGCTTACAGCTACAGACAGAACCTCGCTTTATTTTCAAAAATATAATGGAATCTGAGGATAAATTCGCGTTTACCATTTGTAATCCTCCGTTTCATAATTCAAAAGAAGAAGCCACAAAAGTAGCTTTACGAAAAGTCAATAATTTAAGTACCAACAAAACCACTACACCAACTTTAAATTTTGGTGGACAAAACGCTGAGTTATGGTGTCCAGGAGGTGAATTGGGTTTTATCACTCAAATGATTTACGAAAGCGCCAAATATCCTATGCACTGTCTTTGGTACACTACTTTAGTATCCAAACAAGCGCATTTGAATAGCTTGTACAAGACCTTAAACAAAGTAAATGCCGCCAACATCACCACCATCGATATGGCACAAGGCCAAAAAACCAGTCGCATCTTGGCGTGGACTTTTTTGACCGAAAAGCAACAAAAAGAATGGAAGTTTGAATAAACTATTTGCATACAATTTAAATTTTTTCAACAAATAAGTACTTAACTAAATCAGACGAATCCAAAAGTAGCAGTCTCATTTCGCTAAAAAACATAGTATCTTTGAATTCAATCGTACAGCACTTTAGAATCTTCAACTAATGAAACTACAAATTGTATCAGATTACCAACCTACGGGTGACCAACCTCAAGCGATAGAAAAATTAGCGCAGGGCATTATTGCTGGTGAACCATTTCAAACGCTGCTTGGAGTTACTGGGTCTGGAAAAACATTTACGGTTGCCAACGTCATTCAAGAAGTTCAAAAACCAACGCTGATATTGGCGCACAACAAAACGTTGGCCGCGCAGTTGTACTCGGAATTCAAACAGTTTTTCCCAAACAACGCGGTGGAATATTTCGTGTCGTATTACGATTATTACCAACCCGAGGCGTTTATGCCTGTTACGGGAGTTTTTATAGAAAAAGATTTGTCAATCAATGAAGAGTTAGAAAAAATGCGTTTGAGCACGACATCCTCTTTATTGTCTGGACGAAGAGATATTATAGTAGTCGCCTCGGTTTCTTGCATTTATGGTATTGGAAATCCCGTAGAATTTCAAAAGAACGTAATTGCCATCGAAGTCAACCAAATGATTTCAAGAACTAAATTGCTACACAGTTTAGTACAAAGTTTGTATTCTAGAACCGAAGCCGAATTTACCCCAGGAAATTTCAGAATTAAAGGTGATACGGTTGAAGTCTATCCAAGTTATGCGGATGATGCGTTTCGAATTCATTTTTTTGGTGATGAAATCGAAGAAATAGAAAGCTTTGATACTAAAACCGCTCAAGTCATTGAACGCTTTGAAAAATTGACGATTTATCCCGCCAATATGTTTGTGACTTCGCCAGATGTGTTACAAAATGCCATTTGGGAAATCCAGCAAGATTTAGTAAAACAAGTGAATTACTTCAAAGAAATAGGCAAACATTTAGAAGCCAAACGTCTAGAAGAGCGCACCAACTTCGATTTAGAAATGATTCGGGAATTGGGCTATTGTTCGGGAATTGAAAATTATTCTCGTTACCTTGACGGAAGAGAAGCGGGCTCAAGGCCTTTCTGTTTATTGGATTACTTCCCCAATGATTTTTTATTGGTAGTCGATGAAAGTCACGTAACTTTGTCACAAGTACAAGCTATGTATGGTGGCGACCGTTCTAGAAAAGAAAACTTGGTAGAATATGGCTTCCGACTTCCCGCAGCTATGGACAATCGACCTTTGAAATTCGAGGAATTTGAAGCTATGCAAAATCAAGTCATTTATGTGTCGGCCACACCTGCGGATTATGAATTGCAAAAATGCGATGGTGTTTATGTAGAGCAAATCATTCGCCCAACAGGTTTACTAGACCCAATTATCGAAATTCGCCCAAGTCTGAATCAAATTGATGATTTAATCGAAGAAATACAAGTGCGTTGTGAGTTAGACGAACGTGTTTTGGTCACCACTTTAACCAAAAGAATGGCCGAAGAACTAGCTAAATACTTGACTAAAGTTTCCATTCGTTGTCGCTATATTCACTCCGATGTAGATACATTGGAACGCATCGAAATTATGCAAGATTTGAGAAAAGGCTTATTTGATGTCCTGATTGGAGTCAATTTATTGAGAGAAGGATTGGATTTACCTGAAGTGTCTTTGGTTGCTATTTTGGATGCGGACAAAGAAGGCTTTCTTAGAAGTCATCGTTCCCTTACTCAAACCATTGGTCGTGCAGCAAGAAACTTAAACGGAAAAGCGATTATGTATGCCGATAAGATTACAGCGAGTATGCAAAAAACGATTGATGAAACCAATTATCGCCGTACCAAACAAATCAATTACAACACCCAACACAATAAAGTCCCACAAGCTTTGGATAAAAAAATAGACAGTGCTTTTACTAAAAATCCATTGGTGGAATACGAATTAGGACACACTATTGCCAAAGCAGCTGAACCTGAAACCGCTTATTTATCAAAACCAGAATTGGAAAAATTAATTCGTGAAAAACGAAAAGCGATGGAAAAAGCCGCAAAAGATTTAGATTTTATGCAAGCTGCCAAGTTCCGCGATGAAATAAAAGCATTACAAGAAAAACTCTCTTAATTGTGTTGTTCCTGAAACATTCCTAACAATGCTTTAGCATCAATCATAGCGTTTGGAGATTCCTGCATCATCTGCAAAACTCGCTTCGTAGCCCCTGGATTTAATCCCATATCAATGGCTATTTGACGAATCGCAACGGACTCTTTTTCGTGTAAAATACCATCACAATGCATAATCAGCGCCAACCTATAGAACTGCTGAATACGCTGAAATTCTGATTTAATGGGCAAATGAGGTAACTCTTGATGAAACAAATCAGAATATTCTGCTCTGGTAAAACCCAATTCTTTGGCTACAATCCAAATAAAATCCAACTCGCGTTGATGTAATTTTCCGTCTACAATAGAAAAACTTATCATTTCTAAAAGTAAACTTCTTTTTTCTTCAAAACTATTCATCAATTTCTTATTTTTAGCTAAATTATTGTTTTTAAATGTATCCACAAAATTCAATTATGTCTAAAAAAACAATCCTCTTTTTTTGCTTCTTTTTTCTGGTGATGAAAGGATGGACACAGGAAAGCACTGCTTCTTCTCAAGTGAGTACTTTTAGTATTGTATCTCCCGAATTACAAACGACAAAAAAAATCTGGCTCTACTTACCCAAAAACTATAGCGCTTCCAAGAAGAAATATTCCGTGATTTATATGCCCGATGCTCAAAATTTATTCGATGCTAAAACTTCTTATAGTGGCGAATGGAATATTGATGAAAAATTAGACAGTCTACGCGCACAAGTAATCGTAGTAGGAATTGAACACGGAAACGAAAAACGGTTGGAAGAACTCACTCCCTATCCTCACGAAAAATATGGCGGAGGCAAGGCGAATCAATACCTAGATTTTATTGTCAACACTTTAAAACCGAGCATCGACAAAAAATACCGCACCAAAACCGACAAAACACATACGCTAATAATTGGCAGTTCCTTGGGTGGATTGACCGCATTTTACGCCACGCTTAAGTATCCCGAAGTTTTCGGCAAAGCAGGCGTTTTTTCTCCTGCCTTTTGGATTAACAGAAAGGATATTATCGCATTAACAGAACAAACCCAAAAGATAAAAGCAAAATACTATTTCCTTTGTGGAGACCAAGAAGGCGATGATGATAGTATGGTAAAAGACTTGAATACAATGGAAAACATCATCAATACCAAGCGTTGTTCCTGTAAACATTTGAATAAAAAGACCATAATAAAAGGCGGACAACACAACGAAAAATTATGGCGAGATGGTTTTGTAAAAGCCTTACTTTGGTTGGGCTACTAATCCTTTTTTAGAACAATAAAAATTTATGTTATGCAACTAATCCTTCGCGAATACAACCTCAAACTAAAACACACCTTCACCATTTCTAGAGAATCTATCGATTTTCAACCTTCGTTAATTGTAGAACTCCAAAGCGAAGGCTACTCAGGATTTGGCGAAGCAACCTCCAACCCTTATTATCACACCACGGTTCCAATGATGCGTGCGGATTTGGAAAACATTCGTTCATTGATAGAAAACACAACAACCGAAACCCCCGAAGAATTTTGGAACAAAGTATATCCTTTTTTGAAAGAGGATATGTTTGCGCTTTGTGCTTTAGACTTGGCTTATAATGATTTATATGCTCGCAAAAAAGGCGAAAAATTATACGAACTTTGGAATTTTACTACCGATAAAAATCCTTTAACTGATTACACCATCGGCATCGCTTCTATTGAAAAAATGGTTGCCAAAATGAAAGAACTCCCTTGGCCTATCTATAAAATTAAATTAGGCACCCAAGAAGACATCGAAATTGTAACTGAATTACGAAAACATACAGACGCCATTTTCAGAATCGATGCAAACTGCGGTTGGGGTGTTGAAGAAACCATTACTAACTCTGTAGCTTTAAAAAAACTCGGGGTGGAATTCTTAGAACAACCTATGAAAGCCGATAATTGGGAAGCACATAAAGAAGTTCACAAACACTCCGCTTTGCCCATCATTGCTGACGAAAGCTGCATTATCGAATCCGATGTAGCCAAATGCCATAACCATTTCCACGGTGTAAATGTCAAATTAGTAAAATGTGGCGGTCTAACTCCTGGCAAACGTATGTTAGAAGAAGCCAAAAAACTAGGACTAAAAACTATGGTAGGTTGTATGACAGAATCTACAGTAGGCATCTCAGCTATAGCACATCTGCTACCACTACTAGATTACGTAGATATGGACGGAGCGCTACTATTGGATAAAGATATTGCTACGGGAGTAACCATTACTTATGGTAAAATTGATTACCCAGACGGAAACGGAACTGGAGTAACACTTTTATAATTCGTATGAAAGTCAATCAATTTCCCAATCGCGTAATCGAAATCAACCAAGAAACGTTCCTTTATTTTGGAGGAACGGCTTATCTTGGTTTACCAACTTTACCCAAATTTCAAGAAATTATTTTCAAAAATATCCAACGTTGGGGCACCGCATACGGTAGTTCAAGAAACGCAAACATACAATTGAGCGCCTACGACACTGGCGAAACTCAACTTGCGCAATTCATTCAGGCCGATGCCGCAGTTACCGTTTCATCAGGAATGCTAGCTGGCAAGCTAACACTTGATTTTTTAAGCACAAGTACAGATGTATTTTACCATTTCCCAAATGCTCATCCCGCCATACAAAGAAAAGACAGTCTGCCTCTATTTATAAACAATCAATTAAACCCTAGAATTTTAGACAATAAAAAAGAAAAAATCACCATCGTTACAGATGCTGTTCCTTCATTTCAGACACAAGCCATAGACCTAAAAATTCTCGATAGCATTCCCTCCCATAAAGAAATCACTTTGGTTGTAGATGAATCCCACTCTATCGGAATCCTTGGCAAAAACGGGTCAGGAATTTATTCGAGTATCATCAATCCAAATATCAAACGCAAAATTTTGGTCGCCTCACTTGGCAAAGCATTGGGACTCACAGGAGGTGTGATAGCGAGCGCTTCGAGTTTTATTCAAGAAATCAAAAATTATGACACCTTTATTGCAGCCGCTGGGATGAATCCCGCCTATGTGCAAACCCTTGCCGAAACCGCTCATCTAGTGCAACAACAGCGTCAAAAATTACAAGACAACTTAGACTATCTCGCCCAACATTTACAACCCAATCCCAAAATCAATTTCACCGCAAACTACCCTTCCATTTACTTAGATTGGAACAAGAGCTACGATATATTGTTGCAAAACAAAATCGTAATCACCCATTTTAATTATCCCTCAGACCAAAAAACCTTGAACCGAATCGTCATTTCGGCCAATCATCAAAAAGAAGACCTTGACCAACTAATTAAAGTTTTAAATTCCTTTTTATAGATTTTAGGAGCAGGAAAAAAGGCTTTTTTGCCATCATAGAACCCGTCAACCGCTATATCTTTGCTTTTTTAAAGAAAAAAAGCAAAGGATGCCGCTACTACCGGGGCTAAAAGGAAACATCTTGCCTTCTTGTAAACATTAAATTCATAGCTTTAGTCTGAAATACTTAAAGACTCCAACCTTAAGACTTTTCAAATTAAAAAATCCATACCGATTCACCTGTGTTCCTTATATGCCCTTCTATTTTACTCCTATAAAACACGCCAAAAATTATAGAAACTTATATGCCTTATATGTTTTAAAAAAAAGCACTCAATTAATGACAATTGGAGCAATTCTTCATCATTTTTTTAGAGAGCACCCCGAATTCAGACTCGAATATAACGTCTCTCTATTTTTAAACTGTACCTTTGTAAAAAATTAAAAGAATATGACCAACAACGATATTTTCAAAAAATTACGCGTAGCCTTAATGTTGCGTGACGACCAAATCGTTGAAATCCTAGAATTAGTAGATTTCAGAATATCAAAATCAGAATTAGGTGCCTTTTTCCGCGACGAAAAACATCCCAACTATATGGAATGTGGTGACCAAGTATTGCGCAATTTCCTTAACGGATTGGTAATCCATTTACGTGGCACCAAAGAAAACCCAAAAATACCTACTGAAGTTTTAGCAAAACACAGAGCTGAAATCCCAGCAAAAGACGGAGCTGCAAAACGTCCAGAGTTCAAAGCCAAACCAAAAGATGCAGAACAAAGCCGCGGAGACAAAAAGCCAGCAAGCAAAAAACCTTTCAAAAAAAGCAATAAAGCGGCTGCACCAAAAATCCAAGTGGTTGAAAAAGTAAAATTCAACAACGGAAAGAATAAAAAATCATAATGAAAACGGCGCTAGTTATTGGCAGTACGGGACTTATTGGTTCGCAACTAGTAGATATACTTTTAGAAAGTGAACACTATCAAAAAGTTATCATTTTTGTAAAAAGAGAATCTGGAAAATCATACCCCAAACTAGAGCAACACATCATCAACTTTGATGCACCTGAAACCTATCAACATTTGGTGAAAGGCGATGATTTATTTTGCACCATCGGTACAACCATCAAAAAAGCAGGAAGCCAATCGGCCTTTCGAAAAGTAGATTACGAATATCCAATTGCATTTTCAAAAATTGCAAAGACGAATAACATAAAGCAATTCCTGATTGTTTCCTCTTTGGGCGCCAACAAAGACTCGAACAACTTCTATTTAAAAACCAAAGGAGAAATGGAAACTCAATTAGCCAAAGCTAATTTTGAAACCACTGTTATTGTTAGACCTTCCTTATTATTAGGTCAACGCTCAGAATTTAGATTAGGAGAAAAAATAGGTGCTTTTTTCTCAAAAGGATTTTCTTTCCTACTCCTAGGAAGCTTAAAAAAATACCGCCCAATAGAAAGCTATACAGTTGCTAAAGCCTTGTATCGTTTAGCACAATCCAACGTAAAAGGCTACACCATTTACGAATCGGATGAACTTCAAAACATCGGAAAATAAAAAAGCCTGTTCATAACGAACAGGCTTTTCAATATATAACTAGATTGTAAATTAAGACAATGCAACTTTAACTTGGTCGGCAGCTTCTTGAAACTCAACTGCAGAAAGAATTGGCATTCCAGAATTATCAATTAATTCTTTTGCAATAGCAGCATTAGTTCCTTGCAAACGTACAATGATTGGCACTTTTATAGCGTCACCCATATTTTTGTAAGCATCTACAACACCTTGTGCCACACGGTCACAACGAACAATTCCACCAAAAATATTGATCAAAATTGCTTTTACGTTTGGATCTTTTAAGATAATACGGAAAGCAGTTTCTACACGTTTTGCATCAGCAGTTCCTCCTACGTCTAAGAAATTAGCAGGCTCAAAACCAGCATACTTAATCAAATCCATAGTTGCCATAGCCAAACCAGCTCCGTTTACCATACATCCAACAGTTCCGTCAAGGTCTACATAATTCAAACCTACTTCTTTTGCTTCAACTTCGATTGGGTTCTCCTCACGAATGTCACGCATATCAGCATATTTAGCTTGTCTGTATAAAGCATTATCATCGATATTTACTTTAGCATCAACCGCCATAATTTTATTATCAGATGTTTTTAACACAGGGTTAATTTCGAACATCGAAGCATCTGAACCAATGTAAGCATTATATAAAGAATCGATGAATTTCACCATTTCTTTGAAAGCATTTCCAGAAAGCCCTAAGTTAAAAGCAATTCTTCTTGCTTGAAAACCTTGCAAACCAACAGCTGGATCTACTTCTTCAGTAAAAATTAAATGAGGAGTATGCTCAGCCACTTCTTCGATATCCATTCCACCTTCTGTAGAATACATAATCATATTACGGCCAGTAGCTCTGTTCAATAAAACAGAAACATAAAACTCAGAAGTTTCGCTTTCACCTGGATAATATACATCTTCAGCGATTAACACTTTGTGTACTTTTTTACCTTCGGCAGAAGTTTGAGGAGTAATCAATTGCATCCCGATGATTTCGCTAGCAATTCCTTCTACTTTGTCTAAGCCTTTGGCAAGTTTTACACCACCACCTTTTCCACGTCCACCGGCGTGAATTTGAGCTTTAACAACATACCAACTTGTACCTGTTTCGGCAGTTAATTGTTTTGCAGCAGCAACAGCTTCTACAGGGCTATTCGCTACAATTCCGCGTTGAATTCGTACGCCGTAGCTTGCTAAAATTTCTTTTCCTTGATATTCGTGTATGTTCATAAGTATATAAAATTTGACAGGACTCTGAAAACGTTCCAGAATAAAGTGCGACAAAAATAGAAAATTAAACTCAAATAGAATTATTTTTTTTTCTTAAAAAAAGACAAGTTTAACTTAAAAATAACCTTACAAAACAATATGCCTGCTTAAAAAAATTAAAGGTTATTCAAAAATTTGTGATATTTTTTTTTGGACAGGCGAAAATCACTAAAAAAGTCAGTTTTTGCAGGTAAATAAGACGTTTTCAATTTCAAATATTATGAAAATGTTAACAGAGGCGGGGCAAAATTTTGCAATTGTCATTTTTGCAAGCTGAATTTGGTTTTATAGCAAAAATAATAGCTAAAACCTGTATTTAGACAGATTATCTCATGAATTACATAATTTTGTAAAAAAAATAGCAAGCATGAAAGTTAAAGAACAAGGCCTTTACTTGCCCGAATTTGAACACGACAATTGTGGCGCAGGATTCATTTGTAATTTGAATGGAATAAAATCTAATGATATTATTCACAAGGCATTAGACATTTTAATTAAATTAGAGCATCGTGGCGCTGTTAGCTCTGATGGTAGAACTGGTGATGGAGCAGGAATCCTTTTTGATATTCCGCACACATTTTTTAAGAAAGTATGTGAATTTTCTATTCCTGAGCCTAGAGAATATGCTGTTGGTATGGTATTCATGCCTAAAAGTAGTAATCAAGTTGATTTTTGCAAAACTACTTTTGAAAAAGCAATTTTAGATCAAAAATTAGAAATCCTCGGATGGAGAGATGTTCCTGTTGATGTTAGCAATCTAGGACAAATCGCTGCCGAAAAAGAACCTACGGTAAAACAAGTTTTTGTTGGCAAAAATGGTTTGGACTTAACAGAACAACAATTCAACGCCAAAATGTTTGCCGCTAGAAAGATAGCAGAACATGCAGTTAGAGGTTCAAAAACTTCGGAAAGTCATATGTTTTACTTCTCAAGTTTTTCTACCACAACTATTATATATAAAGGACTGTTAATGCCAGAAGACATTAGCCGTTATTACACCGACTTATTAGACAGTGACTTAGTTACTCGATTGGCATTAGTACACCAACGATTCTCAACAAACACTTTCCCTTCATGGGATTTAGCACAACCTTTCCGCTATATGTGTCACAATGGTGAAATTAACACATTAAGAGGAAACGTGAGCCGAATGAGAGCTCGTGAAGAACTGATGAAAAGTGATGTTTTTGGCGAAGATTTAAAAAAATTATTCCCAATCATTTTAGAAGGCAAATCAGATTCTGCTTCTATGGATATGGTTGTAGAATTGTTACTAATGACGGGAAGAACTCTTCCTGAAGTCATGATGATGGTAGTTCCAGAAGCATGGGAAAAACATCAAACGATGAGTGCTGAGAAAAAAGCATTCTATGAGTACAATTCTTGTATTATGGAACCTTGGGACGGCCCAGCTTCTATTCCTTTTACTGACGGAAATGTTATTGGAGCGCTATTGGATAGAAATGGTCTACGCCCTTCAAGATATACTTTGACCAAAAGTGGTTTTGTAATTATGTCTTCAGAAATTGGTGTACTTGACATCAACCCAGAAGATGTCATTCAACATGGTCGATTAGAACCAGGAAAAATGTTCTTGGTTGATATGAACGAAGGGAGAATAATCGAAGATGACGAAGTAAAACATTCCATAGTTACTAAACGTCCTTACCAAAAATGGTTGGATGAAAATCTTTTACAATTAGCTTGTATTCCTTATACTGACAACCCTATTCCAGTTGAGAATCTTGATTTTGAAACCAGACAACGTATGTTTGGCTATACAATAGAGGATTTAAAAACAATAATTAATCCAATGGGCGGTAGCGGAAACGAGGCCATTAGCTCTATGGGTAATGATACTCCATTAGCAGTATTATCAGATCAACCACAATTATTGTATAACTATTTCAAACAATTATTTGCTCAAGTTACCAATCCTCCTTTGGATGGAATTCGTGAAGAAATCATCACAGATATTAGTTTAGCTATTGGTGGAGATTACAATATATTTGACATTGAAGCAAAACAATGCAAAAAATTAAAAATCCAAAACCCAATCATTTCTAATGAAGATTTGGATAAAATAAGAAACATTCAGCACGAAGATTTCAAATCAGTTACTATTTCTACGTTGTACAAAATAGAAAAAGGAGCTAATGGTTTAGAGCGTGCATTAGAGAAATGCGTACAAGCCACTTTCAAAGCTGTTTCTGAAGGAAGTAATATTGTTATCCTCTCTGATCGTGGAGTAAGCGAAACCCTAGCACCTATTCCTATGCTTTTGGCTTGTTCTTATATTCACCACACTTTAAACCAACTTAAAGTACGCTCTAAGTTTGGAATTGTTATTGAATCTGCCGAACCTCGTGAGCCGCATCATTTTGCTCTTTTATTTGGATATGGTGCTAGCGCAATTAATCCTTATATGGTAAATGAAATAATTCATAATCAAGTTAAAGAAGGTCACATCGCTGGAATAACTGCCGAATATGCTATTAAAAATTACAATAAAGCTATCGGAAAAGGGATTTTGAAAATTATGAATAAAATCGGAATCTCTACGCTACATTCGTATAGAGCTGCTCAGATTTTTGAAATTTTAGGTTTAAACAAATCATTCTCAACCAAATATTTCCCATACACTCCATCTAGAATTGAAGGTATTGGATTAATGGAAGTAGAAAAAGAAGTGAAAAAGCGTTTCCAAAAAGCATTCCCAAATTCAAAAGTAGCCAACTTGCTACCGCTCGAAATTGGTGGTATTTACAGATGGAGACGAAATGGTGAAAAACACATGTTTAATCCAACAACCATTTCAAAACTACAACAAGCCGTTCGTTTGAATAGCCCTGAAAGTTATGCCGAATATTCTAAAATGGTCAATGAGCAAAGCGCTAATTTGATGACTATTCGTGGATTATTTGAATTCAATAATTTGGATCCAATTTCAATTGACGAAGTAGAACCTTGGACTGAAATTGTAAAAAAATTCAAAACAGGTGCCATGTCATATGGTTCTATAAGTCAAGAAGCACACGAAAACTTAGCCATTGCAATGAACAGAATTGGTGGTAAAAGTAATTCTGGAGAAGGTGGTGAAGATTCAAGACGTTTCCAAAAAGAATTGAACGGTGACTCAAGAAATAGTGCTATAAAACAAGTAGCTTCAGGTCGATTCGGAGTGTCTATTAATTATTTGACCAATGCCAAAGAGATTCAAATAAAAATGGCTCAAGGAGCTAAACCTGGTGAAGGTGGACAATTACCAGGTGAAAAAGTAGTGCCTTGGATTGCTGCAACCAGAAATTCTACACCTTATGTTGGATTAATTTCTCCGCCTCCACATCACGATATTTATTCTATTGAAGATTTATCACAATTAATTTTCGATTTAAAAAATGCCAACCGTGAAGCTAGAGTAAATGTAAAATTAGTATCAGAAGTTGGAGTTGGAACTATAGCTGCGGGTGTTGCTAAGGCAAAAGCTGATGTAATCCTAATATCAGGTTATGATGGAGGAACAGGTGCTGCACCATTAACATCCTTAACTCATACTGGAATCCCATGGGAATTAGGTTTGGCTGAAGCCCAACAAACTTTAATCCTAAATGATTTAAGAAGCCGTGTTGTTTTAGAGTGTGATGGACAGTTAAAAACTGGTCGTGACGTTGCTATTGCCGCTTTACTTGGAGCTGAAGAGTTTGGTTTTGCAACTGCACCATTAGTAGCTTCAGGTTGTATTATGATGCGTGCTTGTCACTTAAATACTTGCCCTGTAGGTATTGCAACTCAAGATCCTGAGTTGCGTAAAAACTTCAAGGGTACACCAGAACATGTTATTAATTTTATGTACTTCATTGCAGAGGAATTAAGACAAATTATGGCACAACTTGGCTTTAGAACTTTAAAAGAAATGGTAGGACAATCTCAAAAATTGAACGTAAATAAAGCGATTCAACATTACAAAGCGATGGGATTAGATTTGTCAACTATTCTTTATAAACCAGAAAAAGCAAAAACAGTTCCTAACCACAATACAATGCCTCAAGATCATGAATTAGAGCATGTATTAGATTTTGATATTATCAAAGCTGCGATTCCTTCTATTTATAGAAAAGAAAGAACAAGAGTAACCTTTGATATCAAAAATACGGATCGTTCAGTTGGAGCAATTTTGAGTAACGAAATTTCAAAAATATACGGTGCACAAGGACTTCCAGAAGATACTATTTTAGTAGACTTTACAGGATCTGCAGGACAAAGTTTTGGAGCTTTTGCTACCAATGGATTATCATTTAAAATACACGGAAACTGTAACGACTATCTAGGTAAAGGACTTTCTGGAGGTAAATTAATTATTAAAGTACCACCAACAGCAACATTCAAACCAGAGGAAAATATAATTATTGGTAACGTAGCACTTTATGGAGCCATTACTGGTGAAGCGTATATTAATGGGATGGCTGGAGAACGTTTCTGTGTTAGAAACTCAGGAGCAACTGCAGTGGTTGAAGGTATTGGAGACCATGGTTGTGAATACATGACTGGAGGGACTGTAGTTGTACTGGGCAAAACCGGACGAAACTTCGCTGCAGGTATGAGTGGAGGTATCGCTTATGTTTATGACCCAAATAAGAAATTCGACCAAACACTTTGCAATATGGAAATGGTGGCTTTTGACCCATTAGAAGTAGAAGATATCGCAAAAATGAAACGTTTGATAAAAAATCATTCCTTATACACAAGTAGCCCGTTAGCTAAAAGAATTTTGGCAGATTGGGACAACCAAGTCAAGCATTTTGTAAAAGTAATGCCTACAGATTACAAAAAAGCATTACAACGTATTGCAGCAGAAAAGGAAGTTGAAGAATTAATAGCACAATAGTCATGGGAAAAATAGGAGGATTTAAAGAATTTAATAGAGCCGACGAAGGTAACATAGCTGTTGTTGAACGCGTTGCCAATTATAATGAATTCACAATTGCATTACCAAAAGATAAAATAAAAGAACAAGGTTCAAGATGTATGGATTGTGGCATCCCGTTTTGCCATAGCTCGTGTCCATTGGGGAATTTAATTCCTGATTTTAATGATATGGTACATCAAGAAGAATGGCAAAGTGCATTAGAAATATTGCAATCAACGAATAATTTTCCTGAATTCACAGGAAGATTATGCCCTGCACCATGTGAAAAATCATGCGTTCTAGGTATTATCAAAGAACCTGTTGCCATCGAAAATATCGAGAAAAACATTATAGAAAGAGGTTTTGCAGAAGGATGGATTAAACCACAACCGCCTGCAGTTCGAACTGGTAAAAAAGTTGCTGTTGTAGGTTCTGGACCAGCTGGTCTAGCGGCTGCACAACAACTCAATCGTGCTGGACATACTGTAACTGTTTTTGAAAGAGATAATGCTATTGGCGGATTGTTACGCTACGGAATTCCAAATTTCAAATTAGAGAAAGGAATAATCGATCGTCGTGTTGCTATTTTAGAAGCTGAAGGTATCGTTTTTAAAACCAATGTAAATGTTGGTGTAAACTTTTCAGTAGAAGAATTAAATGAATTTGATTCAATCGTTCTTTGTGGTGGAGCCACAGAAAGAAGAGGTTTACCTACAAAAGGAGCCGATAGCAAAGGCGTAGTTCAAGCTATGGATTTCCTAACACAACAAACTAAAGTTTTATACGGTGAAGAAGTTCCTAATCAAATCAAAGCTACAGGAAAAGATGTTATCGTAATAGGTGGTGGAGATACTGGATCTGACTGTATTGGAACTTCAAATAGACAAGGCGCAAAATCAGTTACCAATTTTGAGATTATGCCAAAACCTCCAGTGGGTCGAAGCGAATCTACTCCTTGGCCTTTTTGGCCACTACAACTAAAAACCTCTTCTTCACACGAAGAAGGTTGTAATAGAAATTGGTTAATCAACACCAAAGAATTTATTGCTAATGAAAAAGGAGAACTAACTGCACTAAAGACAGTAGAAGTTGCTTGGAAAATTGTTCCTGGACAACGTCCTGAACTAATTGAAAAGGAAGGTTCAGAGAAAATTTGGCCTTGTGATTTAGCATTACTAGCTCTTGGATTTACAGGACCTGAAAAAACTTTAGCAGAACAACTTGGTCTAGAATTGGATATGAGAAGTAACTTCAAAGCCAATAACTACCAAACTAATGTTCCTCATATTTTTACGGCTGGTGATATGAGAAGAGGGCAATCATTGATTGTTTGGGCTATTTCTGAAGGTCGTGAGGTTGCAAGAGAAGTTGATTTATTCTTAATGGGATACACCAACTTACCAACTAAAGGTAAAGGCGATTTGCCTTCATTATAAGAAACCATTTTTTTTAAATCCCTTGGCTATAACTTTTTAAGTCAAGGGATTTTTTATTGTTATAAAACTTAGATTTAGAAAACAAAATGTTTAAATTATAACTTTTTGTTATATTTTGTTATATTTTGTTTTTTATTTGGTCGACGGTATAAACTGTAATAAATTTGTAAAAAATTAAATCACAATGCAAGGAAAAGACTTACTTCAATTAGCAGAACAATTTGGCACGCCATTATATGTTTATGATGCTGAAAAAATTCAATCGCAATTTAACAGATTAACAAAAGCTTTTTCTAAGGTTGAAAAACTTCGTATTAATTATGCGATGAAAGCATTGTCAAACATATCAATCCTTCAACTCTTAAAAGATATGGGGTCTGGTTTAGATACTGTTTCTATTCAAGAAGTTCTACTTGGATTGCATGCAGGTTACGCTCCAGAAAAGATTTTTTATACTCCAAATGGTGTTTCTTTAGAAGAAATAGAAGAAGTAAATGCTTTGGGTGTTCAAATAAACATTGATAATTTATCCATTCTAGAACAATTTGGTACAAAACACCCAAATGTTCCTGTATGCATACGTATTAATCCACACGTAATGGCTGGTGGAAACACTAACATTTCTGTAGGTCATATTGATAGCAAGTTTGGAATATCTATACATCAATTACCACATTTGGTTCGAATAGTAGAAAACACCAAAATGAACATCGTCGGGATCCATATGCATACGGGTTCGGATATTTTAGATATCGAAGTATTTTTATATGCAGCAGAAATTCTTTTTGACGCTGCTAGAAACTTCAAAAACCTTGAATTTTTAGATTTTGGTAGTGGTTTCAAAGTACCCTATAAAAAAGACGATGTACAAACAGATATCGAAGAATTAGGTAAAAAATTATCAAAACGTTTTAATGCTTTCTGTGTTGAGTACGGAAAAGACTTAACATTGATTTTTGAACCAGGTAAATTCTTAGTCAGTGAAGCTGGTTACTTTTTAACAAAAGTAAATGTTGTAAAACAAACTACATCAACTGTTTTTGCTGGAATTGATAGCGGTTTTAACCATTTAATTCGACCAATGCTTTATGGCTCTCAACATCATATCGAAAATATTTCTAATCCAAAAGGAAAAGAACGTTTCTATTCTGTAGTAGGTTATATCTGTGAAACCGATACTTTTGCAAATAATAGAAGAATCGCAGAAATAAAAGAGGGAGATATCCTTTCTTTCCACAACGCTGGTGCTTATTGCTTCTCTATGTCGTCTAATTATAACTCTAGATATAAACCCGCTGAAGTACTATGGTATAATGGTAAAGGGCATTTGATTCGAGCTCATGAAAAATTTGAAGATTTGCTTCAAAATCAAATTCCACTTCAAATAGAAGCAACCGTTTAATAATAAAATCCCATTTGAAAAAATGGGATTTTTTCATTTATGTTTTATATATTTAAAAAAATCTTAACCTCAATCAAAAGTAAGCTTTCTTATATTTGATTTATTCTAAAAAACAATATATGAACAGACGGAATTTCTTCAAAAATGGTTCCCTTTTCGCTCTTGGAACAACTTTACTAAATCCATTCGAAAGTCCTGCAAACGAATTAGATTTATCCAATTTTCACAAAAATAAAAAAGCAAAAAACATTATAGTTATCGTAAGTGATGGGATGAGCATTGGCACACTTAACATGGCTGATCTTTATTTAACCAGAAAAACTGGTAAAGGCAGCAACTGGATGCAATTATATAAAGACAAAAAAGTTAGTCGTGCATTAATGGATATGGCTTCTGCCTCATCGATTGTAACCGATTCTGCTGCTGCGAGTTCCTCTTGGGGTAGTGGATTTCGCGTTAAAAATGGTTCCTTAAATATTGGAACTAAAGGAGAAGAGTATTTACCAATTTGGCAAAAGTTTCAAAAAGCTGGAAAAATGGCTGGTTGCGTTACAACAGTTCCAATTACGCATGCTACACCTGCTGGATTTTGCATTTCTTCTAAAAGCAGAAACAGTCAAGAAGGAATAGCCGAACTGTATCTAGATTTAAAATTTGATGTCATGCTGGGTGGTGGCGACAACTACTTTTCTGCTGATATTCGAAAAGACAAAAGAGATCTCTATAAAGATTTTAAAGATAAAGGTTTTACTGTAGTCAAAAACAAAACTGAAATGTGGTCTAACGACAATAGCAAACCAATATTAGGCGTTTTTGACAAAGAAGGACTTCCTTATTCAAAAGACAGAGAAAGCAGCAAAGAACTAACCAATAGCATCCCTACTCTTGCAGAAATGACACAAAGAGCTATTGATAAAATGAAAAATCATCCAAAAGGATTCGTTTTACAAGTAGAAGCAGGAAAGGTAGACTGGGCAGCTCATGGAAATGATGTAGCTGGGTTAATTTATGATCAAGTCGCACATGATGAAGCTATAAAAGTAGCTATAGATTTTGCCGAAAAAGATCAAAATACTCTAGTAATAATAACTTCTGATCATGGGAATGCTAATCCTGGTATAGTATATGGAAAAGATGCCAATGATAACTTTGATAGTATTCAAAAATATACCCAAACCAATGATTGGATTTTAAATGGTATCGGAAAAGAAACTAGTGTAGCGCAAGTAATAGAAAGAATTGAGTATGCTAATAAGATAATTTTAAAAGAAGAGGAAGCTAAGGAAATTTTAAGCTACTATACTAATATAAAACTTGAAGATGGACTTTACAATCCAAGGCACTTACCTCTTAAAGCGTTAGGAGATATTCAGAAAAAGCGCAACTCAGTAGGCTGGATTAGTACAGACCATTCAGCTGATTATACTGAACTAGCTATGTTTGGACCAGGAAGTCAACTTTTATCTCCATTTATAAAAAACACTGACCTTCATTATTTGATGCTTCAAGCTGCAGAAATAGAAAATATATTTTAACCAAAAAACTCCTGAAATTCAGGAGTTTTTTTTATTTCAAGTATAAAATTATTTATTTAGAAATCAAGAGTTCTTCCAAGACTTCAGCTTCAGTTCCATTTGGAAAAGTGATTTTAAGCATTTTTGACAAAGTTGGTGCTATTGATGTTATGTAAACTTTTTTATAAGATTCTCCTTTAGGAACATGCCAACCATAAAATAACAATGGAACATTAGTATCATAACTATTTGGAGTACCATGTGTAGTACCTGTTTCATTATATTCCAAAAAACCCGTTTTTTGAACCAATACTAAATCACCATTCTGTTTAGGATCAAATCCTTTAAAAATAAAATTTAAATAATAATCACCTCCTGATGACGCCAAAATTTCTTCATCAGTATACACCCTTTTAATGTGAGGCAAATCCAAAATAAAAGCCTTAAAAGCTTGTTTAACAACATTTAATTCTAATCCTTTGGTTTTAATTAAATCTCTATTTAAATAAATATTATAATTAGAATAATTTGATATTAAGTTTACCCCATAAGTCGCTATTGAAAACTTCTCAAGAGATTTGAAAGTCTCTTTTGATGGCACATTCGTAACATCATATTTACGATCTCTTAAAAAAATAGGGTTCTCAGCAGCAGCATGATCTGCAGTTAAAAAAAGCAAATAATTGTCCTTACCAACATTCTTATCAAGATAGTCTAACATTCTAGCTAAAGTTAAATCCAAACGCAAATAAGTATCTTGAATTTCCATCGACCTTGGGCCAAAAGTATGTCCTACATAGTCCGTTGAAGAAAAACTAACAGTTAAAAAGTCGGTATCATTATCTTTTCCTAAATTTTCACTTTCAATAGCCTGCAAAGCGATATCTGCTAACAAATCATTTCCAAAGGGTGTTGTTCTAAGAATATCAGCACCAGATTCTTTGTACAATTTATTCAAATCATAAGGAAAAACGGGAGCCTTTGATTTATCTATTTTCCCTTCGTATGGATTATCATCAGGAAGACTCTCATTATAATCAACAGTAGGTTTTAACAAACCCCATCCTTTCTGAATGTAATTCAAATAACGTTTTTCATTATTAAATTTAGTAACCCAATCAGGCATCTTATCACCATAAAAAGAACTTGAAATAAAATCTCCAGATTTACTAAACCAAAATGCCCAATTTGCAAAATGCCCTGCAGGCAAAATAGCTCCCCTATCTTTAATGCTCAAACCTATAACTTTTCCTTTAAAATTAGTTGCCATTCGCAACTCATCAGTAACAGTAGTTGAAAATAGATTTTTTGGTGACATCATTCCTTCTTTTTCAGTTCCAGCAACTAATGTAATTACAGAATCGTCATCTGTACAATACCTGTTTTTACCAGTTTCACGAATATACCAATCATTACCAATTATACCGTGAGTTGCAGGAGTAGTTCCTGTATAAATTGAAGCATGTCCTGGAGCAGTATAAGTAGGTACATAGTTATAATTCATATTATTAAATGCATAACCATTATTCATTAAACGCTTGAATCCGTTTTGTGAATAATCATCATAAAACCTATCTAAATATTCAGCTTTCATTTGATCCACAACTATTCCAATAACAAGTTTAGGACGTTGCTGACCAATGGAAAAACTGGAAACAAGCAAGAATACTAATACAAAAACTTTATTCATAAATAAATTTTTTACACAAATTTAAATTATATAATCAAGAAAACAGGAAAAAACAAAGATTTTAGTATACCCTTCCTAATGTTTAAAAAAAAAGGGCATAAAAAAACCCTTCATTTTAGATGAAGGGTTTTTAATAAAGAAAGGCGGCGACATACTCTCCCACAAATTGCAGTACCATCTGCGCAGGCGGGCTTAACTTCTCTGTTCGGAATGGGAAGAGGTGAGCCCCGCCGCAATAACCACCTTAAGGTCGTTTTGCAATGGGTAACCAGTTTTGACTGATTAACATTACACAATATCTTAACATACTGAGATAAAGAATATAAAAAGTTTCAACTTGCCTTGAGCGAAGTCGNTTTTAATAAAGAAAGGCGGCGACATACTCTCCCACAAATTGCAGTACCATCTGCGCAGGCGGGCTTA